>CAWBEG010000010.1:0-137234 GCA_963787755.1 Vicinamibacterales bacterium
CGACGGCATTCGACTCGAACACCCATTTTCCATCGGGCATTTCGGGCCACGAAGCCGAGACGCCGGTGCGGCTCAGCCGCCGCCAGAACAGCACGCCCATGCGAACGTCGGCGCCGCTCCGAAACCGAATGTTTTCAAGCGGTATGCGGATTTCTGCGGACCACCCGTCAGCACCTACATGCCCGGCGCTCTGCCATACCCAGTCGGGCGCAAAATCTTCGCCCGTCGTTCCGCTCTGCAGCGCATCCATCTGGATGCCGCTTGGATTCACGAACAGGTGATAGGCAAGTTGTCCTGCGCGGCTGGAATCGAGGCTGACGCCGACCCAGTCGTCGGAGAACGCATTATCGCGGCGGCTGATCGTCGTCCGAATTTTGTCGGGTTGAGTATCGAGACAACGGAACGCGAAGTACACCGCTTCGGCGTCTTACCCGACCCAGACCTCCGTCTTTTCTCCGCCGCCTCCCCTCGCATCGGGTTGTACGATATCCATCCATCGAGCGGAAGCGGGTCTCCGGACCACGCCTCGTCGTCGAGGATGCCGTCGAGCTTTGGCGCTGTGGTGATACGGACCGCGCGGAGGTCGGCGCGTGCACCTGTCTGTGCGAGCAGTCGCGCCGGCGAACCCGCATGAAGAAGCCCAATTGCCGTGAAAATCAGCGCTTTCGCGAACATGCGTGTAATACGGAATGGTCCCGGCGCCAGTTGCACGACGGGTTTGAACGTACCACAACGGAATTGGTTGTAGGCTCTGCAACAAGAACCGGATTTTCCCGTAGAGAGACATAGAGCGTGCCTGCCAGCGACGTTGAATTGGTTCGTGGAGCGCTCGACGGGACCGAGTCGGCGTTTCGCGAGATCGTCATGCGCTATCAGCGGCCGATTTATGGCCTGATCGCGCGGATGGTCAGGGACCCTGGGCGGGCGGAGGAGCTGGCCCAGGATACGTTCGTGAAGGTGTTCCGCGCGCTCCACACCTACGATACGCAGCGGAAGTTTTCGGCCTGGCTTCTCACGATTGCGCACCACGTGGCGATCGACGAATTGAGAAAGTGCTCGCTCGACACTGAGCCGCTCGAGCAGGCGACCGAGAATGGCGAGCGGACACGCGAGTTTGCCGACACAAGGGCCGCGACGCCTGCGGTTCTTGCCGAGCGCTCCCAACTTGCGACGGTGCTGCAGATCGCAATCGGACGCCTGAGGCCGGAGTATCGCGAGGTTGTCACCCTGCGTTACGAGCGCGAGCTCGACTACGACGAGATTGCGGAAATAACGGGATTACCGATGGGCACGGTAAAGAGCTCGCTTCATCGCGCCCGAAAAGAACTGGCCGAACATCTGGAGAACCTGGGATGGAGCGCGACAACCCACTCGACGATCTGACCGACGACGAGCTGCTGGTGCTCTACAAAAGCGTCGATACACCCGCGCCATCCCGCGATTTCACTGCGAGGACGATGCGTGCCGTCGTGCGCGCGTCTCTGCCGGCCGGACGAAAGGCTCTTCGCGATCCACTGGCGTCGATGTTCGGCTGGGCGGCCGTCATCGCTGCCGTTACGTTTGCGGTGTTGACGATCGCGCTGAGCCAGCCGATCGTCGCGGCGAGCTTCTCGAGGCTCATCACGCACGGCGTCGGTACTGGCGTGCGGCTCATGCAGCTCGGCCAGATGGGGTTGAGACTGCTCGACGTGCTCGCCACGGCAGGTCTCGCAGTGTCGCGAGCGGCCGTCACGGCTGAAGGATCGACTGGCCTGGTGTTGACGGCTCTCGTGGGCGCCGTGTCGCTCTCGGCGCTGCACCGGCTGTTGATATCGAAAGGAGAGGACTCACCATGGCAAGAACTTTCATAACGGTACCGATGCTCCTGATGCTGACGGTGATCACCGTGTCGGCACAGAGTCAGGTAGACGACCTTCGCACGCGGCTCGAGCCGCGGTTTGAGATAGTGCCGATAGCGAACGGCATCGTGCTGACGCCGCGCTTCAAGACGTCGATTAAGTCAGTCGAGGTTTCGGATTCAACGATTGCAATCGACGGCGCGCCGGTCACCGGCGGAGAACTGCGCGAGCGTCTCGGCAGTGATGCTGAGCTGGTGCTGCAGGTGTCGTATCTCGCCACGGCGGCGCGGCGATCGCTTGCGGCGGACAAAACGCCGACGCCCCCGAAAGCAGTTGAGACGGCACCAACGATTGATCCCGGACCAATGGAGCCACAAGTGCCGCGCACGCCGCGTGCGCGCCGCCGTGAAGACATCGTTCGCGTCGGCGGATCCGTAACGGTGGACAGCGATGAATTTGTGCGGGGCGACGTGGTTGTGGTCGGCGGCAGTGCGAGCATCAACGGCGAAGTCGACGGGGAGGTAGTCGTCGTCGGCGGATCGGCGCGGTTCGGGCCGCAGGCCGATGTTCGCGGTGACATCACCGTTATCGGCGGCGGGCTCTCGCGCGATCCCGGCGCCGTCATCCGAGGAGCGATCAACGAGGTCGGGTTCGGCGGCATTCCGTGGCGCGGAGAGTGGGGGCGCCATGCAAACTGGGACTGGATGAACGGCATCTATCCCGTCGCGCGATTGACCGGCACGCTCGTGCGCATCACGCTCCTGTTTCTTTTGACGACTCTGGTTCTGTTCGTCGCCAAGACACCCGTCGAACAGATCGCCGACCGCGTCGCGGCCGATCCGGTAAAGTCGTGGTTCATCGGCTTCCTCGCGGAAATGCTGTTCATCCCCGTACTCATCATGACGGCGTTCGTCCTCGCAATCTCAATCATCGGTATCCCGCTGCTCGTGCTGCTGCCCGTCGCAATTGTCGCGCTGCTCGTCGTCATGCTTGTCGGGTTCACCGCCGTGGCCTATCACATCGGCCGGCTGCTGCAGGACAAAGTGGATAGTTTGCGCACGCGTGCATACGCAGCGACGTTCGTCGGTATTCTCCTGATCGTGTCGCCGGTGCTGCTGGCGCGGCTCGTCGGGCTCACCGGCGATCTCGGATTCGTTGTCTGGCCGATCGCCGCCGTAGGCTTCCTGCTGGAATATAGCGTCTGGACCGCCGGGCTCGGCGCCGCCGCGCTGGTGCGCTTCAATCGGCCGTCGCAGCCGCCATCGTCGGCGATGACTACGACGACGGTGACAACGTAGGTCGCGTCAGTGGATGAGGGATTTGCTGGGTGCGTGCGGTCAGCCGGACTGTGCTCCGTAGACGCCGCGATACTCCGGCGGCAGGAGGTCTGCGACAGCCTGGCCGACGCGGTCCATCATCATCTTGCGATCCCTGCGAAATTGCTCGCGCAGATCGGACGCCAACAGCGGTCGGCCGATATTCATCGAAATCGGCACCGGATGCAGCACGGCCCCGTCGATTGGAAACAGTTTCTCGGTGCCGGCAATGCCGATCGGCAGCACCCAGGTGCCTGGCAGTTCGAGATATCGTGCCGTGCCAGACAGAAATTGCTGCATCTGTGCCGTTCGACTCCGGCTGCCCTCCGCAAAAATCAACAGCGCCTCGCCTAGCGTGAGGCGTTCCTGCGCAATCTGAATCGCACGGCGCGCCGCGCGCGCGACGTCGCGGGGATTCATCACCGCATCCTCGCTCGAACGCTCAGAACTTTGCGGCACTTTGATGGTTCCGAAGCACAAGCTCGAGAAGCGGCGGGTGACATTCGAGTAGACTTTCGGTCCTGCAATTGCGGTCAGTCGATCCGCCAGGCAGCTTGCGCCGGCGCTGCGCAGGATCACTTCGACGACGTTGGCATCCGAGTAGGACAGATGGTTCGCGAAGATCACGAGAGGCGTGCCCCTCACCTTGTCGAGATGGTGCGTGCCTCGTACAACGGGTTCTGGCTGCAGAACGCGTGAAGCCAAGGCGTGATGAATACGGCGCGCGAGCGGGTCGTGAGGGTAATAGGCCCAATCGGCACCGGCTCCCAGCAGTCGCGCGCTCAGCAAATCGATCGCGCCAGGCCCTGACTCGTCGATCGCGCGCTCGACGCACTCGCGGATCTCGCGCGCGTCCGTGACGCGCTCGCGTCCGAGAAACCTGACGATCGTCTCGACGAGTGGCTCACGGCCGCAGCCGGCGTCTGTTTTCACTAATCCCCATTCCCCAATTCCCTGGATTGCCTAATCCCTGGATTTCGTGCCTTCGTCCATTGCCAGGTTCGCCAGCCGGTCCGCTTCCGTGTTCTGCTCGCGCCGCACATGCTCGTACACGATTCGGTCGAGGGTCTGTGCAATCATGCGCGCCTGCTGGTACAGGGGAAGCAGGCCGGCGTTTTTCACTTTGTACTCGCCGCGCATCTGCTTCACGAGCAGCTCAGAGTCAGATTTGATCCGAATCGTGCGATATCCGTGCTGCTGCGCGTACTTGAGCGCTGCGAGAAGTCCGCTGTACTCAGCCACATTGTTGGTCGACGTGCCGAGAAAGCCGTTGAACTCGTGGACAAGGCTGCCGTGCTCGTCTTCGATGCGCACGCCATAACCGGCGGGGCCGGGATTGCCGCGGGCCCCCCCATCGATATACGCGACGATGCTCATTTACACCTGGGAGACGGGTGTGGACGCTTCAGTGGTGCCGGCGAAATAAAGAATCCGGCGACAGCTGTCGCACTGGATGATCGACTCGTTCTTGCGAACCTCGTTGAATACTTGCGGACGAAGGCGTACGTGACAAATCGTGCACAGCCCATCCCTGGCTTCGGCGACGGCGACCCCCTTCCGTCCCTTGGCGGTCGTTTCAAAGATGCTGAGGACATGGCGGTCGATGTCGGCCACGAGCGTCTTGCGTTCGGCGGTTGTCCGCTCGATTTCCGACTGCATTCGGGTCATCTCTGTGTCGAGGAGGGCGCGCTCGGCGGCAACGTCTTTCTCAGCGGCTTTCAACTCGGCTTCGCTCGTCCTGATAGCGGCATTGAGTTCGTCGGCCTCCATCATGATTTCGAGAATGCGATCCTCACGCGTGCGGATGTCGTTCTGCGCCGCTTCGATCTCGTGGAGCATCGCCGTGTACTCGCGGTTGGTTTTCACCTCGAGCAGTTGGTCCTTGTATTTCGCGAGGCGCGTCTGCACGCCGGCGACTTCCTTCTCCTCGGCTCGACGTTTGTCAGCCGCAGCGGCCATCCGCGCCTTGATACCTCCGACCGCGTCGCGGGCGGCTTCAAGCCGCGCGTCGAGAGCTTGCGAGCGTGCCGGGTGATCGGCAATCCTCCGGCGCGCCTCGTCGGCGGCGGTCTCGAGCTGTTGCAAGCGGATCAGGCGCGTGAGGTCAGGATTCATAGAAAACTTCGCCACTAACAAAAAAAGCCCCGGAAGGGGCCTCGCAGACTTCGCTGTAAGTGAAAGTAAGGGAAAAGTGAAAAGTAAAAAGTAAGCCCGGAAAGGTTTCCTTCCGTCCTTGCTTTCCACTTTCTACTTTTTACTTTCAACTTTCGTGTATCCATCGATAAGTGGGCCCACCAGGATTCGAACCTGGGACAGGCCGGTTATGAGCCGGCGGCTCTGACCGCTGAGCTATAGGCCCGTAGGACTACGACGTTCTTCCTTCCAGGAACGCACGAAGTTTCCGGCTGCGCGACGGATGGCGGAGCTTGCGCAGCGCCTTGGCCTCGATCTGGCGGATGCGCTCGCGTGTGACCGCGAAATTCTGCCCCACCTCCTCGAGCGTGTGCTCGCTGCCGTCGCCGACACCGAAGCGCATCTTGATGACCCGCTCTTCGCGCGGCGTCAGCGTCTTCAGCACCGACTCCGTCTGCTCCTTCAGGTTCAGGTTGATCACCGCCTCGGCCGGGGACACCACCTGACGATCCTCGATGAAATCGCCGAGATGCGAGTCTTCCTCTTCGCCAATCGGCGTTTCCAGCGAGATCGGCTCCTGCGCGATCTTCAGCACCTTCCGGACCTTCGACACCGGGATATCCATCCGCTTCGCGATCTCCTCCGACGTCGGCTCGCGGCCGAGTTCCTGCACGAGCGCGCGAGAGGTGCGGATCAGCTTGTTGATCGTCTCGATCATGTGCACTGGGATGCGGATGGTGCGCGCCTGGTCAGCAATTGCGCGGGTAATCGCCTGGCGGATCCACCACGTTGCATACGTCGAGAACTTGTACCCGCGGCGGTATTCGAACTTGTCGACCGCTTTCATCAGGCCGATGTTGCCCTCCTGAATCAGGTCGAGGAACTGAAGGCCGCGGTTCGTGTATTTTTTCGCGATCGAGACGACGAGGCGGAGGTTGGCTTCAACCAGTTCTTTCTTGGCCTGCTCGGCCTGCACTTCGCCGCGATAGATGGTGTCGAGCGTTGCGCGCAGATGCTCGGTGGTTTGCTCGAGCTCGTCAGTGCGCACCTTCACGGCCGCACGCAGATCCTTGATGCGGCGCAGCATGTTCTTCTTGTCGTCATCCTTGAACTTCGGCGGCTTCTTGCCCTTCGGGTTCATCTGCCGCTCGATGCCCTCGGCCTCGCGCTCGATCTTGCGGACCGACTCGACCTCGTCCTTGATCTGCTCGATGAGGCGGCGCTTCACCAGTTCGGTGAACTCGACTTCGCGCACAAGCTGCGAGAGCCCGACCTGCGAGCGCATGACGGCCCAGCGAGCTTTGCGATACTTTCGCTTCTGGCGCGTATCCGAGCCCTTGGCGGTTTCGTTCAGCTTCTCTTCGAGTTTCTGGACAATCGCGCGCTGCTTGCGGATTGCGTCGATCTGCTTCAGCACTTCCTTCGCGCGCTCGTCCACCCGCTCGTCGGTAATCTCATCGTCCTGGAAGATGACGAGCTCCCGGATGGTGCGCGTGCCGGCTTTGAGCTGATCGCCCATCGCGATGATCATCTTGGCGACCGTCGGCGTGCGCGAGATCGACTTGATGACGGCAAGCTTGCCGCGCTCGATGCGGCGGGCAATCTCGACCTCGCCTTCGCGGGTGAGCAACGGAACCGTGCCCATCTCGCGCAGGTACATGCGGACCGGGTCGTTCGTCTTGTCGAGCGCGCCGGGCGTGAGGTCGAGCTCCATTTCCTCGCTGCCCTCGGCCGTCCGGTCGAACTGCTTCTCCTGCAGGTAGGTCTTCTCGGAGTCGACGACTTCGATGCCCGCGCTGCCAAACGTGTTGAACAGGTCGTCGAGCTCGTCCGACGAGGTAATCTCGGCCGGGAGCAGTTCGTTGACCTCGTCGTACAGCAGATATCCCTTTTCTTTTCCGATGGAAATCAGCTGCCGTACTTCGTCGTATTTTTCTTCAATCGACAAGCGTTCCTCCTACAAGGCACCCATGTTGCTCAACCCGACATGATAACCGAATGGGCACTATGAATGCACTCTTTGCGACAGTTCTTCCTTCTGGACCCTGAGTTGTTCTTTGCGCCGCCAGAGTTGCGTAATTTCCACATCGTGAAGATTGGTCCCGAGCTCCTGAAGTCGATCCATTTCCCGCTGGACGGCGGCAATTTCACGCTCAACCCGGAGTTGCTGCAATTCCCGGGCACAGCTGAGCGGTGGGCCGGGAGGCAGCCGTTCTGACGCGATGCCCGTGACGAGATGGGCCTCCACTGGATTTAGACGCTCGAAAAGGGCAGAAGGCAACACGACCGGGGCGCGGTCGGCGAGCGCGCGGGCCTCTTCGAGAATGTGGCGCGTCGACAGGCCTTCTAAGTCATTATCCTGCAAAACGTTGAGGGCCGCCATCCCTTGCTCCGGTTCGTGAACGAGTGCCCAGATCAGCCCCTTTTCCGCCCGCTTCACCTCTCCGAAGGTCGGGAATATCTCGCGCCGTGAGCGCCGGCCGCTTCTGAACGGCGGCCTTTCTGACCTCCGCGCGCACAACTTCTTCTGTAATACGCGCCTTGTGCGCCAAACGATCACCGAACTGGTCGCGCGCCGCGGGATCGGGAATGCGGGCGGCCACAGCGAGCATCGCGGTGAGAAACTGCCGGCGCCCTTCGTCGTTCGTCAAGTCATGCGCCACCGCGGCGCGGTCGAGCAGGTACTCGAGATACGGCTGCGAGCCCTTCAGTAGATCCAGATACGCGTCCCTGCCTCGTTTCTGTACGACGCTGTCGGGATCTTCACCAGCCGGCAGCACCGCCACGTTCACCTCGAACCCTTCCGCTACGAGCAGCTCGCACGACCGGGCCGCGGCACCCTGGCCGGCGGCGTCGGGATCGAAGCTCAAAATCACTTTTGACGTGAACCGCCGCAGCAATTGAGCCTGGGCAAGCGTCAATGCCGTGCCGGATGAAGCGACGACCGGTGTGATGCCCGCCTGGACCAGCTGCGCGAAATCAAAATACCCTTCTACTAAGACGGCGTAACCGAGCCGGCGGATGTCCCCTTTGGTGAGATTCAGGCCGTAGAGGGTCTTGCCCTTGGTGTAAATCGTCGTTTCGGGTGAGTTCAGGTACTTCGGCTGCTGATCTTTTTCCATTGCGCGGCCGCCGAAGGCCACGATTGACCCGGCGTCGCGTGCTATCGGAATCATGAGGCGTCCGCGAAACCGATCGACGGTCTGGCCATTGTCTCTCTCGACCGCCAGCCCGCTCCGTACGAGGAGTGGGAGGGGCAGACCTTCCTTGACCAGGGTCGCTTTCAACCCCTCATAAGCCGGGGGCGCGTAGCCGATGCCGAGTCTCTTAATCGTGTCGGCAGTCATGCCGCGGTCGTGAAGCATCCGCTGCGCTTTTCTGCCTGCCGGTGCTGAGAGCTGTGCCTGAAAATATTCCGCGGCGCGCTCGTGCGCTTTCAGCAGCGCCTCGCGCTCTGCCGCGTCCGCGTGCGCGTCGCGGCCACCTACCTGCTCGGGAAGCGGCATGCCGAACTTCGACGCCAGGTGCTTGACGGCGTCGACGAAGCCGAGCTTCTCCTGCAGCTCGAGGAACTTGAAGACGTCGCCACCGACCCCGCAGCCGAAGCAGTGAAAAAACCCTTTGTCGCGGTTGACGTGAAAGGAGGGGCTCTTTTCGGAGTGAAACGGGCAGAGGCCCTTGTACGTGGCGCCCGATTTTCTGAGCGACACATACTCCTGCACGACCTGGAGGATGTCGGCTTGGATGCGCAGGTCGTCTATAAATGACTGTGGAAAGCCCATGGTAGAGCAGAGTGCAGAGAGCCGAGAGCATAACGTACCCGTTCTCTTTGCTCTTAGCTCTTTGCTCTTTCTAGTCTTTTAGTTCAGCTATTGTCACCCCGCCGCCGCCTTCCTGAGGCGAGGCCGTTCGCACGTTCGCCACGAGCGGATGCTTGTGCAGATAGTCGACGACGGCTTCCTTCAACCGCCCGGTGCCGAAGCCGTGAATCAGCCGTACCGCCCGCTGTTCCGAAAGAAGGGTCTCATCGAGGAATTTTTCCAGGCGATCGAGCGCCTGGTCGACAGTGTTCCCGACGAGCAGCAGCTCGCTCGCCGATACCCCTTCGCGCGGCTGAAGCTGCACGTTCACGCGGACGGCCGCGGGTGCGGGCTTCGGCGCGGCGCCGCCGAGCACGCGAAGTTCGTTCGTATGCGCGCGGAAGCGTTTGCCGCGCACTTCCACTTCCGCTTCGCGATCGTGCACGTTCACGACCACGCCTTCGAGGCCGAGCGGATCGAGTACCACCCGATCCCCGACGACAACGCTGCGTGCCGGCGCGGTATCCACGGTAGCCGCCGGAGTGTGATCGTGGCGATATTTTTCGACGAGCGCGTCGACCGCGGCACGCGCATCGCCGCGGATCCGGCCGGTATCGCCGGTCGAGGGCCCGGCCGCGGCGCCCCTCGCCGCCTGCTCCGCGAGCGCCGCCGCCTGCTTTTTTAAATCCGCGACGATCGCATCGATCTCCACTCGTGCGTCCCGCAGGCGTTCGTCGAGTTTTTCGTTGAGCCGCAGCTTGAACGTCTCTTCGCGCTGCCGCAGCGCGTCTTCGCGCACGCGCGCGCGGCTGTCGGCCTCGCCGAGCGCCTCTCGCTCGCGCCTGACGAGGCGCCGCTCGTGCTCGAGCGCGCGCAAATCGGTGTCGACCTTGGCCAGGTGCTCGGCGAGCTGCGCCTCGCGCTCCGACAGGTTCTTCCGCGCGTTGTCGATGATCGTGCCATTCAGCCCGAGGCGCCCCGCCATTTCCAGTGCGAGGCTTCGCCCAGGCGAGCCGTACTGAATGTGATAGGTCGGCTCGTACGTGTCCGGCGTGAAGCCGAACGCCGCCGCGGTCACACCAGCGGTCGTCGCCGCGTACGTCTTCAGCGCGTCGTAGTGAGTTGTCGAGATGACGGTCGCGCCGCGCGTGCGGAAGTGCTCGATGATGGCGACGCCGAGTGCGCCTCCTTCGAGCGGATCGGTTCCGGCGCCGAGCTCATCGAGCAGCACCAGCGCGGGCATCGCCAGGGAGCGATCCATGCTCGCGATGTTTGTGATGTGCCACGAGAACGTGCTCAGGTTCGCCGCAATCGACTGCTCGTCGCCGATGTCGGCGAAGATCGATCGGAAGACCGGCAAACGTGCGTCGGCGGCGGGTACGAACAGTCCAGCCTGCGCCATCAGCGCCAGAAGTCCGGCCGTCTTCAACGCGACCGTCTTGCCCCCGGTGTTGGGCCCCGTGATCAGCAGAACGGTCGTGGGAGGAATCACGAGCACGTCGACTGGCACAGGGTTCTTCGCGGGTGCGTCTCCACGCTCGCGCCGTGTCTCATCATCTGCGAGCTGACGAGCGATGACGCCTGGGATCAGCAGCGGGTGGCGCGCCCCACGCAGCTCGAGCCGCCCGTCCGTCGACAGTACCGGCGCGATGCCTGAGACGAGCTGGGCGAAGCGCACCTTCGCCTGAATGACATCGAGCTCGGTAGCCGCGTCGACCGCTTGTCGAAGCTCAATCGGCTTCAGCCGGAACGCATCGGTCAGGTACCGCAGAATGCGGTGGACTTCTTCACGCTCCTGCTGCTCGAGCGCCACGATCTCGTTGTTGATCTCGACGGTGCTGAGCGGTTCGAGATAGAGGCTCGCGCCGCTGCCAGAACTGCCGTGGATAATGCCGGGGATCGACGCGCGATGTTCCGCCTTGACGACGAGCACATATCGGCCATCGCGGTCGCTGACGACCTGATCCTGCAGATAGCGCGACGTGTCCTTGCCGCGAAGGTACGATTCGAGCGTCGAGCGCAGCCGCGAGCGCTGCTTCCGCAGCTGCGTGCGCAGTCGCGACAGCTCGGGGCTCGCGTTGTCGTTCACCTCGCCAGACGGATCGATCTTGCTTCGTACCTCGCCGATCTGGACCTTGAACGATCCGCAATTCTCCGCGAGCGCCTTCAGTGTGGGAAAGGTACCACTGACCCGGCGGATGGCGGCGCAGGTGAGTGCGAGCGAATCGAGAAACTCCGCGAATGCCAGGAGCCGCAACGGGTCGAGCGCGCGCCCTTCGACCGCGAGCGCCGCAAGCACGGTATCGAGATCCGCAGGCGCATTGAGCGAGAACGCGGGGTTCGCATCGAGGTACTTGACGCCCTCGGCTGTTGCTGTGAGCAGCTGTGCGGCGCGATGTGGATCGGACTGCGGCGCGAGCTCGGCAAGCCGCGCCGCGCCAAGGGGCGTCAGCGCGAATCCGCGCACGACGTCGACGATCTGATCCCATTCAAGGGCCCGGAGTGCACCTGTATGCATGAACCTACGGTTCTCGTTTCTGGGTTCTGTGGCTGGGTGCCGGTTCTGGGTTAGGTTCAGGGTTCGGTGCGGCCGCAGAACACCGAACCCAGAACCCGAACCCAGAACCGCAGCACCCGCACCTAGACCTCAGAGATGGTTAATCCGGCTTGCAATCGCCGCCGCGCCGAACCCGTTGTCGATGTTGACGACCGACACGCCCGCGGCGCAGCTGTTGAGCATTCCGAGCAGCGCCGCGAGCCCGCCAAAACTGGCGCCGTACCCAATACTGGTCGGTACGGCGATGACCGGAACTCTCACCAGCCCCCCGATGACGCTTGGCAGCGCACCTTCCATCCCTGCGACGACGATGACCGCGCGCGCCGAGGCGAGCCGCTGATGTTCACCGAGCAGTCGATGGATACCGGCGACGCCGACGTCGAAGAGGCGATCGACGGTGTTGCCCATCACTTCCGCGGTCACGCACGCCTCCTCCGCGACCGGCAGATCGGATGTGCCCGCTGCCGCAATTAGAATCGTCCCGCGCCCTGGCTGTACATCCTTTTGACGGTAAGTGATGGTACGAGCGATGGGCTGGAATTCGGCATCGGGAACTTGTTGTTTCACCGCGGCGAACGCGTCCTCGCTGGCGCGCGTCACGAGCAGGGTATGTCCGTGGGAGACGATCTCGGCCGCGATAGCGGCGACCTGTTGGGGCGTTTTGCCTAAGCCGAATACGACTTCGGGAAAGCCCTGGCGCTGTGCGCGATGGTGGTCAACTCGAGCGAATCCGAGGTTCTGGAATGACGCCGCGTTCACGAGTTGCAGCACCTGCTCGGCCGCAGCGGCGGGGGGCACCTGGCCGGCTCGTACTTGGTCCAGCAATTGCTGCAGGTCGGTCAACGAAGCGATTGGAGTATAATCTGCGGACGTTTTCGCGTCGGCATTGCTCACGGAATGACTCCTTCTGACACTCTCATCCTCGTCAGTTATTTCTTCGTCCTGAGCATTCTGGCCGTCTACGGCTGGCACCGCTACTACCTCGTGTATCTTTACATGAGGCATAAGGAATCCCAACCAATCGAACCGGAGCCGCTCGACCCGCTCCCGGTCGTCACCCTCCAGCTCCCGATCTACAACGAAATGTACGTCGCCGATCGCCTCATCGAGGCTGTATGTCGCCTCGACTACCCGCGCGAGCTGCTCGAAATTCAGGTGCTGGACGACTCGACCGACGAAACCTGCGAGATCGCGGAGCTGGCGGTGCGGCGGCATGTGGCGCAGGGCATCGACATCAAGTACATCCACCGCGCGGATCGAACCGGCTACAAGGCCGGCGCGCTCGAGGCTGGATTGACAGTGGCGCGGGGCAGCTACATCGGCATCTTCGACGCCGACTTCCTGCCGTCCGCCGACTTTCTGCACCGGTTGCTGCCGCATTTCGCCGATCCCGAAGGTCGGCATGGTGCAGGCGCGCTGGGGGCACATCAACCAGGACTACTCGCTGCTCACGAAGATTCAGTCGATTCTGCTCGACGGCCACTTCGTCCTCGAGCACGGCGGCCGCAACCGCGCGGGCCGCTTCTTCAATTTTAACGGCACGGCCGGCATGTGGCGTCGCGAGACGATCGGCGATGCCGGCGGCTGGCAGCACGACACGCTCACCGAAGATCTCGACCTCAGTTATCGCGCGCAGCTGCGCGGCTGGAAGTTCGTGTTCCTGCCCGATGTGGTGGCGCCTGCGGAAGTGCCGGTCGAGATGAACGCTTTCAAATCGCAGCAGCATCGCTGGGCGAAGGGCTCGATTCAGACCTGCAAAAAGCTGCTGCCGCGGATTCTGCAGGCCGACCTGCCGCTGCCGGTCAAGGCCGAAGCGGTGTTTCACTTGACGGCGAACTTCAATTACCTGTTGATGACGGTGCTCTGCGTCCTCATCTTTCCGTCGATGGTAATCCGCTACGAGATGGGCTGGTACGAGATGCTGCTCATCGACGTGCCGCTGTTCTTCGCGGCGACCATGTCGTTCTGCAATTTCTACATCGTCTGCCAGCGAGAAATTCACTCGGACTGGGTGACGCGGCTCCGATACATGCCGTTTCTGATATCGATCGGTATCGGTCTCTGCGTGAACAACACGAAAGCGGTCCTCGAGGCGCTGTTCGACAAGAAAACGGAATTCACGAGGACGCCGAAATATCGGATTGAAGGCGACAGCGATGAATGGATGACGAAGCGTTACCGCCAATCGGTGACGATTCAGCCGCTCATCGAGCTGGCGCTCGGATTCTATTTTACGGCGACGGTGTTCTATGCGCTCGCGCATGGCATCTACGGCACACTTCCATTCCTCGTGCTGTTCCAGATTGGCTTCCTGTATACCGGCCTGCTCTCCATCGTCCAGCAGTTCTCCGGCGACAGCGTCGTGCTGAAGACGCAGGTGTCGGATAGCCAGTAGTCGACAGGCGACAGTCGCAAGTCGACGGGCGCAGCAGACGGACCTGCTATCATCGAAAGAGACGCGAAGCGGCGCGGGGCGTAGGGTCCCCGCATGCGGAGCGGCTGGAGCGGGGCAAAGGGGCTCCCGCGACATAGAAATGACCAGCGACACCACGGTAAAATCCGGTCTCGAAGACATCGTCGTCGCGACGTCCTCGATCTGCTATCTCGACGGCGAGCGGGGCGTGCTCGCATATCGAGGGCACGACATTCACGACCTCGCCCAGCATGCGACGTTCGAGGAAGTCTGTTGCCTGTTGTGGCATGGACGACTGCCGAGCCGATCGGAACTGGGAGAGGTGCAGTCGCAGCTCGCCGCATCGCGCCGCCTTCCGGAGGGCGTGCTGCGCCTGATGCGCTCGTTGCCTCCCTCGAACTCCATGGATGCCCTTCGCACGCTCGTCTCGTCGCTGTCGCACTTCGATTCGGGCGCGAACGACATGTCGCCCGAGGGGAGGTACCGGACGAGCGTGGCGATGACAGCCCAAGTGGGGACGGTTGTGGCGACTGCCGGGCGCATCGCCAGCGGCGGCGGCATCATCGATCCCGACCCGGCGCTGAACCACGCCGCGAACTTCCTCTACATGCTCACCGGGAAACGCCCGAGCCAACTGGAGGCCAAAGCGCTCGACGTGGCGCTTGTCCTCCATGCCGACCATGAATTCAACGCATCCACGTTCGCCGCGCGCGTGGCAGCCGCGACGCTCACCGACGTGCACTCGGCGATCACGGCGGCAATCGGCGCGCTGAAAGGCCCGCTCCACGGCGGCGCGAACACCGATGTGATGAACCTGCTCCTCGAGATCGGCCAGGATGCGACCGATCAGAAGGTAGAGGAGATCGTCAGGACCAAACTCGCCAGGAAGGAAAAGATTCCGGGCTTCGGCCATCGCGTGTATCGCACCGAAGATCCCCGCGCCACGCACTTGCGAAAGATGTCGGAAGAGCTGTGCACGCGCGGCGGCAACCGGCGCTGGTTCGAGATCTCGCAGAAGATCGAGCAGGTGGTGAAGGCGCAGAAAAATCTCAACGCCAACGTCGATTTCTATTCGGCGACCACTTACTACTCTCTGGGCATTCCCGTGGACCTGTTCACGCCGGTGTTTGCCGTCAGCCGCATGTCGGGCTGGACCGCCCACGTGCTCGAGCAGTACGCGAACAATCGGCTGATTCGCCCGCGCGCCGAATACACCGGGCCGGCCTACCCGCAGACGTTCGTGCCCCTCGATAGACGCTGAGCCGCGATCGGCTCCAGGCTGCCGGCTTCAGGCTTCCGGCCAGCCACGATACAATCACTGGACACGGCTTCATCTCAGGCCGAAAGCCTAGAGCCCAAAGCCTGAAGCCTATTCATGGATCCTCAGCGAGTTAGAAACTTTTCCATCATCGCGCACATCGATCACGGCAAGTCGACGCTGGCCGATCGTCTTCTCGAGGCGACCGGGGCGCTGCAGGCCCGCGAAATGGAGGCGCAGGTGCTCGACTCGATGGATCTCGAGCGCGAGCGCGGCATCACCATCAAGGCGCATCCCGTCCGGCTGAATTACACGGCCAAGGATGGACAGGCCTACGTCCTCAACCTGATCGACACGCCGGGGCACGTCGATTTTTCGTACGAAGTCACCCGGTCATTGGCCGCGTGCGAGGGCGCGCTGTTGCTCGTCGATGCGTCGCAGGGCGTCGAGGCGCAAACGCTCGCGAACGCCTATCTCGCGGTCGAGTTCAATCTCGAGATCATTCCCGTCATCAACAAGATCGATCTGCCCGGCGCCGAGCCCGAGGAGGCCCGGCGGCAGATCGAGGAAATTATCGGGCTCGACGGTTCGGGCGCCATTTTGACGAGCGCGAAAGAGGGCATCGGCATCACCGAGGTGCTCGAAGCGGTGGTGCATCGCCTGCCGCCGCCGAAAGGCGATGCGTCGGCACCGCTGAAGGCACTGATTTTCGACTCGTGGTACGACCCGTATCGCGGGGTCGTCATCGTCGCGAGGGTGCTCGAAGGCACGCTCCGCAAGGGCACGAAGATACGCCTGATGGCGCAGGGGCAGGATTTCGAGATCGATCAGATCGGCGTTTTTTCGCCGAAGCCGGTGCCCATCGACGACCTCGGGCCCGGAGAGGTCGGATTCGTCGTCGCGAATATCAAGACGGTGAGCGACGCCAAGATCGGCGACACGATTACCGAGACCAACAGGCCGGCGGCGGAACCGTTTCCCGGCTTCAAAGAGCTGAAGCCGATGGTGTTTGCCGGCCTCTATCCGGTCGAGAGCCATCAATATTCAGAGCTCCGCGAGGCGCTCGAGAAGTTGCGGCTCAACGACGCGTCGTTTTTCTTCGAGCCTGAAACGTCGGTTGCGCTGGGGTTTGGATTCCGCTGCGGCTTCCTGGGATTACTGCACATGGAGATTGTGCAGGAGCGGCTAGAGCGCGAGTTCAACATGGATCTCGTGACGACAGCGCCGGGCGTGCTCTACCGGGTGACGACGACCGACGGGCAGGTGCTCGAGATCGACAGCCCGTCGAAGCTGCCCGAAGAGAACGTCGCGAAGATCGAAGAACCGGTCATCACGGCGATGATGCTGACGCCGTCGGAGCACGTGGGCGGCATCCTGAAGCTCTGCCAGGACAAGCGCGGCGTGCAGAAATCGCTGGAGTATGTGAGCGCGAACCGCGTGCTCGTCACCTACGACCTGCCGTTCAACGAAGTCGTGCTCGACTTCTACGACAGACTGAAGACGCTGTCGCGGGGCTACGCGTCGCTCGACTATCATGTAACCGGCTACTGGGAGTCGCCGCTCGTCAAGATGGACATCCTCGTCAACGGCGATCCGGTCGACGCGCTGTCGATCATCGTGCACCGCGACGCCGCGTACGAGCGCGGCCGCGCGCTGGCCTCGAAGATGCGCGAGCTCATTCCGCGCCAGATGTTCGAGGTGGCGATTCAGGCCGCCATCGGCGGGCGCATCATCGCGCGGGAATCGGTGAAGGCCATGCGCAAGAACGTGCTCGCGAAGTGCTATGGCGGCGACATCTCGCGCAAGCGGAAGCTGCTCGAGAAGCAGAAGGAAGGGAAGAAGCGCATGAAGCGGGTCGGCAAGGTCGACATTCCGCAGGAGGCGTTTCTGGCTGTGCTGAAGATGGGAACAGAGGGGGAATGAGCGGAGATCCGTTCAAGAAATCCGTCGCCCGTGAGTACTTCGAGTCGCTCGTCATCGCGGTCGTGCTCGCCCTTTTCATCCGGACCTTCGTCGTCCAGGCCTTCAAGATCCCGACCGGCTCGATGGAGCCGAACCTGCTGATCGGCGATCATCTGCTCGTCAATAAACTCGTGTTCGGTCCGTCGTTGAGCGGCGTGGAGCGTGCACTGCTCCCGATGAAGGACATCGCGCGCGGGAATGTGGTGGTCCTTAAGTACCCTGAAGACCCGGAACGCGATTTCATCAAGCGGGTCATCGGGTTGCCCGGCGAGCAGGTCGAGGTGCGACACAAGCGGGTGTATATCAACGGCCAACTGATCGACGAGCCGTACGCGCATTACATGGAGGAACCTCCGACCGTCCCACAGGAAATCGAGTCAGGGAGCGATCGGCAGGGTTTGAGCAGCGATCCCCGCGAGAACTACGGCCCGGTCACAGTTCCGCCGAAACACTACTTTGTAATGGGCGACAACCGCGACAACTCTCAGGACAGCCGGTACTGGGGGTTTCTGCCCCGTGATTACGTAAAAGGCAGGGCACTTGTGATTTACTGGTCGTACGAGGCGGAGTCCGGTAATGTGGTCACAGGCACCCGCTGGCGGCGCCTGCTGCACCAGGTGCGCTGAGCGTCCATGAAGCTCATCATCAAGCTCCTCATCACGGCGCTCATCCTTCACGCCACCTGGAGGGCCGGAGCCGCGTACCTGCGCTACTACGAATTCAAGGACGATGTGACGCAGGTCGCGCAATTCAGCACGAATCAAAACGACAACCAGCTGCGCGACGGGGTCATCGACGCGGCGAAGCGGCTCGAGATTGTCCTCGATCCCGAGTCCGTCAGCGTGCGGCGGCAGAACCACCACATCATCATCGACGCGACGTACACCGAGCAGGTGGAGCTCGCGCCAAGATACTTCTATCCGTGGCACGCCAAGCTGCACGTCGACGTGCTTACGCTGGCTTTGCGGCAGGCGAAATAACGCCCGACACCTGCGCCGTCATTCCCGCAATCACCACGAGTTTGTTCCGGCCCTGAGCGCCGGCGATCACCTGGATCTGCCTCAGGGGCACTTTGAGGATTTCAGAGAGTCGATGGATCACCTTGACGGCGAGGGACACGCCGTCAGGCGAGTCCCGAAGCCACTCGGCGATTGTCACCGTTCGCGTCTGTTTGCGCCTCGGCGGCGCGTGGCCGGTGGAGCAGAATCTTGTCTTCGCGCTCGCGCTGTTCCTGCTCGCGTACGAACTCGAGCGTGTTGCGAAGAGTCGAAATGGTCGACTCGAGCGTCGTCTCGACTTCGCGGCGCTTCATCTTCATGCCGTCGATCTCACGCTGGACGTCCTCGAGGCGCGCCTGCGTCTTCTGCAGCAGAAGGTCCGATCGGCCTTCGGACTCGCGGATGATATTCCGCGCCTGGGCCTCGGCATTGGTGCGGATGTCGTCGGACACGCGCTGCGCGGTGATCATCGTGTCGCGCAGATCCCGCTCGTGCTCGCGGTGCTGGTTGAGCAGCGCTTCCATCTTCGACATTTCCTGGCGCAGGCGATCGACCTCGCCCAGGGCGTTCTCGTAATCGTCGGTGACTTCGGCGATAAGCGCGAGCACTTCGGCCTTGTCGAAGCCGCGGAATGTAGTGCGGAACCGAACCTGACGTAGATCGAGAGGGCTGACCTTCATGCGGCGGTCTCCAGCGGGAGGGGCCCCGTTCGATCGATACTCCGCCTTCGCTGAAGCTTCGGCGGACCCACCGGAGCCTTGGCGAAGGTGGGCCGGATCAAACATGGCGTTTCCCGAAGATGGCCGTGCCGAGCCGAACAATCGTGGCTCCTTCCTGCACGGCGATTTCGAAATCGTGACTCATACCCATCGACAACTCCCGCAGCAGCGCCCGATCGAGACCCTCCTTCAGCAGTGTTGCGCGAAGGTCCCTGAGCCGAGCGAAGTACGGCCGCGCCTCCTCCGGGTCTTCGAAGAAGGGCGGAATCGTCATCAGCCCGACGCAGCGTGCCGCCCGGCAGCGCGCTGCGGTCCTGACGATGTCCATCGCCTCGGCCGCGGGCGCTCCATGCTTGGTCGTCTCGCCCGCGAGGTCGACCTGGACGAGCAGTTCCGGGGCGGTCCCGGCGTCGGTCGCAGCAGCGTCGATCGCATCGAGGAGCCGCCGGCTGTCCACGGAGTGGATGGCGCTGAAGTGGGGAACCGCCCTGCGAACCTTGTTCGACTGCAGGGTGCCGATCAGATGCCATCTGATCTTAAGGTCGGCCGATCCCTCGATTTTCTGTAGAGCTTCCTGCACCCGGTTCTCGCCGAAGTCTTCCTGGCCTGCCGCTGCAGCAGCCCTGACGTGGTCCAGGCCGAACGTTTTCGATACGGCTAGGAGGTGGACGTCGGTGGCAGCCCGGCCCGCGTCCTGGGCCGCCTTGTGGATGCGCGCCCGGACGTCGGCAAGGTTGCGAGCGATGTAGGTGAGGTCCATCAAAGAGTAAAGGCCGGGTCTCAAGACCCGGCCTTTACATGCTAGAGCTTAGAGCTGAGGGCTCAGAGCTTATTTCAGCATCGGCTTCAGCGCTTCGAAGGTCGTTTTCGCTTCAGCCGCATTCTTGCCTGCCGGTTCGAGTTTCAGGTAGATCTCGTATTCGCCGGCTGCTTCCTTGAGCTTGCCGAGGTTCAGGTACACCTTGCCGAGCATGAAGTGCGAGTCCGCATGGTTGGGGTTGGCCTTTATGGCCGCCTCGAATGTGGAACCCGCTTCGGGGAACTTGTTGGCATTCCACAGGCCGACGCCGGCGCTGTACAACGAGTCGGCGTTGCCGCCCCCTCCCGATGCGATGCTGAGCTCTGCCGACTTGGCCGAGGCCGCAGCCGCGAGGTCCATCTTCTTGTCCTGCGTGTAGAGCACCGCAAGCGCGTTGTAAGCCTCGGGGTAGTTCGGGCGAAGCTCGATCGCCTTTTTGAACGCCGCTTCCGCAGCTTCGCTATTCTTGAGCTGCTGCTGCGAGACGCCGACGTTGAAGTAGCAGTCGGCGCAGGTGGGCATCGCAACGCCGGCGCTGGTGAACGCCTCTACTGCGGCCTGATGATTGCCCGCGTTCGCCGCCGCGACTCCGGCCTCGAAGTACTTCTTGATCTCCTGATTCTTCTTCGCCTGCTCCTCGCTGACCCGCGCGGCCCGCGAGAGCTTGAAGTTCGTGGTCGTGAAGTTGCCGATCTTCACGGCGGCGCGCGCCTCGTCCTCGCCGACGCCCTCTTTCGAAGCGACGATGAGATACTGGCCCGATTTCGGCAGCGTCCCGATGATGTAGTTGCCGTTCTTGTCGCTCTTCGCCTGCCACTTCTGGCCGCCCTGGTCTGGTATCGCAGTCACGAGAATCTGCGCATCCGCGACAGGGGCATCTTTGTCATCGACCACCTTGCCCTGGACGCGGCCGGTCTGCGCGAGCGCAGGCACGGCAAGCGCCAGCATCGCGCCCGCGATCCACGAAGTCAGCGTCCGCCGGCCAAGTTTTCCGGAAAACATATCATCCTCCACGCACAATATTTCAGGGGTTGAAAAGCTGAAGATAGTTTACACGAAAGGCCAAGGCGCCTCTATTTCCCGGCGAAAAACCTCTCGATGTCCGCGATCTCGCGGGTAATGCCTGCCGGCGGCAGCGACGCCAGAAACCGCCGCCCGTACCCCATCGTCTGCAGCCGCGGATCCAGTACCGCCAGCACTCCGCGATCGTCCCGGTGACGGATGAGCCGCCCCAGGCCCTGGAGCAGGGCGAGGATGGCCAGCGGTACCTGATAGTCGCCGAACGGCTGACCGCCGCGGTCGGTGATCGCTTCGATTCGTGCGGCGGTGATCGGATCTCCGGGCGATGCAAACGGCAGCTTGTCGATGATGACGCAACTGAGCGCATCACCCATGACGTCCACACCCTGCCAGAAGCTCGACGTTGCCAGCAGGACCGCGTTCGGCGTCGTGCGGAATTGCTCGAGCAGGGCCGTGCGCGGCGCAGACCCCTGCACGAGAATCGGATACGGCAACTCGATCTCGGCAATCTGCTGAATGGCGCGCAGGGCGGCGTAACTGGTGAAGAGCACGAACGCGCGTCCCCGCGTAGCCTCGAGGATGCTGATAATCTCGCGCGCCGCCGCGGCCGTGAAGTCCACAGAGCGTGGATCCGGCATCCGCCGCGGCAGGTACAGAATCGCCTGCCGCCGGTAATCGAACTCGGGCGGCAGCTTGACGAATTGCGTGGCCCCGGATTTTTCAAGACCGAGCCGGCTGCGGACGAAATCGAACGTGCCGTCGACTGTGAGCGTCGCTGACGTCAGCACGGTCGCCTTCATGCGATCGAACAGCACATCGCGCAGAATGGCGGAGACGTCGATCGGCGCCGCACGCAGGAAAAGCCCGCGGCCTCGAGTTTCGAGAAAGTACACGTAGTCGGGCTCGTTCGCGCGCAGGATGAACCGCAGCTCGTCGCGCAGCTCGCCGGCGCGATGCGCGAGTCCGGCGAGATCCATCTTGGGGGCATCCTGCGGTCTGTCGGGATCCGGCGGCGGAGGCTTGATCAGCGCGGCTGTCGCTTCGAGCAGATCGAGTGCGCTCATCACTAGTGCCGCGTCCTCGTAGAGCGGCTCCAGTGTTTTCGCCGTCACGCGGACGCGGTTATCGGACGACTGCTGCGTGCGCGAGGGCGCGTTACTGGCGACGCTGCGGAAGAAATCATGGGCGCGATCCCTTGCGCGGTCGAGCGCCTCGCGCAACTCGGGCGCCTTGTCTCCGGCGGCGCCGGCGGCGATGACGCGCTCGCCATCGCGCGCCAGTTCGTCGAACCGGTACGTGCTCACCGAGACGCCGAAGTACTGCGTTGCCACGTCTTCCAGCTGGTGCGCTTCGTCGACGACGGCATAACTGCATTCCGGAATCACCTCGCCGTATGCGCTCTGCCGAACTGCGGCGTCGGCGCACAGCAGATGATGGTTCACGACGACGAGATTCGACTCGGCTGCGCGCGAGCGCATGCGCGTGACGAAGCAGTCGGTGTAGTGCGGACACTCGGTGCCGATGCAGTTCTCCGACGTCGCGGCGATCTCTCCCCAGAAGGGGAGGTCCTCCGGCAGGTCGGCGATCTCCGCGCGATCGCCCGTCTCGGTCCGCTTCGACCATTCGTCGATGATCGGAAGGAAGATCTGCGCTGCCGATTCGCCGAACAGCTGGAGCGTGGCATTCTTTGCACCGTCGCGGAACGATTCGAACCGGTGCAGGCAGAGGTAGTTGCCGCGCCCCTTCATGTAGGTGGCGGTGAACGGCACGTCGAGCGCTTCACGGAGAACCGCGAGGTCTTTGA
Source organism: Vicinamibacterales bacterium (assembly GCA_963787755.1). GTDB lineage: Bacteria > Acidobacteriota > Vicinamibacteria > Vicinamibacterales > JAMQPK01 > JAMQPK01. The sequence goes on from CAWBEG010000010.1 coordinate 22,618, forward strand.
AGTAAATCTGCTCCTGAAGATTCTTCGTGCCGGTCGACACGAGAACGCGCTGGCCGCTGAGAATGGCGGGGACGAGATACGCGAGCGTCTTACCCGTGCCGGTGCCGGCTTCGACGAGAAGGACGCCGCCGGTCTCCAATGTCGCCGCGACCGCTTCGGCCATGTGGCGCTGCGCAGGGCGGCTCTCGAACGTGGGCAGCGACTGGGCGAGCGATCCCGAGTCTGTGAAGATCTCGGCGACCCGGTCGCTCAGGCTCCGTACAACGGGAACGTCCGGCACAGCTTCTCGACTTCCGCTTTCACCATTCCGAGGGCGGCATCATCATTCGGCGTGGCCAGAGCGCGCGTGATGAGCTCGCCGATCTTGTCCATCTCGTGCTCGCCCATGCCCCGCGTGGTGACGGCGGGCGTGCCGATGCGGATGCCGCTCGCCGTCATCGGCGGGTTCGGATCGAACGGGATGGCGTTCTTGTTGACCGTGATGCCGGCCTTTCCGAGCGCCGCTTCCGCGGCCTTTCCTGTGAGGCCCCGCGAGAACACGTCGACCAGCATCAAATGGTTGTCAGTGCCGCCGCTGACAAGGCGGAACCCGCCAGTGACGAGCACCGCCGCGAGCCGCTTGGCATTGACGACGATCTGCCTCTGATAATCGACAAACGATGGTTCGGCCGCTTCCTTGAAGCACACAGCCTTGGCCGCAATGATGTGCATGAGCGGCCCCCCCTGCAGACCCGGGAACACGGCTTTGTCGAGATCCTTCGCGTATTTCTCGCGGCACAACACCAGCCCTGCGCGCGGGCCGCGCAGCGTCTTGTGGGTTGTCGTGGTGACGAAGTCGGAGTGCGGCACGGGGCTCGGATGTTGTTTTGCCGCGACGAGGCCCGCGATGTGCGCCATGTCGGTGACCATCGGCGCGCCCACGCGCTGGGCGGCTTCACTGATGCGCGCGAAATCGATGATGCGAGGATACGCGCTCGCGCCAACCATAATCATCTTCGGCTTGTGCTCGTCGGCCAGCCGCGCAAGCTCGTCGTAATCGATGCGTTCGTCGTCTTTGCGCACCCCGTAGGGAACGATCGTGTAGAGCTTGCCCGAAAAATTCAGCGGATGGCCGTGGGTAAGGTGCCCGCCGTGCGCGAGGTTCATCCCGAGCACGGTGTCGCCCGGCTTCAGCAGCGCGAAATACACGGCCATGTTGGCCTGCGCGCCCGAGTGTGGCTGCACGTTGGCGTGCTCTGCACCGAACAACGCCTTCGCACGATTGATCGCGAGCGTTTCGGCGACGTCGACGAACTCGCAGCCGCCGTAGTAGCGCTTGCCTGGATACCCTTCGGCATACTTGTTCGTCAGCACCGAACCTGCCGCTTCGAGGACGGCGCGGCTGACGAAGTTTTCCGACGCGATCAGTTCGAGACCGTCGTTCTGCCGGCGCTCCTCGCTGCGCACGGCCTGCGCAATCTCGGGGTCGGCATCGGCGAGGCTGAGCGATCGCGCAGGAGCGTCTGTTTTCAGAGTCATGAATGTTCGATCTCCGCGATTTGATCCAGGCGTTTCTGGTGCCGGCCGCCTTCGAACGGCGTGTCCAGCCACAGCTTCAAAATGTCGTCCGCGAGCCCGAACGCGACGATGCGTCCGCCCATGGAGAGGACGTTCGCATCATTGTGCTGGCGCGACAGGCGCGCCGTATAAAGATCGTTGCACAAGGCCGCACGCACTCCGCGCACTTTGTTGGCGGCGATCTGCTCGCCCTGGCCGCTGCCGCCGAGGACGATTCCACGATCGGCCTTTCCCGCCACGACGGCGCGCCCGACAGCGGCGCAGATGGGCGGATAGTCCACCGACGCATCGCTGTGCGTGCCGTGATCGTCGACCTGATGCCCGAGCGTCGTGAGCGTCTTCTTCAGGTGTTCTTTGAGAGAAAACCCTGCATGGTCTGCGCCAATCGCTATCCGCATGAGGGAGGATGATAATACGGTTCCGGGTTCCTGGTTCCTCGTTCGAGGTGGGCGATCGATTCAGTACGCCATCGTTCCTTTGATTCAATGACTGCGCTGATTAGACGAATGACGCGCTAGGGAACTCGAGGCGCCACCACGAACGTGGAATCAGGAACCTAGAACCATATGGAACAGACCATCACCGTCTCATCCCGCGGCGAAGAGCGAATTCACAACGGCCATTTCTGGGTGTACCGCGGCGACGTAGGGGATGGGCGCGCGGAACCTGGCGCGGTCGTTCGCGTCGCCGCTCCGAACGGCCGTTTCCTGGCTCGCGCTTTTTTCAGCGATCGATCCCAGATTACGTTGCGGATTTTGACACGCCAGGATGTGCCGGTCGATCGCGCCTTCTGGCGGTCGAGGCTCGAGCAGGCGCTCGCCTTTCGCGAGCGGATGGACATCGACGCAAATGCGTATCGCCTTGTGCATGGCGAAGGCGATTTGATTCCATCGCTCATCGTCGATCGCTACGGCGAGTTCATGTCGTTGCAGGCGCTATCGCAGGGGACCGATCGTCTTCTGCCGGATGTCGTCGACCTGCTCGTGGAACTTGTTGATCCGAAAGGCATCATCGCCCGCAACGACCCGCGGGTACGTCTACTCGAGGGGCTCGATCAGAGCGTCACCCTTGTTCACGGCGAGATCCCAGACAAGGTGACGGTGCGCGAAGGAAAGGTCGAGTACGACGTCGACTTGCGCCACGGCCAGAAAACAGGCGCGTTTCTCGATCAGCGGGAGAACCGCATCGCGGCGGCGCAGTACGTGAGCGGACGGACGCTCGACTGCTTCAGCTACGCAGGCGGATTTTCGCTGCAGCTCGCGCCGCATGTCGACGAGCTGACTGCCCTCGATATCTCAGAAGATGCCACTGCGCTGCTCATGCGAAATGCCGCTCGCAACCGCCTGTCGAACGTGCATGCGCGGACGACCAACGTCTTCGACGAGCTGAGGACGCTCGAGCGCATGAAGGAAACGTTCGACTCGATCGTCCTCGACCCGCCGGCGTTCGCGAAGAGCAAAGGCGCCATTCCGAAAGCGCTGTCGGGGTACAAGGAAATCAACCTGCGCGCGCTCAAGCTGCTGAAGCCAGGCGGGTTTCTCATTACATGCAGTTGCTCGTACCACGTGAACGAAGGAATGTTCGCGGAAGTGATCCTCGACGCAGCGCTCGACGCGAAGGTGGACGTCAGCGTAGTGGAGAAGCGGATGCAGGGGCGGGATCATCCGGTCGTGCTCGGGATGCCGGAAACCTACTACCTGAAATGCTTTGTGCTCCGCAAACTCGCGTAAGCGGCCGGCTCCCGCTACTGGGCGTCGGGCCTGAGACAGAGAAACACTTCGTGCTTTCCGGGCTCCAGATCGGAGTGCTCGAACGGGAGGACCTTATGTGTGAATCCGACAGCCTCGAACAACTGCAGCCACGTGTCGCGCGGAAAGAGTCCTTCAACGTGTCGGTCGTAGACAACGCGCATCGCACCGTCGTTCTCGCGAAGGAGATAGGCGTAGTCCACGAAGTATGTGGTTTCGTCGGGATTGCGCTGCCACTGCCACGATAGCCATCTCATTCCGCGTGCGCCGGCGTCCTCGCCGCCGTGGTCCGCCGCAGCCTCGAAATTTTCGCAGGTGTAATCGGGGCAGAACAAAGCCACACCGCCGGGCTTGCAGTGGACGAAGGCCGTCTCGATGGCTTGTCTCAGATCCGTTTCCGTCGTCATGTAGCACACGGCGTCGTGGACAAAGACCGCATCGAACTGGCGTCCGAGCCGCGCTGTTCCGCATATCGCCCTGATGATGTTCGAGGTCTGGATTGAGTGCCTGGCTCATGGCGAGCATGCCGGGCGAAATGTCGACGAGGACCATTTCTTTGAAATGGCGCTTCATGTGCGATGCGTTGTTGCCGCCGCCGCTGCCGAGCTCGAGAATGGTCTCAATCGGATGTCGCGCGGCGTTGCGCAAGGTCGTGCGATAGAACGCCGCCTCCTCCGCATATTCGGCGGCAGGCGACATCAATGGCCACCAGGATGCCAGCTCGCTATACAGCTTCATAGAAAAAGGGCACCGAGGCCCTTCCTTTCGGAAGCGCCTCCGTGCCCTCGTGTCTCCGTGTTGAACACCTACGTTCTCTAGAACGCCGAACTTCACACCAAGCTGCAGTTCGCGCATCGGCTTGCGCGTGCTTTGGATCGTGCCGTACTGGTTACTCGTGACCGCAGTGTTTGGATCCTGCCAGACCGGCTGATTGAACGTGTTGAACGCCTCGAGCCGGAACTGCAGGCTCTTGCTGCCGCCGAACGTGAAGTTCCGCAGGATCGACATGTCGAAGTTGAAGATCCCCGGTCCGGTAATACTGTTCCGCACGGCGTCGCCGTAAGTTATTCCCGGCTGCAGCACAAATGCGGAGGTGTTGAACCACTGCTGAATCGTGTTCGGTCCATCGTTGGGATCCTGGCCACTTACGACCGTAGGTCTCTGATCTCCGTGGCCGATGTTCGCGCGATCCTGTCCAACGTTCGGATTTCTCGCGAAGCCGCTCGACAGGCTCAGGATGTTGGTCACCTGCCAGCCACCCAGAATGGCTCCACCGACGCCCTCCTGCATGTACTTCTTGCCCGCGCCGAACGGCAGCTCGTAGATGATCGACGAGCCAAAACGGTGGCGGACGTCGAAGACCGAGAGGCCCCACTCGCATCCGCTCGAGACTTCATCTGCCACGCAGTTGCTGTTCTGTGGGAACAGCTGATCGCCGTTGAGCGTGCGGATGCCGCTGCCGCTGTCCTCGGATTTCGAGAGCGTGTAGCCGATGAGCGCCGCGAACCCGTTGCTCATACGCCGCGTCAGCTTGGCGCTCAGCGAGTTGTACTTCGCTTCGGCGACGTTGCCGATCGTCTGAACACGGGTGAACTCCGGGTACGGCCGTTTGTCCTGAACGGCGCCCGCTCCGGGCAACACGTCGTTGCGATCGAACATGCGCTCGAGGTGGTTGCTGCGCGAGCCGAGGTAGCCGATCTCGATCGCCGAGGTGGCTGACGATCTCGCGCTGCACGTTGAAGAGGTACTGCGTCATCCGGGGGGTGGTTCGGTCGAAGTCGTTGCCCAGAACATAGTGGTTCGAGATGCAGACAATCGGTGGCTGCACGCCGCAGGCATTGGTCCCCGAGCCTACGAAGGGCGCGTTCCAGTTCTGACTGAAAAACTGGTTGGAGGTGTCCTGACGACGTCCGGCCGCATTGCGGGCCATGTCGAAGCGCGGGTTGCCCGTGTCCTGCATGTAGAACATGCCGACGCCGGCGCGAACGGACATCCCCTCGGTCGGCGTCCAGGCCCATCCGGCCCGCGGCGCGAGGTTCAGCTTGTCGTCGTCGACGAGCCGGTTCCCCAGGCTTCCGTCGCGAGCCGTCTTGATGGCCGGATTGTAGCGGATGTTGAAATTCTCGTAGAAGTCCCCCTCGCCGATGCGCACGAGCGTCGGATGACGGGAGAGGTCGGCCACCGGCAGACCCTGGTCGAAGAACGGCATGTTCGCATTGATCAACGTGCCGGCTTTGTCTTCGAACGGCGGGACGTACTCGTACCGAATGCCGAGATCGAGCGTCATGTTGTCGCGCATGCGCCAGGTGTCGGTGAAGTAGTAGCTCTGGCTGACCGCGCGGAATTCCGTCACGGCCAACTGGACCGACAACTCGGAGAGACGCTGGTAGCCGAGCAGGAAGTCGGCAAACGACGTCGCGACGGTCGCGGCCGTCGCCGCCGAGCCGTTCAACGACCCGGTCGCCCGGCCGTCGAACTGGAACCCGCCGCGCGGGAACTGGTTGCCGACCTGGTTGTAGTGGTCGACACGGACGTGACCGCCGATCTTGAACGAATGTCGGCCCTTGATCCACGACACGTTGTCGATGAATTCGAAGTTTTTGTTCCGGACGGTGTACGGCCCCTCGGTGCTGTCACCAAAGCCGCTCAACCCCAGGACACCAATGCTCGGAATGCCCCAGGCGGTATCGGGAAGCGATGACATGCCAGGGATGCCCAACTCGCTTGTGACGTCGCGCACGAAGGCCAACTCGCGCCCGAACGTGTTGTAGAACGAGTTGTAACCGAACCGGAATTCGTTGACGACCGTGGGCGAGAGCGTGCGCGTGTTGCCCATCATCATTTGGTGGATTCTGTTTTGCAGCTTCGAGCCGTTCAGCTTCAGCGCCGGGTTGATTTCGTTATCGCGGCTGTGGCTGTACCGGCCCATCCAGGTCGATGCCGAGCTCTGGACGAAATCGAAGCGCTGCGTGAACTGGTCTTTGTCGATCACGCGATTCTGAATCCCAGTGTAGTTGTTCACGGTACCGGTGGCGTCGGTGCCCGTGCCGTTCGGCTCGGGATAGAACTCGAGCAGCTTCACCGACGTCGGGTGGATGCGGTTGGCCGGAATCCGGTTGCCGGGGAACGTCGCGCACGTCCTCACTCCGGAAGCACTCTCGACGGTGCAGGTGGCCGGATCGTACAGCGGCCCTGAATACGACGAGAAATTGCCGGTCCTCCAGGCGGCCAACGGCAGTGAGTAGTTCTGCTGATTCTGCTTGCGGTCGCGGTACCCCTCCCAGTTCGACATGAAGAAGACTCTTGTTGCTCCAAATCGGGCCGCCAAGCGTGTAGCCGTACTGGTTCCACTTGAACGGGGGCTTCGGCAGCGCCGCCTGTGCAGCCGAGAACGAGAAGGGCCGCGAGTCCATGGAGTCGTTGCGGAGGAACTCGAAGATCGTCCCGTGGAACGCGTTCGTCCCGGATTTGGTGACGACGTTCACCTGGCTGGCAGCGCGGCCGAACTCGGCCGAGTAGATGCCCGTCTGCACCTTGAACTCTTCGAGCGCGTCAACCGACGGCAACAGAATATACGTATTGAAGTTGACGTCGGTGTTATCGGTGCCGTCCAGCGTGTAGTAGTTGAACTCTCGCCGCTGGCCGGAGATCGAGAAATTCTGATTGGCGCGGCTACCGCCCTGGCGATCTCCTGCCTGACCTGCGCCCGCGAACTCTGCGCTGACGTTCGTGCTCAACGCGATGAGCGACAAATAATTGCGCCCGTTGAGCGGCAGCTCGACGATGCGTTTGTTGTCGATAACGGTACCGATCGTCGCGTTCTCGGTCGTGATGAGGGGTGAGACACCGGTCACCTCAGCCGTTTCGGACAATGTGCCGATGACCATCGTGAAGTCCACGCGCAGTGTCGCCTCCACGTGAAGCTCGGCCGTGCGGGTGACGGTCTGGAACCCCTGAAGTTCAGCCCTGACCGTGTAGGTGCCAGGCGGCAGCGCGGGAAAACTGAACGCGCCGGCCGCGTTGCTCTGCATTTCACGCGTCGCGTTGGTGCCGCTATTGATGGCCGACACTGATTGACGCCGGGGATGACCGCGCCCGATGCATCTTTCACTTCGCCGGTAATTGTGCCCAGTGTCTGCGCACCAAGGGGAACAGCAATTAGCAAAAGCACAACGAAAAACAGTGGGAAAATTCGCCGCATCTCTGACACTCCTTCTCTGAGTGGAACGGACTGGCCCAGCCGACGACGGAGACCCATAGCGTTGTTGCCTCCGGTTATCGATAGTTTGGTGAGAGCCCAAAGCGTAGGCGCAGCGCTATGAAAGATCAACTGAATTCTGGTACTTTTTGATACATTTGTTTGGATTCTAAATTTTGGATTTTCAAGGGCTAAATTCTAGATTTTGGATGGGTTGTAACCGGTTACACCTGAAGCCGTAACGATCCGAAGATCCTAATATCCCGAATCCCAATCCCAGACGGGGTCAGCGTATGACTGCTATAGTTATTGAACCGCACGTTAATTTATTCGGATCCACGATGACGCAACAGCGCACACTTTTGCTCCTGGCAGCTGCAGTCGTTCTACAAACGCCCACTCTGCGGGGGCAGGATCCACGGCCGGCGCCTGGCGTCACGTTCCAGGTCGAGGTGAACTACGTCGACGTGGACGTGGTCGTCACCGACGAGCAGGGCCAGTTCGTGACGGGCCTGACGCGCAACGACTTCACGGTGTTCGAAGACGGCAAACCGCAGAAGATCGATACGTTCTCGCTCGTGGACCTACCGTTTGAGAAGGCGCAGGAGATCGTCGTCGAGGGCCGGGCAATTCCAGCCGACACGCGCACCAACCGCGAGCCGTTCGACGGGCGCGTCTATGTCATCGTGCTCGACGATCTCGACGTGAGCGCGCTGCGCAGTACGCCAGTGCGCGATGCCGCGCGCCGGTTCGTCCGCGAGCACATGGCGGCCAATGACCTTGGCGCCGTTGTCTACACGAGCGGTCGCAGCGATGCTGCGCAGGAGTTCACGACCGATGGCGAGCTGCTGATCCGTGCTATCGACAAGTTTCAGGGGCGGCGGATGCGGTCGCTCAGCCTCGAGCGGCTCGACGCGTACTATCAGCGCATCGCATTCGGCTACAACCTGAGGAACGACGCGGATCCAAATACTGGAACGATCAACTCGCAGGATCCTGCGGGCTACGGCCGGACGTCGGACCCCACGGAGCTCGAGCGCGGCGCTCGCGCGCTGACTGTGCTGGACACGTTGAAGAACACGGCCGAGTTTCTGGGCAGCGTGCGAGGACGCCGCAAGGCCGTGCTGTTCTTCAGCGAAGGGCTCGACTTTCCCATCCGCGACGTGTTCGGCGCGCACGATGCCACCGTCGTGATTCGCGCGACGCAGGATGCGATCACGACAGCTGCGCGCGCCAACGTCAATTACTACACAATCGATCCGCGTGGCCTGGCGGGGATGACGGCCGACTTCATGGAATCGGCAGGCCTCGCCAGCGGAGCCGGCACTCCTGGTCCCGTGCTGCTGGTGCCGGGCACGAACACGCCCGTCAGCGGCGTCACCGGCGCGTCCGGCGGCGTGTTCAACGTTCAGGATGAACTGCTGCAGGAATTCCGAACGTCGCAGGACACGCTCCGCGAGCTTGCCGAGCAGACCGGAGGTTTCGCGGCGGTCAACACCAACAACGTCGAACCGGCGTTTCAGCGCATCGCCGACGCCAACAGCCGCTATTACGTGCTCGGTTACTATCCGCCGAATCATCCGCGCGACGGCCGGTTCCACAAGATTGAAGTGCGCGTCACGCGGCCGGGGCTTCGCGTGGAAGCCCGGCGCGGCTATGCCTCGCCGAGAGGCCGCACGCAGGAAGAGCGCAAACGCGACGACGCGGCGCGACTTGCGCGCGAAGCGCGCCGCCCCGACGGGAAGAGGACGTCGACGCCGCTCATCACCGCGCTCACGAGTCCGATCCCACAAAGCGGCCTGACGTTCGCCGTGCACGCGGCGCCGTTCAAGCACACAGCCGACGAGGCATCGATCGCGCTGGCGATTGAAATCGACGGCGTCCGGCTGCCGTATGCCGTGCCGGATGCGAAAGGCATGGTGGCGAATAAGATCGAGTTGTCGTTTTTCGGCCTCAACGAACGGGGAAAGGCGGTGTCGGCGGCCTGGTCTGAACTCGATCTCAATCTCCGCCCCGAAACGCGCGACCGCGTCGACCGCGCACGGCGTGCGCGCGAACCCGCGCATCAGCCTGCCTCCGGGGCGTTATCAGATTCGAATTGGTGCTCGTGAAATCGTCGGCGGCCAGGCGGGTTCGGTGTTTTACGACCTCGACGTGCCCGACTTTCGCAAGGAGAAGCTCATGGTGGGCGGCCTCCTGATGACGACCCCGTCGGTTCAGCAGACGCCGAGCATTCAGCCCGATCCGGTTGTGAGCAAGCTCCTGCCTGCGCCAGCCACGAGCCGCCGGGAGTTCCCGCAGTCGGACGTGCTCGCGCTCTACACGGAGATCTACGACAACGACACGTCGCGCCAGCCGCGCCATATCGATGTATCTCTGCGGGTCGTATCCGAGAACGGCACCGAGGTGCTCGTGAGTCGCGATGAACTGGTCAACGGCACGGCTGGCGAAAAACCGTGGGACATTTACGGATTTGCCAAACGGATTCCCTTGAAAGGGCTTGCGCCGGGACGCTATGTGCTCCGGATGGAAGCGGCCGTGCGGGGGAAGGATGGGGCGACGGCGACGCGCGAAGCTCCCATCACCATACGCCCCTAGCAGCTACGCCTCGAGGCCGTACCGCTCCCGCAGCAGCGCCATGTGATGCCGCACGTGGCCGGCCATGATGTAAGCAATCGCGCGCGCTGAAACGGCCTTTCCGTTCGCGTTCCCGACGCGATCCCAGTCTTCGGGCGCCCAGCGCCGGATGATCCAGAGGTTGGCGTGGCGGACGGCCGCGAACTCGTGCGCCAGCTCTTTCACCGATCGCTCGTCCGAATCGGCGCAGGCGACGTAGTCCTTTTCGTCGAAGCCCGGCAGCGGCTTCGCTTCTCCCCTCCCGATGCAGAACGCGCGATAGCCCATGACGCGCTCGGTATCGATGAGATGGCCGAACGTCTGACGCACGCTCCATTTCTCCGGCGCGTATCGAAACAACTCCTCGTCCGGGGCGATGCGGTCGGCGGCGCTGAGCAGCTCGGAGGGCTGCGCCTCGAGTGCCGGCAGAGGATCCGTTTCCGGAACGCGCGCGATGTAAGCGGCGTAAAAGGGCGCGAATTCGGTATCAGCAGGACGCATGGATGCACTCCTGTAAGGAGAAACGAATAACGAAAAACGAAAAACGAATAAAGAGGGCCGCTACAGTAACCCTTCGTTGACCAATCGCTCCCGCAATTGATCCACGCCGCGTACCTGATAGGCGCGCATGCCGGCGGATTTTGCCGCCTCGACATTTGCGGCGAGATCGTCGAAAAACACGATCGCTTCGGGTGACGAGACCTTGGCGCGGTCGATCGCAACCTTATAAATGTCGGGATGCGGTTTGCACAACCCGACCTGATGCGACGAAATCGCGAACTCGAACAGCTCGATAATCCTCAGCTCGTTCGTGTTGCGCTCCCAGTGCAGCTCGTTCGAATTGCTCAACGCGCCCAGCCGGTAACGCTCGCGGAGTTCTTCGAGCAGCTCTCTTGCTCCGGGCAGCACGCGGCGCGACCACGTTGTGAATTTCGCCAGGAATTCGTCGGGCGTCAGATTGACGTCCCAGTCCTCGATGAACCGCTCGGCCCATGCGGCTGGGGTCAATCTGCCGCGCTCAAATTCATCCGTGTGCGGGCATTCGGTCCAGCGCTTGAGGATGACCTGAGGGGTCGACGACCATCGCAGGTGCTGGCCGAGCTCTTTCGGTCCGGCAAACTCCACCAGCACGCCGCCGAAATCGAAGAGGAGAAGTTCGGGCGTGCGGCTCAAGGCTTTGGGCTCTTGCTTTGGGCCTCAGGCATAGCGACGAGATCTTAGCTCCGGTTCTGTCCAAATCCCCAATCCCCAATCCCTCGAGCGCCAGCGTAAGGTATAGTTAAAGCACCGCCAGGGGTATCCCGCTGAAAAAGCGGCGATTGAGACAAGACCCTTGGAACCTGATCCGGTTGACACCGGCGAAGGGAGCGCGGTCCTGCCAAGTTCCGCCCTCCAGAGTAGTGTCCGGCTTTAGCCGGACCGTAAGGAGAAAGCAATGTCATCGCACGAGACGCATCCCAATTCTCGCAAGGTGTACATCGGACCGTACAACGTTCCGGTGCGCGAGATCGCGCTGTCGGGCGGCGAGCCGCCGATGCTGGTGTACGACTCGAGCGGGCCGCAGGGACTCGATGTGCGCGACGGGCTGCCGCCGCTGCGGCGCGAGTGGATCGCCGCGCGCGGAGACGTCGACATGGTGCCGCGCACGTACATACCCGATTCGAAGAGGCGCGCCGAGCTGCCGAAGACGCTCTTTCGCGCCGTGCTCCGCGGCAGAGACAACGTCACGCAGCTCCACTATGCGCGCAAAAGCATCATCACGCCGGAAATGGAGTTCATCGCCGCGCGGGAAGGGTTCGACGCCGAGTTCGTGCGATCGGAAGTCGCTCGCGGCCGTGCGATTATCCCGGCCAACATCAATCACCCCGAGCTCGAGCCGATGATCATCGGCCGGAATTTCCTGGTGAAGATCAACGCCAACATCGGCAACTCAGCGGTCAGTTCATCCATCGAGGAAGAAGTCGAGAAGCTTCGGTGGGCGATCCTCTGGGGCTCTGACACGGTCATGGACCTCTCGACCGGCAAAGACATCCACGAGACGCGCGAATGGATTCTTCGGAATTCGCCGGTGCCAATCGGCACGGTGCCCATTTACCAGGCGCTCGAAAAAGTCGGCGGCCGTCCCGAAGATCTTACGTGGGAGATCTATCGCGACACGCTCATCGAACAGGCGGAGCAGGGGGTCGACTACTTCACGGTCCACGCGGGCGTACTGCTGCGCTACATCCCGATGACCGCGCGCCGTGTGACGGGCATCGTCTCGCGCGGCGGATCGATTATGGCCAAGTGGTGCCTCGCGCACCACAAGGAGAACTTCACCTACACGCACTTCCGCGAGATCTGCGAAATCATGAAGGCCTACGATGTCTCGTTCTCCCTTGGCGACGGGCTGCGTCCCGGCTCGATCGCCGATGCGAACGACGCGCCGCAGTTCGCCGAACTCGAGACGCAGGGTGAGCTCACGAAGATCGCGTGGGAATACGACGTGCAGGTGATGAACGAAGGTCCTGGCCACGTGCCCATGCATCTGATCCGCGAGAACATGGAAAAGCAGTTGAAGTGGTGCGATGAAGCGCCCTTCTACACGCTTGGGCCGCTGACGACCGACATCGCACCCGGCTACGACCACATCACGTCGGCGATCGGCGCGGCGATGATCGGGTGGTACGGCACCGCGATGCTGTGCTACGTGACGCCGAAGGAGCACCTCGGCCTGCCGAACAAAGACGATGTGAAGGCCGGCGTCATCGCGTACAAGATCGCGGCGCACGCCGCCGATCTCGCCAAAGGGCATCCGCGCGCGCAGGCGTGGGACGATGCGCTGTCAAAGGCGCGTTTCGAGTTCCGCTGGGACGATCAGTTCAACCTGTCGCTCGATCCGGTCACCGCGCGCGCTTATCATGACGAAACGCTGCCCGCGGACGGCGCGAAGGTCGCGCATTTCTGCTCGATGTGCGGCCCGAAGTTCTGCAGCATGGAGCTGACGCAGCAGGTGCGCGACTACGCGAGAGATCATGGCGTGTCCGAAGCGGATGCCGTGGAAACCGGCATGCAGGAAAAGTCGGAAGAGTTCAGGAAGAAGAAAGAGATCTACGTCGCGAAGCTCGGCTGAACGGCGGCATTCTTCGGTCGACCTTCTTCAATCTGGCAACATTCTGTCGATCTGACAATCGCCAGATCTACTAATTCCGTCAGCGCGGTGCGCCCGCTGGCGCGGGCACGATCTGAATGATGGACGGAAACCGAGCGGGCTGCCCGGTCCGTTTCGGATTCATGTAGCCCGCGCTGCCATTCCACGTGTAATCCTTGACCGTTACCCCTGGCGGAAACGCCATCGTTTCCTCGCGGAATCGGCCGATCTCGAACACGTGCGTCGCCGGTGCGTCGAATACGAGCGTGCCTTTGTTCTTGAGTGCGCTCTGGTAGTATTTCACGAGGGCCGCAAACGGCAGGTCGCTGCCAAACAGGTAGTACCGTTGCCCGCGCCCCGCATCGTACGACCCAATGAACTGCGAGTTCGGATAGACAGGAAATCCAAGCGTCGCCTCGGTCGGAGCGCTTTCCACCACCGCGGCCGGCGCAGGTGCGGCGGGCGTGGCCGGCGCCGGTGGGACAGTCTGCGGCGGAGTCGGCGCCGGACGTGGCGGATTCTGGCGACCCGGAAACGGCTGCGGCACCGGCACCTGAGCGGAAACCGTCAGCCAACCGGCTGTCAGAGCTCCAATTACGGCCAGCACGAGGCGCTGCATCGGACCCATTATATCGAGTACGATAGAGACAGCTTTTCGAAACCGAATCGATGGCAGACACGTCTAAAGGCATATGAATAATTCGCTGAAAACCGTCCTGTTGCTTGGCCTTCTGAGTGGCATCCTGCTCGTCCTTGGCGAAGCCCTGGGCGGGGCGAACGGTCTTGTGGTGGCGTTTGGTTTTGCGGTTGTGATGAACTTCGTCTCCTACTGGTTCTCCGACAAGATCGTCTTGAAGATGTACCGTGCGCAGGAAGTCGGGCCGGATCATCGGCTGTCGATCATCACTCGGCGGCTCGCCACCCAGGCCAGCCTGCCGATGCCGAAGGTCTACGTGATTCCGGATGCGTCGCCCAACGCATTTGCCACGGGCCGCAACCCGAGCCACGCGGCAGTCGCGGCCACTGAAGGCATCATGCGGTTGCTGAACGATCAGGAGCTCGAAGGGGTTATCGCGCACGAGCTTGCCCACGTGAAGCACCGCGACATTCTGATCAGTTCTGTTGCCGCGACGGTCGCGGCAGCCATCATGATGACGGCGCGCATGGCACAGATCGCCGCGATGTTCGGCGGCGGGGGAAGCAGTCGCGATGAGCGCGGGGGCTCGAACCCTATCGCCATGCTCGCCACAATGATTCTCGCGCCAATCGCCGCGATGCTGGTGCAGGCCGCGATTTCGCGGTCGCGCGAATTTCTGGCCGATGCGGGCGGTGCGAAAATCGCCGGCTCGCCCCATGGGCTGATAAACGCCCTGCGCAAGCTGGAGATGGGATCGAAACAGATTCCGCTCGACGCGAACCCCGCGACCGCTCACATGTTCATCATCAAGCCGTTCTCGGCTGGAGGGTTGCTCGGCATGTTCAGCACCCATCCACCGACAGAGCAGCGCATTCAGGCGCTGATGAATCCGCGGTAACGGTCCGGGTCCGGCTAAGGCCGGACGCTACGTACTGAACAGATTGCCCTGTGCGCCCGACGACTTACCATCGTCGGGTGTTTTTTTGTCGTCCTCATCGCGTTTCGACACCCGATACTTCTTCTGCAGCAGCCTCACCATCCCGCGCACTTCCTTCGCGTACGCATCAGGGGCGTACGCGCCGCGGTACAGTCGCTGATATTTCGTCGCGAGCACGGGAAAGTGCTTGTCGAGAAAATTCATGAAATGGACGCGCGTGCCGTCCTTCAGGTAGAGAAGATTTGTTCCCATGAACGCTGCGCCGTGGTCGGCGATGGCTTTAATCGTACTCTCGAGCTTTGCCGGCTGCGAAGTGAGACCGGGCACGATGGGGTTCATCAGCACGCCTGCGCGAATACCGGCGTCGTTCAGCTCGCGAACCGCGCGCAGCCGTTGCAGCGGGTGAGCCGTGCCCGGTTCGAGAACCCGCCAGGCTTCTTCGTCCACCGTGGGGACGCTCATGTAGACCGTGCAGGCGGCGCGGTTTGACAGTTCCAGCAGCACGTCCTTGTCGCGCACCACCATCGGTCCCTTGGTGATCACTCCGACGGGCGTTCGCGCGTTCGCGAGCGCTTCGAGCGACTTGCGCGTCAACTTGTAGTGGCCTTCTATCGGCTGGTAGACGTCGGTGGCCGTGCCCACCGCGACGTACTCGCGCTTCCACGACGGCCGATCGAGCTCTTTCTTGAGCACGTCGACGACATTGCGCTTTACGAGAATGACGGACGAAAAGGCGTCGCTGCTGTCGAGCTCGAACTGCACGTGATAACGCCGCGCGAAGCAATAGTGGCAGCCGTGCGTGCAGCCGCGATATGGGTTCAGCGTCCAGTTGAACGGCATGCCTTTCACCGGGTTCAACGCGGACCGACAGGTGACCTCCTGATAGCTGGCGCCGTCCGCTCGGTGCGCGGCACCGGAGAGTCCGTCAACTGGGCCGTGTTCCTTCACCTGATTGGCGATGTCCCGGGTGGTGGGCTTTTGAGGCCCGAGATCAAAGAGGAGAGGGTAGACTTTCACAGCTGGAGTCTTTCGTATTATCTTCGCCTATTCTACTTCCTTTCTCCAATAGTCAAGCAGGTCTGAGAGTGTCTGATTCAGCGGGATGTCGGGCTTCCAGCCAAGTTCCCGTTCGATGCGGCTTCGATCGCCCCACAGCATCAGGTTGTCGCTGGGCCGGTAGCGCGCCGGATCGACGGTCACGGTAACCGGTACTCTGCTCATCGTCACCAATTGATCGAGCACATCACGCATCTTGACTGCCTGGCCCGAGCAGACGTTGTAGACCCTTCCAGCCTCGCCGCGTTCGACGATTGTCGTGTAGGCCCGGACCGTGTCACGCACGTCGTGAAGATCGCGCGACGCGTCGAGATTGCCCACGACGATCTCCGGTCGCATGCGCCCCTTCTCGATGAGCGCGATCTGCTGCGCGAATGTCGGCGCGGCGTAGGTCGGATCCTGACGCGGCCCTGTGTGATTGAACGGGCGGCTCAGCAGCACATGCTGACGATCTTCTTTGATGCTGCGCCGGCCAAGCATTTCCTGCGCGAGCTTGCTGACGGCGTACGGCGTCGCCGGACCCGTGGGGTCTTCTTCTCTGAGTGCGCGGTCCGACGGCCGGTAGACGAGTGACGAACCGGTGATGAGCACGCGCGCGCTGACTCCCGCGTTTCGAAGCGCGTCGAGCACATGATGCGTGCCCAGCACATTTGCGGCGAGCGTGTCGGCGATATTGTTGAAGGACTGACCGACGTGCGCGGCGCCGGCACAGTGGTACACCACGCTTGGGCGCAAATCCGCCATCGCGCGCCACACGGCCCTGCGATCGAGCAGATCGACATGCTCGCGCCACCAGCCCGTTACGTCAGCGCCGGCGGTCTCCAGGTGTTCGACCAGGTAGCGCCCGACGAATCCACGGGCGCCGGTCACGAGGACTCTGCTCACGTTCGCGCGCCGTACGGCTTCTGGTGGTACGCGCGGAACGGATCGTCGACATCAAACCGCATCGTGGTCGAGGACCTCCTGGAGATGGCGGCCGTAGCTGCCGGGCATCGTCTCGGCGAGGCGTCGTACGTTGTCCGCTGTGATGTATCCCAGGCGATAGGCAATTTCCTCGAGGCACGCTATCACCAGCCCCTGCCGCTCCTCGATGCTCTGCACGAAGTTGGCCGCGTGGAGCAGCGCTTCGTATGTGCCCGTGTCGAGCCAGGCAATGCCCCGCCCCAGACGCTCGACGTTGAGCTGGCCCCGGCCAAGGTAAGCGCGGTTCACATCGGTAATCTCGAGCTCGCCGCGCGCAGACGGTGCGAGCGACGCGGCAATGTCTACGACCTGATTGTCATAAAAATACAGACCCGTCACCGCCCACCGGGATCGCGGTGCCTTGGGCTTCTCGACGATGTCGAGGGGCTGACCGTCGCGGTCGAATTCCACGACGCCGTAGCGCTCTGGATCTTTTACGGTATAAGCGAACACAGTTGCGCCCGATGTGCGGGCGCCCGCCGACCGCAGCACATCGGAGAAGCCATGTCCGTAGAAAATATTGTCGCCGAGCGCGAGCGCCACCGAAGACTCGCCGATGAACTCCCGGCCGATGATGAACGACTGCGCCAGCCCTTCGGGCTTTGGCTGCACGGCGTACTCGATCCGCAGTCCGAGGTGACCGCCGTCACCGAGGAGTCGGCGGAAGCCATCGATGTCGGATGGCGTCGAAATGAGCAGGATGTTCCGGATCCCCGCCAGCATAAGCGTCGACAGCGGGTAATAGACCATCGGCTTGTTGTAAATCGGAAGGAGCTGCTTGGAGACGACGAGAGTCAGCGGACGGAGGCGGGTGCCAGACCCGCCGGCGAGGAGTATCCCTTTCATCTGGCCGAGAGTTTAGAACAACTGGGCGGTCGGCGTCGAAGCGCGTGACGCCGGATCACCGATTGCCGGTGCCGGCCATCGACCCGAAGATGTTCGAGACGTTGCCGATGCCGCCGAGCGTGACGGAAAAATGAAATCGCGAGTCCTGCTGGACCGCGACGTTGCTGATCTTGCTGAGGTCGATGAACTGGTACTCGGCGGAAAAACCGCAACACTGCGCGTTGTAGTAGGTGGCTATCCGATGCTGCGTCAGCGACTGGTTCTTCACGTCCCAGTTGAGCGAGTGCGTAACGCCGTAGCGGTTCTGCTGAAACCGCAAGCTCGTGAAGGAGTTGAAGTAGTGGGTCTGGCGCGCTACGTTCTGGCCGATGAGACCCGGCCGGAAGCGCACGTTGCTCCAGCTTGCGACGTGCGAAATGCGCTCCTGCTCCCATCCTGCATCGGCACTGAAGTTCCTGAAACGGCTGTATCGCCCGTCGTAGTCGGTCCTGAAAGTGCCAGTGACGCCACCGAACGGCGACGTGCGTACCAGCACCTGGACTGGCGTGAAGTGCGACGTCGGCACGTTGTTGCGCGACCGCTGATCGGCATCCGACAGCACCGAGCGCGCATCGGTATTGTAAGTCTGCCGAATGGTGGCGCTGATGACCTCGCGCGGAATCGCGCGCGGGCCGTCGACGGTCCGCTTCGCGTAGAATCGCGTGTTCATGCCGTATGTGTACGACGTCGCGCTTCCCACGATGCTGTCTGCACTTTCGATCTTGGGGATCGCGTTGTAATTGTCGATTGATGTGCGGTAGAGCACCTGGGCAAACGGTTCGATCGAGTGACGGAACCGCTGTGCGTACGAGCTCTTCGGCGCGTCCCAGATTCTCACCAGCGTCGGCCCATTGACGTCCGCGCTCAACTCCACGAACCTGCGTGCGATTGCTGCATCGAGCAGCGGCTGGCCTGGCCTCGGCACCTCCACCCCGTTCACGATGTCCACAAGCTGGCTCTGCGACCAGAACGTGTTGCGGAATTGCGCCGTCGTGTTGAATGTCATGAAGGCCAGCTTATTGAACGGAAAGCGCACCGCCGGCACGATGTCGAACCGATAAAGACCCTTGTCCTGATTCAGGACGTGCTCCTCGTCGAACTGTCTCTGCTCGATGCGCACATATTCCGAGTTCACCGATGCGTAGACGGGTAATCCCGGCAGAAGGCGATCCGGCCGGGCAACGTTGATGCGGGGCGAGGTCCCGCGCAGCGATGAGGTCGAGTTCTCGGCGAAATATTCGTTGCGATCGTAGGTGCCCGTGACGCGGATGCCCTTGGTCGTGCCGCTCATCGATCCGCCGAAGCTCCTCGTGCGCCTCGTCGCCCGTGCGATGTCGGTGTCGTAGAGCTGATCGACCGTCAAGTCGCTGGAGTAATCGGCGCGCGCCTGCGCGTACCACGAACCACCGAGACTCTGGCTGAGGTTGCCATACGTCCGAAAGCTGCGGCGCCCAGGCTGTTCGACCTCTTCTCCGTCGGTGCCGATATACGTGATGGGGTGCTCATCCAGGAAATCCGTTTTGAGGTTGCCGGCCCCGCCAAGTGACACGTAGCGATACTCGCCGGCCACGGCCTGGCCTGTCTTCGAAAACCAGTCGTGAAGAAACGTCGCGTCCTGGCTGCGACCGATCGCCCAGAAGAAGGCGTTGCTGATCGTCTGTCCCTTGTAGCTCGAGCTGCCGTAGCTCGGCATCAGGAACCCTGTGCTCCGATTATCCTTGCTAAGGGGGTAATACATGATCGGAAGGTAAATCGCGGGTACGCCTTTCACCTTCACGAACATGTTGCGCATCAGCGCGTAGTGATCGACGCGCAGCTTGAGGGATCCCGACGTCATCTCCCATCGCGGATTCGCCTGCACACAGGACGTGAAGCCCCCGTGGGTGATGATGTAGGTATCCTCGCCGGTTTTTTCAATCGTCTCTCCGAAGAACTGCACGTCAGGGTCCGCTGGCGCCTCTGCGGGGGTGCGGCCCTCAGGGGCACCGATCGTGGCAAAGCCCCGCGCGTTGTAGAACGTGCCGAAGCGCGTCTTCGCATTGAAGTCGGCGCGGTCCGCGGCAATCTGGTGGTCGCTCTCGATCAGCAGCACGTTCCCAGTCGCCACCATCCTGTTGGTCGAGACGAAATACTCGACATGGTCGGCGTAAAACTTCATCGTGCCCTGCGTCAACTCGACCCCTTCGGTCAGCGTGATGTGGTCTTTGTTGAGCTGCGCCTGAATCTGCGCCTTCACGCTGTCGAAGCCGGGAATGTCGGTCAATTGGGCAACGGCGAACTTTGGCGTCGCGAGCAAGAGAGCGACGGCGGCCAGGGTACCCCTGAAAGAATTGGTCATGCAGACGGAACAGAAAAATGCAGGCTCTCGAAGAATAGCATCCGCCTTCGCCGCTCGCAATTCCCGGCTTCGGCGGGACAAGTCCGCCTTCGCCGCTCGCAATTCCCGGCTTCGGCGGGACAAGTCCGCCTTCGCCGCCCGCAATCGCCGGTTTTGGCGCGACAAGGCGTCACAAATCGCGCGCGTCCGCGCCGATGCGGGCGAGGAGATTGCCAACAAGAAAGATCGATCCTGCTGCACAGACGACCGGGCAATATGCCCACGCACGCTCGAGCGCGCGCGCGGGATCGGGCTCAACCTCGATCTTCATTACCGGGGAGAGCCTGCGCGCGATCACCGCCAGTTCCTCGGCACTATACGCTCGAGGTGTCTCAGGTTGCGTCATGAGGATCGTCGAGGCCGCCGGCAGGAGCGCCTTCAGCATGAGCGACACGTCCTTGTCGCGCAGAGCGCCGAACACGATCGGAAGCGGTTCGGGGAACTCACGCATCAGATATCTGGCCAGCGCCCACGCGCCCGCGGGATTGTGCGCGGCGTCAAGCAGCACGCGGCGGCCGCCGGGCAGCTCGAGCATCTGCAGCCGGCCCGGCCATCGCACGTCGCGGATGCCGGTGGTAATCGCCGCCGCGGTCAGGGGCAGCTGCCGTTCCAATTCCTCGAGCAGGCGCACGGCGACCAAAGCGTTCGGCACTTGATGGTCGCCACGGAGTCCGAGCGGCACCCGGCCGTAGTCACGCCTCGGTGTCGTGAGTCGAATCAACGTGCGCCCGTCGTCGCTCGTCGACTCGATACGCACGCCGGCGTCCGCCTCGACGAACTCGGCTCCCGACAGCTCACACATCGAGACCACGACATCGCGCGCCTCGGCCGGCACCGGACCGACGACGACCGGAATGCCGCGCCTGATGACGCCCGCTTTCTCGGCAGCGATCGCGGCGAGTGTGTTGCCGAGATACTGCTCGTGATCGAAATCGATCGAGGTGATGGCCGCGGCAATGGGCTGCACGATGTTCGTCGAGTCGAGGCGCCCGCCGAGGCCGACTTCGAGCACCGCCACCTCGACACGTGCGCGCCGGAAGATCTCGAAGGCGATCGCCGTCGTCACCTCGAAGAAGGTCGGGGGCGATTCGAGCGACCCTTTTGCGAGCAGCTCGTCGATCAACCGCCGCATCTCTTCCACTAATTCGACGAGCACGCCCGCGTCGACAGAGGCTCCGTCGACCGCAAAACGTTCTTCGAGGCGGACGAGGTGGGGAGAGGTATAGCGGCCGACCTTCAAACCCGACGCGCGGAGCGCGCAGTCGGTCATCGCCGTCACCGACCCTTTGCCATTCGTGCCGGCAATCAGAATGCTTTTGAAATGTGCCTGGGGATTGCCGAGCGCCGCTGCGAGCGCCGTGATGTTCGCGAGGCCGAACTTGATGCCGAACTTCTCGAGCGACAGAAGGTACTGGAGGGGATCCACATCTACGGCTCCGCGGCAGCGGTCTCGGGTGGTTGCACGGCTTCGACCGGTTGTTGTCCCATGAATCGAAGCGCTCGCGCGATGGTGCCTTTCATTTCGCGGCGATCGACGATGAGGTCGAGCATCCCGTGTTCGAGGAGGAACTCACTGCGCTGAAATCCCTCGGGCAGCTTCTGACGAATCGTCTGCTCGATGACGCGAGGGCCCGCGAAGCCAATGAGCGCGCCAGGCTCCGCGACGTTCAGATCGCCGAGCATCGCGAAGCTCGCCGTCACGCCCCCCGTGGTCGGATCGGTCAGGATCGAGATGTACGGAACGTGCTCCTGATCGAGCCGCGCCAGCGCCGAGCAGATTTTCGCCATCTGCATCAGCGATAACGCGCCTTCCATCATGCGGGCGCCGCCAGAGCACGAGACGATGATCATTGGACGGCGCGTCGCAAGCGCGCGCTCGATGCCCCTCGTGATCTTCTCGCCGACGACTACGCCCATGCTGCCGCCGATGAAGCCGTACTCCATCGCCGCCACGATGGCTTCGTACCCGTCGATGCACCCGCGCGCGACGACGACCGCGTCGTTCATGCCTGTGGCCGCGATGCTCGCCTTCAGGCGCGCATGGTACGGCTTCGTATCGGTGAACTTCAGCGGATCCGTCGAGACGAGCCCGCGGTCGTATTCGACCCACGGGCCGTCGAACAGCGCGCGCAGCCGATCGAGGGAGCCCATGCGGAAGTGAAAGCCGCATTTCGGGCAGACGCTCAGATTTTGGGAGAGATCCTTGTTATAGAGGATTTGCGAGCACCCTGTGCACTTGACCCACAGGCCCTCTGGCACCCGGCTTGGCTTTGCGTCGGCGGCGTCGATCCCCTTGCGCGCCTTTTTGAACCAGGCCATATCTGGCGACTTTACCTCAACCCGGTGCGCGGAACGTAGTATCGCGTGCCCCGGCCCATTGTCTTGATTTGCTTCACCAAATCGTCCAGTGCTTCGTCGTCATCCTGCGGACGGAATTGCGAGCCTTCGACGACGAGCAGAGATGTGGCGGTGTAGTGAAAGAAGAAATGATGGTACGCCTCGTTCAGTTCGCGCAGGTAGTTCTCGTCGGGCATCAGGTGTGGGCGTTCCTGATCGCGCTCGCGGGCGTGTAGCCGCTCGAGCAGCACATCGCTCGGCGCCTGAAGGTAGATCACGAGATCGGGCGTCGGCACGTCCTGCGCGAGCAGATCGAACAGGCGCTGGTAGATGAACAACTCGTTGTCGTCGAGGTTGAGGTACGCGTAGATGCGATCCTTCTCGAAGATATAGTCGCAGATCGCGACCTGTGCGAAGAGATCGGCCTGTCGCCGGTCGACGAGCTGCCGATGCCGATTCAGGAGGTAGAACAGTTGTGCCTGCAGCGCCGCGCCTGGCCGGTCGGCGTAGAAATCGGCGAGGAACGGGTTCTCCTGATCTTCGCGAACGAGCGACGCGTCGAGCCTCGCTGCGAGACGTTCGGCCAGGGCGGTTTTGCCGGCGCCGATGGGGCCGTCGATCGCGATGTATCGAAAGTCCAACCTGTCGCGCAGTGTACCGCACCTTGCTCGAGGCTCGCGGGGCAGGCGCTTAAGTTATGATGCTTTTTCGAGGCCTTCGCATGTTGCGCTTTTGCGCTTACCGCATTTCACTCGCTCTCATCGTCGTCAACATTGCGTGCGCGACCACGCCGCCGCCTCCTCCGCCCGTCGTGCCGTTCGAGACGAAGATGTCGTGGATTCTTCGGCTGGAAGATCAACGCATCCTCCGTGATGCGGCAATGCCGATTCTGCCCCCGCCGGCTACCCAGGGCGGGCGGAACGTACTGCCACCGCCGCCACCTCCTCCCGATCTGGTTCGGCTGCTGGAGGACGGAGAGGCGAGGATTCGCCGCCGCGCCGCGATCGCCGTCGGCCGCGTGGGATTACCGGAGGCTGTGCCCGCGCTCGTCACGCGTCTGCAAACCGATACGGACGCCGAGGTGCGGCAGATGGCGGCGTTTGGTCTCGGACTAATCGGGGATCAATCGGCTGTCGAGCCATTGCGCGCGGCGGTTGCGGATCCGCTCCCGCTTGTCGCCGGCCGCGCCGCCGAGGCGCTCGGACTGCTGAATGACAACGCGTCAGCACCAGCAATTGGCAAAATGGTTGCGGCTCACGCCACAGCGGCGTCAGCTGTGGCACCCGACGACGCCCGTGCCGGACTGGATGGCGCTGTTGAAGCCTTCAGGCTTGGTGTGTATGCCCTGGCGCGGCTGAAAAGTTACGACGCGCTCGCAGCGTCCGTTCTTACCCCCGACGGGCAGCCCCGACTGCAGTGGTGGCCCGTCGCCTACGCGCTGCAGCGCATTGAAGACAAGCGCGCTCTTCCGGCGCTGCTCACGCTGGCGCGGGCCGAGAACGCCTATACCAGGGCATTCGCCGTAAAAGGCCTCGGTGCGCTGCGCGATCCCTCCGCCGTTCCCGTTCTGCTTCCGTTGATCGATGCGTCGAGCGCGGCGAGCGGGCCGGGCATTGAAGCGATTCGCGCCATGGGGCGCATTGGCGATGCGCGCGGCGAGCCGGCGTTGACCAAGCTGCTCTACACACGCGGCCTCAATCCGATGGTCCGCGCGGAGACCCTGCTGGCTTTGGGTGACTCTGCTGCGGCGGTCAGCGTCGACGCCTTTGTCGATTTCCTGGGCGACACACTACCGACCGTCAGGCTTGCGGCGCTGCAGGGATTCGCGAAGCGTGACGACGACACGTTTCTCACCGTTCTGTCGGGACTCGATCCCGATACGCACTGGAGCGTCCGCGCGGGTCTGGCCACCATCCTCGGCTCGAAAGACCCCGAACGATCGCTCCCTCGCCTGTCGCCGATGCTTTCCGATACCGACACGCGAGTCGTGACGGCCGTGTTGGCGGCGATGACGAAACTGAAGGCGCCCGGACTCGCCAAAATTCTCGTCGAGCACCTCGCCAAAGACGACGTAGGAATCCGCGCGGCCGCCGCGGCGAATCTCGGGGAGCTGAAAGCCGACGGCGGTGTGGACGCGCTCGTCGCGGCCTACAAACGCGCCGAAGCGGATCTCGTCATCGACACGCGCGCGGCCGCGCTCGAGGCGCTCTCGAAGTACGGCGACGCGGCTCTTCCGACGCTGCGTACCGCGCTCGAGGACAAGGACTGGGCGGTGCGAGTGAAAGCGGCCGAGTTGCTGAAGGCGCTTGATCCAACCATCGACACGGCTCGTGCGATCAGGCCGGCTCCGGTGGCCAGCTCGGCCAGCTACGAGAATCCGTCGTTGACCAACCCGACCGTTTCGCCGCACGTCTATATCGAAACCGAGAAGGGCACTATCGAGATCGAGCTGGACGTGCTCGATGCGCCATTCACGGCAAGCAATTTCATCACACTCGCGCGCAAAGGCTACTTCGACGGACTGTCATTCCATCGCGTGGTGCCCAATTTCGTCATCCAGGGAGGCGATCCGCGCGGAGATGGAGAGGGTGGCCCTGGCTATACGATTCGCGACGAGCTGAATCAGGAACCTTATCTGCGCGGAACGGTCGGCATGGCGCTTTCGTGGCGCGACACGGGCGGCAGCCAGTTCTTCATCACGCATGGCCCGCAGCCGCACCTCGACGCGCGCTACACGGTCTTCGGCCGTGTCGTATCAGGAATGGAACTGATCGACGCCATCAGTCAGTGGGATGTCATCAAAAGGATTCGGGTCTGGGACGGGGTGCAGTGAGAGCGGGAATCTAAAATCTGGAATCTAAGATCTGGGAACACAGGAGGCGACCCGATAAAGGATCGCCTCCTGGAAAGGGACTAGCGCTTCTTGCCGCCCTTTTTCTTTCCGCCTTTTTTCGCCATTTGAAACCTCCCCCCTCTCATGAGTAAGGTTGCGAGAACCATTCGACCGTCTACCGCGAAGCATCTGCCGCCTGGCACATTAGCTGTCGCGCGTAACGGAACGGCTCGCCTTGGTGCTAACTCTCTTGAGCGAGAGCGAGCGATCTAAAAAAAGAGGGGGTGTCATTGCTGAGCACCCCCGGAACCGGTGGGACGGCGACTACCGCTTCTTGCCGCCCTTTTTCTTTCCACCCTTTTTCGCCATTCTTCCTCCTTGAAGTTATGACTCGCTCAGCTGAAAAGCCCGGACCGAGGCTCACTAGGGGTGGTCTGAGCCGTCCACCCTCATACAACATGTAGATTATGGATGAGAAAAGATCGAAGTCAACAAAAAAATGATTGAAATCAAAAAAAATTTAGACTACCGGCACGCGCGGGTGATCGGCGCGCGCGCGATCCCTGCGCGAATCTTCTCGCGCATGCGCAGTCGATCGTCGCGAGGGTTTGCGGCGCTTGCACGCTGATACGCCGCCACTGCATCGGCTCGACGTCCTGAACGATCGTGAACGACGGCGAGTTGATAGTAGGCGCGCGCAAGCGCGGCGTACGGCGCCGCCGGCTTGAGGGCGATGACCGCGTTCAACTGCTCAAGCGCTCCGGCATTGTCGCAGAGCGCGCCCATCTCCTGTGCCATCCCGAGACGTGCGTCCACCTCCGAGAGCGCCGGCCCTGCGATGCGACCCGCACGCGCCGCCTCGAGCATCGACCGATACGTTTGCAGCGCTGCCTGATGGTTGCGGATGTAGTTGCCCTGCACTTCGGCGAGCCGGACGGAGAAGACCGGGTTGGTTGGATAGCGCGTGCGCAGTCCCTCGATGAGGCGCAGCGCCGTCATAGGCTGTTTCTCGTACCAAAGATAGATCAGATGAAGCTGATAGTCGGCTTCGCCGCGCAGGAGCAACCCCTTGCTGCGGGTTTGCTCCATCTCCTTGAGGCCGCCCGCACGATCGCCACCGGGCAGGAACATCAGCATGCTCAGGATGCGAGCCGCGCGCGGCGCTATGGCGGCGTAGTAGTGATACAGGCCTAATCCGAAGTACGCGTCGCTGATCGACCGATCGAGAGAGATGGCGAGCTGCAGGGAATCGTGGATGCGTTTGCCGTCGCGCGCCGCCGCGAGATATTGACCGCGGAGACCTCGGAGCAGCACGCGCGTGCCGTAGGCGCCGCCGAGATAGAACCAGGCTTCCGCTCGCTTCGGTTCCCGCGCGACCCATGCTTCGGCCGAGCCGATGGCCACGTTGATGCGCGCGAGCAGCGCGGCATCGCGGCTCGTATCCTCGGGATTCAACTGTAGCCGCCAGTAGTCGTTCACGGCGCCGATGACGTCGCAGGCCGGCTGCGGCGCGGGCGGGCACGCCGATTTCAGCTGCCGCTCGGCTTCGTCGAAACGAGCCTCGAGGATTAGGTCGTACGCCTTGATGAGTGGTTCGGATGACGTGAGGCCTGCGGCTCCGGCGGGCATGGCCAGCGACGTCAGCAGAAGCGAGGCGGCCGCGATCCTCACGGAAGACTGGTGCGAATCTGTTGTTTCTCGGTGTGGCGTTCTCGAGCGAGCGCGATGAGGCGGTCGAGGAGGTCTGGATAGGCTACGCCCGACGCAGCCCACATCTTCGAGTACATGCTGATCGTTGTGAAGCCAGGGATTGTGTTGATCTCGTTGACATACAACTTTCCGGTAGCGCCGTCCATCAGGAAGTCGACGCGCGCCATGCCGGCACAGTCGACCGCGCGGAACACTTCAATCGCGAGCCGCTTCACGTCGGCCGTCACGTTCTCCGGGAGATCGGCAGGGATAATCATCCGAGAATCGTCGTCGAGATACTTGGCCTGGTAATCGTAAAACTCGCGCGACGGGATCACCTCGCCGGGAACGGACACTTCCGGGCTGTCGTTGCCGAGCACCGCGATTTCGATTTCGCGTGCGTTCGGCACTGCGGCCTCGATGACGACCTTTCGATCGAACTCGGCGGCGAGGTCGATCGCCGCGGCAAGGTCGGCTTCGCGTTTCGCCTTCGAGATGCCAACGCTGGAGCCAAGATTGG
Organism: Vicinamibacterales bacterium; assembly: GCA_963787755.1. GTDB lineage: Bacteria > Acidobacteriota > Vicinamibacteria > Vicinamibacterales > JAMQPK01 > JAMQPK01. The sequence continues at coordinate 50,101 of CAWBEG010000010.1, forward strand.
CCGGCTTCACGAACACCGGATAGCCAAGCGTGGACGCCACAGCCGCCGTGATGTCTGCCGGCGCCGCTTTCCATTCCTTACGAAGCACCGCGAGGTAGTTGGACTGCGGCAGTCCTCGCGCCGCAAACACCTGCTTCGCCATCGCCTTGTCCATGCCGACCGCCGACGAAAGCACGCCCGCGCCGACATAGGGGATGTTCGCAAGCTCGAGCAGCCCCTGAACCGTCCCGTCTTCGCCGTACGGGCCATGAAGCACCGGAAATATCACGTCGAGCGCAAGCCCCGTGATTGCGGGAGTGGTGCCGCGCTCGATCGTGATCATCTGCTCATCGCCCGGATGCGCAATCAGGTGGGCTTCGCGGCCTCCGCGTCCGAGCCGGTGCGCGGTATTCGCGCGGTTCTGCTCGATGACCTCGGCGGCCGACGACGATACCGGCAGCCGATCGGCGATGATCCAGCGGCCGTCTTTTTCGATCCGGATGGGGATCGCTTCGTAGCGCTGCTTGTCGAGGTTCTGCACAACGGCTGCGGCAGATGCGATGGAGACTTCATGCTCACCCGAACGGCCGCCGTAGATGATGCCCACGCGGAGTTTTTTCACGATGCCTCTAATATACCGTTGATGTTCCGGTTTGATGTGACGCACACGCATGGCGCTGCACGGCGCGGAGTGCTCACGACGCCGCACGGCGTGGTGAACACGCCGGCGTTCATGGCGGTCGGCACGCAGGGCGCCGTGAAGGCGGTGACGCATCGAGACCTCGACGACCTGGGCGCGGAGATCATCCTCGCCAATACCTATCATCTGTACCTGCGCCCCGGTGCCGAGCGCATCGGCGCGTTCGGCGGCCTCCACAGATTCATCGGCTGGAACAAGCCGATCCTTACAGACAGCGGCGGCTATCAGGTGTTCAGCCTCGCCGCGCGGCGGAAAGTGCATGAGGAAGGGGCAACGTTTCGCTCGCATCTCGACGGCACGGAGCATCTGCTGACTCCTGAGTCGGCGGTCGACATTCAGGGGCAGCTCGGATCCGACATCGCGATGGCGCTCGATGAGTGCCTCGAACATCCGGCGTCGCACGATCGCGCGCGCGAGTCGCTGGAGCGGACGCTCCGCTGGGCGAAGAGAGGAAGAGATCACTTCCTGCGCCTGCGTGAGGACGAATCGAAAAAGGCTCCCGGAGCCTTTTTCACGAATCCCGGGCAGGCGCAGTTCGGCATCATTCAAGGCGGAACGTTTCCCGATCTGCGCCGGCAGAGCGTGGAGGGCACGATCGAGATCGGCTTCGAGGCGTATGCCATCGGCGGGCTCAGTGTCGGCGAACCGATTCCGGAAATGTACGACGTGACGGAGCAGACTGCGCCGCGGCTGCCGGCCGACAGACCCCGCTATCTCATGGGTGTGGGTACTCCTGTCGATCTCGTCGAAAGCGTGGCGAGAGGCATCGACATGTTCGACTGTGTGCTGCCGACCCGCAATGCGCGGAATGGCCAACTCTTCACGAGCACCGGCCGTCTGAACATCAAGAACGCCGAGTATGCCGACGACAAAAATCCAATCGATGCCCGGTGCGGCTGCTACACCTGCCGCAACTTCTCGCGCGGCTATCTACGGCATCTTTTTCACGCCGGCGAGATGACGGCAGGCACCCTTAACACGTTGCATAATCTCCACTTTTACCTTGACACCATGCGGCGAATTAGGGAGGCTATAGTGTTTTCCACATTGGAGGAAGTCAGGCAGGAGTACCGCCGAATCTTTCCCTAACCCTAACTATGTACAGTCTCCTTCTAGCGATGGGAGCGCCGCAGGGCTCTGGTGTAAACCCATACGTTCAACTCATACCGATCGCGCTCGTTTTCGCGATCTTCTATTTCATCATCCTGCTGCCTACCAAGCGGCGGCAGAAGAAGCTGCAGGAATTTCTCGAGGCGCTGAAGGTCGGCGATCGCGTGGTCACGAACGGCGGCATCTACGGGTCGGTGGCGAAAGTGGATGGCAGCACCGTCCATCTCCAGATTGCCGACAAGGTTCGCATCGAGATCGCCAAGAACGCCATCGTGGGTTATCAGGGGCAGGAGTCGCTCGCCGAGAGCCAATAAACACCATGTCGAACTTACGCTGGAAGCTCATCACCATTGCCATTGTCTTTGTCGTGTTCTTCGGGGTCGGCGTCTATCCGATCCTGGCGGTGCGCTACAACCTGCCGGCGCCGCAATGGCTGCTCGACAAACAGCTGAAGCTCGGGTTGGACCTCAAGGGTGGCGTGCACCTCGTGATGCGCGTCCAGGTTGAAGATGCGCTGCGCGTGAAAACGGAGCAGGACAGCGGACGCCTGCAGGAAGAGCTGAAGCGCCGCGGAGTGCCCGCGACCGTCACGATCGTCGACACGACGACGTTTCGCGTTGAAGGCGTGCCGCCGGCGCAGGAGCCGGCGTTCCGCCAGGCCGCGGAGCAGGAAGCGGTCGACTTCGATCGCAGCCCAGGCACGGGCGGAAGCCACACGTTCCGGATGCGGCCGAACATCGCACAGCGGCTTCGCGAGGAAGCCGTCGTCCAGGCGCGGCAAACGATCGAGCGACGCGTGAATGAGCTCGGCGTCACGGAACCGAGCATCGCGCAACAGGGTGCGGATCAGATCCTGGTGCAGCTGCCTGGTGTCTCGGACATCGATCGCGCAAAACAAGTCATCGGATCGCCCGGCATGCTCGAGCTGAAGCTGGTGGAGCAGGGACCGGCCGCCAGCCGGGAAGACGTCCTGCGCGCCTCCGGCGGCGTGGTGCCGTCGGGCATGGAAGTGCTGACGGGGCCGGGTGATGCGACCACTGGAGGGCCGGCCTACTACCTCTTACGCCGCGTGGCGGCGGTGACTGGCCAGGATCTGCGCAGTGCCCGCGTGCAGCTCGACGAGAACAACATGCCCGCGGTCGGCTTTACGCTGAATTCCTCGGGCGCTGCCTCGTTCGCGCGCGTGACGGGCGAGAACATCGGGCGCTTCCTTGCGATCGTGCTCGACAAATCGGTGCAGTCGGCGCCGCGCATCAACGGGCGGATTGCGGCCGACGGCCAGATCGCCGGTGGGTTTACGCAGGAGGAAGCGCAGGATCTCGCGCTTATCCTGCGATCGGGCGCGCTGCCGGCGACGTTGACGTATTTGCAGGAGCAGACGATTGGTCCGACGCTCGGCGCCGACTCGATTCGCTCGGGGGTGATTGCCTCGGTCGCAGGACTCCTGTTGATCAGCGCGTTCATGCTGATCTACTACAAGCTTTCGGGCGTGAACGCGATTGTGGCGCTGGTGTTCAACCTCGTGATTCTGCTCGGCTTGATGGCGTATGTCGGTGCGGTCATGACGCTGCCAGGCATCGCGGGATTCGTGCTCACGATGGGCATGGGCGTCGACTCGAACGTTCTGATTTTCGAGCGCATTAAAGAAGAGCTTGAAGCGCAGCGCGGCGTACGCGCGGCCATCAATGCCGGGTTCAGCCGTGTGTTCCTGACGCTCGTCGACACCCATACGGCCGCGTTGATTTCTGCGGCGTTCCTGTTCCAGTTCGGCACAGGGCCGATTCGCGGATTTGCCGTCGCGCTGTTCTTCGGGCTTTTGTCTAATCTGTTTACATCGATCTTCGTCTCGAAAACGCTGTTCGAGGCCGAACTCGCTAACAAAAAAGTCGCGACGATCAGCATTTAGCTTTTATGCATATCTTCAAGGACACCAACTACAACTTCCTCCGTTGGCGCTGGTATGCGCTGGGTCTTTCCTCGTTGCTGGTGCTGGCCGGAGTATTCGTCATCGCCACCAAGGGGATCCCGCTTGGCGTCGAGTTCGCCGGCGGAACCGTCGTGATCACGCAGTTCGAGCAACAGACGAGCGTCGAGCAGGTCCGGGGCGCCATGCAGCAGGCCTTTCCAGGCGTCGAAACGTTCGTGCAGGAGTACGGAGCACAGGGCGCACGTCAGGTCATGGTGCGTGTGCCGTTGGTAGGCGAAGAGTCGGACGGGTCGCTGAGCCGGGCACGCGATCAGATCACGGGCGCGTTGAAGCAGGCGGGCCTCGGAAACTTCAGCATCGTGGGCAGCGAGATCGTGGGACCCATTGTCGGACAGGAGTTGACGCGCAAGGGCATCTGGGCGACGGTCCTGTCGATGGTGGCCATCCTTCTTTACATCGGTCTGCGCTTCCAGATCAGCTTCGGCGTCGGAGCCATCGCCGCCACACTGCACGACCTTCTGGTAACGGTCGCATTTCTGGCGTTCTTCCAGTACGACCTCAGCCTCAACGTCATTGCGGCCATCTTGACGATCACGGGCTATTCCACCAACGATACGATCGTCATCTTTGATCGCGTGCGCGAGAACTCCCGCTCCATGCGCCGGGATGGTCTGAACGAGGTCATCAACCGGTCGATCAACCAGACTCTCGGCCGAACGATCATCACCGCCGGCACCGCACTCATGAGCGCGCTGGCCCTCTTCTTATTCGGGGGAGAAGTGCTGCGCGGGTTCGCGTTCACGATGGTCGTGGGCATCATCACCGGCACGTACTCGACGGTTTTCATCGCTGCGGCAATCGTGAGCTTCTGGCGCGGCGGAGGCCGCAAGCACCAAGTGACGGCTTCGACAGCGGCCGCGGTTCCGCAGCCGTCCGGCCGATCCAAGAACCGGAAAGCGCGCGCGTCGTAGACCTTCACGCTGCGTGACGCTTCTACTTGCGGCGCTGCTCGGAATCGTGCAGGGAGTCACGGAGTTCCTTCCGATCTCCTCTACCGCGCACCTGTTGCTCATCGCCGAAGCGGTTGGCTTCGACGATCCCGGCGGAGTCTTCACGGTGATGATCCAACTCGGGTCAATCTTCGCAGTCGTCTGGGTCTATCGTGCGCGACTGGTCGGCGCGGCAGCGAAGATCGGCACCAGTCCCGAGGCGCGTCATTTTGCGGCGGCGGTGATTGTTGCTACGATTCCGGCGCTTTTCGCCGGCGCCTTCTTCGCCGACTTCATACAATCGGTTTTGTATAAAAGCCCACGCGTATTTGCCGGCGCATTCATCGTCGGTGGGCTCGTCATGCTGCTCGTCGAGCGGTTCCGTCCGGCCCCCGTCGTTGTCGCCGCCGAGCAGACGCCGCTCCCGCGCGCGCTCGGTATCGGGTTGTGCCAGATGCTCGCGCTGGTTCCGGGCGTGTCGCGGTCCGGCGCGACCATCGTTGGAGGCCTTGCCATGGGACTGGACAGGTCTGCCGCGGCCGAGTTTTCGTTTTTCGTCGCGATCCCCACGATGTCTGCCGCATTCGCGCATGAGTTCCTCCAGGTGCACGAACAGCTGACGGCGGCGCGGAGCGCGGAAATTGCCGTTGGGTTCGCCACGGCGTTTTTCTCCTCGCTGCTCATCATCAAGCCGTTTCTGAGTCTCGTCCGGCGCGCCGGATTTGCGCCATTTGCGTGGTACCGGATTGCCCTCGGCGCCGGGTTGCTCCTGGCCATCGGCGCGGGGTGGGTGCGCGGATGATGTCGTGGCTTCGCCGCCGGTTCGTCACCGGGTTCTTCGTCCTGGTGCCGGTCGTCGTCAGCATCGTCGCGCTGCTGTGGGTATTCCGTGTCGTGGATGACTTTACGGCGCCGCTCTACGAGCGGTACTTCGCCAGGGTCCCCCCGGGGCTTGGAATCGTAACGACGGCGGTACTGATCCTGCTAGTAGGTGTGGTAGCCACAAACGTTCTGGGCAAGCGGGTGCTGAAGCGCACCGAGGGGTATCTTCTAAGGATCCCGGTATTTCGGACGGTGTACGCCCCGGTGAAGCAGCTGATTCTGGCGTTCTCGCCGGACAACGAATATGGCTTCAAGCGCGTTGTGATGATTCGCACGGAGTCGCGCGGTTATATACTCGGATTTCTAACCAAGGAGTTTTCCATCCAGTCGGCCGGCCATACCGAGTTGCTCATCGCCATCTATGTCCCTACCAATCACTTGTATCTCGGTGACGTGGTGATCTGCCGGCGTGACGATGCGTTCTTTCCAGACTTGACCGTCGAGGAAGGAATTCGTGTGTTTTTGACCGGCGGCATGACGCTACCGGAGCACATAGCAGACAAAAGTTCTACGTGACGGGGAGATCATGATGAAGTGGTTCGTGCTAGCGCTGTTCGTCGTCCTGGCGACGACGGCCGAAGCGTCGATGAGGCAGCAGCCGGCGGAGGCTCCTGTTCACGCCGGGGGCGGTGAGGCGAGCCTGGTCCTGCCCGACCTCGGCCAGGTGAGCTTTCTCGGTGTCAACTCGCGGACGATGCTCATGTCGGGCATCGGCATCTGCGTCCTCGGTTTGCTGTTCGGGCTCGTAACGTATTCGCGCCTGCAGAAACTGCCTGTACACCGCTCGATGCTCGAAGTGTCGGAACTGATCTATGAGACCTGTAAAACCTATCTGGTGACGCAGGGCAAATTCATTCTGATCCTGGAAATTTTCGTCGGCCTGATCATCGCCCTCTACTTCGGTTTGATACTCCACTTCCCGCTCTTCCGCGTCGGCATCATCCTCGTGTTCAGCCTGATTGGCATCGCGGGCAGCTACGGCGTGGCGTGGTTCGGCATTCGGGTGAACACCTTCGCGAATTCGCGCATGGCGTTCGCCAGCCTGAGGGGCAAACCGTATCCGCTGCATTCGATTCCGCTCGAGGCCGGGATGAGCATCGGTATGCTGCTGATCAGCGTCGAGCTGTTCATCATGTTGTGCATTCTGCTGTTCATTCCGCGGGATCTGGCCGGGTCGTGCTTTCTCGGCTTCGCGATAGGCGAATCGCTCGGAGCGTCAGCGCTGCGCATCGCCGGCGGCATCTTCACCAAGATTGCGGACATCGGCGCGGACCTGATGAAAATCGTCTTCAATATCAAAGAGGATGACGCGCGCAACCCCGGCGTGATCGCGGATTGCACCGGCGACAACGCGGGCGACTCGGTAGGGCCGAGCGCCGACGGCTTCGAGACCTATGGCGTGACCGGCGTCGCACTCATCACGTTCATACTGACGGCCGTGCCGAATGAGACGGTGCAGGTGCAGTTGCTTGTGTGGATCTTCATGATTCGCGTCATGATGGTCGTCGCCAGCGGATGCTCCTACCTCATCAACGGTGCGCTCATGCGCGCGAAGTACAGCACCGCCACGGTCATGAACTTCGAAACGCCGCTGACGGTGCTCGTCTGGCTGACCTCCATTGTGTCGGTCGTCATGACGTACTTTGTGTCGTATCTGCTGATTCCAGACCTGGGCGACGGCACGATGTGGTGGAAGCTGTCGACGGTGATCACGTGCGGTACGCTCGCGGGCGCCATCATTCCCGAGCTCGTGAAGGTCTTCACGTCGACCGAATCGGCGCACGTGCGCGAGGTCGTCTCGTCATCGCGCGAAGGGGGCGCCTCGCTGAATATCCTCGCCGGGCTCGTTGCCGGCAACTTCAGCGCGTACTGGCTCGGGCTGAGCATCGTTGCGCTGATGAGCGTCGCGTACTGGGTGAGCCTGATGGGGTTCGATGCGCTGATGATTGCGGCGCCCGTGTTCGCGTTCGGTCTGGTCGCGTTCGGCTTCCTCGGGATGGGACCGGTGACGATCGCGGTCGATTCATACGGCCCGGTCACCGACAACGCGCAGTCGGTCTTTGAGCTCTCCGTCATCGAAGGGCTGCCCGGCATCAAGGATGAAATCAAGCGGGACTACGGGTTTACGCCCGACTTCAGCACGGCGAAGCACTTGCTCGAGGAAAACGACGGCGCCGGCAACACGTTCAAGGCGACGGCGAAGCCGGTGCTGATTGGTACCGCCGTGGTCGGCTCGACGACGATGATTTTTTCGATCGTCGTGCTGCTGACGGCCGGCCTGACGCAGAACGTCGAGAAGCTTTCGATTCTTCACGCGCCCTTCCTCCTGGGGTTGATCACGGGCGGCGCGGTCATCTACTGGTTCACTGGCGCCTCGACACAGGCGGTGACAACTGGCGCGTATCGTGCGGTGGAATTCATCAAGGCGAACATCAGGCTTGACGGGGTCGAGAAGGCATCGGTGGCCGACAGCAAACGTGTGGTCGCCATCTGCACGCAATATGCGCAGAAAGGGATGTTCAATATTTTTCTGGCCGTGTTCTTCTCGACGCTCGCTTTTTCGTTCGTCGAGCCGTATTTCTTCATCGGCTATCTGATTTCGATTGCGCTGTTCGGTTTGTTCCAGGCGATTTTTATGGCGAATGCGGGTGGTGCTTGGGATAATGCAAAAAAGGTCGTAGAAGTCGAACTGAAGGAGAAGGGGACTCCACTCCATGCTGCGACGGTGATCGGAGACACGGTTGGCGATCCGTTCAAGGACACCTCTTCGGTCGCCATGAATCCGATCATCAAGTTCACGACGTTGTTCGGGCTCCTGTCGGTCGAGCTGGCCGTGCAGTTGACCGCCAATCAGGGTGTAGAGGTGACGCGTCTGCTGGCGGCGTTGTTTTTCGCGGCGTCGGTCGTGTTCGTCTGGCGATCGTTCTATGCTATGCGGATCAAGCTCGCGCACGGCGGCTAATGGTTTTGCCGGAAGGGGCGAAAGTTGGCTGTTTTCGCGACAATTTGAATCCTTTTGCGTGTTGACATTGTGGGTACCCGGTCATATGATTCGCGGGTTTTCCTCAACGGCAGAGTTGTTTGGTACGTCCGCTGACACGATTCAAGCATGCCGGAATCTTTTCGGACCAGAATCGTTTTTATGGTGTCTAATTCGAGTGCCGGGTTTCGTGACACTCGTTTTTAGCGGGGCAAAGGGCGCCGGCGATGAAGAGAGCCGGCCCCTCAAAATTCGGCAGGAGGACTGACGTGGCACGCGAGATGTTCGGTGACGTCGTGAAACCCTCGATCTCCGTCGGGAGCAAGCAGTGGTACACGCTTCCGTTGTCGATCCTGGCCCACGTGGCGGTCATCGCCGTAATGATTGTTATTCCGCTTTTGGCGACCGATATTCTGCCGACGCCGCCATCGATGATGGCGTTCGTCTCGGCTCCGCCGCCACCACCGCCGCCGCCACCCCCCCCGCCGCCCCCGCAGGCCGCGGCGCCCAAGCCGGTGGTGGAAGTGAATCCTTCAGCTGCTCCCGTTCAAGCACCCAGTGACATCAAACCTGAGACCGGAAGGGTTTTTGCCGAGCAGGTGGCCACCGTCCAGGGCGATATCGGTGGCGTCGTCGGCGGCATTCCCGGCGGCGTGCCTGAAGCGCCCCCGCCCCCGCCGCCCCCGCCCGCGCCGGTGCGCGTCGGTGGCGCGATCCAGCCGCCGAAGAAGGTGAAAGAGCAAGCTCCGGTGTACCCGCCGATTGCGCAGTCAGCGCGCGTACAGGGTGTCGTCATTCTCGAAGCGACCATCGGTCCGGATGGACGCGTGCAGGATGTTAAGGTCCTGCGTTCGATTCCACTGCTCGACGCGGCGGCCATGGAGGCCGTGAGGCAGTGGCAGTACACGCCGACGCTGTTGAACGGCGTGCCGGTGCCGGTCATCATGACGGTCACGGTCAATTTCACGCTGCGGTAGGGCCCATGGGTCCGGCTCGGGCCGGACACTACGTTTTGAATTGTTTCTTTATTTTAAGGAGCGGACATGGAAAGCGGTTCTCTTGACTTAATTGAAATGTGGTCACAGATGGGCTTCGTCGCGAAGGCGGTGGCCTGGATTCTCTTCTTCATGTCGATGTGGTCGATCGGCGTTGCCGTCGAGCGTATCTACACGTTCATTCAGGCGAAGAACCAGTCGAAGGTCTACGCGCCGCAGGTTGCGAAGCACCTCAAGGACGGCCGCCTGAAGGATGCCATCGCCATCTCGACCAACAAGAACTATCGCTACAGCCACCTCGCAAAAGTCGTCCTCGCCGGCCTCCAGGAATATCAGTTCCAGCAGGAGAATGCAGGCGGCCTCAGCCGTGAGGAGCTTCTCGACACCGTGCGCCGCTCGATTCAGCGCGCGACCGCACTCACCGCGAACGACCTGAAGAAGGGCGTCAGCGCCCTGGCGACCATCGGCGCAACGGCGCCGTTCGTCGGACTGCTCGGGACGGTCGTCGGCGTCATCAACGCGTTCACTGGTATCGCTTCCACGGGCTCGGGCGGCATCGGCGCCGTTTCTGCCGGTATTGCCGAAGCGCTCGTCGAGACAGCGCTCGGACTGCTCGTCGCGATTCCGGCGGTGTGGTTCTACAACTACCTGACCGGCCGCATCGAGTACTTCAACGTCGAGATGGACAACTCGTCGTCGGAGCTGGTGGACTATTTCATTAAGAAGACCGCGTAGTTACAACTTAAGATCTCAGGATCTAGAGATCTGGATACACCAGATCTCTAGATCACCAGTTCAATAGATCAAGAGTTATAGGAGCAAGATTATGTCAATGGATGTTGGCGGCTCAAAAGGCGGCCTCAAAGCCGATATCAACGTGACGCCGCTCGTCGACGTCATGCTCGTGCTGTTGATCATCATGATGCTCGTTGCTCCGATGCTGCAGAAGGGCGTCGATGTGAAGCTGCCGCAGGCCGCGAATACCACTGATAAGCCCGACACGCAGGGGCAGACCGTCGTCGGTATCCAGGCCAACAAGCAGATTTTCCTGAACTCGGTGCCGATCCGCCCGGGCGATCTCGGCAGCCGCGTGTCCGACATTATGGCGAGCGCAACCGACAAGGTCGTCCTCATCAAGGCTGACGAAGATGTGGACTACGCCACCGTGATGGAGACGATGGACAATCTGCGGTCGGCCGGCGTCGAGGACATGGGCCTCATCACGGATCCGAAAGTGCGGGGAGGCAACTAATGACGACGCACGGACACGCCCATAAGCACTTCGGCGCGGAAGACAACGTCAAGTCGAAGGGTCTGCAGGCCAGCGCGGACATGAACGTCACGCCGATGATCGACGTGCTGCTCGTGCTGCTCGTCATCTTCATGGCGGCCCTGCCGCTTACGCAGAAGGGGCTCGACATCAACCTGCCGGCGGAAACGCAGCAGGCGCAGACGCAGCAGGTCGACAGCAGTCAGATCGTGCTGGAAATGTCCGCCGATCGCCAGATGTCGGTCAATAAGCAGATCGTCAGTAACCTTGGCGACCTTGAGACGCGGCTTCGCAGCATCTTCGAGCAGCGCCAGGAAAAGACGATGTTCATTGCCGCTGCCGGGACGCTGCGCTACGGCGAAATCGTCGCTGTCATCGACGCGGCCAAGGGCGCGGGTGTCGAGAAGGTCGGTATCGTGACCGAAGGCATGCGCAGAGCCGCCGGCGTGCAGACAGGCAACTAGGACACCCTTCGCTGATAGAGCAAAAGGCAGAGAGCAAAAATGAGAGGCCGCTTGGAGAAATCCGAGCGGCCTTTTTGTTTAGGCGAATAACTTCGCAACATACTCGCGTTCGTCGGGTCCGAACCATGGCGGGCGGCCGGCGGCGGCGTTCTCATCGACTCGCAGAGGCTTCGACGTCGCTGGAATGGTCGTGTGGCATCGAGGATCGCTCAGAATCCATTTCAGGAGCGCCTGGGCCCATGTGGTGACGCCGAACGGCACGAGCGGCTCCAGTTCAACCTCGGGCCGCGGACGGCGTAGAAGTCCGCCTTCGCCGAACGGCCGCATGACGATCACGCCCAATCCGAGATCTTCCGCCAGAGGCAATACCAGCTGCTCAACTTCGCGCTCGCGGGGGTTGTACGGGATTTGAATCGCGCCGATGCGGCCGGTCTTCATCACTGTCGCAAGCTCACCGAACGCGATCTGGCTGTAGTGGGTCGCTCCGATGACGCGCGCCCGTCCGTTCGCGCGCTCGGCCTCCAATAGGGTCAGCTGCTCCCGCCAGCCCGCGAGGTTATGCACTTGATAAATATCCACCAGGCCGCCGAAGAAGTGCATCGATCGCTCGATCTGCCGCTTACCTTCGGCCCCCGATGAGGCCCACACCTTCGTCGCGATGAGCGCGTTGGGGCGGCGCGAGCCGAGCGCTTGCGCAAGCACACGCTCCGACTCGCCGTACATGGGCGATGAATCGAAAAGTGCCGCCCCCTTCGCCAATGCCCTCTCGACGACAATTCGCGCGTTGCCTTCGTCCTGCGCTCCATGTACGTCGAAGGTGCGCCACGTCCCCAATCCGATTACGGGGACAGTCAAGCCGTTCGAGCCCAGTGGGCGTAACTCCATTTCGCTCCGGAAAAGGTGCGTTTCTCGCAGGAGGCTCCGCATGCGAGGGTTACCCGTCCGCTCATTCATTATGGCCGCCGTTGTCATCGGCGCGATCGCGGATTCAGCCGCGGCGGCCCAACTTTCGACGCTCGACGTTCAGCGCGGAAATGCGGCGGCGTTGTTCGACCGGCGCCTCGCTACTCTGAGCGAAATGCGCACGGAGTTGGACGGAGGATTGGACGACATATGAGCGTGCGTGCCGGGGGAAGGTCACGAGAGGCCGGGGCAGCGGCGTGGTGTTCTTACGTTCCGAGCTCGTGTGGTTTGCACAGTCGCTTGAAATCGACAACGAGACGACGCCGGCGTGCCGCATGCTGGCAACAGGGATCAAAACGCGGTCGCAGCAGTCGCGCGTGAGCTGCAGCAGATCGACGAGGACGCACGCCGCCGCAGGATGTATCCGGGAGTGATGCGGGATCTGAAGCGCGGATACGGATTCGAATAAAAAAAGCCGCCCGGATTTCTCCGGGCGGCCTCTTTATTCCTTTTTCGTTCTTCGTTCCGCTTATGCCCCCGACGCCTGCTTCTTCTTCAACGCCACGGCCTTCTCCTGCAGTTGCGACGCCTCGTTGAGCAGCGCCTTCTGACGGGCGGCGTCTTTCTCCATTGCGGCTTCGATGCGGAGGAGAAGACCGCGATAGGTGAGCGCCTCGACGTAGTCGGCGTTCAAGGCGAGCGCCTTATCGACGGACGTGAGCCCGTTCTTCACGTACTCGCGCTTCTGGGTGTCGTTCAGCCGCGTGTTTCGATATGCCTCGTCCCAGTAGTAGGTCGCGACTGCATAATGCGCTTCGGGGTTGTTCGGCTCGAGCTCGGCGCGCTGCTGAACGGCCGCGATCAGCTTGTCGAACTCACCCTGCCGTTGGTAGAAGCCGGCGAGCTGCTGATACACCGCCGCTTCCTTGGGCTTGGCTTCTCTCGCCTTGTTCAGCATGGCTTCGGCCTCGTCGAGGTTTCCGGCATCCTCGTAAATCTTGGCGAGCGCGAAGTAGTTCTCGGTGTTGGTCGGGTCGAGCTGCATCATGCGCTGCACGATCGGCTCAGCCTGCGTCGGGTCGTCGAGTTTATCCGGGCCGTACGCGTTGACCAGGTACTGGAGCGCCAGCTTCTTGATGTCAGGGCGCGCCACCTCGCGCTCGGCCGAAGTCTTGTAATTTGCAATGGCCTTGGTGAGAAACGCGTCGTTGTCCGCTTCACCTTTGCGCGCCGGCTTGTAAAGGTTGTCGTAGCTGTTGCCCAGGAAAAAATAGGCCGTGATCGCTTCCTCGGAGTCGGGTGCCGCCGCAATCGCCTCCTCGTACTTGGTCGCGGCCTCGCGATAGTTCTGCGCCTGATACATCGTATTGGCGTCCTTGAACGCCTTCTTTGCCTGAAGATTTCCAATCCGGCCGCAGGCCGACAACCCCACCGCCGCGATGATGGCAGTTGCCAGAATCGCCTTGCTTCGCACACGCATCAGATCCCCCTTCAATTCAATCCGCGGGATTTTGGAGAAAAACCCGCCAAGTATATGAACGGCCAAAACCCAAAGTCAAGGATGCTTTAGAATGTTCTAACCATCTGCTGACACTTAACTTAGACACCGTTAGCGGCAATTTAGCTTCCAATAAATGATCAGGTTCGAAGACCTACTCGAACGGGTCAGAGCATACACCTCTGACGAGGAACGCGAGTTCCTTCGCCGGGCCTACGTGTTCTCTGCGCTGGAGCACAAGGGACAAGTCCGGCATTCGGGGGAGCCCTACCTCGTCCACCCGCTCGAGGTGGCGAGTATTCTGGCCGATATGCGGCTCGATCCCGTGGCTATCGCCGCCGGGCTGCTGCACGATGTCGTCGAAGACACCCTGACGACCATCGAAAAGATTCAGGAGCACTTCGGCCCCGAGGTGGCGCACGTCGTCGAGGGTGTCACCAAGATCGGTGCCATCCCGTTCTCGTCGAGCGAGGAGCGGCAGGCGGAGAATTTCCGCAAGATGCTCCTCGCGATGGTTGACGATATCCGCGTCATCCTCGTCAAGCTTGCCGATCGGCTTCACAACATGCGTACGCTGTCGCACATGTCCGAAGAGCGGCAGCAGCGCACGGCGCAGGAAACGCTCGACATCTACGCACCCATCGCCAACCGGCTCGGGATGAGCAAGATCAAGAATGAGCTCGAGGAGCTGTCCTTCAAGCACCTCGATCCGGCCGGTTATCAGGCGTTGACCGCCAAGGTCGAGAACAAGCGGAAGGCGGCCGAAGCCGAGATCGATTACCTCAAGAAAACCGTCATTGCCAAGCTGAGCGAGGCGGAGGTTCCCGTCACGCAGGTGGATGGCCGCCTCAAGCGTCTCTACAGCATCAATCAGAAGCTCAAGCGCCAGCGCATCGAGCTCGATCAGGTCTACGACTTCGTGGCGTTGCGCATCATCACCGAGAGCGTGAAGGACTGCTACGCGGCGCTGGGCATTATTCACCAGACCTGGTCGCCAGTGCCGGGCCGCATCAAGGATTTCATCGCGATGCCGCGGCCGAACGGCTACCAGTCGCTGCACACTTCGGTCATCAGCGAGCGCGGCGTGCCGTTCGAGGTGCAGATTCGCACCGAGGAAATGCACCGCCACGCCGAAGAGGGCATCGCGGCGCACTGGAAATACAAGGAAGGGCGCATCGGCGATCACCGCGACGAGCGTCACTTTCAGTGGCTGCGCCAGTTGCTGGAAGTACAAAGCGAAGTGCGCGATCCGCACGAGTTCATTCAGAACCTCAAGGTCGACCTGTATCCCGAAGAGGTCTACATCTTCACGCCGAAAGGGCAGGTGAAGGCGTTTCCGCGCGGGGCGACGCCTGTCGACTTCGCGTACGCGATTCACACCGACATCGGACATCAATGCGTCGGCGCTCGCGTCAACGGGAAGATGGTGCCGCTGCGAACGCGCCTGCGCAACGGCGACATCGTCGAGATCGTCACGAGCAGCGGCCACAAGCCGAGCCGCGACTGGATGAATTTCGTCGTGACGGCAAGGGCGCGGAACAAGATCAAGCATTTCGTGCAGGCGGAGGAGCGCACGCGCAGCGTCGAGCTGGGCAAGCGGCTGCTCGAGAAGGAAGCGCGGCGGTTCGACGTGAATCCCGCGACACTCTTCGAGAGCGAGGTGTTCAAGAAGGTGAGCGCCGACTACGGCGCGAGCGACGAGATATTCGCCGAGATCGGCTACGGGAAAGTGGCGCCGCGCAAGCTGCTGACCCGGCTCGTTCCGCAGGAAGAACTGAAGGAAAAACCCCCTGAAACCGGCATGGCGTCGGTCGTTCGACGAGTGCTGGGTACCGCCGGTGTCGGCATCGGGGCGGGCGAAGACAAAATCAAGGTGAGCGGTATCGACGATCTCATGGTCGTGAGGGCTCGTTGCTGCAATCCGATCCGCGGCGAGAAGATAGTGGGCTACATCACGCGCGGCAAGGGGGTGTCAGTGCACTCGGCGTCGTGTCCGAACGTCATGAACCTGCTCTACGATCCCGAGCGCCGCATCGACGTCGAGTGGGACAGCGCGGCCGATTCGTCGCGCTATATCGTCCGCCTGACGATGCAGGTAGAAGATCGGAAGGGGATTCTGGCCGACGTCAGTTCACGCATCGCCGCGATCAACACGAACATCACGAACGTCGAAGCCACGGGTGCCGACAACGATCATCTTGGCCGCATCAACATGGCCGTCGAGATCAAGGACGTGAAGCACCTCGAGAAAGTGATCAAGCTGCTCAGAGGAGTTGATGGAGTCCTCGACGTGGAACGTTCTGCCGCCCGCACCTGATCCTTTCTATCCCAACACTCCGTGTTGTGACAGCGATCAGCCGAGGAACGCGATCACGTCGATTTCGATGCGGGCGTCGCGTGGCAATCGCGCGGCCTGGATGGTCGATCGGGCCGGCTGCGGCGGGGTGAAGAACGTGGCGTACACCTCGTTCATCGCGGCGAAGTCGGCGAGGTCGGTCAGGTAAACAGTCGTGCGAACGACGTGTTGGAAGGACATGCCGCCTGCCGATAAAATCTCCCCGATGTTTTGCAATGCGCGCCGGGTTTGATCGGGGATGCTGCCCTGAACGAGCTCTCCGGTCGCAGGATTGATGGGCACCTGTCCCGACACAAACAGAAATTGTCCAGCCCGGATCGCCTGGGAATATGGCCCCAACGCCTTGGGTGCCGATTCGGTCGATACGGCGGAGAGCATGGCTAGGCGGCTTTGGTGACTTTGTTCGAACGCAGGCAGCGGGTGCAGACACGGATTCGCTTGACACCGCCGTTAATCACAGCGCGGACCACCTGCAGATTCGGCTCGAACCGCCGTGGACGCACGTTGTGCGCGTGGCTGACGGTGCGGCCGACGACAGGCTTCTTCCCGCAGACTTTACAGATCTTGGACATTACTTCCTCCTAAGGAACCCAAAATTATACCTCAGGGGATGATTAAGGACGAAGCCGGAACCTCAGGCGTCTCCGGCTCCTGCTGCGACCCTGGCGCCGGTGTCAGCACACGCGCCAGCAGCTGCTGAAACTCGTTCGTGTCGGGTCTTACCGTCACCATCATCTTTGCCGCGTGCTCGATGCGGCGCAGTGCAACGGCTGCGTCGCGTTCGAGTGCAGATCCGGCAGTTTTTACAACCTCATCGACCACGTTTTTCAACTCGGGCATCAGGCGCGCGGCGGCGAGCGACGCGGGCTGGTGCTCGTACACGATCCCCTTGGCCGCGGTCTCGAGCGTGGATGCGAGCGCGCCGGCCGCTTGTGCGATGTCTTCGTCCACGAGCTTCTGCAGAGCGTCAGGCTGGTGGCGCGACGTGACGGCGGCAAGCATGAGAAAGAGCCTGGCCTGGCGCTCTGAGAGCCCTTGCAGCACGGGAAGGAGCATCGCGCGGTCCAACTCCTGCTGGCGCTGAATGACGGCGGGCGGATGAATGCGTGCTGTCGAGAGATACCCACAATCGGGTGGACAGGCGATCTCAACGAGCCGCTTTGTGCCGCAGCAGACCGCGCAGATCTGCTTACTCAGCGCTGGGCACGCGCGCTTGGCCTTACGTTGGTGGCAGACGGGACACAGCATAGTGTTGGCAATCGTCAATAGGCAGTGAAGAACCCAAATTGTCCTCTATTCAGGCCCTGTCACCCAGTGTCTTCAAAACGAACCGTCGTCCCCGGTGCGGCGTCTAATTATTTACGAGTTGCGAAATCGCAGGGGAGCCGGCAGTTGCAGCATCGATAAGTGGCGCTCGGTGAGCGAGATACACGTAGGGAAACGGGGCGGCTGGAGCCCGTAGCTGGCACAGGACGTACGATTTTTTCCCAGCCGACACCAATTTTTCCTACCAAACTCCCGTAAACCCGGCTCAATGGCTCCAGGGGCGAGTAGGCACTCCATTTGCATTAAGCCAAAAGCGACGGTCTCGCTTGGTGACCGGATTTGAGACAACGGCGGAAGGAGTCGGAATCATGAAGACGACGTCAGCGACACGAAACGCCTCGATGAACGAGGCCCGTTACTCCGACCTGAAGCGGATGCTCGAAGAGCGCCGTAAAGAGATTATGAACGAAGTCCAGGGGCGCATTCGAGATCAGCGCGAGGCTGATGCGTGGGGCAAGGTGCACGAGGTCCTGGATGCCGGCGAGAGTTCCGAGGCGGATATTCAGGAAGATATCGAGTTTGCGTTGATTCAGATGAAGGCTGAAACGCTTACGAAGATCAACGACGCGCTCCACCGGCTCGATGAAGGCGCTTACGGTTACTGCGCCGACTGCGGCGGGGAAATCTCCGACAAGCGACTGCGGGCGCTGCCCTTTGCCGTCCGGTGCAAGGACTGTGAAGAAGGGCGCGAGATGGCGGTCGAGCGCGAAAAAGTTTTGGCTCAGAAGCGTAACGGCCCGGCGTTTTTCTTCGACATGTCGAGTTAATACGGCGCTCCTTCAAACAGGCTCCGCCGTGCGAGGCGGAGCCTGTGTCCCGCCCGCAAGAGACACAGCCACAAATAGCACTAAACTGCAGGACCACGGGGGTAGTCATGAGTCGTGAAGACGAACATCTCGACATCGGCGACGCGTCCGCAGAACAGCCGGTAGCCATTCCGAACGAGCTGCCGATTCTGCCGCTGCGCGACACGGTGTTGTTTCCCAATTCGTTTCTGCCGCTGGCAGTCGCGCGTGAGAGCTCCGTCCGCCTGATCGAAGAGGCGATTAATGGGAGCAAGCTCGTCGGCGTCTTCACCCAGAGGGACGCGTCGATTGAGGAGCCGACCCAGGACGACATGCACCGGATCGGCACGGCAACGCACATCCACAAGATGTTCAAGCTGCCGGACGGCAGTCTGCGCCTCATCGTTCAGGGACTCTCGCGCTTGCAGCTCGAGTCCGTTACGAGCGTGCGCCCGTATCTGCGCGCCCGCGTCAAAGGGGCCGACGACACCGCGCGCGAGGAAGATCGACTCGAGATCGACGCGCTGCAGCGGAACATCAAGACCAACTTCCAGCACGTTGTGTCGCTGTCGCCGCTGCTCTCGGACGATCTGCAGGCGCTCGCGATGAACATCACCGAGCCAGGCCGGCTCGCCGATTTCATCGCGTCGAGCCTGGCGACGCTCAGCACGGCCGTCAAGCAGGAAGTGCTCGAAACGGTCGACGTGCGCGCGCGTCTCGACCTGCTGAACCGGTTGCTCATCAAGGAAGCCGAAGTGCTCGAGCTCGGCTCGAAGATTCAGTCGCAGGTGCAGTCCGAGGTCGGGAAGAACCAGCGAGAGTATTTCCTGCGCGAGCAGATGAAGGCGATTCAGAAAGAGCTCGGCGAGGGCGACGACCAGACGAAGGAAATCGAGGAGCTCCGCGAGAAGATCGAGGCCGCGGGCATGCCAGAGCCCGTTAAGAAGGAAGCCAAGCGCGAGCTCGATCGGCTCTCTAAGATGCCCGTCGCGGCAGCGGAGTACACGGTGTCGCGTACCTACGTCGACTGGCTCATCGCGCTGCCGTGGTCGAAGCGGACCGACGAAGTGATCGATCTGGCGCGCACCAAGGGCGTGCTCGATGCCGACCACTCCGGCCTCGCGAAAGCCAAGGATCGCATCCTCGAATACCTGGCGGTACGGAAGCTGAACCCGACGATGAAGGGGCCGATCCTGTGCTTCGCCGGCCCCCCGGGAGTCGGCAAAACGTCGCTCGCGAAGTCGATTGCGAACTCGCTGGATCGCAAGTTCGTGCGCGTGTCGCTCGGCGGCATGCGTGACGAGGCGGAGATCCGCGGGCATCGTCGCACGTATATAGGAGCGCTGCCCGGCCAGATCATCCAGGGTTTGCGCCGTGCCGAGTCGAAGAATCCGGTGTTCATCCTCGACGAAATCGACAAGCTCGGCTCCGATTTTCGCGGCGATCCAAGTTCGGCGCTGCTCGAGGTGCTCGATCCGGAGCAGAACAATACGTTCCGCGATCACTACCTCGACGTGCCGTTCGACCTGTCGGAAGTGCTGTTCGTGACGACCGCGAACGTGCTGGATACGATTCCGCCGCCGCTGCGCGACAGAATGGAAGTTCTCGAGCTGCCGGGTTACACGGAGGAAGAGAAGCTCCAGATCGCGAAGGAGCACCTCGTTGCCAAGCAGGTCGCGAATCACGGTCTCACGGCCGAGATGGTCACATTTACGGACGAGGCCATCCGGCTTGTTATTCGCGGGTACACGCGCGAGGCAGGAGTCCGCAATCTCGAGCGCGAGCTCGCATCGCTGATACGGAAGATCGCCCGGCGTCGGGCCGAAGGGCGGGAGGAGCCCGTCGAGCTCACGAAGGACACCGTCGTCGAGCTCCTGGGTGCCCCGCGCTTCCTCGACGAGGAAATCGAGGAGCGCACGAAGAACCCTGGCGTGGCGATCGGTATGGCGTGGACACCGGTGGGCGGAGAAGTCCTCTTCATCGAGGCCTCGCGGATGCAGGGCGCAGGAACGCTGACCCTGACCGGCCACCTGGGCGACGTCATGAAGGAATCGGCCAGAGCGGCGCTGTCGTGGTTCCGCGCTCACGCAGCGCAGTTCAACGTCGATCCCGATTTCTACAAGTCGTCCGAAATCCACCTCCACGTGCCATCCGGTGCCATCCCGAAGGATGGCCCGTCTGCGGGTGTCACGATGGCGGTTGCGCTGGCGTCAGAGCTGACCGGGCGGCCGGTCCGCGGCGACATCGCGATGACTGGCGAGATCACGCTCTCGGGCCGCGTGCTGCCTGTGGGTGGAATCAAGGAGAAGGTGCTTGCTGCGCGGCGGCTCGGAGTGAAGGAGATCATTCTGCCGCGGCAGAACGACAAGGATGTAAAGGAAGACCTCAGCGAAGAACTTCGCCGGGACCTGACGATTCACCTGGTGTCGACGATCGACGAGGCTGTGCTGCTTGCACTGACGCCGCCGACGACCAAGCATAGGGAGCGGCGGACCGCCACGAGAGTGCAGAGTACGGTGCAATAGCGCGCTCGTGTAACTAGAGATCTTTAGATCTATAGATCTTTAGATCTCTAGTTACACCAACCCTATCCCTACCACCGTCTTCATATCGCAGATCTCGCCCACCTTCACCATCTCACGCACTTCTTCTACCGAAAACTCCTTCACATTGAGTATTTCGTCCGGATCCTGGTGAGGCGCGGGCTCTCCGGCGAGGCGATCGCGCAGGTCCGTCAGTAGAAAAAAGTTCATCTCTTCGTCGCAGAACCCCGGCGACGGAAAAAGGCTCAGCAATTTCTGCGCATGTCCGGCGATCTTGCCGACTTCCTCGTGGCATTCGCGAAGGGCGGCAGCATGCTGGCTCTCGTTCGGTTCGAGGGTTCCAGCAGGCAGCTCCCACAACCACCGATCCACAACGTAGCGGTACTGCCGCACGAGCAGAATCCGGCCGGGCGCGGTCATCGGGAGCAGCACGACAGAGCCGCGATGCCGCACGCATTCCATCTTCACCACGCGGCCGTCGGGATACGCCACCTGGTCGACGGTGATGTTGAAGACGCGCCCTTTGTAGATGACGTCGGAGTGTTTCACGTCAGGAAGGGTTTCGCTCATAGTCTTTGGGAAGGATCTGATCGAGCACGAGTTGCAGGTCGTGAGGCAGCGGCGCCTCGAACTCCATCTTACGTCCGTCGGTCGGATGGTGAAACACGAGCCGGCCCGAGTGGAGGAACGGCCGGTCGAGCGCGAGGACGGGACGAAGATCGCCCGGCACGCGCCGGCGGAGACCCCCGTACACCGCATCGCCGACGATGGGATGGCCGATCTCGCTCAAGTGCACGCGAATCTGATGTGTCCGCCCGGTCGCGATGGCCACGTGAATGAACGTGACGCCCGGCATGTGCAGCGCGGCGGTGATGCGGGTGACGGCCGATCGTGCGCGACGCGCTTTCGCCGACATCTTTTTGCGGTCGCCGGGGTCTCGGCCGATCGGCAGGTCGATCCGCTTGCCCGCCTGAACCACGCCCCACACGAGCGCGACGTACTCCTTTTCGACCTCGCGGTCGTGGAACTGCCGCGAGAGCTCGATGTGCGCGCGGTCGTTCTTCGCCACGACCATCAGGCCCGATGTTCCGCGATCGAGACGATGCACGATGCCAGGCCTCAGCTCGCCGCCGACGCCGCTGAGATCGTCGACCTCGTGAAGCAGCGCGTTGACCAGGGTGCCTTGTGCGTGGCCCGCGGCGGGATGGACCACCATACCGGCGGGTTTGTTGACGACGATCAGGTCCGAATCCTGATAGACGATGTCTAAATCATGGTCTTCGGGCTGAGGAGCCGGGCTGACAGGCTCGGGAATGTCGACCGTAATCGTATCGCCGGCGCGGACGATGCGGTTCGCGGGCACTGCCTGCCCGGCAACGGTCACCTTGCCGTGTTTGATGAGGCGCTGAATTTGCGACCGCGATTGACCGCCGAGGACGCTCGTCAGATACCGATCGAGGCGGACGCCTGCTTCGTCGGCGGAGACGAGCAAATCGTTGCGAAGCACAATGTAATAGCTTAATCGGGATCCTGCTATGAAGCTCACACTCGTGGCGCTCGCATCTTCAATGGTGCTTCAGGTCGGAACGTCGCCGAGCGATTTGTTGAGCCTTCAGCGCCCGTTTGACCGCGGCGGAAGTAAGCCGGGTTGTCAGCGGAATCCGTCAGGCGCTTGCCGGCAAAACGCTACGTCTGGTGGACAAGTTTCAGGGCGATCCCGAAATTCTTATGGGGCGAGATGGTTCTATCGATCTTCGGCGTCCTGCCGGGTTTGAAATGCCGAAGTGTATTCCCTGAACTCCTCAGGCCGCGCGCCGGGCCGATTTCGCTGGTTGGGGCGCCGGCCGCCGCCGCAGGTAGAACAGCATGAACAGGCTGAGCGGCGCGAGAACGACCGAGATG
Source organism: Vicinamibacterales bacterium (assembly GCA_963787755.1). Lineage (GTDB taxonomy): Bacteria > Acidobacteriota > Vicinamibacteria > Vicinamibacterales > JAMQPK01 > JAMQPK01. The sequence continues at coordinate 72,710 of CAWBEG010000010.1, forward strand.
AACTGCGACGTCGACAGACCCATCACGAAGCCCCGCTCGTCGGCGCGGTAGAACTCGATGATGAAGCGCGACACGGCATACAGCAGCATGTAGCCCCAGAACGTGCGGCCAGGATAGGTCCGCCCTCTGCGCTCGGTCACGAGGAGAAAAATCAGAATGATCAACTCAGCGCCCGCCTCGTACACCTGAGTCGGGTGCAGCGGCACGTTCAGCGGAGTGCCGACGTTCGCCGCGGCGAACGGATCGGTAAACGTGATCGCCCAGGCTACGTCGGCCGGACGGCCATAACAGCATCCCGCCATCAGGCAGCCGAGTCTGCCGATCACATGGCCAAGCGCGATTCCCGGCGCGAACATGTCGCACGTCGTCCAGAAGGGCAGCTTGTGGCGGCGGATATACCAGAAGGCGACGAGCGTGGCGGTGATGAGTCCGCCGTAGAACACCCCGCCCGACCGGGCGAGAACGAGAATTTCGTCGGGATTGTTGCGGAAGTAGTTGAAATTGACGAAGAGCAGCAGCAGCTTCGCGCCGATCAGCGCAGCGATGACGATGTATACGCCGAGATCGAGCAGGCGTCCGGCATCGAGTCCGGCCTTGCGCCCGCGCACGATGGCGAGCTGCAGGCCCGCGAGATACGCGGCAGCCAGCATGACGCCGTACGTGTAGATCGTCAGCGGCCCGATACCGAAGATTTCGGGGATTTCAAACAGTCTCGGGTACACGTCCCACTCCCAGCACGTCGAGCAGCATCAGCGCTACGCCAACTGTAATCGCGGAGTCAGCCACATTGAAAGCCCAGAAATGCACGCCACGCCAGTAGACGTCGACAAAGTCTACGACGTAACCCATGGTGGCACGGTCGATGAGGTTTCCAATCGCGCCGCCGAGAATGAGTGCGAGCGCATAACGCGCGATCCGCTGCGTCGCCGGCAGCGTCAGGGCGTAGCTGGCGACCGCTCCGAGAGCGACCAGCGCCACGATGACCATGACGGCCGGCTTGAATGCGAAATCGATGTTGTTGAGCATGCCGAATGCCGCACCAGTGTTCCGCACATGCGTGAAATCGAAGAAGCCGGGAATTACCGTCACGCTCTCGTGCAGCGGCAGCCGGAACTTCACCATCGCTTTCGTTGCCTGATCGAGTACAACGATGGCCGCCGCTATCCAGATCTCGGGTATTCGTCGGCGAATCGATGTCATTTAGGAGGTGACGGTTACTGCGAGCGCATCCTGACAGCGATCGCAGATGCCTGCCTGGGCCGGATCCGTGGAAATGGCCGACACGTATCGCCAGCAGCGCTCGCACTTTGTGCCCGACGCGCGGCTCACAGTGATGCCCAGTTCGAGTGTCGCATCCTGTGGCGCGCTGGCGCGTTCGATGACGACCTCGGAGACGATGAACAGCATGGGCAGTTGCTTCTCGTATCGCTGCAGAAGAGCGGCGTCCTCACCCGACGCGGTGATGTGGACCCTTGCCTCCAGCGACGTGCCGATCTGCTTGTCTTTCCTCAGCAATTCCAACGATCCGTTGACCGCAGTCCTGATACGCAGCAAGTGTTCCCATGTGTCGAGCAGATTGCGATCGACCAGGGGATCGATCTCGCCCGCAGGAGGGAAGAGCGCAAGATGCACCGACTCGTCGCGTGTCCCGGGAAGATAGCGCCACAGTTCTTCCATCGAGAACGACAGGATCGGCGCGAGAAGGCGCGCCAGTCCGTCGGTCATTACAAACATGGCGGTTTGCGCCGATCGCCGTTCCTTCGAGCCAGCGGCGAATGTGTACAGCCGGTCTTTCGAGACGTCGGCATAAAACGCGCTGAGGTCGACAGTGATGAACGCGTTCACCGCCTGGAAGATGGTGCTGTAGTCGTAGCCCTCGTAAGCGCTCAGGATCTTCCGCGCGAGGTCCCCGTATCGCGCGAGGATGTACCGATCGACTTCTTCCATGTGCGCGAGTTCAACGGCGTCTCTTGCGGGATCGAAGTCGTACAGGTTCGAGAGAAGATAGCGCAGCGTGTTGCGAATCTTGCGGTACACCTCCGCGACGCGCGCGAGGATTTCCTTGCTGACGCGCGTCTCCTCCTGGTAATCGCTCATCGACACCCACAAACGGAGGATGTCGGCGCCGCTCTGCTTGATGACATCCTGCGGGTTGATCGCGTTGCCCAGTGACTTCGACATTTTCTGGCCGTCGGTATCGAGCAGGAAGCCGTGGGTCAGAACCTGGCGATACGGCGCGCGTCCTCGAGTGCCGAGCCCGAGGAGCAGCGAGCTCTGGAACCAGCCACGGTGCTGGTCGCTGCCTTCGAGATACAGATCGGACGGCCATGTCAGTTCGGGCCGTACCGACAGGACGGCTTCGTGGCTCGATCCTGAGTCGAACCAGACATCGAGGATGTTCATCTCTTTTTCGAACGTGGAATCGCCGCATGCCGGGCACGTCAATCCCGGCGGAAGGAAGTCCACAACGGGGCGTTCGTACCAGGAGTGAGCGCCATGCTGCTGGAAGATGGTCGCGGCTTTTTCTACCAGTTCGGGCGTGGTAATCGCCTCGCCACACCGCGTGCAATCGACGGCGGGAATCGGTATTCCCCATGCGCGCTGGCGCGACACGCACCAATCCGGACGGCTCGAGACCATATTGGAAATACGATCGTGACCCCATGACGGCACCCAGTTCACGTCGTGATCGATGGCATGAAGCGCAGCCTGGCGCAGTGTGTGAGGTTGACCGCCATCGGACGGAATGGCCGCTTCGCCGTCCATGCGGATAAACCACTGCGACGTCGCCAGGAAGATGACCGGATGATGGCAGCGCCAGCAATGGGGTACTGATGGGAGACATCGGCGCGATGCCACAGCCGGGCGCGTTTCTTGAGTTCCGCTTCAACCGTGGTATTCGCATCGAAGACGCGCTGCCCGCCAAACAGGTCGACCGTGTCGAGGAAATGGCCGGCGGGACCGATGGGCGCCAGAGTCTCGAGACCGTACTTCTGCCCCGTGTTGAAGTCGTCGGCACCATGTCCCGGCGCTGTGTGCACGACGCCCGTTCCCGCTTCGAGCGTGACGTATGCACCCAGCACGCCCAGTGAATCCCGATGAAACAGAGGATGCCGGAAGCGGATGTACTCGAGCTGCCCGCCCTTCATCCTGGCGACGACGTTGTCGAAGCTTCTTCCAGTGTCCTGGGCGACCCTCGCCGCCAGCGCCTCCGCCACGATGACGGCGCGGCCGTCGACCTCGTAAGCGGCGTAGTCGAACTCCGGGTGAAACGCCACTGCGAGGTTCGACGGAATCGTCCAGGGTGTCGTCGTCCAAATCAACACCGACACGTCACGTCCCGCGAGCGCCGGGACGCGCGACGCCAACTCGCCCGCGCTTTCGGGCGCAAGAGGGAACTCGACGTAGATTGATGGCGACGTGTGCGGCTGGTATTCGACCTCCGCTTCGGCAAGCGCCGTTCGGCAATGGATGCACCAGTGCACCGGCTTCTTGCCTTTGTAGACCAGCCCCTTCTCGACGAAGCGCCCGAACGTGCGCGCGATCGCCGCCTGATAACGGTAGTCCATCGTCAGATACGGCTGATCCCAGGTGCCGAGAATGCCAAGCCGCTGGAATTGCTCCGTCATGGTTCCTACGAACCGCTCGGCGTACGCGCGGCACGCGCGGCAGAACTCGGCCACGCTCATCTCGCGCTTCTTGTGCCCCAATTCCTTGTCGACCTTCAGTTCGATCGGCAAGCCGTGACAGTCGTAGCCCACGACGTACGGCGCATCGAAGCCGGCCATCGACCGTGACTTGACCACCACATCCTTCAGAATCTTGTTGAGCGCCGTGCCCAGGTGGATGTGACCGCTGGTATATGGAGGTCCGTCGTGCAGGACAAATTTCTGCGCACCGTTCCGGCGTTCGCGAATCTTGCCGTACAGGTTCATCCCATTCCACCGCGCGAGCGTTTCCGGCTCGGCGGACTGCAGGTTCGCCTTCATCGGAAATTCGGTTCGCGGGAGGTTGAGGGTGTCTTTCCAGTTGGACATTCAGGAGTGAATTGTACTGCACCGGATGGCGGGGGTCGAAGAGCAGAGAGCAGAGAGCAGAGAGCAAAGGAAAGGGCAGAAAGCATTTCTGCCCTCTGCCTCATCCCTCTGCCCTGTGTGCGAAAGGAAGAGTTAGGGTTCCCAGACTTTCACGACGAAGTTGCCGCTGTTATCGGCAACGTGATCGTCGTTGATGCCAAGGTACAACCGCCCGTCTGCGGGCATGTCGACCGCGTTTATCGTGTTGCCAATCGCGAACGGCTGTCCGTTGCCGACGCGGCCGATGAGCGCGCCAACAGGGATTGACGGAATCGTCGCGTTGTCCGCACGACGGCCGCTAAGTGCCCCAGCTGCGTGCGCGACGTCCTCGGCATTGGTGCTCAACCGAAGCTCGCCGGTCGTCGCGAACTGCAGGTACTGACCGCGGCTCACGTTGAAGCCCGCGTTGGTCCACTGCACGTTGGACGGCACGACCACGGACCGAGCGTTCGCAGGTGCCGCAGGACCACCACGGCCGCGGCCCCAGCCGCGCCCGCGCCCGCCCGGGCTGTCAGGTATCGGTGCGGGCCCCGCAACGGCTTGCGCTGGGAACCCCGGCACGTTGTTGACCGAGCCGAGATAGATGCGCGACACTTCGCCGAGGTTCGCGCGGCGCCCGTTCGTGAAAATCGCGATGAGCGGGGCCCCAGTGAGATCCTTCAGCGACGCGTTGAACGTTTCGCCGTTCTTCATGACGATGTAGCCATTGGCGGCGTTCGCCTTCGACAGCTCGTCATTGGAAATGTCGCGGCCATTTCCAGTGAAATCAATCAGCACGATGTCGCCGATCGGCACTTGGCGGGGCTGGCCGTTCACGCGGAGCGAAAAATTCTGCCCCATGTCCCTGACCTCAGCCTGCACGCGATCGCCATTCCGCATCACCACAGTGCCGGATTGAGCGAACGCCTGTGCGGCGCCGAGAGCGAGCATTCCCACCACAACGGGAATGAAGAATTGTTTTCGCATTACGTCCTCCACTTGAATGTATCGTCAGAAGTCCACATTCCCACGATGCAACGACCTTGCCACCCAGATTCGCCAGAATTTGGCGATTTCATTGGGAAATTGGCACATTGCCTGCTGAGGCTGGGTCCGCATCGGCCGGTATAATGGACAGCAATATGACATCGGAGGTTCTGGGCAACGGCCTGAAGGTGCTTGTGGCGGAGGTGCACACCGCCCCGCTGGCGTCGGTTTGGTGCTGGTACAAAGTCGGGTCGAAAGACGAAGTTACGGGCCTCACAGGCGTGTCGCACTGGGTCGAGCATATGAATTTCAAGGGCACGACCAACATCCCTCGCGACCAGGTGAAAGGCATCATCGAAAAATTTGGCGGAAGCTGGAACGGCTATACGTGGATCGATCAGACCACCTACATGGAGACGGCGTCGACGGCCGGACTCGATCGCATGTTATTCATCGAGGCCGAGCGGATGGCCAACTGCATTTACGATCCCGACGACTGCGAATCGGAACGCACGGTCATCATTTCTGAACTGCAGGGCAGCGAGAACGACCCCGACACGCTGCTGGAACAGGAAGTCATCGCGGCCGCCTACAAGGTGCATCCGTATCGCCACCCGACGATCGGCTGGCTTTCGGATCTGCAGACGATGACCCGCGACGATCTCTATCAGGTACTACCGCAGGAATTATGTTCCCAATAACGCGACCGTGGTTGTCGTCGGCGACGTCGACACGGACGACGTTCTTCGGCGCGTCGAGAAACAGTTCGGCCCGATTCCGGCAGGTCCGGCGCCTCGACGCGTGAGCGTCGTCGAGCCCGAGCAGTTCGGCGAGCGCCGTGTCGAGGTTTCGCGTGAAGGCACGACCGCTTACTTGAAGCTGGCGTACCACGCGCCGGCAGTCGGCGATCGCGATTTCTTTCCGATGCTCGTGCTCGACGCGATTCTCACAGGCGCAAAGGGCATCAACCTGTGGTCGAGCTTCCGCACGCCGCCTCCGCAGCGCAGCGCGCGCTTGTATCGCGCGCTCGTCGAGCGCCGGTTGGCCTCGTCCGTTGGCGCGGGCCTTCTGCCGACCGAGCACCCGTTCCTGTATCTCATCTCCGCCACGGCGATGGAAGGTGTGAGCCCGCAGGACATCGAGAGCGCCGCGACGGCGGCGCTGGACGACGTCGCTCGCGACGGCATCACGGAGCGAGAGCTCGTGAAAGCAAAGAACCAGCTTCGTGCCCGTCTGGTCTTCGAAAACGACAGCGTCACGAACCTCGGCCATCAACTGGGATACTTTCAGACGGTGGCGAATCTCGACGTATATCAGGACGCGCCGAACTGCATCGCGGCGGTGACGCAGGATCAGGTGGAAAGCGTCGCGAAGAAATATCTGCGAACCAATCGGCGGACGATCGGCTGGTTCACGCCAACCGACGGAGCGCAGGTATGACGACGGCGGTACAAAAGGGGCTTGCTGCCTCCCGTCACGTGCTGGATAACGGCATGGTCGTCATCTCGAAGGCAGCGCCCACCGTTCCGGCCGTCACGATCCAGGTCGGCGTGAAGGCGGGAAGCATCTGCGATTCGAATGCGCTCGTGGGCCTGAGCCATCTGACGTCGCGCGTGCTCGACCGTGGCACCCGGGACAAGACGACCGATCAGATCGCCGAGGCGCTGGACGAGCGAGGCGTGTCTCTCGCCGTCGGCGCCAACCGCCACGTGCTCAACGTCACGTGCACGTGCCTCTCGGAAGACTTCGAGGCGATGCTCGAACTCGTGGGCGAGATCGTGATGCAACCGGCTTTTCCAGATCGGGAGATCGAAACACGCAAAGGCGAAGTGCTGAATGCGATCAGGCAGGACGAAGACAACCCTGCGGCCATGGCGATGCTCGCGCTCTTCACCATGCTGTATCCGAATCAGCATCCGTACGGCCGTCCGTCGAAGGGAAGCGCCGAGAGCGTCAGCCGGATTGAGCGGAAGGATCTCGTCGAGTTTCACGATGCCCGCTTCGCGCCGTCGACGACGACGGCGGTGATTGTCGGGGACGTCGAGCGCGAGAGGGTAATCGCCGCAGCCGACCGTGTGTTCGGGACGTGGCGGAAATCTGCGGTGGGGGACATCACGCTGCCGCATCCGCCCGCAGATCGATCGCGACAGGAGCGTGTGATCTCGATGATGAACAAGGCGCAAGCCGACATCGGTTACGGCTTCACGACGATCGTCCGCAGCGATCCGCGGTATTACGCGTTCACGCTGATGAACAATGCGCTCGGCCAGTACGGCATCGGCGGACGCCTTGGCGACAGCATCCGGGAACGGCAGGGGATGGCGTACTACGTCTTCAGCTCGTTCGACGCGAACGTCGTCGAGGGGCCGCTCATCGTCCGAGCGGGTGTGAACCCCGCGAACGTGGATCGAGCCATTGGCTCCATCGACGACGAAATGCGACGGATGGCTGCCGAAGGCCTGGCGCCAGACGAGCTTGCCGACTGCAAGCAGTATTTGATCGGGTCCATTCCGCGGCTGCTCGAGACCAACGGCGCGATCGCGACGTTCCTGCAGACTGCGGAGTTCTTCGGGCTGGGGCTCGACCACGACCTCCGTTTGCCGTCGCTGCTCGATGCGGTGACGCTCGAAGAGGTGAACACCGCCGCGCGGCAGACGCTCGACGTCAGCCGCGCCGCGCTCGTCGTTGCCGGGCCGTACCGACGATGAGTCCTTCTGGAGACGAAAGTCCCGTGCGGGGCTGATGTTGTCCGGAAGATCCTGCTAAAAAGCGCGCAAAGTCGCAGTGTCTGACTGGAGCGAAGCTTGCTATCCGATCAGTCATGCGACTCTTGCGAGTGCTCCTCGTTCTGGCCGCCCTTTTCGTAGCTGCGAGCGCATCCGCAGCGCCGGACTATTACGTCGACTGGGTCACCCGTGCGACATCGTCGTTCTGCGGATTGAAGTAGACGATCTACGGGTGCTCGTCGGCGATGAACGGTCCAACCCCGGGAATCGCCGCCAGGACGCCGATGAGCCAACCTCGCAATCGCCGCCTGCTCCTGCGGCCGCTTCCGCAGTCATGGACTTCTGCCACCTGGCCGCAAGCTGCTACGTCGCTGAGCTAGATGCAAGGGCGTACTAACCCGGAGGCCAGGCCATCGATCGTCCTGCGAGCAGATGAAGGTGAATGTGGAAGACCGATTGGCCGGCTTCGGGGCCCGTGTTGAAGACCGTGCGGTAACCGCGCACGTCGTGGCCGCGCGGTTTCGCGAGGTCGGCCGCGCGCCGGAACATCCGGCCAATGAGCGCATCGTGCTCGGATGTGAGCTCGTTCAGCGACGGAATGTGCGCTTTCGGAATGATGAGCACGTGCAGCGGGGCCTGCGGATTTATGTCTGGAATCGCGATCAATTCCGCATCGTCATAGAGCGGCTTTACCGGAATGATGCCAGCCACGATCTTGCAGAATAGACAGTCGCCGTTCATGGCTGCCCCTGCGCGCCGCCGCCTTTTCGGCAGATGACCGTGCGCGGAATGTCCTGCAGATCGTGGCGGATTTTCATGACGTCGAGGCCGTCCACGCCGCGCACGAGCTCGGTCACGCAATCATCCTGGCCGCAGCCGAACTCCATGACGAGCCATCCGCCTGTCGCAAGCTTCGCGACCGCGCCCTCGAGCACGCTGCGCAGACCATCGAGCCCATCCGCGCCGCCGAACAGCGCCATCGGCGGCTCGTAATCTCGCACTTCGGGCGTCAGTCCGCGCTGCGACACCGAAGGTACATATGGCGGATTCGAGACGATGAGATCAACCCCTCCCTCGATGCCGTCGAGAAAGCTGGTTTCGACGAAGGTAATGCGGTCGTCAACGCCGTGGCGCACCGCATTGCGCCGCGCCACCTCGAGCGCGTGCTTCGACAGATCGGTGGCGATGACGCGCGCGCCGGGAATCTCGCGCGCGAGCGAGATGCCGATGCAGCCGCTGCCGGTGCCGACATCCACGATACGGGGGTAGGAATCCTTTCCTACCAGTTCGAGCGCTTCCTCGACGATGAACTCGGTCTCCTGTCGGGGAATCAGCACATCGGGGCCAACCTCGAACGGCAGGCCCCAGAACTCGCGCGTGCCGAGGATGTACGACACGGGCTCCCGTCGCTCGCGCCGCGCGACGAGCGGCTCGTATCTCAGCAGGAACAAGCTCGTGGCTTTCTCATTGCGATCGGTCAGAAAGCGCGCCCGGTCCCAGCCGAGCACCTGCCGCGCGAGCACTTCGGCGTCGAGCGTGGCGAGATTCGCGCTGATACCCGCGTTCATGAAGCGGTCGCGCGCGCCCTGCACGAGGTCGTGGATGGTCATGATCACGATGTTGTCGCTTCCTTGAGCTTCTCGGTTTGATAGAAGGTCGAGACGTTATCGAGCAGCTCGGCGAGATCGCCGGCGTTCAACACCTCGGCAAGGCGGTGTGACGTGAAGTTAACGCGATGGTCGGTGATGCGGTTCTCTTTGAAGTTGTACGTGCGGATCTTCTCGGATCGCTCGCCAGTGCCGACCTGGCTGCGGCGATCCTTCGCGATGGCTTCCTGCTGCTTGCGCATCTCCATTTCGTAGAGCCGCGCGCGGAGCACGCGCATCGCTTTCGCCTTGTTCTTGATCTGCGACTTCTCGTCCTGCTGCGAGACGACGGTGTTGGTCGGGAGGTGCGTGATGCGCACGGCCGAGTACGTCGTGTTGACGCTTTGGCCGCCGGGGCCGCTCGAGCAGAATGTGTCGATGCGTAGATCCTTCGCATTGATCTGCACGTCGACCTCTTCCGCTTCGGGAAGCACCGCGACAGTGACCGTCGAGGTATGGATGCGGCCCTGCGATTCGGTTGCGGGGACGCGCTGCACGCGATGCACGCCGCTCTCGTACTTCAGCTTGCTGTACGCCCCGCGGCCCTCTATGGTTGCGATGACTTCCTTGACGCCGCCGGTATCGCTATCGCTCATCGACATCAGCTCGACGCGCCAGCCCTGCTTTTCAGCGAACTTGCTGTACATGCGGAAGAGCTCGGATGCAAATAACGCCGCTTCCTCGCCGCCCGTGCCCGCGCGAATCTCGAGCATGACGTTCTTCTGATCGTTGGGATCCTTGGGGATCAGCAGGAGCTTGATCTCCGCGATCAGCGCGTCGCGACGCTCTTTCAGCCCGTCAAGCTCTTCCTGGGCAAGCTCGCGCATGTCGGCATCGCCGCTCTTGACGATATCTTCGGCCTGCTCGAGTTCCTTGAGCACTGACTTGTACTCGCGGGCCTTTTCGACGAGCGGCTCGATTTCGGCGAGCGCCTTCGCGTGCTTGCGATATTCGTTGGAGTCCGATTGGACAGACGGGGTCGACAGGAGCGCCGTCAGCTCCTCATAGCTCGCTTCGACGGAATTCAGCTTATCCAACATCGGTTCGATACTCGAATCTTACTCAACCACCCGACACCGGCGGCAGAAACGCGATCTCGTCGCCATCCGCTATCGACACAGTCATTCTCGCGTAGTCCGCGTTCACTGCCGATGACATCGAGGACTCGTAGCGTGCCATCTCCGGAAACTCGGCCACCAGACCGCGCCACACGTCGCCCACTGTCGCACCGGCCGGCGCTTCGCGCGACAGGTCACCGGAACCGGCGATGTCGCGCAGCCTCGCAAACAGCCGAACGGTCACGCGCATGCGCGCCGTACCGCTTCCAGGCGCGCTGTTTCGTCTTCGGGGTTGGCGGTCGCGCCTTCGATCCAGACCTCGCCCCCCTCGAAAAATTCGTGCTTCCAGATCGGCACGATCTGCTTCACACGCTCGATCGCATAGCGGCAGGCAGCGAACGCCGCCGCGCGATGCGCGCTGGCAGCCGCAATGACAATGCTCGCGTCGCCGATGGCCAGGCTCCCGACGCGATGGTGCACCGCGAGCCGTGTGCCCGGCCATTCGCGATCGGCCTCCCGGCAGATTTGCTCGAGCGCTTTCACCGCCATCGGCTCGTACGCTTCGTACTCCAGATGCGTGACACGGCGGTTCAGGTTGTTGTCGCGCACAACGCCGATGAACGTTGCCACGGCCCCATGGCCGCCGCCGATCGCGACGAGACGAATCAGCGGATCGAGTTCCAACACGCTTGCCGTGACCGCTATCGGGTTCATCTACACCTGCGTAGGTAGTGCCGAGCTTTAGCTCGGCTAAAGCCGAGCCCTACGATTATAAGGGGCGAGCCGCAATCATTTCAGCGAGGCGAAGGCTGGTCCCAGAAGTGATTGAGGATCCGCGCGCCACGGCCGATTACGAACGAATGCTCGATCGCGCCCGAAATGTAGCGCTTCGCGCGCTGGACGGCGGCCGGCACATCGTCTCCAAGTGCGAGTCCGGCGGTAATCGCTGACGCAAACGTGCACCCCGTGCCATGTATCGCGCCGAGCTCGATCCGCGGCCCCGCAATCTCGAGGAACGTTCCCGCATGAAAAAGCAAGTCGATCGCCTCTGGGCCGCTGAAGTGCCCACCTTTGATGACGACCGCAGCCGCACCCATTCCGGCAATCCGCTTAGCCGCTTCGCGCGCGCCGGTCATCGAACTCACCTGAATGCCGGACAGCGCCTCAGCCTCCGCCAGATTCGGCGTCACGACTGTTGCAACCGGCAGGAGGCGCGTCTTCAATATTGAGACGGCTTCGGGCGCCAGGAGGGTGCGTGTACCGGGCCCGGTGGCCGCCATGACCGGATCGACGACGAGATGCAGATGGCGGAAGCGGCCGACAGTTTCGGACACCGCCCTGACGATGTCGCCGGTTACGAGCATGCCGGTTTTGACGGCCGCGATCTCCACATCGCGCGCGACCTGATCGATCTGCGCGCGCACCATCTCCGGAGGCAACGCGAAGATGACGGCGACGCCCTGCGTGTCCTGCGCGGTGACTGCGGTCAATGCCGACACGCCGTACACGCCCAGCGCCGCGAAGGTCTTGAGGTCGGCCTGAATGCCTGCGCCGGCGATGGAATCGCTGCCGGCGATCGTAAGCGCGGTTCGCATGAGGATCTGCGTGCTGTCCCGTTACTTCCCGAAGATCAGAAAGTACCTGGTAAGGGAGAAACTTGTGCGGTTCGACGAGCTTCAATCCCGCCGCTGCCGCCTGGGAGATGACGACGCTCGGCGGCACACGCTCGCTGGCGTCGGGGCCTGGACCGCCAGCGCCTTCGCGGTACTCGATGATGCCGATGCGCCCCTGAGGCCGGAGCGACCGCGAGACGTTCCTCAGCAGCCGTACCGGATCCTGCGTTTCGTGAAACGCATCAACGATGACCACGGCATCCAGCGCATTGGGTGGCAGTTTCGGATCCGCATGCTCGCCGAGCACCGTCGTCACGATGCCCGTCAGTCCTTCGCGTTCGATGCGGCGTCCGATCGCTTCGATCATCAGGCGCTGCACGTCGACCGCATAGACGCGGCCTCGGCGCCCGACACGCCGCGCCAACCGCATGGTGAACCAACCTCCGCCCGCCCCGAGATCGGCGACCGTCGTCCCTTCGGCCACATGGAGTGCATCCATCACCTGATCCGGTTTCTGCCATGCCTCGCGATCGGGCGGCTCGAGCAACCCCAGATCCTGCGGCGCGAACAGGCGTGGATTGCGTGGCGGCTTCTGCTGCAAGGCCGACTTGAAGGTCGGCACTACGGGAGGGGTCGAGGTCGGCGGGATGACGGAGCCGGCGACGCGCGCGTACGTAGTGCCGATCTTCAGGTCGGCCAGAGCACCCGTGGTAGTGCCGACCTTCAGGTCGGCCGCAGCGGCGATCAGCAGCAAGACAATGCTGATGCGTGTCATTTGGCGGGTGTCGTCATCCGTTCTGGCGCAAGCAGCGCGTCGAGCTCGGAGTCCGTGAGCACGCCGCGTTCTTTCGCGATCTGCCGAATCGATTTGCCGGTGCGCACCGATTCCTTCACGATCTCAGCCGTGGCCGCGTAGCCGATGCGCGGGCTGAGCGCCGTAGCCAAAGCGGTACTGCGATCCAGCAGCTCGCGTGCGCGATCGGCGTCGGCGGTGATCCCCTCGACGGTCTTCGTCCGAAGCGCCGACATCGCCTCGCGAAGGATGCGCGACGAATGCAGCGCGTTCCAGGCAATGACCGGCATCATCACGTTCAACTCGAGCTGCCCTGCCTCGGCCGCCATGGCGACGGTGACGTCGCAGCCCATCACCTGATAACACACCTGGTTCACCATCTCGGGCACCGACGGATTGACCTTGCCGGGCATGATCGACGACCCCGGCTGGACAGCCGGCAGGGCGATCTCAGAGAGCCCCGCGCGCGGCCCCATGCTCAGCAGGCGCAAATCGCTCGCGACCTTGCCGAGCTCGATCGACAACCGCCGCATCGCGCCCGAGTACGCCGCGACGTCTCCCATGCTCTGAGTCACGCGAAACAGATTCTTTGCGCGGCGTACCGGCAACTTCGTGTACGACCGGAGGTAATTGATCGCGGCTTCGGCGTAATCGCTGCCGGCATTCAATCCCGTTCCCACCGCGGTAGCGCCGAGATTCAGCTCCATCAATTGTTCCGACGCGGTCTCCACATCCTCGGCTCCCCGCTCGATGCACGCGGCGTAGCCGCCGAACACTTCGCCGAGCGTAATCGGCACGGCGTCCTGCAGATGTGTGCGCCCGACCTTCAGAATCTTCGCAAACTCGCGCGACTTATGTTCGAGCGCGGCCTGGAGCTGTCGGGCGCTGTCGACGAGCGGTGCGTGATCGAGCAGCAGCGCGAGGCGCATCGACGTCGGGAAAACGTCGTTGGTCGACTGCGACATATTGACGTGATCGTTGGGGTGGACCTTCGTGTACGCGCCCCTCGGCGCGCCGAGCATCTCTGCCGCCCGGTTTGCGATCACCTCATTGGCGTTCATGTTGTGCGACGTTCCGGCGCCCGCCTGGTACACGTCGACGACAAACTGATCGCGGAGCTTGCCGGACAGGATTTCGTCGGCGGCATCCATGATCGCCTTGCCGATCTCGTGGGGGAGCTGGCCCGCGGCTTTGTTGGCGGCCGCCGCGGCTTTCTTGACGAGGATCGTCGCGGTAACAAGCTCTTCCGGCGCCCGCAGCCCGCTGATGGGAAAATTCTCGACGGCGCGCTGAGTCTGGATCCCGTAGTACGCATCCGCGGGCACGGCGTGTTCGCCGAGCGGATCGCGTTCTATGCGATGCATGAAACGACAATCTGAAAACGACAATCTGGAATCTGCATAACCCCGGTACTCCAGATTATAGATTCCAGATTACAGATTCCAGTGTCTATACTTACCCGGATGCTTCCAGGGTTTTTCGACAGCATGCTCGACCTCATCGTGAAGACGTCCACTGATCTTCCGCCCGACGTTCGCGCAGCCATGAAGGGCGCGATCGGCGCCGAGCAGCCCGGCACGCGGTCGGCGCAGGCGCTGGCCATCATTGCGCTGAACATCGACCAGGCCGCATCGGGCGAAGGGGCGATCTGCCAGGACACAGGCATGCCCACGTTCGAGGTGCGCGTGCCGCGGGGCGCCGATCAGATCTGGATGCAAGCGCAGATTCGCGAGGCCGTGGCGAAGGCCACCAGGATGGGCAAGTTGCGGCCGAATTCGGTCGACTCGATCACCGGCGAAAACTCAGGCGACAACCTCGGCCCCGGCACGCCGATTGTCCATTTCGATCAGTGGGAAGAGGACGACATCGAAGTGAAGCTGCTGTTGAAGGGCGGCGGCTGCGAGAACATGAACATTCAGTATTCGCTGCCTGCGGAGCTGCCGAATCTCGGCCGCGCCGACCGCACGCTCGAAGGTGTGCGCAAGTGCATACTCCACGCGGTGTGGAATGCGCAAGGCAAGGGCTGTGCGCCTGGCGCCATCGGCGTGTGCATCGGCGGCGATCGCACATCCGGCTATCTCCAGGCAAAGGAGCAATTGTTCCGGACGCTCGACGACGTGAATCCTGACAAGCGTCTGGCCGATCTCGAAGCGACCATCATGGGCACCGTGAACACGCTAGGCATCGGCACGATGGGTTTTGGCGGGAACGTCAGCCTCATCGGCTGCAAGATCGGCGCGCTCAACCGGCTGCCGGCGAGCTTCTTCGTGTCGGTCGCCTACGACTGCTGGGCGTTCCGCCGTCTCGGTGTGCGGCTCGACGCCAGGAGCGGATCGATCAAGGAATGGCTCTACCGCGATCCGAGCAACCCGATGATTCCGATGATCGATCAGGAAGGGTTTGCGCGGACCGGCCGCGAGATTCGTTTGACGTCGCCGCTTGACGAAGCCACGGTTCGCTCGTTGAAAGTCGGCGACGTTGTTCTCGTGTCCGGACGGATGTACACGGGGCGCGATGCGGTGCACGCGCACCTGATGAAGCACGAGCCGCCCGTCGATTTGAACGGTTCAGTGCTGTATCACTGTGGACCCGTTGTGAAGAAAGAGGGCGATGGATGGAAGGTGACGGCGGCGGGTCCGACGACGAGCATCCGCGAGGAGCCGTATCAGTCCGAAATTCTTCGCCGTTACGGCGTGCGCGTGGTCATAGGAAAGGGCGGCATGGGCGCGAAGACGCTGCAGGGGCTCAGGGATTCAGGTGCCGTATATCTGAACGCCGTCGGCGGCGCCGCGCAGTTCTACGCGCGCTGTATCGAGCGCACCGACGACGTGTCGCTCATGGAATTCGGCACGCCCGAAGCGATGTGGCATCTCTGGGTGCGCGATTTTCCGGCCATCGTGACGATGGATGCACACGGCAACAGCCTGCACAAAGACCTGGAAGCTGAGTCCGGCAAGAAATTGGAGCTGCTCAACACGTAGACGTACGCGGTTCGATGGCGTCCAGATCGAACAGTTCCGGCCGCCGATAGCCGCGATTCATTGCGCCCTGATCGAGATTCATGGTCGCGAGGTCCTCAATCGCCAGCAGCGGAAATGGCGTCGGTTGTGGAACGTCGATCACTTTCGTATAGCCGCTGCACTGCCCGCACAGCTCGACGCGACGCTGCGGCTGGGTCACATCTGGCGCGGCCGCCACGAAATCATCACCAGCGTTGCCGCAATAAACGCAGCGGTGCGATTGCAGTGACCACCCGAGCGCACAGTACGAGCAGCGCAGCATGTGTGCGTCGTCGTGCGCTTCGATGAACGTCGGCCAGGACCCGCAGAACGGGCAGTACCCACGGTCCCAGTCGAAAAAGGCTCCGGGAGCCTTTTTCGTGGTGGACTCGCGAAAAAGGCTCCCGGAGCCTTTTTCGAGGCCAGCCGACAGGTGATGCGCCAGCGGCGCGCTGCCCAACTCGCCAATCAGCCACACCAAATCGGGCGAGAATCCCATATGGAGGGCACTCGTCCGAATCGCCTTCTGGTTTCTCGCGAGCGAAACGCCGAGCAGCGAATCCGCGTCTATACCGTGGGTTGCAATTGCGTCCCTGATGTGGAGCGCGCTTTCGCCGGCGCCACACTCAGCGAGCGCAGTGCAGAGCGGCAACAGAATGTCCTTCAGCCCCGCCGGAATCGCAATGGCTTCGTTTCGCAGCGCCGGCAGCCCTCGCGTCCATTTTTCGCGCATCGACACGGCTGAGAGCGTGACCGGCGGCATCTCATCGAGGCCGGCCGAAGCGTCGAGCGTCAGCCTCAGCAATCGCTCCTGAAGAAAGACGGCGGGGGCCAAATCAGGTGAATTTGCAGTGATTTCGGCCCATTGTGCCGTTGCGAGGCGCCATAATGCGTCGGGATGCGGGCTCGGCACGAGGGGCAGTATTGTATAATTTCCTCAGTAGGATCCGACGTTCCACCCAGGAGAAGGCAAATGATTAACGTGTCGTCTGCAGCAGCCACCAAAATTACCGAGCTTCTGACCGAAGAGCAGAAGCTCAACAGCGGCCTGCGCGTCTTCGTGCAGGGCGGGGGGTGCTCGGGCTTCCAGTACGGGCTGATGATCGAAGAGAGCGGCGGTGACAGCGATCAGGTGTTCGAGTCGAATGGCGTCAAGCTGTATGTCGACCCAATCAGTATTCGGTACCTGAAGGGAGCCGAGGTCGACTTTGTCGACACCGTAACCGGCGGCGGCTTCACAATCAAGAACCCGAATGCCACGTCGACCTGCGGCTGCGGCTCATCGTTCAATACCGAAGAGGGTGGCGGCGAGCATCACGGGCACAGCCACTAAACAAGGTTCAGGGTTCCGGTTCCGGTTCCGAGTTCCGGATTCGAGGTTCCGAACCGGAACCGGAACAGGAACCGGAACAGGAACTGTTCCCGCATGCACTCCATTGATGTCGAACGCGTGCTTCCGGCGGGCGGCAAGCGCTCCAGCAAACGGGATTTCATTGTCGATGCGTTCCTCCGCCAGGAGGGGCACCTCAGCGCGGACGACCTCGTCGATCTCATCCGCAAGGAAGATCGTGGCATCAGCCGCGCCACGGTCTATCGCACGCTACAGTGGATGATGGATGCGGGGATTGCCCGCAAAGTCGATTTCGGCGAAGGCCGCTTCCGTTTCGAGCACTCGTACCGCCATCCGCGCCACTTTCACCTCATCTGCAAGACGTGCAATCAGTCGTTCGAGTTTCTCAGTTCCGACATCGAGGCACTGATCGAAGAGGTCGCCGCGGCGAAAAAATTCGCGGGGAAGCAGAGCGTGGTGCAGATCTATGGCACGTGCGAGGAGTGCCAGACCGGCCGCCCCACGGCCTCCAAGGGGGGCACCACGGAGATGATTTTTGCTCGCGACGCGCTGCGCATCGCCATCGCGACCGAGCGCAGCGGCCTCGAGTTCTACACACGCGCCGCGCGCATTACACAGGATCTCCGGGGACGGACGGTTTTCCAGAAGCTCGCCGAAGAGGAGAAGGAGCATCTTGGCACCCTCGAGGCGCGATACGCGGAGCTGCTCAAGATGGATCCACAGCTCGAGTCGCGCCCCGCGTTTCTCTTCTTCAAGGGGGCCGCGAACGGCCTCTTCGCCGAGGGCGCGGATCGCCTCAGCAAGGGAGTCAACGATCAACAGGCGCTGCTGATCGGCATCAAGTGCGAGCGCGGCTCGCATCATTTCTTCAAGAAGTACGGCGAGCGCTTCGAAGATTCCGAAGGCAAGCAGATTTTCATGGAGTTTGCCGACGAAGAGAAGCAGCACCTCGAGTTGCTGATCCGCGAATACAAGAGCCTCACCAGCCGCAAAGGGCGACGGCCGACTGTGAAGACGGCGCGGCGGCGTGTCCACGGCTAGCGTGATCGACCTTCATCTGCATACGACTGCGTCCGACGGCCTCTGCGAGCCCGCCGTGCTCGTGGATCTCGCGTGGCGCGCAGGGATTCGGACGATGAGCGTCACCGATCACGACACCATTGCGGCACTGTCGGAGGTCGAGCGCGCGGCGACCGCGTCAGGAATCGCGTTCGTGCCCGGTATTGAGATTACCGCCGTGCATGGCGGCCGCGATGTGCACGTGCTCGGATACTTCATCGAGCGTGAAGATGCCGCCCTCGCTGAGTTTCTCGAGCGGCAACGCGACGATCGCGTGCGGCGTATCGGCGTAATGGCCGACAGGCTTGCCGACATGGGGAAGCCGGTCGACCGCGATGCGCTGCTTGCGACACGCCCGGGCGGCTGGTCGCTCGGCCGGCCGCTGGTCGCCCAGGCGCTCGTCAAAGCAGGCCATGTCGTAGACGTCCGCCAGGCGTTCGATGTGCTCATCGGCGAAGGCAAGCCGGCATTCGTGCCACGGTGCGGACGGTCTCCAGCCGATGTGATCGGCATCATCAACCGCGCGGGCGGTATTGCATCGCTCGCGCATCCCGGCCTTCTGAAACGCGACGAGCTGATCCCCGGCATGATCGAAACCGGCCTGACCGCCATCGAAGCGTTCCACAGCGAGCACGATGCGGCGACGACCGAGCACTATCTGGCATTCGCCGACCGTCACGGCATCCTGGTATCGGGCGGTTCCGATTACCACGGCGATAAAGAGCGAAGAAGAGCGGCGTTTGGAACGATCGGGCTCCCGCCGGAGCGTTTCGAACGGCTCAAAGCGCGCGTTCACTAACCGACGGTTCGATAACGTAGCGCAGGACTTCAGTCCTGCCATGAGGATTCAATGGCGGCCGCACTGCTTACCGCAATTTTTGCGTCGCTTACCGGTATCGTCGCGGCCATTTACCTGGGCCTGACGTCCACCAGCAGCTTGATACTATCGCAGCACATCTCGATAGGCATCTTCAGCACGATGATCACCCTGCTCGCGCATTCGATGACGATGTTCTACTTTCTGGGCAAGGGGAAAGCGGTGCGGGAAGCGGCTGCGGAAGGCGGGCTCTCGCGCGAATACGAGCGGCGCATCGCGATTGCCCGCAAGCCCGTGTTTTCCATCGCGACGCTGGCGATGATCGCAACGATTGTGACGGCGCTCGCCGGCGCCAGCGTCGATACAGGCGTGTTGCCTTCGGGCGTGCATGGCGTGCTCGCATACTCATGCCTCGCGCTCAATCTGTGGGCGCTCCAGGTGGAGATCAACGCCCTCACCGAAAGCGGCCGCGTCGTCGAAGAAGTGAACCAGCTGCTGCAGTAGTGCCAGATCCCCTTGTCCTCACGGATGTAGAGAAGCAATACGGTGGGCTCCGGCCGCTGCGCGTGCGCGCCCTGCGCGTGCCTGCCGGTCGCATCACGATGCTCCTCGGCTTCGATCGTCCTGCGGCCGAGGTGTTCGTCAACCTGATTACCGGTGCGTCTCTGCCAGACAAGGGCGAGGTCGCGAGCCTCGGCCGCCCTACAAGCGCCATCGCCGACAGCGACGAGTGGCTCGCCTTCGTCGAGCGCTTCGGCATCGTCAGCGATCGCATCGTGCTGCTCGAGGCGATGACGGTGGCGCAGAACCTGGCCATCTCGTTCGATCTGGCGCTCGAGCCCGTGCCGCCTGAAATCATGACGCGTGTCGCCGCGCTAGCGGCCGAGGCTGGCATCGACGCCGCCAGCCTCGAAACCCGTGTTACCAACGCCGCGCCGCTGCTGCGCGCGCAAATTTTTCTTGCGCGCGCGCTGGCACTTGATCCGGCCATTCTGGTGCTCGAGCATCCGACGGCAAATCTGTCGCCGGACGAGGCGAAGGCATTCGCCGCGATTGTCAGCAAGGTGTCGACGCACCGCAGCCTGACGACGATCGGTTTGTTGATGGATGAGAAGTTCGCGAAAGCGACCGGTGGCCGGCTGCTGATATGGCAGCCGGCCACCGGAGAGACGGGCCCGCGGTCGTCTGCCGTTCGCTAAAGCTGCGGCGCGACTTTGGCGGGGTTACTTCTGAACGTTCACGGTGATCGTCTGGCAGAACCCTTCGATCGTTCTGTGGAGGTCGTCGCCGAGTTGCAGGGTCAGCTTGTGGGTGCCGGGTTCGAGCTGTACGTCGATCTCGGTGGCACCCGTGCCGAAATGCACCCACGACGGCGTACCCTTGACGATTTCCGTTCCGGCCGGCAGGCAGTCCATGTCGATGCCAAGATGGTGGTGACCCATGTTGGGGCGAACCTGTGCGGCAGTGATGGTTTCCTTCGGAACCGGGGCAAGCTCAATTCCCTCGAGACCGAATCTGGCCTTCACGGGGCTTTTCACGGTTGCGCCATCCTGTGGCTCCACGAAGAACACACGGCGGGCGGGGGCGGCAGGCGGCGGGGTCGGTGCGGGCGCGGCAGCTGGCGCCTCGGCGGCGGGCTGTGCCGGCGGTTCAGAGCCTCCACAAGCGCTTGCGGCCACCACGAACGCGGCGATCGGCATCGACAGGGCAAACTTCCAAAGACGTGAGTTCTGCATCGTTGATTCTCCTTAAGAGCAGGGTTAAAGCCCTGCAGACTTTTACTTGACGATGACGCCGCACGCGATCGCGGTGCCGCCGCCCACTCCCTGACCTTTAGTACCGGTCTGATTCGTGTCGGGATTCTGGTGAATGATGATCGCCGCCCCATTCCTCGTTGCTCGCGCATTTCGGCGTTATCGTTCGATCACGCCACAGGCGATTGGGGCGCCTCCGGCCACACCGGAACCTGACGGCCCCGAAACCAACGGGTCGAGATTCTGGTGAATGATGATGGCCGAACCATCGGAATCAAACAGCCCAGTCGGGCCGCCCATCGTCACCCGCGTGGAGAAGACGTTGTACTGGCCCGTGCCCGCTGCGTTGACCGTAATGTTCGGCAGATCGCCCATGTGATACGGATGGTTCACATCAGGATCGGGATTGCCCGCGGGGCCGGGATCGAAATGGCCGCCAGCGCTCTTGAAGTCGGGTCCCTCGCACCGGCCGGTACCGTGAATATGGACGCCGTGCATTCCGGTGGGCGCGTTCTGCACCGTCAGGATGATCTGGACCATATGGCCGTTGCCGCCGTTGGCGATTTCATACAGTATCGCTGAGCCCGTCATGCCGTTCGCGCCTTTGATCTCGGCGCGCGCGGCCTGGATCGGCGACCCGCCGCGGCCCTGACCCTGAGGCTGCGTGGGATCTGCTGGCACAGGTGGAGCGTTGGGCTGGGGATTCTGCGCGGCCGGTGCTGGCGCCGGCTTCTGTCCCGCCGCCGGTTGCCCCGGTGCCTGCGCCGCGATAATCACCGATGCGAGGCCGAACGCCGCGGCCGCTGCAATGCCGGTGAGATGTGCTCGACCCATACAACCCTCCTCCAAGGTTCTTCTCGAGAGAACGGGCATTGTACACCGCCGGAAGCGCACGGGGCGAAGCCTCCGGCGAAGGCGGGCGCCAAATGGCAGAAGTTTGCTGGTATTGTAGAGCAAGACCGGCTACGTGAAGGAGTGCGCTATGCCTACAGGCACTATCAAACGGCTCGTCCGTGATCGCGGCTTCGGCTTCATCCGTGACGAGGGCGGGCAGGAATGGTTCTTCCATCGAAGCGGTGTACAGGGCAGCTTCGATTCGCTTGCCGAAGGGCAGCGCGTCGCGTTCGACGAAGAGACGTCGCCGAAGGGCCCGCGCGCCGGTAACGTTCGTGCGGAATCGTGATCGACGCGACTGTTTCAGGGAGAATTGTTCTCCTCGACATCGATGGAACGCTCATTCGTACGGGCCGAGCCGGTAGTCGTGCGATGAACCGCGCGTTCGAAGATGTCTTCGGCATCGCAGGCGCGTTCGACGGCGTCGAAATGGCGGGCCGCACCGACAAGTGGATTCTCGACGATGCTGCCTCTCGAGCGAGCGTCGATCTGGGCGGAGATAATTTTCATCGTTTCCGCGAGCGCTACTTCTCGCGACTGACGGACACGCTGCGCGAGCCCGCTCCGGGAAAGGGCGTGCTGCCGGGTGTGCGCCGTCTGCTCGAAACCCTCGACACCCGCGATGATGTCTTTGTGGCGCTCCTCACAGGAAACTGCGAGGAGGGCGCGCGCATCAAACTGCAGCATTTTGACATCTGGAAATTTTTCCGCTGCGGTGCATACGGCGACGACGTCACCGAACGCAGTCACCTGTTCGATATCGCGATTCAGCGGGCCGAGGCATGTGGTGCGCCACGTGTGCAACCGAGCGATGTCGTGGTGGTCGGCGACACGGTGTTCGACGTCGCGTGCGCGAAGGCGGCCGGAGCGCGATCGGTGGCTGTCGCGACTGGTCCGTGCGATCTGAACACGCTGCAGAAGAGCGGAGCCGATGTCGTTGTGCGTGATTTGAGTGATACCGAGGCGTTTCTCCGAGTGCTCGGCGTACAGACTTAAAGTACAGACGACGTTGTCGGAGAAATGCGCCGACGAAGGCCGATTGATTCCGGCGCCGAGCGGCCGCCGGCAGGTAAAAGAGCTAACCCTCTACGAGACGAACGTCTCCGGCGCGTGGACCCTTCTGAGACTCCTCAGGAGTGAACTCGACGCGCTGGCCTTCGCGAAGCAACTCAAAGACGGCGCCTCGGACGGAGCTGCGATGAAAGAAATGTTCGATCCCGCCTTCATCGCGGATAAACCCGAAACCCTTGTCGATGAGAAGCCGTGCGATCGTGCCGGTCGGCATACCCGTGTCCTCCGAATGTTCCCGGCCGTTTACTGGAAAGCCGTGTAACCTCTTGGAGATCCGGCCTTTGGGAGCTTCTCCGGTCGAGAACGGGGCCAGTGTAGGTGCTTCAACCTACGAAGTCAAGACGCGAGGACCTGCCAGGTTTCCTCTTCTTCTTCGTCATCGTCGTCGGCATCGTCGTCGTCGTCGTCGCGCTCGGCGTCCTCGTCAAACTCTTCATCTTCAAGGACTTCATCGTCTTCGTCGTCGGCGCTTGGGCTGGTATTCATGGGGGGCCTGCGCAGAAAATTATTCGGCTGCCGGTTTTGGAGCGGCGGGCGTGGCAGGGGGTGCGGCTGCGGTGGCGCCTGGCTGAGTGGGATAGGTCGTCCAATAATGACGGCCGCACTTCTGACATACCCAGAACTGATTCGGCTGCCATGGGGTTCCCGGCGGCGGGTCCCGGAGATCCATCTGATCGCCGCAACGCTGGCAGCGAACCTTTACGCCCACATCGCTCATGGCAGCGATTCTATAGTAGTTGGCGATGATTCCCGGAATTGTCCTCGCTGGCGGCAAGTCGTCGAGAATGGGGCGCCCGAAGGCTTTGCTGCCGATCGGATCGTCAGGCGACACGTTCTTCGATCGCGTGACGCGCACGTTGCTCGAAGCCGGCATTCAAGACGTCATCGTCGTCGTGGGGGCGGATGCCGAAGCCATCCGCGCCGGTGCGCGGCCGAGATCGGGTGTTCGCATTGTCGACAATCCCGACTACGACCAGGGTCAGCTCACGTCGCTGCTTGCCGGACTACATGCGATTGACGCCGCGCGCGCGACGGCAGTACTGGTAACGCTCATCGATGTACCGCTGGTGAGCGTTGCGACCGTGCGCACGCTAATGGCCGCGCAGCGCGAACGTGGTGCACCCATCGTGCGGCCTGTGTCGAACGGCCGACATGGTCATCCCGTGATCTTTGGCCGCGATCTGTTCGGTGAGCTCCAGCGTGCCGATCCCTCGCACGGCGCGAAACCGGTCGTCCGCGCGCATGCGGCGGACATGATAGAAGTGCCGATCGATGACGAGGGCGCGTTCACGGACATCGATACGCGCGAAGAGTACGAGCGATTCATTGGCGCGTGGGGATCGTAGGGATCGTGGGGTCATCGAACGGCGAATTGTTGCTCGTACAGTAAGTCGCCGTCCGCGCTTCTGACTTCCACTCGCCAATCCCCAACACCGTCAACAGTCAGCCGGCTGAACGTGCGATATCCCTCCGTCGTGTTGGCACGAATCGTCAGCTTCGCGGACTGCCGCAGTGTCTTTCCGCTATACCAGCGATGCACGACTACGGTGTCTCGCGGGGATCTGACACGTGTGTAGAGGACGATCGGCCTCGGTGACACCGAGTCGCCCACCGGATCGCATCGCCAGTTGCCGCCGCTCATCGAAAAGGTCTGGCACAGTTGGGCAGTGGCTAGACTGATGCCCATCGCTGAACGCGCCGCCGCTTGCCGCGTGTCGGTGACGTCGCCGCGACTGCCGCCACGCGGTGCGACCTTCGGCGGTTGTGCCTGTTCGATCGGAGCCGGCGTGACGGGAGGCGGCAGCGGAGGCTCGGCGGCCTGCTGCGCCGTGGATGCTGACGTCGGTATCGCCGTTGACGTCTCGCGTGGCGACGAGGCTCGCCTCACAAGGAACGCGGTAATCACCAGGACGACGACACCGATCGCCACCCATGTAAGCGATCGCGACGTTCTATGTGGTGCAGGCGGCAACGGCTGGGCAGCAGTCGGCGTTGGTGGGCGTGCCACGGGCAACGGGGTGCCGGAGGAGGGGGGTCTGTCGATGTCCGGCGCCGGGGGCGTGGTGACAACGGCTGCATCGATCGGCAAACCGCGCTCGCGGCAGAAGTCTTCCAGGGTTTTTCGGCTGTCCGCGACAATCGGGTGGTCCGACGGGAGTGACGCGGACGCTATCGCCGCGGCCCGCCGATAGAACGCCTCGGCATCGCCTAGCCGTCCGGTCTTCTCGGCGACAATCCCGAGGTTATTCAGTGTACTCGCCAGATCTGGATGGAGTGGACCCAGTTCGGCTTCCTGAATGCGTGCGGCGCTTCTGAGTAGCTCATCGGCAGACGCGAGTTCGCCGGCGATCGCAGCGCGTTCCGCCTGATCGAGCATGCGCCGAGCGTTCTGCACTTCCGACATCGCATCTCCGGTGCCGCCTTCGCAATCCCATGCTGACGACTTTCTGATTGTAGTCTGGTCTGATGCGGGTCGATACCGCGCTCGCCGTCGGCTATTTCTGACACTTAACGCATTTGAATCGACAGCACTTCGACGATGGGGCCGACCATGTGGATGCCGCCCATGTCGTTGCGTACTTTCGCGACAAGCGTGACGCGCAGGTTGTCGCGCTGGAATTCTGATGCAAGGCCGTTCATGGGGTCGTAGGTAACCCCGTCATCGCCGCGCACGGCCCAGAACCCGCCCTCGAGGGTGAAATAGCGAACCGTTCCGTTCACCTGAATTGCGCCGGGTGGCAACTGCGGTGCCGTCGGCGATGCGCATGCGGCAGAAGAGATCAGTGCAGCAATCACAAGTATTCGCACGGCAGGAATGCGCCGCGTGTGAACCGCCGGCCTCTCAGGGCGTTTCAGTCCACACATATAAGAACATGTCATCGCTGGCTGTGGCCACGTTTTGCCCGTTTTTCCGGGTCGCACGATTCAGCGCTGACCGCACCTTCTCCTTGCTTTCTGCCAATTGTGCCAGCGGCACTTTGAGCGCGACGCCTTCTTGTACTTGAGCCAGATCCGAGAGGATCATGGTCACGATCTCTTTATGCTTTCCGTTCCTGCCTTGCGGAACGTCCGCCTGCGGCATCTCCTTGAAGTTCATCGGAACGTGCTTACTCCGCGTGGCCATCTCACCCTCCTTGCAGGACAAAACACTAAACTAAACTAACGTAACGTTATCGTAACTAATCCTCACGAGCCCTGCAAGTAAATTCTCGTGGCTATTAAACCCGCTCGCCCTCGCCTTGTCGCTGCGCTTTTTTGAGGGTTCAAGGGGCTATCGAGCCGGTCAACCGATCGTAAAGACCAGGAATCGGTTCCCCAAAGAGGTGACCCGTATCACGCGCGCCCTGCTACTGTTCGTGCATGACAAGAAAGACCACCGGAAAAAAGAACTCAAAGAACTCAGGAACTCACTTCCAGCAAATTCCCGTCGAAGTGGTGAAGAAGATTGCCGAAGTTGACGATCCGAAAGAGCAAAAAACGGAAGCGGGGAATCTGTTTTTCGAACCGCCTTCCAGCAAAGTTGAGCCCTATAGCGTGCGGGCAGAGTTGCTCTTCAGGGAGCGACGTCCTGTCTAATCGCGCCGTTCCTGGCGTTTCGGGAGGATGTGACGGGGGATGTCACCCGCGCTCACTTTCCGCCATTCGACGTTGAAGCTGCCGCGATAGCCAAATAACGGCCCCCACACACTGTTGTGCACGTCCACGGAGGAAGCATCCCGCCGCGTCGTCGTACCACTCGCGTTTGCCGCGTCCAATCGCCACCACATGCTCATCGAGGCTGTGGCGGGATGTCTTGCCATTGACGATTCCGATCGGGCTGTACGACAGCGGCAGTTCCTGCGAGTCACGCAGGAAGCGGTCGATTACCGCGGGCGATGGGCGCTGGGCCAGGAACATGAAGACCTCAGATTGGATTGCCAAACAGCGCTTGACGGATCAATTCGTCCACCGAGATCACAAATCGTCGGACGGGTGGCACGCGTAGAGCCATCGCCGCTGAAGGCAGAAGTTGCTGCGTAAGCGACACAAGTGACGCCGTTGCGCGCTGGTTTGAGCTCTTGTCGAGCAGCCACCAAAGGAGCACGGCCAGGTGAACGAGGTACAGAAGCCGGCCGAGCGCTTCTGCCAGGGGCTGCTTCGGGGCGTCGGTCGCGTCAGTCACCGCTGTTTCAAACACGTGCTGCACTCGGAGACGAGAGAAGGCGGTGCTCGTGGCGAAGATGCCCTCCTCAGGATCGCCAACCAGGACAGGGGTGAGCGCTCGGAGCGCCATCTGGTGCGGCTCGAGCACATGGAGGCTCGTATTCAGAGCAAAGATGAAGCGGTCGCGCCATCTTCCTGCGGGCATTTCCGCAGCCTGTCGCGCGTAGCCGGTAGACAACTCGTCGTAAAGCGCGATGACGACCGCTTGCTTGCTCGGGAAATAGCGATAGAGCAGTCCGACGCTGACGTTCGCGTCCTTCGCGATGTCGCGGAGGGTCGTCGCTTCGTAGCCGCGCGCTGCGATCAACCGGAGCGCCGTTGCATAGAGCCGTTCCCGTGTCGCGACCCCCTGGGCCGTGGGCCCGGCAGGGCGACCTCGTTTACGGGGATTGACATTTTTAGTGAACATGTTCATTATTATTAAACCATGACTGTTTCAGCAGTGCAAGCCCCGTCTCGGCCACAAGGTGCTCACCTTGTTCTGTACGACGGCGTTTGCGGGCTTTGCAATCGGCTGCTGCAATTTCTCCTGAAGCACGATCACCGCGCGGTCTTCAGCTTCGCGTCGCTGCAGAGCGCGACAGGAAAAGCGATGGTGGCGCGGTGGGGTGGTGACCCCGAGGACTTGAGCTCGTTCTACGTGGTTGCAGACTTTCGTACGCCGGACGCTCGGGTCGTCACGAAAAGCGACGCCGTTTTGTTCGTAGCCGGCAGCCTCGGGTGGCCCTGGAAACTGGCGCGCGTGGCTGGAGCCTTACCGAAGGCGCTTCGCGATCGCCTGTATGACGTCATCGCCCGAAGCCGGTATCGCTTCTTTGGCCGCTACGAACAGTGCCTGATTCCCAGTGAGGAGTCTCGAAGCCGTTTTGTCGAGTAACGCCGGAGGGGAAGATGAAGATCGTCATTCCAGGGGGATCGGGACAAGTCGGGACCATTCTTGCCCGCGCCTTTCAATGCGACGGCCATGAAGTGGTTGTCCTGAGCCGCCGCCCCGCAGTTCGCCCATGGCGTGTTGTGGCGTGGGATGGCTTAACCCTTGGCGATTGGCGATCCGAGATCGATGGATGTGACGTGGTCATCAATCTGACGGGTCGCAGCGTGAACTGTCGATACACCGCCGCAAATCGGCAGGAGATTCTGCAGTCGCGCGTATCTTCGACGCGCGTTGTGGGAGTGGCGATCGCACGAGCGTCTCGCCGGCCACGAGTGTGGCTGCAAGCGAGCACCGCCACGATCTACGCGCACCGGTACGACCGCCCGAACGACGAGCACTCGGGTATTCTCGGCGGCGACGAACCGACTGCACCGAGCGCCTGGCGATTCAGCATCGAAGTGGCGCGCGCATGGGAGCAGGCTTTCGAGGAGGCCGTCACGGATCGGACTCGGAAGATCGCGCTTCGTTCAGCGATGACGTTGAGTCCCGACGCTGGAGGCATCTTCGACGCACTCCTCGGGCTCGCACGCCGCGGCCTCGGCGGCCGCGCCGGTGACGGCCGGCAATTCATCTCGTGGATCCACCACGAAGACTTCGTTGCGGCGATTCGCTGGCTGATCGATCGCGACGACATAGACGGAGTCGTGAACGTCGCGTCTCCAAACCCCTTACCGAATGCGGAGTTCATGCGGGTGCTGCGCGAAGCTTGTGGTGCCCCGTTCGGCCTGCATGCAACGAAGTGGATGCTCGAGATCGGTGCAGTTCTCATGCGGACGGAGACCGAGCTCATTCTCAAGAGCCGTCGTGTCGTCCCGGCGAGATTGCTCGAGCACGGTTTCGCATTTCGATATCCCGATTGGAGCAACGCTGCCCGGGAATTGTGCGATCGGTGGAAAGCCGATCACGCGCGAAGATCGCCACAGGCAAAGCGTGCTGCTGCGTGACGAGTGCTATCACCGCCCAGTGGTCGCGGCCGTCAGTTCCATCAATGTTGTACGGATGGTGCGGGCCTGAGTCTTCTCAAAACCCTGGAGGGGAAGGGCGCGCACGTCCGTGTTCGGGCGCATGATGCCGCTGCGGGAATGGCTATTCGCACCCAGCAAGAGATGGCCCACTTCGTGGGCGATGATGTCGCCGAGCGGGATCGCGAAATACAGCCGGGCGCCGGGAGTTGCCGCGATGCGATCGCAGAAGATAGACGCGCGCCCGCTCGGTCGCGTGCGCCTGGCCGAGCACACCATCCTTGAGACCTTCCGCTGAGATTTTCTTTTCAGCCATGTCGCGCGAGAGCAGCAGGATGTTGAAATGGAGCCGGTTGCCCTGGCGTTGCTCGGCACTTCGCTCGCCATCGACCCACACGATGCGCACGCCGATGGGCTGGTAAACGCTTTCGACGCGTTCCATTGCCGCGTCCAGGACGTCGCGAGACAGAGCCGCGTAGTTGACGACGTGCAACACGATGGTCGCGTCACCCAGGCCGGGCGCGGCAGTCGGCTCGTCCTGGGCGTTTGCCCGTCCCGCCACCATCATGGCCATGGCTGCCACCAGCGCCACCGTCGCCTTTCGTCCTGCGTTCGTCATCGCGCGTCCCTCCTCGTATCCGGAGGCGGGAAGCACGGGCAAAAACTGGCATCAGCCGAAATCAGGCGTAAAATGCGGCCATTCCGGCTTCACCCCACAACGTGACGGAGATCCTCCTGAGGTGGCGGGAAGGGGACGAGGCGGCGCTCGATCGGCTGGTCCCGATCGTCCACAGCGAGCTGCGCCGCATCGCTCGCCGGTGCATGGCGGGCGAACGGGCCGGTCACAGCCTGCAAGCGACCGCGCTGGTCAACGAGGCGTACCTGCGCTTAATCGATGTCCAACACGTCAACTGGCAGAATCGCGCGCACTTTCTCGCGATGTCCGCCCGGCTGATGCGGCGCATCCTCGTCGACTCCGCGCGGTCGAAGGCGTATCAGAAACGCGGCGGGGGAGCCGTGAAGGTGACGTTCGACGAAGGCTTGCCCGTTGCTGTGGAACCGGAATGGATCTCGTGGCGCTCGACGATGCGCTGAAGGTGCTGGCGACAATGGACGAGCGTAAGAGCCGCGTCATTGAGCTGCGCTTCTTCGGCGGGCTGAGCGTGGAGGAAACGGCCACTGTGCTGGAGGTGTCGCCCGAGACCATCATGCGCGACTGGAAGCTGGCGAAGGCGTGGCTGATGCGGGAGCTGCGAGGAGAGGGATAGTTACTTCGCCGGCACCAGCCGTTTAAGTTCCTCGGTCCAGTTCAGAACGACGCTTATCTCATCGAATTTGGATGACTCGGGCATCAGCGCGTCGTCCTTGGTGATCAGGAAGCGCTGACCATCCTCGGAAATATCGACGCTCTGCATATTGGCAATGTAGCTTTTCGAAAACAGCACCTGGGGCTTTCCAGGTGTGAATGTTGGCTCCGTCTCGATCGGAACCACCATCATCGAATCACCAGCTCGATAGAACAACTGGCGGCCGCCAGGCGGCCGAGAGGTGCCGTTCCGCCATTGGTCGTGATCTGCCATTTTCCGTCGTCTACGTTGGGGAAGGGCCGCACATAAATTTCCGAAAGCCCCGTCTCATCGGAGCGGTAAGCGATCCAGCGGCCATCGCGCGAGAGCTGTGCAGTTCCCTCCACGAAGCGCCCCTGAAGCAGCGGTTTCAAGCCATAACCGCGCTCCATCGAGAGCAGATGCAAATCGATTCCGGTATTAGGATTGACCTGAGTCACAAGCAGCATCTTCCCATCCGGAGTGAAACCCCCACGCGGTCCGATCCCCGTTTGGCTCGCTGGTAAGGCGTTCGGCTTGTCCAGTGCCATGGACTCGCTGCCAGAACAAGTTGAACCCCCCTCGATCGCGATTTGACCTGAAGACGACGCGATCACCGGCGGGCGTCCATATAGGGCGCCCATCATCGGCGGGATCGGACGTGAGCCGATTCCACCACTTGCGAACCAGATCGTAAACCCACACATCCCGATTGCCGGACTGGACAACCTCTACCACCACGCGCGTCCCGTCGGGAGACACTCTGGGCCACAAGTAAGAGCGCGGCTCCACATTCAAAGATTCCTCACGTCCGTGACGATCGACCCAATGCAGCGTCTGTTTGGAATTGCGGACGGGACCTGAGATATATGCAAGCGATCCGCTCATGGAAACAGCGAAATGGCCGAGCGAAGGCGCTCCTGGCCTCGTCATCATCACACCTTCGATGACGGGAATCGCCGGGCCGATCAGTTCAAGCCTTTCGGCGTCAAAGGGCGCGGCCATCAGCAATCCCTCGGATGCGTAAATGAGGTGGCCCGAAGACACGTAACGCGCATGGCTGCCGCGCTCGACAATCAGGCGACGCTGTCCTGTCTTCAGGGAGTGTATCCAGATTTGCGGGCCGGTAGCAGTAAACAGGACGGCATTACCGTCGGGGAGGAGCTCAGGCCAATAAGGGGTGAAGTCTGTGCGGACCACCAGCTCCGGCTTCCCACTACTTCCCGAGACACGCCAAAGTCCCTCAGGACCCCGAAAAATGATCCTGTCATCGACTCCCCAGGATCCACTGTCTGCGCCGGAGATGTCGGCCAATGACAGGGGCGGACCGCCAGCGAGTGAGGCTTTTTTCAGTTGCGCGCCAGAAAAAAAGCAATCCACTTTCCATCTGGTGAAAAGAACGGGCCGTGAGCGTTATCGGCACCTTGAACAGGTTTTGCTTCAAACGAATCGAGACGGCGCACGTAGAGCTGTCCTGTTGCCCCGTCCCCGGCCACATAGGCCAGGTGAGCACCATCAGGAGATAGCGCAACCGCAGGGCTGAGAGCGCGCTCCTGGACCGCCAGTGGTGGAGTTCGAACGCTGACCCGCGTGACCAGTTGGGCAACTGCCGGCCGCTCCGATGGACCAGACTTCAGCAGCCATGCGGTCGTTGCACCGAGTCCCGCGAGGGCGATGGCCGCAATCACGGCGACTGACCATTGGCGCCAAGGCGATTTCTTCGAACCTGTCGGCGGGCAATCAAAGGCACCTTCGAGTGCCAAGCGAATGTCAGCCACGTCGTGCACACGATTGCGAGGATTCTTTTCCAGGCAACGTCGCAGGTAGACCTTGAGTGTCGGAGAGAGGCTCGGAGGAAGCGCACTCCAATCCGGCTCACGCTCGATAACTGCGGCAACCGTGTCGGAAACGGTATCGCGACCGAACGCGAGACGACCCGTGAGCATTTCATACAGAACACAACAAAATGCCCAGATATCCGTGCGCTTGTCGACAGGCTGGCCGCGCGCCTGTTCGGGGCTCATATAAGCCGCCGTTCCGAGGATGACTCCCTCCCGAGTCCCGCCGACCGTCAGCGTCGGAGACTGCGTCAGATCGGCCGTCACCGCGCCACTGGAGACCGCCTTCGCCAGGCCAAAGTCGAGGACTTTCACGACGCCATCAGGAGTGATCTTGATATTGGCCGGCTTCAAATCCCGATGGACGATGCCCTTCTCGTGCGCTGTTTCGAGCGCGTCCGCGATCTGTCGTGCGATGTTGAGCGTGTCGCGAACAGGTATGGGTCCGCGCGCGATGCGGTCGGCCAGCGTGTCGCCATCGACCAGCTCGAGCACCAACGCGCGCACGCCGTCCGCGTCTTCCAATCCGTAGATCGCGCCGATATGTGGATGATTGAGTGACGCCAGCACGCGCGCCTCGCGTTCGAACCGTGCCAGCCGATCGGGATCGCTGGTGAAGTGGGGCGGGAGGATCTTGATCGCGACGTCGCGGCCCAGCTTCGTGTCGCGCGCGCGGTACACCTCGCCCATGCCACCCGCGCCGATGCGCGCGTGGACCTCGTAAGCACCAAGGCGCTTGCCTGTCAGTGTTGACCCGCCGATATCGCTGACCATCGCTGCGACCGCCACCGCCGGGCCATCGAGAAATCCACGGCCCGACGCTGGCTGCGCGAGCAGCGCATTGACCTCCCGCAGGAGCGCCTCGTCGCCGGCGCACGCGTGAGCCAGAAAGGACGCGCGATCGCGTTCGCTGCGCGTCAGCGCTGCGTGATATAGCTCCTCCAGCCGCCGCCAGCGTTCAGGTTCCATCATCAGTTCACTTTTTCAACGCCGCGTCCCAGTTGAGGACGACCGTGATGGGTGCCGCGGTCGCCGCCTTGAGGGTCATGGTCATCAGAAAGCGGCCGTCGGTTGCGTCGGTGGTGCCTTCAGGTGCTGGTAGTTCATTTGTTGATCGTCGCAGCCCAGTTGACGATGATGTTGATGGCTGGAGTTGATCCCTCGAGGGCCGTGTTGACGAGGAACCGACGGCCATCGCGACTGGGCACGAAGTGAGTGCGGTTGTTGGTCACTCCGGCAGGCACACGGGTCTGGAACAGCGGTTTAGCGGCGCCGAACGACGGACCGGCGCCGACTGAGACGCTCATCATCTTCCGGTCTTGGGACAGATAGTAAATTTCTCCTCCGTCTCCACGCCACCGAGGCTCGTAACCGCCATTCGCGGAGACCAACCATTTCCGGTCGGATTGCGGAATGGTTTCGACGTAGACCTCGAACCTGCCGGTCTCATTCGACGTGTACACCACGAGACCACCGTTCGGCGAAAAGTTGCCGTGCATTTGCTCGGCACGCGGAGCGATGAATGGCGCGGGTGTGCCTCCTTCACCGATCGGTAGCAGCCACAGGTCGCTCCCGGAAGCGGGCGTCGGTGCAGAAAAGATGATCTGTTTGCCGGTCGGTGACCAGTCGGTCGGAACAAGGTTGAACGATGGCATTTTCGCCGCCCGGTAAGCCTCTGCAGACGGTCACTGGTCGATCGCTTCCGCCGCCGGCCGCGCTCCTCTCGTAAAATTCAATCATTCCATTCCGGTTTGTCCGAAACGTCAGCCGCGTGCCATCGGGCGACCAGACCGCGGAAGCGGTGATCAGACCTCCGGGAGACAGACGAGATCTGCTGCTGCGCGCGAGGTCGGTAAGCCAGATTTCGACGGCGTTGGTCTTGGGATCGAAGAGCGACGACGCCAGTTGGGTTTCGTCGGGCGATAGGCGGAAATCGGTGTAGTCCCCGTCCGGCGTGCCAGCCGGAGCAAGCATGGTTCCCGCGCGATCAATCCACTCCAGGCGACCTGCCTGAGAGATGATGCCCGCATACGCGATGGCTCCGGTCCGGGACGCCGAGACTGCGCTCATGAATGCCGTGTTGCGGCCCCCATGGGTCGCGACGAGAAACGGTTGGCCGACCAATTCAATATTTGTTGCGTCGAAGGCCTGACCGAGCAGCGAATCTCCATCAGCAAACAACAGGTACCCGGGCGGTACATCGACTGCGCTGGTGTTGACGTGGAGAAGAAGCTTCTTCGTCCGGCCGTCCAGCGAGCCCGCGTAGACGCCATTCTTGTCTTCGCTATGACCCATGATGGAGTACAGAAAATGTTGGCCGTCGGGCAGAAAGTGTGGGCTTCGATGAACCGCCTCCTGATGTGCCGGATCGAATGCCGTCATCGGGGTCACTTTACCGCCCTCGGTATTCACGGACGCAATCGCGTCCGTTCCGCTTGAAAAGAGAATCGTCCCATCCGGACCCCATGTCCCTCCGCGGAAATCCGTCGCAGCTTGAGTGATGACCTGGACGGGTCCGCCGGCGGCGGGCACCTTCTTCAGCTTTCCGTCGGCAAAAAAGCCAATCCATTGACTGTCCGGAGACCACAGCGGATCCTGCGCATCGTCGGTTCCGGCCAACTGGCGCGCGCCGAAACTATCCATCGCTCGCACCCACAACGTGGGTCTCCCTCCGGTCGTCTGCGCGCTGAATACCAGGGCGCGGCCGTCGGGAGAAAGAGCAAACGATGGGACATTGACCGTCGTGTTGACCGACCCGGAGAAGGCGGTCTCTTCGGGAGGGAGCACCGCAAAGCTG
This sequence comes from Vicinamibacterales bacterium, assembly GCA_963787755.1. Lineage (GTDB taxonomy): Bacteria > Acidobacteriota > Vicinamibacteria > Vicinamibacterales > JAMQPK01 > JAMQPK01. The sequence continues at coordinate 107,592 of CAWBEG010000010.1, forward strand.
ATCGGATCGCTGGATTGCGTATTGTTCGAAGGCCGCATGGCAAAGAACAGCGCAACACCTAGGAACGCCGTTGCGATCAACCATGCAACCCGCTCGCGATGGTTCGCAGCAGGCGAACGCGCTGCCGTAACGGAATTGTTGGGGTCGTTCAGTGCATCCCCGATTTGGAAACGTCCGTCGACGGCTTCCTCGGTTGCGCCGCTGATCAGCTCTTCAATCTGCACGCGCGCGTCTCCAATCGCCTGGAGCCGCGTCTTCGGATCTTTCCTCAAGCATCGGCGCAACAGTTCACGCAGATGTGGAGGCGTCGAGGCCGGGAGGGCCGTCCAATCCGGTTCGCGCTCGATCACTTTCGCGAGCACCGCCGAGATCGTCGCACCCTCGAAGGCCCGCAGGCCCGTCAACATTTCGTAGAGCACGGCGCCGAACCCCCACACGTCCGCACGCTTGTCAGCGGGTCGGCCGTTCGCCTGCTCGGGACTCATGTACGTCGCCGTCCCGAGGATGACGCCTTCCTTTGTTCCGCCGACCGTCAGCGTCGGCGACTGCGTCAGATCGGCCCCCACCGCATCGATGGAGGCCGCCTTCGCCAGGCCAAAGTCGAGGACCTTCACGACGCCGTCAGGGGTGATCTTGATATTGGCGGGCTTCAGATCCCGATGGACGATGCCCTTCTCGTGCGCTGTTTCGAGCGCGTCCGCGATCTGTCGTGCGATGTTGAGCGTGTCGCTGAACAGGTATGGGTCCGCGCGCGATGCGGTCGGCCAGCGTGTCGCCTTCGACCAGCTCGAGCACCAACGCCCGCACGCCGTCCGCGTCTTCCAATCCGTAGATCGCGCCGATATGTGGATGATTGAGTGACGCCAGCACGCGCGCCTCGCGTTCGAACCGTGCCAGCCGATCGGGATCGCTGGTGAAGTGGGGCGGGAGGATCTTGATCGCGACGTCGCGGCCCAGCTTCGTGTCGCGCGCGCGGTAGACCTCGCCCATCCCGCCCGCGCCGATGCGCGCGTGCACGTCATAGGCGCCAAGGCGCTTGCCTGTCAGTGCTGACCCGCCGATATCGCTGACCATCTGCGCCGCGACCTCCACAGCCGGCCCATCAAGAAATCCACGGCCCGACGCTGGCTGGGCGAGCAGCGATTGCACCTCGCGCAGGAGCGCCTCGTCGCCGGCGCACGCGTTCGCGAGAAAGGCCGCGCGATCGCTTTCGCTGCGCGTCAGCGCTGCGTGAAACAGCTCCTCCACCTGCCGCCACCGTTCAGGTGTCATTGTCTTGTTATGATGGGTGGATTGTCCCACCAGACCGGGACGGATTGCGAGTCGCTTGTGGGACAGCACGAGAGACGCGAGTCGCGACGGCGTACCTCAGCGTTGAGGCCGCCGACGGTGTATTTCGCGGCAGGACGTTGTCCACTGCCAACGAACCACGGCTCAGCCCGCCTCGTCGACAGAGTAATCACCGTGCGCGAGTCAGCCGTCGCGGACAATGTGCGCAACCAGATGAGGAGGTCGGGTTCACCGGTCGCGACCTGCTGAGCTTTACGGATTCCGTATTTGGTGCCCGGGACAACTGTCGAGACTTGGCGGCGCCGCCGAACGTATTCTGCAATCCCAGGAACTCGAGGCCTGAGACTTGCTCCGGCATCGGCATGCGCGCAGATCGCTATGACAGTGATCCGACGGAGGCGTTCCTAATAGCTCTCCGCAGGCGGGCCGGCACGTCTCCCAGCACCTGCCGAGATCACAGACACGACAGAAACGACAATAGCGTCCTTCATCGCGATCATGGGCTGCCTAGCTGTCGGTCAGGTCCTACCAGACGCCAGACGCTGCCAGAAAGCGCAGCGCCTTGATGCTCGGCATGAACAGATACGCGCCGGCTCTGACCGTGACGAAGCGGGGCAACGGACCCGTGCGCAGCGGCTGTGTCCCGGTATCGTCATGTGACTCGACGGCTGATCGGTTCGATCGTTATCGCCGGTTATCGGATCCTTGTTGTCGTTGAGGCCGGCGAAGCGTGGGTTGTTGCACCACGTCTGCTGCACGAACTCGAACTGGCTGCGGATGCTTGCGTTGACGCAGAAGAAATGAATGCCCCGGGCGCGGCCGTCATCTGCGAGCGCCATGATCGCGGCGCGGCACGCGGCCGACGTGGGATCTGCCAGAACAGCCGCGTCGAACAGCGCCGGACCGAAGACGCGCGCGCGGCGCAGCAACCGGTGCGCCTCCGACATGCTGAGCGACTCGGCGGCCGGGTACGGCTTGATGTCGTCACGCGGGTTCGCGCGGCGGATGTGCGCGCCAAGCGGACAGGACAAGCCGTCGGCATCATCTCTATAGAGGAAGTCGTTACGATCTGCCATCAGTGGGTCGTCGCTATGCGGCGCGAGCACCAGCGGCGTGCCACTTGGCCATCGTCCCACAAGGCGAGACGCCAGCCAGACCATGCGTCCGGCATTCTCTTCGCCGCCGCCTCGAACAGCTTCCCGCTTCAGGAACTGCCAGAAACCGGCGACGTCCTGTTGAAGCTTTCGGTACACGACGTACGATCCGTTCAACCCGAGATCCCGCAGCTGCTCGGATGCGTGATACGGATTGTCGAGCGAGGGCAGCAGCCCGCCGGCGTCGAGCTCCGCGGGCACCACCGGCGTCGGTGGAATGATCCCGTAGTGGTTCGAGTACCCGAGGATGAACTCGCCTGTGGGAACGCCATCGCCGCTGATCCCGGCGATCGACGGCTGCGCGATACCGTCGTGAAACCCGAACGGCTCGTAGTCGCCTTCCGGACGGTAGCCGCTCTGCATGCTGCCTGGCAGCTCGACGACACCGCCGCCCGTCTCGGCGACGAGCGCGCGCTGCGCGTCGCAAGCGATGTCGAGTCTCGGCGGCAGAGTCCGCGTGAACGAGGACGACGGCATGAAGCGGCGGGAGCGCCGTGCCGCCGAGCTCCCATCTGGCTGGATCGCTTTCTTCCGTGTCGCCGAGGATTCTCGAACGGTGCTCGCGCGCGATGCCCTCTTGAAACTCCACAGGGAACGTGCACCGGACGCGTGACGGGAGGCCCAGAGCCGCGAGCCCATCGGCGGTGAACGCGATGTTCACCGCCACGGCCGGCTTGAGCTTCTCTCCATTCGGCAGCGTCGGCCAGCGACTCGAGGACGTGATGGCCGGCACGACCATTTCCAGCCACCGCCGGGCCTGTCCGGCGTCCTGAAACTCGACAAAGAGATACGCGGCGTACGACAGGTGTCCGTACCCGCTCGTGATGAAGCCCTGAACGTCGGCGAGTACGTCATCCGGCAGTGGCGTCGTCGGCGTCATCACTGGTTGAGATGCCCGCGCAAAGGCGCGATCGTTGACGATGTTCAGCACGGTCTGGTCTGGGTAGGCGCTGAAGAACACCTCGGATGGCACCTGATGGCTCCGAAGAAACCGCTTGAACGCCGGCAGGTCGCGCGCGCCATCGGGCGGATAGCCGTACGAGGTTTCCCAGATGGCATCCAGTCCCGAGAGGATCATCTCGGCGAACTCGTCGATGTAGTTCTCCCACGATCCGTCGTAGTCGCTGACCATCATCAGCCGCCGGCCGTTGTCGATGACGAGCCACTTCACGAAATGAATGGTGCTGATCCCGATGAGCGAGCCTGGCGGCGCCAGCCGCTTCGAGTACGAATCGATCGCCGCCATGACCGCCCGGACGCGCTTCACGTGTCCTGGCTTCACGACGGTTACGAGCGTCAACTGGTTCTGCGTGACGACATCTTCCCTGAAGGTTGGAGGCGTTTGTCGATCAGATGCCGAGGTGACTTCATCGCCCGGCACGAGTGGCGCAGGCACGGCGCAGTTGTCGAGCGACACGCTCGAGTACGGCGATTGTTGCGGCGGCATGCGATTCCGCGTGAGCCGGTTCAAGACGCGGAACAGCGGATATCTGTTCAGGCTGGCAACAATCTGCTGCGTGCCGCGAATGACATTCACGAAGCCGAGGCGCATGATAGCCGCGACGACGTCAATCACGATCGGAAGCGCGCGCATGAGCCGCTGGAGCGCCTCGGCGATGGACCGGCGGGGCCGCGGTCGCTGGCAGCGGGCCGGCCGAATCGGCGTCAGCGAGCGTCTGGGCATGCCGTCGAAGGGCGATGGCGTCGCGGATGCTGTCGACGGTCTCGTCGCGGAAGGCGATGTAGAAGGTCTGGAACTCGTGTGCGTGCGCGCGGATGAAGGTTGCGAACTCCCCGGCGCCCGCGTAGTTTTCGCAGCGGCCCCAGATCGCTTCCATGTCCGACGTGATCGCCGTCAACTCGGCGAGGTGGTTCTCCAGTTCGCCGTCGTAGTTGGCGGAATAGAGCAGGCGTTTGCGATCGGGTCCGCGATCTGGATCGGCGAGAATGGCAAAGCGCGCGAAGTGAATCTGCCGGCTGCGAAGGAACTCGATGCGGGGATTGTCGGCCCGCTGATCGAGCCGCCTGCCCCGGATGTCGTCTCCGATCGGCCGGAGGATGGCGCGCAGGGATTCCTCCTCGCCGCGGCGAATCGGTGCGAGCACGGTCAGGGTTCGCGGCATCACGTTTGCGCTTGACGGACGTTTCGGCGGGCCAGTATACACATCCTGAACAAGACTGTGAGGCGCTCATGAACGTGCTGCTGCTCTCAATGCCGGATTCCTTCGAGCACATGCCGCCGATCGTCGTCAGGATGCCCAACGGGGCCCTCTCGTCCCTGGCCGGCAACATCGATCCGCATCACCGGGTGTCGATTGCCGACCTCATCCTGGTCCAGTCCCGGGTCATCCCCACCATCGAGCGTTTGATGAGCGAGTACCAGCCCGACGTCGTCGGGTTGTCGGTCATGACGTTTCAGCGAGAAACCGCCTTCAAGATCGCGCGGGTCGTCCGGCATCTTCGACCGGCGACACGAATCGTCGCTGGAGGTTACGATCCAAGCCTCGCGCCAGCGGCGTACGAGCCGTGTGCCGAAGTCGATTTTCTGATCCGCGGGGAAGGTGAGCACACTTTGTGCGAGCTGCTTCGCGCGCTCGAGGCCGGCGGACCGGTTCAGTCAATCGCGGGCCTGTCCTCTCGGACGGAGAGCGGGTTGGTTCATGGGCCGGAGCGAACCATTTCCAATCTCAAATCGAATCCGCTTCGCTTGCCCAACCGGGCAGCGCGTGTCCTCGACGGCTATACGCTCATGGGGCGGCAGGTAGACGTTGTCGAGACCTCGAGGGGCTGCACGTATGACTGCAGCTTCTGCTCGATCATCGAAATGCGCGGACGTAATTTCCATGTGTATCCAATCGAGCGTGTGATCGCCGACATCGCGGACGCGCGGGACCGGGGCGCACGGGCGATCTTTCTGGTCGATGACAACATTACTCTCGACGTGCATCGGTTCGAATCGCTGTGCAAGGCGATTATCGATGCCGGGCTCAACGACGTTGAGTATTTCGTTCAGGCGATGACGTCTCCGCTGGCCCAGCACGGCGCGACGCTGGCGCCGTTGATGAAGCGCGCTGGATTCCGTTACGTGTTTCTGGGTATCGAGAATATTCTCGAAGGCGATCTCGAGTTCCTCAAGGCCCGCGCCAAAAACGCTCGACGAGAGCACGGCCGCAGCACTGGAAACGCCACCATCGAGGCCATCACTCATCTGCATCGTGCCGGCTTGTTCGTCGTCGGCGGTTTAATCGTCGGCAATCCCGATGACACGCGCGAATCAATCGAGACGAATCTTGAATTTGCCAGGCGGTACATCGACTGGCCGTACATTCAGCATCCGACACCTTACCCGCGGACCCCGATGACTCAGCAGTTCCGGGATCAGGGCCTCATCGTGGACGAAGACATGTCTCACTATGATGGGACGACCGCTGTCGTGCGAACGAAACACGTTCCGGCGGCGGATGTCGAGTTTCTGCGGTGGCGGGCCGAACGCTGGATGAAGGTGAAGCACCTTCCCGCGGCGTTTCTCCACAGTCCAATGTTCGCCCTGCGCCATACGCCTGCCATGCTGGCGCACACCTTTGCAGGAACGAGCATCCGATCGATGCTCGGGCTCGAGGGGCAGAAGCGCGTATTCGAGCGGTATCGCAGCACCCGGCGCCGGGAACGCGCGTACGTGGAACTTCCCGTCGAAGTTCCCAGCCAGTGAGCGCACCGCCGATCCTCTCTCGCGAATCGTGCTGGCTGCGGCTTGGGGGCATGGGTCTCATGGCTGTTGCCCTGTCCGGGATCGCATTTCTCGATAGAGCCGACCTCCGGCAGCTCATTCGATCCGGCGACAGATCGAACCTCGCATCGATCGCTCTTATCTTCGTCGTATCCGCAAACCTGTTCGCGCTCGGCCTGGTCCTACTGCTCGCGGGGCTCCGGCAACTGTCGCTGCTGACGAGCGTTCACGCGCGTCGCGGCGCCCTGGCGCGAATGGGCGGCGTCAACCTCATGCTTCTCTGCTTCGCCTTCGTGGCGGTCCAGGACTCGGGCGCGCTCGAAGACGCACTTTTACATGGGACACACGCGCAGGGGTTTCTGGTATCTCGCGTTCTTCTGGCTGGCAATTCTCCCCGGCTGGATCGACGCCGTACGTCTCGCGTTGCTGGATGAAACACGGTTCCAGGCGCAGCTGAGAATCGACTTGCGTTTGTATGCATGACCGGAGGAGACTCTCGCCTCCCCCGAACGGAGGCCAGCTATGTCGCAGTTCTATGCGCCAACTCCGGAGCAACGACGGGCGCTCGAGCAGCTCGCAGAGCAGGTGGCTGATGCCCAGCGCACGCTCGTCGCGAATCATCCGCAGTTGCAGTCACCGGACCGCGGCGCGCACCAGCAGCAACTCGCCGGCGGCAAAGTGTTGCTGACCGTGGACGCACAGCTGCCGAAGGAACTCGATGGCCTCGGCATCTTTCAGCGCGGAGCCGGCGCACGTGTCGGCATCGGACGCATGTCAACCGGCCTCGGTTGTCCACACGCCGAAACAGATCCGGACTTCCTCGGCCTGATGGTGGCCTTCAGGACGGATGACGGCCATCGCGTCGACTTCGTCACTATCAACCATGGCAGCGCGCCCACGGACACACCCGGGGAGTTCATCGCGCTGCTGAAGGCGACGGCCGACGCCGCCGGGGGCGACCACTCGTCGGGCCTGGCGAACCTCTTCGCGTCACAGGCAAGGCTGCTCACCGGACTGGTGAAGCATGCCGGCACGCGAGCGCCCGCAATTGCCACGCAGGTGATCCGGCAGACGTCGCGGACGACGGGATCGAGCAGCGCCTATCAGCCGTACTGGACCGGCGTCCTTCGAGCGCGCGATCTGCTCGGCAAGTTCACGTTCGTGCCTCAGCGCGACGTGAATGTGAAACGTCCCGCGTCTGCGGGCTCGAACTATCTCTCAGCCGACTGGCGAAATCGTCAGGCCGCAAGTGCCCTTGAGTTCCGGCTGTACTGGATCCCGTTTCTCAGCGAGCGCGAGACGCCGTTGAAAGACCTCACCAGGGAATGGGCAGAACAGCACAAGGTCCCGGTCGGGACGGTGACGTTCCCGGTGACGGCGCCCGATTCAGCGGAAGCCAAGCTGCAGGCTCTGCTCGCGGCGGAAATGGGCGCCAACCAGGGGAATTGGGTCGAGGACGATCGCGGAACGTCCGCGTCTGGACTCCCAGCCACCGAGTACACGGCCGCCAGATTCCTGGCGTATCGCGTCAGCCAGCGCCTGCGCAACGCACTTTCCGATGATGCGTACGCGTCGTTCTTCGAGAAGGGCGAGATTGATCCGGTGCTCGCCGGAGAGCTCGTACGGCGGTATCAGCAAAAGCGCGCCGCCGGCCACAACGTGCCGGACGTCGGTGAAGTCGGAGTGTCCTGACCCGGCCGGCGCCTCAGTCGGTCATCCGCAGTACATGCGTCCGGCTCCGCGTTCCCTCGACATCGGAATATGCAAAGTACGCGTCGCCTATGAACGCCACCTGGCTTCGCGCGTAAGTGGACAGCGTTTTCCGGAATACTTCGCTGCCGTCGCTGGTCCTGAGTGCCAGAACCGTGTCCTTGATTGCGCCGATGCTCAGTGACGTCGTCGTACTCGCCGCCACATACCTCCCTCGCGCATCCATTGCGGCCGAGGTGATCGATCGGCCTTTCGGCGTCTCGTACTGCCCCTCGCCCTTCTGAGTGGACCATCCCAAGCGATACCGCGTGTTCTCCACATAAGCGTCCCACGCCACCCACTGTCCATCCAGATAGCGGAACGTGTCGCTCTGCGCCGCGATGGCGCCAGGCCTCAGCGGTCCCCACCCGACTGTTCCATCCAGGCCGAGCCTGGCGAATGCGGAAAGGTCCCGATTTACGATCACCTCGCGCCTGTTCATATCCAATTCAACAAGCACCAGCGTTGTGCGCTGCAACAGTGGGTGCGAAAACACAATCGGCTGGCCGCTCCCGAGAGGTTCAATCCGCAACGATGACTCGCGGTCGGGCGATCGCGTTACCCGAGCCACCCAACTGCCGTCTTCGGACACAAGCGGAGCGCCATCCGTCTGGCCATCGGGAACATCGAGCCGGCTCGGTTCCTTCGAGCCTCGCCTCAGGAGCCAGTACTGTTGTCCCTCGACGCCGCGCTCCATCGTGACGTACACCACGCTCCCATCCGGTAACGCCTGTTGTAAGCCAGGCGCAATCGGCAGCTCTGGAATCGCAACGGGCTCTACTGCGCATTCCGGAACCCGCAAGATGCCGTACTGCGCGCCGTTGTCCTGCCGCATCCAGGCCTCGCCGCGCCGCTCCAGTCCACGCGAAATGCCCTGGCGCACCGGATCGAGCGAGAAGCCTTCCACTGTGCACTCTTCTCTCCACGCGGAGTTGTCCGGCGTCGTATCGCGCTCGATCAGAAAGTATGAAGGAATCGCGTACAGGTAGGCGAAGTTCACTGCTATCGCGCCAGTAATCAGCAGCACCACGGTGGAAGCTCACTGCCAGAGCCTTGCCCCGAGGAACCAACCAATACACGCATACGAACAGAACAACCTGCAGGATCAACGCGAGCGCGACATCCGCCGCCTTCCACGCCGGCTCACGGTCCCCAAGGAGCTCCTCGCCGAGAGCCGAGCCAAACAACCCAACCCAATGCGCAGTAACGACAGGGACAAGATAGATGCTGGATGACAGCATCAGGGCGATAATCAGCCGCCTTCGCGTGGACACGCCCGCAGTGTAGCCGCAGGCAGCGTTGCCGGGTCAATGTCGTCGGCCACAACACCGGCACGGGGCCGAAGCAAGGTTGCCCCTGTTCGCCCCGTGCCCGTTCTCGACTTACGCTTGTTTCCGACTCGGTGTGTTGGAAGGCTCACCCTCGCGCGGCGAAGATCGCGATCGGCGCCGGGTCGCGATGCTGACGTTGTTCTGGACATCGCTGACAGTGGGAATCGCCCATGCGATTTCGCCCACATCCCGTTTCAGCCGTTTGTGCTGAACGCTGCCTGTCAGTGTGACGCGCCCTCCCTCGCAGCGCACCTCTATCTCGTTCGTTCCCGTCAAGAGCTCGAGGGCATCGTAGAGGAAATCCTCGATCTCCTGATCGTTGGTGGGCCCAGAGGGTTGGCCCCGCTTCATCGCGACAGCCCCCAGCAGCCCTGGAGCTGTCACGATCGGCGCACCAGTAAATGTGAAGCCGTTGAGCGGCACCGCGTGCACGTATGCCTCAGGCGGCGAGTTGCCGGCAGTCGCTTGTGGCGACGTCGACATGGAGGACATGGCGCCTGTCGAGCGAGCGCCGAACGCGGGTGATGGTTGGTACCATCCAAACGCCGGTGAGGGAATCAAGAGCGGCTCTACCATTGTGAAATTCTCCTTGCTGAGTGGGGGCGGGCTTCAGAAGTCCCGCCCCCTTTTTTGCCAACGGTCTGACTAACCTACATGACGTGGCTCGGTTGCTGAGGGAAGAGAGGCTGCGTAATCAGACCGGAGAGGCCGGGTGCCTGGACACCAAACGGTGACTGCTGGCCCAGCAACTGCTGTTGCTGCAGCTGTTGGATCTGTTGCGGGACGACTTGTATCCACTGTTGCAGCTGCTGGATTTGCTGCTGCTGAACGTAGTTCAATTGCTGCAGCTGTTGTAGTTGCTGCGCCACGATCTGCAGCGATTGCACGATCGGGGGGAGATAGGTTGGTTGCGATCCGATTCCGAACTGAGCGATTGCCATGTGACCTCCTGATGATCGAAGACGACCGAATCCGACGTGTAACGATCCCGCGACGATTTCCATACCGGACGTCGTTGGCCTTTCGCGTACAGTCGAGCGCATTGCGCTTGTCGCTGCTCGCAGGGAGCTGCGCATTGTGATGTATCGCGTCAGGTTCAACGAGTCGAGTATTTTTGCGCGCCGTGGCTCGCGAGAGCGATGACTCGCTGCTCGGTCGAAGAAGGAATAGAACGTCGCAACACACGTACCAAACTAGGAAGGCGTCTGCATGGGGGATTTTGAGCTATCACAAATGAGGAGTGTCGGCATGTACGTCACCGACCCACGTTCATGTCCGCACCTCTTGCACCATCTGGTGATCGCCTTGCGTCACACGTCGTTGCGATGTGATGTTCATCTGCAAATCGTTGTTCACAATGTGACGCGAGTTTCTATGGCTTCACAGCCGCCACTCGGACGACTCGCGTATCGAACTGACCGAAGTCCCCGACAGCATCAGTGTCCTCGGTACCGAACGACACGAAGCGGCGCAAACAGCTGAAGCAGCTCGTTGGTATCGAATACGACCGCACCTCCGATGGGACGAGTCTTCGTTGCGTCTCGATGGAACCCTTCCACGACGACCATGCCACCGGGACGCAGCGCGCGAAACACGTTGGCCGCGTATTCGCGCGCTCCGACATAGCTCAGGACGATCAGGTCCCACTGTGCGTCTCCCCAGTTGAAATCCTCGGCACGCGCAACGTGGGTGGTAATCTTCACGCCCAGCTTTGTTGCCTGTTCACGCGCCGCAGCCACGGCCCTCTCTGCCGGATCGAAGCCAACCGAATCCCAACCCTGCTGGGCGAGGTAGATCGTGTTGCGCCCTTGGCCCATTCCGACGTCAAGGGAGCGCCCAGGCTTCAGTCCCTTTGTTACTGCGACGAGAAATGCATTCGGTGACGTATTGAACGCAGGCTTCGGTGCCGTCAGAATCCGGTTCCAGCGCTCGATTTCGGCGCGGTCACCGATCGCTTTCAGCAAGGCGATCGTCGTCGTGGCGTCTCGTTCTGACTTCCCTTGGGCACGCAGTGCTGCGGTGTAGCGTGCATAGACAACCTCATCGTCGGCGTTCTGCACGTCCGTCGGTTGGCTCGTAATCCACGAGCGGAACGCTTCATATGTCTGCACCTCCTCCGGCGTTGCGGCGGGGGATAACGGCGACTGCTGCGCGGCGTCGCTCGCAATGGGCCACACGCCGACGGACAGAAACAGGAAGAGAGAGGCGAGGAGAATGTATGTACCGGCCGAGCGGACCGACGCTAAAGCTGACCATGTCGTCCTCCGGTGGGGGGTCGGGCGGAGCGAACGCAGGGTCGGGGTTCCATCTCCGACCCTGACGGTCCCCGCTGTTGCTAGAAGAGGTACTTCACACCAAATTGCATCTGTCGCGGGATTGAGTTTCCGGTACTGGAAATACTGCCAAAGCCGGTGCTCCCGAAATTGAAATCGGGCAACCAGAAGCTCGGTGTATTCGTGACGTTGTACACCTCGGCTCGAAGCTGCAGTCTGCGGGTTGCGCCCAGCGACAGATCCTTGAAGATCGACATGTCCAGCCGCCGTTGCGGGGGTCCGTGCATCAGATACAACCCGATATTGCCGGCGCTGAACTGCGGTGCCGCGGAGAAGACGCTGGTATCGAACCAGCGTTGCACCGTCCGCTCACTCGAGGGGAGATTCGGATCGCCGTTTACGATCGGCCGGTCGCCGCCGTTGAGCGTTCCCGCATCGTTACCCGTGTTGGTCCGTGAGGCGGCGTTGACCACGGTATACGCGACGCCGGATTGCAGGTACGCCGTGCCATTGATCTGCCAGTTGGACAGGAATCCATGGGCAACTCCCGTGAGATCCTTGCCGAATGGCAGCTCGTAGTTGGCGGTCGCGACAAAACGATGGCGGACGTCGAACTGCTGCGTGTCGCCCCACTCGAACTGGCTGAAGTCCCACGGCACGGGCGTGTACTGCCGCGAATGCGCCCACGTGTAGTGAGAGGTCATCGTGAGGCCGCCGCGATAGCGGCGGTTGAACATGAACTGCCATGCGTTATACGTCGACTTGCCGAAGTTCGACAGGATGTTCACGTTCGCCATCTGCGGGTACTGAGAGAAGTACGGCCGCCGCTGGTTCACCCCTCCCGGACCGGCCGGCGCGAGGTTGTAGTTCATCGCGACACCGAGCTGCAGCCGATCACCGCGCGAACCCACATAACCGACCGTCACGACGTTGCCGCCGAACTCTTTCTCGAGCATGAGGTTGAACTGCTGCGCGCGATCGGACTTGAAGTTGATGTCGGTGCCGATTACATTCCCGGTTGGTTGATCGGGATTCGCAAACACAACCGTGGGGAGGCCATCCTTCAGGAACAAGTTCGGCACACCGCCCGACGCTGCGGGCTCGTGTTCGGACCGTAGTTGGCGGTGAACGGCGGATTCTTCATGAAGGCGCCCGCGTTCTTGTTATTGGGATAGTAGGCAAGCCCCCAACCGCCACGGAGCACCATTTTCGACGGCAGAGTCGCCGAGAAACCGAACCGCGGTCCGATATCCGAGTAGTCAGTATTCACGCCGGCGGTGCGGCCGACGCCGTTCTGGCCTGCCACGAGCAGTTTCCCCTTGACGGGACGAAGTTGGACAGGTGATCGTCCTCCTCGGTGAGCGGGGTAAACACGTCGTAGCGGATACCCATGTTCACCGTGAGCCATGATTTCGCGCGCCAGTCGTCCTGGAAATACACGCTCGGCTCATTGCTGTGGTAGTGCGGCATGCCAGGCGTGTAGAGCCTGCGCACGTCCGTCGGGTAACCCAGAAGGAACGACGCGAATGCGTTGCCGCCGAGGCCGGTGGCGCCGCTGTTGGTCGGCGTCGAATCGAATCCCCAGAGTCCTTGAGCGGAATTCGACTGCAGCACGCCGAAGCTCCGCATGACCAGCCCGGCGCCGACGCGGATGTTGTGTGCGCCGCGCGTGTTGCTGATAGAACCCGCATACTGCTTCGTGCGGTTGTAGATCTGCAGCGGAACCCATTGCGTCTCGCCGAGCGCGGCAATCGTCGTCGGCCGCATCTCCATCAACGGCAATCCGCTCGTCTCCTGCGCGCCGGTATTCGCATTTGGCACACCGAAGAAATCGCCGTAATTCTTATTGTTGTTCGGGCCCAGCGACAGGATGTCAGGCTTCGAGTAGTTGGCCTTCACCTCCATGATCGTCGTCGCGTTCAGGATGCGGACATAGCTGCCGGTGACGTTGTGCGCGGTTGTGTAGTTCGGTCCGGCGTAGTTGCCGGTTGCCGCTCCTCCGACGATGCACGTCGGGTCGATCGAGTTGCCGCCAATGACGGTCGGCGGGCACAGGCTTGGTGTCAACGTGTCGGTCTTGTTGTACGAATACCGCGCGAAGATGGTGTTGCGATCGTCGAACCGGTGGTCGACGCGTATGTCGGTCGCGTCATTGTCCTGGGTGCGCTCGTTCGTGAACGCGTAGTTATTGGCCAGTCCCGGACCGGTCGGCAACGGGTAAAGCTGCATGTACTTGACGGCGATTGGATCGAAACGGCTGGCCGGAATCTGGTTCCCCGCAAACGGCGTCCGCGTCGCGTTGATGGGGTCGTAGATCTGGGCCGACAGCTCTGAGAAGTCGCCGTTTCTCATCCTGACCGTGGGCACCGTGACGACACTCGGCACCCCTTGCTTGATCCGATATCCTTCGTAGTCGGCAAAGAAAAACGTCCGGTCTTTGATCAGCGGTCCACCAATGCTTCCGCCAAACTGGTTCTGGCGCGTCAAAGGCTTGTCCTGCGCAAAGAAGAGTCGCGCGTCGAACCTTTCGTGGCGGGCGAACTCGAACCCGGATCCATGGAACTGGTTCCCGCCGGACTTCGTGATGATGTTGATTACGCCGCCCAGCGTCCGGCCCGTCTCCGCCGTGTACATGTTGGTCTGAACGCGCACTTCCGCGATCGCGTCAATCGACGGCTTGATCGCGACCGTGCCGATCGTGCGCTCGTTGTTGTCCATGCCATCCACGAGCTGGTTGTTCAGAACGTCATTGACGCCGTTGATCGAAACCGATGACGTCTGCCGGCGCTCGTCGGGCCGCGTGCCGTTGGCCAGCGAGCTCAGTGCGCCTTCGTTCGCGCCTGGAATGAGCTGCACCATGCGGATGATGTTTCGCCCGGGGATCGGCGCATCCTGTACGGTCTTCTGGTCGATCAGCGAGCTGACGGTCGCCGAATCGGTCTGCAGCAGCGGAGACTCGCCGCTGACGGTGAGATTCTCCTGCACAGTGCCGAGCTCCATCCTCGCGTCGACGCGCGCGCGGTCACCGGTCGCGAGCTCGACCCGCGAGTTGACCGCCTGGAAGCCCTGCAGCTCGATCCTGACGGTGTACGTGCCGATCGGCAGGAGGGTGAACACGTAATCACCCGTGTCGGTGGTGACGGTCGTGCGTATGTTCTTGGTAGCGACGTTCTCCGCGGTCACCGTGACCGCGGGCAGCACGGCCCCGCTGGTGTCCGTGACGCGGCCGACGATATCAGCCGTGCCCTGCGCGAATGCAAATGTGCTGATGACAAGAGAGATCGTGAAAGCGCCGCCCAGTGCTCGGAGATAAACCATACTGCCTCCTTCAAGTTCGGAGAACGGGTAGGAGTTCTGATCTCTGTGCAAGCGACCGCCGCGTTTGGTGCTTTTGGGAGCATGCTAGAGCAACTACTCATAAAAGCAATTGAAATTTGCGACCGACAATGCCGGAGACACGCGAATCTGCGTAGGGTAGGGGTCGACCGATCTTCAAAAGATTGGACTTGCGGGCGCCGCGTCAATACGCGATTCTCAGTATGGTGCCTGGACAGCCGCGCGACGGCGTCGGAAATCAGCAACACGTGTCGGACGACACCGTTCGGCCGTTCTCCCCGGCCGTGCTGATCGATGTCAGCGGATTGTCTCACCCCGGCAAGGTGCGAGCCCGCAACGAAGATCACTTCATCGTGACCCGCATCGGGCGGTATCTGGAGACAATGCTCACCACGTTGCCGCCCGGGGAGGTTCCAGAACGGTCAGAGGAAGTGGGCTACGGAATGATCGTCGCCGATGGCATGGGAGGCCACGCGGGCGGCGAGCTTGCGAGCCGGATGGCTATCAGCGGGCTCCTGAAATTGGCTCTCGCGCTGCCCGATTGGATCTTCCAACTCGACGAAACCGTTGCCGCCGACGCAACAGAGCGTTCCAAGGAACGGTTCAGCAGCCTCAACTCCTTGCTCATCGCGCACGGCAAGCAATTTCAGGATTTCCGTGGGATGGGAACCACGTTGACGGCAGCCCGCACTATGGGCCGCTATCTGCAGATCGTTCACGTGGGGGACTCACGTGCGTACCTGCTTCGCGGCGCGCACCTGCTCCGGCTGACGCGGGACCACACCTATGTCCAGCTGCTTATCGACAGCGGGCAGCTGTCGAAGGAAGAAGCGGCACACTTTGGCGCGCGTCACGTGCTCGTGAATGCGCTTGGAGGCCTGAACGAGGATGTGGAGGTCGATGAAGATCAACTGAAGCTCATGAACGGAGATCGGCTGCTCTTGTGCAGCGACGGCCTCACGGATCTCGTTGACGACGAGCGTATTCGTCAGGTGTTGATCGACTGCCGCGAATCGGCCGAGGCATGCCGTCGCCTGGTCGATCTCGCCCTCGCGGGTGGCGGCAAGGATAACGTGACTGTGGTGGTTGCCACGTTCACGTTTCCATAGCAGGGTTTCTGCCCATTTCAGTTTTTGGAAACTGCAGCAGTCGCGGCCGGCCGGTCTCGAGAGTCGGCGCAGGCGCATCTGTCACCGAGGTCAACCAGCTGGAGTCTTTGAAGGTCGTTCCGAGATCGACCGGGCCGGCCCATGTAGAGAGCCGGTCGAGGTCAACCGTTCGCTTTTCCGGACGATGGTCGAGTCCCCGAGCCAGGAACTCGTGCATCTCGAGTGTGACTCCCAGCCCGATCTCCGCAGGTGGCGGCAAGACGAACTTCAGCTTTTCCTCAATGATGCCGAAGAGGTCCGACGACTCGACCAACGCGCGACCTGACAACGCCTCATACGCGATGCAGGCCAAGCCGTACACGTCCACACGCTGGTCGATCACTGCAGATCCGAACTGCTCGGGCGCCATGTAGTGTGGTGTGCCAAAGACGGCGTAGCTGGAGATGGTGCTGACCTTCGAGGCTCCTCCAAAGTCCCAGCCAGGATCGAACTTGGCGAGACCGAAATCCAGCAGCTTGATGAGTCCGGATCGGCTCAGCATGATATTCGACGGTTTCAGATCATGGTGGATCAGCCCCCGGCTGTGGACGTGGCGCAGAGCGACCGCGACCTGTCCGACGAGGTTCCGCACCACTTTCTCGTCGATGGGCTGGCCGCGTGAAATCAGGTCGTTGAGTGTCGAGCCCTCACAAAACTCCATGACGAGGAACTGCGTGTTGTAGGCGCTAAAGCATTCGTAGAGCCGGGCAATCGAATCGTGGTGGAGCGACTTCAGCGTATCCGCCTCGCGTTTGAAGCGGTGAAGCGCGCCGGGTTGATACACCAACCTGTGGCTCATCATCTTCATGGCCACGATGTCGCCAGTCGCAAGACTGGTCGCTTCGTAGACGATTCCCATTCCACCTCGACCGACGCATCGAACGATTCGATAACCATGGATGTCCTTTCCACCAAGACCGTCGTAGGCCACTCGTCCAAGACGGTCGGCAACGACTCTCGTCAGCACCATCCGAATCTCGGGGTACCTATCCGCGACTTTGTGAAAAGCGACCGCCGAGAGCAAGAGTGAGCGGACGGGCGTCCGCGAGATGACGTCCGCAGTTCTGGCCTCGTCAGTGACGAGGCTGATCTCACCGACGACGTCACCGGGGCCGAACTCACCAACCGACACTCCCATGCTCGGAGCATGGTGGATGCGCGCCCAGGCGGTGCCGCTGAGGATCAGGAGCAGGTATTCTCCCGGATCTCCCTGCCGGATCAAATATTCGCCGGCGCCATACTCCCGAAGGTGCATGCGGGACAGCACGCTTCTCAACGCGTCCGGGCTGAGGTCGGAGAGTGGACAGGATTTCGAGGAAAGGACGGCGAGTGCTTCCCTGATTTGGGGATCGTCAGTCTCGCTCATAGACGTGTTCGACTCGAGAGACGTCTGGCGTGAGCCGTCGGCCAACAGTTTCACGACGACTTCCAAGGTAGGCGACTCGAAGCCTTCATCCGCCAGGACCTTGAGAGCAAGCAGGGAGTCGACTTCCTGTCGCAGCGCGGCGTCTCCTGCGCATGCTTTCTCCAGAAAGACCGCGCGCTCTGCTGTGTCGCGCATCAAGGCGTCGTGAAACAGCTGCGAAACTTTCTGCCAGGGTGGCTGGGGCTTCATGGCTTGCTGATGAGGTTGACAGGCACCGGGACATCATCTCTCAGGACCGGTTGAACCTTCACGGATTTTATAGGCGGCCTTCCCGGTAAGCGGTCCTATCGTTACCTTTCGAGGCTCTCGCCCGCTTCGCTCTTCACCCTCGAGAACCAGCTGCAATCCTGCTCACAATCGGAGCAATTGCAAGCGGCAGCTCATGCCGCAGGTGATGTCGTGCGGCACCCGGAATATCTCGACTGGATGCTGATTCTGAACCAACAGCACCTTGCGCGTGTGCTTGATGTGTTCGTGACCCACTATAACGAGCACCGGCCCCATCGAGCCCTGCATCTCGCGCCACCTGAGCTAAGACGCGCATTGGTCGCGTCGACAGCCGGTGAACTTCGTGTTCACCGTCGCGACGGTCTCGGTGGTGTGGTTCACCAGTACAGTCTTGGCGGCGTGACCAGGTTTCGCACCCCACAGGCTGAAATCGGTACCGCTCTCGGTTCTTTCGGACTGGGAACTCAACTCGCTGGCAGTGTCTGTGACGTCGGGTAGTGCACAGAAGCACGCACGTGTGTTCATGGTCGGCTGCTCGCGCGAGATGGTGAGGCGTGCTCGCCGCCCTCAAGCGTCGCAAATGCGTATGTCGGTCGGGATAGACCATGCGGTTGGAGATCGAGCCGTTGCAACGTCATCTCCGCACAGAAGTCCGCGCGCAAGATCAGTGAGATCGTGGCCGCGCTCTATTCGGCGAGCCACGATCAAGTTGACGACCGGATCCGTCTCGACGCGCGATAATTTCTTCGCGGAGATCCTTCGCCCACGCGCGGCGGTCACGGCCGTCGGCACGTTGCGCCGTGCCAAAGGCCAGCACGGCGCACACGTCTGGCGCGCGCAGCGTTCGCCAGATCGAGCCCACCAGTGATTCGTCACCCATGTAATTGACGGCCTGGCTGGGCGTTCCGGACCTGGCATCGACAAACGGATCGCCACGGGCTGCACGGGCGCATTCGTCGCAGATCGCCGCCTGGATCAGATTGGCGTGGAACGGCAACACCGACTCGCCGTCGCCGGTGGTGCCTTCCGGAAAGACTGCCAGGATGTCGCCGTCCTGTAAGGCCTGCGCCATACGGTGCACGATACGCATCGCGTCGCGCCGCGACTCGCGCTGCACATACAACGTGCCTCCGCCGGTCGCCAGGGTGCCGATGAGCGGCCACCGCTTGACGTCGGCCTTGGCCACGAAACGACAGTGGCAGGCCGCGTGAAGTGCCAGGATGTCGACCCAGGAAATGTGGTTGGATACCAGCAGCAGCGGCCCTGCTCGCGGCGGCGCGCCGACGATCTTCAGTTCGACATCCAGTCGCTTCAGCAGCGTGCGGGCCCAGGCTCTGAACCTGTCTGTCGCCGCTCCGCCTTTGTGAGCCGAGGGAAGAGCAGGACGACCTGCGCGCACGCAGCGGAGCACGTGCATCCCCACACGCAACGCCGCCCAACACGTGCTGGCCAGCGTTCACGGCGCGAAGCGCACATGCGTCAGACGCCGAGTCATCGACATGCGTCGAGATTGCCTTGCTTGCATCGCGCTGGCGACACGCTGGCCAAGATTGCTCAGGTGTGACAGCTCGCGCAAGCCGGGATTCGATACCCGCATCGCGGCGTCCCGTCGATTTCAGAAACTGTTCGAAGCTGACCAGGCATCGCCTCTCGAATACGGGAAACCGGAATTCCTGGGCACACGCGATGGCGCTGCGAAACAGGACTTCAGCCCTTCCCGGTCGGCCGGCGTGAGATCGGCCGCGATCACCGCCTGCACGCGACGCAGTTCCGGTTCGAGCCATCGGCTGCCTTCGGGCATCAGCTGCATGGCACGTTCGCACGTCGCGGCCGCGTCGGTGAGCCGCCCGACGCGACGCTGGGCGTCCGCCAGAAACGCCAGGTAACCGGCTTCGGACAGCCGGAACTGGACCGAATCCAATGCGGCGATCGCCTGGGCGATCATCGGGATGCCCTGTCCCGGATTTCCGCCCTGGCAGAGCGCCCACCCGACGAAAGCCGCCGCATGGGCGCGGAACCCATAGAGGCGATGCTGTTCGGCAAGCGCCAGAAGGTTTCTCGCCTCGGCCATCATCTGCTCGGTGGCCTCGCACAGCCCGAATACCCATCCGCCGACATACACCATCGGGATGGCCGTCGAATGCGGATGCCGTAAGGCGTCGGCCGTCTGCAGCGCGTCGAGGCCGACCTCGAGTGCGGCGTCCACGTCTCCCAGGCAGAACTGCGTGATGCTGAGCAGGGACTTGGTATGGACCTCGGTGTTCTGCCCGTACCTGTGGGTCGCCGCCGCGTCCCGCTCAGGAACGTAGAGCGCCAGCGATCGCTCGAGCGCCGCCTTCGCCGCTGCGGCGTCGCCCTGGGCGAAAAGCGCCTGCCCCAGCATGCGATGCCCGATGACCTGCTCCGATGGGAATCCGTCGCGCTCGGCGCGCGAGACGAACTCGGTCGCCAGCGCAATCGCCTCGCTGCTCCGACCGCGGCAGTTGACGAAGGTGAATTGCCCGAACGCGAACGGGAACACCAGCGCCGTCTGCGCCGCCTTCTTCGCACAACTGGAGCCCACGGTCGCAGCAGGCCGCCAATTCCGGCGAGGTGGCGCTTTGCGTCGCCAGCAGCGAACCCATCAGCGACGCCTGAAGATTGCAGCTCGAATTGCCGCCGTGACTCGGGATCGGGAATCTGGTCCAGCAGGCCGAGCCCGCGCCGGATATGCGCGATCGCCTCGACATGCGCCGAATCGTTTCGCGGCGCTCAGCCCCGCGCGCAGCCACGCGCTGATCGCCTCCGTCAAACGCACCCGCTTCGGACAGATGATAGGCGAGTGCTTCCAGGACCGTCGGTTCGGCTCCTTCCTCTTCCGCAGCACTTCAGCGATGCGCACGTGCATGCGCCGTCGCTCGGTATGCAGCATGGATTCGTGCGCCATTCGCTGCAGCAGGCCATGCCGGAACTCGTAGCGAACCTCCGCACCGTACCGCCGCGGCCGCAGGATCTCCGCCTCGACCAGCGCTTCCAGCCGCTCTTGGACCTGTCCGCGCCTCGTCCTTGAGCAGTGTGAGCAGAAAGTCCCGGGTGAAGGAGCCGCCGATGCACGCCGCCGCCTGCGCGACGCCGCGCGCCCCGGGCGCCGATCGAGACGTTCCGACATCAATTGGGCAAGCATCAGCGGCACGCCCCCCAGCCGCCGGTGCGGCGACGGTCCTTGCGATTGTTCCTCAATGAGAGAGATGACGAGTTGCTCGAGGAAGAACGGCACCCCGTCGGCGGCGGCGACGGCTTTCGAGATCATTTCGTCGGATAGCACGCCGGCGCCAGGGACAGACCGCGCCAGCTTCGAGGCAGTCTTCCACGCCGAGATGCTCGAGGATGAACGGTCTCGTCGATTTCAGGAGAGCCGGTGCCCTTGGGAAACGGCCGCATCGTCAGCACCACCAGAACGGGCAATTGCGCCGAGCGCGGTCACAATGTCCTGCAGCAGTTCGGCCGATGACGGGTCCAGCCAGTGCGTGTCTTCGATCCAGAGGATCAGCGGTCGCGCGCGCGCAGCCTGCTCGACGATCGACACCGATGAATCCGCTATTGCTGCGCGCTTGAGCAATTGCGGGGTCGCGCGACCGCCGTCGCTGCTGTCGGGTGCGGCCATGCCGAGCAGGCTCGCGACGAGGTCGCGGTTCTCCGGGGTGTTGCGGCCCAGTTCCTCGAGATAGCTCGAAATCTTGTCGTGGCGGACGCGACTCTTCATCGTCTGCGGTCAGCCCGACGCGTGCCCAGAAATAGGCGCCGATCGGATAGAGCGGTGTGCTGGCAAAGATCTCGTGGCATTGCACCTGCACCAACGTCGCGTCGACGAACTCGGGCCGGCTGGACAGCTTCCAGCACGAGTCGCGTCTTGCCGACGCCGGCGTCGCCAACCACCGCAAGCGTCTGGCAGCGCGACTCGTCTTTGACGACGTTCCAGCAGGACAGAATCTGCTCGATGCGCCGGTTCGCGGCCCACCATCCGCGTCGCGCCGCGCCGCAGGCGGGACTCGGTCCGCTTCGTATCCGGCAAGGCGCGCATGAGCTGCGTACACCTCGACCTTGCGTGACAGACCCTTGATGGATCTCACGCCCAGCGACTTGCACACGAACAGCCCCTCCACCAGCTCCATCGTTTCCTGACTGATCGCGATTCCGCCGGGGGGCGCTTCGGCCTGCAGTCGTGCGGCAAGATTGATGGCCTCACCGACGACGTCATGCCGACTGGTGCCGGTGCTTGCCAGCAACTCCTGCGCGATCAGCACCAGTCCGGAATGAATCCCGATTCGCGCCTCCAGCCTGGGCAGCGTCCGTCCATGAACGTTGGTATCGAGATCGCGCAGTTGCTGGAGCAATGCCAGAGCCGCGCGCGCGGCGCGCTCGGCATCGTGCTCGTGCGCGGTGGGATAGCCGAAGTAGACGAGGATGCCGTCGCCGAACACCTGCGCGACGAATCCGCCGAACCGCTCCATGACCGTCAGCGCGAGTCGCTGGTAGCGACGCAGCAGCGGGCCGAGATCTTCCGGATCCAGTCGTTCGGCCAGGTCCGTGGAACCCACCAGGTCGATGAACTCGATCGTCAGAAAGCGGCGTTCGGAAGCCTCGTGGCTCGATTTCAAGGCCCCGATTCACTCATTGGCTCACGTCCTTGTTCTGCTGCAGTCGATCCGCCCGCCGGTATAGCTCGAATTCTCGCGATCCTGGTCACTCGCCAGTTTGGGCGTATTCTAATCCGGCCTCGGGCCAGATCGCGCGGAGCTCTCTCACTTGTCCAATCCAATACGTCTTGCCGCGGGCGCGGCCGGAGCCTGAACCGGCCTGGGGAGACGGCACGCATTCGCGTCGCGCCGCGCGGTCCAACGGCGGCGAGCAAAGACCGATGCTTTCACGTGTCTGGCACGGAACGCGGAGTCCAGGTCGCCCGCCCCCGGGGCGCCGCAAAGGCGGGCGCTGGTCATCTGCGCGCACCTGCGTCCCGGCCGCGACAAGCGGCGGTCGCGCTACTTCATGCAACCGATTTCCGGCCTGCACGTCGGGTCCCTGATCGACCCGCGGTACTTCGACGTGCGCCTGCACCACGAGGACTGGCACGGGCCATTCGATCCGACGCGCTGCGCCGGATATGACCTGGTCTTCCTGTCCGGACTGCAACCGGATTTCGACCGGATGCGCCAGCTCTCGTACTTCTTTCGCCGCAGCGGCGCCACCGTTGTCGCGGGCGGAAGCATCTGCACGTCGTTCCCTGAGTTCGCCACCAGGTTCTTCGACGTCGTCTGCGCCGGGGGCGTCGACAGCGTGCCGGACGTCGTGGCGGACTATCTGCGCGGATCGCTCAAGCCGATCTATCGATCGCCGGCCGCTGAAATCTCCCCCTATCGCGTCGACCACGGCCTCTTGGCGAAGAGCGGCATCGATCCGTTCTTCCATCTGATGGAGAGCTCGCGCGGCTGCCGCTTCAAGTGCAACTTCTGCGTCATTCCGGCGGAGGTGGGCACCCATGCGCGCTACGACCTCGACGACGCTCGCGGCAGGGATCGACAACGCCATCTGCCACCAGCCCGCTGTTCGAGCTTCCGCCGCTGGTATCCGATAGTCGTGCTGCTGGACAACAACTTCTCGGACGACCGCGCGCATATGCTCGCGGGTCGCCGAGATGCTGGGCACGCATCCGACGCATCCGTGGCTGGAGCGCGCTGGTCACGCAGAACATCCTGCACGACCGCGAGCTGGTCCGAACGCTCGCGCGGTGGAAATGCGTCGGCGCTGTTCGCGGGCCTCGAGTCGCTGGATCGGCGAGGTGCTGCGCCGGTACAACAAGACGCAGAACCTGAACCGGCGGCAGAACGTCATCGACGACATCGCGTTCGCCGAATCGCTGGGCATCGCGATCCTGCTACGGCTATCTCTTCGACCACCGCCACCAGACCGCCGCGGAGATGGAGCGGCAGATTCTGGCGATCGCGCGCAACCCGCTGATGCCGATGCCGGTCTACCTGAGCGTCGTGGCGCCGCTGGCCGGCACCGCGAGCTTCTGGGACGACCTGCAGCAGCGGCCATCTCGCGCCCAACCTGCGCCTGCGCGATCTCGACGGCGAGACGATCTGCCACACAAACCTGGCCGACAGGCGCGAGGCGATCGTGGATTTCATCGAGCGGATGTTCCGTCGGCCGTGGACGGTGGTGGCGCGCTTCGGCATCCTGAAGAAGACGCTGCGCCGGATCATCCGCGCGCGCACGCCTGAACCCGATGCGCTGGTACATCATCGCCTCGGCGAACTTCCATTGCTTCATCTGGTCGAGCGAGACGCCATCGCAGCAGCGGACGTATGTGGCCGGCGACGACACGCTCGACCCGCAGTACTTCGAGCGTCCCGACGACCTCTCGGATGCGGACCGGTCGCGCTACTTCGAGCCCGATCAAGCTGACCGACGCGAGCGGCCGGGCCGAGGAGTGGCTCCGGCCGTACATTCCGGCCGCTCGCGGGTCAGCCGGCCGACAGCCGCAGCGTCTGTGGCCGGTTGACGCTCACGAACAGAGGGCATGCGCCTTGACCTACGCTGAGACGCGGGACGAGGAAACGCTGCGCCTGCTGGAGCCGGCGATCGACGCTTTCATCGCGCAGTGCCAGCAGCCCGCCGATCCGAGCTCCGCCTGCGCCCGCCAGACGATGTTCTTCTTTCCGGGCGGCATGGCCAGCCGGCTGCTACGCGCGAACAGAAATTCGTCGACGGTGCCGACCGTCTCGCCGCAAACCTTCAATTACGACCCGGTCTGGGTCGACGCCGGTGACCCCGTTCGGCGGCGCGCTGGACCTCGCGATGTACCGGCGACAGCGCGCGGCACGTTCCGGGACAAGGGCGACCGCATCATCATCGCTGACGAGGCCCTTGGCCTCGCCTGCGGTGCACCCCGTGCACACCGCACGCTGGGCTGATCAGCTGGTGCCCAGAACAACAACGTCGATCTCTTCGTCTTCCCGTGGGACTGGCGGCGACGGCTGGACGAGACCGTGACGTTCTTCGTCGGCGACGTTCCTGCCGTACTTTCAGGCCCGCGTGATGGCGGCGCGGGTGTCCGGATCCGCTCGCCCGCTTTGCGCTCGTCGGGCACAGCTTCGGCGGGATGATCGCCAACCTGATCCTGCGTGGCAACGCCCCGATCGTCGCCACCCTGACGCACGTGATCACCGTCGGCACGCCGTTCTACGGCTATGCCGGCCAGGTGCATCGCTGGTTCGAGGGCGAAGAGCTATCTGAACTTGTTCGGCTTGTTCGAGCAGCAGATGATGGAAACGATCGCGTCGCTCCCGGCGCTATACACCCTGCATTTCCTGGACGAGGACAACGTGCGGACGTCGAATGAGACGGCGCTGACGTCGCGGTGCCTTTCCGATTCCCGACTATCCCAGCATGGACGCGACGAACGCGGCGCGTGCGTGCCGACCCCTACAACCCGGACAGACGAACGCGCAGCCTGGTCCGTTATCCCGGCATGACCGGCTTCGCCATTGCGGAGCTCGACTACGCGGAGCTGCAGTTCCAGGACGCTCGTCTGCGCCGATGGACTCCGACGCTGCTGCAGAAGTTTCACAACATCCGCGGTGTGCAGACCGGGCCTGATCGAAAGACGCCGATCAACAACACGCCTGGCAGTGTGACCTGGGACTGGATCCCGCCCAACTTCGACGCGAAGGACGCCCCGCCGATCATCGACGCACACGTCCCTGCCGGGCGACGGCACGCAGCCGGCATGGACGACGTGCCTGGTGACGAAGCGCCGGCCCGTTGCATCACCGTGAAGGCCAGTCGACATCGACCACATGTTCTTGATGAATCACCGCTCGGAGTGCTCGCAAGCGATTGCAAGCGATCCTGTGCCCGGAGGGAGCCGCCGTGAGCTCCACCCGAGACGCGCGCAGCCGGAACCGGCTTCCGATGAGGAGATCGTGGAGTTCCTGCAGCTGGCTTTCCGAGAATCTTCCGTCGTCAGGCACGTTCAAGAGCTTCGACGACCCGGAGTTGCTGGCACATGTGTCGAGCACCGAGGTTTCAGAACAGGCTCCCCAACATCGCCCGCCGCTTCATCAGTGACGTGATGAAGCGGCCTGGACCGAAAGGACTCGCCGAGCCCGCCGGTGAGGACGGCCGGCGGTCGCGAGACCGGAAGCGAGCGCCAGCCGCAGGCGAGCCGGCCGGGAAGCCGCAGCGCCGCAAGCAAACCGCAGCGCAGCAGCAGCGCGGACGAGCGACATGAGCGCGCGGCCACGAGCCCGCTGCCCAGGCCTGGAAGACGGAGGGCATCGCCGCGATGGAGCGGCCCGGCGCCGTGGTGCGCCTGTTCATGGCGATCGTCGCCTTCGCCGAGCGCCTGAACCGCGCGTGCGCCAGGCTGGGGAACCCGTGCGTGTACGACACCGCCGCGTTTCCCTGGGCGGCCGGCATCGAACGCGAGTGGCGCGCTGTGCGCAGAGGAACTGGACCGCGTGATGGTGCGAAAGGCCGAACTGCCGAACGTGCAGGACATCACGGCCGACGCCGCGTCGCTCTCGCAGGATGCGGACTGGAAGATCTTCCCGCTGATCGCCTACGGGATCCGATCGCAGCCGAACATCGAACTGTGCCCGGAGACATGGCGGGTCGTTCAGACCATCCCGCGACTGAGAACCGCCATGTTCTCGATTCTGGAGCCGGGCAAGCGGCTGCCGCCACACCGCGGTCCCTATAACGGCGTGCTGCGGCTGCATCTGGGCCTGCTGATCCCGGAGCCGCGCGAACGGGTGGCGATCCGCGTCGGACCCGAGCAACACCACTGGGCGGAAGGCCGCGTGCTGATCTTCGACGACGCCTACGAACACGAAGCCTGGAATGAGACGGCGCAGGTGCGCGTCGTGCTGTTTGTCGATTTCGAAAGACCGATGCGCTTTCCGGCCAATGTCATCAATCGTCTGCTGCTCGGTCTCGCACCGTTCACCCCGTTTCTTCGAGAAGGCGCAGACAACCTGCGGCGCTGGGAGCGTCGCTTCCATGGCAATCCGTCCTAGAGCATCGGCGCGCGGAGATCGAGCTCGTCACTGGCCTGCGGCTTCGCCAGCAGCATGCCCGGTCATCGATGAAGTTCGCGGGCGACAGCGCTGAAGGCCGAGATCGACGCGCCTCCCGCGGCGTCAGCGGCTGGTCGACAGCGGCGGCTTTCACGTGTACTGGGCACACGCGACGCAGATTCGCTGGCGTCCTGCAGGAGATCGGCCGCTTGCGCGAATTGACGTTCCGCGCCGTTGGCGAGGGATCGGGCAAGAGCGCCGATATCGACCTGTTCGACGCCTACTACCTGCACATGTTCGTCTGGGACGCGCAGGCCAACGCGATCGTCGGTGCCTACCGTCTTGGACTCGTGGAGGAAATCCTCGCGCGGTATGGCAAGCGGGGCCTGTACACCCATTCGTTGTTCAGGTACGGCCCGCGGATGCTGGACATGCTGAAGCCGGCGATCGAGCTGGGCCGCTCGTTCGTGCGTGCCGAATATCAGCGCAGCTTCGCCCCGATGCTGTTGCTCTGGCGCGGCATCGGCGCGCTTCATCGAAGCGTCTCCGCAGTACGCGGTCTTGTTCGGTCCGGTCAGCATCAGCAACAGCTATTCGCCGGCATCCCGCGAGCTGATGGTCGAGTATCTGTCCGCCCACATGGCGGAGACCGCGCATGGTGACGGCACGTCAAGCCGCGGCGGCCATTCCGTTATCAGCGAAGATCCGCGTCGGACCTAGCGATCGCCGTCTCCCGCAGAGCATCGAAGAACTGTCACGGACGATCGCGCAAATCGAGCCCGACCACAAAGGCATTCCGGTGCTGCTCAGGCAATACTTGCGACTTGGTGGCCGGATCCTCGCGTTCAATGTGGACGGCGAATTCGGCAACGTCCTCGACGGCCTGATGGTGGTGGACCTGCGCGCAAATCGAGCCGGCAGTGCTCGGCGCGGTACATGGGCAGTCGGCGATGCTGGCGTTCCGCGCGTATCACGGTCTTGATTCGAACCTGCCGAAGTCGCGGCCAGTGACGAGCGGTCGTGCTCGTGACCGCGAATGCGAGTCTTGTGCTGCCGCTCGTTGTTGCGCTCTTGATCGCGTCGACGGCCGGTCGCGCAGACCCGGCCGACGACGGCAGACGTCACCGGCGTCGTCTACGACCAGCTGCGGGCGATCCTGCGGGCCGCGACCGTCACGGCAACGAATACCGAAACCAACCAGGTCCGATCGGTGATGACCGACGACGTCGGACGCTTCGCACTGCTGGCGCTGCCGCCTGGCGTCTATACGTCAAAGCGGAGCTGGCCGGTTTCTCGTCGCAGACCCAGCAGGACGTCGTCCTGCGCCTCGGCACCGAGGTCGTGCTGGAGTTCACGCTGAGCATTGCGTCGACCGAGGATCAGATCACGGTCTTCGCCTCCGCCGGGGACATCTTTCAGACGGCGGTCGCCAGTGTCGTCACCCAGGAGCAGATCAACGCCCTGCCGATCAACGGTCGCAACTTCATTTCGTTCGCGGTGATCACGCCGGGTGTCACCAACGACAACACGCCGCAGCAGGGCGCGTCGGCGACGTCAGGGTTGACGTTCGCCGGTCAGCGCGCCCGCTCGAACAACATCACCGTCGACGGCCTCGACAACAACGACATCGTCGTCGGCAGCGTCCGGGCGACGTTCAGCCAGGAAGCGGTGCGGGAATTCCAGGTCATCACCAACTCGTACACCGCCGAGTACGGGAAAGCGTCGGGTGGCGTCGTCAACATCGTGACCAAGAGCGGCACCAACATCGTGAGCGGCAACGCGTTCTTCTTCTTCCGCGACGACGCGCTGAACGCGAAGGAGTACTTCGAGCGCTTCACGCCGGCCGGCACGGCGATCGACCGCCCCAAAGCGCCGTACCGCCAGAATCAGTTCGGCGGCATTTTCGGCGGACCAATCAAGAAGGACCGGACCTTCTTCTTCGGCTCGTTCGAGCGGCTGGATGTGACGACGAGCAATTTCGTCAACATCGACGACACCACACTGATACCAGTGCCTGGCCAGGCGCCCGGCACTGTGGTGGGGA
This sequence comes from Vicinamibacterales bacterium, assembly GCA_963787755.1. Classification (GTDB taxonomy): domain Bacteria; phylum Acidobacteriota; class Vicinamibacteria; order Vicinamibacterales; family JAMQPK01; genus JAMQPK01. The sequence goes on from CAWBEG010000010.1 coordinate 136,357, forward strand.
TTCTCGAGCGCAGCGGCTTCCCGGTCGACACCGGCAACGTGCCCTATCTGGTGAAATCCGATTCGTTCCTGCTCAAGCTCGATCATCACTTCAATCCGAACTGCGCAGCTGGTGTTCCGGTACAACTACGCCGACGGTCTCAACGAGAACATCGAGCCGTGGGGCGGGCTGGTGGCCAGGAGCCGCGGCGCCGCGCTCGACAGCGAGACCACATGTTTTCTGCGGCGCAGACCGCGGTCTTTCGATCGAAATGGGTCAACGAGGCGCGATTTCAGTTTGCGCGGCGTGACCAGCAGGTGAATTCGCTCGATCCGAACTGCGGCGGTCCATGCACCGGCTGAGAATCAGGGCGGGCCGACGCTCGAGATTCTCGGTGTCGCCAGCGTCGGACGGCAGCGCTTCACGCCGCAGCCCCGGTTGAACGATCGCTATCAGGTGCTCGACACGCTGAGCCTCCTGCGCGGCAATCACCAGCTGAAGGTCGGGGTCGACTTCAACTATGTCGATCACAAGCGTCAGGCATTGCCGCTGCATTTCGGAGGCCGGTATCTGTTCGGGTCGCTGCCGGCCATTCCGGGCCTGCTGCCGGTGGCGATCAACGGTGTCCAGGCGCTCGCGCTGGGCATTCCGTCCGCCTACATCCAGGGATACGGCAACTCCTCGGCCAGCTACGGATACAGCGACGTGTCACTCTTCGCGCAGGACGACTGGCGCGCGACCGACGACCTCGTCGTGAAATTCGGCGTGCGCTACCAGAATCAGTTCTGGCCGGACACCGTCCACCACACGCCCGGCTTCCCGAAGGCTATTCGTTTCCAAACGACAACAACAACCTCGCGCCGCGGGTGGCGGTGTCGTGGGATCCAACCGGCAGCAGG
>CAWBEG010000011.1:0-303901 GCA_963787755.1 Vicinamibacterales bacterium
CGACTGCAGGCGGGAATCTGGCGGAGGCGGCGCAAGCGCTCGAGAAGGCCGTGTCCCTGCGAGCCGGAGCGACGGCAAGGCGTTCGCGGACCTGGGGTAACGCTGTACCTGCGCCAGGACCGCGTGGATGACGCGCGGAGCGGCGCTCTGCAGCGGGCGCTCGCGCTCGATGCCGGCGCTGCCGCTGGCGAACAACATGATGGGATTGGCCGCACTGCGAAAGGGCGACGGTCGAGCGCCGCCGAGACGCACTTACGCGAAGCGATCCGACGTGCAGCCCGATCATGGCCGCGGCGCACAACAACCTGGGCAATCTGCTGGCAGGCCGGAAGGCGTACGCCGAGGCGGCTCACCATTTCGAGAAGGCGGTCGCGCACGACCCGCGACCACGTGGCTGCGCGCCACAGCCATGGCGTCGTGCTCGCGCTGTTGAAGTCGTATCCGCGGGCTGTGGCGGAGCTCGAAGCGGTGATTCGCCTGGCGCCGCAGCTGGCGCAGGCGCGCCTCGATCTGGCGGATGTGCTGGTGACGATGGGGCGGGTGAAGGAGGCGCGCGCGCAGTTCGAGGCCGCTGCGAAGAGCGGCGATCCCGCGGTGCGGGAGGCCGCACAATCCGGTTTGTTGGATTTGGATCGTCTTCAAAGTCCTTGACAACCTCGCTGCAGTAATCGATTATCGATTGCTCTAAGAACAGACAATCGACTGCGGAATATGCGCGTTTGCCTTCAGGAGGCTGCATGTTGAAGCACCATTCGGTGTGGACCAGAACTGCCCTATTCGCCGTTTTTCTAACGCTAATGGCCGTCCCCGCGATGAGCCAGAGTTTTTACGGGTCTCTGCTCAGCGTCGTCAGCGACGCGCAAGGTGGGGTGATTCCGGGGGCGACGGTCATCCTGATCAACACCGCGACAAACGAACGGCGCGAAGGCGTGAGCGCTGAAGATGGGTCCGCGCGCTTCCTGAACCTCGTGCCCTCCACTTACCGGCTCGAGGTCGAGCTCGCCGGATTCCAGCGCTTCGTGCGCGAGGGGATCGCGGTGAACGTCAACACGGCGCCTCGCATCGACGTGAGGCTGGAGCTCGGCAACCTGTCCGAGACGATTACGGTTGCCGGTGAATCGGCGGTGCTGCAGACCGAAAACGCGTCGATCGGCATTGTGATGGAGAGCAGCCGCATACGGCAGTTGTCGCTGAACGGCGGCAACGTGCTCAACCTGATTACGCTGGCGCCTTCCGTCGTGCCGCAAGGCGGCAGCGAAGGGAGCCTGACGGGCAAGAACGTGTTCGCGGCTGGCAATTACCAGATCGGCGGCGGCACGGCGAACCAGAGCGCGTCCTACTTCGACGGCATCACGGTGCAGGATTCGGCCTACGGCAACATCGTCGTGCTGACGCCGAGTCCGGAGGCGGTCGAAGAGTTCCGTGTGCAGACCAACAACAGCAGCGCCGAGTTCGGCCGCTTCACCGGCGGCGTCGTCAACATCGCCTCGCGCTCGGGCACCAACACCTACCGGGGCAGCATCTTCGAACAACACCGCAACAAGGCGCTCAACTCGAACACGTTCTTCGGCGAGCGCGCCGGCCTCGACAAGCCGCCGTTTGTGCAGAACAACTTCGGCGGGTCGATGGGCGGTCCGGTGCTCACGAACAAGCTGTTCTTCTTCGGCAGTTTCGAAGGCTACCGCAACCGCGAGGGCGTGCTGTTCCGCCGCACGGTGCCGACGGCCGCGATGAAGAACGGTGACTTCTCGGACTATCGCGGCAGTGGTACGACGGTCGTGCCGATTTACGATCCGTGGACGCAGTGCGGCATCAACAACCCCGGCACGGGGGTCTTCAACGGCGTCTGCGGCGCGCCCGGCGTGCCCAATCGCCAGCAGTTTCCCGACAACATCATTCCGCCGAACCGCATCAGCCCGATTGCGAAGAAGTTCCTGAATTTCCCGATTTACGCCGAGCCGACGGTGGCCGGCCGCTGGACCACGAACAACTTCGAGCGCAATTCCTCGATCGGCGGCGACAACAACCAGGTCAACGTTCGCGCCGACTACAACATGAGCCAGAACAACCGCATCATCGGCCGGTACACGCGATTCGACTCGACCAACCTTCCGGTGGACGTGTACGGCAACGGCCAGACCAACGGCGATCCGTACTCGCCCGAGCATTTCATCACGACGCAGGTGATGGCGGCCGACACGTACACCTTCAACTCGTCGACGGTGCTGGACGTGCGGTTTGGAATGATGCGGTGGGACTACGATCGCACCCCGGGCAACCTGGGGACGGACCCGGTGGCGACGTTCGGTCTTCCCGTGGTGCCTTACGGCCAGATTCCCGAACGCAGCGACGGAGTCCCGCCAACCATTCCGCAAATCGGTGCCGGCTCGAACCAGGTCATCGGCACAGGCCTCATCTACGCGGACGACTATACGTATTCGCTCACGCCGACGCTCACCAAAATCGTGGGAGATCACACAGTGAAGGCGGGCGCGAACATCCTAAACGGCGAGGTCAACTACTTTCAGAATAACGCCGTGGGGGGCATGTTTACGTTCGCCAACACGGCGACGGCGCTCGACGGCACAAACCCGGGCGCAACGGGCGATCCGTTCGCGTCGTTTCTGATCGGTCAGCCCACAGGCGGGACGTACCAGTCATCGAATTTCAACTACGGCCGTACGAGTACCAGGCGTACTTTGTCGAGGATTCGTGGCAGATGAACCCCCGGCTGACCGTGAACCTTGGAATGCGTCTGGAGAAGCCGGGTGCGTACTTCGAGACGGAAGACCGCCTCGTGACCTTCAACCCCGACTTGGTCAACCCGCTTCTGGCCGGGAAGACCAACCCGGAAACGGGAAAGCCGTACCTCGGTGCGTACGAGTTAGTGGCGAGCTCTGGGCAACCGGAGCGCACGCTGAGGAAGAACCCCCTGCAGTTTGCGCCGCGTGTCGGCGTGGCGTATCGCCTGACGGACAACACGGTCGTGCGCGCCGGTGGCGGGACGTTCTACGTGCCCTCGACCGTACGATTTCCAGATGGGCCGACGGGCAACCCCGTGAACATCCGAACCAATAACATCGCGACCAGCGTCGACAACAACCGTACCTTCTTCACTGACTTAAGCAATCCGTTCCCGACCGGCGTGGATAACTATCCGGGACGCGATCCCAGTTTCCAGCAAGTGCTGCTCGGAGGAACCGGCAACCAGTTCTACCGCGATGAGGAGGGGTATCCGGGCCGGACGCAGCAGTTCAACGCGGCCTTGCAGCATCAGTTCGCGAATCAATTGTCGGTCGAGGTCGCGTACGTAGGCCTGCGCGGCAGCCACCTCCCCGCTACCCTGAACCAGAATCAGCTGGGGCTGGATCACATCAATCGCGCGGCGAACGACACGACCGTGTGCAGCTTGACGGCCAACGTGGTCATTCCGCAGGGGCAGCCTGGTTACACATCGTCGCAGCGCGACACGTGTTACGGGGCGTATCTGCGGCAGACCGTGCCGAATCCGTTCCTGGGGATCGTTCGCGAGGGCGCGCTGTCTACGGCCACGTTCAGCGCAATCTTCTGCTGGTCAACTTCCCGCAGTACACATCAGCGAACGAGCCTGGATACTTCGGCGAAAGCAGCTACAACGCCCTGCAACTCCGGGCGGACAAGCGCTTCGGCGCCGGCAGCGTTATCAGCGCGAACTACACATTCTCCAGGAATTACGGCAATGTGGAGACGGTGACCGGCTGGCTCGAATCGGGGGCCGGGAACCCGGCCGCCGGCTACCAGACCAACAATCTGGAGAACGAATTCGCCCTGAGCAGCTTCGATGTCCCGCACAGGTTCGTCTTCAACTACGTGGTGGACCTGCCGTTCGGCGCCGGCCGCCGGTTCGGAGGAGAGGCGACCGGTATCAGCAACGCGCTCATCAGCGGGTGGACGCTGAGCGGCTTCACCACGTTGCAGGCAGGATATCCTCTCGCATTTACGGCAACCCCCAATTTGATCGGCGCGGGTTACGGACTGCGCCCGAACGTCGATCCGAACTGCGACAAGCAAGTGTCCGGCTCCGCAGTCGATCGTCTGAATGGCTGGTTCAACACGAGCTGCTACAGCGTGCCGAATGCGGCTTTCGTCGCCGGTGATGCATCCACGGATGCATCGGTGCGGTGGGACCTTGGCAACGCGGAGCGGACCGACCCCGACCTGCGCGCGCACGGTGTCAACAACTGGAACATGGCCTTCTCGAAGACGACGCGCGTTGGCGACAAAATGAATCTGATGATCCGCATCGAAGCCTTCAACCTGTTCAACCGCGTGCAGTTCGGCCCGCCGAACACGCAGGCGTCGACGGCGGCCACCAGTATTTTCGGCCAGGTCACCTCACAGGCCAACCAGCCTCGGTTGATGCAGTTGGCGTTTCGTTTGACGTTCTAACTAATTGGTAGCTGGTAGCCGGTAGCTCGTAGGGCAGGCGCGCGATCGCCTGCCCGGGGCTACCGGCTGCGTTCTCGCGTGCAGCGTTGACAACGGCTGAACGCCGGCCGCTATACTGCCGTCAATCCCGGGCGGCAATTGGGCATGACCGCGCGTGTCGAGTTCCAGCAGGGCCTGCCGAAGTGACGGCTTGTATCATGCGAAAAGTTCATCTGCTGACCGTGGCGGCCGCAACTCTGTGGGTTGTGCTGTGTGCGTGGGCGCCCGTAATGGGCGTCGGTCCGTCGTTTCATCCCGACTCCCGATTCACTGGTGCGAGCCTGGCGGGCTGGAATCCTCTCGGTGAGGCGAGTTGGCGTGCAGAAAATGGTGAAATCATCGGCACGCCCAAGTCGCCCTCAGGCGGATGGCTGATGCTCAATCGCTCGTTCCAGGACGTCGGCGTGTATACGCGATTCCGCTGCGCCGCGGGTTGCCAGGCCGGAATCCTGTTCCGCGCCGAAAAGACCCCGCAGGGCATGAAGGGCGTTTATCTGTCGCTCGCGGGTGGTGATTTCGCAACCCAGCGGGTGACGATCGACGCGAAGGGACAGTTCGTGCAGCGCGACAACCTTCGTCCAGGTGGCGGGCAGATCCGCATCGCGCCTCCTTTGGATCCGAACGCCCCCGCGCGAGGCGGTGGAGCAGCACCGGGACGAGGTGCTGCACCAACGGTCAAGCCTCCGCTGCAACCACCCGACGCGAGCGTCAGACCAGACGACTGGAACGACGTCGAGGTGCTCCTCGATGCGAACATCCTCCGGCCGTTTCTCAATAACGGCGGCGAGCGCGCCGCCGGCGTCGCGGACGATGAGTTCGGCAAGTTCGGTCCGATCGCGCTCTATGTCGGCGGAACCGGAGAAGTGCGCTACGCCGATCTTGCGTACAAGGATCTTGCTATCCAGACTCGCGTGAAGGAAGAGCTCTCGACCCGATTCCGCCTGCAGAAGCTCACCGACTTCTACTACGCGTGGGGCGCGGGGGCCGCAGACTTCGATCACGACGGCGTGACGGATGTGGTGGCGGGCCCGCACATTTTCTACGGGCCCGACTATGCGCGGCGCCGGGAAATCTACGTCCAGATCGCGACGAACCCGTCCGATGAGTACACGCGCGATTGCTGGATGCAGTTCGTCGACGACTTCACCGGAGACGGTTGGGCGGACGTGATCACCGCGACTTTTACGGCCAGGCCCGGCGTGTGGTTGTACGTGAACCCCAAGGGTGAATCGCGAAGGTGGGACAAGCACGCTGTGGTCGAGGCATTCAACACCGAGATCGCGGTGGTGCGTGACGTTGACGGCGATGGCAAAGCTGAGCTCGTTTACGGCGGCCAGGGACAGATGAGATTTGCCAAGCCGGATCCGGGGAACCCGACCGGCACATGGACGGTCCGGAATGTCTCGGAACCCGGGTTATCGACCGCTCACGGCGTGGGCGTCGGCGACATCAACGGCGACAAGCGCATGGATATCGTGAACCCGAATGGGTGGTGGGAGCAGCCGCGCGGCGCAGCAGCGCCGGGCACGTGGACGTATCACCCCCAGGCATTCGGTCGTTACGGACGTAACATCGTCGGCGGCAGCGTGATGGCCGTCTATGACGTCAACGGCGATGGGCGCAATGACGTGGTGACGGTACTGAACCCGCACGGCTGGGGCATGGCGTGGTATGAGCAGAAGCGTGACGCGCAGGGAGCGATTTCTTTCGAGCAGCACATGATCATGGACGATCCCTGGTCGAAGAACGCCGGCGGTGTCGTGTTCTCGCAGCCCCACGGAACGAATTTCGCGGATATGGACGGCGACGGCATCACCGATTTTGTCGTCGGTAAGCGGTACTGGTCGCACCGCGACACGTATCTGGATCCGGATCCGTACGGTCCTGCAGTCCTGTATGTATATCGCACGGTGAGGAACGCCAAAGCGCCTGGCGGCGCCGAGTTCGTGCCCGAACTGGTGCACAATCACTCCGGCGTCGGCTCCGATGTGCTGCCGTTCGACGTCAATCGGGACGGGCGGATGGACATCGTCACAGCGACGCGATTCGGCACGTTCATTTTCTGGGGGCAAGCGGCTCGCCGATGACATCACCTGCTGTCGTCCGTCATGCCCGCCGCGCGCTGCGTGCGCCGGGCGCCACTCACGATCACCTGCTGCGCGAGGGCATCCTCAAGCTCCTGGCCATCAAGGACTCGGACGTCCGGCTGCTGACGCTCGAGCAGTGCCGCGATGCCGTGGACAAGAGCCTGCATGCCGGCGGCGCCTTCTCGGCCACGATTCCTCTTGTCGCGCTCTACTACGGTGGATTCATCGACGTTGATGTCGCGGATCCGACGCGGCCCGGACAGGACCTGTTCGTGTTGAGCAAGGGGCATGCAGTCGCGGCGCTGGCGTCGATCTACGCGGAGATGGGCTACTTCGACCGATCGGTGCTTCGCAACTCGCGGTCGTTTGCCAGCATTCTCAACGGACATCCCGGGCCTGTCCTTCCGGGCATTCAGATCGCGACTGGTCCTATGGGTCAGGGGTTGTCTGTGGCCCAGGGCTTCGCCATCGCAGGCCGCGTCTCGCCGCGCTTCGATACGTACGCCCTGTGCGGCGACGGCGAGATGCAGGAGGGCCCGATATGGGAAGCGGTGATGTTCGCCGGCCAGAAGCACCTGGACAATCTGTGCGTGATGATCGATCGCAACAACGGGCAGCTCGATATGGCCAACCGGATGATCTTTCCGATGCCCGATCTCGACGCCGTGTTCAGATCGTTCAACTGGGAAGTGCACAGCGTCGATGCCACGCAGTACAACGGACTCTACGCCGCCCTCGAGCAGTTCCGGTTCGGTCCGCGCAACGGCAAGCCGACGGCGATCATCTGCCACGGCACGAAAGGGCACGGGGCGTTGTCAGACTTCCTCAACAAGCACAAGGTCACGGTGCCCGATCCGCTGCTCGAGCAGGAGATGGCCCTGCAGACCGATCAGCGGCGCGATCGCGTCAGCGAATTCATCGCGTTCCACGACCGCCTGCGCGATTATCCCGACGGCGGTCTGTTGCAGGAAGCGCTCGTGGACTTCGCCGGCCAGATGCGCCTGGATGTGCAGCGCACGGGAGACACGCTCTCGCTCACGCAGATCATCGGTCCAGTGTTGACGAGCCGGGTAAGCCCGCGAAACAAGCGCATCGAGTACGACGCGGCGCTGCTGCCCGTTCTCGATCGCGCAAAACAGTATGCCGCCAGCGACATCGTCACGGCAGCGATGAAGGTGTTTGCGCGCGATTCGCGCGTGGTGTCCATCGACGCCGATCTGGCAACGACCAGCGGCCTCGAGTTCGGGGTCGGCGCTGTGGATCAGCGGCGCGCGCTGAACGTCGGCGTCGCCGAGGCCAACATGATGGGCATCGGCGAGGCGTTCGCGGCGCTCGGGTGCAACACCTGGATTAGCACGTTCTGCCCCTTCTACGACTGGAAGGTGCTGCGGCGCATCGCAGTCGGACAGCAGGAGCGGCACGAAGCGATGGCGGCGGACAACGGCTGGCTGAGCGAAGGCCACGGCCTCGATCTCACGATGCTGGCCACCGCGGCGAATTTCGAGACGCGCACCAACGGCGCCACGCACATGGGGAACGACGACAACCTCACGTTCGATGCCGTCGCGCATCTGAAGATCATCGATGTGTCGTGCCCGCAGCAGATGCTGTCGCTGATGAAATGGGTGATGGCGGGCAACCGCGGCCTGCTCTACGTACGCGTCATGCGCACGCCATCGGCTGTTCTTTACGACCCCGCCTATCAGTTCGAATTCGGGAAGGCGTCGTTCGTGCACGGTGGACCAACCGACGCCGCCTTTATCGTGAGCAGTGGCCGGGGAGTCCACGAGGCGATCGCGGCTGCGCGCATATGCGCGGAATCCGGAGCCGGCGTTGGGGTCGTCGACATGCCGTCGATCGACGAAGATCTACTGCTGCAATTGTCCGCGAGCGGCAAAGTCGTCTGCCTGGCGGAACAGAACAACGGCTACATTCTGCAGAATCTGCTCAAAGTGCGGCATCGCCGTGGCCGCGATCAGGAACAGGCGTCGCCTGTTCTGGCGATCAACACGCTCGACCGGGACGGGCGGCCGCAATTCATTCATTCCGGAACGTATGAAGAACTGATCGAGGCATTCGGCCTCACGCCGCCGCATATCGCGACGGCTCTGATGCGTGCGATGGAAGCGCGAGGCTCGCGATGACTGTACCTGCCATTCACGAAGACGATGCCGTCGAGCTGGGGCTGCCCGGGCGGCGGATGCGCTGGCTCGTGTCGAACGATGCCATCAAGGCGAACAACTGCTCGGTGTGTGTGATTCGCGTGTCGCCGGGCGAGAAAGTGACCCCGGCGCATTCGCACCCGAACGGCGAAGAAGTGATTTACATCATCAAGGGATCGGGACGCGTGCTCGTCGCCGGCGAAGTGCGGCAGGTCAGCGCAGGCATGGCTGTTCTGTTTCCGCAGGGTGCCGTGCACATGCTCCATAACACCGGTAGCGAAGAGATGAAAGTGGTCTGTTTCTTCGCTCCCGCCACAGGGCTGGACAACTACCGGCTCCACGAGGGCGTGGATTTCCCGGACTAACAAGGAGCGCGCATGAAGTCGTATCTGTACGCTGTGACTGTGTTTCTCGGCGTCGTGCTCACCGTGCACCTGTCAATGAACGGCAAAGTCGGCGCCGTTATCGGCAATCCTCGTGTGGGCAACGCGCTCTTCTGGTGTATTGGCGCGGTGACCGCGCTCGCGATCGGTCTGAGCGGCTGGCAGGCCGGCGCGTTGAGCGGGATCCGGCAGGTGAACCCGCTCCTGCTCACAGCGGGTGCGATGGGCGCGACCCTGGTGTTCGGCATCGCATGGATCATTCCTCAGATCGGCGCCCAACAGATGACCGTGATGCTCCTTACCGGACAAATCCTCAGCGCCATGCTGTTGTCGCACTTCGGCTGGCTCGGATCCCCGGTGCAGCCCGTGACGCTGATGAACGTCATGGGCGCGCTGCTCATGATCGGCGGCGTGTTTCTCGCGACACGCACATGATCGTCTTCAAGCGATTCAGAAGAAGGCTATGAGAATGAGAATGCGCCTCCCGTTCGCGCTTACGATCGGCGCAGTCGCGGCGCTGTCCGGGCCGCCGGCTTCAGGTCAGGCTCCCTCGGGTGGCGCCTATACGCTGACGCCGGTGAGCTACGGCATGCAGCTCAAGACACCGGACGGCCGGGTCGTGTTCGATTACATGACGAAGAAGCCGCCGATGTCGGAAGTTCCGCTGACGTCGCCGAGCGTCGCCTGCTTCCACCCGGTACTGACGCCGTCCGGCGAACGCGTCAGCGCGCTCGCCCCCGACGATCACCCGCATCATCGCGGCATCTATCTCGCGTGGCACGATTCGGAGTTCAGGAGCCCGATCGATCCCGGCAAGATGGGACAATACGCACCGGCATTCGGCTGGGGCATCACGAAGGCCGATTTCTGGGGCTGGGGCGAGTACGCCCCCCGCGACAACCGCGTCATTCAGACCAGCAGCATCAAGCTCGCGAGCGCGACCGCGGCCCAGGCGCAAATCGACATCGAGAATGCGTGGATGGTCGGCAAGCGAAAGATGATCGACGAAACGACCACCACGCGGGTCTCCGAGCGCGATGGCGCCTACGTGATGGATTTCACGTTCACGCTTGCGCCGGTCGTTGACTACGTCCTGCACAAACAGTCGTTCTCGGGGTTCAATTTCCAGGCACGCAAGGACGGCGAATCGTATTTCACGAACTCGGCGGGGACGGTGCAGCTTCCGAACCCGCACTACTCGGTGCCCGAGTTGAATTGGCCGCCCGCTCCCTGGTACGGGTATGTCGTGAAAGTGCCAAACGGAAAGGTGGTGGGTGCCGCTGTCATCGATCATCCCTCGAACCCTCCGAGCACCTGGCACAATGCGCGTAACTTGTGGATGCTGAACCCTGTGATTGCGGCGCTTGGGCCAGTAACGATTCGGTCCGGATCGCCGCTGACGCTCCGCTATCGCGTCGTCGTGCACGACGGGCCGACGCCGACGGCGGTTATCGAGAAACTTGCGGCCGAGTTCCGCGGCGCAAAATAACAAAAGGACTTGCGTGGACTATCAGCTGAAGGGCAAGCTCGCATATGTCAGCGCGGGAGCGCACGGCATCGGCGAAGCCATCGCAGACCTGCTGACGCAGGAAGGCGCGGAGGTCATCGTCGCCGATGTCGACGCCGATGTGCTGCGGCAGAAGGCAGCAAAATGGCGCGGCTCGATCGCGGCCGATCTCGCTACCGCGGAGGGGGTCGACACGGCGACGGCGTATGTGCTGACGCAATTCCAACGCGCTCCCGACATCCTTATTAATAATCTCGGCGTCGGAAGCTCCGCGCCCTTCGAAGACACGTCTGACGAAATGTGGGCGCAGTCGTTCCAGGTGAACCTGATGGGCACAGTGCGCACGTGCCGCGCCCTCGTGCCGCGGATGGCGGTGCGCGGCGAGGCTTCGGTCGTGAATACGGGGTCCGATCTCGCAAAGCAGCCTGAACCCGGCTTCATGGAGTACGGCACGTGCAAAGCTGGCCTCCTGTACCTGAGCAAAGCACTTGCAAAGCAGTACGCACCGGCCGTGCGCGTCAATACTGTGCTTCCCGGTCCTATCTGGTCGCGAATGTGGTCGAGACCGGGCGGCATCGTCGATCATCTCGTCGAACAGTACGGACTCGACAGGGCCGCGTCGGTGAAGAAGTTTCTGCAGGACCGGCAGATGCCATTGGGCATCGGCAATCCTGAAGATGTGGCGCATGCTGTGGTGTTCCTTGCATCGCCGTTGGCTCGATTCATTACCGGTGCCGGGCTCGACATTGGCGGCACGATTAGGGGGCTTGTGTAGATGGGCGCTGACTATTCCAGTTTCGGATTGCAGGACAAGGTTGCTATCGTCACCGGCGCCTCGCAGGGGATCGGCAGGGCGATCGCGCTCGGCCTCGCCACCGCGGGAGCGCACGTCGTTCTGGCAAAACACCCTGAAGGACGGCACGACGAGATCAAGGGAGTGCAGGCCGAGATCGAAGCCCTCGGTCGAAAGGCCCCCATCATCATCGTCGACGTCGCAAACGTTGCGCAGGTTCAATCGCTGGTCGATCAGACCAAAGAGATGTTCGGGCGTCTCGACATTCTCGTGAACAACGCGGGTTGGACGGGCACGGGCCCTGCGCTCGACGTCACCGAAGAGGAGTACGACCGGACGATGTCCGCGTCGGTGAAGAGCGTCTTCTTCGCCTGTCAGGCGGCGGCGAAAGTGATGATTCCGCAGGGGCGGGGCAAGATCATCAACATGGGATCGAATTTCGGCGTCATCGCCTTCAGTGGTCGCGCGGTGTACGCGGGAGCGAAGGCGGCAGTACACCACCTGTCACGCGCGCTCTCGTTGGAATGGGCGAAATCCGGCGTCAACGTCAATGTCGTCGCCCCGTGCATCACTGAAACAGAGTCGCGCAAAATCATCCTCGAACGCCCCGGGTACAAGGAATGGGCGACGACGACAATGCTGCCGGCCGGCCGCTGGAACCAGCCCGAAGACCTCGTCGGCGCGGTCCTCTTCTTATCCAGCCATTTATCGGACATGGTCGTCGGGCATGTGCTGATGGTCGATGGAGGATGGACCATCCACTGAGTCTCGTCCACACGGCGAGCGGCGATCTCGAGCTCGCGGGTTGCAGCCACTCTGCTATTTCGCGCCAACCCGCAGCTTGGACGCCATCGCGCATTCCGCCATCACCGTAAAGTAGCGCTGCACGCCGTCGCTCCCGACGATGAACGGATGGTTTTCGCCTGGCTGACGCGGCGCGGAGAGCAGGCGCGCCTTCGTGTACGCGCCGTCATACTCGCTGTGGTTGGAGAGCAGGACGCTGGCCCCTGCATCGGCCGCCGCCTTTGCGATCGCGCGCTGCGAGGCGATGTATTCATCCCAGCGCGCGCCATCGGTACCGAAGGCGCCCGTGAGCGTGCCGCCCGAATAGGCCACCATAATGGTCTTGCCCTGATCTTTCACCGGGAAGACATACGACAACGTACCGGGTGAGTGGCCCGGCGTGGCAACGATCTCCACCGTGGTATCGCCCAAGGTGAGTTTTCTGCCCTCCGACCCTACCGAGATGTCCTTCCTCGGCACTCCGCCCGGGGCGGTGGGCGGGCGCTTGAGCGTCGCGTCCCAGTCGGCCGCGCCCATCACGACTTGCGCGTTATAGCGCTCCTGCAGCTCGGCGGCCCCCTGGTCGTGATCGCCATGCGCATGGCTGACGATCACGTATTTGATGTCGTTGGGATTCAAGCCGAGCTTCGTCAAGCCTTCGATAATTTCCGGCCGTGTCGCCCACGCGAAATTCGTGTCGATGATGATGATCCCCGCGCTGGTCTGGAGCGCCCACGAGGAATGCTGACGCGTGCCCAGCCAATAGAGGTTGTCGAACACTTTAAAAGGAGGCGCGTACCAGTTGGCGCGGTCCGGTGTTTGAGGTGCGCCGGCTCCGCGCGCGCCATCGGCACCCCGAGCCGCGCCGCCGCGTCCTGCACCGCCGCCCCGTGGGGCGCTCGGCAGGCAGAGATTGACGAACGTGGCGCGGTACTCCTGTCCGGCTGCGGTCTTGGCCGTGGCGATGTGCGCGTCAATCTCGCCGATGGGTGCCTGGGCGGAGACGGCGGCGGCCAGAAGCATGGCCGAGAGCGAGGAAATTACGACGGATGTGCGCGTCACACGAGCCTCCTAGCGTGCGTTTGGTTTAGATCACGGCTTCCGGCGTCAATATATAGCCGTCGCCGTGGACGGTGCGTAGAAAACGAGGCGTTCTTGGATCCGCTTCGATCTTCTGCCGCAGTCGCGACACTGCGCGATCGACCGAGCGGGTCGTGCTGGTGTCGAGAAAGCCCCAGACCTCCCTGAACAGCTCATCGCGAAACACCACACGGGAGTTGCGCTCGGCCAGCACCCGCAGAATCTCGAACTCGCGATGACTGAGGTGTAGATCGCCATCAGGGCCGGTGGCGGTCCCGCGTCGAAAATCGATCGTGACTGCGGCGAGCCGGATCGTCGTGACCGTCAGCTTCACTCTTCGTAAGACGGTATTGATGCGCGCCACCAGTTCTTCCATGTCGAACGGCTTCGTGATGTAGTCGTCGGCCCCGAGACGAAGCCCGGTGAGTTTGTCGGCCTTCTCGCCTCGGGCCGACAGGATGATGATCGGCGTCTTTCCACCATGTCTCAGGACGCGCGCGAGCTCGAACCCGCTCAGATCGGGCAGCATCACATCCACAAGCACCAGATCGGGGGCGAACGAACGATACAGCACGAGCGCCTTGTCCGCATGAGAGGCGCACTCCACATCGAATCCGTCGACGATGAGGTTGTCGCGAAGGATCTGCGCCAACGACGAGTCGTCTTCGACGATTAGGATTCTTGGCCGCATTCCATTGCCGCTTTCGGGAGAATCAGCGTCGCCGTGGTCCCGCGGCCAACCTCGCTCGTGATCTCGAGTGCGCCATCGTGATCGGCGGCGATGCGGTTGACGATCGCGAGGCCCAATCCATTGCCGGGCCCCCTCGTCGTCTTCCCGCGGACGAACCGCCGCTTGACCTGCGGGAGGTCGTCGGCTGGAATGCCCACGCCGTGATCGATGACGTCGAAGCGCACGCGATCCGCCTCGCTTGACGCTCGTACGGATACTGTTTCGGCCTCCCGGGAGTGGCGAATCGCGTTATCGATCAGGTTGTCGAGGGCGAGAATGACGGCTGTTCGATCGGCCCGCACTGCCGGAACCTCCGGCGGCACATCTATTTCTAGCCGAACGTCGCTGTCGGTCAGCTGCCGGCGGAATCCCTGCGTCGCTTCGGAAATGAGTGCGGCCGGTTCCAGAGTCTCGAACGAATAAACCTCCGTCACGTCGGTCACGCGGGAGTAGGCGAGGAGGTTGTTCACCAGACGCGTCAGGCGCCTCTCCTCGCGCACGAGCAAATGTGCGTACCGCTTGAGGTCCTGGTCGGTTTTGACGCGCCCTCGCACCAGCGTTTCTCCGACCGCCCTGATCGTCGAAAGCGGCGTCTTCAGCTCATGGGTGACCGTGGCAACGAAATCGGCGCGGACCGTTGCGACGGCGGCGCTTGCCCGGGCCGCGCGGGCGGTCGCGAGCAGGCTCAATGCAAGCAGCGCGACACCTGCGCCGACGACGACGAGGCTGCGCCGCGCGCCGCGTGCCGCCAGGACAAAGGTCGGATCGCCGGCGGCGCTGGTTGCAACGGTCCACGACCGCTGCGCGAGATCCGCGGGCGGACTGACGGCCAGCACGCTGGGATCGAAGAACAGGACCGGAAACGCGCGCCTGGCGACGTTCTGGAGAGCCTCTGGTTTGAGCGTGCCGGCGACGCGGCGGCCACCGTCATCGATGATCGCAAACGAAGTGGCGCCGCCACTTCCTGCAATCTGAGCCACCTGTTTCAGGATGTCGTTGAAATAGTGCTCGCGGACCCACTTCAGATTGATTGCGGCACCGAAGGCACGGTTGAGCCGTTCCCTCGTCGTGCCCTCATAGGCGAGAAGCACCACGACCTGGTAGCGATCCCCTCCGATCGACGTGTCGAATATCGAATAACGGCGGCGCTCGGCGATGTCCGACTCGACTCGTCTGCGGAGCGAAGCGATTTCCGCTGAGTCGCGCCGGACCTCCACAGGATAGACGTCCGCTCGCTCGTGCGCGGTGATCCAGGAGGGCAGGCGATCCGTGCGGGCGAACATGACCGCTCCACCGCTCGATGGTGTCCAGCCGAAAAAAAATTCCGGATAGGGATACCGCGCGAAGGCAAGCGCGACGATGTCGTTCACCTCGTAAGGCGGATCGAATGACTGGCCATTCAGTTCGGGGCTGTTCAGGATGGACGACTGCACTCCGGCCATGTCGCGCGTGAGCGCGCGGGTGAGCAGATCCGCCGCTTCGCGCGCGCGATGCTCCGCAAGGAGCGTGGCGCTGCGCTGCCACTGGTCGGTCGCACGATAGCCGAACCACGCCAGCGCGCACAGGCCGCAGCAAATCAGCGCGGCTAGCCAGGTGGATGGCTCCGCGACGAGCAAACGCGGACGCGACATCATCGCATCAGCTCCCGCTCGCGATAGTAAAGCGCCGCACCGGGGTGGAGCGGGACGGGCGTGGCTGGCGCGCGCTCGGGCGCCATTCCTTTCAGAAACGGCAGCTCGGCGCTGAGTTGCGGCAAGATTTGGAAAAGCCCCTCGGTCAACCGGCGCACGATGGCGTCATCGAGACTCGCGCGAGTGAGCAGGACGACATCGACGGAGAGCGTATGGACGGGCTGATTGACCCCGCGGTACGAACCTGCCGGGATAATTTCGGACCGGAAGAAAGGGTACATCGTGCGCAGGCGATTGACGGCGGATCCCTGGATCGGCAGCAACCGCGCACCCGCCTCGATCAGATGCCTCGCATCGTCGTTGGGAACGCTCGAAATCGTGAAGGCGGCATCGAGCGCGTCGTCCAAGAGCATCTTATTGGTCTCGGGCACGGTCGCATGGACTTCGTCTACGTCGGGCGGGGAGAAATAACCGTCGAGCAAAGCCTGAGACACGACCGCTGCGCCGCTGCCTGCGGGGCCAATACCGACGCGTCGTCCCCGAAGTCCGTCCATCGAGCGAACAGACGAGCGGGGGCCGACAAGCAGATGTACCGCTGAGGAGTTCAGGATGGCGATGCCGCGAATACCTCGCAGCGCGCGTCCCGATTCCCGTAGCCGGCCGTTGTAGGCCATATAGGCGATGCCGGCCTGCGCGAGCCCCAGGTCCACCGTGCCGTCCTGCAGCGCCTCGATGTTGCGTACCGACCCGCGAGTGTCGACGGACTCGATGCGTACGTCGGGCATCAATCGCGCGTATCCCTTGACCAGTGCTTCGCTGAACGGCCGGAAGTTACCCGTCGGGAAGCCGGTCGACAGCCTGATCGTAACGGGTTGCCCGGGTCCGGCCGACTGGATTTGTCCCCCGCACGTCGCGGCGAACATCAGTGGAAGAACCAGGGCAAGGGCCGACAGAATGCGAGGGATTGTCATCAGAATGAGAGGCTCTTGTGTGCCACTCGCTGACGCCGGTGTCAAGGGATTCACATCGTGTGTCGCAACTTGTCACAATTTTTGGGCAGCTCGCCGTTAAGATAGCCTTCATCATTTGATCGCTGGACTGTTTTCTGGAGGAAGTATGAGGATTTGGTGGAGAGCTCTGCTCCTGGCGGTGTTGGTGTCGGCGGCGGCGAGCGCGGCGGCGCAGGCGCTGTATGGATCGCTTGTGGGCAACGTGACCGACGAAACCGGAGCGGCACTTCCCGGCGCGACGGTCAGCGTGACGCAACGGGAGACGAACCTCGTGCGTGATGTCGTTACCAACGACACCGGCGGGTACAACGTGCCCAATCTGCTGCCAGGTACTTACCAGATCGACGTTAAACTTCCGGGATTTTCGACGTTTACGGCGCGTGACATCAGCGTTCGCCAGGGTCTCGACGTTCGCGTCGACGCGAAACTGAAGGTCGGCGCGCTCGAAGAATCGATTGTCGTCTCAGGGCAGGCAGCCGTTCTGCAAACCGAGAGCGCAGCTGTCCAATCGCTGACGACAGCCTCGCAACTCGAGGCCGTGCCGACCAGCGGGCGAGCCTACCAGACGGCGCTCGCGCTGATGCCCGGTGTCGCTCAGCCGAACTACGACCAGTCCGGCGGCAGCAATAATCCGACACGATCGATGGCCATCACGGTTAACGGACAGCCGCCGAACAACACGGTCGTCCGCCTCGACGGCGTATCGCAGATCAACCAGTTTTTCCAGCAGATTCAGGCATACAGCCCCAGCCTCGAAGCGATAGAGACGGTGAGCGTGGTCACCAGCAGCTTCGACGCCGATCAAGGAATGGCCGGCGGAGCCTCGGTGAACGTGCAGGTGAAGAGCGGCACGAACACGCTTGCTGGATCGCTGTTCGAACATGCCACCGACTATCGGATGAAGGCCAAGAACTTCTTCCTCCCCGCCGGCGATCCAAAGGGCACCGGCAGTGTGCACGTCTACGGCGGAACCGTCGGTGGGCCTATTCAACGCAACAAGCTGTTCTTTTTTGCGAGCGTCGAGCGCACCCGCCAACGCACGGAAGCGGGGAACGCCTTCTCCAACTCGGGTGCCAACGGATTGCGCAGCCTGCCGACGATGGCGATGCGTGAAGGGAACTTCGCTGGTACGGGAACCGTGCTGTACGACCCTCGCACCGGAACGGCCGCCGGCACAGGGCGGGTGCCCTTCGCATTCCAGAATTGTCCCGGGCTCGGTGTGATGACGGGGCCCGAGTTCGAGGCCTGCAACTACATTCCGGCCAACCGCATCAATCCGATTTCGAAAAATTTCCTGAACGAGCTGGTGGCGCCCACGCTGACCGGATTCACGAACAACTTTTTCGCGACCAACAGCTACGACAGTGACTACAACAAGTACGACGGCAAGATCACCTGGACGCCCAGCGCCCGGGTTATCGTCAACGGACGGCTCGGATACGCAGACAGTTACGAGGACAGCGCGCCCGAGATGCCGTCGGTGGACGGCAGCATCAACCCGATCTTCCAGGGGCGTATCTGGGACTCCACGGTCCACAGTCATTCGCTCGCGCTGACATCCACGCTTTCCCCGACGATGGTGATGGACGGCGTGTTCGGGTTCACGCGTACCGACATGCTCGCGCGGCCGCACACCGACGACTGCTGGGGCGAGCTGATGGGCGTCAAGAACAGCTGCCAGCCGCCGCTCTCGCGCTCAACCGCGATTCCGCAAGTCACTGCGTCGATCTACCGGCTGGCCGGCGGCGGCGAGCCGCGCGCCTATCGCGATCCGCAGTGGAGCGGCTCGATGAATTTCGGATGGACCAAGGGTGAGCACAACGTCAAGTTCGGCGGTGAGGCGAAGCTTCTGCATCAGAACCACTACGAGACGCAGACGCCGACGTTCACGTTCACCGGGGGGCGCACGGCGCTTGCGCCCACCGCGCCGAACAACTTCAACGCGTTCGCCGACTTCCTGCTGGGTGAGATGAACGCGAGGACGTCAGAGGCGATGACGCCAATGATCGGGGATGAGCCCACGGTCGAAGACATGATGGACTTTCGTCCGGGGACGCTCCGGTCGACGCAGTACGGCGTCTACATCCGTGATCAGTTCGAGATCAACCGCCGGATGACGGTGTCGGCCGGCATCCGTTGGGAGTACTACCCGTTGTCACAGCGTGCGGATCGCGGCCTGGAGGTATTCGATTTCGAATCGCGGCAGCTGCTGATCTGCGGAGTATCCGGCAATCCGGACACATGCGGGATCACCGTCGAGAAGAATCTCTTCACGCCGCGCCTCGGCTGGGCCTACCGCCCGACAGAGTCGACAGTCATTCGCGTGGGGTATTCGCGCAATCCGCAAAACGACACGTCGGGCCGCAACCAGATGCCTCCGTTTCAGGCGTTTCCGGCGACCATCATTCTTGCCGAGCAGGCAGCGAATACATACTCAGCCATCGGGACCTTCAACGACGGCGTTACGATCGTTCCCCGGTTCGATTTGACGGTCGGCAGCGTCCGGCCGAACGCCGGCATGACCACCTATCGCGGCAAATTCGAGCGCGGCACGATCTCGTCGTGGAACGTGAGTTTCCAGCAGTTGCTCCCCTTCAGCCACAGCATGACGCTCGGATACGTCGCGAACCGGCAGCGCGGGATGACACGAAACCTGAATACGAACTATGGCCAGCTGGGCGGCGGAACTAACAGCCAGCCGTACCGGGAGCTCACGACCGCCGCGATCAACGTGCAAGGGCCGTACGGGCAGGTCGACTTCGACTCGTTCCAGGCAAGCGTCAACAAGCGATTGTCCGGCGGGCTCCAGTACACCCTTGCGTATACATTCGCGAGCGCGATCGACTGGTGGGCCGGCACCATCCCGCAGCCGGAGTACTGGCATTTGAACAAGGGAGATCAGGCGAACAGCAACCCGCACTTGCTGAACGCGTCCGTGATGTACGAGCTGCCCTTCGGTGAGGGCCGGAAGTACCTGAGCAACGGCGGTACGCTGTCACATATTGTTGGAGGATGGCAGATCAACGCGTTCTTCACAGCGAGATCGGGAACGCCGTTTACCGTCACCGCATCCTCCGCGTCGCTGAATGCCGGCAACGGCACGAATCAGACGGCGGATCAGCTCAACGAACCCGAGATTCTGGGCGGGCTCTCGCCGTATTTCGATGTCACCGCGTTCAGGTCGGTCACCGATGTGCGATTCGGAACGGCGCAGTACAACTCGCTGCGCGGCCCCGGCGTGGCGAACCTCGACCTCAGCTTCTTCCGGACGTTCCCGCTGCAGCGCAACATGACGGTGCAGCTCCGGGTCGAGGCGCTTAACGCGACAAATACGCCACATTTCGCCAATCCGGCGTCGAATGTCGCGAACCTCCAGTTGAATCCCGACGGAAGTGTCCGTAACCTGAATGGGTTCGGAGTAATTACATCGACCAACCGTCTCGGCCGGCAATACGACGAGCGGGAGTTCCGTCTGGGTGTGCGGTTGACGTTCTAGCTGGCGGCGCGCGAAATCGGTGCTGCCGGCCGGTTTGTCTCAAATTGTCGCGTCGGGGCTGTGCGGCCACGATTCCCTTTCGCAGGGTGCGACTTCGTTGCACTGGGAGTGCCCCGGCATGCGACAATAAATGTTCCGAGGAGTCTTCATGACGCAAAGGTTTTGCGCCGTTTTATTCGTGTGTGCGGCCATTGGAATCGGTTTCGCCACACGCACGTTGAACGGCCAGGCGCAGGCAACGCAGGCGCACGCAGCGGAGTTTCAACAGGATGTGCTTCCTGTGCTGGCGAAAAGCTGCCTGGGATGCCATAACGATACTGCTCGTGCCGGCAAGCTCACCCTCGAGCCCCTGCGCGATCCTGCGACCACGGGCACTCACACGGCCGTTTGGCAGAGTGTGCTGGAAAAAGTCTCGGCCGGGGCGATGCCGCCTCCAACCGCGAAGCCGCTGGCCGACGCCGAGCGCGCCGCGGTCATCGGATGGATCAAAAAACTACCTGGTGTGACCGCAGGGACGACGGTTGACGAAGCGGTGGCAGGGCGTGTGACGGCGCGGCGCCTCAACCGCGTCGAATACAACAACACCATTCGCGACCTTCTGAGCGTTGCCGCACGGCCGGCCGACGAGTTCCCCGTAGACGACTCAGGTTACGGCTTCGACAACAACGGCGACGTGTTGTCGGTCTCGCCGATGTTGATGGAAAAGTACATGCAGGCTGCGGAGAAGATCTCCCGCCTCGCTGTGTACGGTGAAACCGTGCCGCCGAAACCCACGCGCCTCATCCGCCTGATGAACCGGCGTTCGCAGGACGCGTACGACGTGCTCTCGGAAGGAAACTCGGGCGTGTATCTGCCGTATTCCCTGCGCGGCGCGATGTACGGCGATTTCACGTTCCCGGTCGATGGCGAATACGAGTTCCGGCTGCGCATCGCGAATTTCCGCGGCGACGACGCTGACATTACCGACGAAGAGAGAGCCCGTCGCGCAGAAGAGCGCCGAAAGCTGTTCGAAGCGCGCAGGCTGGAGCGGGAAAAAGCGGCCGCCGCCGCGGGGACACCGGTACCGGCGCAAAGCGGACGCGCAGGTGGACCGCCGCGTCGTGAGCCTACGCCCGAAGAACTCAAGGCGCGCGACGAAGCCGCGAGAAAAGCGGCGCCTCCGCGCAAGCTGATATTGACGGTCGACGGCGCGCAGGTGATTTCGACGGTCATCGAGGGTACCGGCTCGTTCGGATATTCGCAGGGGGAGTTCACGGCGCGTGCGTCCGTGAAGGCGGGCGAACGCTTCATCCGTGCGTCGTACCCGGAGCTGGCGGACCTCGACAGCCCGCTGCAGAACATCAATCCCGACATGCGCCGCGGGCTCTTCGTCGACTACCTCGACATCGTAGGGCCGTTCAATCCGAGCACCGCGCCGCCCGAGAGTCATAGGAAGATTTTCATTTGCAGCCAGAAAACTGCGCAGTGCGCGCAGACGATCCTGAGCAACCTGATGGAGCGTGCCTATCGGCGGCCTGTGACAGACGAAGAGATCAAGTCGAAGCTCGATCTCGTCACGCTTGCGCAGCGCGAAGGCGATTCGTTCGACGAGGGAATCCGCCTGGCGCTTCAGGCGATTCTCGCATCGCCGAATTTCCTGTTCCGCATCGAAACGAATCCGAGGCCACGGGCCGAGTTCCGATCGCCGGGTACGGGGAACGTGCTTGCACGTATGCAGACCTCGAGGGGGCCGGCTGCTGCGGCGCCGCGCGTCGAAGAGTATCCTGTCAGCGACATCGAGCTCGCATCGCGGCTCTCGTACTTTCTCTGGGCGAGCATGCCCGATGCGGAGTTGATACGGGTGGCCAAGGCTGGCACGTTGCGACAGCCCGCCGTGCTCGAGGCGCAGGTGCGCCGCATGATGGCCGACCCGAAAGGGTTCAACCTGGTCGAAAACTGGGCGGCACAGTGGCTTCAGCTGAGGAACCTCGGCCGCACGAAGCCCGATCCAAAACGGTTTCCCACGGTTGACGACGAACTGCTCGACGCCATGCGCACCGAGACGATGAAGTTCGTCGAGACGATCATCAAGGAAGACAGGAGTCTCCTCGACTTCATCGACGCGCCGTTTACGTGGGTCAACGGTCCGCTTGCCCGTCACTATGGAATCAAGGGGGTCGATGGGGAAGAGTTTCAGCGTGTGACGCTGGACGGTGAGCAGCGCAGCGGCGTCCTCACACAGGGTGCGATCTTGACGGTTTCCTCGTATCCCACCCGCACGTCGCCGCCGGTTCGCGGCAAGTGGGTGATGGAGAACCTGCTCGGCACGCCGCCTCCGCCGCCGCCAGACAACGTGCCGTCGCTGAACGATTCCAACATTGGGACCGAAGTGTCGCTTCGCGAGCGTCTCGAGCAGCATCGCCGCGATCCCAGCTGTTCGCCCTGCCACATGCTGATGGATCCGCTCGGCTTCGGCCTCGAGAACTACGACGCGGTCGGTGCGTGGCGCACGCACGACGGCAAATTCCCCATCGAGACTGCGGGCACGCTGCCCGGAGGACAGTCTTTTACCGGGTCGAAAGGATTGAAGGAAATCCTGAGGGCCAAATCCGATGCGTTCGTGCACAACGTGAGTGAGAAGCTGCTGACCTACAGCCTTGGGCGCGGCCTGGAGCGCTTCGATCGTCCCACCGTGGAAGCGATCAGCCGTCAGGTCAAGGCGAGCGATTACAGGTTCTCGGCGCTCGTCATGGAAGTCGTGAAGAGTAGACCGTTTCAGATGCAGACTGTGGAGGGCGGGAGACCATGAATCCGATGTTCAAGAAGCAGCTTCCAAGGCGTACGTTCCTGCGTGGCATGGGCACCGTCGTAGCGCTGCCGCTGCTCGACGCCATGGTGCCGGCGTTCGTGAAAGCCGCGGGCTCGTCGCCGACGCGCCTCGCGATTCTCTATTTCCCGAACGGCGTCCAGATGGACACGTGGGCCATCAAGAGTGACGCGCAAATCGCTTCGCTCCCGGATGCGCTGCCTCGCACGCTGGCGCCCCTGACGAAATATCGCAACGACATTACCGTGCTGAACGGTCTGACCGTCGATGGCGGCCGCGCGCATGGCGACGGCCCCGGCGACCATGGCCGCGCGGGCGCAAGCTACCTGACAGGTGCGCATCCCAAGAAAACGTTCGGCAAGGATCTGCAGGCGGGCGTGTCGATGGATCAGTACGCGGCGGGCATCATCGGCAACCAGACCCGCTTCGCGTCGCTCGAGCTCGGATGCGAAGAGGGCATTCAGGGCGGCAATTGCGACAACGGCTACAGCTGCGCGTACAGCAACAGCATCTCGTGGCGCACTCCGTCGACCCCGAATCCTCCCGAGATTCGCCCGCGCGCCGTCTTCGAGCGCCTGTTCGGCGCCGGTGAGATCGAGCGCGACCCGGTGAAGCGCGCGAGGAACGAGAAGTATCAGAAAAGCGTGCTCGATTCAGTGTTGCAGGACGCGAAGCGGCTCGAACGGGCCGTGGGTGTCTCCGATCGCCGCAAGCTGGATGAGTACTTGTACGCGGTGCGCGACATCGAAACACGCATCCAGAAGACGGAAAGCGAGAGCGCGCTGAACCCCGAGATGGATCGGCCGTCGCCGAGCGTGCCGGAGAACTACAACGAGCACACGCGCATCATGTTCGACCTGATGGCGACCGCGTTCCAGTCCGACTCGACGCGCATCATCACGTTCCTGATGGCCATCGAGCAGAGCAACCGCGCGTATCGCGAAATCGGGATTGCTGATTCTCATCACGGCCTGACGCATCATGGCGGCGACAAGGAAAAAATCGAGAAGTGCATCCTCATCAACCAGTACCAGATCGAGCAGTTTGCGTACTTCATCGACAAGCTGAAGGCGACCAAGGATGGCGACGGCACGCTGTTCGACCACATCATGGTCAACTACGGCAGCGGTCTGAGCAAAGATCACGATCACGATGACCTGCCCACGGTCATCACCGGCCGCGGCAACGGGCTGTTCCATCTGGGCCGGCACGTTACGTACGAGAAGGAGACGCCGCTTGCCAACCTGCACGTGGCGATGATGAACAAGATGGGGATACCGGCCGAGACGTTTGCCGACAGCAAGGGCAAGTTGGGGTATCTGTCCGACCTCTAGCTGGTAGGCTGGTAGGTGGTAGCTTGTAGGGCCGGGTTCTGTTCGTCAGGACCCGGCCTTTGTTTTGAGGAGTGACGATGCTTCGCAAGTGCCTCGTGGCGATCGGACTGTCGGCCTGGGCTGTCCTCCATCCTTCACTCGGACATGCCATGGAACGGGCGGCCATGGACCAATTGCTCGCCATGGCGAAGACGCGATCGGACACGCCTGAGTTTCGTGAGGCGCTCGTCAAGCGTCTCGGCGACGCACCGATCAAAAGCGGCGAAGCCTTCGACTCCAACGGCCCGGACTTCATCTGGGCGGTGGAGGCCACCGCGCAGCCAACGCTCGTCGTCGATGACCAGCCGGTTGGCGCCATGCGCCGCATTTCAGGAAGCAACCTGTGGTTCCACACCGGCCAGTTGCGCGCAGGCACGTCCCACCGGTTTCACTACCTTATCGACGGCAGGAAATTCGGCGGCTCGTTCGACATGCCCGCGTACGGGCCGCTCTCGTATATGCGGCCGGGCGTCCCGCAGGGGCGCATCTCGGAGAAGCTCGTCCACACGAGCAAGCTGTACGGCGGGATGGAGACGAACTACTGGATCTACGTCCCCGCCCAATACAATCCATCCGTCCCGACAGCGTTGATGGTGTGGCAGGACGGCGAGCGCTACATCACGCGGAACGCAGAGGAAATCTGCCGGCTGTGCCCGAGCCTGTACCGGCTTCAGGAAGTCACCGACAATCTGATTCACGACAAGAAGATTCCCGTGATGATTCACGTCTTCGTATCGCCGGGGACGCTGAACGGCAAAAGCCTGCGGGCCGTTCTCTACGACACCGTGTCTGACAAGTACTCCCAGTTTCTCCGCGACGAGCTCCTTCCCGAGGTGTACGCGAAATACAACATCCGCAAGGACGCCTACAGCCGCGCGATTCAGGGGCAGTCGTCAGGCGGCATCGCAGCGTTCAACGTTGCCTGGAATCATCCGGACGATTTCAGCCGCGTCTACACCGTCGTCGGCAGCTTCGTGGCCATCGGGTGGAGGCCAGGCGAGATCGATGGCGGCAACGTCTACCCGTTCAAGGTTCGCCGCGAGCCGAAGCGCAATCTCCGCGTGTGGCTGAACGACGGATCCGGAAGATCAGGAGACGAACCCGGGCAGCTGGCCCTTGCAGAACATCCAGCTTGCGAACTCGCTGAAGCTGAAAGATTACGATTTCCATTTCAGCTTCGGTGGCGGATCGCATCATGCCGCGCTTGCCGCATCGGAGCTGCCGGAATGCCTCACCTGGCTGTGGCGCGACTACGATCCGGCGAAGACCGAACAGGTGTTCGAGCAGAGCGCCGAGGAAAAAGCGAAGCCGCTGTTCCGCGTGCGCATCTACAACCGCTAGCTCGCCAGGGCATGCCGAACATAATCTGGCAGTCGATTCCGAGATTGATGGTCGATGCGATGTCGACCCCAACCTTGACACTACGGCAACACGCTCCTATTCTCCCGACATAGCACTAATACATGGTCCAATCCTACGGTAACGAGGAGGGATGATGACGCTGCGGCCGCTTTTCCTTTGGGCGCGAGTTGCGCTGTTCCTGATATCCGCGCTCGCGTTTTCGTCTCCGCTGTCCGCGCAGACCTTGTACGGCACGCTTCTCGGAAACGTGACCGACGACACCGGTCTCGCGGTTCCTGGAGCGACCGTCAAGATCACACACGTCGAAACCACGCAGACGCGCGAATCGGCGACGAACGCCACGGGCAGCTACAACTTTCCGAACATCCCCACCGGCACGTATCAGGTCGATGTCACGCTGACGGGTTTCCAGTCCGCGAGCTCGCGTAACGTCATCGTCTCGCAGAACACCTCGGTTCGCGTCGACGTGCGGCTGGCGGTCGGCGCGCTTCAGGAGACGGTGCTCGTCTCAGGAACTGCGGCCGTGCTCCAGACCGAGAGCGCGGCCGTGCAGATGCAGACGACGAGCGAGCAGATCGTCAATCTGCCGACAGCCGGCCGTTCGTATCAGAGCTTCATCGGATTGATGCCCGGGGTGGCGGCGCCGTACATGATTCAGGCGGGCGGCATCAACAACCCGGCGCGGTCGATGGGCGTCTCCATCAACGGCCAGCCGCCAAACAACACGCTCTTCAGGATCGATGGCGCGGCGGTGACCAATCAGTGGTATCCCGACATCCAGTCGTACAGCCCGGCTCTCGAGGCGGTGGAAACGGTCAGCGTCGTAACGAACAGCTTCGACGCCGATCAGGGCATGGCGGGCGGTGCGGCGGTAAACGTGCAGGTGAAGAGCGGCACGAACACGGTGAGTGGATCGCTGTTCGAATACCTCACTTCTTCCGCGCTCAAGAACCGGCCGTACTTCCTCCCCTCGGGCGCTGACAAAGGCCAGGACAACAAGAATATCTTCGGCGGCACGATCGGCGGGCCGATTGTGCGGAACAAGCTGTTCTTCTTTGTGAGCGTCGAGAGTGAGGTGCGGCGTGTGAAGGACGGCACGGTGCAGCTCGCCGAAGGCGAGGTGTCGACCGGCACGACCGGCCTGAACACGTTGGCTCCAGCGGATCTGAGAGCCGGGAATTTCGGCAATACGAATACGGTTATCTACGATCCGCTGACGGGCACAGCGACGGGCACGGGCCGTCAGCCGTTTGCATTCGCCAACTGCCCGGGCCTGACGTCCACTTCCGATCCTCGCTTCGCGAGCTGCAACTACATCCCGGAAAGCCGCATCAATCCGACCTCGCGCAGGCTGCTCGCCGGGCTCGTGCTGCCGACGGGGCCGGGGTACACCGACAACTACTACGCGCGCGACAATTTCGAGTCGACGCTGCACAAGATCGACACGAAGCTGACGTGGACGCCCGGTAACCGGCTGAACCTCAACAACCGCGTGAGCTGGTTGACGAGCCGCCAGAACAGCCACGGCATCTTTCCGTCGCTCGACGGTGCTGAATTCAACCCGCAGAGTATTGGCCGCCTCTGGCAGGCCAACATCACGAGCGGATCCGTGCTCGCCACTTCCATCCTGTCCCAGTCGTTCGTGGTCGATGGTGTCTTCGGCTACACGCCGTATCACAGCTGGGTCGGACCCGAGGGACCGGAAGATGAATGCTGGGGCGACCACTTCGCGATACCCAACGCCTGCCAGCCGCCGCGATCGCGCGACCGCGCGACCCCGATGTTCAACATGGGCCCGTGGGCGTTGGTGACGCCGAGCCAGATGCGGGACTACGCCGACAACCAAATGCAGTTCAGCGGCAACGCGGGCTGGACCAAAGGCACGCACAACGTGAAGTTCGGCTTCGACGTACAGCACAACTACCTGAATCACTACGAGACGGCGGTGCCGGTCTTCACGTTCAACGGCGGCACGACCGCGCTGAGCGGCGGCACAGCGCCGAATACCTTCAATCAGTTTGCCGATTTCCTGTTGGGACTGCCGCAATCGCGAAACGCACAGGTGATGACGCCACTCCTCGACACTGAGGGTGCAAAGGGCGCGGAGTGGCCGGCGACGGTGCGCGGCTGGGCGTCGGGCCTGTACCTGCGCGACCAATGGCAGATTACGTCCAAGATGACCGCGTCGGTTGGCGTCCGGTGGGAATACTATCCGTTCCCGACGCGTACCGATCGTGGGCTCGAGATGTTCGATTTCAACACGAACCTGCTGCAGGTGTGCGGCATCGGCGCCGCGAATTCACAGGTGTGCGACATCAAAGTCCAGAAGGACCTCTTTACACCACGGCTTGGTCTGGCGTACCGGCCAACGGAAAGTACCGGTCATTCGCGTCGGCTTCTCCCGCAACCCGCAAAGCGACAACGCCATTACCCGTGTGGGCGGCATTGCTCAGGCGTTTCCGCAGATCATCCAGATCACCGAGTCGGGGCCGAATACTTTCACACCGGTCGGCTCGGTGACGACCGGTGTGCCGCTCGTGCCGGCCCTGGATCTCTCGCCCGGCGTCGTCCGGCTGCCGGCCGGTGCTGGCGTCACGACGCTCGAAGGAGAATTCGAACGGGGCACGATCACGTCATGGAACGTCACGGCGCAGAAGCTCTTCCCACATTCGCTCAGTGTGACGGTTGGCTACGTCGCCAATCGTCAAGACAATCAGACACGTCAGGTGAACCTCAACTATGGTCAGATTGGCGGTGGGGCCGCCAGCCAGCCGTTCAACCAGCTCAACCTGACCAACGGTCTTCGCACGACGGCTGCGATGAACGTGTTCAGGCCGTGGGGCAAGATCACCTACGATTCGTTCCAGCTCAGCCTCACGCGCCGGATGATCGCGGGCTTCCAGTTCACGTCGGCGTACACCTACGCACGCGCCATCGACTGGTGGGCGGGCAACATCGCCATCCCGGAGTTCTTCGACCTGAACAAAGCCACGCAGGGCGGCGGTTCATTCCAGGCGGCACGGGGCGGCACGAGCACGCCGCACAAGGTTGACGCCTCGGTGATCTATCAGCTGCCGTTCGGCCCGGGCCGTGCGCACCTCAACTCGGGTGGCGCGCTGGCGACGATCGCAAGGGACTGGCAGGTGAGCTCCACGTTCACCGCGTATGACGGTGCGCCGTTCACGGTGACGTCGAGCACTACCTCGCTCAACGCTCCTGGCAATCCGCAGCTCGCCGACCAGGTGAAGGACGACGTGAAAATTTACGGCGACGTCGGTGCCGACCACTCCGTACTTCGACGTGCTCGCCTTCAAGTCGGTTACCGACGCTCGGTTCGGCAATGGCGCGTTCAACAGCCTGCGCGGGCCTGGTGTGCTCAACTTCGACCTGAATTTCAGCCGCACGATGGCCCTCGGAGGCTCCAAGACCCTGCAGCTGAAAGTCGATGTCTACAACCTGTTCAACAGACCGACCTTCGCGAACCCGGGCAACCTGAACGTCTCGAACTTGCAGCTCAATGACGATGGATCGGTGCGCAATCTGAACGGATTCGGCGTCATCAACTCGACGCAGAGTTCCGGACGTGAATATTCGGAACGCTACATCCGTGTTGGCCTGCGCATGGGGTTCTAGCTAGCTGGTAGCTTGTAGCCGGTAGCTAGTAGTGGATAGCGAGGAGTTCAAGGCATTTTCACGAAAACGTTTATCCCTTTGGACGTGTTCGGGGAGTTCTGCGAGCGTACGAGGCCAGTGCCGCCCGACTGGTATCCATGTTCGACCACAAGCGTCAATTCCACGCTCATCTCCCGGCCCGCCGGATCGAGACTGCGCACTTCCTGCACCGTGATTGCCTGCTTGTTGATGTCGGTCACCAGGGTGGTGACCAGCTTCGATCCCTCCCATCGGAACGCCCCGAGCAATTCACCACCGCCTGTCGCCTTCACTGAGGCGGGTAGGTATCTGACCGACTCGGTCCTGCCGTTGCGCGTCGTCTCGATCCGGAGCTCCTCGGGCATTTGTCGTATGGCGACCGTGACAGGCCCTATTGGGTTTCCCTGAGCCGCCGCCTCGCTGCGGGTCAAATCCATGGACCACGTTCCTGAGAAGTCAGGATGGCTTTGCCCAAGGCCGGCGGAACCGAGAACGACGACGCAGGTGATCGTCAGCGCGAGTTTCATAATGCCTCCTTGGCTCACGGTTCATGTGCACATCATCTGCCAATCGCCCACCCTTCAATACGGCATCATTTCGCTGTATAGCCCTGCCACAACCATGTCAGCGCGTCAGGAAGCGTCTGAAACACGACATTCGCATCGGTATGCCGCGCGCCTTCCGCGTACACATATTTGTGGGGATAGCCCTTCGCCTTCAGAGCCGTCGACATACGCTGGTTCGCCAGGACCCAGTTCCCGTGGGTTGATTCCTCGCGTGTGGCGCCGTTGTCGAGCTCGCTGACGTGGAACCAGATTCGCAGCGGCTTCCGTTCGCTGTTCGGGATCAGCGTCGAGTGGTACTCCCAGGCACCGAACGGATACTGGGGATTCGAGCCGCGAGCCTGATCGACGAACGTACCTGAATAGCTCAGCACTCTTCGATACAGTTCCGGATGGAACCAGGCCATCGTCAGCGCACAGGCCGCGCCGGAACTGCCACCCATCGTCGCACGCCCTTCCGGATCCTTTGTGAACCTGACTTTATAGTCGCGCTCAATCCGCGGGAGCACCTCGGTCTCGATGAACATCGTGTACTTGTCGGAAACCGTGTCGTACTCCAGACCGCGCTCACTGCCGGGGCCGTCCCCTCCGCCGTGGTGGACGAGCACCGCGAGCATGACCGGCACTTTTTTCTGGTGGATCAGATTGTCGAGTGCGGTGGGAACCGAGTAGTGATACTTCGGGTTGTAGCCATCCTGCACGACGATGAACGGTGCGGGAGTCCCGGCGACGTACTGTGCGGGAATATAGACCGCGACCGATCGCTCGTAAGGAACGACCTCCCCCGGTTTATCGCGGGAGATACCCTTGTAAGTCTTGCTGTCCTCGGACTTCATCGTGAACCGGTGAATGCGTCCCTGCGGTGCGTTCGGGTTCGGCGAGAGATCGGGCGACATCGAGAACGGTGGCTTCAAGGTCACATCGCCGTCGTCGAGCATGTTCGGGCGCGGAGGCGCATTTCCCCGTCCGCCCTGACCGTGGAGCGCAACGCCGACGACGCAGAACAGCAGGGCGCTGACGTACTTCTTCATCTCTCACCTCGTTGAAGGGACAACCACCACGGCAGTTTGTACGACGGCCGTCTGTTCCGGCTTCGCATTGCGGTCGTGCGATTCGATCGTCAGCAAATATCGGCCGGGTGCAACATCTTTCAGCGGGATGCGGCCGGTATAGGCGAATGCCGTCCATTTGGGAGAGCCCCCTTCGCCATTGGTCAACGTGTCGCGCGACACGAATGCCTCCTGGCCGCTTTCGGCAATCAGCCTTGCGCTGACATCAATCCGTTTTGGCTGGCCGGCTGGTGCGTTGTCGTAGATCTCGCTGAGCCACGCCAGGGTCTCGGACTGACTGAACTCGCGGCGGGTCGTCGCCGGTGCCCCGAGGACTTTTTCCGCGCCCGGATCGCGCTGGGGCGTCATCACGTCGGGGCCGTCCATGGCAGCGAGCAGCAGGCCGCTCATCGTGACAGGCTCTCGGGCGAAGTCAGGGACCGTGATGTCGTAGAACACCGTTCCCACCTTCCCGGTGTTCGGATCGCGTGCGCCTATCCGCATCTGATACCGGCCCGGCGCCATCGGGGCGCGCGCATTCAGTCGGACGCCCAACGTTTTGACGCGCTGATAGGTTTCGGGCCGTATTGCAAGATTCAGTGCCGAACGAGTGCCGCGCTGTGCTCGTCCATCATCATTGAGGGCGAAGAACGAGACCTCGATGATGTCCGCCAGCAATCCGTTCGGCTGAGGGGCGAACTCCAGCGCGGCGCCCTGCAACTCAATCGCCAGCGCGACCGACGCTTCTTTCGCCGTGCCTCTGAATGCCGCCGCTTGCACCGCAAGTGTCAGGCCCGGCTGCTGCACGGGGTTGTTGAGCGCAGCGCGGAGCTCCGGGGATGTATCGCCTGCGCCGCCCCCACGACGCTCGCGCGTCCAGCGCTCGAGCGCTTCCTGTTTTCGCTCTGCAATTGTCTTCCCGCTGGGAGAAGGGTAGCCGCGGCGCGCGACCGCGGTCAGGCCCGGACGCTTCACTTTCACTTCAATTCGATGGAAGCGGCCGTCTCGAGGATGCGTCGGCGGGGCGTACCCGAGCAGGTAGTACCGGCTGTTCGCGTCCAGGATTCGGCTGTACGCCTGATCGAACGAGTTCGTGTCGACGGCGGCAAAGCCTCCGGTGCCTTCGGCGAGCGTCCTCAGGCTGTCCTGCGTCAGCCGCATCTCGCCGAGCAGCGCCTGGGTTCCGCTGTAGGGCGTGCCGACTGGCTTGCTCGGGTCGGTGCCCAACCTGTCTGGCGCTCCGGCCCGCATGTTGTCGACGAAATCGGTGGTCATCCCGATGAGCCCGCGCGGATCGAGCGAGAAGACGTTCACGTTGGCGCGCGCTGCCGCGTTGATGGCCTCACGCGTGGCGGACGTGATTTCGGTACCCGCGTTGGAACTGAACACATCGCTCATCGGGTAGTCGATCCCCTCGCTGAACCAGAGCAAGGCCTTGCGGCGGCCCCGCACGCCCTCGAGATATTCCGTAAGGCTGCGAAGAGTGTTCAGAACGCCGATCGCTCGCTGGCCGCGCTCCTCATTCGACGGATCGAACGACTGCCTGCGCGTCAGGAGATTCGGCACGGTCGCTTCGCCCTGGGGATCCTGACCCGTCTGCTCGCGCGTATCGAGTCCCGCCAGCGCGAGCGACTGATAGTAGTTGTCGATGCGCTCGTTCTCGGCCGATTGCAGGCGCTGGCCAACGAAACGGTCGACAGCCCTCAAGAGGAGGGCGGGATCGCTGGTGAACTCCTGAGCGGCATCCTTTCGCCCGCTCGTGACGACGACCGCGGCGAGATCGTTCGGGCCGAGATGCCGCTCGATGAAGTCGCGCGCGTGTTTGCGGACGATGCCCGTGCGGAGCGGGGCGACATTCAAGTCGTCGAGCACGATGATGTACACGCGGCCGGATTCCGCGTCGCGGTTCGAGCGGACGTCGGAAGCGACCGGCCGTCCGGAGAATCGGAACGGATTGGGCCGCTCGACGGGCAGCTCGATGTAGGAGAAAGTCTGGATCGACTGCGGCTTACCGTCCTCGAAGATGTCGAAGTCGTCAGCGTTGAGACCTGTGACGAAATTACCTTGCGCATCGGTCACAGTCACGTCGACATCGACCACATTGACGCTGACTTTGAAGGTGGGCTGCTGAGTGAAGGCGGGCGAGACAACGCACGCTGCGACAACGAGCGATAAACAGGCGCGTCGGATCATAGCGGTTTCACAAAGGGCACAAGAACTCGCATCGCGGGCCAGAAGAATCTTGAGAGTTT
Source organism: Vicinamibacterales bacterium (assembly GCA_963787755.1). GTDB lineage: Bacteria > Acidobacteriota > Vicinamibacteria > Vicinamibacterales > JAMQPK01 > JAMQPK01. The sequence goes on from CAWBEG010000011.1 coordinate 33,186, forward strand.
TATCGAGTCTACTCTAGGCTCCCACCGTCAAGCCACCGACCAATTTCCGCCGACCGATTGGATATGCAAAGCGATACGTCCGGCCGCAACCAGCAGCCGCCAGGACAGGCGTTCCCTGCGACGATCATCCTGACGGAGACGGCCCCGAACAACTACTCGGCCATCGGCAGCTTCAACGACGGCGTCACGATTGTTCCGCAGTTCGACCTGACCGTCGGTCACGTGAAGCCGAATGCGGGTCTGACGACGTATCGCGACAAGTTCGAGCGCGGGACGATCGAGTCGTGGAACGTCAGCATGCAGCAGTTGCTGCCGCACAGCCACAGCCTCACGCTCGGCTACGTGGCGAACCGCCAAAAAGGCATGACGCGCAGCCTCAACGTAAACTACGGGCAGCTCGGCGGTGGCACGGCGAGCCAGCCTTACTTCCCGATTCTCGGGACCACGTCGGCCATCAACGTGCAGGGTCCCTACGGCCGGGTTGACTACGACTCGTTCCAGGCAAGTGTGAACAAGCGGATGTCGTCCGGGCTTCAGTACACCGTCGCGTACACATTCGCAAAGGCCATCGACTGGTGGGCGGGTGCCATTCCGCAGCCCGAATACTGGTACCTGAACAAGGGCGATCAGGCGAACAGCAATCCGCATCTGCTGAACACGTCGCTGATCTACGAGCTGCCGTTCGGATCGGGACGCCGTTTCCTCAATGACTCGGGCATTGCATCCCACATCGCCGGAGGGTGGCAGCTCAACGCCTTCTTCACCGCGCGATCGGGGACGCCGTTCACGGTGACCGCCAGCAACGCGTCGCTGAACGCGGGGACCGGCACGAACCAGACCGCCGACCAGATCACCGAGGACGTCGAGATTCTTGGCGGGCTCAGCCCCTATTTCGACGTGACCGCGTTCAGGAACGTCACCGAGGTGCGGTTCGGGACCGCCGGCTACAACACGCTATTTCGCGAATCCGGCGTCTGCCGTTCAGAACCTCCAGTTGAATCCTGACGGTACCGTCCGGAGCCTGAATGGGTTCGGCGTCATCACCAGCACGAACCGCCTCGGCCGGCAATACGACGAACGTGAGTTCCGCCTGGGCGTGAGGCTGACGTTCTAGGCGTGCGACGAGGAGTCATGATGAACGCTATCCGCCTTCGACTTCGTCTCGGCCGTCTGTGGCGTATACGTTCGCCAAGACGAATGTGACGTTCAATGCCGACGGCTCAATCAGGGCCCTGAATGGTGTCGGGAGGATATCATCGACTGATCGTACCGGCCGGCAGTACGACGAGCGGGAGTGGCGCTTCAGGGTGCGGTTCGGGTTCTAATGGCGAACCCTGTTACTATTTCCGCGTGAAAAAAGCCTCTTCGGCGCGCGCAAAACGTCCCGAGCCGCCGGCGTCCCGTTATCGGGTGCAGGTGCTCGACCGAACCATCGCGGTACTGCAGGCGGTCGCCGATTCAGAAACCGACCTGCCGGCGGCTGATATCGCACGGCAGCTGCGGCTGCACAAGAGCACCGTGCACCGGCTGCTGGCGGTGCTCGAGTCGTACCGCCTCATCAAGAAGGGCCCGGAAGGCGCGTACGGCCTGGGAACCCGGCTGATCGAGCTGGGCGAAACCGCGATTGCCCGGCTCAAGCTCAGCGAATATGCCGAGCCGCATCTGCGGAATCTTGCCGAGCAGACAGGGGAAGGCGCGCACGTGACGATCCTCAATGGCACCGAGCTGCTGTCGATCGCGCACGTCGAAGGGCGCTGGAACCTGCAATCGCTGACGAGGACAGGCCTGCGAACCCAGATTCACGGCACGGCGGCCGGCAAGGCAGTCCTGGCATTCCTCTCCGAGGAAGCCTGCGACGATCTTCTTGCGCGGGTGCCGATGAAGCGCAACACGCGGCGCACGATCGTGAAGCCCGCGGCGATGAAGTTGGAGCTGATGCGCGTCCGCGACCTTGGCTATGCGATCGACGACGAAGAGTTCGAGGAAGGGTTACGGTGCGTGAGCGCCCCGATCTTCGATCACCGCGGCCACGTGGTCGCATCGCTCAGCATGGCGGCTCCGGTGTTCCGTCTGCGGAAAGAGCGGGTGCCCCAGGTGGCTCGCCTCGTCGTGGCCGCCGCACAAGGGCTTTCGGACGATCTGGGCCACCAGAACCCGAGCGAAGCCAAGCGAGGTGCCGCGGCGCGCCTGGCGGCGCGGGGAAGGGGACGCCGTCTCACATCGTGAGGCATAATAGGACCACGTTCCAACCTACCGTTTCTTGAGGAGTTCGCTATGCAGCGATTGCTTGCGCCGGCGCTGTTCATGTCCCTCATGGTCCTGTCCGTGGCCACGCCGCTGACGACGAGCGCCGTGTCGGCAGCCGTGCCTGCGACCCCTACATTCAATAAAGACGTCCTCCCGATTCTCCAGAAGAATTGCCAGGCATGTCATCGCCCGGGCGCGATCGCACCGATGTCGTTCCTGACCTTCACGGACACGCGTCCGTATGCGAGGGCGATCGCGAAGGCCGTGACCGGCAGGACGATGCCGCCCTGGTTTGCGGATCCGACCGTCGGGCACTTCGAAAACGCGAGAGTGCTGAGCCAGGCCGAGATTGCGACGATTGCAGCGTGGGCCGAGAAGGGTGCGGTCGAGGGTGACGCGAATGACCGGCCAGCGCCCGTTGTGTTCAACGACGGATGGACGATCGGCACGCCCGACATCGTCGTGACGATGCCCAAGGATATCGACATACCGGCGACCGGCGTCATCGATCAGCAGAACGTGCTCGTCTACGCACATTTCGACAAGGACATGTGGGTAAGAGCTGCCGAGGTCCGTCCGGGCAATCCGAAGGCCGTCCATCACATGAAAGCCTGGATTCGCCCGCCCAACTCGATCTGGATGAAAGACGCTCCCGAGGGCGTGCTGTACAGTCCCCCGCGGGGAGCCATTGGTACCGACGGCCCGCCGCAGGTGGCGGCATTGTCCGAGACGGGATATCGCCCCGTGCAGGACATCCTCGCGAAGTACAACCCGGGCGTCGACGGCCAGGAGTTCTCGACAGGCGGCGCAGCCAAGTTCATTGCGGCCGGCTCGGACATCGTCTTCGAGGTGCACTACACCGCGACCGGCACGCCGGAAAAGGACCGCTCATCGGTCGGGATCACTCTCGCCGACGGTCCACCGCGGCAGCGCCACCTGACGACGACGGCAATCAGCGCGCGCGATTTCGAGATTCCCGCCGGCGCTTCGAACTACGAAGTCAGGGGAGAGACGATCGTGAACGAGCCCGCGAAGCTCGTGTGGATTCAGCCCCACATGCACTATCGCGCGAGGAACTACGAGCTCACGATTGTCTATCCGACAGGCAAGGAAGAGACGGTTCTTCGCGTGCCGAACTACAGGTTCGACTGGCAGGTCGGGTACGAGCTCGCCGAGCCGATCGATCTGCCCAAGGGCACGAAGTTCAAGACCGTTGCGCACTACGACAACTCGAGCGCAAACAAGTTCAATCCCGATCCAGCGAAGAACGTGCGATACGGCGCGCAGAGCTGGGATGAGATGCACGTGACGTTCGTCGGCGTCGTGATCGACGCGAAAACGAATCCGGCGAGGACATTCGGCACCGGCCGCCAGCCGGCGCCGCCGGCGGTTGAATGAAGAAACAGAAGCTGTTCGTCGCCAGTTGTATCTCGATTGCAACGGCGTCGATGGTCTTCGCAATCCGCGGCGACGTCGCGGGACCGTTGAGCCAGTCGTTCCACATTACCAACGAGCAGATGGGGCTCGTGTTCAGCCCGGCATTCTGGGCCTTCACGATCGCCATTTTCATCAGCGGCAATCTCGTCGATATCGTCGGGATGCGCCAGCTGCACATCCTCTCGGCGGTGGGATTCGTCGCCGGTGTGGCGCTTGTCGTGCTCGCCCCGCACCCGACGGCGCCGGTTGTCTCGTTGTTCGATCACACGGGCACGACGATGCTCTACGCCGGGTTCTTCATGCTCGGTCTCTCGCACGGTCTCGTCGAAGGGGTCATCAACCCGCTCATGGCCTCTCTCTTTCCGGATGAGAAAACGCGCCGCATCACTTCCGTGCACGCGTGGTGGCCGGCTGGATTGATCATCGGCGGATTGCTCGCGGTCGCGCTGAGCAACTTCGGAATCGCCTGGCAGTTCAAGCTCAGCCTCATCCTCGTGCCGGCCGTCACGTATCTCGTGATGGCGTTATCGCTGAATTACCCGCACACCGAGCGCGTGACGTCGAACGTCTCGACCGGAGACATGTGGAAGCAGGCGACGCGTCCGCTGTTTCTCATATTGTGGGTGTGCATGTGGATGACCGCGGCCATCGAGATGGGGCCGGACCAGTGGTTCCCTCGGGTGATGGGTGAGATCGTGCCGCAGCTGAGCCCCGAAGCGGGCAGCGGCGTGCTGTTTCTGGTCTACACGGGCGGCCTGATGTTCGTGCTTCGGATGTGGGGCAGCAACGTGACCCACAAGTCGCCGGTCGTCACGATGATCGTCAGCTCGCTACTGAGCGCCGTTGGCTTGTACTGGCTGGGCGCGCTCGACACCAGCTCGAGCGCGGTCGTCGCGCTGACGGCCGCGACGCTCTTCGGCATCGGCAAGACGTTCCTATGGCCGACGATGATCGGCATTACAGCAGAACAGTTTCCGCGCGGCGGCGCGCTGCTCCTGTCGCTGATGGGTGGCACCGGCCTGCTGTCGGTCGCGATCGTCCTGCCCATCATGGGCGCGCGGATGGATCAGTATGGCCCGGGTGCCGCGCTTCAAATGGTGGCCGCTCTGGGTGCCATCGTCGCCGTTGTCTTCACGGGCGTCTGGCTGTACTTCCGTTCTCGGGGCGGATATCGCGCCGTCGCGATTACTGAAGGGGCGACCGTTCACGCCGATAAGGTCGCGTAGGGATCGCCCAACGCTCATGAACAAGCGGTCCTGTGTTCTTGGTGCGGCAGTTCTGGGGTTCTGGTTCGGGGTTCATGGGTCGAGTGTGTTCGCACAACTCGGACCCGCGCCGGTTCGCACCAGGACCGCGACGTATGAGCTGACCGATGGCCGCACGATCGAGGGCATCCTTCTCAACCACGAGCGCGCCGACGATGTGCAGTTGCGCACGGAGGCGGGCCCGGTTCTGCTGCTCAGAAAATCCGGCGATCGGTATCGCGTGGTCACCTCGACCGTCGACTGGCCCAGCTACGACGGCTCGACCACCGGTAATCGCTATACCGCGCTGACCCAGATCGATAAATCGAGTATCGGTCGCCTGGCGCCCAGGTGGATTTACGCAATCCCGACATCACTACGTCTGCAGACGACGCCGGTGGTTGCCGGCGGAATCATGTATGTCACCAGCGCCCACGAATGCTATGCGCTCGACGCCGGCAACGGCCGCGAGATCTGGCGCTTTCAACGTCCGCGCACGAAAGGCCTCATCGGCAACGCAGCCGGCGGTATCAATCGCGGCGTCGCGATCGCGGGCGCGCGTCTGTTCATGGTCACCGACCACGCGCACTTGATCGCGCTGAATCGGTTTACAGGCGAGCTGCTGGGCGAGTGGCCTGGTGTTCTTCTGTGACGACCAGGACAGATTTCGCGGCGGTCGACGCGTCTACAGGGAAGCCGCTCTGGCAATTCGGCATGAACAGCGTGTGGTGAGCCTCGCCGATGACATACCAGTTCGACGGCAGACAGCACATCGCCATCGCTTCGGGATCGAACATCGTGGTGTTTGGCTTGGTGGATTGAACAGGAGGAACGCATGAAGCGACGACTCTTCACACTCGCGCCCGCAATTGCCTGCCTTGCGGCAGCGGTTTCATTGATGGCGCAGACGCCGGCCGTTACGCCCGCTTCGACTCAGGAGAAGCTGTACATCTCGCTGGAGAGTACGGACGATCTTGCTGTTGTCGACTTGAAGACGTTCAAGCAAATCAAGACCCTGAAGGTCGGTGCGCACCCGCATGGCCAGGCGTCGCCGGCGTCGCAAGACAAGCTCTACGTTGCCGCCGAAGTCGGCGGCACCGTGACGCTGATCGACACCGTTCGCGACGAGGTCATCAAGACTTTCGACGTGGGCTTTGGCGTCGAGCCGCAGAACGGCGCGATCACGCCGGACGGCCGCTTTCTCTATCAGCCGTCGTATGCCGGTTACTGGCAGGTCTTCGACACGCAGAAAGAAGAAGTCATCGAGTACATCCACACGCTCGGCATCGGGCACAACACAGTGATGGCGCCTGATGGTCGTTTCGCATATCTCCTGCCGATTGTCGGAGGTCCTGGTCATTTCGCGCGTCCATCTCTCGGTTTGGCCAGAACCCATCCGAAAGAAGTGACGGTGGTCGATGCGCGGGCGCACAAGGTCGTTGGCACGATTCCGGTTGGCGCAGGCCCGCGGCCGGGGACGATCAGCCCGGATGGCAAACGGCTCTATATGAATGTCGACGATCTGCTCGGGTTCCTCGTCATCGACACGGCCGCGCGCAAGGTCATCTCCAAAGCGACCTACACGCTGACGCCGGACGAGCAGGCGGTCAGAAGCCGATCGCACGGCATCGCGGTTGCGAACGACGGCAAGGAAGTCTGGAGCAACGACGTCGTCCACAATCTGACTTTCGTGTTTGACGTGACCGTGAATCCACCGAAGCAAATCGCGCGCTTCGCCGTTGGCAGGCAACCATACTGGATCGTGCCGTCGAAAGACGGCAAGACAATCTACGTCAACTGCCCCAGCAGCGATGAGCTGATCGCCTTCGACGTGGCGGCCAAGAAGGAGAAGGGGCGCATCCAATTCCCCAAGGGGTCGCATCCGACGCGCATGCTGGTCGTCGCGGCGCCCACATCGCCGTTGCGGACGTCGCGGTGAGATGAACGCAGGCTCCTCGACTCGCGCTCGGGGCGTCCTGAGGCTGCTCGAAGGGCGCCGGAGTTTCATCGCCGCCGGGCTTGCACTGCTCGGCTTCGGCCGGCGCGCGTGGGCCCAGCTTGTCGATCCATCGGCGCCGGTACGCTACGCCGCTCTCACACGCCTTGTGAAGATTCCGGTCGATGCTGTCGCGGCACCATGGCAGGCCGTGCCGTTCGTGGCCGAAGGGATGGCGGGCCCACGGCGCGTGCTCATCAGCGGTGTGCTGTTTCGGCGGGCGAGCGTAGCGGCGCGGGGCGATGGGGCCCCGCAAGCGGAGCGAGCACTCCGGGGGGCAGGGGCCCCCGGATTAATAGAAGACACGCAATTGAGCGCGCTGTGCGTCACGTGCCCGCACGAGCAATGCCAGGTTGATCTCGTCACCGACCAGGAGCGACTGGTTCGTATGGCGGGCCAGAAGGACGCGCATCCGCTTTTCGAATGCGGCTGCCACTTCAGCGTGTTCGACGCTGCCGAAGAGGGAGCGCGACTCTCGGGCGAGAGCCCGCGCGGCCTCTATCGGTTCCGTGTCGCAGGCGTTCGCGATGGCATGGTGGAAATACCTGAGATCGAAGAGGTCGCGCTCTTCGAGGTGTGATCCAAAATCATGAAGGTCGTCTTGTGTTTCATATGGAGATACCCAAGCGCGCATCGTGGTAAGCTCCATCCCTCAAGCCACCATATCGAGGAGGTCCCATGACGAAGTTGCTCGCGCGAGTCGCGTTTCTGACCGCGCTATGTGTGCTCGCGGCCGCGTCCGCCTTTGCTCAGCTGCAATCCGGACGCATCCTGGGCACGGTTTTCGATCCGCAAGGCGCCGGCATACCGGGCGCTACTGTGACGGTGACAAATCTGGCGACCAACGTCGCGAGAACCACCCAGACCGACTCGGAAGGCAACTATGTCATCACCCCGATTGACCCGGGCAACTACCGCGTCAGCGCAGAAATCTCCGGCTTTCAGACCGCGGTGCGCGAGGGGCTCACGCTGACCGTCGGCCAGGCGGCTCGCGTCGAGCTCACGCTGAATCTCGGCGGGCTCTCCACCGAAGTGCAAGTCGTTGCCGAAACGCCGACGCTTAACACCGAGTCGGCGACGCTCAGCCAGGTGATTACGAACGAGCAGATCGTCGACCTGCCGCTCAACGGCAGAGGCTTTCACGAGCTTGCTCGTCTTACGTCCGGCGTCGCGCTGCTACCGCCAACAGGCAATACCCAGCCGGTACGCCCCGAGGTCGTCAACGGCAACGTCATCGGCGGCGTCGCCGGCGCGCAGACGCGATTCCTGCTCGACGGCGTGGACATCACGGAAGAGCACCAGGGGGGCACCTGGATTCAGACCTCCGTCGATGCCCTGCAGGAATTCAGCGTGCAGCAGAATGCGTATTCGGCTGAATTTCATGGCGCCGGCGCCACGTTCAACGTCACGACCAAATCGGGCGGCAACACCTTTCACGGCAGTATCTTCGAGTTCATCCGCAACGACGCGTTCGACTCCAAGAACTTCTTCGCGGTGAACAAGGAGAAGCTCACGCGCAATCAGTTCGGCGGGACGCTCGGTGGGCCGTTGATGATTCCCGGCGTGTACGACGGACGAAACAAGACCTTCTTCTTTGCCAGCTACGAAGGGCACCGGCGCGAGCAGGGGGTCACCGATGTCAGCATCGTGCCCTCGGCAGCGCAGCGCCAGGGTGATTTCAGCGGCCTCGCGCCGATTTTCGATCCGCTCTCGACGACGACGGTTGCGGGCGTTGCGACGCGCGCGCCGTTTACGAACAATCAGATTCCCGCGAATCGCATCTCGCCGCAGGCGCAGTTCTTCATGAAGTACATCCCGCTGCCGAATGCGCCCGGCAATACTTACGTGTCGAATCCGGTTACGAATTTCAATCAGAACCAGATGACCCTGCGCCTCGATCAGGAGATCAACTCGCAGAACCGGTTCTTCACGCGCTTCAGCAGGCATGTGAACGCGGAAGACCGGCAGGACCGATGGGACACGCTCGGGTCGACCCGCCTCGAAGGGCCGGCGTACAACCTGGCCATGTCGTTGACGTCGAACTTCGGCTCGTCTTTGGTTCACGAGGTGCGCTTCAGCCGCATGTATGGGGAATACCGCTCGACGGCCTATTTCCAGGGCCAGGGCGTCGACCTCGTGCAAAACCAGGCCGGGGTCAAGGGCCTGGCCGGCATTCAGGATCCTGCCATCGCGAGCCTGCCGGCTTTCACCATCACCGGATATCAGGGGTTTTCTGGAAACGCCGGTGACGGCCGGCCGAAATGGCAGGACCGCGGCGAGTACGAGCTCATCGACAGTCTCACGTGGATCAAAGGCAAGCACATCCTGAAATTCGGCGGCAGGATGTATCACCGCAACATTCTGTTTACCGATGCACGCAGCCACAACGCCGCGTTCACCTACAGCGGCGTCATGACACAGCGCCCGGTCACCTCTGCGGGCACTGGAATTTCCTTCGCAGATTTCCTTCTCGGGCTATCCATCTGCCGTGACGCGGTCGAATCCTGCGACGTGGTGGGGCGGAACGGGTACCTACTGGCACGGCTTCTTCCAGGATGACTACCGGTTGACGAACAACCTGACGGTAAATCTTGGATTGCGCTACGAGTACACGCCGTGGCTGACGGCGTACCGCAATCAAGGGGCCGTGTTCGATCCGACGCGCGCCAAGTCGATCATCGTCTCGAGCGAGACAGACCAGATCGATCTCGGTGCGCAGGCGCTGGCCGATGTCGGCTATCAGCTGTTCGGCGATCTGATCCAGACCAGCAGCCAGGCCGGCGTGCCGATTCAGCTGACCGCCAACGACACGAACCAGTGGGCGCCGCGCATCGGGTTTGCGTACCGCCTCGGTGACCGCACCGTCGATTCGCGGCGGCTACGGCATGTTCTACGAAGCCGAAGGCACGAGCGGCCGGCTGAATTTCCACTTCCTGCCGTTCAGCATGAGCGAGACCGTGAACGCCGACGACGAACGTCGTGCCGAACCGCACGACGGCTGATTATTTTCTCGGCGTGCCGTTCGGCGCGTCGGTCGGAAGCGTGGGTTGGAATCCGCTGACGCTGGATGCCGCAGTTCGGGTACGACCAGCGCTGGAACTTCGGTTTTCAGCGCGAGATCGCCAACCGCATGAGCCTCGAAATGAACTACGTCGGGACCAAGGGCAGCGAATCAGCAGGAGTCGGAGAACATCAACATTCCCAATGCCGGGCGCCGGCAATATTCAAGGCGCGCCGGCCGTATCCGCGCTTCGGCAACATGAGCATTCACAGCCAGGCGAGATCGACCGAGTATCACGCGCTGCAGACGAAGTTTCAGAAGCGGACGTCGGGCGGCTACTGGTATCTCGTGTCGCATACATGGTCGCAGACCTTGACGACACAGCCTGCGCCAGGCATCGGCGGCAACTTCACCTACGACACCGGGCCGGCCGGCATTCGACGCCCCGCACCTTCTGCCGATGAGCTTCGGCGCGGAACTGCCGTTCGGCAGAGACAAGCGGTTCCTCGGCGGCGCAGGCACGTTCGTCGAACGGCGCTGCTCGGCGGGTGGCAGGCGCAGAGCATCGTGAACTATCGCAGCGGCCTGCCGTTCACGCCGAGCGTCTCGCGCGACGTGGCGAATACCGGCGCGGGCGGGCAGCGGCCCAATCAGATCGGCGCCGGCGAGCTCGAGGACCCGACGATCGACGCGTGGTTCGACAAGACGGCGTTCGTCGTGCCGCCGGACTTTACGTTCGGAAACTCGAGACGCGGCATCCTCCGCGGCGACCACCAGTGGAACGTGGATTTCTCGCTGTTCAAGCGATTCAGCGTCGAACGGATCGAAGTCGCTCGAGTTCAGGGCTGAGGCGTTCAACCTGCTGAACTCGGTCTACTTCGACCTGCCGAGCACAGCGATCGATACGGCAGCCGGCGGCCGCGTGACGGCAACGTCGAACTCCGCGCGACAGCTGCAGTTCGGCGTGAAGTTCCTGTATTAGTCTGGCTGGCCATACACGTCCGGCATCACAATTGCTGATGCCGGTACGTATGGCGCAGTCCGTCTTCCCTCGGGCGACGAACGGCCCTCCTGCTGGTCGACGTCATCAATCTGTTCGATTTTTCGCGCGGCGCTGCGTTCGCGCGGCGCGCGCTCGGGCCAGCCAGAAATATCCGCCGGTTGTGCGATCGCGCGCACGAGGCGGCGTGCCCGTCATCTATGTGAACGACAACTGGGGCCGCTGGCGTTCGGACTTCAAAGCGATTGTCGCCGACTGCAGCCGGCCCGAACGTCCCGGCGCGCCGATTGCGGAGCTGCTCGAGCCGACGCCGCGCGACTTCTTCGTGCTCAAGCCGCACCTGTCGGGTTTTCACGACACGCCGCTCGATACGCTGCTGCAAAGCGGCGAGGTGAGCACACTCGTCATCGCGGGGTTCGCGGCCGACACGGGATCGTCGCGTGGGATCCGCATGCGGCGATGACGGATGCCAACCTCGACATCGCCGCGCTCCTGCTCGATCTCTCCGAGGTGTATCGCCCCGCGCCGAAATTCTGGGGCTACAAGAACGCATCACGGTCGATACGGCGCCACCTGAGTTTCTCTCGGACCTCACCGAAAAGGAGATCCTGAAAATTCCTGGAGTCGGACCCGCGTCGCTCCGCGTCGTGCGCGAGTATCTCGATGCGGGCGAGTCGCCCACCGTCGATCGCATCGTCGCGGAGAGCGGCAAGGCCAAAGACATCGAAGCGCGGCGCCTGCTGCGACGGAATTTTCTATCCGCGGCGATGGTGCGGAAGGTCTTGTCGGAACCGAAGCGCGGCGCCGTCAGGCGCGAGGAGTACTTCGGCGATTTCCAGATGCACTCTCGTGGAAGCGACGGCACCGATACCATCGAGATGCTGGCCAGGGGATGCATGAAGCGCGGCTATCGGTGTATGTGCGTGACAGATCACTCATACGGGCTCCCCATCGCCGGCGGCATGAAGATGGACGAGATGCGCGCGCAGCACGCCGAGATCAACAAGCTGAACAAGAAGTTCGGCGGCGAGTTCCGCGTCTTCAAGGGAGTCGAGGCGAACATTCTCCAGGATGGGTCGCTCGATATGGATCCGTCGGAGCTGCCCGAGTTCGATCTGGTGGTGGCCTCGCCGCATTCGAGCCTGCGCAAGAGCATCGATCAGACGGAACGCATGCTGAAGGCGGTCTCGACGCCTGGCGTGCACATCCTTGGCCACCCGCGCGGGCGTATGTTCAATTCCCGTGCGGGCGTGATAGCCGACTGGCCGCGTGTGTTCAAACGCGCGGCAGAAACCGGCGTCGCCATCGAGCTCGACGGGGATGTCTCGCGTCAGGATCTGGACTACCGCGTCGCGACGGCGGCCAAGAAAGCCGGATGTGTCTTCGCTCTCGACAGCGACGCGCACGCCGCCAATCAGCTCTGGATGGCCGATTACGCGATCGCACATGCGAGACTGGCTGGAATTCCTGCAAACCGCATCATCAATTGCTGGCCTGCGACCGATATATTGAACTGGGCAAGAAACTTTTCGCGGGCTGGCGGCGTCTAACGCTTCGGCACGATAACCCCCAACGGGCAAACTGCGTATGAAGGTGAGATGAAGAAGACCGTCATCCTCTCTCTGACTTTTCTTGCGGGTATCGTTGCTTTCGCACAGGCCCCAGAGTTGCCGGCGACCAGCGGCGAGGCCGCGGCCGTGCTCACCGGCGCGCGCGATGCACTCGGCGGCGAGAAACGCATCACGGCCATCAAGACCCTCGTCGCCAGCGGTCACACGAGGCAGCTTCAAGGGGACAATCTGGTTCCCATCGAATTTGAAATCAGCATCGAGCTCCCGGACAAGTACGTTCGGACCGACGAAATCCCCGCGCGGGAAAGCGGTCCGAACAGCCGCGGCTTCAACGGCGACGGGTTGATTCAGTTGGGCGACGCTCCGGGTCCCGGTCCGCGCAGGGGAGGCCCCCCCTCCGCGGCCGCCCGCGCTGCCGGCGCTCCGGGGGCAAGCCGGCTGAGGGCGGCGCAGGCCTGGCGGCCGGGCGGCGAAGCAGGACGCGGTCCCGCGGGCCCGCCGCCGAGTCCGACGATTCCCGTCAAACAGGATTTCGCCCGGCTGACGCTGGGCATGTTCGCGACATCCTTCAGCTCGTACCCGCTCTCGTTCGGTCATGCGGGCCAGGCCGAAGCGCCGGAAGGGAAAGCCGACGTCCTCGACGTGAAGGGCGGCGGCAACTTCTCGGCGCGATTCTTCATCGACAGCAAAACGCATTTACCCCTTATGCTGAGCTGGACGACCCCGCCGAATCTCGTGCCGGTGGTGGCGGGACAGAAGCCGCCGGCGAATCTTCCTCCGGGCTCGGTGACGTTCGAGACGCCGATGCCGCCTCCCGACTCGGCGACTCCCGAACAGAAGAAGCAGTTCGAATCAGACGCGCTCGCCGCGAGAAAAAAGGCGATGGCGTCGACACGCCCCACTGAGAACCGCATTTATTACGCCGACTATCGCGATGTCGACGGCCTGAAGCTGCCGTTCCGCATCCGCCGGGCCATCGGCGCGACGACCGTTGAAGAAACCATTTTCGATCGCTACCGGATCAACGCGAAGAGTCGATCCGCGAAAATTCGAGGTTCGTAAATAATGAGGTGGCCGCTACGGAGTGCGCTTGCCGCGGTTCTGCTGGCCTTGTTCGTGGCGACTGCCGCGGCGCAGCAGACGCGTGAAACGCGGATGCTCATTACGGTGATCGATCAGACGAACGCGGTCATTCCGGGCGCGACGGTCACCGTCCTCGGTGCCGAGCCGGCGACGCAGAAGACGGACATCCCCGCCGGTGCAGACGACGGCCAGACGGCCTGGCGACCGTTACCGGGCTGACTGCCGGGCCGCTATACGGCGCGCGCCGAGTTCCAGGGCTTCTATCCCGGCGTGCTCAAGGAAGTGCGTCGTGCGCCAGGGCGACAATCGCCACATCATCGTGCTGCTCGTCGAGAACTTCGCCGAAACCGTCGACGTGAAGCAGGACGCGCAGGCCGGCGCGGCCGATCGGCGCAGCGATGCGTTCGGATCGGTGCTGACGCGCGAGCAGATGGATGCGCTCTCGGACGATCCCGACGAAATGCAGCGGCAGTTGATGGACATGGCGGGGCCCGGCGCCATCATGCGCATCGACAGCTTCGAAGGCGGGCGGCTGCCGCCGAAGTCGCAGATCAAATCGATCCGCGTCACGCGCGATCAGTTTGCCGCCGAGAACCACAGCGCCGATTCGTTCTTCGTCGAGGTCATCACGCAGCCCGGGATCGGCCCCATTCGCACGGGCGTCAGGTACGGCTTTCGCAACAGCGCGATGAGCGCGCGCAATGCCTTCACGCCGACGAAAGGGGAAGAGCAGGATCAGCAGTACGGGTTCAATATCGGAGGAGGGCTGATTCAGAACAAAGCGTCGTTCTTCATCAACGTCAACGGCAATTCCTCATACGATACGCCGAACTCGAGCATCGCCAGATCGACGGGCACGACGCGTCGAGACGCTCAGGCTCCGGGTGCCACGCGAGTTCACGTTCGTTTAACGGCAATTTCGACTGGGCGGCGACGCGCGATCAGACGCTGCGTTTCAGCTTCAACCGCGGCGACTTCGTGAACAAGAACCAGGGCATCGGCCGGATACGACGAGCCCAGAGCGCGCGTTCGTGTCAGAGAAATCAGAACAATACGTTTCGCGCTCAGGAAGTGGGCCCACTCGGCCGCCGGTTCTTCATCAACACGCGGCTCAACGTCGGCTGGAGCGATTCGGAGCGGCAGTCGGCCGTCGAGAGGCCGACAATCCGCATCCTCGACGCGCATACGTCTCGGCGGTGCCCAGAAAGCGGGCGGACGTCACTCGCGCGATGTGAATTTTGCGAGCGACCTCGACTACGTCCGCGGCATCCATTCCATTCGCGTGGGAACGGCGTATCGACTTCAACTCGTTCCGCTCGGACGAGTCGGACAACTATCTCGGCACGTACACCTTCGAGAGCCTCGAGACCTTTGACGCCCGTCGGCCGCGCAGTTATACGCGGCGCATCGGCGAGCCTGACGTCAGTTACGTCAACCTGCAGGGCGCGTTTTACGTGCAGGACGACATCCGAATCCGGCGAAATCTGTCGATCACGCCGGGTGTGCGCGTCGAAACGCAGAATCACATCAACGGCGTCGTCGCCGGACCGAGAGTCGGCGCCACATGGGCGCCGTTCCAGAACGGGAAGACGACGTTGCGGGCGAGCTGGGGGATCTTCTACGACTGGCTGGCGACGAACACCTACGAACAGACGATCCGTATCGACGGGTTCCAGCAGCGCGAGATCAACATCGCCAATCCCTCGTTATCCCGATGTCCCTGATGAGATCGCGGGCGTGGCGCCGGCCGATCGCTATCTGCTCGATCCCGCGCTGAAGCACCCGGGTAATTCACGCGTCAGCGCTGGAGTCGACTACGCATTTTCGCAGCGGTATCGAGTGAACGCGATCTACCGCTACACGCGCGGCGACTGGGCTGCTGCGCGGACTCAACCTGAACGCGCCAGTCAACGGCGTTCGCCCGTCAGCCGGAGTTCGCCAACGTCATTCAGGTCGTCGGCGACGGACGATCGCGTCAGCACGCCTGGAATATCGGCGGGCAGACGAACTTTCCGCAGGAGCTGGGGCGGACAGCCCGGCGGTGGGATTTCAGGCGGTTCAATTTCTTCGGCAACTACACGCTGGCCTGGAACGAGAACAACGTCGACGGTCGCGTTCGGCGTGCCTGCGACAGGGGATCTCGATCTCGAGTGGGGCAACGCGCCCGGCCATGCGAAGCACCGCTTCAACGGCGGGTTTCTCACGCAGGCGTTCAGAGACCTGGCCATGCAGGTGAACATCAATGGCAACGCTCGGCACGACATATGGGATACAAACGGGCTACGACGACAATGGCGATCTGATTTTCAACGACCGGCCGGCAGGTTATGCGCGCAACACGCTCGTGACCGCCTGAGACCTGGACGCTCAGCCTGTTCACGGGCTATTCCTTCACGTTCGGTCCTTCCATTCAGTTGCCGCCCGGCATTCAGTTCGGACCCGGCTCCGGCGGCACGCTGACGGTGACGACCGTCACCCGTCCCGATCAGGGACGCTACCGCATGTCGCTGAACCTGTTCGTGAACAACCTCACGAACCGCACGAACCTGATGGGTTATAGCGGCCTGCAGACGTCGCGCTTCTACCTCCAGCCGACGATGGCGCAGGGCGCGCGTCGCATACAGGCGAGCATGAACCTGCAGTTCTGACTGGAAGACATGAACAGAAGATCAGAAGCTTTGGAGAATTCTTCTGATCTTTTGATCTTCTGTTTTTATCGTACGACGAGAGGTTTCAGGGTCGTCGGCGACCCGTTGTTCTCGAACCAGTCGATCCCTTCGCTGACCAGATCGAACTTCAGCACGTAGTTGCCGGGCGTTTTCGGCGCGACGATCTCGATAGGGACGTCGACGCTGGCGCCCGGCTTGAGCGTTTCGGGCAGCCATGCGCGCGCGTAATCGCGCTCGAGCAGCGTGCCATGCTCGTCGCACAACTGCGCGCCGAGCCTCACGAGCCGGCGGCCGTATGACGCCTTGGCGGGGAACGGACGCGCGGAGACGTTCTCCACGCGCGTGTTGATCTTCATTTTCTTCGCCGCGCGCGTCTTGAACGGCCGCGCCGGGAAGAACCGTTTCCGCACCTCGATCTTCGCCTTCGGCGTCGCGCCTGGAATCGCGTTGCCGAGGCCCGTCATGTCCCAGATTTCGTGTTTGATGGTCTCGAAATTCGGCGTGCCCGGCACGAACCGGCGCGAGTACGCAGCTCTCTGGATGATCCGTGATCTCCCACGAGAGCCGATCGACGCCGATCTCGGTGGCCAGCCGGCGCGCGAGGTTCATCTCCTCGTCGCTGTCATTCCACTTGAAGAGGATGTAGCGCCAGTTGAGGTGGGGAACATCGCGCCGCGCGCGCCGCTTCTCTTCGGCCATCACGCGCAGGTTTCGAAGCGCGACATCGAACTTGCCGCGCTGCCGGTACTGCACGTATGTGTCCTGCGAGGCGCCGTCGATCGAGAATGTCACCTCGTCGATGCCCGAGTGCACCAGCCGCTTCGCCGATTCCTCGGTAAACATCAGCCCGTTCGTGCTGGTGTAGAGATAGATGTGCGGAAAGCGCGACTTGATGTACTCGCACATCTCGATCGCGCGCTTGTGCAGGAAGGCTTCGCCGTAGTTGAAGAAGTCGATGCGCACGAGCCCTGGCCCGGCCTCATCGACAACGTTCTTGAAGAGATCGAAGTCCAGCATGCCGGCGTTGCGCGTTTTGGTGATGCCGGTTTCGGGCGCGCAGCACGCCTCGGCACACGAGATGTTGCAGGCGGCGGTGCACTCGATATACAGGCGGGTGGGCAGCCGGCCCACGTCGAGCGACCGCTCGATCGGCGCCTCGCCACGGAGCGGCAGCTTGAGCGGGCAGTCGCCGCAGAACGATGAGCCGCCGGCGTTCAGGTCGGCGCGCAGCGTGTCGATGCGCGTGTCCTTCCAGATCTCCGAGATGCTCGCGGTCCTGGCATCGCCCAGCACCCGCTTGCCGTAGGGATCGGCGCAGCCGCACACGACGCGCCCGTCGCAGAGCATGACGAGCGTGCTCCACGGCCACGTGCATTGAAAGCGTGTCGCGAGGTAATTCAGCGCCATGGCACCACAGGGACTAGGGATTGGGGATTAGGGATTGGCACGTCTATTTCTTGTTGGTCAATTTTCGCATAAGTGCCTCGGCCCGGTCGTTTTCGTATTTCACCGAGTTCAGGAACAGGCTTTCGGCCAGGTAGGCGCTGCGCTCGTCATCGGTCATCTGCTCGATGAGCTGCCGGATCTCCTGAATCATGTCTTCGAACGAGCGCTCGAAGTTCCGCTTGACGGTAATTTCGCGGTAGAGCGTCTCGAGGATCGCCAGCAGGTCTCCGTCGAGGGGAATCGTCGCTCCGGTGCTCGTTTTTATGCTGCGCGTCATCGATGATCCGCCTTTCAGAAGCTCTTGACGGCGGTTGCGGCGTCGGGATGAATCTCCATGAACTGATTCGTGCCCGTCAGCGTTAGCATGGTCTCCACGCGGCTGCGCAGGCCGGCGAGCTTCAGCGTGGCCCCCGCGGCCGTGGCCTGACGGTACAGATCCATCAGGCACCCGATGGCGGCGCTGTCGAGGTACTCGACGCCCCCGAAGTTGATGACAATCTTCCGCGTGCCCTTCGCGATTTCTCCCGTCACCAGCGTGGAAAACTCGGACAGCGACGGGTGCATGAGGCGCGCGGGGCCTGCGTGCACGATAACGACATCGCCGGATTGTTCGGATGTCACGTTCATGGCCATATTCTCCCGTTACGGGGTTTGAACCTTTGGTTCGAACTCTTTCTCTTTCTTCCGCAGATCCTCAATCTGTCGCGCCAGTTCCGCTCGGCCGCGATTGATGCGCGACTTGACCGTTCCCTCGGCGACGCCGAGCTGTTCGGCGATTTCCTGATACGACAGCTCGTGGATGTCGCGCAGCAGCACGGCGGCGCGCAGCGGCGGCGACAGTGCGCGCAGCGCCTCGCGCAGCAGCGCGACTCGATCCTGCAGCTCGACCCGCGCGTAGGCGTTCAGCCCGGGCGCCTCAGCCTGCACGGTCGACGCATCGACCTCGCGGGCGAACACCTCGCGATCGCGGCGCCCGCTGCGATAGCGATCGATGCAGTAGTTCCGGCTCACGCTGATGAGCCAGGTCTGAAAATTCGCGCGCCGGTCGAACGTGCTGAGCGATCGAAAGACCTTGAGAAAGATCTCCTGCGTCAGATCTTCCGCTTCTTCGTACGTCCCGACGAACCGGTAGGCCACGTTGAAGACCTTGCGCCAGTACGTCTGGACGATGGTGTCCCACGCGGTCTGGTCGCCGTCGGCCGCGCGCTGAATGGTGGCTTCGATGGACACCGGCCCCTGAATGATATCCCACGGATTTGGGATTGGGGATTGGGCCCTCCTTCGCCGACGCTACGGCGGGTCTCGCCAAAGCTCGCAGGGATCGTGCGAGCGGCGGCGGAGATTAGCCGTGATGTAAGATTCGCGCCGTGATTGGTTTCTATCGCGAGGCAAATACTCTCGTCTGCGACGGTGTCCCGCTCGAGGATATCGCGCGCGATCACGGTACGCCTCTCTACGTCTACAGCGCCGAGTCGATCCGTAAATCGTACCGCGAGCTCGATGAGGCCTTTCAGCCGCATCCGCACCGAATCCACTACGCCATGAAAGCGAACTCGTCGTTCGCGCTGATGCGCCTGCTGCGCGATGCCGGCAGCTGCCGTCGATGCCAACTCCATCGGCGAAGTCGAGCTGGCGTTGCGGGCGGGCTTTGAGCCATCGGACATCGTGTTCAGCGGCGTCGGCAAGTCGCCGGACGAGATCGAACGCGCGGTGCAGCTCGGACTTAAAGCCATCAACGCCGAGTCCGCGGGTGAGCTCGAGCGCATCGATCGGGCGGCGCAGGCGAGAGGCGTGCGTGCGAGGGTGGCGGTGCGCGTCAATCCCGACATCGACGCCGGCACGCACCCTCACATCTCGACAGGCCTCCACACCAACAAGTTCGGCGTTCCCCTCGAGCAGGCACGCGGCCTGTATACCAGGATGGCCATGCAGCCGGGGCTCCAGCCGGTCGGCATCCACGTGCACCTCGGCTCGCAGATCATCAGCACGGAGCCTATTCAGCGCGGGGCCGCGGCGGTGGTCCGACTGGCTCGAGAAATGCGAGACGAGGGCATTCAACTCGAGCACGTCGATATCGGCGGCGGCCTCGGCATTTCCTACGACGGATCGCGGGCGCCAACGGCGGCGGAGTATGCGGCAGCGATTCTTCCGATCGTCGCTCCGTCGGGGCTGTCGATTGCGCTCGAGCCCGGCCGCTACATCGTCGGGGCGGCGGCGGCGCTGCTTGCGCGTGTGGTCGACCTGAAGGATGCAGCGGGCGGACACCATTTCGCGGTGCTCGACGCCGGCATGACCGAGTTGATGCGTCCGATGCTCTACGGCGCCTTTCACCGCATCGTCGCCGTCACGCCACGCGCGGCTCGCGATGTCTGCTATGACATCGTCGGGCCCGTGTGCGAGAGCACCGACAGTTTCGGCGGCGACCGGCGCCTCAATCAGCTTGAAGTCGGCGACCTTCTGGCGATCCTCGACGCGGGCGCGTACGGGTCGGCGATGTCGTCCAATTACAACCGGCGCCCGCTGCCGGCTGAGGTGCTGGTGGACGGCGGGCACGCGAGAGTGATCCGCCGCAGACAAAACATCGACGACCAGCTGGCACTCGAAACGTAGATTCCAGATTTCAGATTCATCCGGAGACTCACACATGGCGGGGATGCTCATCGCGATTGAAGGGTTGGATCAGAGCGGCAAGGAGACGCAGGCGCAGCGGCTGCGCGAGCGGCTTCGCGAAGCCGGGCACAAAGTGCGGCTGCTGTCGTTCCCCGACTACGGCACGTCGATCGGCGAAGAGATCGCGCGCGCGCTTCAAGGCGAGCGCGAGTACGGTTCCGACGTGATGCAGTTGCTGTTTGTTGCCAACCGCCACGAACGGCGGGAA
The DNA here is from genome assembly GCA_963787755.1 of Vicinamibacterales bacterium. Taxonomy (GTDB): domain Bacteria; phylum Acidobacteriota; class Vicinamibacteria; order Vicinamibacterales; family JAMQPK01; genus JAMQPK01. The sequence goes on from CAWBEG010000011.1 coordinate 53,758, forward strand.
GCGATGCTCGAATGGATTGCGGGCGGGCTGATCCTGGTGGTCGATCGCTACCGCGCGTCGACCATCGCCTACGGCGAGGCACTGGGGCTGGAGATCACCTGGCTCGAAGACATTCAGCGCCGGCTGCCGCGCGCCGACCTGACGATCTTCATCGATATCGAACCGGCAACCGCAGCGAAACGCAAGGCCCACGGCCGGGATCGTTACGAATCGGATCTCACATTGCTCGAACGGGTGCGAGCCAGCTACCAGCGCCAGGCAGCCGACGCGAGCTGGATCCGTGTCGACGGTGAGCCGACGAAAGAGGAAGTGGCGCAGCAGATATTCGAGGCGGTGTCTAAGAGCCAGGGATTAGGGATTAGGGATTAGGGATTAGGGATTGGATTGGACGCGGTCGTGGCGCCGCCGAGTGGCAACTCTGGCGGCCGTGAGTGCGTAGATCTGTGACGCGCCACTTTCCTTAAGCACTCGCGCACACGCTTCCAAGGTCGCTCCTGTCGTGCTCACGTCATCGACAAGCGCAATGCTTCGGCCCTTCACGTTCAATCGCCGAAACCAACTCCGACGAATCCCAAAGGCGCCTTCGACATTCGCTCGGCGACGATCGGCCGCGAGCTCGACCTGGGCTCGGGTCGCACGATGCCTGACGAGGACGTCGACGACCGGCGGCCCGAGATGGCGCGCGATCTCGCGTGCCTGATTGAAGCCACGTTGATACTCACGGCGCCAGTGGAGAGGGACCGGCACGACGCATTCCACGTCCTCGATGAGCTCTGCTCCACGTTGGCGCATTCGTTCGGCCAGCGGGCGCGCCAGTGTCTGCCGGCGCGAATACTTGAGCGCGTGAATGACCTCTCGCAGCGTACCTTCGTACTCCCCGACCGCACGCGCTCGATCGACCGCGCTCTCTCCTTTGCAGCACTGCGGGCAAACAGGGGATCGGGGATCAGGGATTATGGATTGGGGCTGTCGCGCGAGCGGGTCGCCGCATCTGTCGCAGATCGGCGGTGTAATAGATCGAATCGATCGCCAGCAATTGCTGCAAACACAACCGGACAACGGCGCGTCGAGAAGTGTGCTGCAGACGGCGCAGGATGGCGCCAGCAGTGCGGCCACCAATCCATTGGCCGCATCTATGGCGCCTCTGGGGATTAGGGACTTGGGATTAGGGATTGGGTCAGTCACGGGTCCGACACTGTCACGCGAGGTCGCGCGTTTCCAATGACGCTGATAGCCCATGCAGCATTTTTCCGACGGGGTCGATGAGGACAAAACCCTTGCTAAGGAGCGGATCCGGTACCAGCTTTCGGCGTCGGATGAGCTCGAAGAGCGTCTCTACTTCTCCGTGCGAGCCGAGCGAGTACGACAGGTGGTTGAGGTAAGCCTTTGTCGCCCGGCGGCTGCCTTCAGCAATGTTGGAGGGGATCGAAATGCCAGCGGGAATCAATTGATCGGCGAACGTGAATCGGTACGGATGCGGAATGGATTCGACGATGTCGAAACACACGTCCGCGAGGTCCATGCTGACTTGCCAGACGGTCAGGTCCCTGAACGAATTTATTTGCGTCATGCACCAATGAGATGGCAAGGCGCGTGCCTGGCTGAAACTCCAGGGATTTGGGCTTGGGGGTTAGGGACTAGTGCAGAAACTGCTGCCGCGAGGTGTGTCGACGTTCGCAACAATCTCCACGCGCGAAGCGCGTCGGGACTAATCCCAAGTCCCTAATCCCAAATCCCTGGATTGGAGCTAATCCCTAATCCCCAGTCCTCAATCCCCTAGAGGGAGCGTGAGGCGGCGCCGGATCGGCAACAGCGATTCGGACTGCCGATCCCCAGAGCCGCTCCAGCGCATAGAAGGCTCGGGATTCCGGGCTGAAGATGTGCACGATGAAGTCGAAGTAGTCGAGCAGCATCCATCCAGCACGATCGCCGCCCTCGATGTGCGCCGGCTTCACGCCTTTCGTGCCGAGCGATTCCTGAATCGCGTCCGAGATGGCTTGGATCTGACGCGTGTTCTGCCCGGTCATGATGACGAAGTAATCGGTGAATCCGTCGGCCGGACGAAGATCCAGCACCACGACGTCGCCCGCCTTGCGATCCTGGCCGGCGTCGATCGCGCGCTGAACTTGTGCCGGCAATTTCTTCGGTGCGCGTTTGCGTGGAGGAGTCACAGGACCGCCGCTACCGGCGCCGGCACGTACAAGTGATGCCGGCGGATATGGTCGCCGACGCTCGATGGCACGAGTCCGTCGAGTGGTTCTCCGGCGCCGACGCGGCGGCGAATCTCGGTGGATGACACGTTCGGCGTGTCTGCCTCCACCGACAAGACTGTCGGCCGGTCAGGGATCAGGGATTGGGGATTAGGGATGAGATCTGAAACCTTCGGCGCCCCTGGGCGCGACACGACGACGAAGTTCGCGAGCTGCAGGATGCGGGGGTAGTCGTGCCAGGTGGCGACGTCGGCGAACGCGTCGCTGCCGGTGATAAAGAATAACTGCGCGGGCGCATGGCCTTCACGATGAAGCGCCTCCAGCGTGAGCGCCGTATACGACGGCCCGTCGCGGCGCACCTCGAGATCGGACACCAACATGCCGCGCTCGGCAGCCGCAAGGGCCGCCATGGCAAACCGATGAAAGACCGATGCTCGCGGCTCGGCGGTGCGATGCGGAGGTGTGCGCGACGGCAGCAGCAGGACGCGATCGAGCGAGAGCGCGCGCTCAGCCGCTGTTGCGGCCTCGAGATGGCCGAGATGAATCGGATCGAACGTGCCGCCCAGGATGCCAATGCGGACGGTCATTTTTTAGTACCTCGGCGTGCTCCCGCACGCCGAGCAACCACCTCAGCCTTGCTGTTTCGACCCTCGGCTTCGGCGCTGTCGACTGTCCGTGCTCCCGCACGCCGGGCAACCACCTCAGCCTTGCTGTTTCGACCCCGGCTCGGCGCTGTCCGCTGTGCGTGCTCCCGCACGCGAGGCACCACCTCAGCCTTGGTGTTTCGACGCACGGCGTCGGCGCTGTCCACTGCCCGTGCTCCCGCACGGCGAGCAACCACCTCAGCCTTGCTGTTTCGACGCACAGCTTCGGCGTTGTCGGCTGTCCGCCCCCCCGCGCGCTGACCCACCACCGCAGCCTCGCTGCTTTCAAGCGCGGCTTCGGCGCTGTTGTCTGTCCGGGCTCCCGCATCCAGAGCAACCGCTTCGGCCTCGCGGTGTCGGGACTCGGCTTCGGCGATCGGCGTGAGATATTTCCAGATGGCCTCCTGCAGTTCGGGGAGTCGTTCGCCGGTTACGGCAGAGATGCGCAGGAACGGAAGATCGTGCGATGTCACGTGCGCTTCGAGCGCGTCGACCGCGTCCGGATCGCCGACGGCGTCCATCTTTGTTGCCGCGACGATCTGCGGCTTGGCGGCAAGCTCGGCGCTGAACGCCGTGAGCTCTCGCTGAATGGTCTCGAAATCCTCAATCGGGTTGCGGCCCGTTTCACCGGAGACATCCACGAGATGCACGAGCACCTTGGTGCGATCGAGATGCTTCAGAAACCGGTCGCCGAGCCCTCTGCCTTCGTGCGCCCCTTCGATGAGCCCTGGCACGTCGGCCACGACGAAGCTGCGATTGCCGCTCAGCGAGACGACGCCGAGATTCGGCACGAGCGTGGTGAACGGGTAAGCCGCGATTTTCGGGCGCGCGGCGGAGATGCGCGAGATCAACGTCGACTTGCCGGCGTTCGGGAAGCCGACCAGGCCAACGTCGGCGAGCAATTTCAGATGAAGCTGAAGCTGTTTGGTTTCGCCGGGTATGCCCTTCTTCGCAGCGCCGGGGCGCGCGATTGGTGGAGCTCACAAACCGCGCATTGCCGCGCCCGCCGATGCCCCCCTTCGCCAGCAACACGCGTTGTCCCGCTTCGACGAGATCGCCAATCCGAACCGGTGCGTCCGCTGGATCCTCGGATTTCTGATAGATCAGCGTGCCTACGGGGACTTCGAGCTCGATGTCGGACGCATCCTTGCCCGTGCGGTTGGAGCCCTCGCCATGGCCGCCGCGGCGCGCGTGGAATTCGCGATTGAATCTGAAGGTGACGAGCGTGTTGATGTGAGGGCTGGCGACGGCGTAGACGGACCCGCCCTTGCCTCCGTCGCCGCCGTCAGGGCCGCCGCGAGGGATGAACTTCTCGCGCCGGAAGCTCATGCAGCCGGCGCCGCCGTGTCCGGCTTCTACGAGGATGTCGACTTCGTCGACGAACATGGGTGATGGAGCGATCTGAAACTGGAATGTGAGATGTAGAAATCTAGAAACTGAACTTTCAAATCAGATTCTACGATTGTAGATCTTAATTTCAGTTTCCAGCATCCACTCCACTGGCAGGACGCTGATTCTGCGGCCCCGCGCGCCGTGGTCTTCAAACCGTACACGACCGCCGACCTTCGCGAAAAGCGTGTCGTCCTTGCCGAGGCCGACGTTGAGGCCTGGCGCAAACCGACGGCCGCGCTGCCGCACGAGAATCGATCCGCCGGTCACGATGTTGCCGTCGTGGCGCTTCACGCCGAGGCGCTGCGAATTGCTGTCGCGGCCGTTGCGTGAACTGCCTTGTCCTTTTTTATGAGCCATGGAGTGATACCTGAATCTGGAAACTAGAATCTAAAATCTAGAATCCGAAATCTGCTACGAGCTACCAGCTCCCGCCTACCGGCTAGCCCAGCTACCACTTACCAACTGGTCAGCCCAGAATGTCGGTGATTCGAACTCGCGTGTAGAACGCGCGGAACCCGGCCTGCTTTCGGAAACCCTTGCGGCGCTTCTTCTTGAAGACCCGCACTTTGGGGCCGCGCGACTCGCCGTCGACAACCCCGAGCACTTTGGCGCCGCTGACGAATGGCGCACCGGCCGTCATTTCTCCGCCATCCCTCGATAGAAACAACACCTGGTCGAAGGTCACCTCGCGGCCTGCCTCGGCTGCCTTGCCGTCGAGTTCGACGGTGGCGCCTGGCGAGACCTTCACTTGACGCCCCCCGGCTTGAATGATCGCGTACACGGACACACTCCCTTGCTTAGAGAACAAAAGATTATAGCACAGGGCAGGCGTACAGCCCGCTCTGCGCTCGCATCTAAGAACCAGAGAACTAAGAACTTAGAACCGGAACGCGGAACGGGAACCGGAACCCGGAGCGCCGAACCTATCCTATTTAATGAGTACTCTCGATCCCCTGACACGCTGAGTGCTGAGCGTGCTGAGGAAGCGCGGGATGATCTCGTCCATCAACTCGAAGTAGGACGACAGCGCCGGCGTGTTGTCGTTCTGGTTGTACAGCCGTTCCTCGCGCAGCGCCTCGGAGTAAATCTGCGCGCCCGAGCGGCCATCGATGAAGATGAACTTCTCCTGCAGGATGAAGCCCTTACGCTCCATGTATTCACGCACGGGCTCGACGCGGCGGCGTCCCAACGGGTCGATGACTTCGCGCTCCCGTTGCACCATCCCCGATTGCGAATGCGGCGTGAAGAGCACGGTGCCGGTGACGATCAGCGGATTCTGATATTCCTCGCCGATCCGCTTCCAGTAGTCGGCATCGGCGAAGATGTGTTCGTAGGGCTGCAGATCCTTCTCGTTCTTGATCTCCGGCCCTTCCGCATTCGGCTCACGAGCCTGTCCACTCGGTCCGCCCTCGGTGCGTCCCGACGCGACATCCAGTAACGGCAGCACGTCCGCATCGACCACGCGCAGGCTCGATTTCATGCGCAGCTGGCTGCGAAGCAGGCGCACGGTTTCGAGATTGCCGTCCACATCGTCGGTGCCACCCGACAGGAAGCCGGCGATGAACACGCGCTGAAATGCCGATACGTCGAGCTTGGCGGCGATCGGCGTTTCGATCGGAATCTCGTAAAAGCTGGCGCATCCCGCGACGCCGACGGCCAGGATGCAGCTAAGGAGTTTGAGACTGGGTCGTGCGGTCATGGATTTCCTTGAACAGTTCGAAATTCTGCCGCACGAGGGCGTTGTTCGGCTCCAGTTTCAGCGCGCGCTCGTACTGCTCCGCCGCTTTGTCGAGCATGCCTTCGTGCTCGTAGGCGACAGCCAGGTTGTTGAACCCGGCAGCGTACGTCGGATCGATTTGCGTGGCCCTTTCCCACCGGAGGATCGCTTCTTTCCACAGGCCACGCTGCGCGACGAGAATACCGAACTCCACCTGTGCTTTTGCGTCCGAGCGCGCGTCGGCATACGCGACGCCGCCGCCCAGGGCCGTCAGAAGCACGACGACAGTTAACAGACGCTTTGGCATTGGGATAGAGCTCCACTATAGCAGGGAAGAGGGGGGAGAAGAGAGGGAAGATCCCCTAGAATAAGTAACAGGTCAGGCGACGGCTCGCGCTGCGCGATTGGAGCAGCCGTGAGCACGAACATTTCTGCAATATCCAAGGGGGACGTCCGCTTTCCCACGGCCCTTGCGGCCATCCACGATCCGCCACAGACGCTCTGGATTAGAGGTGATGTCGACGCCCTGCGCGCGCCCGCCGTTGCCATCGTGGGATCGCGCGCCGCCTCGCCGTACGCCCTCGAAGTGGCGCGCCGGCTGGGGGCCGATCTCGCGCGCCGCAATGTCACCGTGGTCAGCGGCATGGCTCGCGGTGTCGATTCCGCGGCGCATCGAGGTGCGCTCGAAGGCGGCGGCATCACCATCGCCGTCTTCGGTTGCGGCGTCGATGTGATCTATCCGCCAGAGCATCGCCGGCTCGCGGAGCGCATCGTCGAGCGCGGAGCGCTCGTGAGCGAGTTTCGTCCCGGCATGCCTCCTTTGAAGTTCAACTTTCCGCAGCGCAACCGCATCATCAGCGGCTTGTCGCTTGCCGTCGTCATCGTCGAGGCGGCGGAAGGCAGCGGCTCGCTGATTACCGCCGACTTTGCGCTCGAGCAGGGGCGCACCGTGCTCGCGGTGCCTGGCAACGTGCTCGGTGGACGCAATTACGGCGCGCACGCGCTCCTGCGCGACGGTGCAAAGCTCGTGGAGTGTGCGGACGATATCCTGGAAGAACTGCCTGTCTCACTGACGCAGCAGGGACCAGGGATTGGGGATTCGGGATTGGCAGCGAAAGAATCCAGAAAGCTGAATCCGGCGTCTCACGATCCAGTTCTCCGATCGATGGACGACGGCGACACGTACGATCTCGATGAAATCGCGGAGCGATCGGGCGTCGATCGAATGAAGCTGTTGCCCCGATTGATCGAGTTGGAGCTCGGCGGTGCAGTGCGGCGCGTCGAGGGCGGCCGATTCATACGGTTTCGCGGACCATGCTAAGGTATTCGAAAGGTTCCCATGGCTAAATCACTCGTCATCGTCGAATCACCGGCGAAGGCAAAAACGATAAACAAATATCTCGGACGCGACTACAAAGTGCTCGCGTCGATGGGACACGTCCGCGATCTTCCGAAAAGCAAGCTCGGCGTCGATGTCGATGAAGGATTTGCACCGGTGTACGAGCTCCTCGCGTCGCGCAAGAAAGTGATTGCCGAGTTGAAGAGCGCCGCGAAGGACGCTACCGACATCTACATCGCAACCGACCCCGATCGGGAAGGCGAAGCGATCGGCTGGCACCTCGCCGAAGAGCTCGGAGGGAAGAAGAAAAAGATCCACCGCCTGATGTTCAACGAGATCACGAAGAAGGCGGTGCAGGAAGCGATGAAGCACCCGGGCGTGATCGACATGAAGATGGTCGATGCGCAGCAGGCGCGCCGCGTGCTCGACAGGCTCGTCGGATACAAGATCAGTCCCATCCTGTGGGACAAGGTTCGCCGCGGACTCAGTGCGGGACGCGTGCAGTCCGTGGCGCTCAAGCTGATATGCGATCGCGAGCAGGAGATCGGGAAGTTCGTCCCGGAGGAATACTGGCACCTGTTTGCGTCGCTCGCCGGTCCGCTGCCGCCAGACTTCGAAGCCAAGCTCGTGAAGCGGGGCGACGACACCTTGAAGATCGGCAACGAGCAGCAGTCGAAAGACGTGCTGCGCGATCTCGAAGGCGCCACATACGTCGTGTCTTCGGTCGCGACCAAAGAGCGCAAGCGCAACGCTGCGCCCCCGTTCATCACCAGCAAGCTGCAGCAGACCGCGCGCTACCCGGTGAAGCGGACGATGCAGATTGCGCAGCAGTTGTACGAAGGTGTGGAGCTTCCCGGGCTCGGCGTCGAAGGGCCCGTCGGCCTCATTACTTATATGCGCACCGACTCGACACGTGTCTCGGACGATGCGCTGACGGCGGTTCGCGCGCACATCGGCGAGACGTTCGGTGCCGACTACGTGCCGGAAAAGCCGAATGCCTTCAAGACGAAGTCCGACGCGCAGGACGCGCACGAGGCGATCCGCCCGACGTCGATGGAGTACGACCCTGAAAAAGTCAGACCGTTTCTGACGCAGGAGCAGTATTCAATCTACCGGCTCATCTGGAACCGGTTCGTCGCGTCGCAGATGCCTCCTGCAACGTTCGACGAAACGACGGTCGACATCACGGCCGCTGATTACCTGTTTCGAGTGAAGGGCACCGTTCCGAAGTTTGCGGGCTGGCAGGCGGCATACGGCCAGGTGATTGAAGAGAAGCCGGAAACCGAAAAAGACAAGGACGAAGACGATACCGAGAGCCAGTCAGGGGTGCTTCCTCCTCTGGCCGAGGGGCAGCGCCTCGAGCTGAAGGGACTGCGTCCCGAGCAGAAGTTCACGCAGCCGCCCCCGCGGTTTACCGAAGCGACGCTCGTGAAGGAGCTCGAAGAGAACGGTATCGGACGCCCCAGCACCTACGCGTCGATCATCGGCGTGCTGCAGGATCGTGATTACGCCAACAAGGTGGAAGGGAAGTTCAAACCGACGGCACTCGGGCTGATCATCACCGACCTTCTGATCAAGAGCTTCGACGACATCCTCGATGTCGAGTACACGCGCGGTCTCGAAGAGGATCTCGATCGCATCGAACAAGGCAAGGCCGATTACAAGGGCACGCTCACCACCTTCTACAAGAAGTTCAAGAAAGACCTCGCCAAAGCCGGCAAGGAGATGCAGAACCTCAAGGAAGGCATCAAGACCGAGGAGATCTGCGATCGGTGCGGTAAGGGGATGGTCATCAAGGTGGGCAAGTTCGGCCCGTTCGTGGCGTGCAGCGGCTATCCGGATTGCACCAACACCCGCGAGCTCGAGAAAAGCGAGCCCGGCGTGGATACCGATGAGACGCAGGACGAGACGTGCGAGAACTGCGGCAAGCCGATGGTCATCAAGCGCGGCCGGTTCGGCCAGTTCCTCGCGTGCACCGGCTATCCCGAGTGCAAGACGACGAGGAAGATCATCTCGTCGGGCGGATCCATGAAGGCTGCCAAGCCGGATCAGATCCTCGACGAGAAGTGCCCGAAGTGCGAGTCGAACCTCGTCATCAAGCAGGGGCGGTTCGGCGAGTTCACGGCCTGCACGAATTACCCGACTTGCAAGTACGTGAAGATGAAGACCACCGGCGTGCTGTGCCCGAAGGATGCCGGCGACATCGTCGAGCGGAAGTCGCGCCGCGGCAAAGCCTTTTACGGATGCGCCAATTACCCCGACTGCGATTTCACGCTCTGGAAGCGTCCGATCGCGGAAGCGTGCCCCGACTGCGGCGCACCGTTCCTGCTCGAGAAGATCACCAAGAAGGCCGGCCGCCAGCTCGTCTGCAGCAAGGATGACTGCGCGTTCGTCAAAGAGGCGCCGCTCGAAGAGGAGCCCGTACCCGCGTGATGCCCTCTGCTCTTTGCTCTCTGCCCTCTGCTCTGACATGGTGCACGTGATCTAACATGTGCATGTAATCGGAGGCGGTCTCGCGGGGTGTGAGGCTGCGTGGCAGGCCGCATCGCGCGGCGTTCCCGTCACGATCCACGAAATGCGGCCCGCGCGGCCGACAGACGTTCACAAAACAGATCGGCTCGCCGAGCTGGTGTGCAGCAACTCGTTCCGCGGCGACAAGCTCGACAACGCGGTCGGCCTGCTGAAGGAGGAAATGCGGCGGCTCGACTCGCTCGTGATGCACGCAGCCGAAATCGCGCGCGTGCCGGCTGGCGCTGCGCTGGCGGTCGATCGCGAGCTGTTCGCGCGCACCGTGACGCAGGCCATTCACGAGCATCCGCTGATCACGCTCTCGCGCGAGGAGATCACCTCGATCCCTGCCGCGACTCCGGAGTCGCCTGTGATCATCGCCACGGGCCCGTTGACGTCGCCCGATCTCTCGGCCGCCATCGTCCAGCTCGTCGGTGACGAGCATCTCTATTTCTATGACGCCATCAGTCCGATCGTGCTCGCGGAGTCGATCGACATGAACGTGGTGTTTCGCGCCTCCCGTTGGGACCGAAACCTTCGGCGCGATCCAGGGATGGGGATTCGGGATTGGGGATCAGTGCGAGCCGCTGAACGCGCCAAAACATGCGGAATCGACGATGGAGCGGGCGATTATCTCAATTGCCCGATGACGGCAGACGAGTATCGCGCGTTTTACGCGGCCCTCACGACGGCGGAGTCGGCGACCGTGCACGATTTCGACAAAGAGAAGTTCTTCGAAGGATGCCTGCCGATCGAAGTGATGGCGCACCGCGGCGAAGACACGCTGCGGTTCGGGCCGATGAAGCCGGTGGGACTGAAAGATCCCCGAACCGGACGGCAGCCGTACGCCGCCGTGCAGCTGCGGCAGGACAACCTCGCCGGCGATCACTACAGCCTCGTCGGATTCCAGACGCAGTTGAAGTGGGGAGAGCAGGCGAGAGTGCTGCGGATGATTCCGGGGCTCGAGCAGGCCGAGTTCGTGCGGTTCGGAATGGTCCATCGCAACACCTACATCAACGGGCCGACCGTGCTGCACGAGACGTGGCAGACCCGCGGCAACCCGTCACTGTTTTTCGCGGGGCAGATCTCCGGCGTCGAGGGCTACGTCGAGTCGGCCGCGTCGGGCCTGATTGCCGGACGCAATGCCGCAGCGCTCGTGCGCTCGGAAGTCCTGCGCGTGCCGCCGCGCACGACGGCCATCGGCGCGCTTGCGTTCTACGTATCGCACGCCAATCCGCACGACTATCAGCCGACGAACATCACGTTCGGCATCATGGAGCCGCCGCCCGGGCACATTCGCGACAAGCAGAAGCGTAAGCTCGCCATTTCCGAACGCGCCCTGGCCGATCTGGACGCGCTGGACAGAGCAGAGAGCAGAGAGCAGAGAGAAATTCGCTAGCGCCGGCGCTTCAGCGTCGGCCACAGAAGCTCGCATGAAGGACATCCTCAAGGACTTCCTCCAGCATCTCCGGCGGCGCGACCTGTCTCGCCACACGGTGACGGCGTACGAAAACGATGTCGCCACCTTCCTGCAGCACACGTCGCAGATCCGCCAGAAGCCGATCGACGCACTTGGCCCTGCAGACGTCGATGCCTTCGCCATTCGCGCGTTTCTGGGAGAGCTCCACAAGCAGCGCATCTCTGCGTCTTCGTCGGCGCGCAAGCTTTCGGCCATCCGGACGTTCGTGAAATTTCTCCGGCGAGAGGATCTCCTCGAAGACGATCCATCCTCGCTCGTCGCCGCGCCGAAGAAGCCGCAGACCATTCCCGCGCACCTCACGATCGACGAGATGAGCAGGCTGCTCGAGATGCCTGACGCCTCGAATCCGCTCGGGCGCCGCGACCGCGCGATTCTGGAGCTGTTCTACGCGTCGGGGCTGCGGTTGAGCGAGCTTGTCGGGCTGGGAATCGAGGACGTCAATCTGTCAGGCCGGATCGTGCGCGTGCTCGGAAAAGGGAGGAAAGAGCGGCTGGTGCCGTTCAATACGAGCACCGCGGATGCGCTGCGCGCGTGGATGAAAGATCGCGCTGCCACAGCCGGGGTCCCGACGTCAGAGCCGAGAGCAAAGAGCCGAGAGCAGAGAGGGTGCGAAGGCTCCGCTCTTCATGAATTATCGAGGCGGACGGCTCTCGACGCGCAGCGTCGATCGGCTCGTGCGGCGATATGTGGCATTGTGCGGCGCGAAGTTCGGCATCAGCCCGCACGCGTTGAGGCATTCATTTGCGACGCACCTGCTCGCCAACGGCGCCGACCTGCGCGCAATTCAGGAACTGCTGGGTCATGCCCGGCTCAGCACGACCCAGCGATATACGCACGTCAATGCCGCAGCAGCTGATCGACGTGTACAAGAAGTCGCATCCCCGCGCTCACTAGCTGGTAGCCGATAGGCGGTAGCGGTAGCTACTCCGGTCTCGCCATGGCGAGCGCCTGCTCGCGTGTCAGATCCATCTGATGAACCTGTTTGGCGTGTTCTTGTGCCTTCGCCACGAGCTTCTCGTCGTTCTCCGCCCTTACGATGTACCCGCACGAGCAATTGATGACTTTCTGCATGGCAGCTCCTTTCGGTAAGTAATATAGGCGTACCGTACTTCCGAAACATTGCCCGGAGATTGGCAAAACCTTGGAGACGCTGCGCATCTACCTGACGGGGCGAATTGCGGTGGAATTCGGCGAGACACTCGTCGAGGAACGCGACCTTGCCGGGCGGCAGGGAAGGCTCGCGCTCGCCTTTCTCGTCAGCGAACGCCATCGGCCGGTGACCAAGGAGGAATTGATCTCGGTCGTCTGGCCCGACACGCCGCCGCGGGAGATCGAGACGGCGCTCAGTGCCATCCTCAGCAAGCTGCGTGCGGCGCTGAAAAAAGCCGCTCTCACGCGAGCGGACGTTGTTGAGGTGCGATCCGGCACCATCCAGATGCGGTTGCCGCCCGATGTGTGGATCGATCTCGAATATGCCGTGAATTCGATCGACGAGGCCGAAGGCGCCCTGCGCGGCGGCGACGCGCGCCGGGCCTGGAGCCATGCGGTGGCGCTCGTCATCATCGCACGGCGTCCGTTTCTGCCCGGCGAAGAAGCCGCCTGGATCGAAGCGCGGCGCACCAGGCTTCGGTCGCTCCTCGTCCGCGGGCTGCACATCCTTTCGCAGATCACGGCGATCAACGGCGAGCACGCCCTCGCTGTGCAATACGCTATCGAGATCATCGATCTCGAACCATTTCAGGAGACCGGGTACCGCCATCTGATGCAGATGCATGCCGAGATGGGCAATCGCGGCGAGGCGCTGCGCGTCTTTGGGAGGTGCCGCGAGTTGTTCAAGGAGGAACTCGGCGCGGATCCCTCGCAGGAGACCGAGCGCGTGTTTCTCGAAATTCTACGAGCAGGGCAGTAGGTCACAGCTGCTATTCGACGATCGCCTGCATCACCGCGCTCTGAAAATCGCGCCTGGTCTCGGCGCTTCCACCCTGCATCTGAATCATGAGCACGCCGACGAGCTTTTCCTTTGGGTCGATCCAGAAATTCGTGCCATAGGCGCCGCCCCAACCGAAGCTGCCGCTCGAGACGCGCTGTCCAAGGGCGAGCGGATCGCGCATCACCTGCACGCTGAGCCCGAAATCGCCGCCGCGCGTCGATCCAGGCAGCGTATCCGGCGCGTGCGGCGCAATCATCAGGTCGACAGTGGTCGGGCTGAGCAGTACCCTGCCGTTGGCTCGTCCACGATCGAGCAACATCTGCGCGAACTGGAAGTAATCCTCGGCCGTGCTGATCAGTCCGGCACCTCCTGAAAAGTACACGTCGCTGACGAGCTGATTCTGATTGGCAAATCGTTCGAGCCCGGCCGGTATGCGTCGATAGATTAGCGCGAGACGCGGCTGCTGTTCGCGCCAGTTCGTGAAGGACGTGTTCGTCATACCGAGCGGGTCGAAGAGACGGGCTTTCAGAAAACGATCGAACGTCTGACCAGATGCTATTTCGACGATGCGCCCGAGGACGTCGAAGGCAGCGAGCGGGCTGTACCAGTAGCGCTCACCCGGCTGAAACGACAGCGGAAACGCAGCGATTTGCGGCAGGTACCGCTCGAGAGATTCCTGGGGGCGGGTTGTGTCCGTCAGCAGCGCCATTCCCGGCAGCGTTTTGGCGATCTCCGCGTTGGCTGCACCGCTCACCAGACCCGAGGTGTGCGTCAGCAGATCGCCGACCGTGATTTCCCGTTTCGCCGGCACCGGCGCGGCGCCGTCGGCGGACACCTGAAGGCCCTTGAACTCCGGTATGAACCGCGACACCGGATCGCCCAGCCGCACTTTGCCTTCCTCGAGGAGCATCAGGATTGCGACGCCCGTAACGGGCTTTGACATTGAGGCGATGCGAAACAGCGAGTCGGTTGCGGCGGGCCGCTTGGACTCGACGTCGAGCTGTCCGAACGCTTCCAGGTGCGCGACACGGCCGCGGCGCGCCACAAGGGTAACGGCGCTCGCTATCTGACCGGCCTGGATGTGGCGCTGGATTGTTTCGCCGATGCGATGGAGGCGCTCGCTCGAGAGACCGACTTCTTCGGGCTTTGCCCGAGGCGTTGCGGCCGGCACCGGCCAGGAGAGCAGTACGAGAATCGCGCAGGTGGTCACCCAAGCATGGCTGCGGGTCCGATTTGCGACGTGGAACATTGGGTCCTCGCCTTGTCAGTGTGGGGAAGCGCAGATGCTAGCACGGCGCGTGGGTGCCGCGAACCCGGCATAAAAAAAGGGCGACGGATATGTGACCCGTCGCCCAGCGACCATGACTTATTGTCGACCTGCGATTGTCGACTGACACCACGGTCCGGCTAACGCCGGACACTACCGATTCCTACACGGCAGCGGCCACCATCGGCCGGCGCCCGCGAGGGAACTCAATCCGCAGCGTCTTGATCTTGTAGTTCATCACGCGCGGGCTGATGCCGAGCAGCTCCGCCGCGTCCTTCTGCACCCAGTTCGACATCTTCAGCGCCTCCGTCAACGCGCTCCGCTCGATCTCTTCGAGCGGCACGCCTGACGGTGGGATCTTCACGAGCGCCGACGTTTCGCGCAGCCCGACGGTGCCCGCGGTCGCCGCCTCGCCGAGACGCAGATCTTCGGCGCCGATGAACTGGCTCTCGGTCATCAGAATCGCGCGCTCGATCGCGTTCTCGAGCTCGCGGATGTTGCCGGGCCAGTTGTAGCGCAGCAGCAGTTTCTGGGCTTCGGGATCGAGGCCGTCGCACTTCTTCTTCAGCTCGGCGGCGAACTTCTTCACGAAGAACATCGCAAGCGCGATGATGTCTTCCTTGCGCTCGCGCAAAGGCGGCATCTCGACCGACACGACATTGAGCCGGTAGTAGAGGTCTTCCCGGAACTGCCCCGATGCCACCATCTGCGAGAGGTCCCGGTTGGTTGCAGCGATCAGCCGCACGTCCACTTTCTGCGTGCGCGTGCCGCCGAGGCGCTCGAACTCGTGCTCCTGCAGGACGCGCAGAATCTTGGCCTGGATCGCGGCGCTCATGTCGCCGATCTCGTCGAGGAACAGGCTGCCGCCGTCGGCCTGCTCGAAGCGGCCGATCCGCTGCCGGTCGGCGCCGGTATAGGCCCCCTTCTCGTGACCGAACAATTCCGACTCGAGCAGCGTCTCCGGAAGCGCCGCGCAGTTCACCTTCACGAAATTCCGCGCCGCCCGATGCGAGTTGTGATGGATGGCGCCGGCGATGAGCTCTTTGCCCGTGCCCGTTTCGCCGCGAATCAAGACCGTGGTGTTGCTCTTCGCCACCTTGCGCACGACGCCGAGCACGCGCTTCAACGGGTCGCTCGTGCCGACGATGCGGTCGAAGTCGTAGATGTCGTTCTGCGTGTGACGCAGGTAGTCGAGCTCATGGCGCATGCGCCGCAGCTCGAGCGCCTTCTCGATCTTCACTTCCATCTCTTCGATTTCGAACGGCTTCTGCACGTAGTCGAACGCGCCGATCTTCATCGCTTCGACGGCGGTATGCACCGATCCGAACGCGGTCATCAGAATGACGGCGGTCGTCGGGTGGAGCGTCTTGGTCGTACGCAGCACGTCGAGCCCATCGCTGCCGCCCATCTTCAAATCGCTCAGCACGACGTCGAAGTGGCCTTCGTGCAGGCGCTCGATCGCCTGGTTGCCGTTGGGCGCTTCCTCGACCTCGTGGCCGGCGGAGGTAAGTGCCCTTGCCAGCCCGCGTCGAAGGGCGTCGTGATCGTCGGCGACGAGAATGCGGCCCATCTGTCTTCCTCGTTTTCCTAGTCGTCCGTTAATGAACGCGGCAATCCCACCCTGGGAACGAACCAGTCGTTGGCCCCCGAGATCGGAAGCGTGACTCGAAAGCGCGTGCCGTGCGCGCCGGTCTGGATATCGATGCGTCCGTCGTGCGCGTCGACGACCTTGCGCACGATTGCCAGGCCGAGCCCCGACCCCTGCGGCTTGGTCGTGAAGAACGCATTGAAAATCCGATCCCGCAGCTCCTTCGGTACGCCTGGCCCGTTGTCCACGACTTCCACTACGACCGTGCGTGTCGCAGGGCCATCGCTGCCCGTGCCCTGCAACTCTTCCTCGAGCAGCCCCTCACGCGCCGTCACGTCGACAGCGCCTCGCCCTTCGAGCGCCTCGAAGGCGTTGATCAGCAGGTTGGTGAACAGCTGACAGAGTTGATGATGGTCGCCCTGGATCGGCGGCAGCCCCTCATCCACGCGAACCTGGAGGCCGATTGCGCGGCGCGGCACTTTTGTTTCGGCGAGTGTGACGGCGCTTTGCAGCACGTCGGCAATCGCCGTGTGCTCGACCTGCAGCCGGATCGGCCGCACGAACTCGAGCGCCTCGTGCACGATCTGATTCGCCATCTTCGCTTCGCTGATGATGTCGTTGAGCAGCGACTGCGCGTCGGGAGAGTCGGCCACGGATGCCTGGCGCTTCAGCACCCCTGCCATCACCTCGATACCGGCGAGCGGGTTCTTCACTTCGTGCGCGATCGCGGCCGCCATCTCGCCGAGCGCCACGAGCCGGTCGCGCAGGCGCTCGCGCTCTTCGAGCTGCTCGACCTTCGTGAGGTCCTTGAAGAACAGCGCGATGCCGGTGGAGCGGCCGTGCTCATCGCGTACGTGCGATAACGTGTAGCCGATCACCTTGCCCGTGGTCTTCAGCCGCAGCTCGGCGCGGTTGGGCAGATGGCTCAGCTCGAACGCGCTGTGCAGCACGCGCACCATATCGGGATGCTTCGCCAGCACTTTGGAAAAGTGACGGCCGACCATCTGCGGCGAGCGCTTTATCTGGAAGATTCGTGCGCCCTCGCCGTTGATTTCAGCGACGTTGCCGTCGCGCGTAATCGCGAGCACCCCATTGCGCATGCCTCCGACGAGGCGGCGGAAGAAACGATCGGACTCCCGTCGCGTGCTGTTGCGCCGTGCCTGGCCGGATTCCGATTTACGCCGCTCACGGGTCTTGGTTGGCATCACGGGGCCTTCGGCGAATGGCAAAGGAGCGAAATACAGGCTCTCCATCGGAGTATCAGCGTTCCCCAGGGGGCAAACGCCGTGCCCGGCAGCATTGCCCCAAAATGCGGCTAAACCCTTGAACAGTAAGGGTTCGCGCGCTGATGTGTGAACTGCTGATTACATTATCGTCAGCAACGGGGCAGGACTGTAACGCAAACTGGAACGCTAGTTACCGGACTTTGACAGCTCTTCCCATTGATGCATCAACTCGCCGAGTTCCCACATCAGGGTCTGGTGGCGGTCGATGAGGAGTTGGGCCTGGTCGCGGTTCTCGTAGAATCCGGGGACCGACATGGCCGCCTCGATCTCTTTCATCGCCTGCTCGCGCTCGGCGATTCTGGCTTCGAGGTCTGAGATCTTCGTCTGGATCTTCTTCGCGCCCTGATCGCGCTTGCGCTGCTCGGCCGCCAATTTCTTTCGTTCAGCATGTTCGGCCGACCCGTCATCTTTTTTTGATGCTCGCCGGGGCTCCGCCTCGGCAGCTTCCACCTTCGCGCTTCGCGCATCGGCGGACAGGTCGCCGCTTCGGCGCGACAAGCCCGCACCCGAGACGCCTTTTGCGCCCGACGCACCCGCTGCCCCCGACGCTCCCCCGCACCCGCTCTATGTTCCTTGCTGTACAGAAATTCCGTGTACGTGCCGGGGAACACGACCGCGTCGCCATGGCCGATCTCCACGATCTTCGTCGCGAGCCGCTCGACGAAGTAGCGATCGTGCGAGACGAAGATCAGGGTGCCGCCATAGTCTTCGAGCGCTTCGAGCAGGATGTCCTTCGAGTCGAGATCGAGATGGTTGGTCGGCTCGTCGAGCAGCAGCGTGTTCGATGGAATCAGCAGCATGCGGGCGACCGCCAGTCGCGTGCGCTCGCCTCCGGACAGAACACTGGCCTTCTTGTAGACGTCATCACCGGAGAACAGAAACCCTCCGAGGATGTTGCGAATCGCCGGCACCATGCTCGTCGGCGAGTCCGCGGACATCGTCTCGTAGACCGACAGCGCGGGATTCAGGCGCGTCGCCTCGTCCTGCGCGAAGTACTGCATGACGACCTGATGCCCCTCGCGCCGCGTGCCCGCGTCTGGCGTTTCCACTCCGGAGAGCATCCGCATCAGCGTCGATTTGCCGGCGCCATTCGGACCGACGAGCGCGATACGGTCGCCGCGCTCGATGAGCAGGTTCAGCTTCGAAAAGATTACCTTCTCGCCGTACGCCTTGCGTACGTCGTGCAGCTCGAGCACCGAGCGTCCACTCTTCGCGCACACGGGAAACGTGAAATGGATTCGCTTGCGCTCGGGCGGCGCCTCGATCGGCACGACCTTGTCGAGCATCTTGATGCGGCTCTGCACCTGCGCCGCCTTCGTCGCCTGATACCGGAACCGATCGATGAACATCTTCACGCGCGCGATCTCTTCGTCCTGCTCGCGCTTCGATTTGCGCAGCTGCTCCATTCGCGCGTCGCGCTCGACGATGTAGTGCGAGTAGCTGCCCGGATAGTCGGTCAGTTTTCGGAGGTTGAGATCGCTGATGCGCGTGACGACCGCGTCGAGGAAGAACCGATCGTGCGACACGAGGATGACCGCGTGCGGATAGGCCGACAGATATTCCTCGAGCCAGTTTCTCGCCTCGAGATCGAGGTGGTTGGTCGGCTCGTCGAGCAGCAGCAGCGTCGGCCGGCCGAGCAGCAGCTTCGCAAGCGCCAGCCGCATCTGCCATCCACCCGAAAGCGAGTCGGTGGGCTGCTCGAACGTCTCGTCGGTGAAACCGAGTCCCCGAAGCACGGTCGCCACCTTCAGGTCGATGCCGTACCCTTCTTCGATGCGAAAGCGATCCTGCAGCGCGCTGTAGCGCTCGAGCATGGCGTCGTGCTCCCCTGGTGACACTGAGGAGTCTCCGAGGCGTTCTTCGATCGCGTGCATCTCATGCTTGACGTTCAGCAGATCGGCGAACGCCGAGCTCGCTTCATCGAGGATCGATCGGCCCGCATGGTTGAGGCCGTCCTGCGGCAGGTAGCCGACCGTCAGGGCGGAGGGCTTGATGATCTGGCCTTCGTCGGGGCTGTCGAATCCCGCCATCATCTTGAGGAGCGTCGTCTTGCCGGCCCCGTTGGGGCCGCACAGGCCGACGCGCTCGCCTGACGTGATTTGCCACGTCACATCTTCCAGCAGCACGCGTTCGCCGAACGATTTTGTGATTGAGGAGAGCTGTAACACGAGGGATTAGGGATTAGGGATTGGGGATTAGCTGAGCTCCCCAATGGCTTTCGCCGCGGCTGCGAGAACCTGCGGGACTCGGAACGGCTTCGTCAAGTATCCCGACACGCCGAGGTTGACCGCTTCAATCGCGGCAGTTTCAGTGGAGTAGCCGGTGATGATGATGACCGGAAGATTCGATTTCAGACGCTTGGCCTCGCGAATCACGCTGAGGCCGTCGATGCCCGGCATTTTCAGGTCCGCGATCAGGAGATCGTAGGGATAAAGGCGCAGCCGCTCGAGCGCCGATCGGCCGTCAGGAGCGGTATCGACATCGTATTCGGCGAGGGCGAGCGTTTTCGACAGCAAATCGCGGATGCTCGACTCGTCGTCGACGACGAGAATCCGCGGGCGGTCAGTTGCCTGGCGCGACGAGGACGAAGCGGCCGGTCCGGTGGCCTGCGGCGCGCGCGCGCCGCCGCGCGGCCGCTGGCTGTCGAGCCATGCGTCGATGTCGCGCTTGCGGAAACGCCATTGGCGCCCCACGCGCACCGCTGGAATCTTGCCGGCCTTGATGAGCCGGTAAACCGTGCGCAAATTGACTTGGAGGTATTCGAGCACCTCTTCAGTCGTTAAGAATGTATCGTCCATCGATGTCGTGTCGCTTCTCGTCAAAAGAATACTAACTGTTTTCCACAGGGAGCTGCACAGTGAACACCGCGCCGCCCTCGGGATGGTTGGACGCCGTAATCTGCCCTCCGTGTTCCTGGATGACCCCGTACGTAATAGCCAGTCCGAGCCCCGTCCCCTTCCCAACTTCTTTCGTCGTGAAAAACGGTTCGAACACGCGCGGTATCGCCGCAGCCGGAATGCCCGGGCCGGTATCCCTAATCTGCACGACGATCTGCGCAGCAGCGCCGGCGCCCCGCAGCGACGTGGTGGTCTCGATGCGTCCGCCGTTCGCACCGATGGCCTGCTCGGCGTTGAGCACGATGTTCAGCAGCGCCTGCTGGACCAGCAGCGGATCTCCTTTCACGCGCGGCAGCCCGTCCGCATGCAGGCGCACGACCTCGATATTGGCCGCGCGAAACGCCGGTGCGCGCAGCGACAGCACGCGTGACAGCGCGGCGTTGACGCTCGTACGCCGGCGCACGAGCCGTCGCGATCCTGCGAAGACGAGCAGGTTGCGGACGATCTTCGCAGCCCGGTCGGCCTCGCGATAAATGCGCTGCATGTCGCGGCGAATCGGGTTCGGAAACGCTCCTGTGGTGCGAAGCAGCTCGAGATGGCCGAGCACTGCCTGCAGGGGGTTGTTCAGCTCGTGCGCGATGCCCGCCACGAACTGGCCGAGCGCGGCCAGCTTCTCCGACTGGACCAGCCGGTTGCGCAGGTCCGCGCGCTCCGCCTCGAGCTCGGCCTGTGGCGTCACGTCGCGCGCCACCAGGACGATGCCCATCGATTGGCGCTCTTCTCCGAGGAGAGGCGTCAACGTCACCGCGAACGTGCCTCGGAGTTTCGGGTCTTCGACGTCGACGGACGCCGCCTTCGGTGAGGAGGCGGTTGCCGCCGCGTCCATCGCGGAGAGAATCAACTCGTTGGTCGCAGGCCCGACGACATCGGCAATCGGCCGATCGATCAGCTGCTGACGCGTCAACCCGATCCGCTCGAGGAACGCGACATTCATGGAGACGAGCCGTCCATCCTGGTCGCAGACGGCCACGAGATCGGCGAGCGAGTTGAACGTGTTCTCGAGCTCGCGGCGGGACCGCAGCACGGCGTCGAGCAGCAGGACATTTTCAACCGCGGCCGCGAGCTGCCGTCCCATCTCATCGGCGCGCTCGAGCAGGTCGATCTGGGATCCGGGCTCGAGCCGCACCTCTTCGATCACGAGCGTGCCCAGCGCGCGTCTGCGTCCTTTCAGCGGAACGGTCACCGTCGCGGTGGGCGCGCCTGCCGGCGTGGTGCCGACTGCCGCTATCTCGGCACGCTCGCGGCGCAGCGCGACCGCGGCGGGCGCGAGCGCATCGGCCGTCTGGATGCGCCGATCCTGTGCCAGATAGACGACATCGGAAGAGGCAGAGAGGACCACTATCCTGGCGCGCCGATCGTGCAGCCAGACCGATGTGCGATCGGCGCCGAAGAGGCGGTTCGCGCCGATGCAAAACATCTCCAGCCCCGCAGACAGCGTCGTCGACGAGACGCCGCGCGAAAAGGCGTGCAGCAGCTCTCGGAGCTCGGACTGCAGATCGGTCTCGCCGTTCGCATGCGCGCGATCGAGCGCGAGCGCAAAGGCGTGCCCGACCGAGGCGGCCTCGCGCATCTGCTGTGGTGACGGCAGCTTCTCGCAGCCGATGACCAGCACCCCCATCTGGGTCTGCATCTGCGCCAGTGGGATAAGCAGGGCCTGCAGGGTGCCGAGATACTCGTGCGCGCCGCGGACAACCCGCGAGATATCGGCGACAAATCGCGGTTTTTCGTCCCTGAACAGCGTCTCGGGAATCAATCGGGCGGGCCAGGGATCGGGAGGCAGGCGATCGACGCCGAAAGCAGAGGTGGCCTCGAGGGTATCGCCACTGCGGGTGAACTGAAAAATGATGGAGCTACGGCCCTCGACGGCGGACACGGCATGGTGATGAAGCACCGGGAGCAGGTCAGTCAGCCGGTCCGTGGCCGTGAGGGCCTGCAACAGGCTGGCCTCGCGTGACACGCCCGTAGTGTAAATGGTCGGACAAGTATCATGGGGAATATGGCGAAACCGGCCAACAGAGCCGTTGACTCGTCTAATCCTTTGACGTACCAAGGGTGGCCTACAACATGAGTACGATGGCGGCAGTAGTCCCCATGACGTGGACCGACGAAGAGCTGGTCGCTCGATCGAAGACCGGCGATACCGAGAGCTTCAATCAGCTCGTCAAGCGATGGGAGCGCCCGATCTTCGCCCTGGCCTACCGTACGCTGGGGCGCGAGGAAGATGCACGTGATGTGACGCAGGAGACCTTCCTGCGCGCGTTCCGCGCATTATCGGGTTTCAAAGGGGATGCCAAATTCTCGTCCTGGCTCTATCGTATTGCGCTGAACCTCTGCCGCGACTGGATGCGGAAGGACCGGCGCGCGCCGCTCGTAACGGTGCCCGATGGGGTCGATATGGACGACCTCGCCGCCGAACGCGGTCCAACCGAAACCGTCGAAGACCTGGCCGCGCGCGCTGAGCTCAGCCGCGAGGTCGCGAAGGCGATGACGCACCTGCCGGCGGAGCAGCGCCAGGCGATCATCCTGAAGGAATATCATGGGCTTACGTTCCAGGAAATCGCCGATCTGATGCAGTGCCCGCTCAGCACTGTGAAGACCCGCGTCTACCAGGGCTTGTCGACATTGAGAAAACAGCTCGGAGAGCAATTGACTCCGCGCCGTGAAAGCTGACGAGATCGAATCATGAACCACATTACGGACAACCATGACGCGCTCCTCGATTACCTCTACGAGGAAGGCGATCCCGCTGAACGATTGACGATTGCGAAGCACTTGCAGGAATGCGCCGCGTGTGCGGTGGCGGTGCTCGAGTTCCAGAACGTCCGAGGCATGCTGAGCGATTGGACGCCACCTGCGTCGCAGCTCGGATTCCGGATGGTCCAGGACACATCGCTGAGCGCGAGCGCGACATCGCCGACTGCGACCGTGGATCAGGGAGCACGAGGTGGCTGGTGGCGGGGGCGCGCCCTCCTTCAGGCTGCCGCCGCCATTCTGTTATTCGTGTCGGGCATGGCGGTCTCACAGCTCCACGTGGATTACGAGGATGGAGCGGTGACGGTGCACAGGAAGCTTGCCGTGCCGGAGACGCCGCCGGGCAACTTCCGCGGCGCGTGGATCACGCTGCATCCCGAGAACCCGATCGCAGAACCGCTTGACGGTCCTGGGGGCAGCGATCGTTACGGCGACGAGCGCGAGCGTCTGTTGCAGCGCGTGCGCGCGATGATCGATCAAAGCGAGCAGCGGCAGAAGGGTGAGCTGGCGCTCCGCCTGTCGCAGGTGGCGCGCGAGGTCGACACGCAGCACAAGGCCGATCTGCTGCAAATCCAGCAGGATTTCGGGCAGCAGCAGGACGCGACCATGGAATATCTTGTGAAGACATCAGGGGGAGTGAAGTGAACGGAGTTCTACGAGGGCTGAGCGTCGGCCTCGCCTTGTCGTTCGCGACCTCCGTTGGCGCGCAGTCGCCTGTGCGGCCTGCGGTCGGCGTGACGTCGCCGCAGTTACAGGGGCGGCAGCAGATTGCGGCGCTGGAGGGTGCGCTCGAAAACGCCGTGCGGCAGGGGACGCTGATGCTCAACAAGCGTCTGCAGGCATCGAACACCGACAACATGGTGATGCTGGCCGGGCTGACCCGTGCGCGCGGCTTCCGCCTCGAGGACTACGGTGTCGTGTTCGATGTCGAGTTTCCGTCGATGCGGCGCAGCATGGTGTGGAGCATCCAGGAGCTCGAAAAAAGTTCCGCCACTGGCAGGGCGGTGCGCGCTGCCGACGCGGAGCCGACGGTGCGGCCGCGCGAGATCTACCAGACGGAAATCGCCAACGCCCTCGTCAACGCCATCCTCGAGTACAAGGGGTCCGTCGGCGTCGGCGCCAGCGAGTGGCTGACGGTTGCCGCCCGCGAAAGCGTTCTCGATCGGCGCTTCGTGCCCGGCGATCCGAGCGACACGGTGATTACCATCATCCTGCGCATCAAGGGCAGCGACCTGCAGGCCCTTCGCGAGGGCACGCTCGCGCCCGAAGAAGGGCTGAAACGGGTGGACGTCAAATACAACTGACGGAGTGAACCGGGATTTCCGTTTTGGTGTCGAATAGAATATGCACATGCACCGGACGTCGAACGCCCTGATGCTTGCGGGTTTCCTGGTTGTCGGCGCGGCCGCCTGCGGGGGCGGCTCGAGCGGGCCCATCACCGAGCTTGTCGAGCCGGTCGACGTGCGAACCGGGTGGTTCGACGCCGGTGTCGAGAACGGCATGAACAAGCTGCTGCCGACTGTCACACTGACGCTCAAGAACGTCAGCAGCGAGCCGGTCGCCAACGTGCAGTTGAATGCGGTCATCCGGCGCGTCGGCGAGACGGAGGAATGGGGCGGCGCCTTCCAGAAGGTCATCGGCATGGAAGGCATTCCGCCTGGCGGTACCACTAAACCCATCGTGCTTCGATCGAACCTCGGATACACTGGCATCGAACCGCGCTCGCAGATGCTGAAAAACAGCCAGTTCGTCGACGCTCACGTCCAGGTATTTGCCAAGCACGGCGGCGATCAATGGACCAAGCTCGGCGAGTGGCAAATCGCGCGAGAGATGCTCACACAGTAGCGCTTCGTGCCTTCTCCCACACGCACAACTCTCGAGAGGCGGCTCGGTCCGTTCGACGCTGCCGCCATCATCGTCGCCAACGTCATCGGCGGCGGCATCCTGTTTACGCCACCCGCGGTTGCGGCGATGGTGCCGCATCCCCTCTGGTTCCTGTCGACGTGGATTGCCGGCGGCGCGCTGGCCTTCGCGGGTGCGATGGCGTACGCCGAGCTTGCGGCGCTGCGCCCGCGCGCTGGCGGCGAGTACGTGTACCTCCGCGAGGCCTATGGGCCGCTCGCGGGCTTCATGACCGGATGGACCTCCTTCGTCGCCGGTTTCACCGGCGCGATGGCCGCGAGCGCGATCTTTCTGATATTCGTGCTCGATCGCTTTATTCCGGGGGTTGCCGAATTCGACGCCGTTCTTCGTCATTCCGCTTCCGTACGTGCCGCTGGTGTTCTCGCGCCACACGCTGCTGGCGATACTCGCGATCTGGTTGTTCGCGTTCGTGCACATTCGCGGCGTTGGCCCCGGCCGCGTCGTGATGAACGTGCTCGCGACGCTCAAGGTGATGGCGCTGCTGGTGTTCATCGCGCTGGGGTTTGCGGTCGGCGTCAGGCTCGAGCGCCAATCTCCAGCAGGCGGCCGCTCGGTGAGCGCGACGAACTGGCTGCTCGCGCTCATTCCGGTGATGTTCACCTATTCGGGATGGAACGCGGCGGCGTACATGGCCGAGGAGATTCGCGAGCCGGGACGCAACGTGCCGCGCGCGCTGCTGATGGGGACGATCGCCGTCATCATCATTTACGCGCTGCTCAACACGCTGTATCTCTACGCGATGCCGGTGGGCGAGCTTGCCGGCGTGAAGGGCAGCGTGTTCGATCTCATCGGAGAGCGCATCCTCGGCGCGCGCGCCGGCGACATCCTCGGGCTTGTCGCCATCATCAGCGTGGCTGCGGGATTGAATGCGTGGACGTTCGCGGGCCCGCGCGTGTACTACGCGATGGCTCGCGACGGCGTGTTTTTCCCTGCCGCCGCGGAGGTGCATCCGACGATTCAAGACGCCGCACGTGTCGATCATCGCCCAGGCCGCTGTGGGCGAGCGTGCTCATTCTGACGGGAAGCCTGGACACGCTTGCGAACTACGTCGGGTTCGCCATCACGCTGTTCGCCGGCATCGCAGTCGCGGCAGTGTTTGTCTTGCGCGCGCGCGACCCCGAAGCGCCGCGTCCCTACAAGACGCTCGGATATCCCGATCGCACCTGCGATTTTCGTGCTCGCCAGCCTTGCGATTGTCGTCAACGCCTTCTACCGGAGTCCCGGGCCTTCCGGCCTCGGCCTTCTCGTCATGGCTTCCGGGATTCCGCTGTATATGTGGCTGACACGCCGCCGGCGCTAGCGCCGCCGGGGTTCCAGGTTCCGATTCCACGTTCCGCGTTCGACGTGGGCGCGTGAACGCCGCGCGCCGTCTTTGTTAAAAAAAATGCGCTCCTGTGGTCGAAGCGCCACCACGAACCGGGAACTTGGAACAGGAACCCGGAACCTATAGACTGCGATTTAGTGATCCACGCCACCACGATTCTCGCCATACGGCACCGCGACCGCGCCGTGCTCGCGGGCGACGGGCAAGTGACCCTCGGCGACACCATCGTCAAACAGAGCGCCAGGAAAGTCCGGCGCCTCTACAACGATAAAATTCTCGCGGGGTTTGCGGGCTCGGCCGCCGACTCGTTTGCGCTGTTCTCGCGTTTCGAAGCCAAACTGGAACAATATCGAGGGAACCTCGAGCGCTCGTCGGTAGAGCTCGCGAAGGACTGGCGGACCGATCGCGCGCTGCGGCGCCTCGAAGCGATGCTCGTCGTCCTCGACAAGACGTCGATGTTCCTGCTGTCGGGCAACGGCGATTTGATCGAGCCGGACGAAGGCGTGGTCGGGATTGGATCGGGCGGCCCGTACGCGCTCGCCGCGGCGAAGGCGCTGGCGCGTCACACCGATCTCGACGCACGCGCGATTGCCGAGCACGCGATGAACGTGGCGGCGTCGATTTGCATCTACACCAACGGCACCCTGGCAATCGAAGAGCTTTAATGGCCATTTCCTTACCCGACACGTTCGCACCGCCAACCGACACGCTGACGCCGCGTCAGATCGTCGTCGAGCTCGACAAGTACGTCATCGGACAGAAGGACGCCAAGCGGGCGGTCGCGATCGCGCTGCGCAACCGCATGCGCCGTCAGAAGCTTCCGCCCGAGATGGCCGAAGACATCGTCCCGAAAAATATTCTGATGATTGGCCCGACGGGCGTCGGCAAGACCGAGATTGCGCGTCGGCTCGCGCGGCTCGCGCAGTCCCCGTTCATCAAGGTCGAAGCGTCGAAGTTTACCGAGGTCGGCTATGTCGGCCGCGACGTCGAGTCGATGGTGCGCGATCTTGTCGAGCTCGCGGTCGACATGGTGCGCGAAGAGCGGCTCGAGGAAGTGCACAGCAAGGCCGAGCAGAACGCCGAGGAACGGCTGCTCGATCTGCTGCTGCCGCCCCCGCGCGCGACGCTCGAGCCCGAGGAGCCGCCGATGACCCCGCGCAACGTCGAGTTCATGCCGAACGTGGCACAGGACTCGTGGCACCAGACGCGCGAAAAATTCCGCGAGCAGCTTCGCGACGGCCGGCTCGATCAGCGATCGGTCGAGCTCGATGTGCGCGAGCGCGCGTTTCCGTCGTTCGAGGTGATCACCGGCTCGTCGATCGAGGAGATCGACATCAACATCAAGGACATGCTGCCGGGCATCATTCAGGGGCGCACGCGCAAACGGCGCATGAAGGTGCCCGAGGCGTTCGAGTTCCTCGTGCAGGAAGAAGAAGGCAAGCTCGTCGACATGGACAGCGTGGCGCGCGTCGCCGTCGAGCGCGTCGAGCAGAGCGGCATCATCTTTATCGACGAAATCGACAAGATCGCGGGGCGCGAAGGCGGCGGGCAGGGGCCCGACGTCAGCCGCGAAGGGGTGCAGCGCGACATCCTGCCGATCATCGAGGGCACGACGGTGAACTCCAAGTACGGCATGGTGCGCACCGACCACATTCTGTTTGTCGCGGCCGGCGCGTTCCACGTGTCGAAGCCGTCAGACCTGATCCCCGAGCTGCAGGGGCGATTTCCGATTCGCGTCGAGCTCGAGCCGCTCGGCAAGGACGATTTCGTGCGCATCCTCACCGAGCCGAAGAATGCGCTCATCAAGCAGTACATCGCGTTGATGGACACCGAGGGCATCACGCTGCGATTCCTGGACGAGGCGATCGATCGGATCGCCGATTTCGCGACTCGCGTGAACGAGCGCACGGAGAACATCGGCGCGCGCCGCCTGCACACCGTCATGGAACGGCTGCTCGACGAAATCTCGTTCGAGGGTCCCGACCTGCGCGATAAAATGATCACGATTGACGCGGCCTACGTCGACCGGATGCTCGCCGCGATCGTGAAG
This sequence comes from Vicinamibacterales bacterium, assembly GCA_963787755.1. Taxonomy (GTDB): domain Bacteria; phylum Acidobacteriota; class Vicinamibacteria; order Vicinamibacterales; family JAMQPK01; genus JAMQPK01. Next base: position 82,064 of record CAWBEG010000011.1, read on the forward strand.
AACGAGGATCTCTCCCGCTACATCTTGTGAAGCGTCTGCTTTCCCTCGTCTTACTCTGTGCTGTCGGACACGTCGCGTGCGGACAGAAAGGTCCGCCGCTTGCGCCCATCGTCTATCTGCCGCGTCCGGTCAGCGAAGTCGTCGCGAAGCGGATCGAAAACGACATCGTTCTTCAGTTCACGGTACCCACGGTGAACACAGACGGCACCGGCCCCGCCGATCTGCGCAGAATCGAAGTGTATGCGCACACAGGGCCGCTGCCCGCGCCAACGGACTTCCTGAAATACGGCACGCTGGTGGCTTCGATCGACATCAAGCAACCGCCCGAGCCGGAAGAAGAGCAAAAAGCAGAGAGCAAAGAGCAAGGGCCTGTCTCGCAGACGCCGGATTCGGAAGCCGCTGCGAACGCGGAAAAGGAAAAAGAGCTTGCCGCGGCGAAGCAGAAGGCGGAGGCGGCCGCGAAGGCGAATGCCGACCCTGAAGCCGGCCTGATCGAGCAGGGTGCAAAGACGAGCGTGCGGGAGACGCTGACAGAGAAGCACAGGGAAATCGGCCCGATGCCGCCGACGCGGCCATTGCCGCCTCCGCCGGCAGATGCGCCCGTGGTAGTCATCGAGAAAATCGAAACACCGGGCACCGTGAACTTCGAACTTCCTCCGCAGCGCTACTACGCGATCTTTCCCGTCAGCGAGAGCCGCAATCGGCGCGGACCGGTTGCGGGGCCGATTCCGGTGGCGCTGCTCGAGCCGCTGAGTCCGCCGGAAAAAATCGACGTGGCGTATACGGCCGATGCGGTCTCCCTGAGCTGGCCGGCGCAGCCTGAAGACATCGCGACGGGTGCAACGGGTGCGATGGGTGCGACGGGTGCAACAGGTGCGGCAGGTGCACCTATCGCACCCGCTGCACCTATTGCACCATCGCACCTATTGCACCCATCGCCCCGCTCGATCGCGAGACCGAGGGCACCGTCGAGTTCTACTCCGATATCGAAACCGAAGGTACACAGGATGTGCTTGCGGCATCGATCCCCTCGAAGCCAAGCGGGCCAAGCCGAAGCCCACGCCGGCGCTGCCGGCGCCGCGGCCTCCAACGCCAAGGTTCGGCTACAACGTTTATGAAGCGGGTGCATGGGTGCAACAGGTGCAACGGGTGCAACGGGTGCGACGGCGTGCGCACCGCACCCGCACCCATTGCACCCACCGCACCTATTGCACCCATTGCACCTTTGAACACCGCGCTCCTCACCACCCCCGCGTTCACCGATCCTCGGGTCGAATTCGGCGTCGAGCGGTGCTATATCGTGCGGCGCGTCGAGATGGCGGGAACCGTCGCAATTGAGAGCGCACCCAGCACCCCGACCTGCGTCACGGCGGTCGATACCTTCCCTCCGGCGGCGCCGAAATCGCTCGCGCTCATCGCGGGCGGCAACGGCGTCAGCCTGTTGTGGGAGGCCAACACCGAGGCCGATCTGGGGGGCTACCTGGTCTTGCGCGGCGAGGCGCCTGATGACAAACTTTCTCCTCTGACGAAGGCGCCGATTACAGACACGTCGTTCCTCGACACCACCGCGCGCCGCGGGCGCACCTATTTTTACCAGGTGGTGGCGGTCGACCGCTCGACGCCGCCGAACCAGAGCGCGCCGTCGGAACGCGTTGAAGAGACGATACGGTGACCGCCGCCAGGCTGTTTCGAATTGAGCACGAAGGAACCGCTCGCTACGCGTTGGAGTCGGAGGGCGCCTATCGGCTCGTTGACGGCGACGTATTCGAGATGTTTACCGCGCCGAAGCAGCGAGCGGAAGCGGCTGCGAAGGCGGGCCGTGAAGTGAAGCCGGCGCGCCTTCTGTGTCCGGTGACGCCGTCGAAGGTCGTAGCCATCGGGTTGAATTACAAGGATCACGCCGCGGAGATGAACAAGCCGCTGCCGTCCGAGCCGCTGATGTTCATGAAGCCGTCCACGGCGGTCATCGGCCCGGGCGAGGCGATTCGGATTCCGCCTGACGTCGGCGAAATCCATTACGAGGCCGAGCTCGGTGTCGTGATGGGCAAGCGGGCGTCGCGCGTATCGGCCGATAAGGCAATGGAGCACGTGCTCGGACTGACGTGCCTCATTGACGTGACCGCGCGCGAGCTGCAGCGGAAGGAAGTTCAGTACACGCGCGCGAAGGGATTCGACACGTTCGCGCCGATCGGTCCCTGCATCGCTCTCGGGCTCGACCCGTCGGCGCTCGATGTCGAAGGGTGGCTGAACGGCGAGAGAAAGCAGGCGTCGAACACGCGGCAGCTGATTTTCACGGTGCCGCAGATCGTCGCGTTCGTGTCGAGCGTCATGACGCTGCTCCCGGGCGACGTCATTGCCACTGGGACGCCGTCGGGTGTGGGCCCGCTGAAAAGCGGCGATACTTTTACGGTGAAGATTGAAGGCATCGGCGAACTGAGATAATACGGTCAATGGTGAACGGTAAACGGCGAACGACTGAGAGGTAGTTATGAAGCTTTTCGTAGACACAGGCAACGTCAAGGAAATCCAGGCGCTGGCCGACATCGGCATCATCGACGGCGTGACGACGAACCCGTCGCTGATGGCGAAGGAGACCGGCGATTATCGCAAGACGATGAAGGAGATCTGCCGCATCGTGCAGGGCCCCGTCAGCGCCGAAGTGCTCGCCACCGACTGGGAGGGGATGCTTCGCGAAGGCCGCGACCTGGCCACGATCGACGAGCACATCGTCGTCAAGGTGCCGTTCACGAGAGACGGCGTGCGCGCGTGCAAGACACTGTCGCGTGAAGGCCTCAAGGTGAACGTCACGCTCGTGTTCTCGGCCGCGCAGGCGCTGCTCGCCGCGAAGGCAGGGGCCGCGATGGTCAGTCCGTTCGTCGGCCGCCTCGACGATATCGGCCAGACCGGCATGAACCTCATCCAGGAAATCGTCGAGATTTACCGGAATTATCCGTTCCAGACCGAAGTGCTCGTCGCCAGCACGCGGCATTCGATTCACATCATCGAGGCCGCGAAGATGGGCGCCGACATCTGCACGTGCCCGCCAAAGGTGATCGATCAGCTCTTCAAGCATCCGCTGACGGACATCGGCCTGGCGAACTTCCTCAAGGACTGGGAAAAGTCACAAGCCGCGCGCGTCTGATGAGCCGCGAGTGGCCGCCTTCGCATGGCTTCGGCGCGGTCACGCCAGAGTTCGCATGAACCACCGAACGACGGCGGACGCGGGGCGATGGGGCCCCGCAAGCGAGCGGCCCGCCTTCGCGTGGCTTCGGCGAGGTCACGCCAGAGTTCGTATGGTACGACGAAGACGGCGGACGAGGAGCGGGGCGAGGGGCCCCCGCGACAAATAGTGGACCCGCAACGCACGCTCGACGAGCTCGAACGGCTGGCCGAGCTGGCAGGCGGGGAAGAGCGCCTCCAGCGGCAGCGCGCGGCCGGCAAGCTGACGGCGCGCCAGCGCATCGAACTGCTCTTCGATGCGGGCACTTTCGAGGAAATCGACAAGTTCGTCACACACCGCTGCCTCGACTTCGGGATGGCCGACCAGGTCATCCCGGGCGACGGCGTTATCGCCGGCCACGGCCGCGTCGATGGACGTCTCGTCTACGCCTTCGCGCAGGACTTCACCGTCTTCGGCGGCTCTCTCTCCGAAACCAACGCCGCAAAGATCGTCAAAGTGATGGACCATGCGATGAAGATGGGCGCCCCGATCGTGGGTTTGAACGATTCGGGCGGCGCGCGCATCCAGGAAGGTGTGCTCTCGCTCGGCGGCTATGCCGACATTTTTCTGCGGAACACGCTGGCGTCGGGCGTCGTTCCGCAGATTTCCGCGGTGATGGGACCATGCGCAGGCGGCGCCGTGTACTCGCCGGCGATCACGGACTTCACCATCATGGTCCGCGGCACGAGCTACATGTTCGTGACGGGGCCCGACGTCATCAAGACCGTCACGCACGAGGAAGTGTCGAAGGAAGAGCTCGGCGGCGCGATGACGCACAACGAAAAGAGCGGCGTCGCGCATTTCGCCGTAGACGACGATCGCGCGTGCCTCGAGCTGATTCGCGATCTCTTGAGGTTTCTGCCGAGCAATAACCTGGATCCCGCGCCTGTCGTCGACACGTCGGATTCTTCCGAACGCGAAGACGAGGCGCTCGATCGGCTCGTTCCGGCTTCGCCGAATCAGCCGTACGACATGCTCGATCTGATTCATTCGATCGCCGATGACGGCGAGTTTCTCGAAGTGCATCAGCACTTCGCTCGAAACTTCATCGTCGGGTTCGCCCGGCTGGGCGGGCGATCGGTTGGTATCGTGGCGAACCAGCCGGCGCATCTCGCAGGCGTGCTCGACATCGACGCGTCCGTGAAAGGTGCGCGGTTCGTGCGCTTTTGCGACGCGTTCAACATCCCGCTCATCACCTTCGAAGACGTGCCCGGATTCATGCCTGGCACGGCGCAGGAATTCGGCGGCATCATCAGGCACGGAGCGAAGCTGCTGTACGCGTTTGCCGAGGCGACCGTGCCGAAAGTGACGGTCATCACACGGAAGGCATACGGCGGCGCGTACTGTGTGATGTCGAGCAAGCACCTGCGCACCGACTTCAATTACGCGTGGCCAACCGCCGAAGTCGCAGTGATGGGATCTGAGGGAGCGGTCAACGTCCTCTATAAGAAAGAACTGGAAGCGGCGAAGGATCCCGCGGCCGAGCGCGCAAAGCGCGTGGCGGAATTCCGCGAGAAGTTCGCGAGCCCCTTCGTTGCCGCGGCGCACGGCTTCGTCGACGAAATCATCCAGCCCAGGACCACCCGCAGAAAACTGATTCTGGCGCTTGCCACGCTCACCACGAAGCGCGAAAAAAACCCGCCCAAGAAACACGGGAACATACCTCTCTGACGCAGCTGGGATTAGGGATTGGAGATGAGGGATTAGCTGGGTAAGTAGTCGGAAATGATACAATTACGGACGCGCTGCCGCCCGTTCGACCCACTTGAAAAAGATACTGATCGCCAACCGCGGCGAGATTGCCGTGCGGATTATCCGGACGTGCCGCGACATGGGGCTCGCCACAGTTGCGGTGTATTCGGAATGCGACCGCAACGCGCTTCACGTCCGCCTGGCGGACGAAGCGCATGCCATCGGGCCTGACCAGGCATCGGAAAGCTACCTGCGGATCGACAAGTTGATCGACGTGGCCCGATCGTCGGGCGCCGGTGCGGTGCATCCGGGCTATGGATTTCTGGCCGAGAATCCCGAGTTCGCCGAAGCGTGCGCGAAGGCCGGCCTGACGTTCATCGGGCCCGGCGCCACGGCGATGCGGACGATGGGCAGCAAGACGAACGCGCGCGATATCGCGATTGCGGCGGGGGTGCCTGTCGTTCCCGGTGGGAATGCACCCGAGGCTCTCGGATATCCGCTGCTGGTGAAGGCTGTGGCCGGCGGCGGTGGTAAAGGGATGCGCGTCGTGCGCACGGCAGAGGAGCTCGAGAGTGCGGTTCGCCTTGCGCGCTCGGAGGCGCTGTCATCGTTCGGCGACGACCGCGTCTATTTCGAGCGGCTGCTCGAGCGGCCGCGCCACGTCGAAGTGCAGCTCCTCGGCGATACGTACGGGGCGATTGCGCCGTTCGTCGAACGGGAATGCTCGATTCAGCGGCGGCATCAGAAGCTCATCGAGGAGACGCCCTCACCGGCGGTGACGCAGGCATTGCGGGAGCGGCTGATGGCGGCCGCCGCGGCGATCGGACACGCGGCGCATTACACGAGCGCGGGCACAATCGAGTTCCTCGTTGACGCGAACGGTGAGTTTTATTTTCTCGAGATGAACACGCGGTTGCAGGTGGAGCATCCGATCACCGAGGCCGTAACGGGTGTCGATTTTGTGCGCGCACAAATAGAGATCGCGCGCGGCGGGAGATTGGCGGATATGGCTGACCTAACGGTCAGCACTCCGACCTTCAGGTCGGCCAACGGGCATGCGATCGAGGTGCGTGTCTACGCGGAGAACCCCGATGAGGGATTTCTGCCGTCGCCTGGGCGAATCACGCACTTGCGGACGCCGTCGGGGCCCGGAATACGGGACGACAGCGGGGCCTTCGAAGGGTGGACGGTGCCGACTGCGTACGACCCGTTGATCTCGAAGGTCGTGGCATGGGCCCCTGACCGTCCAGGAGCCATCGCGCGGATGGTTCGCGCATTGACTGAGTACGACGTGCGCGGCATCAGCACGACCATCGGGTTCTGCCGCGACCTCGTTGCATCGCCGGAGTTCGCCGCGGCCGACTTCGATACGACCTATGTCGATCGAGTGCTCGAGCAGAATGGGAGAAAGGCTGCGCGGAGCGACGAGTTAGAGGAGATTGCGGCGATTGCAGCGGCGATGTGGGAGATCGGCCATCGTCGATCGGCCATCGTCGATCGGGCGTCGTCCATCGACAGTCGTCCGCGTCCACGATCGACGATCGACGATGGACGATCGACGATCTCTCTGGGCGCGGCGCGCGCGGCTGGAATCGCTGCGATGAACGTCGACGTCATTGTGAACGGACGCCCCTGGAAGGTCGCGCTCGAGCCGGCTGAGCAGGCAGGAACGTTCACGGTCACGATCAAGGGGAAGAGCCGCCTGGTGGACGCGTCGTGGATCGACGCCGATACCGTGTCGCTGATCGACGGTGGCGCTTCTCGCGAGATTCGCCTTCACTCCCGCGGCAACAACGGCGCGGTCGGCGTGGAGTTCGGCGGAGTTCTTTATGAGGCCGTGGTCTCGACTGGCGAGGCACGGCTGAAGCCGCGCGCTGCCGGTACGGGCGCGTCGGGTGCAACAGGTGCGCCAGGTGCAACAGGTGCGGCTGTCAAGGCACCCATGCCGGGTCGCGTGGTGCGCGTGCTGGTTGCTGTTGGCGATCGCGTCATCGCGCGCCAGGGTGTCGTGGTAGTCGAGGCCATGAAGATGGAGAACGAACTGCGCACGCCGAGAGACGGAGTGGTGAAGGAAGTATTGGCTGTGACAGGCGCGGCGGTGGAAACCGGCGCCGTCCTTGTCGTCGTCGCAGATCAGTAGATCTCTAGATCAGTAGATCAGTAGTTACAGAATGCCCCTCAGGTTCAAGCGCTTCGAGCGCATCCGATCGCACTTCGCGTTTCGCTTCACGAAGCTGGGTGTCGCCGTGTTGGCGGTGACGCTCGCCGTGTCGATTGTCGCGACGCTTACAGTCGATCTGGGTCCGGGTCTGCGCGGCCTCGCCGAGCGCGAGGGCTCGAAGCGCGTCGGCCGGCCGATGCACATCGGCAGGCTCGGGGTTCGCCTCTTCAGCGGCAAGTTCGTCATCGAGAACTTCGTCATCGAAGGCCTCGTGCCGACCGATCGGCCGTTCCTGACCGCAAAGCGCATCGACGTGTCGCTCACGTGGGACGCGATGCTCCGGCGCGAAGTGCTGGTCGATTCGGTCGTGATGACCGACTGGCAGATGGTCCTGGAGCAGTGGGCCGGCGGCAAACACAGCTTCCCGAAATTCAATATGGGCGGTGGCGGCGGCCGCCGGCGATTCGTGACGACGATGCAGTACGTGCGGGCGAAGAACGGCACGGTCACGTTCGACGATCACGGCTCGCGCTGGGGCACGGTGACGCCGAACATGGACATCATCGTTACCAAGTTGGCAGGCTATCGCGGCGAGGCGAATTTCCACGGAGGCACGGTCCGGATTCAGGACTACGTGCCGATGAGCATGTCGATGAAGTCTGTCTTCCGCGTCGAGGAAGGCGTCGTCCATTTCGAGCGCATGGCGCTGCTTACTGACGGGGCCGAGTCACACATCACAGGCGACGCCGACATCAAGAACTGGCCGGAGATGACGTATCGGGTGAAGTCGACTGTCGACTTCAAGCGCATGCGAGAGCTGTTCTTCGCGAAGGACAACTACACATTGTCCGGCGAGGGGCGCTTCAACGGCGTGTTCCACCTCTTCAAAGGCGGGCGCGCGCTTACAGGCGATTTCGAGAGCGACCTCGCGGGCCTGCAGATCGGCGGCCACGACTACGAGTTCCCCGACCTCAAGGGCAAGCTTGGCTGGTACCCGAACCGGTTCGAAGTGATGGATACGACCACCGGGTTCTACGGTGGCGAAGCGAGCCTGAAATATTCCATCCTGTCATCGGGAAAGCCTGGCCAGCCGTCGAACGCGCGGTTCGACGCCGAATGGCGCGACGTCGATCTGGCCGACTACAGCGATTTCCTTCGCCTGGAGGGTGTGCGGTTGTCCGGAAGATGGAGCGGCCGCAACCTGCTCGCGTGGCCGATGGGACGTTTCCGCGAACGATCGGGCGGCGGCTACTCGAAAGTCATACCTCCTGCAGGAACTGACGTGCTCGCGGGTACGCAGGCGAGCGATTTTGCGAGCGGACCCGATCGCGGCGGCGTGCATCCGCCGATCGGCCATCTGCCGATCGCCGGAGAGGTGACATATCGCTACGATCAGCACTGGCTCGAATTTTCCGACGGTCGATTCTCGACGCCGGACACCGACGTCACGTTCAGCGGTCGCACGGCGTGGGGCGACAATTCGCGCATCCCCTTCAATGTGACGAGCACCGATTTGCAGGAGAGCGATCGCGTGCTGGCGGGCATGATGACGGCGTTCGGCGCGCCGACGAGACCGATTACCGTCGGCGGCACGGCTGAGTTCTCCGGCGTGATGACCGAGGCGCTCAACCGGCCGCGCGTCGAAGGCCATTTCGTCGCCAAAGACATGCGCGCGTTCGACGTCAACTGGGGCGAAGGGGAAGCGGGTCTCGTCATCCAGAACTCGTATGTCGACGTCACCGGCGGCAGAATGCAGAAAGACGCCGGCGAGGTCGTCGTCAACGGCCGCTTCTCGCTCGGATTTCCCCGGCGCGACAAGGGAGAAGAGATCAACGGCCGCATCCGCGTGACGAAGTGGACGGCCACCGATTTCAAGCACGCCTTCGACATCGACGACTACGACGTCGAAGGCATGGTGTCGGGCGAGTACCACCTCTACGGGCCGTATCAGGGCCCGTTCGGGTTCGGCACGCTGACGATCGACAATGGGCTCGCATACGGCGAGCCGTTCGAGACCGCCACGGGCTCGCTGCGCTTCGAGGGGAACGGCGTGCGCATCGACGGCATCCAGATGCGGAAGAGCGGCGGCACCGCCGAAGGCGCGGCGTTCGTCGGCTGGAACGGCACCTATTCGTTCAACGCGACCGGCCGGCGCATTCCGCTGGAGGGTGTCAAGGCGATGGCGTATCCGCAGGCGCCGCTCACGGGCCTGCTCGAGTTCAACGCCGACGGCACGGGCACGTTCGACGTGCCGCGCTATCAGTTCCGCGGCCGCATCCGCGACCTGTTCGTCGCCGACGAAGGCGTGGGCGAAGTGACGGGCCGGCTCGACGTGCGCGGCGACAGCATGACGATCGAGATCGAAGCGGCCTCTCCGCGCCTCGCGGTGTCCGGTACGGGCCGCATCGACCTGACTGAGACGCAGGACGCCGACGTCACGCTGCGTTTTACCGACACGTCGCTCGATCCCTACGCGCGCGCGTTCGAGAAGCGCTTCTCGCCCTTCACGACGGCGGTCGGCAGCGGCACGCTGCGCGTCATCGGCGAGCTCGCGAACCCGGATCGCCTGGTCGTCGACGTGATGTTCGACCAGCTGCAAATCCGGACGTTCGACTATCTGCTGCGCAACGCGAAGCCGATTCGCGTGCTGATGCACAACAACGTCATGCGGATCGACGACATGCAGTTCGTCGGAGACGGCACCGAGCTCGACGTAACAGGCACCGTGGATCTGAATTCGCGCCGGGTCGCCGGCCTCGCGCGCGGAACCGCGAACCTCGGCATCCTGCAGGGGTTCTACCGGAACATCCGCAGCTCCGGCAACGCGCAGCTGACCGCACAGGTCAGCGGCTCGCTCGACGCGCCGATCATTCTCGGACGCGCGACGATCGATAACGGACGCCTGCGCTACTTCTCGCTGCCGCACTCGCTCGAAGCGGTGAACGGCACCATCCTGTTCGACTCGCGCAACATCAGGCTCGACGGACTGTCGGCGCGCGTGGCCGACGGCCAGGTGAACTTCGACGGGCGGATCGGCCTCGAAGGCTATGCGCCGGCCGACCTATCGCTGACCGCGACCGGCCGGAACATGCGCCTGCGGTATCCAGAAGGCGTTCGCTCGGAAGTCGACGCCGATCTTTCGTTGACGGGGCGTGTGACGGCGCCGGTGCTGTCGGGAATGGTGACCGTGCAGAACGCCGTCTGGACGACGAAGTTCGGCGCGGGCGGAAACCTGTTCGATTTCGGCGGCGGTGGCGCTGGTGGCGGCACGCCCATCGTTGGCGCGGCGCCCGCCAGCAGCAACATGCCTCCGGTGCGCCTGGACGTGCGCGTCATCGCTCCCGGCACCCTTCGCATCGAGAACAACGACGCGAACATCGTGTCGAGCGCAGACCTGACGTTCCGCGGCACGTACGAGCGCCCGATTGTCTTCGGCAGCGCGGAGATCTCGCGCGGCGAGTTCATCTTCGAGGGCCGCCGCTACGTCGTCACGCGCGGCCGGCTCGACTTCACGAACCCCGTGCGCATCGAGCCGACGTTCGACATCGCCGCTGAGACGCAGGTGCGCGTGCCGAGACAGACCTATCGCATCACGCTGAGCGCATCGGGCACGATGCAGCGGCTCCGGCCGGTGTTCAGCTCGGATCCGCCGTTGCCGCAGGTCGACGTCACGTCGCTGCTGCTCGGCGACCTTGCGACCGGGGAGGATGCCGACCTCCGAGCGCTGTCGAGGCCCGACATCACCGAGCAGCAGCTGGTGCAGGCGCGCGTGGCGCGCATGCTGGTGAGCCCCATCTCAGGGCAGATCGGCGAGGTCGTCGAACAGACGTTCGGCGTCGATACGTTCCAGCTGACGCCGCTCGTCAGCGACCCGACGCAGCAGTCGTCGCGCTTCAATCCGTCTGCGCGCCTCACGATCGGCAAGCGCATCTCCAACCGCGCATACCTGACGTTCTCGCGCAGCATCAGCTCGACGAGCGATCAGATCATCCTGCTCGAATACGACCAGACCGACCGCATCTCGTGGATCCTGACGCGCAACGAAGACGACAGCTACGCGCTGGACATACGGGTGAGGAAGGAATTTTGAGGCTGTGGTGTCGCGGTCCGGCTAAAGCCGGACCCTACGTGACTCGCTTCTGCTTCTCGCGCAACCGGTCGAAGCCGCCGTTACTGATTACATCGGCAAGCCCGTCGTCGAAGTGCGGCTGCAGGTGAAGGGCGCCGCGCTGCAGAACGCCGAGCTCATCGAAATCATCGAGACGCGCACCGGCGCGCCCCTCGCGATGGTCGACGTGCGCGAGAGCATGGCGCACCTCTTCGGCCTCGGCCTGTACCAGGATGTGCAGGTCGATGCCGTCGCTGCGAGGCGACGGGGTCGTGCTGACCTACAACCTCTTTCCCGCACAACGCGTCCGCCGAATCGTGTTCGAAGGCACGCTGGGGCTGCCCGAAAGCGATCTTCGCCGCATCATCGTCGAGCGGCACGGTGCGTCGCCGTCGCTGGCGCGCTCCGGCCAGGCCGTGGCGACGCTCCAGGCGCTCTATCGCGATCGCGGCTATCCGAAGGCCGAGATCGCCGTGCGAGCCGGCAGATGAGGCCGACCCGTCGAACGTGTCGATGGTGTTCAGCATCCGCCCGGGAGCTCGCGCGCGCATCGGCGCCATCGACGTGCAGGGAGTCCCGCGCGAGCCGGCAGCCCAGTTGTTGAACGCGCTCGATCTTCGCGTCGGCGACGACTACGACGGCTTCGAGCTCGACGCGCGGCTCATCCGCTATGCGAATGACTTGAGAGCGCGCGGGTTACTACGAGGCGCGTGTGGCGCAGTTTCCTCGATACGTCGACGGCGATGCCGCTGTGAATCTCGTGTTGAGCATCGAGCCGGGGCCTCGGGTCGAGATCGTCTTTCAGGGCGATCCGCTTGCGGCAGGCGATCGCGATCGTCTCGTGCCGATCGCGCGCGAGCACTCGGTGGACGAAGACCTGCTCGAGGATTCGAAGTTCGGCATCGAGCGCCACTTCCGCGAGCGCGGCTACTGCAATCCGCGCGTCGACTACCAGCGAGGCGACGCGGCGCCGGCTGACGTCAGCGAGCGCAATGCCGGCGTGCTGCGCGTGACGTTCACCATTACGCACGGTCCTCAGTGCATGGTCGAGCAGGCCGAGGTCAGGGGCAACGCGCTGATGACGTCGGCCGAGCTCGCGCCGCTCGTCGTCACCAGGGCCGGCCAGCCGTTCAGCGACTCGACGGTCGGCTCCGATGCGCTGCGAATCCAGGGCTACTACCGCCAGCGCGGTTTCACGGCCGTGAAGGTGACGTCCCAGGTCGAGCGGCGCGAGCCGAAAGCGGGCAGCGAATTCGTGCGGGTCAGGCTCGTCATCGCCGAAGGCGTGCGTTCTGTCATCGACTCCGTGACTTTTCAGGGCAACACCGCCATCGACGCCGACACACTGCGGGGCACGATCAAGTCGGCGCCCGGCCAGCCGTACTTCGAGCCCCAGATTTCCGGCGACGCCGACAGCATCGCTCTGCTCTATCTCAACAGCGGCTACCCGGAAGTGACGGTGGAGCCGGCCCCGAAGGCCATCGGTGACGGATCGAAGGTCGAACTCGGATTCGCCATCCACGAGGGGCCGAAGATTCTGATCGATCACGTTCTGCTCGTCGGCAACCAGCGCACGTCGCGCGAGACGATTCTGCGCGAGGTGCAGCTCAAGAGCGGGCAGCCGCTCTCGCAGCAGCAGGAAGACGAGACGCGCACGAACATCACCGCGCTCGGGCTGTTCCGGCGCGTCGACATCTCATATCTCCAGCTTCCCGGCGAGCAGAACCGCCGCGACGTCGTCATCACCGTCGAGGAAGCGCCGGTGACGACGATCAGCTACGGCGGCGGGCTCGAAGGCGGAAAGCGGCTGGTGCGCTCGTCGGAGACCGCCGACGCCGTCGAGGAGTTCGAGTTCGCGCCACGCGGCTTTTTCCAGATGGGCCGCCGCAATCTGTTTGGCAAAGACAGATCGCTCGACTTGTTTACGCGCGTCAGCTTCCGCCCCAATGGCGTCAGCGCGACTCCAACCACTCCGATCACGGCGCGCGACGGTTGAAGAGGGCGGATATGGCTTCAACGAATATGTCGCGCGGCTGACGTACCTCGAGCGGCGCATTCTCGGGACCGACGCCGATGCCACGATCAGCGCAGGCGTCGAGCAGGCGGTGCGATCGAGCTTCGACTTCAATCGCAGGGGCGCCAGCGCGACGATCACCAGGCGCCTCAGCCAGACGCTGGCGGTCAGCGGCCGCTATGGCATCGATCGCACGAAGCTCCTGAACATCAAGTCGAACTTCGCGGCGCAGCCCGAGATCGATCGGCTGTTTCCGCAGGTGCGTATCTCGAGCGTGGCATCTTCGATGATTCGCGACACGCGCATCGATCCGATCGAGCCGACCAGCGGAAGCCTGATTGGCGTCGACGCCGAGCTGGCGGCCAGGCGCATCGGATCGGAGGTCGGATTCGTCAAGACATTCGTGCAGGGATTCACGTATCGGCAGCTGCGCGCGACCGAGCTCGGCCGTTATCGTCATTGGGCGCGCGCCTCGGGCTGGCGACGGGATTTCCGCGCGAGGTGAACAGCGAGGGTGCGACGATCATCCTGGATGACCTGCCCGTGAGCGAGCGCTTCTTTGCCGGAGGCGACACGACCGTGCGCGGATTCACGCTCGACCGGCTCGGCACGCCTGAGACGATCGATCAGGACGGCTTTCCGACCGGCGGCCAGGGGCTGATCGTGCTGAACGTCGAGACGCGCATTCCGCTTCGCGGCGGTCTCGGCGCGGTTGCCTTTCTCGATGGCGGCAACGTCTGGCGGAAGGTATCGGACATGGATTTCTCGCAGATGCGCGGCGCCGTCGGATTCGGCGTGCGCTATCGTTCGCCAGTGGGCCCGATTCGCGTGGACCTCGGCTTCAAGCTCGATCGCCGGATACTGCCGACGGGAGAGCGCGAGACGCCCGACGGCGCTGCACATTTCACTTGGGCAGGCATTCTGACGATGAGCCTGACACGGACACTGACACTAACACCGAGAGAGCAGAGGGCAGAGAGCAGAGGGCAGAACGCTCGGCGAGTACTCGTCGTGGCTTTTTGCTCTCTGCTCTTTGCTCTCTGCTCTTTCAGCGTCAGTGCCAGAGCCGAGATCATCGACAGAGTGCTCGCCATTCTTCCCGGACAGATCATTACGCTGTCTGATGTCGAAGCCGCGCTCGATCTCGGATTGGTGGATGCGCCGGCTGGCGGCGATCGCGTTGCGGGCGGTCTGTCGGCCGTCATCGATCGCGTGCTGATGTTGAACGAAGTGCGGCGCGTGGCGCCGCCAGAGCCGTCTCCCGCCGCGATCGACGCGCGCCTCGCGCTCGTCCGTCAGCGCGTCGGCGCCGCGGCAGCGTTGTCGCGCCTGCTTGCGGCCAGAGGGCTGGATGAAACAGTGCTCAGGCTGTACGCGGCGGACGATCTGCGGCTCGCGTCGTATCTCGACGAGCGCTTCTCTGCCGCAGCGCAACCGACCGACGAGGAAATCCGACAAGCCGGCGAATCAGCGCGTCAGCGCCTGACCGACGATCGCCGCCGTGCGCTGATTGGCGCATGGACCGCCGAGCTTCGGCGCCGGGCGGATGTCACAGTGCTTCCGTAGTTTCTAGTTTTTAGTTGCAAGAAACACGAATATCTCCGCCGCATTGAACCCCGAATGGCTCACCATGGGTGCAATGATGCTGCGACGCGTGATGTAGATCCAGCCCCAGAACGCGCCGAGCATCGCTGTCGTCAGCACCGCATCCCATCCCTGCAGGCTGTGCCCGAGGCCGAACACCACGCTGTAGAGGATCAACCCTACATGCGCACCGCCCAGATACTGCTCGAACCGGTGAATGATGAACGCGCGCTGGATTTCTTCGCGCAGCCCGCCGCTGATGGTGGCGACAATCGCGAGGATGAACGCCTGAGCCGGAGTCTGAATCAAATCCTGCAGCGGGTTCTCTTTCACGTTGTGCAGCGAAGGGAAGAAGATTCGCGCCGTCCGACAGTGCGACGACCGCCAGCGCGAACACGACGGCCGTGAGCGCTGACGCCCAGTCTGATTTCAGGACCGACGGGGCGCGCACCGAGCAAATACATCCCGCGGGCGCTCACCGCGGCGGCGCAGCAGCCAGAAGATGAGGGCGATCAGCAGCGTCGCGTCGAGGAGCAGCAGCGACGCGATGTACGCAAATGACAGCCGGCCTCCCACGTGTGGCGTAAATCCGGCCAGGGCGAACATGTACGCGAGGGCAAGCTGCGATGGGATGCCGGAGCAGAGCAGGATCTCGAAAATGGCCGAGACCCGCGCGACGGCAAGCGGGTGCGGCTCGGCTTCTGGCAGGGACGGGTCCGGCGATTCCAAACGGCTGATTTTACTCGTGAAAACGGAAGGTTTCCCCTCCAGCTCGCTGAAAGCGGATAGGCGGCTTGTCCCGCCATGGCGGCGCAGCCGCGAAGGCGGAAAGACCGTTATATTGCGTTCGACCTAAAGACGAGGCACAATATATGGTAGTTTTTGGGCTTGACAACCCCCAAGGTGGGGCGCATATTTGACCGCCTAGATCACAAGTGTTTACACGCGGAACCCCCAAGCGTTCCGCGACGGACTGAGGCTCTCAAAGCCCCACAATTGTTTGTCGTCTGGCGCCCCACGGGTGGCCAGGAAGCGGAGGGTGAGAATGGAACGAGGCGCAGCTCACGAGGTCACCGGTATTGAGCAGCCAACCGCCGGGAGTGCTGACACCCAGTCGGCGCCTCCGTCGCCAGGGCTGGAATTCCCGCGATTCTTTACGTTGCCCGGCGTCGACCCGTTCGACGAGGTGACATGGGACCAGCGATCGGCCGTCATCGGCAACGAGCGCGGCGAGGTGGTATTCGAGCAGCGCGACGTCGAAATCCCTTCGTTCTGGTCGCAGCAGGCGACCAACATCGTCGTCTCGAAATATTTCCGGGGGCAGATCGGGACGCCCGAGCGCGAGCACAGCGTCAAGCAGCTGATCGGCCGCGTAGTGAACACGATTACCGAGTGGGCGCGCAAGGACGGCTACTTTGCGTCTGAGGCAGACCTCCTGAGCTTCAGCTCCGAGCTGAAGCATATCCTTGTGTATCAGAAGGCGGCGTTCAACAGTCCCGTGTGGTTCAACTGCGGATTCGAGAAAGCGCCGCAGTGCTCGGCGTGCTTCATCAATTCCGTTCAGGACACGATGGAGTCGATCCTGACGCTGGCGCGCACCGAGGGGATGCTCTTCAAGTGGGGATCGGGCACGGGGTCGAACCTGTCGGCGATCCGTTCTTCGAAGGAGGTGCTCGCGGGCGGCGGTACCGCGTCGGGTCCCGTCTCGTTCATGAAGGGGTACGACGCATTCGCGGGGGTCATCAAGTCGGGCGGCAAAACGCGCCGCGCGGCGAAGATGGTCATCCTCAACGCCGACCATCCGGACATCGTCGAGTTCATCAACTGCAAGGTCGAGGAAGAGAAGAAGGCGTGGGCGCTGATCGACGCCGGCTACGACGGGTCGTTCACCGGCCCCGCATACGCGTCGGTGTTCTTCCAGAACTCGAACAACAGCGTGCGCGTGACGGACGAGTTCATGCGCGCGGTGCTCGATGATGGCAACTGGTCGACCAAGGCCGTGCGCGACGGCGCTGTGATGGACACGTATAAGGCGCGCGATCTGATGCGGCTGATCGCCGAGGGCACGTACATCTGCGGCGACCCCGGCATGCAGTTCGACACGACGGTCAACGAGTGGCATCCGTGCTCGAACACGGCGCGCATCAACGCGTCGAACCCGTGCTCCGAGTACATGTTCCTCGACGACTCGGCGTGCAACCTGTCGTCGATCAACCTCATGAAGTTCGTGCGTCCTGACGGCGAGTTCGACGTCGAGGCGTACAGGCACGCGTGCCGCGTGATGATTACCGCGCAGGAGATTCTCGTCGACAACTCGAGCTATCCGACGCCGGCGATCGCGAAGAACAGCTACGCGTATCGGCCGCTCGGCCTCGGCTACGCCAACCTGGGCGCGCTGCTCATGTCGCGCGGCCTCCCGTACGACAGCGACGGCGGCCGCGATTACGCCGCTGCGCTCACGGCCATCATGACGGGCGAGGCGTACGCGCAGTCGTCGAGGATCGCGCGCGACCAGGGCGGCCCGTTCTCGGGCTACGAGGCGAATCGCGAGCCGTTCCTGCGAGTCATGCGCAAGCATCGCGACGCGGTGAAGGGGATCAATCAGAAGAACGTGCCTGCCGAGCTCTACAACGCGGCGAAGCAGGCGTGGGACGAAGCCGTCCGCATGGGCGAGCTGTATGGGTATCGGAACGCGCAGGCCACTGTGCTCGCGCCGACCGGCACCATCGGCTTCATGATGGACTGCGACACGACGGGCGTCGAGCCGGACATCGCGCTCGTGAAATACAAGAAGCTCGTCGGCGGCGGGCTGATGAAGATCGTCAACCAGACCGTGCCGATGGCGCTTGCGAAGCTCGGCTACAGCGAGCAGGAGATCAAGGCCATCGTCGACTACATCGATCAGAACGAGACGATCGAAGGGGCGCCGGAGCTGAAGGACGAGCACCTGCCGGTGTTCGACTGCGCGTTCAAGGCGCGCAAGGGTGAGCGGTCGATTCACTATCTCGGCCACATCCGGATGATGGGCGCGACGCAGCCGTTCATCTCGGGCGCGATCTCGAAGACGGTGAACGTGCCGAAGGAAGCGACCGTCGACGAGATCATGGAGGCCTACATCGAGTCGTGGCGGCTCGGCGCGAAGGCCGTATCGATCTATCGCGACGGCAGCAAGCGGACGCAGCCGCTCAACACGTCGAAGGACAAGGACGTCAGGCGACGTCGAGAAGGTGGTGGCGAGCATGGGGCAGCCCGTGCGCAAGCGGCTGCCGGACGAGCGGCATTCGATCACGCACAAGTTCGACATCGCGGGGCACGAGGGATACATCACGGTCGGGCTTTTCGAGGATGGCCAGCCGGGCGAGCTGTTCCTCGTGATGGCGAAGGAAGGCTCGACGATCTCGGGCTTCGCCGACGCCTTCGCGCAGGCCATTTCCTACGCGCTGCAGTACGGCGTGCCTCTGCAGGTGCTCGTGGACAAGTTCAGCCACGCGCGCTTCGAGCCATCCGGCATGACGCGGAACCCGGACATCCGCTTCGCGAAGTCGATCGTCGACTACATCTTCCGCTGGCTCGCGACGAAGTTCCTCTCGAACGACGCGCAGTACCACGCGGGGGTGAACAACAGGGAAGAGCGGAAGAGAGTCGAGAGCGTCGCGGCTGCCGAGGCTCCGGTAGCGAGGCCTCCAGGCCTGCCCCTGCGACCGCGCCGAAACCGCCATCATCGGCGACGACGTATGCGGCCGCGGCGATCCAGAACCAGGAAGACGCGCCGCCGTGCAGCATGTGCGGGTCGATCATGGTGCGGAGCGGCAGTTGCTATAAGTGCGCGAACTGCGGGTCGACGAGCGGGTGTGCGTAGTTAGAGACGAACGCAGAGTGCGATAACGAAGAACGAAGAACGAAAAACGAATAAGGCACGAGAGGGCCGGCGCGAAAGCGTCGGCCCTTTGGCTTTTGTGCGGCGGGTGCGAATCCCGTTGGGGACGCCAGACTTCGCTCGCCTGCGGCGAGCTTCGTCTGGGTAAACCAGCCTTCGATGAAGGTCTCGCCTTCGCTCATTCACAGACGCACCGAGCTACGGTTGGCAAGCCAAGCTGATTTCAGCGTCAGCCAGGCTGCGGCTTGGGCTCTCCCCATCCGAAGCTTGGCAAAAAATAGAGCCAAGCGAAGGCGGACCGATTGCTGAATCTGCACATCAATAGTCAACGACTTCCTCTGCTCCCTGAAAAAGCTCGATTGAACACCTGGCCCACGCATTGCGATCGGAAGTGGCATGAGTGTTGTGCCGATGCGGTTCATCTACGTTCTTCAAAGTATGCGTGATCCCGCTAAGCACTACGTCGGGAGGACGTCGGATGTGGCGCAACGGCTTGCGATGCACAACAATGGCGGTTCGGTCCACACCGCCTTCAATCGTCCGTGGCAGCTGAACGTCGTGATTCAGTTCAGAACTGAAGCGCTGGCCATCAATTTCGAGAAGTACCTCAAGTCTGGCTCCGGCCGGGCATTTGCGAAAACCCACTTTTAGGGCCGCGTTGGCTCGCCCGATTACTGAGCGCGAAAATCGTTTTTACCCTTCTGGTAAACGCAGTGTCGTGTCTATTGTCACTTTCGACGTGCGTTTCGCCCCTCCAGCAGCGGCATCTCGCTTGCCACAACGCGATGCGCCATCAGGGCTAGCGAAGGAGGGCATTTATGCTGCGGACAGGTACCTATCCCACGCAAGCGATTCGGTTGGTCATGTTCATCACAATCGTCAGCGTGGCCACTATCGCCGGCTACGCGCAAGGTCCCCCAAGCCTGGTCGACTCGAATTTGCGCGTGCGCACCGTAGTCGAAAATCTGGATCAGCCCACGGGTCCGGCCTTCCTCGCCCCCAATGAGTTCTTCGTCCTCGAAAAGGCCACCGGCCAGGTGAAGTGGGTGGTGAACGGGGTCGCGAGGGCACGGTGCTCGACCTCGCGGTCAACTCCGGCTCGGAGCGCGGTCTGCTGGGCATCGCTCTGCACCCGGACTTCCACACCAGCCCCCAGGTCTACCTGTACTGGACGGAGAGCACGACCGGCGCTGACACCACCGTGCTCAGTAACACACCTCTATTGGGCAACCGGGTGGACCGGTTCGTGTGGGACGGCTCTACCCTGACTTTCAATCAGAACGTAATCCGGCTGCGGGCGCTGCAGCCGGCCTTCGCCGCCGAGCCGACGCCCGCGGCGGGGCGTGGCAACCACGACGGCGGGGTGATCAAGTTCGGGCCGGACGGCAAGCTGTACATATTCATCGGCGACACGGGGCGACGCGGCTGGATGCAGAACCTTCTCAACGGTCCCCGAGGGCCGGGTCTTGACGACGACAACTTCGGCGGGCCAGAGCCGGACGACGCCCACCTCACCGGCGTCGTGCTCCGCCTCAACGAAGACGGCACCACTCCGGCCGACAACCCCTTCACCGAAGTCGGGCACGTGTTCGTGGCGCGGCTCGATGGCGCCCAGGAAGTGCTGGCGAACGCCTCGTCGGCCAAGGGCTACGCGGCGTTCTTCCTGGACAGCGCGATGACGTCCTTGTCGTTTACCGTCACTGTCACCGGTCTCGATTTTACAGGCACGCAAACCGCCGACCCGGGCGACGACTTGGTGAATGCCCACATCCACGCCCCGGCCCCGCGCGGGGCGAATGCGGGGGTTCGCTTCGGCTTCTTCGGCATGCCGTTCAACGACACCAACTCCAACGACGTCGTGGTAACCCCGTTCGCCAGCGGAGTCGGCGGCACGATCTTCAGCAAGTGGGACGTCAACGAGGGCAACAACACCACCCTTGCCGCCCAGCTGCCGAACATCCTCGCTGGCCAGTCGTACATCAACTTCCACACTCGCCGGTTGACCGGCGGCGAGATCCGCGGGCAGATCGAGGAGAACACGCAGGTCACCGCCAACATCCACAAGCTGTTCTCCTACGGCCACCGCAACAGCTTCGGCTTCGACTTCGACCCGAAGTCCGGCAACCTGTGGCTGGAAGAGAACGGCGACGACACGTTTACCGAGTTGAATCTGGTGCAGCCGGGTATGAATGGCGGCTGGATCCAGGTCATAGGGCCGCTAGCGCGGATCGATCAGTTCAAACAGATCGAGACGACGATGTTCGGCGGCAACCTCCAGCAGGCGCGATGGCCGCCCACGAACATTGCCGACTCGCCCGAAGAGGCGCGGGCGCGGATGGTGATGCTGCCGGGCGCACACTACAGCGACCCGGAGTTCAGCTGGAAGTTTGAGGTGGCCCCGGCGGGCATTGGCTTCATGGACGGCCGCGGGATAGGTTCGCAGTACGACGGGGACCTCTTCATGGGTGCCGCCCGGCCTTTTCTCGAAGGAGGCTTCCTGTGGCACTTCAACCTCACCGGCGACCGCCGGAAAATCGGGGTGGATGATCCCCGGTTGGAAGACCGGGTCGCTGACAACCTCAACAAGCCTTCTGCGACCGACCCTGCGGCGAACGCCCAGGCCATTGTCGAGAGCGAGAGCCTGCTGTTCGGGCGGAACTTCGGCGTCGTTACCGACATCAAGACCGGGCCGAACGGCAACCTGTTCGTCGTGTCGCTCTCGAACGGTGCGATCTACGAGATTTCTCGTCGGTAGTAACGACGAATCTCTTTCCATCACGTCGGGCCCGCCTCCGCTACGAGGCGGGCCCGACCGCGTCTTGATTCCCGAGCGCGTAGCGGGTTCGGGCGAACAAATGCGTGTACTCATACGAGCTGTGAATGATCGAATTTTTTGAGCGCGCGGGTGATCGGCTTCAGTGCGAAACTCGCCAGCGTGAACTCGGCTCGCTTTGAGATAAAACTGAGCCAATCGGACGGTCACACGCAAATTGAGCGCGTCGACGCTAGTAACCGGGGTCGGGTGGCGGACCCTGGGGCGGCGTTGTTCCGTTGATGCTGCCAACCATGCTGGGATGGTTGGTGCAGCGAAAATTCCCGCCGGATCCGCTCAGTGCCGTCGTCACACTCGCGCCGGGAGCAATCGTGGCGATCGGTCGCCCGTCGCTCATTACCAGTGCGTGCGAGTCCCCAGTCGAATTTCTCCAGGTGATCGATCCACCGCTCGGCACCACCACCGGATTGGGGCTGAACGCGCCGCTGCCCGATGAGCTAACGATGTTGACCGTGCTGCTTGTTTGAGTCGGAGTTGGCGAGGGGCCCGTCGGTGCAGGCGTAACGCCGCCTCCGTCACCGCCGCCGCACGCGAGCGTCAAGAGCATCGGGGCCGAGACGATAATCGAAAGGGTTATCTTCTTCATACCAGGATGGAGCAGCAATGCTGGTGCCGGAGAAAAGCGCCAAAATCCGGCCGAGGACAGGGTGATTCTGGCGAGCGTTACGCCCAGCGTAAACCAGTTACGTGCTTCGTGTTCTGGTCGCGTCTGCATCTGCGGCCCGTCCGGCAGGGAGCCAGCCACGAGGCTAAATCGGTGCTGCTCGGTGCGTGTCGACGATGGCGCCGAGACGGCGACCCGGACCTTTACCATCACGATTGACGCGTCTGTGACTCTCGCGATTACGCTGCCGGGCCCGACGGCAAAGGCCGGAACGCTGGGACAGTTCTATTTCCAGCACGTTCAATCTGACCGTTCGCGATCAGGACGGCCGGCAGGCGACGCAGGCGACGAGCATCACGATCAATTGAAAGGTGGGGTGGCTCCGTCGAAGCCGGATCGGAGCCGCTCCGCGTGGCCGCGCGTTTCCTGCGCCTTCAGCGCTTCGTCGGAGCGATAGCTGTCGGTAACGCGCTGTCAGCGCTCCCGTCCCCTGGAAACACGTGCGAAAACGCGTAGCCCACGACGGCAAGTCTCGTCGCCATCTCGCTGCCCGCGAATCGCAGTTGATGCCACACGGTCGCAGGTGCGTAGACGATGTCCCCTTGATCGGCTACGAAGGTCGGCACTGAGCCAATCGTGCACTCCATCTTTCCTTCGAGGATGAACCAGAACTCTGGGCCGGTTACGTGCAGGTGACCCTTGTCGCCGGGCGGTGCGGGCTTCTGAGTCCTGGGATCGCCGCGAAGAATATTCGCGATGCCGACGTTCACATAGTTGCCGTCATGTGCGTCGCCTACGAACTGCGTGGGGTTCTTCTTCGGCTTCTGCTTGCCGGCAATCGTCAGGTTGTAGTCGATGTAAGGCACGTTGGCTTCGTCGTAGGACCCTTTGCTGTTGGCAACGCGCGTCTTCTCGAATCTGATTCCCGGAGTGGGCGGAGGCGTCTCATCGGCCGGATACATCGTCTGAGAATTCGCCATCAGCACTTCGAAACGCAGCGACGGCCTGTCGCCGACGGTCTCCATGCTGTAAACCAGCCGCTTCGGCACCTGCACGAGGAAGCCCCTGGTCGCCACAAACGGCTCCTGCCCTTCGATTGTGAAGCGAATCTGCCCATCCTGCACAATCCAGAACGCGCGGTTGTCCTGGTGAAAACGGCGCGGCGTTTTCGCGCCTGGCGCCATCGAGATGTACTCGCCGTGGAAGAGATTGTCGTCGACGATGAGCTCAGACCAGTTCTGCTGACCTTTGTGCTTTGCGAGCACTTCAGAAAGCTTGGTCCAGGCCTTATGCGGTGGGACGAACGGATTCGGTTTCACTGGCAACGGCGTCCAGACCTCGATCTGCTGCTCCTGCGCACGCACGGATACCTGAGAACCCGGCGTCGCCAGCACCAGACACGCGCCAACGGCGATTGCGATTGATCGACTGAGTGTCATCGGAAGGGCCTCCTCCGGAAAAGTTGAAGCACCTATTTCTTCAGCATGGCGTTCAGGCGCGCCAGCAGCTGTTCGTGGTGCGCAATGAACCGATCATAGGTGCCGAACCGGGCGGCGGATTGACCAGCGCTACGAGTAGACACCAAAACCTGGCGCGGCGCAAACGAGGGATCGCGTGGCTGTGCGAAAATCAAAGGCATAAAGTTAGTGGTTCAAATCGCGCGTGGGAGACGCGTCAGCCCAATTACAATTTTCGCTCCGCCCATTCACTCTCGAAATGGCCCCGGCCCACGTGCCAGAAATAAACTCTGGAATGTTCCACTGTTTCGGCTGGCACACAAACTGCTGTCCATCCCAAACACCTCACTGATGTCCACACGCCCCCGCGTCATCGTCGCGCTGCCGGATATTGCTGAATGTGGGACCGTCGCCGAGTGGCTCGTAGCGGGTGGCTTCGAGCCCGTTCGACGACCAAACGCGAGCTCCGCTGCCGAGGAAATGCGTGTCCGCGCCTTCGATCTCCTGGTCGCCGACGCCGCGATGCCGATGCGCGATGAGCTGCTCGCGGCAAGCCGGGGGCGCAATCCCTTGACGCCGAGTGTCGTGATCGGGAACGACACGATGGCTGATTCTTGCGTCGGCGCAACGATGTGCTTGGAACGTCCGGTGGGGCAGGCTCTCTTCGTTTGCACCGTCACAATGGCGATCATGGATGGCCGGCCGACTCGCCGCTCCCCCCGAAAACTCGCGAACCGTTTCGAAGCCATCGCGGACGGTGTCCCATGCCAGATCGTCGACGTCAGCGCCGAGGGTCTACAGCTCGAGATTCCGCGCCAGCGCCTGTCGGTCCCGCCGCCGCCCTACTTCAACGTGTTCCTGCCTCTGGTGGGCATCGCCGTGACCGTTCAACGTCGGTGGGCGCGGTCAACACTAGGTAAGGGACCACTGCCGGTCACGTGGTGCGGCGGCGCCTTAACGGCGAACCGCCCCGGCATCGAGCAGAAGTGGCGCGTGTTCGTGGATATGATCCCCACTGTCGGCGGGACCCCCTCGACATAAGGCGCAACACCGCTCACCACTCGCCCTCAGGATGCACCATTTTCCTCAGCTTGCCCATGACTGGATCCACCAAGCGACAGCTGAACGCGTATTCGAAGAGCCTTGACAGGATTCTCAGAGAACGGGTGGCTGGTGGTCAAGGGGCATCGTCAGCCGCTGGAATGCTTCCCGCGACGATTGCTCTATGCTGTCGGCTTGCCGCAAACCCAGTGTGTCGGACTTGTGCAATGCCACGGCTCGCAGTCGCCAGCTTTCATCGCGCAATGTCAGAAACGTCTCGGCCGACGCGATAAGGGGCTTCTGCTCAGGCGGCACGTCCTGAAGCGCCCGCAGGCGCCCAGCTACCACATGCAGTTCCGGCACGATCGTTTTCTCAATCACATGGGCGAGCGCTGCCGCGGTGATTCGTCCACTTCGGAAACGCTCGACCTCTTTGTCATACAGACGAGCCGTACGGCTCTCAACAGCGATGACGCGGTCGATGTCCGGTCGAACGTCAACGGTCTCGTTCAGGGGCCGGTGCAACGCAATTACGGCGTAGAGAGTGACGACCGTGACCACGGTCGCCATGGCAGTTGCCACGCGGCGGATTTGCGGTGTTCGTTCTTTGATATCGCGCGCAACGACGATTCCACCGACGACCCCGCAAACAAGTGCGGCGAGCGCAGGAACATTCCAAAGACCCGTCGTCGTGAGCTTATACAGAACGAAAATGGCGGCAACCTGACCCAGTCTTTTCGTGACAGTCAGAGGAATCGTCAGACTCGAACGCTGGATCACGCTCCAGGTCGACGTGACAAGTAGCAGTCCATACATGCCAAGGACCGACACCGACGGGCCGACGCTCACACCGCCTGGTGATACGGAGAGATTGACGATGGCGGCGGCGACACCGGCCGCGACGTAGACCGTGGTGAACGCCAGAGGCCCCACGAGCCGCTCGAGAATCAAGCCGATCTGCCACAGGCACACCGCGCTGACGAACAGATCAAGTACCGGCGAGCGGACGAATACGATCGTGCTCAGCATGATAAGCAACGGCATTGCGATCACGCGAGGGGTTCGCGCCCGAAGGGTGTCGAAGAACGCGTCACCCTGCAGACTCTCCAGGGCTACCGCGTCTTTCACGTTGTGAAGAGCTGCCAATATGACTCGGAAAAGTCGGGTCCGCTCGGCGGACGTCATGAAGTACAAGGCAACGCCAAGGAATACCAGAATGAGTAGCAGAAAATGAGTCACGGCCGGGACGACTCAAGACCTGTGCCCTTGGTCCCGGCGATATTCGCTGCTGATTCCGAGTCGCGCAGTGTCAGAGCGATGCCTGCGATTGCAAGACTCGCCGCAATCGACAAGCTTTGTAATCGACTGCGCTTACTTCTTCAACATCGCGTTCAGTCGCGCCAGCAGCTGTTTGTGGTGCGCAATGAACCGATCGTAAGTGCCGAACTGGTGCCACTCGAGAATGCGCTCGATGTCGAAGTAATCCTGCTGGGCTTGACGGAGCGCTGAAAAGCGTCCCTGTCCTCCGGACGTGGATGTTGCGCCCTGCGCTGCTGTTAATTTCGCGAGCGCATTTTCAATCTCGAGCAGGAGGAAATTGATCTCCTTGATCTTCTGCTGGCGCGGCGGAACCCCGGCGGGCGGGTTGACCAATGCTTCGGCCAGGATCCGTCCGTCCGCGTTGAGCGGCGGGTTGACACCCATCAGATGGCAGAGCGTGGGCACGGTATCGATCGACTCGGTGTAATCGAAGGTGATGCCTTTTTTTATCCCGGGGCCGACCATTACCAACGGCATCGTCCACGCCTCCGGGACGTTCGCGGGATGCCCGCCCGCGGTCTGCTCGCCATGGTCGCCGGTGATGAACATCACCGTCTTTTCCCATTTGCCGCTCTTTTTCAGCGCGTCGACGAATTGACCCAGGTACACGTCCTGCTGCTGCAGAGCCTTGATGTACGGCGAGCCCTCGGCCCAGATGTTGTCCTTGTAGGGCGATCCCGCAGGAGCGTTGCGGCTCTCGCCGGCGGCCACTCCGGTGTCCTGCATGTGAATCCACATGAACGTGGGATCGACGTCACGAAGAAACGTCGTCGCCCAGAACAAGGTCTTATCGTTACCCACCTTGTAGCCTGCCGCACGCATTCCCGACCCGCCCGCCTGCGCCGTGTAGTGGAAACTTCCGTCGAGGGAGCGATAGCTGATCTCGTTCACCGCGTGGACCGTGATCTTGAGCGGAAAGAACGAGTCCTGGACGTACTTCTGCTTGCCCGGCAGGATCATGGCCGTGCCGGACATCTGCACTACATTCGGAATCGAGGACGTGTAACCATTTTCCGCCCATGGCGTCGGTGGCCAGCGGTTGGAAGGGTCGGCCGTCTGCACCGTCCAGTTCTGACGGAAATAGGCACCTTCTGCAACCAGCGCCTGGAAATTTGGCATCGTGACACGCCCTGGCGCCTTATCGCTGAAGCCGTCGATGGTGTAGAGGATGGCGAGCTCCGGGCGTTGTGCCGCCGGGGTTTGTTGCGCGTCAATGACCAGCGGGACCAGTGAGAAGACGCCGGCGAGGGTGACGCAGGCAAAGATGAGTCGTTTCATGTGGCGACCTCAAAGACTGAGAGGCACGGGAGGGTATTTCAAGTGACGACGAGTAGACACCAAAATCCGGCGCCGCGCAAACCGACGGATAGATCGGCGAAGAGCACGTCGCGAGTTTAAGCGCGTTGAGGACCTTTGCGTTTTGCCCAGCGAGCACCGACGACACCGCCTTCTGGCCCCCCAAAGCCCGTCGCGCCGGAGATAACGCTTCCAGTGAGAACGGCAAATAGAACCGTCACTGTCAAACTATGTTTGCGCACGCTGCCTCTAAGGGCGCACGTGTGTTCTTCGCTATCGAGGTATGCCGCCTACGGCTTGCCGTGAGTCTTCCGTGGACGGCGGCGCGGCGTTTCTGTCATGTTTCGCACTGAGCATTCCACGCCATCGCGCCGGACGCCGCAAGGTAGAATATTTCCATTGTGGGTGAAGTCCCGTTTGGCCCCTCGTTGCTTCACCCGCCGTCGAGCGTGGCACTCGACGCCCTCCGCGAAAGCGACAATGTACCGCTGTCCAGCATTGGCCCTTCGATTGTATGAGGAGTCCTCACGCATTTTGGCCGACCGACGTTGACCGTCAGCTGACGGTTCTTGTGGCCGACGACAATCCGTCAATTCTGAGACAGGTGTCCGCGCTGCTCGCGAGCGACTTCAATGTCGTCGCCGCGGTCACTGATGGGCGTCAGGCACTGGACGCTTCGCTTCGGCTGGATCCAGACGTGGCGGTTCTCGACATTACGATGCCTGAACTCGACGGTCTTCAAACAGCCCGTGCACTCAGGCAAGCCCGGTCGCGCGCGAAGATCGTCATGATGAGCATGCACAACTCAGACGGTCATGTCGCCGCCGCTATCGAATCTGGCGCGGACGGCTACGTCGTGAAAATGCACCTGTGCTCGGATCTCGCGAGCGCCATCCATCACGCCATCGCCGGGCGGCTCTTCGTGCCCTCCATGACTTCTCTTCTCGACACTGCCAAGCCAGACACTGGCAGACATGCGGTGCAGTTCCGCCTCGACGATCGCGGCTATCTGGACGGGCTGAGCCGTTTGCTCAGTGCCGCACTCCAGCGGGGCGACGCGACGGCCATTGTTGCGACCGAAGCGACTCGCGCCGGGATCGCCGAACGGCTGAGCGCGAGCGGGTGGGATCTCGCTCGAGAGGCAGACCGAGGAAAGTACATCTCGCTGGACGCCAGGGTTGCGTTGTCGCAGTTGATGGTGGACGGGCGGCTCGATGCCGGCCGCGTGGCGTCGGCCGTCGACGATCTGGAGCGCTCACGTCTCACTGCATCAGCGCCGGGCCTGACGATTGTCGGTGAGATGGCAGCCCTGCTTCATCGGGACGCCAATACTGAGGCTGCGATTCAACTCGAACACGCTTGGGACGGCTTGACCCGAAGCCTTCCGTTTTTGACGCTGTGCGGCTATCCAATGAACTGCTTCAGCGAGGGAGGACATCCCGAACTCTTTCCAAGCGTCTGCGCTGCGCACTCGGTC
This sequence comes from Vicinamibacterales bacterium, assembly GCA_963787755.1. Lineage (GTDB taxonomy): Bacteria > Acidobacteriota > Vicinamibacteria > Vicinamibacterales > JAMQPK01 > JAMQPK01. Next base: position 110,748 of record CAWBEG010000011.1, read on the forward strand.
GTCTGCCACGCGAGCCACACCTAGTGGCCCGTCTTCGCTGAACCAGTACTGCCTTCCGGGCGGGGCATCCCGGCTGGCTGCGTTGCTCCTCCCTCAAATACTCCCGGTATTCTCGGTCGTTGCGCCTTGCCATCCGGGCGCCGCGCTCCGGAATCCAGTACTGCTTCAGCGAAGACGGGCCACTAGTCGAGACATCGACAACCCATCGAGGTTGCGCCGACTATTCCTCCAGCCATCGAAGTTCCTTTCTGAGCGGTATTTATCTGTTGGATACAATGACACTCACATAGGGATGAAGGAAGTGAGCCACGGATTGACGCTCCCTGGCGCGGTGGCGTTCGCGCTGGCCGCGATGACGGCCGCAGGTGCGCAGACACAACCGAACGCCGACGAACTGCTGGCGCGCGTCGGCGAACGCGTCGCCGAGTTCTACAGGCGTGCGAAGAACGTGGTATGCATCGAGACGTCCTCTGTTCAGCAAATCGATTTCAATAATTCCCCGGAAGGGTTCGTGCGGACGGTTGAATCGGAACTGCGCCTCGAAGCCGACGACGGTCAGGTCCCCGGTGAAGCGGCTATCGTGCGCAAAGTCCGGAAAGTGAATGGCCGGGTACCACGCGACCAGGACAAGAAGGACCGCGCTGGATGCACCGACCCGAATCCTCTCTCGTCCGAACCGCTTGCGTTTCTGCTAGCGGCGCACCGTTCGGAGTACAGATTCAGGACCGCGGGAGTTGCGAAAGACAGAAACCGGACTGCCCTGATGATCGATTTCTCGTCGGTGGAGCGCAGGAGCAAACCCGAGCTGATAGAAGACCCGGGCGGACACGACGATTGCTTCGACTGGTCGGGGCACATCGCATCGAGGGGACGCATCTGGGTGGATGCCGGAAATTACGACGTGTTGCGCGTGGATCGGGGGCTCGGAGGACCGGTGGACGTGAAGGTCCCTACGTTGATACAGCGCCGTCACCGCCTCGCCAGCTGGGTCGTCATCGTGCGGGACGATGTGACGATTCGCTATAAGCCGGTCGCCTTCAGAGAGCCTGAAGAGGTGCTCCTGCTGCCGGAATCCATCGACTCTTTCACCGTGATCCGGGGCGGCCTCGCGTCGACTCGGCGGAACCAGACGTTCTCCGATTACAAACGCTTCGTCACGGAAGGCAAGGTCCTCCAATAACGGCGGCTCAGAGTGTCGGCTCCTCTTGCTTACCGAGTGGAGTTGGTTTATGCTTCCTCTCGGAAACCGAGAAGAGCATGAGCCGTCCCCCCGATCTCGTGCAAGGCACGCTCGACCTGTTGATTCTCAAGATTCTCGCCCTCGAGCCGCTGCATGGCTGGGCCGTCAGCCAACGTCTCAAACTGGTGTCCGGTGACGTCCTGCAGGTGAGCGACGGCTCGCTGTATCCGGCGCTGCACAAGCTGGAACAGGAGGGATGGATCACCGCAGAGTGGCGGCCCAGTGAGAACAACCGCCGCGCGAAATTCTATTCGCTCACGCGGCTGGGCCGGCGCCAGTTGCAGAAGGAGAGTGCCATGTGGCGCCGCCTCTCCGACGCCATCACGCTCGTCGTTCAACTCCCGGAGGCGTGACATGCCGTTCCAACGTTGGCTGTATGTGCTGCCGTTGCGTCTTCGCTCGCTCTTCCGAGGAACCGCCGTCGAACGCGAGCTCGATGAAGAGCTCCAGTATCACCTCGAGCGTCAGATCGAGCTCAACGTCGAACGGGGCATGGCCGCGGAAGACGCCCGTTATGCGGCACTGCGCACGATCGGCGGGCTGGAGCAGCACAAAGAGGCCTGCCGCGATCGGCGCAACGTCCAGATCGCCGACAACATCATCCGCGACACCCGGTACGGTCTGCGCCTGCTGAGGCGTGCTCCCGTATTCGCCGCTGTCGCGATCCTTTCGCTTGCTCTCGGCATCGGCGCAAACGCCGCCATCTTCCAGCTGATCGATGCGGTCAGATTGCGCAGCCTTCCGATTCCCAATCCTCAGGAGTTGGCGGAAATCCGCGCCGACGGCGTTTATGCGTTCGGCTCTCACCACGACGCCTTCAATTCGCAGGTCACCTATCCATTGTGGGAACAGATTCGAGCCCGGCAGAGTGCGTTCTCGGCGATGTTTGCCTGGGGAAACGCGGAACTCCGCGTGGGCCGCGGTGGCGGCGCACGTCTGGCGCGCGGAATTTGGGTGAGCGGAGACTTTTTCGCGGTCCTCGGCATCACACCCGAGCGTGGCCGGCTGCTCGCGCCGGGCGACGATCGCCGCGGATGCGGCGCCGGATCGGCGGTTGTGAGTCACGCGTTCTGGCAGACCTACTTTGGCGGTCGAGAGTCCGTGATCGGAAGCACGCTGACGCTTCTCGATCGCCCGTTCACCGTCATCGGGGTGACGCCGGCCAGGTTTACCGGCCTCGAAGTGGGCCGGGCGTTCGACGTTGCACTGCCGGTCTGCGCGGCTGCGCTCTGGCGCCCCGGTGTGGACCAGGGGGACTACTGGTGGCTGACAGTCATGGGCCGGCTCAAGCCGGATTGGACGATCGCGCGGGCCAGTGAACAGCTGCGAGCGTTGAGCCCCGGATTCCTCGACGCCACGATCCCGTCGGGGTACGGCGCCGACCTCATCGCCCAGTATCGTTCCTTCCGGTTTGGCGCGATCCCGGCTGGCCGTGGCGTCAGCCGCCTGCGCGAGGCGTATGGAACATCGCTCTCGTTGCTTCTCGGGCTGACTGGGCTGGTGCTTCTCATTACCTGCGGCAACCTCGCCACGCTCCTGCTGGCTCGCGCAAGCGCCCGCGAACGCGAGATGGCAGTGCGGGCCGCGATTGGGGCGACGCGACCACGTCTCCTGTCGCAGATGTTGATCGAGAGCCTCCTGGTTGCGGCCGGGGGCGGGGCGCTCGCTCTGCCGATCGCGGTGCTGTTGGGGAGAGCCCTGGTCGGCTTCCTCGACAGCCCCATCAACCGTGTGAGCCTGAATCTTACGGCGGACTGGCGGCTCGTCTCGTTCGTCGGCGCCATTGCCGTACTCACATCGATTCTATTCGGCCTCGTCCCTGCACTTCGTGTGTCGATCGTCGACCCGATCGCCGCCATGCGTCAGACCTCGCGAGGCCTGACCGTAGATCGCCATCGCGCCCGATTCCAGCGAGGACTTGTCGTCGGCCAGATCGCCGTATCGTTGGTGCTGGTCATCTCGGCATTGCTCTTTGTTCAGAGCTTTCGGAACCTGACCGCGGTTGACACGGGCTTCGAGCAGGAGGGCACCATCGCCGTCTCGTTCCTGGATCTCGCGGCCGCCTCGCTCCCGAGCGAGCAGATCCTCGCGTTTCAGCAACAGCTCACCGGAGAAATCCGCTCGGTGCCCGGTGTCGCTGCAGCAGCTGCGTCGACGCACGTTCCGTTGAGCGGACAAATGTGGTCTCATTTCTTCCGTGTCACGGGTCTCGCTGGAAACAGCCGCAAGACCTCTCGATTCGCGTACGTCAGTCCCGGCTACTTCGATACGCTGAAGATCCCGATACGGGCGGGCCGGGACTTTCGCGATCTGGACAACGCGCGCTCCCAACGCGTGATGCTGGTGAATGAAAGTTTCGTTCGGAGTCATCTTGGTGGATTGAACCCAATCGGCACGACGCTTCGAACGATTGCGGAAGCCGGTTTTCCGGAGACGAGTTACGAAATCATCGGCGTGGTCGGTGACACGAAGTACGCGGATCTGCGTGAAGAGAATTGCTGGTGCAGAACGGCAGGAGGGCCGATGCCGCCGATTGCGTTCGTGCCGATTGCACAGAACCCCAGCCCGTACGCGTGGGCGCCCGTGATCGTCCGCTCCAACGGGTCCGTGCCGGGAGTCAGGTCCGCAATCGCGCAGCGCGTGACGAAGCTGAATCCTGAAATTGCAATGGACTTCATCGAGCTGAAGTCTCAGATTCGCGAGCGGCTGCTCGTCGAACGAATGATGGCTTGGCTGGGAGGAGCGTTCGGCGTACTGGCGATCGTGCTGGTCACCGTTGGTTTGTACGGCATCATCGCGTATCTGACTGTCAGTCGCAGAAACGAGATCGGCATACGCCTGTCGCTCGGGTCCACTCGTGCGCAGATTGCGATGATGGTGCTGCGCCAGAACTTGTGGCTGTTGGCCACCGGACTGGCGATCGGACTCCCGCTCGCCGCCGCTGCGACGCTCGGCGGCCGCACGCTGTTATTCGGTCTCACTCCAACCGACGTCCCGACGATGGCCGCAGCCACGTGCGTGCTCGCGAGCGCGGCCGCGCTCGCCGGCAGTATTCCGGCCTGGCGCGCCGCGAGGATCCGTCCCGAGGCGGCCCTGCGCTGCGATTAGTATGAGTGCTCGCGCACATCAACGGTAGCCGAACACGGGCGGGAATATGACAACCACCAGTGCCGCCCACACCGCGTACACGGGCAGATAGGCGATCTGCCATCGTTCCAGCGCGGCAAACGAGCCCCGGTGACGCACGAAGCGCACATAGAGCCACGCCGTCCACGCGAGGTTGACGAGCAGAATGAGATTCTCGCCAAGAGCCGCGACTCGGTTGGGAGTGAAGCCAAACTCGGAGATGCGGGCGGCGATCGCCCAGAGCGCCACCCCATCGACCACGAGCGCGCTGATCACGAGCAGCAGCTGCAGGCTGTCGAAGAAGTCGGGCGGCGCCTGCGGATCGCGCGCGGAGGCGGCGTAGAGCACCAGCCCTACGACGACCGCCAGCAGAAGATCGAAGCCGATTAGTACTTCCCGCTTCACGTTGATGGGGTTGCCCGTCCACGCCATCGTGACCAGAAACGCCAGCAGCAGAAGCGTAAACAGCGGCGTGAACAGTCTCGTGAGCACTGGCGCCATGTTCTCGATGACGCTTTGCTTCGCCTCCACCAGCCAGGATCCGATGATGACGGCCCCCGCCGCCCCGCACGGGATCAGCCATGGCCCGACGAACCACTCAGGACTCATATCGATGGCGGAGAACATCATGACCGTAAAGCCGGTGAGGACGCCCCCACCGAGTGCGATGAGCACGTAGTAGATCGCCAGTTCGCCCGAGAACCGGACGAAATTCATGCGCCCACCATCGTCGAACCACCGCCCTCGCACGTACGCGAACCCTACGGCCAGCCAAAGGGCGATTGGCAGGTGCAAAACGCTCAACAGTTGCGTGTCGCTGCCCTGCGGGAAGTTGTCGAGCCGTCCTGGATTGTGGAACGGGAAGACGTTCGCGAACACGGCCGCGGCCGCGAAGGGCAGGGCGAGCCAGAGGCCGCTCATAGCATTCCACCCGCGCTTCCACATGAAGTAGATAGCGAGCAGCGGAAAGACGAAAAGGCTGGCGTTGCGGAAGTAGAAAGACGGCACTTCTTCTTGAGGGCTGAGCCGAAGGCCGAATAGCGTGGGCAGCTTGACGGCCAACGCCGCGCCAACGGCCAGGCCGAGGACGACGAGGAGCTCGCTGCGTTTCGTGTCAGCCGGCTCATCGGCATCGTCCGGGGCGATGACCAATTGCTTCCACAGCCGCTCGGAATGCGCGCGCGCGAACTCGCGTGACAGCGCATCGAGGCTGCCCATGCGCTTGACGGCGACGAGGAAAGCTTCATCCCCAGTCAGGCCGGCCTCGGTGAGCGCCGCCAGTTGATCGCGCAGATGTCCCTCGAGCTCCTCCACGTCGGGACCGTGAACGGCCTGACGGCGGCGTAAGTACGCCCGCCACTGCGCGATTTGTTCCTCAATTGGTTGATCGGCGAGTGTCGTCATACTGTCACCGCCTGCATCCAGATCCCCTTCAGGGTACCGTCCACGGCCTTCCACTGCTGCCGCTGGGCTGCAAGTTCCGCCCGGCCTTCTTTCGTGATTCGGTAGTACTTGCGCTTGCGGCCGCTCTCGGACGTGGACCACTTCGCCGCGACATGACCTTGGCGCTCGAGCCGGTGCAGCACGGGATAGAGCATGCCGTCGGTCCACTGCAGGTGCCCGCCTGACAACTCGGCTACCCGTTTGATGATGGCGTAGCCGTAACTGTCGCCTTCGGCAAGGATGGCGAGCACGAGCGGCGTGGCGGAAGCAGCAACCAGGTCCTTGCTCATGTCCATACGTAGAAGCTTTATACATTGCTGTTCTATGTATGTCAAGAATTCGAGGTCCACGGCGCGACTAACGGCGCCCTTGCATTGTAACTATGATTGTAGTTTAATCGGCTCCTCTCATAGTCAGCGCATATGCCACGAACATCATTCACGAAGCCTGAACTGCAGATCCTCGAAGTGCTGTGGACGCGAGGGCGCGTGCTCGATCCGTGAGATCCATGAGGCGCTCCCCGCAAAGGGGCGGCCGGCCTTCACCACCGTCCAGACCGTCGTCTATCGGCTGGAGAAGAAACGGGCGCTCCGCTGCGTGAAGCGGATCAGCAACGCGAACATCGTCGAGGCCGTCATCTCGCGTGACGATGCGCACACCACACTGGTCGACGAACTGCTCGCGCTGTTAGGCGGCCGGCCGCGGCCGGTGATGGCGCGGCTCGTTGAATCGGGCCGCCTGACGCTCGACGACATCAAGGAAGCCGAGGACGCACTGAAGAAGCTCCTCAAGAAAGGTGGGTCGCGATGACTCCGTGGGTGCCGTCCGCGCTGATGAATCACCTGTGGCAATCGACGCTCTTTGTGATCGTCATCTGGCTGGCAGCGTTGGCGCTGCGCAGGAACGGCGCGCGAGTGCGCTGCTGGTTGTGGACAGCGGCGTCGGTCAAGTTCCTGGTACCGTTCTCGGTGCTGGTGAGCCTGGGCGAGCGGTTCCAGTGGCGCGCGACGCCGACCGTGGTGCAGCCCGCGGTGTCGTTTGTGATGCAGGACATCCTGGCGCCTGCCGCCGTTGTCATTGTGGCGCCGGCATCCATCCCGCAATCGGCGCCGGTCCTGCCCTGGGTGCTGTTGGCCCTCTGGGCGCTCGGAGCGGGTGTCGTCTTCATATCATGGTGGCGCCAATGGCTGCCGATCCGATCGGCACTGCGCCAAGCCACGCCGGTGCGACTCGACGCGCACTACGGTGCAGAGGATCTCACGGTCTTGTCATCTCCTTCGATGCCTGAGCCCGGGGTCGTCGGCATCCGTCGCCCGCGGCTGCTGCTTCCGGAGGGCGTCGTCGAACGTTTGACGGCCGCGCAGTTGCGCGCGCTCATCGCGCACGAGCGGTGCCATATCCGCTGCCATGACAACCTCGCCGCCGCGATCCACATGGCAGTCGAGGCGCTCTTCTGGTTCCATCCGGCGGTGTGGTGGATCGAGGCGCGGCTCGTCGACGAGCGCGAACGCGCCTGCGACGAAACGGTGCTCCGATCGGGAGGCCGGCCGAGTGATTACGCCGAAGGCATTCTCGAAGTCTGTCGGCAGTCGGTGGGAGTAAAGCTGCCATGCGTGGCCGGCATGAGCGGCTCGAATCTGCGCGAGCGTGTGGAGGCCATCATGCGGAACGAGATCGGACGCCCGTTGACGCGTGGCCGACGATTGGCGCTCGCCGTCGGGGTCGTTGCGGCCGTTGGCGGACCCGCCGTTGGCGGCGCGCTCACGGCTCAATCGACGATCGTCGCCCCTCCAGTTGCGCTCGCGTTCGAAATCGCCTCAATCAAGCGGAGCAATCAGTTCCCTGGCGCCGGTCGCAATGTGTTGGGTATGCAGGCGCATTTTCTGAAAGAACAAATGTCCCGTCCTCGAGACGTCCGCTCCCTTATCGTAGCGGGTCCTCTCCAGGCGCTCATCCAGGCCGCGTACAACGTCACGGGCTTCCAAGTCGAGGGAGGGCCGTCTTGGGTGCGCTCCGATGAGTATGCCATCGACGCACGAGCAGCCGGCAGCGCGAAACCCGATCAGATGCGCGCTATGTTCCAGTCGTTGCTCGCCGACCGGTTTCATCTCGCCGTCCGTTTGGAAACAAGAACATTGCCGGTCTACGAACTCTCGGTTGCCGATGCAGGTCTCAAAATCGCGCCCATGAAGGAGGGAGACTGCATCCCCAGGCAGCAGTTGCGCTGGGATCTGATCGATCTCGAGGGCCCCTCTACATCTGTGACGGCGGAAGACGACGGGTGCTGAGCCAGTACCCCGAAACCCGTCCGCGCCCACAGTGGCCGCGAGTCCATCGAATCGAAGCAGGTGGCATCTCGACATCGACGCTGATCGACTTCATCTCGAGCGAAGTCGACCGCGTCATCATCGACAAGACCGGCTTCACCGCGCCATTCAATCTCCTCCTCGATTTTGCGCCTGCCACAGATCCAGAGTCGGCTGGTCCGACAATCTTTACCGCTGTGGAAGAACAGCTTGGTCTGCGGCTTCAACCTGCAACAGCGCCGGTTGACGTACTTGTGATCGATAGCGTCGAACGACCGTCTGAGAACTGATTGCAGACGCTCGACCCCAGGCAAGGCTGTGCGTTAAAGTGTCAACACGACACATGACCGCTGCCGAAGCACGTGAGTTTCTCGAAGCGGCCTATGCCTCTGTCTTCAGGCGTGTCGCCGACCAGGCTGGCCTCGAGGCATATACGACGGCCATGCAGTCCGGCATGTCGCCCACCGATATCCTGCGGGAGTTTCTCGCGAGCGCCGAGTTTCGCGACGCTTTGAACGAACGTCACGACTACGATGCTCAGCTGGATCCCGCCCTGACGCCGTTTCGATCGCTGGCGAACGAAGCGCTCGCCGAGGAGTTGTCCTCGGGACGGTCTCTCAATATGAATCTGTTCGAACAACTGCACGGGGAGGCATGCGCCCGTGCGTTCGAGCCAGGCAAGGAATACCCGCAGGATCACCTTGTCTTCCACAAGCGTCGCTTTGCAGAACTGCTGAACGCGTGCTGCTACCTGTGCAGGGACCGGCAGCGCCCACGCGTGCTGGATATCGGCAATACGCAGAACCTCGTCTGGTACAAGGCCTTTCTCCCAGGAATTGAGTTGGTCGCGGCGGACCGGCCGGACGGGCCTGAGTACGTCGATTCCGACCGTCGCATTTGCCTCGATCTGAATACGGGCGACTTCGCCCCGTTGAACGTGATGGCGCCATACGATCTCATCGTTTTTACAGAAGTTCTCGAGCACTTGTCGATCAGCCCGCTCGTCCTCCTTCGGCAACTGATTGCTTTGCTCGCATCCGACGGGGTGCTGTATCTGACGACACCGAACATCTTCAGGCTCGAAAATCTCGCCAAGATCGGGCGGCGGCAGAACCCACTGCCAATGTACCCTGTGGACAACACCGACCGGCACCATCACACCCGCGAATACGCAATGGCCGAACTGCTCGCGGTCATCACCGAAGCGAGTGGTCGGATCAGGTGCTGGTACTTCTCCGATTGTTGGGACGCTGTGCCGCTACCGCTGGACCAGCGCGCGAACCTTGTCGTCGTCGTTGGCAAGTGAGAGGCCAGCCAGACGACTGCGCCGATTCATGCCGCCTCTCGTTTGGACACCGCGTCTAAACAGAAGCAGGCCGGTGCGCCCGAAGGAACGAACGTATCTGGCGCACTGCCAGGGGAATCCGATCCTTGGGCTCCTTCCACGGGAACAGGCTCACTTCGGCTTTCGGCGCGAGCATCGCGGCCTCCATGGCGACGGCGTACGGATGCGGCGGGCTATCATCCGGCAGGATCAGTACGGGCGTCCGGCAGGTGCGCACGAAATCACGTGTCACGGTCCAGACGAAGTCTGCGTTGGTGCGGTACATGTTGGTCAGAAATTTGTCGACCATCTCCATCGTGATGTCGGGCCGGCGCTTGACCAACTCGGGACCCCAACCCTTGATGTTGTTCTCGTAGGAGAGATTGGGCATTTCCTTTCGGAACCCGCTGGGCTGCGCCAGTACGGCTGCGACAACACGATCAGGGGCCCGCTCCAGAAGGTTCCAGATGAAGGGGCCGCCAATGCAGAAGCCCATCACCATGAACTTATCGATGCGCAGGTGATCCATCAGGCCGAGCTGGTCATCCGTGTATGCATCCCACGGCCGGTCGATCTCGAGCGGCCCGGAGGACTGGCCGGTGTTGGCATTACGCAGGTCCGCGCCGATGCAGCGGAACTCTCCCTTGAACTCCTCGATCGGGTTGAACGGATCGCCGCGCTTCAAGCCGGCGATCGTCGAATTCAATCCTCCGCCGGCGATGAGCAACAAGGGAAAGCCGGAACCGGCTTCCTCATAGTGGATGCGAACCGGGCCTTTTTCGTAGAAGGACAAGGCAGCACCTCCTTGCCCAGTCTGCTGGGCAAACACGCGCGGCGCTGCGGCCATCGCCGTTGCCGCCGCGCCCGCTTTCAGTAGCTTGCGTCTGGTCGGATCCATAGTCGTCCTCCTCCTCGATCACACTTTCAAGGTTCGTCTGGGACTGCTCTTCCGTCGTCCCGATCGTTTTCCCAGGTCCACCGCCTGAACCGTTGACAGAATGGCAATGGCGACCAAAGGAAACACGGCATAGTACGAAAGCCGCATTCGTGCTTTCACTCGTTCGATGCTCTCTCGCGTCCACGCATTGGTCGCGATACCCATGAAGTCGAAGAGCAGGGCGTTCGAATCGTGTCCGTGTGCGGCAGCCCACGCCGTGCCCTCCGCGGTGTATTCGTCACCGATCACGAATTGCTGACCTTCATACACGGCGACGCGAGTGTCCGACAGAGTGCCGTAGTAGCTGTGACACCAGACCGCGCCCGCAGACCCGGCGATCGCCGCCGCGACCCAGAGAAGCACGTGCCGTTGAGCGGCGAATCGTGTCATGGCGACGTAAAGCAATCCGCTCGTCACCGACGAGACAAGCGTGCCGAGCGCGATGAAGGATTGCGGATCCCCAACGGGAGGCGGACGGTAAATTGCGGTCGCCGTCGATGCGACGATGGCGCCAACAGCGCTGATCGCTTTCCAACGCTTGCCGATGCTGTCTGTCGGCAATGCTTATAACCCAGAGGCGACCAGCAGATCGGCATCAAGTGTCTCAGCGCGGGCCACACCGAGTCTCAGCAGGACCTCAGGTCCGCGCCGTGATGCGTTCGTCGGATCTTGCGCCCAGAGAATGTATGCCCCGGGAGGCAGGAGCATCCGGGTCGGCGAGCTGAATTGCGGAAACGGCGCTGCCTTTCGCCCCGCAAATCCGGCGAGCGGCGCATTGATATACAGCACTTGCCATTGCCTGGCCTCTGAGCGTGGCTCACCTGCCAGCCATGTTCGGACGTTCAAAGCCACCTGGCCGGCCATTCCCTCGGGATGGTTCCGGCAGAACTCAGCTTTCAGGCGAAGGTCGGCGCGAACCGCTTCCACGACAGATTCTCTTTGCGCCTCCGGCAGCTCATTGATTCGATTCATTGCCGCGAGGTTGGCTTCGAGTCCGGCCAGCACGGTCGCTGGCAGACTGACATTTGGTCGACTGCGCACCGACTCCACAAGCCAGCGGATATCCCGTGCGGAGTCACCTGAAGGAAATGGCTTCGTGAGCGCTGTCGAGAATCTGCAGGGCCCGCTGCTGGTCCTGGCTGTAGAGCAGGGGCTTGCGCACCCAGCGAGGCATACGCCGCCACAAATGCGCAGACTAACGCTACAGCGTAATGAATATGTCTCGATCGTCGCAGCATGTCGTCCTCCCTGTTGACTGCAGGCGTCGGCATCCGAGACCCGGGTCAGGATAGCGACCGGCGAGCATTCCATAACAGGAACGGCGGCGTCCCACGAACGGACGCGTCGCGCCTACCGAAGCCCGGCACGCCGTAATACGCCAACGAAATAGCGCATTCCAGCGACCCCATTACTGGAACACTCTTTGATAGTCTTCCCTAGACAATCTGGGGAAGTGGCTATCAGCTACCAGCTATATATGGGCATCAGACAAATCGACCTGCTGCAGGGAACGCTCGACCTGCTGATTCTCAAGAGTCTCAGCGCCGGGGCGAACCATGGTTACGGGATCGCCACGCGGATACATCAGCTGTCCGAGGACGTGCTGAAAGTCGAAGAAGGCTCGCTCTATCCGGCGCTCTATCGCATGGAAGAGCAGGGGCTCATCGACTCGGAGTGGGCCATGACGGAGAACAACCGGAAAGCCAAGTTCTACAAGCTGACCCGCAAGGGTCGCACCGCTGCGCAGGCAGAGGTCGATGGGTGGCTGCGGCTGTCGAGCGCGGTCACGAAAGTCCTTCGGGCGATCGAACAGGGAGCATAGATGAAGTTCGAATGGCCGTTCATCTCGCAGAAGCGAGACGATGAGATGTCGGACGAGATGGCGTTTCACATCGAGTCGAAAACGCGCGAGCTCGTGAACGCTGGGATGAGCGAGGCAGACGCGCGGCTCGAGGCGCGGCGGCGGTTTGGCAGCGTGCTCAAGCAGAAAGAAACCGGTCACGAGATTCGAACGGGCCGGCTTGTTGAAGATCTTCTCCGCGACGTGCGGTTCATGAGCCGCAATCTTCGGCGAAGCCCCGGCTTCACGCTCTCCGTCGTCATCATTCTCGCGCTCGGCATCGGCGCCAACACGGCGGTATTCAGCGTCGTCAACAGCGTGCTGCTGAAGCCGCTGCCATATCCGGGCGCGGATCGTATCGTCGTGCTTCGTACAGCATTCCACACGCGCGGATGAGACGCAAACGCTGGTCGACGATTGCGAACTTCCGCGACTGGCGCGATCGAAGCTCGATCGTTCGAGGCGATGTCGAGCTACCGTCCTGGCGAAAACTCGGTGACGCCACCGGCGCGCTGGCCGAGTACGGGCGCATCGCGAGCGTCGATGCGCAGTTCTTCCGTGTCTTCGCGGTCGAGCCAATCATCGGTCGCACGTTCAGGCCGATGAAGTTCATCCCGAACGCGCCTCCCAACGTGCTCATCAGCCATTCGTATTGGCAAAACCGTCTGGGAGGAGACCCGCGCGTCCTCGAGCGAACGATTCGCGTCGGCAATACGGCGCGGTCGATCATCGGCGTGCTGCCGCCAGGATTTCGGTTCCCGGCGGAAACAGATGTGTGGCTTCCACAGACGACGAGCTCGACCAGCCGCACCGGACATAACTTCTTCGCCGTCGGCCGGCTCAAGCCGGGCGTGTCGCTCGAACAGGGACAAGCCGATCTCACGAATCGTCGCGGCCGCGCTCGAACGCGAGTATCCCGAAAGCAACAAAGGGCGCGGCGTCACCGCGACGCGTTTGCAGGACGAACTCGTCGGCGACGTCCGTCTCACGCTGTATCTCCTGTGGGGCGTCGTCGGTGTCGTGTTGCTGATTGCGTGCGCCAACACAGCAACGCTGCTGCTGGGCAAGGCAACCGCTGCGCACGCGAGAGGTTGCGGTTCGCGCCGCACTCGGCGCCAATCGCCGCCGCATCATCCAGCAGTTGATCACTGAAAGCATGTTGCTCGCGCTGATCGCGGGCGTTTGCGGATTGGCGCTCGCCTATTGGGGAACGCAGGCGCTGATCGCACTGATGCCCGCCGACGTGGTACGGCTTTCTCAACCCGACATCGACGGCCGCGTGCTCGCATTCACGCTGATCGTGTCGATGTCGACGAGCCTGTTATTCGGTTTGATTCCCGCGTTCCATGCGTCGAAGGTCGATCTGCTCGAATCGCTCAGGCAGGGAAGCACGCGCTCGGTGGCGGCGGAGGCGCCATCCGCATGCGCGGAGCGCTCGTCGTGTGCCGAAATCGCGCTGGCGGTCGTCCTCCTCGCCGGCGCAGGCGTGCTGATGAAGAGCCTCATGGCGCTGCACAACGTCGACCTGGGTTTTCAGCCGGCGAACGTCCTCGTGATGAAAGCCACCGGCGTGCGCAGCAGGCAGGAAAACAATGCGTTTTTCCGGGAGATCTTGTCGAGAATCGCGGTGCTGCCAGGCGTCGTTGCGCCGTCGGCGCCACGTCCGATCCCGCCGGGAGACTTGAGCCTTGCCGGCTCGGGCGGCTACTTCATCGATCGGATACCCGCCGGCGGAGCGGAATCGCGCGACTGAACCGAGCGCGCTTCGATCACGATCATGGCGCCCGGCACATTTGCGGCGCTCGGCATTCCGCTGAAGACGCGGCCGCGATTTCAGTGCCGGCGATACCAACGACCAGCCGCTCGTCGCGATCGTCAACGAGGCGCTCGTTCGAAAATCGCTCGCGGGCCAGAATCCGATCGGCCGGACGATCTTCTGTCCGTTCGATCGGCCCGAAGGCATGACCATCGTCGGCGTCGTCGGCGACGTGCGCCAGCGCAACCCGGCGATCGAGCCGATGCCGGAGTGCTACATGCCGTACACCGCAGCACAACTACAACGGCGCGACGCTCAACGTGGTGGTTCGAACGGCCGGCGATCCACTCGCGCTCGCCGGAACGCTGCGCCGCGTCGCCGCTGAGATTTCGCCCGAAGTGCCGGTCTCGTTCAGCACGATGGAGGCGGCGGTGTCCGAGGGCGTGGAAGATCCGAGATTTCGCACGTTGCTGTTCGGCCTCTTTGCCGCGCTCGCGGTGTGTCTCGCGATGGCCGGCGTCTACGGCGTGATGGCGTACTGCGGTTGAGCAGCGATCGCGAGAGATCGGCGTGCGCATGGCTCTCGGGGCGGACAAGGCGTCGGTGCTGCGATTGATCCTCGGACAAGGGCTCGTCCTCGCAGTGGCTGGGTTGGTCCTCGGCCTCGCCGGCGCCGTGGCGGCGACGCGTCTGCTCGAGACGGTGCTGTTCCAGGTGCGGCCGATCGACATCCCGGTGTATGTGGGAGTCGTTGGCTTGATCGCGATCGTCACGGTGCTTGCCGGCTACCTTCCGGCATGGCGTGCCGCGGTTTTGAACCCGGTTGACGCCCTCAAGGCGGAGTAAACATCCATGAAGCTGAAATGGCCGTTCATCTCGCAGAAGCGAGATGACGAGATGAACGCGGAAATGGCGTTTCACATCGAGTCGAAGACGCGCGAGCTCGTGAATGCGGGAATGAGCGAGGCCGACGCGCGGCTCGAGGCGCGGAGGAGGTTTGGGAGCGTGCTGAAGCAGAAAGAGCAGGCCACGAAATCCGCAACGGACGTTTCTTTGAAGACGTGATGCGCGACGCACGGCATATGGGCCGCGGGATTGCGGCGCACTCCCGGCTTCACGATTGCCGTCGTCCTTACGCTGGCGCTTGGCATCGGTGCCAACACGGCCATCTTCTCCGTCGTGGATCAATTGCTGCTGCGGCCGCTGCCGTATCCAGACGGCGAAAACCTGGTCATGGTGTACGAGGCAAGGAGCAGCAACAGTCACAACTCGGTCTCGCCGGCGACCTGGCTCGATTGGCAGCGCGACAACCGAACGCTCGAACGGGTCGCGGCGTGGGCGGCCGGCCGCTCTGCGATCCTGACAGGCGCGGGTGAAGCGACGCGACTGAGCTTGCAGGCGGTCTCTTCGGAGTTCTTTCCAGTGCTCCGTGTTGAACCGATCCTCGGCCGCACGATCAACGAGGACGACGATCGCCCGAATGCGCCCGATGTGGCCGTCATCAGTCATCGCTTGTGGCAGACGCGGTTCGGCGGCGATCGAAACATCGTGGGCCGTTTTATCGAGCTCAACGACACTCCGGCGCAGGTCGTGGGCGTGATGCCGCCGCAATTCCGGTTTGTGTATCACGACAATGATGCGTGGGTCGCATTGAAGCTCGACCGGAACGCTCCATGGCGCGAGCGCGGCGGGCGATTCATCAACGTCGTCGCTCGAGTGAAAACGGGAACCGGCATCGAGACAGCACGCGCTGACATGGATCAGGTCGCAAGTCGTCTGGCCTCGACATACGAGTTCAACAGGAACAGGACGGCCAGGCTCGTGCCGTTGCGAGAGGAGCTGACCGGTCGGGTGTAAGTGACTCTCTCATCGTGCTCTACATCGCCGTTGGCGTACTGCTCGCGATCGCATGCTTCAACATCGCGAACCTGTTGATAGCGAGAGCGGCCTCTCGCCGGCAGGAAATCGCCATTCGCACGTCGCTCGGTGCTGCGCGCGGTGCGCTCGTCCGTCAACTGCTGGTCGAAAGTATGCTCCTCGCGCTCGTTGGAGGGGCGCTCGGCATCGCGCTCGCGCGCTGGAGCCTCGATGCGCTCGTCGCATTTGCGCCCCCGACAGCTGCTGGGCGTACCGGAGGTGACGCTCGATGCGCGCGTCTTGTTGTACGTGGCTGGGTTGTCGGTGCTGACAGGGCTGGTTGCCGGACTTGCGCCGTCGGTGATCGTGGCTCGCCGTTCCATTGTGGAGTCGCTGCACGCGAGCAACTCGCGCGTCACGCATTCGCCGCGCATCCGCCAGGCTCTTGTCGTCGGACAAGTGGCCATGACCGTCGTGCTGCTCTGCGGGGCTGCACTACTCGTGCGAACGGTGATCGCACTCACCAGCGTGAACCACGGCTTTGAGCAGCAAGGGCTCCTGACGATGCAGGTCTCGCTGCCAGGCACGCGCTATCCCATCGAGCGCCAGGTCGCGTTTCAACAGGAACTCCTGACGACGATTCGCGCGCTGCCCGGAGTGGATTCGGCAGCAGCGGCAAGCGGACTGCCGGTGATCGGCGCTCCGCGGGCCGGCACGTCGTTTCATCGTCTCTCGACACCGGTGGTTCCGAGCTCGCAGCGGCCGAGCGCCACTATCCGGGTCGTCACACCGGGATATTTCCGGACGCTGCGTATTCCCGTGCTTCGAGGACGCGAATTCACGCACGCCGACGATGCGAATCCGGTGCCGGGATTCATCGTCAACCAGGCGTTCGTCGACCGATATCTTGGGAACGTGGACCCGCTTGGCGAATCGCTCATGGTAAGCATGCAGGATGAGGACCCTTACGCGCCGATTATCGGCGTTGTCGGCAACGTTGGTGAAGGGTCGATGCGGGGCGCTCCACGTCCGACGATCTTCTACAGCCATCGCCAGCTTCCGCTCGGCCCGACGCTGTTCGTACGGACCGACCGGCCTGCAGCGACGGCCGAAGCCGTTGACGAGCGTGATCCGTCGCATGGATCCCAATCTGGCAATCAGAAACGTCCGAATGTTCGAGGAAGCGGTTGCTGAAAGCCTCGCGCAGGAACGTCTGACCGCGCTCGTATCGGGAGCGTTTGCCCTGAGCGGGCTGCTGCTCGCATCGCTTGGTCTATATGCGCTGCTCGCGTTCATGGTCGGCGAGCGCACGCGCGAGATCGGATTCCGCATTGCGCTCGGGGCGAATGGGGGAGAGCTGACATGGTCGGTGGTGAAAGACGGGCTTCGTCTGGTCTCCATCGGCGCGATAGCGGGAGTGGCGCTCTCGCTCGTGGTGCTGCCGTCATTCGGCACATTGCTGTTCGGCGTCACGCCCACAGATAAGACGACGTATGCGGTGGTGTTGACGCTGCTTGCGGCCGTGGCCGGGCTCGCGTCATACGTTCCCGCGCGTCGCGCGGCGAGGGTCGAGCCGTTGACGGCGCTGCGGCAGGACTGAGTCGTCAGTCGACAGCTCAGTCGGTAGTCAGCGGTCGATGCGCCGCGGGCCGGGGCAGTCGGACCGCTGCGACTGAGACTGCTGCTGACGAGCTGCCGACTGTCGACTGCAGACTGACGACTCAGGTGGCGCTGCGGTATACTCCGCGCCTATGAGGCACCGCATCTGGGTTCTCCTCGGCATCCTTGCGATCGTTGCGTTCGCGTACTCTGAGACTGGCCGCGCCCAGGCGCCGCAGGCCGCGGATCCTGCGGATCTCGCCGAAGGCATGAGGCTCTATCAGCAGAAGGCGGACTGCCGCGCGTGTCACGGCTGGGCGGCCGACGGCGTGAAGAGCGACAATCAGATGCCCGATGGTCCGAGCCTGCGAGACAAGAAGTACACGCGGCAGTTGCTGGTTTTGACGATCAAATGCGGGCGGCCGAACACACAGATGCCCGCGTTCGACAAGTTCGCATACACCGACGGCCGCTGTTTCATGATGACCGCCGCCGACCTGGCGAAGCACCCCACGCGCATGCCCGACCCGCCCGCCACACTTCAGCAGCGCGAGATCGAGCTCATCGCGGACTTTCTCATGGCGAAAATCGTCGGCCAGGGCCCGATGGACCACGCCAAGTGCGTCGAATTCTGGGGCAGGGACGAGGATGTCTGTAAGGAACTGAAGAAATGATCGCTGTCTCGACGCAGAGCCGCAAAGCCGCAGAGAAATCTTTTTGCGAAAAGAAATTCTTTGCGCCTTTGCGCCTCTGTGTCGTCGTCGTTTTCTAATTCAGCGCAAATACGAACAGATAACTGGAATCTTGCAGCTTGTCGAACTTCACCGGGTGCAGATGCCGGCCGCCGGCCTGCACCGCGAGGTATTGCTTCGGTCCGATCGAGTACGTAACCGGCGCTCCCTTCAGCGGTGTGCCCACA
Source organism: Vicinamibacterales bacterium (assembly GCA_963787755.1). Taxonomy (GTDB): domain Bacteria; phylum Acidobacteriota; class Vicinamibacteria; order Vicinamibacterales; family JAMQPK01; genus JAMQPK01. Next base: position 129,095 of record CAWBEG010000011.1, read on the forward strand.
TTGAAGCGCCACAACTCCTCGAGCGTCTCGTCGTTGTACGCGACGACCCAACCGTCCTGGAGAGCCGTGAACACCACGCCGCCCGCCGTCACCAGCGTGCCCGAGCGAATCTCGATGTCGGTCACCGCCTTGGCGAGCACCTTGTGATTGACGGCGTCGAAGGCCGTGATCGACCCGTAGTAGAGGTCGCTCGTGTATGTGCGCTTCGTCGTGTTCTTGTCGTCGATGCCGCCGTCGGGTGAGAGGTAGGCCACGGTGTGGCCGTTCTGGGAGTAGCAGCCTTCGGTGCCCACGCCGTACGCGATTTTCTTCACCGGGTTGTACGACGTCGGCTGATGCGCGATGCCGCCGTGCCACGTCGGGCACGTGCGCTTCATGGAATCGCCGCGAAGCGCGCGCGCTTCGGGATTATAGATCTGCACGTCGAGCTTCGGGTTGTATTCAACCGGTTTGCCCGTCTCGGGATCGAGCCCCTTCGTCCAGTTCACGTCGTTGAGATACTGCGACCCCTTGATGAATCGGCCGTTGGTCCGGTCGATGGAGTAGTAGAAGCCGTTCCGGCCGAAGTGGCCGACAATCTTCCGGTTGAGCTTGTCGATCACGGTGTCGTACAGCATGTGGACGCCGACTTCGTCGTAGTCCCACGAGTCGTTCGGCGTGTACTGGAAATACCACGCGAGCTTGCCCGTATCGATATTCAGCGCGACGACGGCGTTGGTGTAGAGGTTGTCGCCAGGCCTTGCCTGCGGGTCGTATGCCGGCACGGGATTGCCCGTGCCCCAGATGGTGAGCCTCGTCGCCGGATCGTACGACCCGGTCTGCCATATGCCGCCGCCGCCGGTCTTCCACGCGTTGTTCTTGTCCTTCCACGTCTCGCTGCCTGGATCGCCGGGCTTCGGTACCACGTACCAGCGCCAGACCTCGTCACCAGTGCGGGCATCGAGCGCGGCGATCCAGCCGCGCGTCTTGCCGTCACCAGCGCTGTTCACGATAATCACTTTGCCTTCGGCGGTGATCGGCGCCGTGAAGAATCGTTCGCGGCTGCCGAACTCGTTGGTCACGGCAACCTTTTTGTCCCACACGATCTCGCCGGTTCCGCGGTTCACGGCGATCACCCGTCCGTCGGGGATGTTTGCGATGACGAGATCCTCCCAAAGCGCGATGCCGCGCGAGCGCGAGACGTTGCCCTGGTGTGAAACGCCCGGATCGGTGACCCAGACGATTTCACCCTTCCCGGGAGTCCGCGCGTCGATCTTGTAAAGCGTGCCCCAGCCGTCGCTGGTATACATGAACCCGTTGTCGATGAGCGGATTCAGCTCACTCTCGGGCCCGTTCTGTCCGACGTCCTGCATCCCTCCGAGCGCCAGCGCCCACACCATCCGCAGGTCTTTTACATTGTCCCGGTTGATCTGCGACAGCTTCGAGTATCTGGTGGACGCGTAGTCCCCGTTCATCATGAGCCAGTTCTGCGGCTCGTTCTGCGCGTTCACCAGACGGTCGCGGTTGACCGTCATCGAGTACTGCCCGACGAGTGTGGCGGCCGTTACAGCCACGACCGAAACGCCGCCCATCACTGCGGCACCGAATTTGGAGCCCTTGCGCGCGCCTGAGTGCATGCCCGTCTCCTTGAATGATGTGGGTCGCCGCGATACTAAGCCCACAGCGGAGCCGGCGCAAGCAGTTAAGGCAAGAAAGGTCGTTATCGATCGTCGTTGCGAATCTCGCCCATTCCCTGGCTGTCCGCGAGGAAGGCCCCCGCAGCTCCGGAGAGGTGAACGTAGAACGTTTCGTACGGTTCGCGCTTCTTATCGCCTTTCACCGCGACGGTCACCGTCTTCGCCGTCTGACCTGAAGTGAACACAAGCGATCCGGACGCCGCGTTGTAGTCGTCGATCGATGTCGCAGAGCCATTCGCTGTAGCGTAGTTCAGCGTGATAGTGGTGTCGGGGGCTGGCGACACACTCACCGCAAAGACGAACTGCGTTGTGCCCCCATTGCCTTCGTTCCTCGAAACGTCGTTGATGGTGATTCGTGGCTCGTCGTCGGCTATGGTGACGGCGCCTTGTCCATCAGCAATCACTCCACCCTGGGCTTGGCTCAGGTTGACCAGGAAGGTCTCATTCGGCTCGCCGACGCGGTCGCCGTTCACCAGGAGGGAAATCGTCTCGCCGGTTTCACCTGGGTCGAACGTCACCGTTCCTGCGGCGGATTGGTAATCGCTGCCAGCGGCGGCGCTACCATTGGTCGTGCTGTATGCCACTGTGACCGGTTCACTGGCCGTCCTCGACAGCGAGAGCGTGACGTTCACCATGCGAGTTCCTGTATGCCCCTCGGTGACCATCGCGTCGCCGATGCTGACGACGGGAGTGCCGGAGGCGACCGGAGTGAGAAGGTAAGCGTGGTAGCGGCCTTGTGCGTCGAACGCAGTTCCGACGATCTGGCCGGCGTTGTTGATGCCCGACGCGTACGCGAGGTGCAGACCCGAGCCCGATGGAATGAGGCTGTTCAGGTTGGTCGCCACGCCGTCGGCGAAGACGTACGCGTGAAAGTTCGAGAAACCGCCACCTGCCCGCATCGTCCCGACGACGACGCCTGAATCGTTGATGTCCCCAGCGTAGCTTTCCCAGCTCGGCACGGGCAGCACGTTCATCACGCCGTTTTCGTACAGAAAGGCTTTCGAGGTGATCTCGTACGTCTCTTTATCCATAAAACCGGACGATCCGACGATCTGGCCGACGCTGTTGATCGCAGCAGCGCCGCTGTCTTCCATGCCGGGCACCACGCCAAGATCGATGATGGCGTTGTTGTGCCAGAGGGTGGCATGCCCCGGGACGGCCGGCGGGCACGACGTCCCGACGATCTGACCCGTGTCGTCGATATCTGCCGCGTGTGAGCATCCGCCGCCGAGGTCTCCCAGGTCCGTTCTTACGCCGTTATGCCAGACAAAGCCCTTCCAGTTGTCGATGCTGCCGACGACCTGGCCGATATCGTTGACGCTGTAAGCCACGGCGTAATCGCTCGAGGGGGTCAGGTCCGTCGTCGTACCGCCCGACCACAGGATCGCGCGGTACTTCGAGGTCGACGTTTGAGACCGGCCGACGACATGTCCTGTGTCGCTGATCGCGACCGCTTCGCTGTGATTCCCGCCGATCGTTCCAAGGTCCGTCATCGAGCCGTTACGCCACACAAACGCGCGCAGCCTGAGGGCCGAATTGGTGGCGGATCCGACGATGTCGCCCGCCTCGTTAATGTCGAAGGCCTGAGCGCTCAGCCCGCCAAGCGTTCCGAGATCCGTGAGCACATACGGTCCCGGCGCATCGGCGGCCTGCGGCCTTTGACTGGTGATGAGATCCGGAATGACGACCAGGAACAAGGTGGCGACGACAGCCGATAAGCGCAATCGGAATTTCATCATCCCGCGTGCGCTGGCAATCCTCGTGCCTCTGTTATCGCGAGCGTTCGACGGCAAGTTCCCGGATATTCGTGGAGGTCGGCGACGAATTGCTTACGGTTTGTGAACAAGCTTACGTGTGGTGTAAGCGGGTGACAGGGCTGAAGCCCTGCGCTACTGAAACGCCAAGCGGATTCGAAGTTCGCGCCTGAGCAGCAACAGGTTCATCGTCAGCTGCAGCATCGTCGCCGCAACAGACAGGTACCAGATCCAGCGCAGCTCGAAGCCTGCCATCCGTGAAAGGAGAATCGCAGGAATCGCGACGACCAGAATGCGCACGAACGACGCGATGAGAGGCGGAATCGTATTGCCCATCGCCTGAAAGATGCTGCCGTTCACGAACACGACGCCTCCTGCGGCGAGGCTCCACGAGATGAGCCGTAAATATTCGGCGCCGACCGCGATGACGGCTGGATCTGATGAGAAGAATCGAATCATCGCTTGGCCGGCGAAAACGCAGGGGATAGTGAAGACCGCCATGATGCTCGCCGCCATAAGTGCCGCGCGCTTGAAGGTCTCGAGCACGCGGTCCGCCTTGCGTGCGCCAAAATTCTGGCCGGCGACGGGTGCAACGGCGAAGCCAAGCGCGACGACTGGCATGAAGCCGGCCTGAGTAATCCGCTGCCCGATGCCGAAACCCGCCTGAGCGGCGGCGCCGAACGGGCGGCTTACGGTGTAGACGACGAACAGATACACCGCGATGAACGCGAATTCGACGCCCGCGGGCAATCCGATCTTCAGCACTTGCGCCCACGTGCTGGCGTTCGGTTTGAAGTGAGGATGCAGCGTCAGGTACGACGCCGCATCGAAGAAATAGTAGGCGAGCCAGATCGTGCCGACGATGATGGCGACAAACGATGCCAGGCCGGCGCCCGCGACACCCATTTGCGGCGTGCCGATCCAGCCGAAGATGAGCACGGGGGCGAGGACGATGTTGATAATCACCGTCGCGGTCTGCACCACCATGCCCGGCTTGAAGTTTCCGGTCCCACGCAGGGCCGCGGCCATCACCACCATCGGAAACTGAAGCGCCATCGCCGGAATGAACCAGGACAGATAGGCGTTGGCCGCCGCCGCACTGACAGCATCAGGACTCAGTGAGCCGACGTACGATTCGCGCAGGGCAGTGACGACGATGAGAAACAGGGCGCCTATGGACGCAGCGAGCAGCAGCGACTGGGTCAGCACCTGCTGCGCCTGTTCGCGCTCTTTGCGTCCCGCCGCGTGAGAAATGAGTGTCGTCGTACCGACCGCAAGCATCTGGGTAATCGCGAGGACGATGAACGTCAGATTGCCGGCGATACCGACTCCGGCAATCGCCTCCTTTCCGAGGCGGCCGACCCAGTAGAGATCGACGAGGAAGTACAGCGTCTGGAACAGCATCGTCACCAGCATGAAGCTGGTGGTTTTCAGCAGATGCCGCGAAATCGAGCCTGTCGTCAGGTCTTCCATTGGCCGCCGATACTATCACCGACGAGCGCCGCCTGAATCGTTGTATAACGTTCCAGGTTTTCAAGGAGAGTACCGATGAACATCAGAGTCTGGCAAGCGGCGCTGTTCGTATTCGCCCTCAGTGTTGGCGTTCGTGCCAACGTCGGCGGTTGTCAGGATCACAGCGGTGACTTCACGAGCACCCTCGTGCCGCCGCCCGCCTGCCAGTCGCCGATTGGCATCTGCACGCACGGTGTGCTGACAGGTGACGTCGAGGGCACCTACGATTTCATCATGACCAACATGGTCTGTGGCACCGACCCGCTCGATCCGGCTCTGTGCACATACACCGGCGACAGCATCGTGACGTCCGAGAAGGGCACCATCGTGACAAGGGACACCGGCGTCATGCACCAACTTCTACCCCCGGCGCTCACACCGTTTGTCACGACCGCAGAGTTCATCAACGGCACGCGCCGCTACAAGAACGCAACAGGAGTGTTTGTGGCCACCGGTGAGCTGAACTTCATTACGGGCGAAGCCGTCGGCACGTATTCACTTCAGGTCTGCCACGCCCAGTAGAGGGGGCATACCTCGGGGCCATTGGTACGCATGCTCCGGACACCGCGATACGTCATGGTCGCAGGGATCAGCCTGCTGTTCGCGGCTGCAACGGGTCTGTTCGTGCTCCGCTCAGCATCCGGCACGACGAACCTGGCGTTCTGGTTCGAAAACATCAGTGACGATGCCAGGAAGACTCTGCCGGGCCGGCTGCCGGGCGATCTTTCGCCTGAGGACATGAAGCTGATTGAAGCGGCGTCGCGCGACGAGATTGTCCGTTGCGTTCCGCGCGTATCCGATCGCGATCGTTGGCCGGGTCGCTGCGCATTACCAGGTGCGTGTCGTGGACAGCCTCAACGGCCCCTACGGAGGCTCGGCGGAGTCCTACGCATTTCCGGGATTCGGCGGGCAGGGATTCGTCAGTTTTCGATCGCTCGCACATGGAGCGATTGTCCATGCTCCACCGGACGCCGATCGGCAGGAAATCGTCGCCGCGATCGGCCGCGGCATCGGCCGCGCAGCCGTCCACGAGTTCACGCATCAGCTGCTCGGCAGACAGGCGCCCATCGACGCGTCAACGGACATTCAGAGCTACGAGTACGGTTCTGCCACTCGCCGGGAGCAGTACTACGGTCAGATGCGGTGGGATATTGCAGAGCCGCTGCTGAAGCAAAGATTTGGAATGGATTGATTGCGTTATTTCGGTTGTCCGAATGTGGCCGACGTATCGACCGTGAACTTCCTGTACGCGGAGAACTCGGAGATGCCGCGGAGGCGCAGCCGCCGGAGCAGGAGGACCCGGCCGCTCGCGGTCCATGTGACCTTCGCCGGCAGCCACACCTCGTTGTTGACCTTGCGTCGCTCGAACGTCGCGATCGTGCCCTTGTGCACGCGAGCGAGCAGCCCCATGCCGAACGACAAATCGTCAATCGCCTCTATTTCGATGCGTACCAGCTCGTAATCCGACTCGCTGATCCACGCACGCGCTTTGAAGTTGCGCATGATCTGTCCGTCGTCGGTCTGCGGTCTGACGCTCGCCTTCGGATCCAGCGTGGCGAGGATCGTGACGTGCCCGTCGATCGGTTCGCGCCGGATCATGCGGATCTCGTAGATTCGAAACAGATCGTCGATGGCGGCGATCCTTCGAAGACGGGCCTTTTCGTGTTCGCGGGCGACTTTCTGCCGCTGCGATTCCGATGACTGGGCCTTCACGTACGAATCGACATCTTGTTGCCGTTCCCGATCCTTCTGGGCGAGCTTGTCGGGCTCGATGCGCTGGCCGTTCTCTTCGATCAAGCGCCGGTAACGTTCCTCTCCAGGGAGCCCCGGGTACACCTCGTAGACCTTCACCGACTCGCTCGTCTGGCGGCCCGCACTGTCGACTTTCTGCTCGGTGCGGCGCTCGACGTACGTGTAGCTGCTTTGACGCTCCTCGTCGGTCGCCAGGTGTTTCTTTACCTGGGTGGCGAACGTGTTGAAGTCGGGCAGCGGCCGCTCCTGCGCCAGGGGCGCGGCCGTCAGGATGAGCGCGACAACCAAAGGGCGCATAAATCGATTATCGCCCTACGCTGTCACGATCGGGAACACCTTCTGTGGATCGCGCTGCTGAAGTTGCTGAGCTATGATCGTGTATGCGCCGCGAGACGGTCACCGTCGGCCACAAGTCCCTCAGCTATCTGATCTCGGATCCTCCTGAGCCCGCCGTTCGTCAACGGCCGTACAGTACTGTCGTGTTTCTCCACGCCTTTCCGCTGCAGAGCGCGATGTGGGAGCCGACCCTTGCCGCGATGCCCGATGGATGGCGCGCGGTCGCGCCCGAGCTCCGCTGGGAAGCGGGGGTCGGCATGTCCGATCTCGCGGGCGACGCTGTCGATCTGCTCGATCATCTCGACGTCACGCGTGCGGCCGTCGTCGGGTGCTCGATGGGCGGATATGTGCTCTTCGAGATGTTGAAGAGCGCGCCGCGCTACATCAGCGCGGTCGGCCTCGTCTCGACGCGCCCTGGCGCCGACAACGAAGAGGGCCGCAGGAATCGACTGAAGATGATCGAGCAGGTCGACCGCGAAGGGGTCGAGGCGATCGGCGCCCAGATGGTGCCAAAGCTGCTCGGGGCGACGACGCAGCGCGACCGGCCCGACCTGGTGACACACGTGCGGAAGCTCATCCTGGGGAATACGCCCGATCGGGTGAAGGCCGCCGTCACAGCGATGATGGAGCGCAAGGACTCGACACCGCTCCTCGAGAAAATTGAGGTGCCCGCGCTCGTCGTTCATGGGGCGGAAGATGCATTGATTCCGCCTACTGAGGCCGAAGGAATGCATCGTGCCATTCGAAACTCACAGCTCGAGCTGATACCGCGATCAGGCCACCTTCCTAACCTCGAACAGCCTGTGCCTTTCGACGGAGTGCTCTGGCGATTCTTGAAGAAATCATGAAAAAACTACTTGCTGCGGCAGCCCTCGTGTTCGCGACGATCGGCGTGACGGCGCAGAATTACTCGCCGTCCCCAGACCTCGAAGCCCTTCACGTGCCGTTCGACGGGCTGCTCGACGAGAACGTGCGTGATGGCCTCGTTTACTACAAGGCGCTGCAGGCGAATCGCGGCCGGCTAAGGGCCTACATCGCATCGCTGAACTCCCCCTCGGTCGTGGCCGACTACGCGAAGTGGAGTGACGACCAGAAGAAGGCCTTCTGGCTGAATGCCTACAACGCGCTGGTGATGCAGACCGTCATCAATCACTATCCGATTCGTGGAACTGCCAAAAACTATCCAGCAGACAGCATCAGGCAGATTCCCGGCGCGTTTGAAAAGACAACGCACGCGATTGCCGGAAAGCAGCTCACGCTCGATTACATTGAGACCACCGTGCTGGCGGAGCTCGACGATCCGCGTGTCTACCTCGCGCTCGGGCGCGGAGCAGTAGGCAGCGGGCGCTTGCGCAGCGAGGCATTCAGCGCAAAGGCGGTGGACAAACAGCTGGCGCAGACAAAGGCGCAGTTCGCGGTGACGCCGCGCTGGACGAAAGTAAACGCGCTGGCGGGCAAAGTGAGCATCAGCCCCATCCTCAGCTGGCGCTCGGCGGCGTTTATCGAGGAGTATGCGGACGATTCGTTCGACCTGCCGAAACGCGAACCGCTCGAGCGCGCGGTGATAGGATTCCTGCGGCCGCACCTGAACGCGGCGGAAGAAGAGTTCATCATGAAGAACACCTTCCAGCTCGACTACGAGCCATTCGATTGGCGGCTCAATGATTTGACGGGCGGGAGGCCTGACTAGGCTACTTTATGTCGGCATTGTCCGACGGACCGAGCTGCCACACGGCCGCTCTGTAAAGCGCTCGCGTCACGCTCTCGCCGGGCTCACCAGAGCGGCGCGCCGATTGAACCGCGAGTCGATCGAAATCCGGCTCGGTCGGCCAGAAATAGACAAACCATACTCGAGTGTCGCGCGTTGGCCATACGGCGGGCGCAAGTTGGCGGCCGGCGAGGTCAGGCGCGTAATACCGCATCGACGGCTGCGCGGCTGGGCTCCCATGAATGACATCGCCAACATCGATGCGGCGGCGGATGTCTGTGTAGACTCCGCGAGGATCATCGAAATCAGGGCCTTTGATGATGAATCGGTTTGCGAGGCTTGCGCCGGCGTAGAACAGCGCGAGTGAGGCGCTCACCGCGAACACTTGGCCAACGAGCGGCGATCTCGCTCGCGCCCAGCGTCCAATCTCGGCAAACACGAGAAGCAACGCGGCAGGTGCAGCGAAAAACAGGAACCGCCCGACGAACGGATACAGGCCGGCGGCGGCGGCGCCTAACGTTGTGAGGATCGTCAATGCCGCAGCCATGCTGAATCGACGGCGGGATCGGAAGGCCAGAGCGGTCGCGAACACGAGGGCAGCGGCGAAGAGCGGACCGAGGCGCACTGACGTGCTCACAGATCCAAGGGTCAACATCCGGTTGAATAGCCATACCGGCCATTGAGAAACCATCGTCGGCGGGAATTCGTTTTGCCAGATATCAAACATCGACGAATCGCGCATCTGGTGCCGCAGCAGGGCGGCTGCGTAAACGAGACCAGAACCGATCCACACCGCGCCCACAAGCAGCACTTTGCGAAGATCCTGTGAGTGACCGCGCCTGATCATCGCCGCGAGACCGATGCCGGCGAGCACGAACACCGCGGTGAAGGAAAACCAGATCGCCGCCGCGCCGGCGGCGGCCGTCAGCCGCCATTGGCGCGACGTCATGGATCCGTCGAGGAGCGGGCGCGCAGCGATCAGCATCAGAATCGCGGCCAGTGTTTCCAGCGAGTACCGCTTCACTTGAACGGCCGATGCGATCAAGTCCTGCGACATCGAGAAAAATCCAGTGGCCAGCAGGCCTTCGATGGGCTCGAGGTGTCGAGACGCCAGGTACCAGAACGCGGGTACGGACACGAAAGCAGCGAGAAAGGGCAGGAACCTCAGCGCCGGCTCTGATCCTCCCGCGATCGTGACAGCGGCACGTTCGGCGACGAGGAAGCCCCACGGCGCAAGCTGGATGTAGTCGAGGCGATCGCGCAGTTCCATCGCACTTCGCTGAAGGATGTTGAGGGCCAGCGCCGCATCGTCATGATTCAGAGAAGGATTGATTGCGTAGCAATAGGCGCGCGCACCGCATCCGGCTGCGATAATCGCGGCCGCGAGTGTGTGAAATCTCAAGCGCTTAGGCTACCATCCACCAGGAGAAAAGATACGCATGGACCTCGGACTCGCGGGCAAGTCGGCAATCATCACCGGTTCCAGCCGCGGCCTCGGCCTGGCCGCCGCGAGAGCGCTTGCGGCCGAAGGATGCCGCGTGTGCATGTGTGCGAGGGGGAGAGAAGCTCTCGAGGAGGCTGCCGCGGAGGTGCCCAATTCCATCACCGTTGCCGCCGACTTATCGACTTCCAGCGGCGCCGAGCAGGTAGTGAGCGCGGCGCTCGACGCCTTCGGAGCCCTGGACATCCTCGTCAACAACGTCGCCACTGCGAAGGGCACCGACATCGTCAACACGGCCGACGGCGAATGGCAGGAAGCGTTCGACCAGACGCTGTATCCGGCCATTCGGATGTCGCGGCTCGTCGTGCCGCACATGCGGCAGCGCGGCGGCGGGGTCATCATCATGATTGCGTCGATCTGGGGGCGCGAGTCGGGCGGGCGGATGGTCTACAACGCCGTGAAAGCCGCCGAGATCAGCCTCGCGAAAGCGATGGCGCAGCAGCTGGCCAAAGACAACATCCGCGTCAACAGCGTCGCGCCAGGATCGATTCTTTTCGCAGGAGGGTCGTGGGACAAACGGCAGAAGGCCGATCCGTCTGGGATTGCCGAGTTCATCAAGGCTGAGCTTCCGTTCGGGCGCTTCGGCCGCGCGGAAGAAATCGGCGATGCGGTCGCGTTTCTGGCCTCCCAGCGCGCGAGCTGGATTAGCGGCTCGTGCGTACCGGTTGACGGCTGCCAGTCGCGGTCGCAGATTTGACTATGCGCATCCTGGTGACCGGCGGCGCGGGCTACATCGGCAGCGTGATGACCGACGTCCTCGTAGACGGCGGACACGACGTGACCGTCTTCGACAATCTCTCGCGCGGCCATCGTGATGCCATCAATCCGCGCGCGACATTCGTTGAAGGCGATCTACTGGATACCCCGCGCGTCCTCCGCACCCTGAAAAGCAACGGCATCGAGGCAGTCATCCACATGGCCGGCGACGCGCTCGTCGCCGAGTCGATGGGAAATCCCGCGCGCTACTATCGAAACAACCTGCTTGCCGGCATCAGCCTGCTCGAGGCGATGCGCGACGCAGGCGTGAACCCGATTGTGTTTTCCTCGACGTGTGCCGTGTACGGCGTGCCCGAGCGCACCGCGCTCGACGAACGAATGCCAACCCGCCCGATTAATCCTTACGGCGAATCGAAGCTCGCATTCGAGCGCGCGCTCAGCTGGTTTCAACGCGCGCACAGCCTCAAGGTCGTGGCGCTCCGCTACTTCAACGCCGCCGGGGCAGGTTTACGCTCTGGCGAACGCCACGAGCCGGAAACGCATCTCATTCCGCTGGTGCTGGATGTGGCGGCCGGCGAGAGGAATTCCGTCACGATTTTCGGCGACGACTATCCGACGCGGGACGGCACGTGCGTCCGTGATTACATTCACGTGCTCGATCTGGCGGACGCGCACCTGCTTGCGCTGGACTTTCTGCGCTCGAACGAACCGCGGATGGAGATCTACAACCTTGGCTGCGGGGGCGAGGGGCACACCAATCGCGAGGTGGTCAGGTGTGCGGAGAAGGTAACGGGAAAGCCGATCGCAATCGTGTCCGGCCCGAGGCGGCCCGGCGATCCGCCGGTGCTGGTGGCGTCTTCAGACAAGGCCCGCCGCGAGTTGGGCTGGAAGCCCACTCGCGAACGGCTGGATGTGATAATTGAATCGGCTTGGAGATGTAGGTCTACGCAGTAGCGGGTTGTTTCTTCCGCGTTCCGGTCGTCGCGGCTGCCGGCTTCTTGCGGCTGGCAACCGTCTGTGCGCCGAACTTCTTCGTGAACCGCTGGACGCGACCCTCGGTGTCCATCAACTTCTGCCGGCCCGTGAAGAACGGGTGGCAGTTCGAGCAGATTTCCAGATGCAGCTCTTTCTTGGTCGACTTGGTCTTCCAGGTCGCACCGCAGGCGCACCGGGCCTCTACCTCGTGATAATTCGGATGAATGCCTTCTTTCACGATAAAACCCCTTTCAGGAAACCCTGATTATATCACTCACGGCGAGCCCACAGCAGTCCCATCCCCGGGCCCTCAGTATGCCGGACCACAAACCCACGGCTTCTCAGCCAGGTCGCGAGTTTTTCGACCGTCCAGCCCCGCTCGCAATGGAACTCCATGGCGATCTGCCGGACCCGCGGCAGCACGGTTTCGGCGGACGGGAGGATGTCCCACTCGGCGCCTTCGCAGTCGAGTTTCAAGAGGTCGATGCGATCGAGCTGGAGGTCAGCCATCAATTGCGTCAGCGTGCGGCTCTCCACCTGTTCGGCAGCCCCTTCGGCGGTGTCGTACTCGCTGCCAGGGCGGTTCGCAGCGGATGTGCCGGTCCGGTCAGACAGCACCGCATGCACCCAGGTGATGTTATTGAGGTTGTTCAGGCGCGCTTGTGCTTCGATGATCCGGCCGGCACTTCGCAGCGGTTCGACGGCAACGACGCGTCCTGCAGGGCACTTCCGTGCGGCCATGATCGCAAAATCGCCGATGTTCGCGCCGACGTCGATCACGATGGCATCCGCGCTCAGCGTCACGAAGCCCGAACCAAGATACGGATTGCTGAAGGCCTGTTCATTGACGACGGACAGGTCGAGTGTGCCGCCTCGCACGTGATACCGGCTACCCTCGCGGAGACGGAGCACAATGTCGATACCGAGCTTCGGCAATGGCATCGCCCACCAATTCTGGTAGACACGTGGTGCGTTCAACACATAGCGAAGGCGGTCGCGCCACTTGGAGCCGAACACCGACAGCCGCCATTGAAGCGGCGCCTTAGCCATGTGTCACGGAATTATATGAGCCCTGGTCCGCGCGATAGCGAGGAGGAAGAAGCGGGCGCGCGTGAGCGGATCGTTCGCCGCCAGCGGACGAAACGAAGTGTCGTGCTCGGCGCGCGCAGTGACCGTGAATCGATCGGCCGGAAAGAACGAGAGTAGCTCGGCGACAGACCCGCCCAATTTTTCGAGTCCGAAATTGACGTGTACTTCTACCGCGAAATCCGCGCCTGACCGCAGCACATGCGCGCCACCCTTCAACACCATGCACTCGGCTCCTTCGACATCTATCATCACGAAGCCCGGCAGGCCGTACCGCTGCGTCAGCTCATCGAGCGTGACAGACGCGACCGACATGCGCCCGCCGGCGCCGCTCCCGTCGTCGAGCTGCCCGTCGAGGCCGTGGCTGAACACGATCGTCCCCGATCGATCCGAGACTGCTGCTTCAAGGATGTCGATCTGCGTCGTCATGCCGTTGAGCTCTCGATTTTTCAGTGCGACGGACACGTTGTGCGGGTTGGGCTCGACGGCCAGCACGTGTCCCGATGAACCCACTTCGCGCGCCAGCATCATGGCGACCACCCCTTGATGCGCGCCGATGTCGAACACGCGCGCGCCGGGACCGAGCGTCGTGCCGCGCAATGCGGGTATCTCCGGCAGCTGCGCCCAGTCATGGTCGTACCAGCCTGCGCCGAGCGGGTCGCCTAAATGGACGCGCAGCTGTCCGTCGCCGTATGTGTGGTCGACAACGCGCGGCGTGTAGGCGCTGACGATCTGCCGAACACGCCATGCGCGCAGCCGCCCCAGAACCGACAGAGGCAGCATGCCGAGTACAGCCTGCCTGACAGTCATTACGGTATGACGTGCGTGCGATCCCAGCGGTGTTTGCGCAGCGACTGCTTTGCCGCGGGCGGAAGCGCCGCCCCGTCGCTCGCAGCGATGTTCCGCTCCACGTGCGTCGCCTTGCGCATTCCAGGAATGACCGTCGACACGGTCGGCTCCGACAGAATGAACCGCAGCGCCATCTCCGGCAGGTCCATGCCGCTTGGCACGACCTCCTTGAGACGCTCCACTCGCGCGAGCGTTTCGGCAAGGTTCTCTGGCGTGAAGTAAATATTTCGCCAGTCGCCCTCGGGCCAGCGGCTGTCTTTCGAGAGCGTGCCCGTCAGGCTGCCTTCGTCCAACGGCACGCGAGAGATGACTGCGATATCGAGCTGACGGCAGACGGCAAACAGCTCGTCTTCGGGGTTTTGATCGAACACGTTGTAGACCACCTGCACCGCATCGACAAGCCCGGTACGAAGGGCCTTGATGACATTCGCGGGCTCCCAGCGGTTGACGCTGATGCCGAACGCGTTGATGAGCCTCTGCCGCTTGAGCTCTTCCGCCGCGCGCTGCCAGCCTTCGTCGTCTGCCCACGCGTCGCTCCAGACGTGAAGCTGTTGAAGATCGACCGAGCTCGTCCCCGAGATTCGCGAGGCTCTTCTCGGTCATCTCGACGATGTAGTCGGCAGGGAAGACGTCGGCGATTGGCGTGTCGGCGCGCCCCGGCCACTTCAGGTTTTTGGGCGGGACCTTCGTGGCGCTGTAGAGCTTCGTGCCCGCGTGACGCCTCAGCGCCTCGCCGAGCAGCTTCTCGCTGCGTCCCATCCCGTACGCGTAGGCGGTGTCGAAGAAGTTACACCCCAGCTCGACTGCGCGATCGAGCGATCGGCGCGACTCGTCATCATCGGAGCCGGTCCAGCCGCCCATGCCCCACATGCCGTAGCCGATTTCGGCCACCTGCCAGTTCACACGTCCAAAGCGTCGATAGCGCATGGTTATGCCGCCCACCCGCGGATGGTTTTCCAGATCTCGTCGAGGCCGTCGCCCTTGACGGCTGAGACAGGCAGAACAGGGGAGTCGTAGTGTTTCTTCAGCGTCCGCATGGTGCTGGCCTGCTCCGATCGGTTCAGCTTGTCCATCTTCGTCGCCACAATCGCCATCGGCGCCTGCACGGCCAGCAGCCAGTTGTAGCCGGCTTCGTCCTGCGGCAGATCGGGATGGCGTGAGTCGACGAGCTGCAGGACCCCCGCGATGCGGCGCTCCTCGCGCGTCGAAGGATCGAAGTACGCCTGTGTGAGTTGCTCGAACGCCTCGACAGATTCGTGACCGCCGCGCGCGTAGCCGTAACCGGGAAGATCGACCAAATACAGGGATTGGTGATGAGGGGTTGGGAATTCGATCAGATAGTAGTTCACGAGCCGTGTTTTCCCGGGCGCCGCGCTTGTGCGGGCGACCTTCTTCTTGACGAGCGCGTTGATGAGCGTCGACTTGCCGACGTTCGATCGCCCCACCATGGCGATCTCGGGGATGCCGGTGCAAAGGAACTGCGAGGGTGAAGCTGCCGAGAGAACGAACTGCGTGTCTATGCGCTCAATACTACAGCGCGATGACGCTCCGCGCACAGGCCCTTGTGCTAGGCGTACAAGAAAAAGGGCGAGGAGTAGTCCCTCGCCCCAACCTTCTACTTTCTACTTTTTACTTTCCAGCTTCAGTGGGTGATTGTGTCGTCGGTCTCGACCTCGACTTCCGCAACGGCGACCTCGGGCCGAATCGCTGCCGGCATCGGACCAGCCATCGCGATTTTCAGCACTTCGTCCATGTGGCCGACCAGATACATGTTCATCGCGTCGAGCACGTTCTTCGGGATGTCGGCGAGATCTTTCTCGTTGTCCTTCGGCATGATGATGGTCTTGATGCCGGCGCGGTGAGCCGCGAGCACCTTTTCCTTCACGCCGCCAATCGGGAGCACCTTGCCGCGCAGGGTGATTTCGCCGGTCATCGCCACGTCGGTCTTGGTCGGCACGCGCGTCAGTGCCGAAACGAGGGCCGTCGCCAACGTGATGCCGGCCGACGGACCATCCTTCGGAATCGCGCCTTCGGGCACGTGAATGTGCACGTCGGTCTTCTTGTTGAATTCCTTCGGAATGCCGAGCTCATCGGCTTTCGAGCGCACCCAGCTCATCGCCGCCTGCGCCGATTCCTGCATGACGTCGCCGAGCTTGCCGGTGAGCGTCAGGTGGCCGCGGCCAGGCATGAGCGTCGCTTCCGTCACGAGAATCTCGCCGCCCACTTCGGTCCACGCCAGCCCTGTCGCGACGCCGATTTCTTCCTTCTCTTCGGCCATCGACGGACGGAATCGCGGCACGCCGAGGTACTCGGTCACCTTCTCGGCCGTGATCTTCTCCTGGAAGGTGTTGCCTTCGACCACTACCTTGCGCGCCACCTTGCGGCAGATGGAGCTGAGCTCGCGCTCGAGGTTGCGGACGCCAGCCTCGCGAGTGTAGCGCTGAATGATCGTCTGAATCGCTTCCTCTGTGAGGATGATGTTCTTCTCGCTGAGCCCGCTGCCTTCGATGGCCTTGGGAGCGAGGAACCGCTTGGCGATTTCCGTCTTCTCCTGTTCGGTGTAGCCCGCCAGCTGCAGCACTTCCATACGGTCGCGCAGCGCCTGCGGAATCGTGTGCAGCACGTTCGCCGTGCAGATGAACATGACGGCCGACAGGTCGTATTCGACGTCGAGGTAGTGGTCCAGGAACGTGTGGTTCTGCTCGGGATCAAGCACTTCGAGCAGCGCCGCCGACGGGTCGCCGCGGAAGTCCATCGACATCTTGTCGACTTCGTCGAGCAGGAAGACCGGGTTCATCGTGCCGGCCTTCTTCATCATCTGGATCACCTGGCCGGGGAACGCGCCGATGTATGTGCGCCGGTGGCCGCGGATTTCGGCTTCATCGCGCACGCCGCCGAGCGACAGGCGGACGAACTTGCGGTTCATGGCCTTCGCAATCGACTTGGCGAGCGATGTCTTACCGACTCCGGGAGGCCCTGACAGCGTCAGGATCGTCGCCTTCGGCTTCTTCACGAGCGCTCGCACCGCGAGGAACTCGAGGATGCGGTCCTTGATCTTTTCGAGGCCGTAGTGATCGGCGTGCAGAATCTCTTCGGCGCGCTTCAGGTCGCGGCTCTCGCGCGATTTCTTGTACCAGGGCACCGCAATCAGCCAGTCGAGATAGTTGCGCGAGACGGTGGCCTCGGCCGACATCGGGGGCATCGCTTCCAGGCGCTTGAGCTCCTGGACCGCCTTTTCCTCGACGTCTTTGGGCATCTTCGACTGCTCGATCTTCTTCTTCAGATCGTCGATCTCGTTGCCCTTGTCGTCCTTGCGGCCCAGTTCCTTCTGGATCGCCTTCATCTTCTCGTTGAGGTAGTACTCCTTCTGCGCCTTCTCCATCTGCTTCTTCACGCGAGACTGGATGCGGCGATCGACCTGGAGCTTGTCGACCTCGATTTCGAGTATGCCGGCGATGCGATTGAGACGTTCGACGGGAGAGACGATCTCGAGCAGGTTCTGCTTCTCGTCGACCCCCACCAGCAGGTGCGCGGCGATGGTGTCGGCGAGGCGGCCCGGATCGTCCACGCGGACTGCGGCAATCATGGCGTCGTAATGCAGGTTGTTCGACAGCTTGACGTACTGCTCGAACAGCGACACGACGCGGGTCATTGTTTCTTCAATATCGGCCGGCATTTCCTTCTGGCGCGGCAGCACCTTCACGACAACGCGGAAGAATCCCTTGTCCTCTTTCCACTCGACGGCGCGTGCGCGCTCGACACCTTCGACGAGCACCTTGATGTTGCCGTCAGGCAGCTTGAGGCTCTGCACCACGTTGGCCACACAGCCCATGGTGTAGATGTCGTCGGGTCTCGGGTCGTCGGTCGACGCGTCGTGCTGCGCTGCGAGGAAAATGCGCTTGTCCTTGCCCAGGGCATGCTCCAGGGCGCGGGTCGACGACGGCCGTCCGATGACGAACGGCATCATCATGTGCGGAAAAACCACAACATCGCGAAGAGGGACGATAGGGAGGGTTTCGTAGACTTCCAATTGGTCTCCTATGGGCTACCCGGCTTTTTCGATCAGCGCGATCGGCTTGTCCTTCGCTTCGACGACCTCTCGCGTGATCACGCACTCGCGCACCTTCTTCTGGTTGGGCAGCGAATACATGAGATCGAGCATGAGATCCTCGATGATCATGCGAAGGCCCCGGGCGCCAATCTTGCGCTCGAGCGCCGACTCCGCGATGGCTTCGAGCGCGTCGTCCGCGAAGCGCAGCTTCACGTTCTCGTACTCGAACAGCTTCTGATATTGACGCGTAATCGCATTGCGGGGTTGCGTCAAAATCTGCATCAGTGCCGGCTTGTCGAGCTCGTGCAGCGTGCCGACGACCGGAAGACGTCCGACGAATTCCGGTATGAGCCCGTACTTGATGAGGTCCTGCGGCTCCACCTTCTCGAGCGTGGCGCCCAGGTCGCGGTTACGGTGCGACTTCACCTCGGCCTTGAAGCCCAGCGTCTTCTTGCCCGCCCGTCGCTCGATGATCTTCTCGAGGCCGACGAACGCGCCGCCGCATATAAAGAGGATGTTGGTCGTGTCGATCTGGAAGAACTCCTGGTGCGGATGCTTGCGCCCTCCTTGCGGCGGAACGTTGGCAACCGTGCCCTCGAGAATCTTCAGAAGCGCCTGCTGCACACCTTCGCCCGACACATCGCGGGTAATCGACGGGTTCTCGTCCTTACGGCAGATCTTGTCGACCTCGTCGATATAGATGATGCCCTGCTGGCACTTCTCGATATCGCCGCCTGCGGCCTGCAGCAGCTTGAGGATGATGTTCTCGACGTCCTCCCCGACGTAGCCCGCTTCGGTGAGCGTCGTCGCGTCGACGATCGTGAAAGGCACCGAGAGCAGCTTGGCGAGGGTCTGCGCCAGCAGCGTCTTGCCGGTGCCCGTCGGGCCGATCAGCATGATGTTCGACTTGGTCAGCTCGACGTCGTTGCGGCTGCGCGGCTGCTTCTGAATCTCGATGCGCTTGTAGTGGTTGTAGACCGCTACCGCGAGCTTTTTCTTCGTCTGCTCCTGTCCGACCACGTACTCGTCGAGGAACTTCTTGATTTCCTGAGGCACGGGCAGCGACGACCGGACGCCCCGGTTGTCGAACCGGTTGTCGTCCGCGATGATGTCGTTGCAGACCTCGACACACTCGTCGCAGATGAAGACCGTGGGACCCGCAATGAGCTTGCGGACGTCGTTCTGATCTTTGTTGCAGAACGAACATCGCAAGACTTCGTTTTCGCCTTTTGCTTTAACCATAAAGGGGGGTTACGCCCGCTTCCGGATTACATCATCAATGATACCGTATTCTTTCCCCTGATCGGCATTCATGATGTAGTCCCGCTCGGTGTCCTCCATAATGCGTTTGACCGGCTGACCCGTGTGGTGAACGAGAATCTCGTTCAGCCGCTCGCGCATGCGCAGAATCTCGCGCGCGGCGATGTCGATATCGGTGGCCTGACCGCCGAGTCCCGACATCAAGGGCTGGTGAATGACGATCCGCGAGTTCGGCAGCGAGAAGCGTTTGCCTTTGGTCCCCGACGCAAGCAGGACCGGCGGCCATCGACGCAGCCTGGCCGATGCACAGTCGTCTGCACGTCGGGCTTCACGAACTGCATCGTGTCGTAAATCGCCAGGCCTGCCGTAATCGATCCGCCAGGACTGTTGATGTAGAGCAGGATGTCCTTATCCGGGTCTTCCGCTTCCAGGAACAGCATCTGCGCGATCACGAGATTGGCGATCTGATCGTCAATCGGCGTGCCGATGAACACAATGCTGTCCTTGAGGAGGCGCGAGAATATGTCGTACGCCCGCTCCCCGCGGTTGGTTTGTTCCACGACCATGGGAACGAGCTGCATGCGCGAATCTGACATAACAGGACCACCCCGCCTTTAGTTAAGTATCGGCACTAGTCACGAGCGACTTGAGCCTGAGAAATGACGAAATCCATCGTTTTTTCGCGGCGCAGCCCGGCCGAAAGACGCGACAACGCGCCCTCCTTCTCGAGCCGCGCCCGTACCGCCGCGGGCGAAAGCCCGCTGCGCTCGGCATACTGCGCCACATCCTTCTCGACATCATCGTCGGACACAGTCACATTCTCACGCCGGGAAATCTCGTCGAGCGCCAACGCGCTCTTTACGGACTCGCGGCTCGCCTCGCGCTGGCTGTCGCGGAACTGATCCCAGTCGATGTTCGCCTGCCGCGGATCGATGTTCTGATCCATCAGGCGCCGCGCGAACTCCTCGGTGCGTCGGTCGAGCTCGCGTTCCACGAGCGACTCGGGAATGTCCACCGTGACCCGCGCCGCGAGCTCCTTCATCAGGTCGCTGCGGAGATTTCTGTCGGCTTCCGCTTCCGCCTCGCGCTGCAGGTCCTGGAGCACGCGATCGCGCAGTGCCTGCAGCGTCTCGAATTCGCCCACATCCTTCGCAAACTCGTCGTCGAGCGCCGGCAGGACGCGCTTGCGGAGGTCCTTCACTACTACGGAATACTCCACACTGGTGCCTGCCATTTCCTTTACCGCGTAGTCGTCGGGGTAGTGGACGGTAAAGGTCTTCCGCGCCCCCGACTCGAGGCCTCTCAGGTTCTCGTCGAATCCAGGCGGGTTCGCCTTGCCCCCGATCTCGACGACCACGTCGTGGTGGTGATCCGCCTTCTCGCCCGCGGCCGTAGGCGTGCGCTCCACGTCGAGCGTCACGGTGTCGCCATCCTCGAGGCCGCGGCCTTCGATCGGCTCGTACCGCGCGGCGCGGTTCTGCAGCTGTGTCAGCGTCTGCTCGACGGCGTTTTCTTCCAGCGTGACGGCGGGACGCCGAAGCGAAATCGTGTTCAACGGTCCGGGATCGATGGCCGGGAGCGTCTCGAACGTGGCCGTAAACCTCAGCGCTTGCCCTTCGTCGAGCGAGATGTCCTTCACGTCGGGCGTGTCGACCGGCTCGAGGCCGCGCTCGCGGAGGGCTTCGTCGATGGCGCGCGGAATGAGGTCGTGCGCCACATCGTGAAGAATCTGCTCACGGAAGCGCTTCTTGATGAGGGTCGGCGGAACCTTGCCCTGGCGGAATCCGGGTATACGCGCCTGCCGGCTGTAGCTGCGGGCCACGCGATCGATTTCGGCGTCGACGATGTCGCTGGGAATCTCGACGGCAACGCTCTTCTTTGTTTCAGACAGATCGGCGAATTCGGTTTTCACGCTCTGATTTTATCCTATGGTGAGACGTTCACCTTCGCCTTTGCGCGGTTACGGCGGAGATTAAGGATGGTGGGGGCTGAGGGAGTTGAACCCACACGTCTTGTGGACACAAGATCCTAAGTCTTGCGCGTCTGCCAGTTTCGCCAAGCCCCCATTGTGCAAGTAAGCAGTCAAGAGTACACGCTTCAGCACCGACCGGCAACTCAAGGCTGGCGCTCTCACCGCTTCAGTCGATAGTGATAGTGAGGATGACTCCCACTGTGACGCGAAAGGTCACCATTGTCGTGCTCAGCTTCGAGCGGCCCGAACTCCTGCGCAAGGCGCTGCATTCGATAGCCGTGCAGTCGGAGCCGCACTGTGAGGTGATCGTCGTCGACAACGCCAGCCCCCGCAGCGAGATGGTGCGCGACGTGGTCTCGGAATTTCCCGGCGTCCGTCTGATTGCCAACGCTTCCAACCTGGGATTCACGGGAGGCATGAACTGCGGAATCGCCGCCGCGGGGGGCAGCTACATCTACCTGACCGAAGACGACATTGAGCTCGACCGCAACTGTATCGCCGCGCTCGTCGCGTATCTCGAGCAGCATGAGGAGGTGGCGCTGGCCGGCCCAGTCATGTGGAACCGCGGCGAGGCCACGGTGCGCAGCGCGGGAGGGCGGTTCCATCTTGGCACTGTCTATGAGATGCAGGTGACCGGCGCAGGGCAGCGCGATGTGCCCGATCCGTCGCCCTACCGAACGATGTACGTGCCCGGAGCCGCGATCGCCGCGCGGACCGCCGTCCTCCGCGGTTTCGGGGGCTTTCGACCCGATTTCTTCATGTACGGGGAGGATGTCGAGTTGTGCGCGCGGGCGCTCGAACGCGGCGGCGCGGTCGTCGTGGTTCCTGAGGCGCGGGTGTTTCACCACGAGCCGCAGACCCTGTCGGATTCGTTCACGGTGAGGTTTCACAAACAGAAGAACTTCATCGCCCTGTCCTGCTGCACGCGCCCATGAGCGTGCTGCCGGGATTCCTGGCGCGCTACGTCGTCGTTGACGGCCTTCGCCGATTCGCGCGCGATTGGGCCTCGTTGCCCGCATGGACCTCCGGCGTCGTCGTCGCTCTCATTCGGGCACCGCGGCTGCTGGCTCAGCGGGTGAGGAGAACGTGCCTTACCTCATTCAATCTAACGGAATCCCGCGCCTGGACCCTCCGCCGATGACCCTGTCGAGCCGATAAGGTGTACCAGAACGAAGCTCGTGCAGTCCCCCCAATGGGACTCAGAGGGCGAAGCTGTACACGCCAGAGTTCGGCTGGATTTCTTCTGATGATACTGAAAACAAAGAGTTTATGGCTAGTGCTCGCCGGCGCGTCGCTGGCAGCGGCACCGGTGCAGGCCCAGATTGTTGCGCCGCGGGAAGCGGCGCAAATCGAGTTCGGAACGCTCGCGCTGTATCCGACTCTGCAGATTCTCGATGCTGGTTTCGACGACAACGTCTTCAACGCTCCCGTGGCCCCGCAGAGCGACTACACGATGACCATCGCGGCGCGAGTGCTCTCGGTTCTTCGTCTTGGCTCGAACGAGCTGATGTTCCAGGCCGGCAACGACTACGTGTGGTTCAACGAATCCACTTCCGAGCGGTCGAACAACATGCAGTACGCGACGCGCTTCAACATGTCGGCCAGCCGGTTCAAGCCGTACATCGGCGTGGAGTACATCCGTACGCGCGTGCGCCGCAGTCCCGAGATTGACGCCCGAGCGCGCCGCGTCGACCGCAACGTGGTCGGCGGAATGGCGTTCGAAGTGTCACCGCGCACGGCCCTCACCGCGTCCGTGCGGCTCGACGACACGAACTACGACGAAGGAGAGACCTTTCGCAACGTTGCGTTGGACGACGCGCTGAACCGATCCGGCCGGGGAGGCGACGCCGGCGTCCGCTACGCCATTACGCCGCTTACGACGCTTTCCGTGACGGCCGGGTACGAGGAGCAGGAATTCAAGGAATCGCACGTCCGGGACCTGAAGCGATACACCGTCGGACCGACGCTCGAATTCAGCCCTGAGGCTGCCATACGTGGGCGCGTCATAACGGCCTTCGAGCTGTTCAGGCCTGAGGACCCGGCGCTCGACGAGCGTATGGGTATCGCCTATCAGGCGCTGGTCAACTGGTCGCTGTTTGGACGGACGACGTTCGATCTCGGGGCGGGAAGGAATATCAGCTACTCTTATCAGGACACCGAACCCTACTATCTCCTGACCAATGCCAGACTGCTCGTCACCCAGCCTCTCCCCGGGTGGTTCGAGCTTTACGGCGGCTTTGACTGGCAGCACATGGCGTACCGCTGGCTCCTGGACGCCGATACAACGTCGAGCGAGTCGGACCGCGTCGACACGCTCACCATGGCGAACGGCGGTGTCGGTATGCGCCTGGGCGGGACCTTTCACGTGAAGATCGGCGCGGAAAAGACGCGGCGGCAATCGATCGAAGATCCCGTGCAGAATTTCAAGCGCACGAGGATCTTGGCCACCGTGACGGTGGGTTCGTGAGGACGTGAAGATGCGATGCACACTGCTGACACTGACTGTCCTTGCTTGGGGATGCACGACCGCATTCGCCCAGGCGGCAGCCCCGGCGCCGGCCGTTCCGCCGGCATCCGAAGCGGCCGCGCCCGTAGCGCAGATACTCCCCGGTACCGACTATGTCGTCGGGCCGCTGGACGTCCTCAACGTCAGGATCTACGGCGAGGACAAGCTGTCGGGAAAAATCCGGATCGACAACGACGGCTCGTTTCCGTTCGAATATCTCGGCCGGGTCAAAGCCGAGGGTATGACGACTGCGCAAATCGAGACGTACCTCGTCAAGGCGCTGGGCGATGGCTATCTCCGCAACCCGCAGGTGTCGGTCGAGGTGATCGAATACCGCAGCCAGAGCGTGTTCGTGACCGGCGAAGTGCGAGCGCCGAACAAATACATGCTGCCCGGCAATTCGACGCTGATGGACGTGCTGACGCTGGCCGGTTCGGTCACGCCGAACGCGGGCAACTGGGTGCAGATTACGCACGTGCGCCAGGGTGCAGAAGTGCTCGGGCCCGCGGCATCGGCCGACTACGACGTGCGCGTGAATCTGCGCGACATTCAGACCGGCAAGGCGCAGAACATCAAGATGCGCGACGGCGATACGATCTTCGTGCCGAAAGCCGAGCGCGTCTGGGTGGTCGGCCAGGTGCGCAATCCTCAGGGGGTCGTCCACGAGGAAGGGATGACGGTCTTCGAGGCGATTGCCGCGGCGGGCGGCATCACTGAGAAGGGCTCGAACAGCCGCATTGAAATCGTGCGCATCGAGAACGGCCAGCGCAAGTCGATCGACGCCAAGCAGACCGACGTGCTCAAGCCGGGCGACCAGGTGAACGTGCGAACCCGGCGTCTGTGAGGATTGTCTTCCTCAGCCCGAGCGGCGAGCTCGGGGGAGCGGAGACTGCGTTGCTCGACATCCTCGCTGCGATTCGCGAGGCCCGCCCCGACTGGGCGCTCGCGATGATGGCCGCATCCACGGGTCCGCTCGTCGCGAAAGCCTCCGCATATGCAGACGCCGCGGCGATACCCTTCCCGAGCGCACTGGCCCGGTTGGGAGAATGGGGCACGCGCGGATCGATCACGTCCCGCCTCCGCCTCGGCGCGGGACTCCTCGCCGCTTCTGCACCGACCATCATCCTATGCGCGACGCCTGCAGAAACGGCTTCGTGATTTCAACCCCGACATCATTCACAGCAACGGTTTGAAGATGCACCTTCTCGGCGCGTACGCGCGGCCGCCCCACGCAAAGCTCGTGTGGCACCTGCACGATTACCCGGCAGCCCGGCGCCTGACGGCGCGGCTGCTGGCGAGCCAGATACATCGATGCGACGCGATGCTCGCCAATTCCGAGAGCGTGGCCGCCGACGCACGCCAGAGATTCGGCGCGGGCGTGCCGGTGCATCCGATTTACAACTCCGTGGATCTCGATCGGTTCAGTCCGGCTGGGCCGCGCGCCGATCTCGACGCGCTCGCTGGCTTGCCGCCGCTCGGTCCGGCGGGAATCCGCATCGGGCTGGTCGGCACATTCGCACGATGGAAAGGGCACGGCGTGTTTCTCGACGCACTGGCGAGATTGCGCGACCTGGCGAACGTGCGCGGTTACATCGTGGGCGGGTCGATTTACCACACTGATGCGAGCCAGTACTCGCGAGAGCAGCTGCGCGCTCAGGCGGACAAGCTGGGGTTGGGCGACAGCGTCGGTTTTACCGGCAAGGTGGACGATGTCTCCGCGGTGCTGCGCGCGCTCGACATCGCGGTGCACGCGAGCACCGAACCAGAGCCGTTCGGCCTCGTCATCGCGGAGGCCATGGCGTGCGGGCGCCCGGTCGTGGTCAGCCGAGCCGGCGGCGCCGCAGAAATCGCACAGGGCGGAGCGGTGTTTCACGAGCCTGGCAACAGCGCAGAGCTCGCCGATCGCCTGCGCGAGCTTGCCGGTGATCCCGCGCGGCGCGCCGCGCTCGGCGTAGAGGGACGCGAGGCCGCCGTTCGCCTGTTCAGCCGCACTCGGCTCCGCGACACGCTCATTCCGGTGTACGAAGCGCTCGCCGGTGCCGCACCCCGACCCCATGTCTGACGCGCGTGACGTGCTCAACTTAGGGAGCGGCCGGCGGAAAATGGCCGGCGCGGTCAACATCGATATCAGCGACCAGGTCGGCGCCGACGTCGTCCATGATTTGACCGCGATGCCGTGGCCGCTTCCATCCGATACATTTCGCGAAGTGCACGCGCTGGACGTCATCGAGCATCTCAGCGATACAGTCCGTGTGATGGAAGAGATCCACCGCATCTGCCGCAATGGCGCGCGCGTGCACATAACGGTGCCGCATTTCTCGTCGGCCAACGCGTATACGGACCCGACCCATTGCCGCTTGTTCAGCTATTTCAGCTTCGATTATTTCGACGCGGATCACGCGCTCGGGTTCTACAGCGCCGCACGGTTCAAGCGCCGGAAGGCGCAAATCGTGTTCTACCCGTCCCTGGCGAACAAGATCGTGCATCGAGCCGCGAATCGCTGGCCCCTCGCATACGAGCAGCGGTGGGCGTGGATCTTTCCGGCATGGTTTCTGTCGATCGATCTGGAAGTGATCAAGTGAACACCGCGAAGGCCGCACCGCTCCGAACGCTGCGCCCGACGACCGGGTGGGTGGCCATCGATCTCCACGAGCTCGTGGATTTCAAGGATCTGATCCTCGAGTTCGCGCGGCGCGACATCAAGCTGCGATATCGGCAGACAGTGCTCGGCATCGCGTGGGTCGTGCTGCAGCCGATCGTCGCTGCCGGCGTGCTGAACTTCGCGTTTGGCATCGTCGCCGGCGCGCGGCCGCGCGGGCCGTCCTACTTTCTTTTCACGTTCGCGGGCCTGCTCGTGTGGAATCTCTTCAGCATGACGCTGAACAAGACGAGCCTGTCGCTCGTCGGCAACTCGTACCTGATCAGCAAGGTGTACTTCCCGAGGCTCATCCTGCCGATTTCGGGCACGCTGTCGACGCTGCTCGACTTTGCCGTGGCGCTCGGCGTGCTGTTCGTGATGCAGGCGTTTTACGGCGTTGCGCCTGAATGGCAGCTCCTGCTCGTGCCGGTGTGGATTGCCATGGTCTTGTTCCTGGCGCTCGGCGCCGGCCTGATCGCCGCGGCCCTCACGGTGCAGTACCGGGACATTCAACACATTCTGCCGATTCTGATTCCCTTCATGCTGTACGCGAGTCCGGTGGCGTACGACGTGACGCAGATTCCCGAGAGGTACCAGCGGCTCTTCTATCTCGATCAATCCGCTTGCGGCGCCGATCGTCGCGTTCCGCGCGTCGCTGCTGCCCACTGCCCCGATGCCGCCGCTGCCATACCTCGTGTGGTCAGCCGCCGTCGCTGCAGGATTGTTCGTGCTGGGCGCCGCCGTCTTCAAGCGGACCGAACGGAGATTTGCCGATGTCGTCTAGCGACCTCGCTATCTCCATTCGCGGCGTCGGCAAGAAGTACACGATTCGCCACGATTACACCGCGCCGACGACGCTCGGAGAAGCGATTGTCAGGCGGCATGCGGCATCCTTTCGCGCGCGTCGAGCGCGAGCAGTTCTGGGCGCTGAAAGACGTGTCGTTCGACGTGAGGCGCGGCGAGGCGCTCGCGCTGATCGGCATCAACGGCGCCGGCAAGAGCACGCTGCTGAAGATTCTGTCGCGCATCACGGAGATGTCCGAGGGGCAGGCCGATCTCTACGGCCGCGTCGGAAGCCTTCTGGAAGTGGGCACCGGCTTCAATCAGGAGCTCACCGGGCGCGAGAACGTGTTCCTCAACGGCGCGATTCTCGGGATGACGCGCGCCGGAGATTCGCCGCCAGTTCGACGCCATCGTCGCATTCGCCGGCGTCGAGCGTTTTCTCGACACGCCCGTGAAGCATTACAGCAGCGGCATGTACGTACGGCTGGCCTTTGCCGTGGCGGCGCATTTGCGCAGCGAGATTCTGATCGTCGACGAAGTGCTCGCGGTCGGCGATCTCGAGTTTCAGCGGAAGTGCCTGGGCAAGATGCGGGACGTCGCGTCGGACGGCCGCACCGTCCTGCTCGTCAGCCATAACATGGCGGCCGTCGGGAACCTGTGTTCCAGGGCCGTCGTGCTGCGCGTCGGGCCGTCTCGCCTTCGACGGCGATGTCGCGCACGCCATCGCAGAGTACTCGGCACGCGACGGCAGCTACGCTCGTCGGCGATCTCCGCGATCGCCACGATCGCGCCGGTAAAGGGGAGATCCGTTCCACGAGCATCGCGCTGCGGGGCGCCGACGGCAAGCTCACGCGCGCGGTCCGCCCGTACGAGCCGTTCGACATTCTGGTCTCGTACGAGGCAAAGGTGCCGCTGCACGAGGTCGACGTCAGCGTCAACATCGAGACGCCCGATGGGACGCGGCTCGTGACGTTGTACAGCGCGTTCAGGAACGAAAGCTTCAACGTCGAGACCGGGCACTGGAACGTTCGTGTGCCGTGTCGCGGGTCTTCCACTGCGGCCCGACACCTACGCGCATGAACGTGTTCCTCGGCGGGAATCACGCGTTCTACGACCACGTCGAGCGCGCGGTGTCCTTCGATATCGCGCCCCACGACGTCTATGGCACCGGCAGGCTGCCGCAGTGGAACGAGGGTCCGCTCGTGGCGAGCTATCGCTGGCATGCCGGCGGACGACGAGCGTGAAAGCAGTGATGCTGAGTGCGCGTTCTGCACGTTCATAGCGGAAATCTGTACGGCGGGGTCGAGACGTTCCTGCTGTCGCTCGCGCGATTCAGGGCGCTCGCGCCATCGATGGAGATGTCGGTGGCGCTGACGTCGGACGGCCGCATCGCCGCGGATCTGCGGAACGCGGGTGTGCCGGTCACGATTCTCGGCGAGGCGCGGATCTCGCGCCCGTTCGACGGTGTGGCGCGCGCGGCGCGCGCTCGCCTCGCTGCTGCAATCGCAGCGCCCCGACGTCATCGTCTGCCATCAGGCGTGGCCGCTTGCGCTCTTTGGTCCTGTTGCAAAGCGCCATTCCATCGCGCTCGTCCTGTGGATGCACATGGCGGCCAGCCGTCATTGGCTCGACCGGCTTGCGTGGCGCGTAAATCCCGGCACGGTCGTCTGCAACAGCCGGTTTACGGCGTCGACGCTGCCGGAGTCGAACGCCCGCGTCGAAGTGGTGTATGCGCCGGTCGACGCGGTCGCCGCGCGCGTCGCCACGCGCAGTGCATCCAACGGCCACGCCGTCATTATTCAGGTCAGCAGGATGGAGCCGCTGAAAGGGCACGCCGTGCTCCTCGACGGCGCTTGCGCAATTGCGCGATCGCGCCGGATGGACCTGCCGTCTCGCAGGTGGAGCGCAGCGCGCGCATGAGGCGCGGTACATGGAATCGCTCCGCGCGCAGGCAGCGACGCTCGGGATTGCCGATCGCGTCGAATTTCTCGGCGATCGGTCCGACATTCGCGAGCCTGCTGGCCGGCTCCGACATCTACTGCCAGCCGAACATCGAGCCCGACGCGTTCGGCATCAGCTTGATTGAAGCGATGGCCGCCGGGCTTCCTGTCGTGACATCTGCGCTCGGCGGCGCGAAAGAGATCGTCGACGAGACGTGCGGCGTGCTCGTGGCGCCCCGCGATTCGGCGACGCTCGCGTCCGAGCTGTCGGCGCTGCTCGAGAATCGCAGCCGTCGCGAGCGCCTCGGCGCGAACGGCCCGGCGCGCGCGCGGGCGCTGTGCGACCCGGCGGCGCAGATGCCGCGCATCGCCGAGATTCTGCAGCGAGGCGGCGGCGCATGTGACGCGCGATGAAAATCGCCGTCATCAGCTACAGGCTTCCCGTCGAAGGCGAGAAGCGCGGCGGCATCGAGCGCGTGGCGCACGTGCTTGCCGACGGTCTCGCGCGGCGCGGCCACACCGTCGTCGTGTTCTCACACGATCCCAAGCCGGCGGGCGCCGCCTACGAGGTTCGCGAGCTGCCATGGAAGTCATTCGTGGAGACATGGGCCGGCCTCCGCATGACCTCCGGATATCTCGGAAATCTTCTCGCGCTGCAAGTCGATCTGCGGGAGTTCGATGTCGTCATCGCGCACGGCGACAGCCTGCTGCTCTCGATGGGCCGCACGCCGGTCGTGCGTGTGATGCACGGCAGCGCCCGCGGCGAGGCGCTCCACGCGACGTCGATCGGCCGGGCGATCCTGCAATGGGGTGTGTATCTGCAGGAATTGCTGACGGCCTTCCTCTCGCCGGCGTCCGTTGTCGGCGTCAGCACGAATACACAGCGTGACAACCCGTTTCGTGCGGCGGGTCATCCCGAACGGCATCGACACGGCAATTTTTCAACCGCTCCCGATCGGCAAATCGCCGCATCCGTCGATCGTGTTCGTCGGCGCGGTCGACGGACGCAAACGCGGCGGGTTTCTGCTCGATATCTTCGAGCGCGTGATTCGGCCGGCGTATCCGGACGCCGAGTTGACGTTCGTCGGGCCGCAAGGGCCGTCACAGCCGGGCGTCACGTACGTCACAGGAGTGCCTGACAAGGATCTGGCAGCGCTGTACCGCCGCGCGTGGGTCGTGCGCGGCGCCGAGCACGTACGAAGGGTTCGGCTTGCCGTACCTCGAAGCCATGGCGTGCGGCACCGCGGTTATCGCCACGCCGAATCCAGGCAGCCGCGAAGTGCTGGGCGAGGATTACTCCGGCCTCGTCGAAGACAACGTGTTTGCGCCGGCGCTCATGAAGTTGTTCGGCGGATGAAGGCAGGCGGCGCGCGCTCGAGATAGCCGGCATCCGCCGCGCCGCGGAATTTTCGATCGATCGTATGGTCGATCAGTACGAAACGCTCTTGAGCGATTTGCGAGGTTCGCATGCGCGATCAATCGCTTCAGCCTAGCCAGATTATTTTTCCTGTCTCGCTCGACGTCCCGGAGATCGACGAGACCGTGCAGGAAGGCGCGGCCGTTCCACATGTGCCGTGGGGATGGCTCGAGCTCTTCGTGATCGTGCAGGTGCTCTGGGGCGTGCTGTTGTTCGTGCCGGGCTCGCAGGGCTACCGCTTTTACATTCGAGCCTTTCCGTTCGTGTCGAGCCTCGTTGCGCTCGCCGCGTGCATGCGATCCGCCGGAGCGGATAACGGAGCGCCCGGCGCGCGATGGATTCTCGCGTCGCTCGCATTGATGGTCGCCAGCCTCGACTCACCCGGCGACGTGGCTCATGTCGGGCATCGCGCAGATTGTTTTTCAATTGAGCATCGCGGCGCCGGTGTTCTGGACCGCCCGCAACTGGCTGACGGGCGAACGCCTCGAGCGCGTGCTCCTGCTGGTGTTCTGCGCGAACTTTCTCGGCGCGGCAGTCGGCCTCTTGCAGGTGTACTACCCGCAGACGTTCATGCCGCCGGAGTTCAGCCGGCTGGCGCTCAGCGATGAACGCGGACATCGTCGGCTCGCTGACGTATATCGGCGCGGATGGGCGTGAGATCGTCCGGCCGCCCGGGCTCAGCGATATTCCAGGTGGCGCGGCGATTTCGGCAACCATCACCGCTCTTCTGGGATTCGCGTTTGCGACCCGCGCGCGAGCGGACCACAAACGCCGCGCTGTGTTTCTGGCCGCCTCGGTCGTCGGCCTCACGGTGGTTTACCTGACCCAGGTCCGGTCGATGCTCGTCATGATCTGCGTCTGCATGATGGCGGCTGGGGCCGTCCGCCTTCGTTACGGCCGCGTCGCGCACACCGCGTGGATCGCAGGGTCTGCGGCCGCGCTCGTCATCGCGTCGTTTACGTGGGCCGTCGCGGTTGGCGGCGATTCTGTCGTCGATCGGTTTCAATCCCTGCTCGAGACCGGCGTCGTCCAGAGCTACCAGGAAAACCGGGGCATCTTCCTCACCTATACCCTCCAGGAATTGCTCTACGAATATCCGTTCGGTGCCGGCATCGGCCGCTGGGGAATGATGTCGGCGTATTTCGGTGAGCCGACGAACTGGCAGTTCCCCGCGTTGTGGGCGGAAATTCAGCTGACGGGATGGTTATATGACGGCGGCGTTCTCCTGTGGGTCTGCTACGCGGGCGCGATTGCGATCCGCGACGTACCACACATACAGAATCGCGGGACTGCGCGACACGTATCTGAGCGACCTGGCGACGATGGTGCTGACCGTTCAGGTGCTCATGATCGGGTTGTGCTTTACGGGCCCCGTGTTCAACACGCAGATGGGCATCGTCTTCTGGCTGCTGAGCGCGTGCGCGTTCGGCGCCCAGCGCACGGCTTTCCAGTCCGAGCAGCAGGCCCTCGACGACGAGACCGCGGACGGCGAGTCAGCCGACGCGCACGCCGAAGATCCTCATTGACGCCTACCTCGCGGCCACGAGTGCTGCATATCGTCCCCGCCCTGTTCGGCGCGTCGGGCATCGTCGGGGGCGCCGAACGCTACGCGTTCGAGCTCGCACGGCACATGGCTGAGCGCGTTCCCACACGCCTCCTCTCATTCGGCTCACAAGACGCGAAGATCCGCGAAGGCAACCTCGACGTGCGGGTGATGGGCGGTGCGTGGCACGTGCGTGGCCAGCGGACCAATCCCTTCACGCTCGCGATCGCCCGGGAGATTCTGAAGGCCGACGTCGTGCACTGCCACCAGCACCACATTCTGATCAGCAGCGCAGCCGCCGCGATATGCCGCTTGACCGGCCGGCGCGTGTTTGCGACGGATCTCGGCGGCGGCGGATGGGACGTGTCGGCGTATGTGTCGACCGATCGCTGGTTTCACGCGCATCTTCACATCAGCGAATACAGCCGCCGCATATCCGGTCACGACGACAAATGGTGGGCGCGCGTGGTGCTTGGAGGTGTCGACACCGTGAAGTTCAGCCCCGACCCGACTGCATCGCGCACGACCAGGGCGTTGTTTGTCGGCCGCCTGCTGCCGCACAAAGGCGTTGCGGATTTAATCGCGGCTCTACCCGACACGATCGCGCTCGACATCGTCGGGCCGCTGAACGCGACCGGCGCCGTCGAATCGCTGAAAGCGCAAGCGGCGGGGAAAGCGATCGTTTTCCATCATGGACTCGGCGATGCAGCGCTCGTGGAGATGTACCGGCGGCGCGTTGTGCCTGGTGCTGCCGAGCGTCTATCGCACTGCGGATGGGCAGCACACAGACGTGCCCGAGCTCCTCGGGCAGACGCTGCTCGAAGCGATGGCATGCGCGACGCCGGTCATTTGCACGCGGGTCGCAAGCATGCCGGAGATTGTCGAAGACGGCGTCAGCGGGTTCATCGTCGCAGCCAGGCGACACGCGCAGCGCTGCGATCGCGCCTCGAGTGGCTTGCGGCGCATCCCGACGAAGCGTCGGCCATGGGGGCGGCTGGTCGCGAGCGAGTGCTCGCGCGCTTTCAGTGGAGCGACGTCGTGGAGCGATGTCTCGACGCGTACCGGAGCGTATGATTCATTTCCTCACGCCCGAATATCCCCCGCGGCATGGCGGGGTGGGCGACTACACGCATCAGATCGCAACAGAGCTCGCGCGCGTCGGCGAAACCGTCCACGTGTGGGGTCCGTCGGGGAGCGTGTCGGAGCCTGGCAGCGCGATTGTCGTTCATCCGGAACTGGGCCGCTTTCGTCCTGCCGATCTGAGGCGCGCCAACGGCCTGCTCAACGCCTATCCCTCTCCAAGGCGATTGGTAGTGCAGTGGGTACCGCATGGATACGGACGGCGCGCGATGAATGTGCCGTTCTGCCTCTGGTTGTGGCGGCGGTCGATCGCTGGCGATTCGGTCGAGCTCATCGTGCACGAGCCGTTCGTGACCTTCAGCGGCGGCATCCGCCAGTGCGGCGTCGCCGCGGTGCAGCGCGCGATGACGTTGATCATGATGAGCGCGGCACGGCGCGTGTGGGTGACGACGCGAGCGTGGACGCCGTTGCTCGAGCCATACCTGTCCGGGCGCGGGATCGCGATTCAGTGGCTGCCGGTTCCCAGCAATCTTCCGATCGCCGACGCCGTGACCGTGGACGAAGTCAGAAGGCGATACGCGCCGGGGAAGGGCGGGTTGGTCGGTCATTTCGGCACGCACGGCCCGTTGGTCACATCGCTGCTCGATGACGCGATTGTTCTCGCCGCCGGAGCGCATCCTTCCGCGCGCTTTCTGCTCATCGGCTCTGGCAGCGAGGCGTTTCGATCGGCGCTCGTGGCGCGCGACTGCGGCCTTGCCGATCGCGTCAGCGCCACGGGCCCGTTGAACGCCGCCGATCTGGCGGCGCATATCGCGGCGTGCGACGTGCTGCTGCAACCGTATCCTGACGGCGTCACGTCACGGCGCACCACCGCGATGGCCGGCTTGTTCGCGCGCGTGCCTGTCGTCACGACGCAGGGGACGCTGACCGAGCGCTTCTGGCAGGAAGAGATGCCGCGTGAAGCTTGCGGCCGTCGGCGACGTGCGATGCCATCGTTCAACACGTCCTTCAGCTGCTCGCGGATCCCGTGGAGCGGCGGCGTCAAGCCGATGCCGGCCGCGCAGTTCTACGATCGATGGTTCGACGTGCGGCACGCGGTTGCCGCGCTGACCGCCTCATGAGCGTCAAAACCGCCGTTAAGCGCTCGACGGAGGCGCGGGGACCTCAGCACTGGCTTGTGCTCACTCCGCTCGCCTCATCGGGGCCAGCACGGTAATGCGCGTCGCCGTGGCATCGTGGACGATACGTCATGCCGGCGGCGTGGAGTCGTACTTGGAGAAGGTCATTCCGGCGCTGCGAGCAGCTGGCTCCGACGTGTCTTTTTTCCACGAGAGCGACGGGCCTGCGGATCGTGCGCGCATCAACATCGGTGATGTGCCGGTGTTCAGCGCGGCGGCCAGCGGGGTTGATGCGGCGGTGGCCGCGCTTCGGGCGTGGAAGCCCGACGTCATATACATGCACGGCCTGCACGACCCGCATACCTTCGAGCGCCTTACGGCCCTTGCCCCATCCGTATCGTTTATTCACACATATTTCGGCACGTGCATCAGCGGGTCCAAGACACATACGCGACCCTATGCCATACCGTGTGCGAAACGGTTCGGCCCTATGTGCTTGGTGCACTATTTCCCGCGCGGATGCGGCGGCAGGAGTCCGGCGACCATGTGGCGGCTGTACCGAAAGGAGCGGCAGCAGCTCGCGACGCTACAGAGACAGAATGCCGTCATCACGCACAGCGCGTACATGCAGCACGAGCTCGCGGCGCACGGCGTGATCGCGGACGTCATTCCCTATGCGATTTCCGCTCCTGACGCGGACGGAGATCCGAACGCCGTCAGATCGTCCGACATCCTCTTTGCCGGCCGCATGGATCACCTGAAGGGCGGCCTGTTGCTGCTCGACGCGGTGCCACTGATTCGTCGGCGGCTCAACCGTCCGCTGCGCGTCGTATTCGCCGGCGACGGACCCGATCGGCAGCATTGGGAATCGCGGGGAATGATGATCGCGGATGGCGACGCCGATGTGTCGATTGTATTTACGGGATGGTGCGACGAAGCGCGGCTTGGCATGCTGATGCGCGAATCGCGACTGCTCGTCGTGCCAAGCGTGTGGCCGGAGCCGTTCGGATCGGTGGGCATGGCCGCCGCGCGGCATGGCGTGCCGGCGGCGGCATTCGCTGTCGGCGGCATTCCGCAGTGGCTGCATGAGGGGGTAAACGGACATCTCGCACCGGGTTCACCTCCGACCGCCGCCGGTCTTGCCGACGCGGTCGTGCGATGCCTCGACGATCCGCGTCACTACGAAGAACTGTCACGCGGCGCCCGCCGGATGTCCGCGATGTTCACAATGGAGAGACATTTTCCCGAGTTGATGCGCGTATTGGAGCGGGTCACGCATGGCCGGCGCTGATCAGGACTGGGTTGCGGCGCTGCTCAGGATGTGTTGGGTCCTGTGTGAGCTGGCAGGGCTAGGTGGGGCGAGTGGCGTGTGAGGGGGGGCTGTATCTGGGTAGGACTGGGGGCGCTGGGTTGACATGCAGCGAATTGAACGCGGAGATATGGCGCACTGGGCGGGCATTTGGGGCGGTCTGATTCTCATGTCTGAGCACCGTTCGATCCATTCGCGTCTCGACAACGCAGGACGCTGCTGGAACGGGAGGCGCCTGTCGTGCTGACCTGCGGTCTGGCCTCTTCACAGCTATCGATCGACACCTGGCGGACTTCCGATTTCTATCAGGATACGGCAAGCGGAAAGGCATGCGCCTCTTGAGGGAGCGATTCGACTTCGTGGGGTTCGGTCCCGTCGACGCGTTCCGCGACGCTGCGCGGCGCCGTCGTTTCCACCTCCCGAACTCGCCATGGAAGATGCTGCTCGGCCGATCGGTGCACAAGGCGTCACACTGCGGCCGCGCGATGTTCCAGCCGAGCCACGTTGCAGTCGGTGCCGTGCTGATTGATGGCCCCACACCAGAACGCTGAACCGCTCGTCACGGTGATCTGACGGTTCACAACCGGCTCACGTTCTTCGCCGAGGCGTTGAATAGCGTGGAGGCGCAGACGTTCGAGGATTATGAGATCGTCATCGCCGATGATTCCGGACGGGCGCGGCGCGCGCAGCGAGCCTGGCGTCGAACATCCGCGTATTCGCTACAGCCGAATCCGACATCGCTCGGCGTTGCGTTGAGCGTTCGTGCGGCCTGGCCGACGCGCGGGGAAAATACGTCGCCATCGTGAACGACGACGATGTGTGGGACCGGGAGTTTCTCTCGCGGCTCGTGCCCGCGCTCGAGGCAGACCCGCGCCGGGTGCTCGCGTTCTGCGATCACCACATCATGGACGCGGATGGCCGAATCGACGAAACAGCGAACCGAGCGCAACACCGAACGGTTTGGACGATACGACTGTCCGAAGGTGACGTCGCAGATCCAAAGGCGTTCGTGCTGCGGCAGAACGGCGTTCCGTTGGCGATGGGAGCGCTCTTTCGCGCGTCGGTGCTTCCGCCTGAGCGTCTTGTGCGTGATGTAGCCGGCGCTTACGACTTCTGGATTCATCGCAGATGGCCGCCTCTGGCGGCGCCTTCTACTACGTGCCGGCGCGCTTGACGCGCTATCGAGTGCATCCGGAGATGGAAACGGCCAGGCGCGATCCGGAAAAGACGCAGTGTCTGGCGTTCATCGCCCGCTCGCTGCTGGCGGAGTCGGCGTTCGCCGATGCAGCGTGAGTATCTGAGCCGGTGGATCCTGTCCTCGCCGTGAGGGCAGGCCGGGATTACCTCTATTTCGATCGCGTCGCCGACGCGCGCCGGGCGTTTCTCAGCGCCTTCATGATGTCGGCAGGATGGAAGCCGTTAGCAGGCTATCGTGTCGATGACGCGGGTGGTGGGGGGGGGTGAGGCGCATGAAGGTGCTGTATTTCTGCGAGGGGTACACGGACATTCGATTCGTCGTGGGGCTCTCGGAGGTCTGCGACCTTACGATGGTCGCGCCCGTTTGGGAGTTTCGGGTCAGCGGCCTTGCCGAGCGAATCGCCCAGAGCGGCGCGCAGCTTCGCGTCGTCACGATTGAAGGGAAGCGGCCGGCGTTCCAGCTTCGCTCATTTGTGTACCTGCTGCGCAATATGCGCGCATTCGACGTGGTGTTGTCGCAGGACATGGTGCGGGGATCGCTGAACACCACGGTGGCCGGCAAACTTCTCGGCGTGCCGGTCGTGACCATTCTTGGTATCGCGCCGGTGGAGTACTACCGGTGCCGGCGCGAGCGTGGCCGCATCGGGCGAGTGGAGGCGTTCGCGGGAGAAGCGTTCATTCGGTTCGCCATGCAGGTGAGCGGTCGCCTCGCAACCACCGCGCTGGGGATGGGGCCGTATCTCCGCGACATCGCCGGGCGGGTCTCGACGCGGACGGGCATCGGCGGCTACTACGGCGTTGATACCGAAGCGTTCAAGCCCACCACGGCGGCGGAGCGGCACACACTCCGTGAACGGCATGACCTGCCGCTCGACCGATTCATCATCTTCTTCTCCAGCCGTATTAGTCACGAGAAGGACCCAGAGACCGTCCTGCACGCTGTGGCGCGTGTTCGATCACAGGGCCTGGATGCGGTCGTGCTGAACCTGGGCGGCGGATACCGCGACTTCCTCAATCTGGCGCGCGAGCTTGGTTTCTCGGATGCCGAGGAGTGGATTATCGGGCGTCCCGCTGTGCACCCGATGCGGAACCTGTCCGACTATTTTCAGCTTGCGGATGTTGTCGTGCAGTCGTCGCTCGCAGAAGGCGCGGCATTCTCGACGCTCGAGGCGACTCGCGGCCGGCACGCCGGTCATCGCAACCGATATCGGCGGGATGGCCGTGCAGCTGAAAGGCTATGCGCAATTGACGCCGCGGCGCGACGCCGAGGCGATGGCGGCGGCGCTGCGCTGGGTGGCTGACAATCCTGCAGACGCGCGCACTCAGGCGCTCGAGGGACGCGCGTACGTAGAAGCGGAGTGGCGGCGCGACAAGGTGTTCCGCGATCTGAAACACGTTCTCCAACGGGCGTATGCCGATCCAGCGTGACGCCGTCAGCGGCGGATACTACGTCCAGAAGCAGGTCTTATCGTGCGGAACGCTGATCGCATGGAGTCATTCGCGCAGGTTCGCCACGGCGTTGACGCTGGTACGCAGCTTCTCGAACAAGCGCATCCTCGATTATGGAAGCGGTGACGGAACATTTCTGGCGCTCGCGATGATGGCTGACTCGCCGCCGTCAGCGGCCGTGGGCGCCGAGCTGCTCGACACGATGATCGACGATTGTCGAGCTCGCTACAGCTCCGAGCCGCGCTTGAGCTTCGTGCGGGTCGCATCGCTCGACAGTCCCGAGCACGCCAATCGATACGACGCCGTCTTCTGCATGGAAGTGCTCGAGCACGTGTTCGACTGGGAGCCGGAGCTGGCGCGCATGTCGCGGCTGCTCACGCCGGGCGGGACGCTGGTCGTCAGCGTGCCGGTTGAGACCGGTGTTCCGGTGCTCGTCAAACAGGTCGTGCGCACGATCGCCGGCTGGCGCAAGATCGGTCACTACCCGGGAACGACATCGTACTCGTGGAGCGAGCTCGTATCGGCCGTTTTTGCCGGCCGCACGCAGCATGTGAAACGGCCCGTCTTCGATTTTGGCGGCGGTCCCGCGCACGATCACAAAGGATTCAACTGGCGTGTGCTCCACGAACGTCTGAAGCAGCAGTTCGACGTCACCGATGTGGTGGCAAGCCCGTACTCGTGGCTGGGCCCGCGCCTCGCGACGCAGGTGTGGTTCATTGCCCACCTTCGCGACGCTGCGGGGGAATCCTCGCCCTCGGGTCGCCACCGCGGGGCAGGCCCTCTATGAAGCCCGTTCGCGTCGGCATCGTCTGCGACCTTCGAGAAGAAGGCTGGCACAGCATGGATCTGGTCGCGGACATGCTGCTCGAGATGCTGCCGTCGGTCGCAGGCGCCGACATCGCTGCGACGCGACTGTGTCCTCCGATGATTCGGCGATGGACGCGGTTGCCGGTCGTGGGCGCTGGCAGCCGCGCACGGCTCAGCGACAGGCTGACAGGGCGGCTCTGGGACTATCCGCGCTGGCTTCGGCCGCGCCGCAGCGAGTTCGACGTGTTCCATATCGTCGATCACAGCTATGCGCATCTCATACGAGAGCTGCCGGCCGACCGCACCATCGTCACCTGCAACGACACCGACGCGTTCGAGGCCGCGCGTGGAGTGGCGTCGCGTTTCGATCCCTCGCGGCTTCTCGCGGGGCACGTGCTCGACGGCATCTCGCGCGCGTCGCACGTCGCGTGTATCAGTGAAGCCACGCGACAGGATCTGATTGCGACAGGCCGCGTCGATCCCTCACGCACGAGTGTTGCGTATCTCGGCGCGCATCCAACCTGCACGCCAGCGCCAGACGCGAAGGCCGACACGGTGATCGATCGGCAGCTCGGCGCGCGCGGTTTTGAGGTGCTGCATGTCTCGAGCACGATCCCGCGTAAGCGTATCGACGTTCTTCTCGAGATGTTCAGCATGTTTCGCCGCGTGCACCCGGACGCCAGGCTCGTGCGGGTCGGTGGAATGTTGACCCCAGAGCAGCAGCAGCTCGCCCAGCGTCTCAACGTGATCGACTCCCTCGTGCAGCTTCCATTTCTCGAACGGCCGCACCTTGCGGCCCTGTATCGGCGCGCGTCCGTCGTCGTGCTGCCGTCCGATCGCGAAGGGTTTGGATTGCCCATCGTCGAAGCGATGGCATGTGGGACGCCCGTGATTGCGAGCGACATCCCGGCGCTGAGGGAAGTGGGCGGCACCGCCGCCATCTACGCTCCGCGTGGTGACCCCAGCCGCTGGGCGGAAACCCTCGCGCAGCTCGAGCACGAGCAGCGCGATCGGGCGACTTATGAGCACCGCCGTGCTGCCTGTCTGAACGCTGCCGCGAAGTTCGACTGGCGGCGGTACGCTGCGCAGATGGCCGCCCTCTACCGGCAGCCCTTCGCGCGGGAGCGCGCGTCGTGAAAGTGCTTCACCTCGGAAAGTTCTATCCGCCGGCGAAGGGTGGCATGGAGACGATCCTCGCGCTCATCTGCGAGCGTACCGCGCAGCACGTCCAGAATCGCGTCATCGTCAGCAATTCGAGTCCGTCGACCGTCGAGGAGCGCCATGGATCGATTGAAGTGCTGCGCGTCGCCGCGCTCATGCGCATCGGCGCCGTTGCCTTCTGCCCGAGGATGCCTTTCGATCTTGCGCGCGAAGACGCCGACGTCATCGTTCTCCACGAGCCGAACCCCATGGCCCTCGTCGCGTACTTTCTTGCGCGCCCCAGGGGACGGCTCATCGTCTGGTATCACAGCGACGTGATCCGCCCGAGCTGGCGCTACCGGTTGTTCTATCGACCGTTCCTTCGCTTCGCACTGTCCCGGGCCGTGCGCATCGTTGTGTCGTCGCCGGCGCTCGGTGCATCCGCTCCGGAGTTGCAGGACTTTCAGGCGAAGTGCAAGGTCATCCCCTTCGGCATCGAAGCGCAGGATCCTGCCGATTTGGAAGCGACCTCGCAGCGCGCCTGCGAGATTCGGCGCGAAGCAAATCAGCCGATCGTGTTGTTCGTCGGCCGCCTCGTGCCGTATAAGGGCGTCGACCTACTGCTCGAGGCCTTGAGGGGGCTCGATGCTGTGGCGCTGATCGTGGGCGAAGGTCCGCTGCGAGCTCGGCTCGAGGATCGCGCGCGCGAGCTCGGTGTTGCCGGTCAGGTGCGTTTTCTTGGCGCGGTGGAGGACGACGAGCTTGCCGCGCTGTATCGAGCGTGCAATATCTTCGTCCTGCCGTCAGTAACTCGGCAGGAGGCCTTCGGAGTGGTGCAGCTCGAAGCGATGGCCGCCGGCAAACCCGTCGTGAGCACCGATCTCGGAACGGGCGTGGGCTGGGTGAATCGAAACGGCGAGACGGGTTACGTCGTTCCGCCGCGCGACGCCCGCGCGCTGCGCGATGCCCTTGCGCGTCTCCTCGGCGACACGGCGCTGCAGAAGTCCATGGGGGAGGCGGCAGCGAAACGGATTCGCTCGAACTTTACGCTCGAGCGGATGATCGACGAGACGCTCTCGCTCTATCGCGACGTCATCGCAACCGCAGGCCATGGCAAAACGGCTGCTTGACATGATGTTGTCCGGCGGTGGGCTGATGGTGTCGGCGCCCCTGTGGGCGGTGATCGCTGCGCTCATCAAGATTGAGGACGGGGGGCCTGTGTTCTTTTCGCAGGAGCGCGTCGGCCGCGGCGGCCGGCGCTTCGACGCCCTGAAGTTCCGCTCGATGATCGTCGACGCCGAAGCGCGCACGGGCCCGATTCAATCCGGAGAAAACGATCCGCGAACGACGCGTGTCGGGCGGCTCCTGCGCGCCACCGCGATGGACGAGTTGCC
Organism: Vicinamibacterales bacterium; assembly: GCA_963787755.1. Taxonomy (GTDB): domain Bacteria; phylum Acidobacteriota; class Vicinamibacteria; order Vicinamibacterales; family JAMQPK01; genus JAMQPK01. Next base: position 170,565 of record CAWBEG010000011.1, read on the forward strand.
GCAGCTCTGGAACATCTTCCGCGGCGACATGAGCTTTGTCGGTCCACGCGCTCTGCGCCCTGGGGAGATCGAAGTGAAAGGGAACGGGATAGTAGAAAAGCTCGAAGACGTCCCGGGATTCGCCGACCGCTGCGTCGTGCGTCCCGGACTGACAGGCGTCGCGCAAATCTACGCCCCGCGCGATGTACTGCGGCGCCGCAAGTTCCGCTACGACAGCTTCTACATCCGCCGGCAGTCGTTCTGCTTTGATGCGCGGCTCATTCTCCTTTCGTTCTGGATCACCTTCCGCGGGAGGTGGGAGGCCCGCGGCCGCAAGTTGTAAGGTGTAGAATGCCCGCCATGCACGACGTCGTCATCATCGGCGGCGGGCCAGCGGGCCTGTATGCAGGCGCCTGCCTGGCTGCTGCGGGATGTCGGACGGCTCTTCTGGAGGAACACGCGAGCGTCGGCGAGCCCGTCCATTGCACGGGTGTGCTGGCGGCCGATGCGTTCAACGAGTTCAACCTCTCGCGCCGATCGCTGTTGAACCAGCTGACCACAGCGCGTTTCAGGTCTCCCGCGGGACACGAAGTCGTATATGCCGGCGATCGCATCGAAGCCGTCGTCATCGATCGCCGTGCGTTCGATCAGGAATTGCTCGAACGCGCGACGTCGGCTGGGGTAGCCTTCGATCGTGGCGCGCGTGTCACGGGCGTGCAGGTTGACGCCTCCGGCGTCACCGTCAGCACCTCGTCGACCGAGTACCGCGCGCGTGCGGGCATCCTCGCCTGCGGCGCCAACTATGCGCTCCACCGCCAGGTCGGGTTCGAGATGCCGCGGCTCTTCCTTCACACCGCGCAACTCGAGCTGCCGGCAAGCCGCCTCGGCGACGTGGAGCTGCATTTCGGGGCCGAAATCGCGCCAAAGGGATTCGGGTGGGTGGTTCCGGTCATCAGACCTCGAGAGCACTGTGCGCGCGTCGGCGTCATGTGCGAGGGCGACGCGCCGTTATATTTCCAGCGCCTCGCCGAGCGCATTGCATCACGATGGGGAATAGCGCCGGGCGCTCTCGGCCGCCCGCGCCAGAAGATTCTTCCCCTCGCGCCTATTTCGCGCACGTACGGCGATCGGCTGCTCGCCATCGGAGATGCAGCGGGTCTCGTGAAGCCGACGACCGGCGGCGGAATCTACTACAGCCTCGTCTCGGCTGCGCTCGCGGCTGAGACGCTCGTCGATGCGGTATCGACAAACGACCTCAGCGCCAGCCGGCTCGCGGTGTACGAGCAGCGATGGCGTGAGCGCTTGTCGGCAGAACTGCAGGCGCAAACCAGGCTTCGCATGCTCGCACATCGCATGAGCGATTCCGACATCGAGCAGCTCTTCGACCTTGCGCGCACCGACGGCGTCATGCCGATCGTGCGGCGCACCGCTTCCTTCAATCGTCACCGCAACCTGATTCTCGCCTTGTTGAAGCACCCTCCTGTAAGGCAACTCCTACTTCAACGCCTCGCGTTCTAACGCGGCGCTCGCACCACCGGAAAGACCAAGAGAGCAGAGAGCAGAGAGCAGCGGAGCTCTGCCTACGAGCTACCAGCTACGAGCTACCAGCTAGTCAGCGACAGGTGGGAGAGGTCTAGATACCCGCGGGTTCATCGGGAGCACGTGACTTTCGGGCTCCTTCTTCCGGAACCACTCGGCGAGCCGCATCACGACCCCGCGCTTTTCGGGAAGGATGTCCTGCAGTTGAAGAAGCACCTCGATGACTTCCTCGAGACGATGGACGACTCCGACGCCGCGCTCGGTCGCCTGCTGTTCGAGGTCAGGGTCTCCCGTCTGGAGCAGGAGGATCGCCTTTGTCTGCGAAGCGCCGACCACTTCGAGGCAGTTGAGAAACTGATCGTCGACGATCGATGTCGAGCCGTAAGGCGTTGGCAATTTCGCCGCGCGAGCCTGGCACCGTGACGACGGCCGGCATGTAGAAGCCGTATGCCTCGAGCCATGTCTGGCTTTGGAACTGCACCGAGTCTCCGGCCGTGGCAATGCGCGAGGTGAGGAAGGACACCTCCCACCGATAGCGTCGCGCGAGCTGATAGAGACGCGCGATCTGCGCCGGTTCATATGGCGCGAGCCCGAGCCACCAGTTTGGTGTTTCGGTAATGACGCGCCAGACACGTTTGGCGTCGGCCGCAGAAACGGCGTCGAAATCCGGCAGCGGTGCCGAAGGACGGCGAATGGCATCGTGCCCCAGCAGCTTGCCGGCCACGTCGAGGAAGGCTGTTCGAAAATCCGCCACCACGCCATCGAGATCGAATCCGATTCGCAGCATTTTTTAGTCGTCCCGCGCCCGCACGTCGCCGCAGGTCGCGATGGCCGCAAGCACGGCGAACAGCAGGGCGTTCGCAGGCATCGTCAGGCCGGTCTCCCACATGCTCTGCACCAGTACGCCCGCGATGCCCGCGCATGCGCCGGCCCTGATGAGATAACTCGACGACAGATCGTGTTTGAGACTGCGGCTCGCCAGCAGAAGAAAGAGTCCCGCAGCGAGCGCCCCGGGCAGCAGAAGCGATGCGCCCCCTTCAGCCATCGCTTGCAGATAGTGGTTGTGAGCCTGGTCGATAGCATAGCCGGGTTCCGCCGTCTGGTAAACGCTGATGGCCTTCCCGAATGTGCCGGCGCCGGTACCGGTCATAGGGAAATCCCCGATGAGCCGAATCGTGTCGCGCCAGATCGCGAGGCGGCCGCGGCTTTGTTGCGCGCGCGTCATCGATTCCTCGAGCCGGCGCAGCAGCATGTCGTAGTTCGCGAACGATAGCACCACGAAGCGCGAGCAGCGTGAACTGGAAGATCACCCATCGGCGCACGGCGAGCGTGCCCCGCCCGCGTGTCAGCGCCGTGCTGAGCACGAATGCGGTCATCAGTCCTATGAGTCCGGACCGCGAGCCGGACAGCAGCACCGCCAGCGTCATGACGCACACAGCAACCACGAGCCAGATGCGCACCGTCCCCAGTTGATTGAGCGCATTCACGACCCGCTGCGAGAAACGATGCGGGGTCTCATGGCGCGGCGCCCGGGCCAGTAGATAGCCGAAAGCGAGCGGGCACGCCATGATGATCCACGTCGCCATATGATTCCGATTGACGAACGGGCCGTACGGGCGCGCGCCGGTGTCCAGCGGCCGCCATACGCCGTACAGAAGATCGATTCTCTGTGCGCGCTGTACGATGGCGGCGACCGAGGCGATGAGGCCGATGAAGGCGATGGCTCGCACGAGGCGTCCGGCACCTCCCTGTTCGCACACACGCCGGCACGTCCAGAACATGACGATCCCGGACAGCAGAATGCCGGCGGCCGCGAGCGTGTCGTATGGCGCGATGGTGATCGGAATCCAGGGGAGCTCGGGCGCCGTCAACGCCGGCGGCAGCCACAATGCGCCCCTTATCGCGATGGCGTGCGGATCGATCGATCGAATGAGTGCGATCGGCATCGGAACCAGTTGCGCCAGGCAGGCGAGCGCGACGGCGATCAAGGTGATGTCGAGCGCGCGATCGCGGTCGCGCGCGACGTGCGGATGCACCGCGAGCGCCACTCCCAGGAGCAGGCCCGCTGCGGGTACCCAGACCCACGCGTAGACACCTCCTGCGAGGAACGTGACCCACGCGAGCACGACCACCAACCACGTGGCGGCCGGAGGATAGAACGTTCTACGCCGCGTTCGATCGGACGTAGTAGTTCTTGTACTTGTAGCCGTAGTAACGGGAGTAATAGTACTTGTTGCGGATGATGTCAACCCGGTTGAGTACCGCGCCGAGCACGTGCGGGCGGCTCGTCATCAGTGTTTCAATCGCGCGCTCCGCAAGCCTGCGCTGCGTCATTTCAGAGCCGATGATGAACACCACGCCCGAGACCCACGGCGCGATGATCACCGCGTCGGTGACGGCCAGCACGGGAGGCGTATCGATGAGGACCCAGTCAAACGGACCGGTTTGCACGTTGCTGATGAGCGTCTTCATGCGATCCGACGCGAGAAGCTCGGAGGGATTCGGCGGCGTGACGCCCGCCGTCATCACCCACAGGTTCTGCACGTTCGTCCGACGGATGGTCTGACGCGCGGTCGCCTGACCGGTCAGCAGGTGCGACAGGCCAATGGTGTTCTCGATGCCGAGCGTGCGCGACACGCTCGGACGCCGCATGTCGGCGTCGATGACCAGCACGCGCGAGCCGCCGTACGCGAGCGCGATCGCCATGTTGCACGCCGTCGTCGTCTTGCCTTCGAGCGGCTGCGCGCTGGTCAGCGCAATGACGCGCGTCCCCTCGCTGCCGCTGCTGAACACGAGCGATGTGCGGAGCGCGCGGAAGGCTTCGCCGAACTCGTGCGGCACTTCCTGTGACAGCAGCGGGTGATTGTTGCCTTTCACGGCGGGCACGAGGCCGAGGAACGGCAGCTTCAGGCGGCGCGTGATGTCTTCCGGCGTCTTCACCGTGTCGTCGAGATAGTCGATCGCCAGGACGAGTCCGAGCGCCAGCAGGATGCCGGCCAGCGAGCCCAGCATGAAGTTGCGGCGGATGTCGGGGGTGTACGCGCTACCCGGCACCACCGCGCGATCCATGAGGCGCACGTTGTTGCCGCCGCTGTTGCTGACAATCTGCAGTTCGTTCTGCCGCTGGATCAGCGAATCGTAAATCTGCCGGTTGCTCTGCGCTTCGCGCTCGAGCACGGTGTAGCTGACGCTCTTGCGGTTCAGATCCATCGCGGCGCTCTTCGAGTCTTCGAGGGCCGCAGCGAGTCGCCGCTCGAGGCTGACCGCCGTTTCGTAGTCGTTGCGGATCGATGCGACGGCCGCGCGCAGCGAGTCCTGGTATTGCTTTGAGGTGTCGGTGATGGCGTTTTCGTTTTCGATGACCTGCGGGTTCTTCGGGCCGTACCGCTCGTTGAGCTGCACGCGATTACGCTGCAGTTCGGCAAGCCGCTGGCGCAGGCTCTGCACTGACGGATGGTTGGTGACCGCCGGAATCGATTCCGCGAGCGCTGCGGACGGCAGGGACTTGACCTGGTTGTAAACGGCTTCTTTCTGGATGCGCTCGGTGCGCGCCCGTGTGAACTGGTCGTTCACCTGCGTGAGGTTGGCCACAACCGTGTTCTGTCCCGCCTCGAGCGAGAGCGCGTTATTGGTCTCGCGATACTGCGCCATGGCGCGCTCGCTGTCTTCGACCTTCGTCTGCTGTTTCTTGATCTCGTCGGACAGGAACTGAAGGCTTTTCGCCGTCGCCTCGGTTCGCCGCTCGAAGTTCTTCTTCACGTATTCCTCGACGAGCGCGTCGGCGGCCTTCGCCGCAAACGCGGGATCCGCCGATTGAACGGAGACGTTGTAGAGCCGGCTGCCGCGCACGGGATCGACAGTGACCACGCCGAGGAAATTATTGACGAGCGCGTCAGCGTCTTTCGTCGCGCGGGCCGATGGAAGCACCGGAGGTGGGCCCCCGATTACCTTCGCGATGGCGCCTTGCGCCTGCCGCTTCATCGTGTCGAGCACGGATGCCAGACCCGTCCGCTGCGGGCCCTCACCATTGAACTCGGGAACCGATGCGAGATTCAGCCGCGCGACGACTTTCGCAGCGAGCTCGCGGCCGGTCAGAATGCGAAGCTGCGTCTGGTAATAGGGTTCGGGGTCCGAAACGTATTCGTTATTCGTCGCCGTGTTGAATCCTGCAACAGATGCGGCGCGTTCGTCCTCGATGAGCACGCTGGTCGTCGCACGAAACATCGGCGTGGTCGTGAACGTGCGGACGGCAACTGCGAGCAGTACGAGCAGGAAGACAGTGACGACAACGTATCTATATTTATAGATAGCGTTGAGGCGATCGAGGAGGTGCGTGTCCGAATCGTTAGGAAACAGACCCTTCCCGACGGCACGCTGCGGACTTTTCGCAGGCGCGGGATTGGCGGGTCTCTCGTGTTGGGCCATCGCTTGATCGTAATTATCGGTAATTCGTCTTTAGTGCTGCAGAAGACAACATAAGACGTTATATGACATTATATGACATTAACGCCCAATTGTCTACCTGAGGATTGGCTGCGCCTTGGCGCCTAACGTGTCGGACTGACTTTGGGGAATGCAGGATCCACGATCTGAAGGTCGTTCCCGATTGCCGCCGACACGATTGACCTTACGGTGCTGCCATATGCGCCTGCCAACGCCGGAAGGCCGGACGGCAGCGCTACCTTTGTGCCTGCCACTTCGCCCGCACTGGCCACAATCACATCGCCAACCGCGACGGTCCGGCCCGACGGATCGGCAATTTCGACCACATAGGCAATCCCGGGCTGCGCGACGAAGGTGAACTCGCCCGCCTCATTCGCCGTGACGATCTGGTCGATTGCATTCACGGCGAGATTACGGAGGCGGACTGTGGCGTTCGGCACCGGTGTCTGGTCGCTATTGACCGCGACCCCGTTGATGAGGCTTTTGATCTCGCGCGTCGCGCGTTGCGCCGCGGCGCTGGGCTGACGTATCGCGACAGGAGTGCTGGGACGAACGGGCTGCTGAGCCGACACGATCGAGGTCGACAGCATCACGCCCACAAGCGTCAGTTTCTGCGCTCATTGTTCCATTCCATGCCACGCTATGTCGGAATCGTAATGCGATAATCTGCAAATTCATGGGAAACCGACGAATCCGCGTGTTCGCACCAGCCACAGTTGCCAATATCGGGCCAGGTTTCGATGTGCTCGGCCTGGCGCTCAGCAGCCCCGGCGACCTGCTCGACGCCGAGCTGTCGGATGCGCCCGGTGTAGAAATCGTCGAAGTGACCGGAGATGGCGGCAGGTTGAGCCGCGACGCGATGAAGAACGTCGTCGGCCTCGCCGCAGCGGACGTGCTGCGCCGCGCGGGAAGTACGAAAGGGCTGCGTTTGTGGCTGCACAAGCGGATGCCGTTCGCGAGCGGGCTCGGGAGCTCGGGTGCCAGCAGCGCCGCAGGCGCAGTGGCCGCCAACGAATTGCTCGGGCGGCCGCTGTCTCCGCGCGACGTGGTGTTGAGCGCGATGGAAGGGGAGTGCGCCGCATCCGGTACCGCGCACGCAGACAACGTGGCGCCGAGCGTGATGGGCGGAATCGTCCTCGTGCGCAGCTACGATCCGTTCGAGATGGTGGAATTGCCGGTGCCGGACGCCCTGCGCGTCGCCGTCGTCCATCCCCATTGCCAGGTGTCCACGGCCGAGGCGCGGCGCCTCGTCAAGGAACGCTCGTATGGACTCGAGGTCATCGTGCCCAACATCGGCAGCGTTGCTGCGCTCGTTGCGGCCCTGTACCGCGGCGATCTTCCGCTGCTTGGGCGGAGCATCGACGATCGCATCATCGAGCCGCTGCGCGCGACGCTCATACCCGGATTTGCCGCGGTGAAGGACGCCGCGTTCGCCGCCGGCGCGTTCGGCTGTTCGATCGCGGGTTCCGGGCCGTCCGTGTTTGCATTCGCCGATTCCGATACGTCCGCACAGGGCGTCGGCGTGGCGATGCAGGCGGCATTCAAATCGGACGCGGGTCTCGACAGCGATCTCTTCTGGGGAAAGGTGAGCACTGAAGGCGCGCGCGTGATATGAGCGCGTCCCTCCGAGTTTGGGACGAGCCGATCAGTTCGTATTTCCGGTTCGCCGTTGCGAGCGTGTGAGCGCGTCGGTATCAGCAATCACGGCCTCGCACACGGCGCCCAGGCGCGGAAGCCCGCGTGGAAAAGCCAGCCGCCGTATCGGGACATCCGCGACCAATCGCGACGTTACGGCGAACTGATTCGCCAGGCGCGTCCGGTCCATTCGAATCAGGTTGAATGCCGCACGAATGATTTCCAGAAATGCCGTTTGTCCCTCGAGCGCGGTGATCCCGATCTGCGCGTGCCGCTCTCCTGGTCCAGGAAGAACGTAAAGCGCTTTCAGGGGCATCGCACGGCGGCCCGCGTCTTTACCTGTGAGCGGCAGCACCAGCTTTGACGTACCCGTGTTAAGGGGCACTCCGTCTCTGCGCGCGAGGAGCTTTCGCGCCACCGAAGGAAACAGCTTCAGGCGTGGCGGTCCTGCGTGCGCAAACCAGCGCCCGTTGCGAGCCTCGAGCGCGAGCACGTCATCGGTGAGAATCGGGAAACCCCGTGCGAGAAACGCCGCGCCCAGCGTTGACTTTCCATATCCGCAGTCCCCGAGAAACGCGACAGCTTCACCGTCGACGATCACCGCCGTCGCGTGCAACGGTTCAGTTCCGCGTGACAACAGCGAGAACGACAGGACCTGTCCGAGAAGATACGTCGTGAGCGATTCGTCTGGAGCAGTACCGAGAGGACGATAGTCGATCGTGCGTGCGTCAGGGGAGATCAGAAATTCGAAGAGACCGGACCACCGCAAATAGGTAGCCCCATCACCAAGGCTGCGGCACTCGAACCATTGGGGTTTCGAAGGAAGGTCAATGAGGCTGCGCGCGTGCTCGAATCGGAGCGCCTCGCCCGGCCGCAGCCGGACGTCAACACGCGCATGAGCCGCGGCGTGTGGACAGGAGAGCGGAATCGCGCCTTCCAGGACGAGACCGTAGACACGGTACCGCCTCGGGGCCCCGCTCACGCGGCGTTCGGACCGCTGCCTTTGTCTTCGGCTTCCCGGTGCCGTCGCCTCCTGCGCCGCCTTTGACCGCGGTCAGCTTTCGAAAATCTCCGTGAACCTTCAGCGCCGGAGCACGATATGGTCGCTTCGCCGACGCCGGCCGGTCAACTTTGCGCGTCATAGGCACTCCTCATCGCGACCCCAGAATACCTGAAGCCACATCTCCAGGCCATATGTATCGGCCATTTCCCAGCTGTCCACGCATTCGGTCGCACTCAACGTGCTCGCGAGGCGAGTCAGCTCCGGAGCGAGGCGATGCGCATCAAGGTAGCCGAAGCGCACGCCAAGACAGTCCGCGCTCAGCGTCTCGAGAATCGCGGCACCGTCTTCACGCAGGCCGTGATTGACGAATTGACTGAAATCAGATTTCCACGTGCGCGCGCGAATGGAGTCGGGCAGCACGTTGCGCATCGCTTCCCGCAGCAGGCACGCGAGGTACGCCGTCGCGGGCGTGGACGTCGCCCGGTATGGCCATCAGAAATGCGATCAGATCGCGGTCGAGAAAAGGAAAGGCCACGTCGAGACCAAAAGAGGCCGCCACCTTTGCGTTCCATTCCATGCACTGCACGTGATACTTCGAGCGTGCTTCGATATACACGGCCTGCGCGTGAGCCGAATGAAATCTGCGTTCGAATGTGGCGAGGCGATATCGATGGCGCAGCGCGGCTGCGAGAAAGGCCGGCGAAAACCAGGGTTTCGGCTGTCGCCGTTCGAACACCTTGAGCCGGAGCCATTTCAGCGGCGGCGCAACGGCTCGCGGTACGTGGTACCTCACGGCATCGAGCAGCAGGAGACGCCGTCGCATCGCCGTCTCCTCATCGCCGAAATAGCGTGCGTATTCTTTGGTGTGCCGCCAGATCGACGGCCATGCGCCGGCACGCAGCAGATCGATCAGATACGCAGTGGAAAACAGCATCTGGTCGCCCCAGTGCCCGGAAAGCATCGAGCGCGCTCCGGTGGCGGCCGCGCGGACATGAAGCTCCTTCGTCACGCCCCACATGTAATCGACGAAAGGCGCTTCGATCGCGGTGATTTGTTCCCGGACATCGCGCACCATGCCGGTGCGCCCCTCGATCGGAAAGCGGTCGACCAGGACACCGTACTTCGATTCGATATCGCGAAGGTAGTGCTGCTCATCGGTTTCACGGTGCTCGGACACATAGGAGACGCCCGCAATCGCCGGAGCCGATGTTGTCCCTTCGCGGCGCAAGGCTTCGGCCTGGCAGAAGATCGAGGAGGAATCCAATCCACCGCTCACTGACACCGCCACGGGATACGCGGAGCGGCTCCGGCGTGCAACGGCGTCCTTCAGATGGTTGCCGAACGCCTCGACGTATTCACCAAACGAGCGATATCGAAGGCGCCGGCTGGTATCGAAATCCCAATAGCGTCGCCGCGTGAGGCTCCTGGGAGTGACGGTGACGATGTGGGCCGGCACCACGGAGGCGACACCTTGAAAGCACGTCAAATCCTGATGGTCGAGCGGCCGTGAGCCAATCAGCATGAAGTCGGCCACACCCTCGTCGTCAGGCTGCGGTGTGATGTCAGGATGCGCCAGCAGCGCCTTGATCTCGGACCCGAACGCCAGCAGGCGGTCGTTGTGGAAATAGTAGAGCGGCCGCACACCAATAACATCCCGCACCAACAGCAGTCGTTGCGCTCGTGAATCGAAAATCGCGATTGCGAAATCGCCGTTCAACCGCTCGGCGAAGCCGTCGGTCCATCTCTCGTAGGCCGACATCACGCAGCGTGCATCGCTGATGCGACGATCCAGCCCGAGCGCCGAGAGGAGCTCATCGCGATTGTCGAGGCGGCCGTCCATGACGAGCATTGCGCCGGATTCGCCGACGATCGGCTGATGCGTTCCATGGTCCTCGGCGGCGACCCAGAAATGCTGGCAGGACGAACCCGATGGAGCCATCTGCTCGACTTCGCTCGCCATCGGGGCCGCGCTGACGCATCCGAGCGGCCATCGCGCTCAGGACGCGGCTGTCAATCGGCCGTCCATCGAGATGCCACACGCCCGAGATACCGCTCATTTTTCGGCAGTATACTGCCCGGCATGACGACTGATTCGACGATCCCGGATTCGGCGACCGTCACAGTCGCGCCCGACGTGCTGGGCAGCGAGCTCGGATCCGAGGTCGTCATGCTGAGCCTGCGCGATGGGACGTACTACGGTCTCGACGAAGTGGGCGCGGAGATCTGGCGGCTGATTCAGGCGCCGATGACAATCGGGCGCCTTGTCGCTTCCCTCGTGGATACGTATGACGTCGATGAGCGCCGATGCCGCACGGATGTCATCAGCCTCGTCACGTCGCTCCGCGACCGTGGACTCGTGGAAGTTCGCGACGCCGTATGAGCCTCGTTCGATCCTTGCGGCATCGAAGCGGCAGGGACTGGATGCGCTTTGCAGAAGCGGCATTGCTGTATGCGTTCGTTGCGGCCGCGCTCCGGACTGTTGCGTACGCGCGCCTTCAGAGATGGCTCGAACACTTCACGCGGGTTCCTCGCCGCACGCGGTCTTCGGTGTCGGATGTGACGAGCGCCATCAGCGCAGTCGGCAGACGCATCGGCGGAACGACGTGTCTCACACAAGCCGCCGTGGCCTACACGATGCTGCGCCGTCATGGCCACGACCCACGGTTACGAATCGGCGTGAGGCGCGGCGATTCCGCACTCGACGCACATGCGTGGGTCGAGTGCGACGGCACGGTGGTCATGGGTGAGCTGCCCGAGATGACGGGCTATGCGATGCTCGGTTGACCGCTTTCCTGCGGTGGCGGCGTTCGTCGCCGGATCGCCACGGCGGTGGTCCGACCTGAACATTGGCGAGGATGCGCTGCTGGAACTCTGCAGGGCCGAAGATCTCTCCGCATTGTGCTTTCACCGTCTTTCTCAATCTGCGGTGACGGCGGACTGGCCTCCACGTCTGTTGGAGTTTCTGTCCGAAACCGCGCGCGTGCAGGCCGGCGAAGAATTGCTGCGCGGCGCTGAAACTCGTGCGGTACTCGACACACTGACATGCGCGGGCCTCAGCCCGATTCTCATCAAGGGAACACCCCTTGCCTATACCGTGTACGACGCACCGGCCCTGCGGCCACGCGAGGACACCGATCTGCTCATCGCGCCTGAGGACGTCGAGGCTGCGCGGCGCGTGCTGGTTTCACTCGGATATTCGGCGACCGTGCAGTGTCATGATCTGTTTTCGCAATTCGAGATGCAGAAGGTTGATGGCTTCGGTGTATGCCATGCTTTCGATGTGCATTGGAAAATCAGCACCCAACCGGTCTTCGAGAGAGTCTTGACGCACGGCGAGATGCTGCCGCGCGCTAGGCCGGTGCCGGCGCTCGGTCCGCACGCGATGACCGCCGGGTTGGTCGATGCGCTGTTACTCGCGTGTATCCATCCGGTGATGCATCATCAGAATGCGGAGCGCGTGCTGTGGGCCTATGACGCGCACTTGCTGGCATTGCAGCTGACGGCAGACGATTTCGACGATTTCGTGCGTCACGCACGGCAGAAACGCGTCGCGGCTGTCTGCGCCCGTCAACTGCGGCTCACGCAGACGCTGTTCAACACCACCGTCCCTGCGGACGTCCTGGCGGCGCTGTCGGCGGCGACCAATGAACCCTCGGCCGACTACCTGGCGTCTCAGAGACGTTGGCATCACGAGCTCGCATCGAGCGTTCGCGGGTTGCCGCGCTTCGGCGATCGCGCCAGGCTGCTCCGGGACGTGCTGCTGCCGAGCCCGAGCTACATGCTCGGCGCATACGGCTTGCGCGATAAGCCGCTGGGGCCGTGGCTGTTGCCCGCGCTGTACATGCACCGCAACCTGCGCGGCGCGTGGAAGATTCTCATGGGGAAAAAGTGAGATAATGATCGCTCACACATGGCAGCCGTAGACGATCCCAAGACGCTCGGAAGGACCCGCCTTTCGTTCGCGAGCGAGGCCGACATCGACGAGTTCGTCGCCACGCTCGAGAAGTTCGAGAACGGCGACTTGACGCCCGATCAATGGCGGATGTTCCGGCTCGTCCGGGGTACGTACGGCCAACGGCAGCCCGGCGACGTGCAGATGCTCCGCATCAAGATTCCGCAGGGTGTCCTCACGGCACCCCAGCTCGAGGCGCTTGCCGAAGTCGGCGAGCGGTTCTCGCGCGGCTTCGGCCACATCACGACGCGGCAGAACATCCAGTTCCACTTCGTGAAGCTCCACGACGTCGAGACCGCGATGCGCATTCTCGCCGACGCGGGCCTCACGACGCGCGAGGCGTGCGGCAACTCGGTGCGCAACATCACGTGCTGCCCGAAGGCCGGCGTGTCGCCGACGGAGCTGTTCGACGTCACCCCCTACTCCGAAGCCATGACGCGCTATCTGCTGCGCCATCCGCTCAGCTCGTCGCTGCCGCGCAAATTCAAGATCGCGTTCGAAGGCTGCACCGACGAGGATCATGCGCTGCTCGGGATGCACGATCTCGGCTATCGCGCGGCCATCAAGGAGGGACGGCGGGGCTTCCGCGTCGTCGTCGGCGGCGGTACGTCGATCATGGTGAAGTCCGCCGAGCCCGTGCACGACTTTCTTCCCGCGTCGGAGATATTCAACGTGGCCGAAGCGGTCATCCGCGTCTTCCACGAGTTCGGCGACTACAAGCACAAGCAGGCCAATCGCCTGAAGTTCCTCATCAAAACGCTCGGATGGGACCGCTTCCTCGCTGAATATCACAAGAAGCTCGCCGAGTTCAGGGCGCTCGGCGGTGCGACGCTGCCGTTCGATCCAGAGAATCCGCCGGTCGAAGCGGAACCGGCATGGCGCCGCATCGACTCTCCGCCGATTCTGCAGACCGTCTCGCGTGCCACCAGTTCGCAACTGACCGGCCCCGGCATCGTGCCGCAAGTGCGCCCGATGCTGCCGACGATGAATGGCGATTACTCGCACTGGCTCAGCACTAACGTGAGCAAACAGAAGCAGAGCGGATATTTCTTCGTGAACGCGACGATCACGCTCGGCGACTTCACGAGCCAGCAGATGCGTATCCTCGGGGATCTCGCGACCGCGTTCGCCGACGGCACGATTCGCATTACCGCGGAGCAGAACCTCGTGTTCCGCTGGGTGCCGACCGACGCCGTGCCCGAGCTGTACCGCCAGCTCGCGGCCGCGGGAATGGGGCTGCCCGATGCAGGGACCATCGCAGACGTGACAAGCTGCCCCGGCGCCGAGTCATGCAAGCTGGCCGTCACGCAATCGCGCGGACTCGGCAAGTTTCTTGGCGATCATCTGCGGGAACATCCGGAGCTCATCGCGAAGGCGCCCGATCTGCAAATCAAGATCAGCGGCTGCCCGAACGGATGCGGACGCCATCACATTGCCGGGCTCGGTTTCCAGGGTAGCGTGCGGAAGGTCGGCGGTAAGGCCATCCCGCAGTACTTCGTGATGGTTGGCGGAGGCCCCGAAGGGGACGCGGTGCGATTCGGCCGTCTGGCCGCGAAGATTCCGGCGCGCCGCCTGGCGGTCGCGCTCGAGCGGCTGCTGGATTTGTATGTGACCGATCGCCACGCTGGTGAATCGGCCACATCGTTTTTCGGACGTGTCGATGTCGCGCGCGTCAAGACCGTGCTGTCCGACCTCGAGCAGATGACGCCGGCGACCACCACGGCCGAAGACTTCGTCGATCTCGCCGAAACCGCGGAATTCAAGCCAGAAATTCAAGAAGGCGAGTGCTCGGCGTAGCTAGGTGGTAGGTGGTGGGTGCTGGTAGGAAAAACAGGAGTCCTTTCCTACCGCCTACACCCGCCACCTATCTCTTTCAGGCATAGGTCCAATTAACAAATTATATTTTACTTATGGACTGGTGTACTCAATAACTAGTCTTTCTTTTATGGATCGCGAACCTGGGTGTCCTCCCGCACAAGGACTTTACGACCCGAGCCAAGAGAAAGACGCGTGTGGCGTCGGGTTCGTCGTCAACGTCAAGGGCGTGCGGTCGCACTCGATCGTCAAGCAGGCGCTCCAGCTCCTCGTCAACCTGCTGCATCGCGGCGCCTGCGGCTGCGAGGTGAACACCGGCGACGGCGCGGGCATCATCATTCAGATGCCGGACCGGTTCCTGCGCAAAGAAGCGCGCATTCTCGGCATCACGCTCCCGCCGGCAGGCGAGTATGGCGCGGGATGCGTGTTTCTGCCGCGCGATCCGTCGGCTCGCGCCACCATCGAAGCACTCATCGAGACGATCGTTCGCGAAGAAGGGCAGACGCTGCTGGGCTGGCGCGACCTTCCGACCGACGATTGCCTGATCGGCGCGTCGGCCGCAGCCGTCGAGCCGTATTTCAAGCAGCTATTCGTCGGAAAAGGCTCCGGGAGCCTTTTTCCGCAGGCTGCGGACGAAAAAGGCTCCCGGAGCCATTTTGAGCGCAAGCTGTACGTCATCCGCAAGCGCATCGAGCACGCGGTCGACAGGTTGCCGATCTCGATCACCGACAGGAAATACTTCTACATCCCGAGCCTCTCGGCGAACACGCTGATCTACAAGGGCATGCTCATCGCCGATCAGATCGAGACGATGTTTCCCGATCTGGTGGATCCGGACGTGGAATCGGCGCTGGCGCTCGTGCACCAGCGGTTCAGTACCAACACATTCCCGTCGTGGCCGCTCGCGCATCCGTACCGCTACGTGGCGCACAACGGGGAGATCAACACGCTCCGCGGCAACATCAACTGGATGCATGCGCGCGAGGCGATGTGCGAGTCGGATCTCCTCGGCGCCGATTTGAAGAAGATCCTGCCGATCATCCGCGAGGGTGGCAGCGACACGGCGACCTTCGACAACGTGCTCGAGTTCCTCGTGATGACCGGCCGCTCGCTTCCGCATGCGGTGCTGATGATGATTCCCGAGCCGTGGGCCGGGCACGAATCCATGTCCGCCGAGCGGAAGGCGTTCTACGAATATCACGCGACGATGATGGAGCCGTGGGACGGCCCCGCGTCGATCGCGTTCACCGACGGCAAGATGATCGGCGCGGTGCTCGATCGCAACGGCCTGCGCCCTTCGCGCTATTACGTGACGAAAGACGATCTCGTCGTGATGGCGTCCGAAGTCGGCGTGTTGAACATCCCCGAGGAAAACATCCTGCTGAAAGAGCGGCTGCATCCGGGCCGCATCTTCCTCATCGATACCGAGCAGGGGCGCATCATCGCGGACGAAGAAATCAAGAGCGAACTCGCGTCGCAACACCCGTATGCCGACTGGCTCGCCGAGAACATGGTTGCGCTCGAAGATCTGAAGCCGGCGCCGCTCCTGCCGCTGCCCGATCACTATACGATGCTGAACCGGCAGCGCACCTTCGGCTACACCCAGGAGGATCTGAAGATTCTTCTCGCCCCGATGGCGCTGAACGGAGAAGAGGCGATCGGGTCGATGGGCACCGACACTGCGCTTGCCGTGCTGTCGGACAAGCCCCGGCTGCTGTACGACTACTTCACGCAGCTGTTCGCGCAGGTGACAAACCCGCCGCTCGACGCGATTCGCGAAGAGCTCGTGACGTCGATGGGTTCCACGATCGGGCCCGAGGCGAATCTCCTGAAGCCGGGGCCCGAGGCGTGCCGTCAGATCAAGGTGAAGTCGGCCATCGTCAACAACGAAGAACTGGCGCGGCTGCGCCATATCGGCGAGCACGGCTTCAAATCAGTGACGCTGCCCATGCTCTTCGACGCCGAGTCGGGCGGCGCCGGCCTGGCGCACGCACTCGAGGATCTGCAGCGGCGGACGAGCGAGGCGGTCGAAGAGGGCTACACGATCATCATTCTGTCGGACCGCGGCGTGAACATGAAGCTCGCGCCGATTCCAAGCCTGCTGGCCACGGCCGGTGTGCACCACCATCTCGTGCGCGAGGGGACGCGCAATCGCGCGGCGCTCGTCATCGAGACCGGCGAAGCGCGCGAAGTGCACCATCTGGCGCTGCTCATCGGCTACGGTGCCGGCGCCGTGAACCCGTATCTCGCGTTCGAGACGCTCGACGACATGATCCGCAGCGGCTTGCTGCCCGGTCTGACGCACGAGAAGGCCGTCAAGAGCTACATCAAGGCGTTGAATAAGGGCGTCCTCAAGGTGATGTCCAAGATGGGCATCTCGACGCTGCAGAGCTATCGCGGGGCGCAGATTTTCGAGGCCGTCGGCCTTGAAAAGGCATTCGTCGAGAGGTATTTCACGCACACCGCGTCGCGCATCGGCGGCGTCGGCATCGACGCCATCGCCGAAGAGGTGCGCGCGCGCCACACGCTGGCGTTCCCGGAGCGCCCGGTGGCGGATCGCGACCTCGACGAGGGCGGCGAGTACCAGTGGCGGCGCGACGGAGAGTTCCATCTCTTCAACCCCGACACCGTGTTCAAGCTGCAGCACGCGACGCGGTCCGGTCAGTACCGGGTCTACAAGGAATACACGCAGGCGGTGAACGAGCAGACGCGCAAGCGGGCGACGCTGCGCGGATTGTTCGAGCTGAAGCTTGCGGCGACCCCGATTCCGATCGAGGAGGTCGAGCCTGCCGAGAGCATTCTCAAGCGGTTCGCGACCGGCGCGATGTCGTACGGCTCGATCAGCCAGGAGGCGCACGAGACGCTGGCGATTGCGATGAATCGCCTCGGCGGCAAATCGAACACCGGCGAAGGGGGCGAGGATCCCGCGCGCTACATTCCCGATGCGAATGGCGATTCTCGGCGGAGCGCGATCAAGCAGGTCGCATCCGCGCGCTTCGGCGTGACGAGCGAGTATCTCGTCAACGCTGACGATCTGCAGATCAAGATGGCGCAGGGCGCGAAACCCGGCGAGGGTGGACAGCTTCCGGGACACAAGGTGTACCCGTGGATTGCGAAGGTGCGTTTCGCGACTCCTGGCGTGGGACTGATCTCGCCTCCGCCGCACCACGATATCTATTCAATCGAGGACCTCGCGCAGCTGATCTACGACTTGAAGAACGCGAATCCGCGCGCGCGGATACACGTGAAGCTCGTCGCGGAAGTCGGGGTCGGCACGGTCGCCGCGGGCGTGGCGAAGGCCCACTCGGACGTCGTGCTCATCTCCGGCCATGACGGAGGCACAGGCGCATCGCCGCTGACGAGCCTCAAGCACGCCGGTGTGCCGTGGGAGCTCGGCCTGGCCGAAACGCAGCAGGTGCTCGTACTCAACAACCTGCGCGACCGCATCGTCGTGCAGGTCGACGGACAGATGAAGACCGGCCGCGACGTCGTGATCGGCGCGCTGCTCGGTGCGGAAGAGTTCGGCTTTGCCACAGCGCCGCTCGTCGTGATGGGTTGCGTGATGATGCGCGTCTGCCATCTCAACACGTGCCCGGTCGGGGTCGCCACGCAGGACCCGGAGCTGCGGAAACTATTTACCGGCCAGCCGGAGTTCGTCGAGAATTTCTTCCGCTTCATCGCCCAGGACGTGCGCGAGCTGATGGCGCAGCTCGGATTCCGGACGATCGACGAGATGATCGGGCGCGTCGACAAGCTCGACGTGACGAAGGCGATCGATCACTGGAAGGCGTCCGGGATCGATCTGTCGCAGATACTCTACAAGCCCGTTGTGGCGCCGACGGTCGCCCAGCGGTGCGTGCGCCCGCAGGATCACGGGCTCGAGAACGCGCTCGACAACGAGCTCGTCCGCCGGTGTAAAGATGCGCTGCTGCGGCAGGAGCCGGTCGAATTCCGCATGCCGATCCGCAACGTGAACCGTACGGTCGGCACGATTCTCGGCTCGGAAGTGACGCGCGCCTACGGCGCCGCCGGGCTGCCCGACGGCACCATCAAGATTCACTTCACCGGGTCGGCGGGCCAGAGCTTCGGCGCGTTTCTGCCGCGTGGTATCACCCTGACGCTCGAAGGCGATGCGAACGACTACGTCGGCAAGGGATTGTCGGGTGGCACGCTCGCCGTGTTCCCCTCGTCCAAAGCGACGTTCGTGCCCGAAGAGAACATCATCATCGGAAACGTGACGCTATACGGCGCGACGAGCGGTGAGGCGTACCTGCGCGGCGTCGCCGGCGAGCGATTTGCCGTGCGGAACAGCGGCGCGCACGCGGTCATCGAGGGGGTCGGCGATCACGGGTGCGAGTACATGACGGGCGGGCGCGTGGTCGTGCTCGGTCGCACCGGGCGCAACTTTGCCGCAGGCATGAGCGGAGGCGTCGCGTACGTGCTTGACGCGGCAGGGACCTTCGAACGCCGCCTCAATCCCGGCATGGTCGATCTCGACGCGCTCGACGCTGACGATTGGCAGGTCGTGCGGCAGATGATCGCGAAGCACATCATGTTCACGAACAGCGCGTATGCGAAGAAGATTCAGGCGACGCTGGCGGATCAGCCGTTCGTGAAGGTGATGCCGAAGGATTACAAGCGCGTGATGCTCGCAGAGGCAAAGGCCCGCGCCGAGAATCGCGAACCTGAGTTCGCCGAGCTCGTGGGATCTGTATAACAGGAGAGTAGGAGGGTAGGAGAATTCTTTTCAAAAAGAAAACTCCTATTCTCCTAATCTCCTGTTTGAATTTATGGGTAAACCAACAGGCTTCATCGAAATTCAGCGCAAGAAGATGCCCACCCGTCCTGTGGCCGAGCGGCTGAAGGACTGGAACGAGGTGTATCTCCCGTATCCGCAGGACGAGCTGCGGAAACAGGGCGCGCGGTGTATGGACTGCGGCATCCCGTTCTGCCACCAGGGATGCCCGCTGGGCAATCTGATTCCCGACTGGAACGATCTCGTGTACCGCGATCGCTGGGAGCCGGCGATCGAGCGGCTGCATGCGACGAACAATTTTCCCGAGTTCACCGGCCGTCTGTGTCCCGCGCCATGCGAGGGCTCGTGCGTGCTCGGCATCAACGACGACCCGGTGACCATCAAGTACATCGAAGTCTCCATCATCGAGAAGGCGTTTGACGAAGGATGGGTGACGGCGAAGCCGCCGCTCGTGCGCACGGGCAAGACGGTGGCGGTCATCGGATCGGGTCCGGCCGGTCTCGCCGCGGCCGACCAGCTGAACCGCGCCGGCCACTTCGTGACGGTTTTCGAGAAATCCGATCGCATCGGCGGGCTGCTGCGTTACGGCATTCCCGAATTCAAGATGGAGAAGAAGTTCCTGAACCGCCGGCTGTCGCTGATGGAACAGGAAGGCATCTACTTCCGCACGAACGTGAACGTCGGCGTCGACATGACGTTCGATCAGATGAAGGCGGAATACAACGCGATCGTGCTCGCGGGCGGTGCGGGTCTGCCGCGCGACCTGCCGGTGCCCGGGCGAGAACTCAAGGGCGTTCACTTCGCGATGGAGTACCTCACGCTGTCGAATAAGCGGGTGGAAGGGGACCCGATCGCGGACGCCGACTTCATCAGCGCGAAAGGCAAGCGCGTTGTGATTATCGGCGGCGGCGACACCGGCGCCGACTGCCTGGGTACCGTGCATCGGCAGGGCGCCCTGTCCGTGCACCAGTTCGAGCTGCTGCCGAAGCCGCCGGACATGCGCACCGCCGACAACCCATGGCCGCTCTGGCCCAACGTCTTCCGCGTGTCAACCGCGCACGAAGAGGGTGGGGATCGCGTCTACTCTGTTGCGACGCATCGCTTCAGCGGCGACGATCAAGGGCGCGTCAAAACGCTGCATGGCTCCAAGGTTGAGCTTGTGCGCAAGGATGGCAGGATGTCGTTCGAGAACGTCCCCGGAACGGAGTTCGAGATGGACGCCGATTTGGTGCTGCTGGCGATGGGATTTCTCGGTCCCGAGCGCCAGGGCATGCTCGACAACTTCGGCGTCAAGCTGACGGAGCGCGGCAACGTGTGGCGAGACGCCAACTGGATGACGAACGTGCCTGGCGTGTTTGCGGCAGGGGACATGCAACGCGGCCAGTCACTCATCGTCTGGGCGATTGCCGAAGGACGCAGTGCCGCGCGGGGCGTCGATCTGTTCCTGATGGGCACGTCGGATCTGCCCGCTCCGCTGGCATAACTCACTTCGCAGATAGAGCAGAGAGCAGAGAGCAGAGAGCAGAGAGGCTTTGGCTCTTTTGCTCTCAGCTCTGCGTGCATCACTAAAAGGGCGTCAGATCACCTTTGCCGTCGAACAGGTCAGAGCCCCGCCCGACAACTTCGATACCCTCCTGGTTCGACATATCCCCGAGGATGGCCGATGACACATAGACCTCTTCGAGGTGCAGTGTGTCGAGGATCCGGATGATGCGCTCCTGTCCCTCCGGAAGATGACCGCAGCTCCTCAATGCCATGTCGAAGCCGTCGCGATCGGTCTCGGCTACGACAGGAATCTTGCCGCGTTCGAGAAAGCTGCTCGTGATGACGTTGCCATATGTCGCAACGTAATCAATCTTCCCGAACAGGCGGCGAGTGATCACGTCGGCCAATCCTACGCCGATCGCATTGCCGTGGGTCTGATCGGTCAAATCACACACCATCATGGCGCCGACACGCGGCGACACCCGGTCGCGCTCGCCGCTTACGCCTACGCGGCCGGTGATGTTGGGATCGATGCCGACGCCGCTGATGTTCTTCCCCATGCGATCCACGACGAGCACATCGACGACGTCCACCGGTAAGCGCGGCATGTTGCGCTTCGCGAGATCCAGGAGACGCGGCTCTTCGAGCGCTATCGCATCGGCCTTCAGCACCTCGACGTGCAGCGTCTCGTGAAACGCATTCTCCACGAGCCCGATGCCCGCGAGAATCTTGCCCGTTGACAGCACCTGCGCCGCGCCCGGCGCGATCAGCTCACGCAGTCCGTAGACGCCGAAATCATGAACAGCGCGCGCTCCCTCGAGCTTGCCGAGCCCGATGAGCGCCATCTTCATCAGGCCGCTTTCATACGCCCGTGAAAATCCGTGTGCGGTTTGACACGGTTGATCAGAATCGCGCCGTCCGACTCATGGACGTGACGGTCCATGAAGATTCGAAACGGCAAGTCTCCGCGGGGCAGTTCGACGACGTCCATTGACGAACGGACGGGCGCCCCAATCGTGTCCTCCGAGATGCCATACAGTTTCAGAATATCGGCCTGCCCGTGGGCCGTCGCTCCGCCATGGCTTCCCATCGCGGGCACGACGAATGGATACGCGCCCCGCTCCTTCAGGTAGTCGCTCACTTCCCTGACCAGCGCAGCGAGGTTGTCAATCCCCCGACTGCCTGCGGCGATGGCAATCCGGGCGCGTGGCCGAATGATGTCCTGGAGCGCCGTCAGTTGCGACCGCAGCGCGCGGCGTGGATCGTCGAGACGGGAGCGATCAAACCGCTGCCGGATTTTGAAGAGTTGAAGCCGCCCCATGTGGCCGCTCAATTATAGAGATCGGAGAACGGACGTGATCCGTGACGGCACATCTGCGTTGGAATAGAACACAGGGTTCCGGCCAACGCTCATTTGTCCTCGAAGAATCCCGGTCCATTGCACGCAATTTCGTAGTGAGCGGTGTGCAAGAAAGGCACAAAGTCACTTTTGTCTGCAAACGAACGATCGCGAGCGCAGGTCAGCCCGTAAATACCTATTTTTACGCATGTTATTGACCTTTGATATTTCTGTGAAAAGATGGCGCCGGACTTGCTCCCGCAAGGGTGTCAATGCGAGCACCATCAATGACAGAAACGCGCCATGCCGGCACTGCGCTGCGCGTGCTCTCGCTGCTCGATCCACTGGGGCGACTCGCAGCTTGACGCCGATGAATAAATCGCTTCGCCGCTGGATTCAACTCATCGCCACGCTCGGCGCGCTGGTGATACTGCAGTCGCTCGTCTCGCTTCAGACGACGCCGCAGCGGTACGAGTGGCTCTTCTTCGCAGCGCTGGCGATCCTCACGGGCTCGTTCTCGATGAAGATCGGGTCAGTGTATGCGAGCGTCACCATCGCCGACACGTTCTTCATCACTACGGCGCTCCTGTTCGGGCCGGCGCCGGCGACTCTCGCGATTGCGCTCGGGACGTCCGTCGCCTCGTGGCGCCGCGGCCACGATCGCGCTCGCGTGGCGTTCAACACGGCGACGACATCACTGGGGATCTGGGCCGGGAGCCACGTCTTTTTCCTGCTGGCGGGCGTGCCTCCGCTGGCCCTGACGCAAGTGCAGGCGCCTGCGGGCCAGGTCAGCCTCCCGCTGTTGGCGCTCACCGGCGTGTATTTCCTGACCAACTCAGGATTGATTGCCGTCGCGATCGGCCTCGATGCGCGCCGCTCGCCGATCGCTGTGTGGCGCGAGCATTTTCTCTGGCTGTCGGTCGAATTACTTCGCGGCTGCGTCCGTATCGTTCTGCCTCGTATTGCTGATGTACCAGGCGAATCTTCTCGCGGCGATTGTCTTTCTGCCGCTGCTCGTCGTGCTGCACCTGACGCTGCGCTCGTCGTTCGGGCGCCTCGACGATGCGCGCCAGCATCTCGCGCATCTCGATCGCCTGTATCTGTCGACGGTCGAAACGCTCGCCATGGCGATCGACGCCAAAGACGACGTGACGCACAGCCACGTGCGACGCGTGCAGGCGTATGCGCTCGGGCTCGCCCGCGCGCTCGGCGTGACGGACGAACCCACACTGAAGGGCATCGAAGCGGCGGCGCTGCTGCACGACACGGGGAAGCTCGCGGTGCCCGAGCACATTCTCAACAAGCCAGGCAAACTCTCCGAGGCGGAGTTCGAGCAGATGAAGCGCCACGTCGACGTTGGCGCCGACATTCTTTCGCTCGTCGATTTCCCGTACCCCGTTGTGCCGATCGTCCGGTGCCATCACGAGAACTGGGATGGCAGCGGGTACCCGCGCGGCGTTGCCGGCACTGACATACCGATTGGCGCGAGAGTGCTGTCGGTGGCCGACTGCTTCGACGCGCTGACGTCGGATCGTCCGTACCGCTCGGCGCTCAGCACCGACGCCGCGTTCGACATCCTCCGCGCGCGGCGCGGCACGATGTACGAGCCGCTGGTCGTCGACACGTTCATCCGGATACACCGCGACCTCGTCGAACACATGGCGTCGTTCCCCGCGCACGACGCGCTGCGCCAGATTTCACACTCGGTCGCAAGCGTTGCTCCGTCGCCCGTCCCGATGGTCGTCGCGCCGGATGGCGTATCCGACGATATCCTCGCGTTCGTCAGCCTGGCGCGCCTTGCGTCAGGTAATGCCTCGATGGCCGACGTCCTCTCGCTGGCGATCGGGACTCGTGCGCGAGTTGGCGCCCGCTTCGACGATCGGCTGGTACGTGATCGACGAGGCAAGCGGATATCTCATGCTGCGCCATGCATCCGGCCCGGCGGCGGGCCAGTTGAACGGCACGGCGCTTCGCCTGGGCGAAGGGGTGAGCGGCTGGGTTGCCGCCAATCGCCAGGTGATGATCAACTCAGAAGCGTCGCTCGACCTTGGCGAGCAGGCGCACTCGGGCAAGCCGTTGAAGTTTGCGCTGAGCGTTCCGCTCATCACGCGCGAGTCGCTCGCCGGGACGATTACGTTGTACTCGGAGACGACGTTCACAGAGAGCCAGAGCAGGCTCGTGCAGGTGATCGCCCCGCATCTCGCGCAGGCGGTCTGGGCCGCGAAGCGCAACGACACGGCGGCGCACGGATCGCACCCGCAGGGCGCGCGCGCCGCCGGTGCGCCAAACTCCGATCTCCGCCTCGTCTCGAAGCGCTAGGAAACATTCGCGTTCAGACCGACCTGGTCCGCCCACATTCCTGTTGATTTCGCCTCTCGACATTTTTCGACCTTCCGCAGATTTCCTCCCGAATTTTCACATCCGTCGGTTGGCGTTTACCTTGCTCTGCGATTCTCCGATCGTGCGCGGTGCGCGGGACGCATGTGCGTCGCGTGTGACGTCGCGGCACGAGAGGAGAGATCATGCGGATCGAGTGGCGGGTGGGTGTGACGGCGGTGTTACTGCTGATGCTCGGCGGCGCGATCGCAGCCGAGCCGCAGCAGTGCCGACGCTCGCCCATACCATCGAACGTCGAGCTCATCGCACGATCTCGAGCAGGTGCTCGAGCGCATCTACGATCGCTCGCCAGCCTTCAGGGCGCAGTGCGAGCGGATTGCGAGCGCCGGCAATCTGCGCGTCGCAGTACGGATTGACACGATCGATTCCGAGCCGCTGCCGCGCGTTCACGATCATTCATCGATGGGGCAATCGTATCCGCGCCGACGTGCATCTGCCGCCGAGCACCGATCTCATCGAGCTCGTTGCTCACGAATTCGAGCATCATCCTCGAGCAGATCGAGGGGCTCGACCTCGGAAGGCTCGCGCGGGTGAAGGGCTCCGGCGTGCACGAGAGCGAGGGGCGGGTGTTCGAGACCGATCGTGCGCAAGCGGCCGGGCGCGTGGTCGCGGCCGAAATGAGCCGCCAGCCCAGGGCGCCGGCTGCGGATTGACATCCGATTTATAAGAGGGTATGGCAAAGATGCTTCGGTGCGGGTTTCTGGCAGTGCTTCTCGCGGCAGCGCTCTTCTGGCAGGCGCCGCTCGAAGGGCAGCAGGCGGCGTACGATCTGCTGATACGCAACGGCCACATTGTCGACGGCGCTGGCAATCCGTGGTTTGTGGGAGACGTCGGCGTGCGCGGCGATCGCATCGTTGCCGTCGGGCGCCTGGCAGACGCGACGGCGAAGCGCGAGATCGACGCGCGCGGACTGGTCGTGGCGCCCGGCTTCATCGATCTGCACACCCATTCGGATCAAAGCCTCCTGAATGACGGCAACGCAGAGAGCAAAGTGCGCCAGGGAGTGACGGTCGACGTCATTGGCGAGAGCACTTCGGTGGCGCCGCGCGACGGACTGCCGGAAGCGAAAGGTGCGTGGACCGACTTCACCGGCTACTGGCAGGCGCTTGGGCAAAAGGGAATCTCCATGAACGTGATTTCGGAGGTCTCCTTCCAACAGCTTCGGCTGGTCGCGGTCGGCTACAATCCCGGGCCCGCGACGGTCGCCCAGCTCGAACGCATGAAAACGCTCGCCGCGCGCTCGATGGAGGAGGGCGCCTGGGGCCTGGTCGCACGGTTCGAGAGCGGTGGCCCCGAGCAACCTGAAGAAGTGCTCGAAGTCGCAAAGGTTGTTGCGAAGTACGACGGTATTTACGTGACGCACATCGGCAGCGAAGGCGCCGAACAGGATCGAGAGCTCGATTTTGCCATTCGTGTCGCGCAGGAAGCGAAGGTGCCGGTCCATATTTTTCACCTGAAGATCCGTGGTGAGGAAAACTGGGGCACGATCGGGAAATATCTCGAGAAGATCGAGGCGGCGCGTGCGCGTGGCCTCGACATCACCGCCAACCAGTATCCGTACACCGCGATGCAGCACGGATGGAGCGCGTTTTTCCCTGTGTGGGCGCGCGAGCACGGCCCCCAGAAGTTCGCTGCCATGCTGAAGGATCCGGCCATCAGGACGAAGATCAAAGCGGATAAGGACTTTCAGACGTGGGTCAGCGAGCACGGCGGGTGGGATGGCGTCGTGATGGGCCGCGCGCGGCAGCCGCACAACAAGAAATACGAAGGCATGCGCATTCCGCAAATCGCGAAGTTGCGCGGCGACGCCGATCCGGCCGACACCTGCATCGAGCTGATGGCCGAAGAGGGCGGCAGCATCTCGGGGATGTTCCACACGATGTCGGAGGCCGACGTGCGCGCCGTGATGAGGAAGCCGTGGGTCGCGATCGCCAGCGACGGATCGGCTATGAACCTCAACGAAGACGGAGTGCCGCACCCACGCAGCTTTTCGACCAATCCGCGAGTGCTCGGCCACTACGTTCGCGATGAGCGGGTGCTGACGCTCGAAGAGGCGGTCCGCAAAATGACGTCGCTGCCGGCTCAGATTCTCGGCCTTCGCGATCGCGGCCAGATCCGTGAAGGGTTCGCGGCCGATATCGTCATCTTCAACCCCGCGGCGGTGCGCGAAACGACGACCTTCGAGAAGACGAAGTCGTATCCCGAAGGTATTCCTTACACGATCGTGAATGGAGTGGTCGTCATCGACAACGGGAAACACACGGGCGCGCGGCCCGGGCGGCCGCTGTTCGGGCGCGGTCTGAAGTCTCGTTAAGCAGTTGCGATTCAGCGTGCGACCGCCGCATGATGGTGCACGTCGTGGTGGGCCTGGTCGCACGTGTCGCACGCATCTATCTGAATGGTCGTGTGGCGGATACCGAATCGCTCGACGAGCACGCGCTCCGATGACTTCAAGACGGCGCCTTCGTTCGCCCCGTCTTCCACGACGATGTGTGCGGAGAGTGCGACGAAGCCACTCGTAATCGACCAGATGTGGAGGTCGTGAACGTCCTTGACGGTGTCGAGATCCTTCAGTGCCGTCCGCACATCAGCGACCGGAATGTGCGGCGGTGCGCCTTCCATGAGCACATGGACGGACTGACTGATGAGCGACCACGCTGAGTACACGACGAGCAGCGCGATCAGGATCGACGCGAGCGGATCGACCCAATACCACCCGTACATCAGGATCAATGCGCCGGCGGCGATTGCCTGGACACTCCCGAGCGCGTCGGTGAATACGTGCAGCCATGCGCCGCGAACATTCAGGTCGTGCGCATGGCTTCCGCGCAGCAGCCATAGGCCCGCGAGATTCACCGCGAGGCCTCCCGCCGCGACACCGAGCATCAAGCCGCCTTCGACCTCGGGGGGTTGCTGCAATCGCTCGTAGGCTTCCATGAAGATGAAAAGGGCAATCGCGATCAGCGTGACACCGTTGACGAGCGCGGCGAGAATCTCGGCGCGATGGAACCCGAACGTGCGCTCGGCTGTGGGAGCTTTCCTGGCGAAGCGAATCGCGAAGAGCGTCAATGCGAGCGCAGCCGCGTCAGAGACCATGTGACCGGCATCGGCGAGCAGAGCCAGCGATCCTGACCATATGCCGCCGATGACTTCGGCAACGGTGTAGGCGATGACGAGCGCGAGGGTCCAGCCGAGGGACCGCGTGCGATCTCCGTGCGGAATCCCGTGATGCGGATGGTCGTGGGCCATGCCCAGTAGCTTAGAGCGATCCGAGGAATGCGAGTAGCGCCGCGCGATCCGCCTCGCTCAAGCGCTCGAATCCGCGCCGTGCGAGCTCGGCCTCGCGAGCATGCTTGAGGATAGCCTCTTCCAGTGTCGCGGTTCCATCGTGGAGGAGCGGGCGCCGGAACCGCAGGCCCCACAAGGCAGGCGTACGCATTTCGTTCGATTCCGCAGCGCCCTGCTTGATGCCGTCGCCTGTGCCGACGTCATGGAGGAGCAAATCGGAAAACAGGGCGGCTGTCTTCCGATGGAACAGCGGATTGGCGTTCGATCCGGTCTCGAGGGTTGGCACATGGCAGGTGGTGCAGCCGATTGCGGCGAAAACCTGCTCGCCCGCCCGAACCTGGTCGTTGATGTCGCCACGCCCGGCCGGGGCCAGGAAGCGCATGAAGCTCGCGAAGTTGTCGATGCCGCGCCGGCGAGTCCGGGGATCGCGAAAGTCTTCGGGGTCCGGGAAGGGATCGCAGAGACGCATCTGCTCAGGTGTGATGCCGAACGCGCTCTCCTGCGGGAACAGGTCATTGGTGATCCCCATCTCGTTGCGATACGCGTCAGCGCCAAACGTCATCAGCGTGGCATGCTGCGCCTTCCACCCGAACCGTCCGACGCGGCGTTCGCCGCTTTCCACGTCGATGACGAGCCCGGCGCGGCCGCTGACGCCGTCACCGTTGCGATCCTGAGGATCCTCGAGCGCCAGCAGAGTCTGATCGGGAATGGCTTCAACGAGTCCTGCTCCAAAGAGCGGGATCGGCACGCGGCGCGCGAAGACATTGGTATCGGGCGGCAGCACCGGCTGACACCCGTGGCCGGGAACCGAGAACATGTGAAAAAGCGTGTCGCCGGAGGCGTCGAGCGTCTCGAACTCGCCGCTTGCGTTCCTGCGTCCGGCCCTCAGCTCGGCCATCGTCCCGGCGCCGCCGATCGTGGGGATGTTGTGGCAGACGGCGCAGCTCGTGCCGTTGAAGGCGGGTCCAAGCCCCTCTTCGCTTGCTTCGACTTCGAGGAAGTCGTCCAGCCCCAGGCGGAATTCCTGGAACTCGACCGGCGTGAGGCCGGAAAGAGGTGTTCCCAGCGCGGTTCGCGTCTGCGCGCTCAGCAGGGCCGTCGCGAAGCCGGCCAGTGCGATGCCAAGGATCGAGTACGTTTTCATGAGTCGCCGATCACTCGGCAATCAACGTTCCGCGCATGAACCCATGCCCGGCGCCACAAAGCTTCGAGCATTCGAACACGTATCGCCCGGGCTGTGGCGGCACGAAGGTGACCGTCGCGACGCCTTTACCGCGCTTGGGAATCGCCACGTTGATGTCGGTGCCCACAATTCGGAATCCGTGATCGGTGTCATCGCTGCGCAGGCGGATTTCGACCGGCGCTCCTGCTTTGACGCGAAATTCAGAGGGCGTGAAACTGAACCGCTCGACGAAGATCTCGACCACCTGCGGCTTCTGCTGAAGGGCAGTTGCGAGCGACGCGCCTGTCGAGGCCGCCAGAACGCCCATGAACACAAGTAGAACATTGAGTCGCGTGAAGATCTGTTTCATTTAGAACCACCATCCCAGGCCGATGTTG
Organism: Vicinamibacterales bacterium; assembly: GCA_963787755.1. Classification (GTDB taxonomy): domain Bacteria; phylum Acidobacteriota; class Vicinamibacteria; order Vicinamibacterales; family JAMQPK01; genus JAMQPK01. Next base: position 199,756 of record CAWBEG010000011.1, read on the forward strand.
AACGAGTTCGGCTCTCTGATCGTCGAGTTCTTGCTCCTCACGCCTGCATAGTCGGCTTTCAGCGCGATGTCGGGATCGGGCCAGTAGGTGACGCCGAAGACCAGTGCGTCGCGGTCGAGTTCTTTGAGCGGCAGATAATCCGTGGGCATTTTGAACTGCGTGTCGAAGTTCTCGTACCGCGCGAACACGCCGACGTCGCCGTACGACGCACCGGAGATGACGCGGTACCCGGCTTCGCCGTAGAAACCGCGCAGTGTCCTCGCCACGTTCGGGTCGACGCCGACCGCGCGTCCCATCGCGTCGTTGAGCAGGCCCGCGTTGCTGATGGCCACCTGGGCGAACTGGCCGCGCAATTCGAGGCGATCGCGCGAGTAGCGGACATCAGCCTCGCCAAGGTTCACGGGCACGTCAAAGCGCGGCCGGAATTCGAACCCCGATCGTCCGGTCCAGAAGCTCGCCCCCACCGTGAGGCCGGCGATGCCGACGTACTCCAAGCGCCCCGTTACTGCCGGGCGGCCGATGTTGGTATCGGATCCTTTTTGAATTCCGCCGCGAACCCCTTCCTCGGCCGTGAACTCCCGCGCGTTCAGCGGCGACATGACGTATGCCCTGATACCGCCACCCCCGGCCGAGCTCGCCGTGCACGCCCGCGCCGACCTCGAACCATGTCGTCGGGACGATAACGGTATCGACGAACGGCCGCTCGACGCCGTAGTAGGTGGGCGGCTCGTGTCGCTCGTTGATGATGCCGACCGGCACCAGCATCATGCCCGCGCGCACGTTGAAGCTCCGCGACAACAGGAAATCGACGTACGCCTGTTCGAGCTCGAGCTCGCCGGCTTCTTCGAGTCCTTCGACGAGCGCATGCTCGAGCTCCAGCTCGCTGACGAACCGGATGCGGTCGCTGAAGCGATGCGTGATCAACAACACAAAGCGATGGAAGTCGAGGCGGCCGTCCTCGAACTCCCGCTTGTTGAAATGAAAGTCCATGTAGCCGGAGATCGCTGTAGTGCGTTCGGGTGCCGGGGCGGCGGGTGGAGGCGCCTGCGCGACCGCCGTCGCCGGCAGCAGCAGCACAACGCACAAACCCATGAGAAGACCGGCGAAACATTTTGTCATAGCTTCAGAATGTAGCGAATACTACATTTCGTTGCAGCAGCTTGTCAATGCGGCGGTATTCTGGTCTAGTGATGGCGGTGACACGCACGCGTGCAAAGGCGCAGCCGCGCCGCATTCCGGTCAGAGGCGATTCCAGGCGCAGACGGCAGGATCATTCCCAGGAGCTCGCCCAGGATTATGTCGAGATGATCGCGGAGCTGATTGAGAAGGCCGGCGAGGCGAGGCTGACGGATCTGGCGCGGGGGCTTGGCGTGACGCACGTGACCGCCAACCGCACGATCAAGCGGCTGCAGCGCCAGGGGCTGGTGACCAGCCAGCCGTATCGATCGATCTTCCTGACCGGCGACGGTAGAACTCTCGCCCACGAATCACGAGACCGCCACGAGACCGTCGTGCGATTTCTAATCTCGCTCGGCGTACCCTCGGCCGTGGCGGAATCGGACGCGGAAGGGATCGAGCATCACGTCAGCCGCGAGACGTTAGCCGCGTTCGTCCGGCACCTGCGAGGGCGACGTTAGCGATGGCGCGCCAAATAGTACGCGTCAGTGGTTCGGCAGGTTACCCAAATGTATCCCACGCTCGTTCGTGTCGGCGACTTTGAACTGACGACGTTTGGCGCGCTCGTCGCGATTGCCGCGTTAGTCGCCATCTGGATATTTCACCGGGAGCTCGCACGCGCAGGTCTGCCCGAGAGCGGTACAGACGCAGCGCTGATCGGCGTGCTCGGCGGACTCGCCGGTGCGAAGTTCATGTGGGCGATCGAGTTTCGGCATGACGCGCCGTTTCTCTCGCTGCTGTTCAGCCGTGGTGGCCTCAGTTGGTTCGGCGGATTTCTCGGCGGTGTCGGCGCAGGACTCTGGGCGCTCCGGCGCCGCAGAATTCCAATCGTGCCGGCGCTCTCAGCCGCGGCGCCGGCGCTTGCCCTCGGTCACGCGATCGGGCGAATCGGATGCTTTCTCGTCGGCGACGACTACGGCCGGCCGACCGATCTGCCGTGGGCCGTCGCGTTTCCCAAAGGATTACCGCCGACCACTGTACCCGTTCATCCGACGCAGCTTTATGAAGCCGCCGGCTTGGCGCTGATCGCCTGGTTATTGATTCGTTGGCGGCGAAGCAACGTTTCAGATGCCGAAGTGTTCGCGCGTTACCTTGCTCTCGCCGGCTGTTTGCGGTTCGCCATCGAGTTCGTTCGCGTGAATGCACGGATTGCCGGTCCGCTCACACTCGCCCAGCTCTTTTCCGGTGCGATGATCGTTGCCGGTCTCTCGGTAATTATTCGAAAACGTCAGTAGTCAATCTCAAAGGTGGAGGGAACGGCAATGAGCACGAAGAGTGGAAGCGCCTTGATCCTGCTCGGTATAGCTCTCAGCCTGAACGCACCTGGCAGCATCGGCGCACAGTCGACTCCGGCGTCCTCCCCGTCAGCGCTGCAGACGTTGGCGGTGCCCGGGACATCGAACTCCACGCCGTCGCTGACGGCGCTGGGACGAACGGTCGCAGCGATCTGGACAGCGACGAAGGAGGACAGCACCAATCTCTATCTCGCGATCAGCAACGACGGCGGTGCGACGTTCTCGCCGCCGCGCCGCGTCAACGACATTGACGGCGACGCGGGCGCGACGAACGAGCAGCCTCCGCGGGTCGTGTTTTCCGGTTCGAGCGCGCGCGTACTCTGACGGTCGTATGGTCCAAGAGAGATCCGGGACCACAGCAAACGCGCCGCGACATCATCCGCATAGCTCGCGCTCCACTGACGGCGGCCGGACGTTTGCTCCGGCAAAGTTTGCGCACAACCCGGAGTTGTCGGGTGCCCGCGGATGGGAGTCGCTGGCCGTCGGATCCGACGGCGCGGCGCACGCAGTATGGCTCGACGGCCGTGACGCTGCCCGGAAGATGGCGGAAACGGCAGCACATTCGGGCATGGCGCACAAAGGACAGCCGCCTCAGGATATCTATCACGCCACGATCGCGGCCGATGGCCGCGTCAGCGAGCGCGTGATCGCCACTGGCGTGTGTTTCTGCTGCAAGACTGCCGTCGCGGTCGATGCTGGCGGTGCGGTCTTCGCTGCCTGGCGCCACATCTTTCCAGGAAGCATGCGTGATATCGCATTTGCGAAATCCACGGATGGAGGGCGTTCATTTGATCCGCTCGTCAGAGTCAGCGAAGACAAGTGGGAGCTCAACGGCTGTCCGGAGGACGGTCCCACACTGGCCGTGGATCAGGCGGGCGTGATTCATATTGCATGGGCCACGGTCGTCAACGGCGGTGAGCCGCAGAAAGCGCTGTTCTATGCGACCTCGCGCGACGGCAAAACGTTCTCGGCGCGCGCTCGCATACCGGTGGCCGCTGGGTCGACGCCGGGACATCCGCAGCTGACGCTCGTGCCTGACGGCGGCGCTGCCATTGTGTGGGATGAGGTGGTCGCAGGGATGCGACGTGTCTCGTTCACGCGGGTCTCGCGTGCCGGCGTCTTCGCGTCACCGCAGATTCTGAGCGGTGACGAGTCGGCATCAAATCCGGTGATCGTCCGCGTGCAGGGAAACGTTCTCGTCGCCTGGACGAGCCGATCGCCGGCCGCGAAGTCTGCAAGCGAACCATCGCTGATCAGAATGAGGCGGATCAGCATCGGCTGACGTGGTGCTGACCTTTAGGTCAGCCGATCGAGGAAGGACACGCCGAGCAGCAGCAGGAGCACGCCGACGACCATCCGGAACCGCTGTTCGGGCACGCGGGCAAGCAGCGTCTCGCCGAAGAGCGTTCCGATGATGACGCCGATCGTCGCGACCGCCAGCGTCGGCCACATGTGCGCAAGCTCCGCCGTTTCGACCGCAAGGTAGATCGGAACACGCGCCATGTCGATCAGCAGCGCCACCGCGGTCGTCGTCGCTACGAACTGCCGCTTGTTGACCTCGAATCCGAGCATCGCGGCGGTTCGAATGCCGCCCTGATTGCCGACGAGGCCGCCGAAAAATCCGGAGAGCGCTCCGCCAAGCCACGCGAGCGTGCCGCGAAGCCGCCAGCGTTTCGCGTAGCCGGTCACCTGCGACGCACCAGCGAGCACGAGCAGCGATCCGAAGACGAGCTCGAGCGCACGGCTTGTCGCCCACGTGTTGAGCAGCGCGCCAGTCAGGCCGCCTGCAGCGCTCGTGAGGCCGAAGCTCTTGACGACCGTCCAGTCGACCTCATGGCGAAACCGCCAGAAGCGAATCGATGTGCCGATTGCGTGGGGGATGGAGACTGCGGCAACGGCAAGCTTGGTGCCCGTCGCGGCCGCGATGGCTGGCGTCAACACACTGCCGATGCCGAATCCCGCGACAGACGCGACCGCGCCGCCGAAGAGTCCCGCACAGAACACCAGGAGCTCAAACATTGGTAGATTGGAAGATTGGAAGATTGGGAGATTGTTGTCAGATTAAAAGAGTGTCGATTGACAGAGTCGGAGCAAGTAATCCGCCGATCGTCAATCGTCATTCTCACAACATTCTGTCAATCCACTAATCTGCCAATCTACCAGTTCATCAGTGTTTGGCGAACACGCGCGTGGCGCCGCTTTTGTCGAAGGACATGACGTCGTATGCCTGCGGTTTCGTGCCGGGATATTCCATTCCGGGCGAGCCCACAGGCATGCCGCCGACGGCAATACCGAGAATCGCCGGTTTTTCCTTCAACATCCGATGGACATCGGCCGCGGGCACGTGTCCCTCGACGACGTAGCCGTTGACGACGGCCGTATGGCACGACTGCACCCGGTCGGGGACGCCGCGCGATTTCTTGATTTCGCTGATGTCGTTCATGTCAGTTGTGCGGACGTTGAAGCCGTTCGCGCGCATGTGCTCGACCCATTGCGAACAGCATCCGCACGTCGGCGATTTGAACACTTCAACCAGCGGCCCGGCGGGTTTCTGCTGCGCGGCCGCGATGCGCTCCGAACAGCGCGAGCGCCGAAACGGCGATCGCGATACCTGTCGATCGAGACATTGTTCCTCCCAGTACGATAATGTCCGGCTTCAGCCGGACCATTCGATCCAGTATGACATCGCCAAATTCAGAACGCCACGCGCAGGCCGCCGTTGATGACGCGCCCGTCGAGCGGGGCCCACGCATCGACGGTCCAGCGGCCGTCGCGCCGTGCAGCCGGCACGATGAGCGGGTCGTACTTTGTCTGCCGGACATCGAGCAGGTTTTCGGCATTGATGAAGAGACGCAGGCCGCCGAATCGCCGCTCGGCCAGCGCGCCAACCAGCAGGTGTGATCGGCTCACATGGCGATACGGGTTCTCCTCGAGATCCTGCCTGCCGACGAAGTACATCTCGATGCCGAATCGTCCCCACTCGTCGCCTTCCCAGATCGCATTCAACGACCCCGCGTGTGCCGGCGTCAACGGTACGGCACGACGCACGTCTTCGTCGGCGTCGAACTCGGTCGATCGGGTCCACGCGTGCGTCGCGAGCGCGACAAAACCTTCACGACGGTATCGCAGCAGCAGCTCTGTTCCCGCAGTGCGCGTGCTCTCCGGGGCGTTGAGAAACTCGACATCGCCGGTGTCGAGATGTCTCGTCACGACTGGTTGAAGCACGACCGATCCGAATACGGTCCCCGTGACCTCGATCGATCCGAAGACGCGCGTGACGTCGAGCGAGGTGTTGCGCGCGCGCTCGGCGCGCAGCCCGCGGAGCGGCCGCAGGCGCGACAGACCGGTTTCTTCGGTTTCCTCAGTGAACGGCGTCGGAGCAAACGCGCCGGTGCCGGCCGCCACGCGAACCGTCCACCCTGGTGCAGGCCGAGAGAGCACCGAGATCCGTGGTGTCGCGAGGACTCCGTACTCGGAGTGCACATCAGCGCGTGCGCTGACGGCCAGCGTCCATGTATCCGTGATGGCGATCTCGTCCTGCATGAAGATCGACGGGCTTGAAAAGCGGTAGTCGAATTGAGGCAGCTCGCGAAGCGCGTGGCGATCCTGCTGAAACGCGGCGCCCCCCACCCATGTCTGCCGGCCGCTGCTACCCTGAACGGACACTTCGCCGAACCACGTGCTGCGCACGCCGTGCTCGACCGCCGGACCGAACCTCCGATCCTGGGAGCGGCGCATGTACGATCCGCGAATCGCCAGCACCCGATTGTCGAAGGCGAGCCAGCGGCCGACGAAACCGCCATCGACGTGGCGGCTCTTCAAGGATTCGGTGAACACGACGCCGTTGGGTAACGTTCGCCCGGCGATGTGCCGCCGTTGCGATCTTCGGCCATGACGCCGATCGTGGCGAACATCGTCTTGCCGGCGCCGTTGTCTGTGAAGACGCGCGGGCGCAGCACAACGCGCTCAAAACCTGGAAGATCGAGCCACCCGTCGTCGTCGAGATCCTGCTCGGACTGGCGATGAAAGCCGCCGAGCAGCGTCCACGATGCAGTATCTCCAATGGGGTTCGCGAGCCATGACGTCAGGTCGTGGCCCGATTGCGATGTGGCGTTGATCAGAAGCTCGCGCTCGGCCTCGGCCGGCCGTCGCGACACCAGATTGATCACGCCGCCGAGCGCCGATGCTCCATACAGCGCGGAGGCGGCGCCCTTGATGATCTCCACCTGCGCGAGATCGAGCGGAGGCACCTGGAGCAGGCTGAACGAGTCTCCCTGCGCGCCGTACAGCGGAAGACCGTCGGCGACGAGCTGCGAGTAGCGGCCGCGGAGCCCCTGAATGCGGACGTTGGCGGCGCCGAGCGCGGGCGACGTGGTCTGCACGCGCAGGCCTGTTGTCTCACCGAGAAGCATGGCGACGCTGCCCGGCGTCATCAACGCCTTCTCCTCGATCTCTTCGCGATCGATCACTTCGACCCGGACGGGCTGATCCTGCAGCCGTGTGTTCGTCCGTGTCGCAGTGACGATGACGGACTCTGCAGCCTCAGGTATTCGCGAGAGCTCGATCCGCACGGGTGGCGGGCTTTGGGTACCTACGACGACCCGGCTCTTGGCTGGGCAGATGTCCTTGAGCCGTAACAGCGAGCTCGTGCTCGCCAGGTGCGAGGTTGAACACGGCTCGCCCCTGGTCGTCCGATATCTCGGAGCGCCCGTCTATCGCGACGGACGCTCCTCTCAGCGGCTTGTCTTCCGACACGACCTCGACCAGGAGCTTCTGAGCAGTCGCTGGGTCTTGCGCGAAGGCCGGAACGGGGAATGCGAGCAATAGAAACCCGAGCGCAGCCCACACGTTACTTCGAAATCATCTTCAGCGCCGTGGCGTGGATCATTTTTGTTTTCTTGTCCTGTGAGTCGACAACGTCGCCTGTCAACGTGACCGTGTGAGACATGTGCGGCACCAGCTTCGCGTTGTTTTCACCGGCGAGACTGCCCATTGTCATCACGTCGTACATTTCGCCCTTTTCGGTGACCAGTGCAACAGGCGCTCCCTTCTTGGCGCAGGCCTGGGCGCACGATTCACCCATATCCTTGTGGGCATTCGTCGTGTTTGCCTTGTCCTTCGTGTAACACGCCTTGTCGACGAGCACACCGGTGATTTCCGCCGCGGAGGCGGCTGCGCCGAGACCAAATACCATCGCTGCGATCGTGAGGGACACTTTCATAAGACCTCCAGTTGAACGAACCTGCCGCTGATTCTAACCGGTGCACTGCCTCTGACGCGGCAACCAATCAGAGGATACCGAGGAGAAACACCGCGCAGCCTGCTGCGCCGGCGAACACGACCACCGCCCGAGCGCCTTGCGCTTCTTCAGCCGCCACCACATGTAATAGCTGCCGAGCACCATCACGATGAGCCCCGCCGCGAGGGCGTCCATCGCGAACACCCATATGCTGGTCATGATCCAGTCTCGCTGGCTCGCGGGTTGATTGAATCGAGAGCCGCTGAACGTGTGGAAAATCTGAAACGCATGGAGGTGCCCGTTTTCGAATTCCCGGACGTACGCCTTCTTCGCGTTGACGTCGACGCGCACTTGAGCCGACCCGTTCGGCCGGCTCACATTGAAATCGATATGGCCGACCGGCTGGGCCGCCGGCCAGTCAATTTCGCCCTGCAGATTCAGCTGGCGCATCGCATCGAGCGTGCGCGCAAGCTGTGTGTCGCCCGCCGGCCCTTCGATCGGCCACGTCGTAGGACGCCTGGTCCCGTTCGTAGAGATCTCTGAACCATTGCTGGTGATTCAGCATCAGGCCGGTCAGCGAAAACAGCCACAGGAAAAAGAGGAAATAGAGTCCGAGGTAGTAGTGGAGCTTTCGATTCCAGACCTCGAGCGCCCTAGTCTCCATGGAGGATGGCGAAGATGAGGCCGAAGAAAGTGACGGCGCCTGCCGCAGCAGCGTCAGCCCGATTCTGCGCTCTGCCTTGATCGCCCACCACAGATAGACGCCGGTCAAAGAAATGAAGAGCAGCAGATAAATCGTGGCATCGGCGAGCACGCGCCACACCTGGGTGCCGATCCAGTTGCCGCGGATCGCGACGTTATGGGGGCCAGGTATCTTGTGCAGGTACGACAGCGACTCCCACAGATTCATGGAGCGGCGTTTGACGATGGCGGTGCGCGCGTCGAGATCGACATCGACTGTCGCCTCTGAGCCCGCCCTCGAGACCGGAAAAATCAGGTGGCGATCCTTGGGGACGTACCGGAGAAAGCCTATTTCTCCGGCGACATCCACCTGCGGAAGAATCGCCTTCGCGCGGTCGACGGCCTCACGTCCCTTGAGGCGATCGAAGCCGTCGGGAATTGTGAGATCGCGGTAGGTGTCCGCCGGCGGATACGCCTGGATTCAGCTTGCCATGGTTCAGGTAAAACACGCTCGCCGCGAAGAGCAGGATGAACGGGCTGATGAACAAGCCGAAATACAGATGCAGATCTCTCAGCCATCGGTATAGCAACTGTCGCTCCAGGGCTACGGATGTTTGTGCGTCGGGTCCGCGGCGGGAGCGGTTGTCGTGCCGCCTTTGGGCACAATGGTCGTCACCGAGGCAGGCTCTTTGGTGCCGCGCTCGCCGATCCAGTGCCTCATCGAGCCGTCAGCGAAGGTCTGATGCGCCTTCCACTGCAGTGCTCCCGGCTGCGGGTTGTGCGCGGTGAACGTAAACAGCGCGAACTCCTTCGGCTTGATCTCGCGCGTCCACGTAATCGACACGATGCGGTCGCCGTCTTTCTTCACGTCGAAGGTGAAACCCTCTCCTGACGTCACCTGCATCACATGCATGCCGGCCGGAATGTCGAGCTCCAGCGACATCGACGAGACGGTTCCTTCCGTCGGCACACGCACCGTATAGATCTGTTCGGCGCCGGCCGTCGATTCGCGCGGTGTCACGACGACATGCGCGTCGAGGACAACGAGGGAAAGCGCGAGGCAAAGGAACGCGGCCGCGAGGCGTCTTTTCATGTTCTTCTCCTTCACGAGGTTCTTCATATCAGTTTAAGCGTTTTATGCGCCTCAGGGCATCTGATGCCCGGCATGTGGATCGGTCACGGCCGGATGCATGGGCTTGATCATGTGCATGTTCCACATCCGTCCCATCGTCCCGGGCGCCGGGCGCAGGCGGAAGAACACCTGAAACGAGACGGGGCGCTTGCCGTACGCCGGCGTCAGCCGATCGGGCACGCCGTAGAACGTCGCGGCGGCGCCAATGCCGGTCTCGAACCTCCGCCAGCGCGGCAGCTCGCGGACCATGCCAAGCGTGAGCGCCGTGACCATGTCCTTCACGTCGTGACCGAGCGTGTCAGTCGTCGAGCAGCACCGCGGTTTCGACTTCGACGAACTCGAGGCGGCCGTAAGCCGAATACCGTCCCGAACGTCTCGTCGCTTCGAGCAGCAGCGCTCCGCGGTCTGCGTCTTCACCGTTGTTGAGGCCATACGCCGCCGTGGCCGCCGTGAAATTCTCGCCGTCCTGCTTCAGCCATGACGCGGAGGCTGTCGTTCGGACGATCGTGCCGTGGCCAAGCTCCTCGGGGTTCTTCAGCCGGCCGGACGAGAATTGGAACTCCCATTCCGCACGCGGACGAAACCACAACCGCGCCGAGTACGAGTCGATCGGGCCGAAGTCGAAGTCCCAGCGATCTTCATCAGGCTCGCGTCCGTTGAAGGCCGACGCTTCGATCATCCAGGGCCCGTGGTCGACAGCCGCCGTCACCACGCCGAACGCGATGTGCGTCGAGTCGAGCGTGTGATGCGCGAGCGGCGACATCGGATTCTCCATTGCCGAGGCTCGGTGCATGAACGCGACGGGACCGAGCGCCGGCTCCGCTGAGGGACCACCGGCCAGCGTAAAGCCGGTGTGTGTGCCGATTGGCATCCGCCACACGAGAGCCAACTGCATGAACAGGTCATGCGGATGCTGATAATCGATGAGCGGCTTTCCCTCGAACGCTTCGCCGACCTGAAACAGCTCGCGATACCCCTTCTTGCCGACCGTCAGTGGGTCGAGGCTGAGCATGGTGTTGATCGTGAGATTCGACGAGCCGACTTTTCGCTCGAACATGCCCATCCACCAGTTCGGCACCCGCAGCTCGTCGCCTCCGCGCTGCCCGCCCTGATGGTTGAACAATCCGTACACAACGGCATCCTGCATCAGGTGCCAGCCGCCGGACTCGGTCGACTGCGCGAATACGGCATGCGGGAACGCAGCGATCAATGCTGCGGCAATCCATCGAAAAAACATGGTCCTCCTCTCAATCGGCCGACCTGAAGGTCGGCACTACGTATGCGCCAGCGTGCTGGCGCAGAAGAGAGAGGATCAGATGCGGAGTGGATTCAGGAATGCGGAGCCGGACAATTTCCCGGGCGGAGCAGAATCAGAGCGCTTGGCCACAAGTGCTGCGGCTTTTGGCACAACGACGTCCACCGCACCGGCCGCGTGCAGGTCGACGCACGAGAGAGTGACGCGGGTTGTCGCGACAGCCTCAACCCATTCTGTGTCGCAGTTGTGTATGGGAATCGGGGACATCACCGCTGCCCCTGTGGCGGGCACGGCCGAATCAGCGCTGTCGTGATGGTGATGCGCCTGCGGCTGAAAATCGGTCGGCGAAGCGTTTTGCCGCACCTGATGATCGTGCGCGCTCGCCATTGACCAGCAGCACGGAGGGAACGACGCCGCAGCCGTGAGCCACACGATGAGCAGCAAACTGAGCGCGCGAACCGCGAACTGCATCGACAGCGTCAGATATATCACAATTGCCTTGGGCCGATGCTGTTGTCATGATCGAACTGGAGGGCGTTATGGAACGTGACGTTGTGTGTGGAATGGATGTGGATCCGGCGAAGGCCGCCGCGACGAGCGAGTACAACGGCAAGACCTATTACTTTTGTGCGAAAGCCTGTAAGAACAAGTTCGACGCCGAGCCGCAGAAGTACGCAAAGTAAGCGCACATGGCTGAGCAGGTTGTACAGGACGTCGTCGACCCCGTCTGCGGGATGACGATCTCACCGGCCGACTCGGTCGGCGAGGTCGAGCACCGAGGTCACACGTACTACTTCTGCAACGACAGCTGCCTGGAGCGGTTCAAGGCAGACCCGCAGTCGTTCGTAGGGCCCGGCGCGGGCCACACCCCCATGTCACACGCAGACGACAGATCCCGAGGCGGAATACACATGCCCGATGCATCCCGAGATTCGGCAGAAGGGCCCCGGTTCGTGCCCCATCTGCGGGATGGCGCTCGAGCCGGTGCATGTCTCGCTCGAGGAGCAGCCGAACGAAGAGCTCGAGGACATGACGCGGCGGTTCCGATGGTCGCTTGCCCTGACCGTCCCGATCCTCCTGGTCATGATCGACGAGTTTGTGCCGGGACATCCCGCTGCACGAGGTGTTGGTCCGGCTAAAGCCGGACACTACCAGCGGCTTCAGCCTGTTGAACTGGATTGAGCTCGCGCTCGCAACGCCCGTTGTGTTGTGGGGCGGCTGGCCGTTCTTCGCGCGGGGATGGGCTTCGCTTGTGAGCCGCCATCTCAACATGTTTACGTTGATTGCCCTCGGCGTAGGCGCGGCATACGGCTTCAGCGTTGTCGCCACTCTTGCCCCCGATCTCTTTCCGCACTCGTTCCGGATGGGCGGCGCTGTCGCCGTGTATTTCGAGCCGGCTGCTGCGATCGTTGTCCTGGTGCTGCTCGGCCAGGTGCTCGAGTTGCGCGCGCGAAGCCGCACGGGCGCCGCCATCCGAAACCTGCTGAGCCTCGCGCCGACAACAGCGCGGCGTATCGATGCGGACGGAACCGAGCGGGACGTGCCGCTTGCAGACGTGTATGTCAGCGATCGTCTGCGCGTGCGTCCCGGCGAACGGATCCCCGTCGACGGCGTTGTCATCGAGGGCGCGACGAGCATCGACGAATCGATGGTGACCGGTGAATCCATTCCTGTGGAGAAAGCGCCGGGCGATCAGGTGACAGGCGGTACCGTCAATGGCACGGGCACTTTCGCGATGGAGGCGCAGCGCGTCGGCTCGGACACGCTCCTCGCACAGATCGTCCGCATGGTCAGCGAAGCGCAGCGATCGCGTGCGCCGATTCAGCGCCTTGCCGACACGGTATCGGGGTGGTTCGTGCCGACCGTCGTGGTCGTTGCCATCATTACGTTCGTCGCGTGGACGCTCCTTGGACCGGAGCCGCGGCTGGCGTATGCGCTCGTCAATGCGATTGCCGTCCTCATCATCGCGTGTCCGTGCGCGCTCGGGCTCGCGACGCCGGTGTCGATCATGGTGGGGACCGGTCGGGGCGCAGAGGCCGGCGTGCTCTTCAGGAACGCCGAAGCGCTCGAGCTGCTCGAGCAGATTACGACGCTCGTGGTGGACAAGACAGGCACGCTCACGGAAGGCAAGCCGCGCCTCGTGACGTTGGTGTCGCAACCCGCCGCTCGACGAGACCACGTTTCTGCGCCTGGTGGCGAGTCTCGAAAGCGTCAGCGAACATCCTCTCGCTGAAGCGATCGTCGCGGGCGCGCGCGAGCGACAGATCTCATTGTCGCCGGTACAGCAGTTCGCATCGGCAACCGGCAAAGGGGTGACGGGCCGTGTAGAGGGGCGCTCGGTAGCCATCGGTAACATGCGGTACCTCGAGGAGCTCGGCGTCGATCCGGGCGCATTGCGCGCGCGTGCCGAGGAGCTGCGTCTGAGCGGACAGACCGTCATGTTCGCGGTCGTGGACGCCGCCGCCGCCGGCCTCATCGGCGTCGCAGATCCCGTGAAGCCGACCACACGCGAGGCAGTCGATGCGCTGCACCGCGAGGGCGTGAAGGTGGTGATGTTGACGGGCGATAACCACACAACGGCGCAGGCTGTCGCGAAGGCGGTCGGGATCGACGCGATCGAAGCCGACGTGTTGCCCGATCAGAAGGCGACGGTCGTGAGGCGGCTGCAGGAGGGCGGCGAGCGCGTCGCGATGGCCGGCGACGGCATCAACGACGCACCGGCGCTGGCGCTGGCGCACGTCGGAATTGCGATGGGAACCGGAACGGATGTAGCGATGGAGAGCGCGGCCGTGACGCTCGTGAAAGGCGATCTTCGCGGCATCGTCCGCGCGCGCCGCCTCAGCCGCGCGACGATGAAGAACATCAGGCAGAATTTGTTTTTTGCATTCGTCTACAACGTGCTGGGTGTCCCGATAGCGGCGGGGGTGTTGTATCCCGTTTTCGGATGGCTGTTGAGTCCGATGATCGCGAGTGCGGCAATGACGTTCAGTTCTGTATCCGTGATCGGCAACGCGTTACGGCTTCGAAAAATCGACCTCTAGCTGTACAGGCTTACTCGTCGCTTCGACCGTGAGCAGTCGTTCGGCGCCCGCGGTTCTCACCGTCACGGCGTGTGTCCCAAGACCTACCGAGCCCTTATACGGCGTGTCCCCCACGCGCGTTCCGTCGATCAATACTTCCGCAGGCTCGTTCGACGTGACAACAATCGTCGTCTGCGGAGTCAGATTGATCGTCGTCGTTTCCGTCGGCTTGACATCCACAGTGCGCGTCTCGTCGTAACCGAGCTCGCGATTCTGAAATCGAAGTCGGTGTCGTCCCGGCGCCAACATCGCGCGCCCGCGGTCGTCGACGCGGCACTCCCTGATTGCCTTCGCTGATCCGCAACTCAAACGGTGCGAATACCGCGACCCAGCCTGAAACATTCGCCAGCGGGTCCACATCGGGCGTCGCGGCCGGAGGAGGTACGACTGGTGTGGGAATCACCTCTGGGTGAGACGTCGCTTGCTGCATTCACCAGGTCGACCGTGCCGCTGAATCTGCCTCGAATCTGGGGCCAGCAAGACACCAGGGCGCCCGCGATGGCGATGACGACCGCGAGAGCGGCCGCGCGCGGCAGCCACGTCTTGATCTGCGTCGCACGGCTGGAGCGGGTTCGTGAGTGTCGTCGGTCGCGTAGTGATCGTCGGATTCGGGGAGTTCGAGGGGCTCATAGGGTTCGTACAGGTCGCCAGACTCGGAAGGGGATACGCCGGTCCATGGCGCGACAGGCTCTGGAAAGGCATTGTCCTGTCGCTCTTCGACCCACTGTGCGCGCCGGGTACGAATCCAGTTGATGGCTGCGGCTGCCGCCGCGAGCAGGTCCGGCGACGTGCCCACAGGAGCCTCCTCGTCGCTGTCCGCGCCGAAGCTCGCGGCCGGACGGGCGTCCCTGTCAGCATTTCGCGAATTTGTCTGGCCAGGTCCAGCGGATTGGCTGCTTCGACCGGTGGGAGCCTTAATGTGGGCACACCGCCCTGGACCGTTTTCAGGTGGGCGAGCAGGTCAGCCTCGCCTCGCGCCGATTTGGCAGGCAGAAGGACGACGTCGGGTACGCGCTCTTTGATGGCTTTGATCGCGACGACGCACGACTCGGCACCGATGAGCTCGCAGCCGTGCAGCTCGCGCGCAAGGCGCGAGAGCGTGGGGCTGTGGCTGTTTCCCGGGTTGAGGGCGAGAATCAGGGCCACGACAGTGAAGAAGAACTTATCTCATATAAAATCACGGCGTGAAGAGTACCGCACCGCGGCCCGCAATGCCCAAGGAAGTTGAAGCGCTAAGGACCGCGCTCGACTCCCGGCTGACAGCCCTCGAAAAAGCCCTGGCCGATCCGAAGCAGCATGGGTCGCTCGAGGCCCTCATCCTCGATCTGGCGCGGACCGCGACCGAGGAGGCGGACGCCACTGCGCGGCTTGCCGTGCTCGACGCTCAGAAGGCGGCACAGAGCGCGGCTGCGGCGGCTCGGACTGACGCCATAGAGGCGCTGGAAGCCGAGAAGGTGGAGTCGGCGGCGCTGCTCCAGGTCATCGAACAGGCAAAGGCGGCGCTGAAGCAGGCGGAGGAGGCGTTGAAAGAGGAACGCCGTGGCGCCGAAGCGGCGAATCGGGAGGTGAGCGCCGCGAAACGCGAGGTTGCGGCGATCCGCGAAACACTGGAACAGCAGCAGTCAGCCAGCGCGAGCCAGCGTCGCGAGCTCGAAGCCGCGAACGCCGCCGTCGAAACCGAGCGTGCGCGCGCGTCGGCCATCGAAGAGCAGGTAGCGGCGGCTACACAGTTGCTGCAGGAGAGCTCGGATCTGGAGCAGGCTCTCGCGACCGTCCGCGGCGAACTGAATGCATCGCACGGGGATCTGGATGCCGCACGTCGCGAGCTGGATAGTCTTCGAAGCGAGCTCGACGTCAGCCGGGGCGAGCTGGACACCACGCGAAGCGAGCTCGAGGCCACGCGTGGCGAGCGCGATGCGACGCGCGAGGAGCAGGATTCGATTCGACGTGATCTCGATGCTACCCGTCGCGAGCTCGACAGTCTTCGAAGCGAGCTCGACGTCAGCCGGGGCGAGCTGGGCACCACGCGAAGCGAGCTCGAGGCCACGCGTGGCGAGCGCGATGCGACGCGCGACGAGCGGGATTCGATTCGGCGCGATCTTGACGCCGCGGGCCGCGAGCTCGAGAGCGTCCGGCGGGATGCGGACGCGCGGGCGCAAACGCTCTCGCACTCGCAGGCCGAACAGGAAGAGGCGCTCAAAGCGGCGCAGGATGGCGCGCGAGCAGCCGCAGCGCAAGTCGAGCAGGCGATGCGCGAGCGCGACGCCGCAGAGAGCGAGACTGTCGCGCTGAAGCGGCAGCTGGAGGACGCGGAGGCGGCGATTCAGGAGCGTGACGCACTACAGAGGGAGCTGCAGGCTGCGCATAAAGCGCACGAAGCGCGCGACGCGGCCGAAGCGCTGCAGCGGCCGAAGCCTGCAAGCGCCGAAGCGCTCCACGCCGCCGACGCACTGCATGCGGCGCACACCACGGCGTCCGATGACGAGCTCGATGCCGAGACCGTCGTCGATCTCACTTCGGCCACTGAAGAAGAGGAACGTCGGGTCGCAATCGAGCATCGCATTCGCACCCTCGAGCTGGCACTGCGCGACGCTGAGATGCGCGCCCAATCCGCCGAGCTCGAGCTGGACGCCCATCTCCGCCCAGCCCGTGCGTTCCATCCGTCGGTGCCGGTTGAACCGATCGTGACGACGGCGGTACCCAACGCGACTGAAGAGTACCGCGGTCCCGCGCGAGCCTCCAAGCGAGTCACGATCAAAGGGGACACTGAGATTCAGATCGATGGGACGCCTGGAACGCTCGTAGACCTTTCAGTTACCGGCGCGCAGTTGCTGACCGCATCGGCGATGAAGCCGAACCGCCTCATCACAGTCACGCTGCCGGTGGACGATGCGTCCATCGTCTGCAAGGGCAAGGTCATGTGGGCGCGGATCGAGCCGCGGTCAGGCCAGCTGTGGTACCGCGCCGGCGTGGCGTTCACGAGCGCCGATCAGCTTGGGATCCAGAAGCTTCTCGCGATCCATCAGACATGAGATCATGAACCCATGGGTCGCATCGTTGTCGCCGCCGCCATCCTCGCCGTCGCCGTCTCAGCCGCCGCGCAATCCAGCGTCGCGAGGCTGACGCTCACTACGAAACCTTCACCGCTCGGGCTCGGCCAGAATCTGTTCGAGGTGGTCGTGAACGACGCCAGAGGCCGGCCAGTGACAGATGCCGAGGTCGCGCTGGTGCTGCTGATGCCCGCCGATCCGAATACCAAGCATCCGGAAATGCGTACTGAGGGAAAGCTCAACAGCGTGGGCGGCGGAAAATACAACGGTATCGCCATCGTCACGATGGCAGGCGCCTGGGATGTGACAGTGACCGCGCATTACAAGGGCAAGGTGCTCGGCGAGAAGAAGGAGCGCTTAACAGCGTACGCCTCGCGGCCGAAACCCGCCGCGGCCAAGGCGAAATGAAGAGTTTCGCGTGGCTCGTTCCTGCGCTGCTGATGTGTGCCAGCTGCGGCGGGTCTGAAACCCGCGGAAGGGAAACGGCAGGAACCGGAATCGCGGGAACTGGAACCACTGCGAGCCGGAACAACCGTTTCCGTTGAGACGATGCCCGGCACATTCGTCTGGCTCGAGGCGACCTTCCCGCACGAGTTTCCGCCCGCCGAGGGTGCAGCGTATATGGATCAGCAGGGACAGATGTTCATGCCTGATACACTGCTCGCGCGCACGGGACAGCCGGTTCATTTCCGCAGCAGCGAAGACGTGCTGCACAACGTCCGCGTCATCCGCAGCGACAAGAAACCCATTTTCAATGTCGCGACGCCGCCATTCGGCAGCTACACCCACACCTTCGACGAGCCCGGCTTCTACAACGTCACGTGTGACATTCACGCAACGATGCGCGCGACGGTGTACGTCGCGTCGACGCCGTATGTCGGCACGGCCGACGAGCATGGTCGCTTCACGTTCGAGCATGTGGTGCCGGGTACCTACAAGGTGGCCGGATTCGGCGACGCTGGGCCGATCGAGAAGACCGTCGAGATCGCCGGCCCGCGTCTCGACGTCAGCCTCCGCTAGCGATTCCTACCGTACCGTTTACGACATGAATGTCTGCGCCATTCATTTTCTCTGCAACTTTGTTCTTTGATGCGCTCGGGAAAAACTGAGAACATCCGTCGAATTCCTAACGTTTTCGTTGAGATCGCGCTCGAGCCATGTGGAACCAGCTTTGCTCATGCACCCGCAGAAGTCCTGGAAGGGGCGCACCATGGTAACGAACACAGCTGGGCTAACACTTGCGGACGTAACAACGAGGAGCGGCACGAGCGAACTTCGCCGTCTGTCGACGCTGCTCGAAATCAGTCAGACACTTGCAGCGGGGGTGAATCAGAAGAGCGCCCTGCATCAGGTCCTTGGAATTCTCGACCGCCATCACAGCATCATCCGCAGCACCGTGGCGCTGCTGGCCGCCAATGGCGACATCGAAGTCGTCGCGGCTGAAGGGCCGCCGGGCGGGAAAGCCGACGCAAAGTTTCGACTCGGCGAAGGGATCACGGGCCGCGTCGTTCAGAGCAGCAAGCCGATCGTCGTGCCGAAAGTGTCGCGCGAGCCCATGTTCCTGCGGCGCACCGCCGATCGTCCCGAGCTCGGACGCGAGGAGATCAGTTACGTCTGCGTCCCGATTCTTCTGAACCGGAAGGCCGTCGGCGCGCTCGGGGCCGACTTCCGTTTCAATCCCGAGCGCGATTTCGATCGCACGGTGAAGTTTCTGGGTGTCGTGGCGTCGCTGATGGCGCAGTCGATCCGCATTCAGCGCGTCATCGACACCGAGCGCGAGCGGCTGCGCGAGGAAAACACGCATCTCAAGAGCGAGCTGCGCGAGCGATACGATTTCTCGAACATCCTCGGCACAAGCGGTCCCATGCGGCTGGTCTACGAGCAGGTCTCGCAGGTCGCGCGGACCGATACGACCGTGCTCATCCGCGGCGAGTCTGGCACCGGGAAGGAGCTGATCGCGCAGGCCATCCATTACAACTCGCTGCGGTCGAAGCGCCCGTTCATCAAGGTCAGCTGCGCCGCGCTGCCCGAGAGCCTCATCGAATCGGAGTTGTTCGGCTATGAGAAAGGCGCCTTCACCGGCGCGCACACGACCAAGAAAGGACGTTTTGAGCTCGCCGAGGGGGGGTCGCTTTTTCTCGACGAGATCGGCGAGCTCAACCTGGCGACGCAAATCAAGCTGCTGCGCGTGATTCAGGAGCGCGAGTTCGAGCGGCTGGGAGGCACGAAGACCATTCGCTCCAACGTGCGCCTGATCACTGCGACGCACAAGGATATCGAGTCGGCGATTCGCGACGGCAGCTTCCGCGAAGATCTGTATTACCGCCTCAACGTGTTCGCGATTTTCCTGCCCCCGTTACGCGAACGAAAGCCCGATCTTCCCTTGCTCGCCGATCATTTCCTCGAGAAAGCGTCGGTTGCCCACGGCAAGCACATCAAGCGCATTTCGACGCCGGCTATCGACATGCTGATGGCGTATCACTGGCCCGGCAACGTCCGCGAGCTCGAGAACGCCATCGAGCGTGCGGTCGTCGTCTGCGACGGCCAGGTTGTGCACGCCCATCATCTGCCTCCCACGCTGCAGACTGCTGCGTCGTCGAGCACGTCGATGAGCCTCTCATTGAAGGATGCGCTCGACGCGTACGAGAAGGACCTGATTCAGGACGCCCTGAAGACCGTCGCGCGGCAATCGCGCGAAGGCGGCGCGCCTGCTCAGCACGACCGGGCGCATCATGAATTACAAGGTGCGCCATCTGGGCATCGACTGGCGGCGGTTCAAGAAGTAACAAAAACGCGGGTCTGCGTTCACAGCGACCGACAAGTTTGTCTGCACGTCGTCAGCCTTGCCGCAGACGCGAAGACGCAGAGATTCGTTGTCGAAAGATCCACCGCAGACTCTGCGCCACTGCGTCCTGCGTCGAACCATGAGAAGGGACACAAATGTAGGTGTACACGGCTGCGCCTGACGTGTTTGTGTGATCTCAGGATCCTCAAGACCGCAGAATTCCCTAGCAAAATTGCGGATCTGCGGTTCACAGAATGGCATCCCTCGTGCAGCCGCGGTGTATCGACGGGCGACAAGTTTGCGGCGCCCCGCATTCATTTCTGTTTCAAGGAGGAACGATGAAAAGGAAATTGCCGGGAATTCTGGCGGCTGGCGCGCTGATAACGCTCGTGGTACCACCCGGCGTTCGCCCAGACGCCGGCCGATCTGAAGATCGGCATGGACACGGTGTGGGTCCTGATTACCGCGTCTCTCGTGTTTTTCATGAACCTGGGGTTTGCGCTGGTCGAGTCCGGATTCTGCCGCGCCAAGAACACCGTCAACATCCTGTCGAAGAACTTCATCGTCTTCGCCATCTCTTGCCTCGCGTTTTACGTCTTCGGCTGGGGGCTGATGTTCGGCAACGGCACTGGCTTCATCGGGCTCGAGGGTCTGTTCTGCATCGGCGGCGCGGACAACAGCCCCGCGACCGGCGATGCCTACGCGGCGCGTACAAGGCGATAGCCTGGACCGGCGTTCCGCTGAACGCGAAGTTCTTCTTCCAGCTCGTGTTCGCCGGCACCGCCGCGACGATCGTCTCGGGCGCCGTCGCTGAGCGCATCAAGTACCTCTCGTTCATCGTGTTCTCGTTCTGCTCGTCGCCTTCGTGTATCCGATCACGGGCCACTGGATCTGGGGCGGCGGCTTTCTCGGCGATGCGGCGGGCTTCTGGGACTTCGCCGGCTCGACCGTCGTGCACAGCGTTGGCGGCTGGGCCGCGCTGGCCGGCATCCTGGTCCTCGGCCGAGCCTCGGCAAGTACGGTCCGAACGGCAAGGTCAACGCGATTCCGCCGCACAGCTTCACGTCGGGCGTGATCGGTTGCTTCGTGCTGTGGCTCGGCTGGTTCGGGTTCAATCCGGGCTCGACGATGGCGGTCGATCGCGAATGCGATCGCGCACATCTTCATGACGACCAATACGGCGGCGTTCATGGGCCTGCTGACGGCGACGCGTTGAATGGTCTGGGACGGAAAGCCCGATCTGAGCATGTCGGTCAACGGCGTGCTCGCCGGACTGGTGGCGATCACCGCGCCGTGTGCGTTCGTCACGGTGCACGGCGTCGCTCGCTCATCGGCGCTGATGGCGCGGTGTCCTCGTCGTGTTCGCCGTCAAGCTGCTGGACACGCTGAAAATCGATGATCCGGTCGGCGCGGTGCCTGTCCATCTCGTTCAACGGCGTCGTTCGGCACGATCTGCGTCGGCCTCTTCGCCGTCGACAAGATCACGGGCGCAGCGACGGGCAACGGCCTCGTTCGACGGTGGCGGCATGCACGCTGCTGATGGCGCAGCTCCAGGGCATCGGCGCCGTCGCGGTCTACACGCTGCGTCGTGTCGTCAGTCTTCTGGCTGGCCATCAAGTACGCGATTGGTCTCCGCGTCAGCAAAGAGGAAGAAATCGAAGGTCTCGACCTCGGCAAGCACGGCCAGGAGGCGTACGTCATGGCGGATTCGCGCCGCCTGTCTCCCGCGCCGTCGAGGTTCCGGCGATAGCGCTGCGTTCAACCAAGGTCCGGCGGTGGCACAGTGCGCACGCCGGCCACCCATCTGGAGGAATCCGTGAACAAACTTCGTCTTATGTGTCCCGATCGATCCGCCTCGCGTTGCAGCGCGCGATGCTGCTGACATTTGCGACCGGAACCGCGAGCGCGCAGGACCCCGATCCGAATCCCGGTGCGATCACGCTGACGACGGGCGTCGATTTTCCGTCAGTGTATTTCTTCCGCGGCATCCGGCAGGAGGCGGATCCGAAGTTCACGATGTTCGCGTTCGGCGATGTGGGCATCGCGCTCAGGGATACCGGCGATAGCGTCAGCGTCAATTCGGCGTCTGGAACAGCCTGCACACCGGCTACGTCGGGCAGTGACAGTTCGCCAGGAGAAAAACTGAGCCACTACGAGGAAGACTTCTACGCGATGTTGAACCTGAGCGTCGGCCACGGCATCACGATCTACGCCGTTCTTACACCGCCTACACCAGCCCGAACGAAAGATTCGGCACGGTAAAGGAATTCGCTTCAAAGTGGCGCACGCGAGCAGGTTCGCGCCGTATGGACTCTGGTCGCTTCGAGCTGAGCGGGCAGGCCGATGGCGGCAGCGACGAAGGGCACCTACGCCGAACTTGGCGCGGCTCCGAGCTGGCCGCTCGGTGGCAAGGGCATGACCCTCGGCATTCCCGTCAAGTTCGGTTTCAGCTTGAGGGACTATTACGAGGCTGACGGAGGAGGACAACAAGTTCGGCTATTTCGACATCGGCGCCTTGTTGACGGTTCCGTTCAGCAGCGCGCCGACGAAGTTCGGGAGCTGGAATCTTCACGGCGGCGTGAATTTCCTCGCCCTCGGCGACGGCACGAAGTCGTTCAACGTGAAGGACGGCAGCCGAAGGCAGCCAGGTGATCGCGTCGATCGGCATCGGCATGTCGTACTGACGCAACAGGGATTCGGGACTGGGGATTTGGGACTAGGTCTGAACGCGCCGGCTCGTGACCGGCCTAATCCCTAATCCCTAATCCCGTAATCCCTTCTGCGAAGTATCCTTATGGCGTCATGGGTGGCGATGGGCCCCGTTAAGGGGAGAGACGTCGATCAGGCGGAGCTTCGGCTCCGCCTTTCTGCGTCGCTCGACCAGGCGCGGCGCGACGCTGATCGACGCGACCGAGCGTGGCGAAGGCGGGCGCGCGGCCTTCGGCCGCCACGCCGAGTGCATCGACGGCATCATCCGCGAGCTGGTCGACGCTGCGCGCGGGTACACGCACCGGTGCCGCTCGCCGTCTGCGCGGTGGGCGGGTACGGCCGCAAATCGCAGTTTCTGTGCTCCGACATCGATCTGCTCATGGTGTTCGGCGGGCCGATCGGCCGGCCCGAAGAGCGCTTCGTCAAGGCGCTGCTGCACCCGCTGTGGGACCTGCGGTTTCAGGTCGGGCACCATGTGCGCGAGCTGGCGGACTTCGATCGCCTCGACACCACCAATCCCGAGTATCTGCTCTCGCTGATGGACCTTCGGCCCCTCGCGGGAGACCGCGATCTCATCGACAGGCTCGAGGCCGTCATGAAATCGTCGGCGCCCGCGTGGCGTCCGCAGATTCTCGATGCGCTCGTGGCACTCACCGATCAGCGTCATAGCGAGTTCGACGACACGCTGTACCAGCTCGAGCCGGACGTGAAAGACGGCCCCGGCGCGCTGCGCGATGTGTGGGCGACGCGGATGATGCTGCGGCTCGGCGGCGACCGCCGGCGCGTCGGGCGCGAGGCTGTCGCCGGACCGCTATCAGCGACGCCGAAGAATTTCTCATGCGCATCCGCTCGGGACTGCATGCCGACACGGGGCGCAACATCAACGTGCTGAGCTACGAGCTGCAGGAAAAAGCGGTCGATCGCCTCCGGTACGTCGGCGGCGGACATGCGCCGGCGCGTCGAAGCGCTGATGACCGACTACTTCAAGGACGCGCGCAGCGTGACGCGCGCGCTCGGACGCGTGCGGCGCGCCGCGCTGCCGCCCGCGCCGACGCCGATTCGGCTGATCGGCGAGAACCTGATGTGGGTCGTCGAAGGCATCACGTTCGCGGATGCGGCGACCGCGATGGCGGCGCCGGCCGAATGGCTGCGGGTGTTCGATGCCGCCGTGTCGCGCAACGTGCCCGTCGCCGACGATGCGCTCGCGCTCATGGAGCGCGAGCAGCAGAAGCACAACTACGCGCCCGAGGTGTTCCACCCGACGCCCGAGCATCAGCGCCGCATCCTGCAGTTCATGCGGCCGCGGGTCGGGCTGTCGGCCCGGCTCAGTGAGATGCGCGATTGCGGCCTGCTCGGCGCGATGTTCCCCGAGCTGAACGAGATTTCCTGCCGCGTGACGCGCGATTTCTATCACAAGTACACGGTCGACGAGCACACGCTCCTGACGGTGCGAAACGCCGAGCGCCTGCTCAACAACCCGCGGTTCGCGCCAATCCTCCGCGAAGTGCACGCGCCGGAGCTGCTCGTGCTGGCGCTGCTGTATCACGACGTCGGCAAGGCGCGCGAAGGGCGACCATTCGATCGTCGGCGCAGAAATGGCGGCGGCGATGAGCCGGCGTCTCGGCCTGGACGCAGTACGCCGCGCAGACCATCGACTTTCTCATCCGGAACCATCTCAAGATGTCGCGCGTCGCGTTCCGCCGCGACACCGAAGAGCCCGAAGTCGTGCGGCAGTTTGCGTCGATGTTCAGCACCGGAAGAGCAGCTGAAAATGCTCGTGCTGCTCACGCTCTGCGACGTCGGGGCCGTCAGCCCGGAGACGCTGACGCCCTGGAAGGAGGAGCTGCTGTGGCGGTTGTACGTCGATGCGTACAATCACATGACCCTCGGTTACGGCGACGACGTCATCGATCGAGACCAGGCGCTCGTCGCCGCGCTCCAGGCAAACCGGCCGCCCGATATTCCGGAAGCCGACATGGCGCGCTTCCTCGAAGGGCTGCCGCGGCGATATCTGATTCTCTTTTCGCAGGACGCGATTTATCGTCATGTCAGGCTGTCGCGCGACATACGGCCGAACGAGGCGCACTTCTTCCTCGAGAAGAAGGCCGAAGCGTGGGAGCTGACGGTCGTGTCGCTCGACAAACCGTTTCTGTTCTCGAACATCTGCGGCGTGCTCGCGTACTTCGGCATGGACATTCTGCGCGGGCACGCGCTGACCAGCCCCGCCGGGCTGGCGCTGGATGTGTTTCAATTTGCGGACGGCGACGGGTTTTTCGAGCGCAATTCGGAAGGCCCGAAGGAGTTCAACCGCCGGCTGCGCGAAGTGGTGAGCGGCGCGACCGACGTCAGATCGCTGCTGAAGAGCAAGGAAGGCAGCGTTCTTACGCGCCGCTCGCTCGTGAGGCGGACACCGGTCGTGCACTTCGATACGGGGCACTCGCAGCGTTACACCGTGCTCGAGCTGGTGGCAGACGATGCGCCAGGGTTGCTGCACCGGGTCAGCCGGGTCATCTCGGATCATGGCGTCGACGTCGATCTCGTGCTGATCTCGACCGAGGGGCAAAAAGCCATTGACGTGTTCCACATTACTCGCGGCGGGTCCAAGCTTTCGGAAGACGACGAAGCGTTGCTGAAGGCCGATCTCGAACGCATGCTGAAGGAGACTGCATGAAGCTGATCAAGGCGATCGTTCGTCCCAACATGGTGGACAACATCAAGGAAGCCCTCGGCAAGCTGAATATTGCCGGCATGACGGTCACCGAAGTGCGCGGCCACGGACGCCAGAAGGGTCACACCGCGGTGTACCGCGGGCGCGAGTACGAAGTGAGCCTGCTGCCGAAGATGGAGATCGAAGTCGTCGTGCCGGACACGGCGGTCGACGAAGCCATCAAAGCCATCATCGGCGCGGCACGAACCGGCGAGATCGGTGACGGCCGCGTATTCGTCATGCCCGTCGAGCAGGGCTACAACATCAGGACGGGCGAGAAAGATGTTTAGCAGTCGTCAGTCGTAGTCGACAGTCGGTAGTCTCAGTCATCAGTCCGCTCAGACTGACGACTACCGACTAGACTGACGACTCCGACTGACGACTACCGACTGAACGTGCCTACACCATCCGACCTCTTCCTCTCGCCGGACCTCACAGAAGAGCAGGCACGCGCGTACCTACAGTCGCTGGGTTTCCGTGATGCCGCGGCAACAGACGAGCACCTCCAGCGAATGGCCGACGACCTCATCGTCCGCGAGGCGCTCGGTCGTCTCGCGCCCGATCTGTTGCCGGCGGTTCTCGAATCGCCCAATCCTGACGGCGCCGTCGCTGCGATTGCGCAGTACGTCACGTCGCGCAGCGGACGCGGGATGTTCCTCGACTATCTTCGCGAGGATCCCCGCGCGCTGCACGTGCTTACCTATGTGATGGGCGCCTCGCCCCAGCTTGCGGACATCCTCATCCGCACCCCCGAATACTTTCACTGGCTGGTCTCGCAGGTCGAGCGGAGCGCCCCCGATCGGCAGGATCACGAGGAGGAGCTGGTGTCGGCGTTTGCGGCCATCGACGATCCCGTCGAAGGGCTCAATACGCTTCGGCGCTGGAAGCGCCGCGAAACCCTGCGCATCGGCACGCGCGATCTGCTCCGCCACGAAACGGTTCAGACTGCTGCGGCACAGCTGTCGGACGTGGCATCCGTGGCCGTCGACTTCGCGCTCGCCATCGTCATGCAGCAGAGGCTCGACGCTGAGGCGCGCGAGAAGCCGCCCGGCACCTTCGCCGTCATCGCCACCGGCAGCCTCGGTGGGCGTGAGATGAGCTACGCCGAGGACGTCAATCTCCTCTACGTCTACGACACAGACAGCTCGAACGGCGCCGATGCGGCGGACGCGCGCGAGTTCTTCGTCAGGGTCGGGTGCGATTTGACTGCGGCGCTCAAAGACGACACGCACGATGGGACGCTCTATCACGTCGAGCTGCCGTTGTGGCCGCAAGCCGATGGTTGGCTGAAAGCGTGCTCGCTGGCCGAGTACTCGGAGCACTACGCAGCGTCGGACGATATGGACGAACGGCTCGCGCTGACGAGGGCGCGGCCGATTGCCGGCGATGCCGCGCTGGGCGCGCAATTCATGGCGTCGTGTCAGCCGTTCGTGTACCGGCGGGAGCAGCGCAAGCGCGCGGCGCCTGCGTCAGGCAAGGGAAAACGCCCCGCTCAGGAGATCGAGGTGTTGACGCAGGCGTTGCAGCTCGCGCATGGAGCGGGGCATGCCGCGCTTCGACACACGGGTACGCTCGGCTCGCTCGACGCGATGGCAAAGGCAGGGTTGATTCCAGAGCAGGTCTGCCGCGAGCTCGATCACGCCTATGTCTTCCTCCGCGCGGCCGAACACCGCCGCCAGCTCGGGTTGGGAGGCGCAGATGTGGAAAAACAGGTGGAGGCTTCGCAGGCACGAGTACAGAGAAATCTGCGCCACCATTGATAGATTGGCAGATTGATAGATTCGCAGAATGTTGTAAGAATGACGATTGACGAGCGGCGGATTATTTGGTGCGTCTACTCTGTCAATCTAAACTCTTCAATCTGACAACAATCTCTCAATCTACCAATCTGCCAATCTACATTCCAGAATCTCCCATGCTGGATGTAGTCGGAGTCGGTACCAACTCTGTCGACGAGGTGCTGCAGCTGCCGATCGAGACCCCTGCCGTGCTCGCCGGCGGGAAAGTGCGCGTCAGCGATCGGCAATTCCTGTGCGGCGGACAAACGGCGACGGTGATGGCCGCGTGCGCGGCGCTGGGTCTGCGAAGCGGATATCTCGGCGCGTTCGGATCGGACGAGCACGGACGGCTGATTAGGAATGCCTTGAAGAGCTGCGGTGTCGACGTGCGAGGCTCGATCGAGTGCGACGCGCCGAATCGCGGCGCGGTCATTCTCGTCGATCCGCACGGCAACCGTACCGTTCTATGGCATCGCAGCGATCGATTGAAGGTGCCCTTCCAGGAACTGCGCGTGTCTGCGCTGCAGGGACGCGTCGTGCATGTCGATGACGATGATCCTGAGCTGGCGGTGCACGCCGCGACGATTGCGCGAAGCGCCGGCACTCCAGTGACGAGCGATCTCGAACACGTCTCGGACCGGGTGGAGCAGTTGATTGCGTTGGTGACGTTTCCGATCTTCGAGCAGAATCTGCCGGCGCGAATGACCGGCGAGCGCGATCCGGAGCGGGCGCTCAGAAAGTTGCGGCCGCTGAACGAAGGCCTGCTGGTGATGACGCGGGGCGACCAGGGAGCGGTCGCGCTCGGCGGGGACACCTTTCACGTCGCGCCGGCGTTCGAGGTCGATGCGGTCGACGCCACCGGTGCCGGAGATGTGTTCCGCGCAGGATTTATCTATGGATTGCTGCAGAAATGGCCCGTGCCGGACATGCTTCGCTTCGCGAACGCGGCCGCAGCCTTGAGCTGCACGAAACTCGGCGCGATGCCGTCAGTGCCCACACTGGCGGAGGTGCAGACGTTGCTCGCGAGCGGCAAGGGGAAGGGGTAAGGGGTAAGGGGTGAAGACTCCCTCACTGAATGCTACTGACTTTCACCGGCTGGCCGGTGTGATGCGCGGCTGTGGCGGCAAGCGCAATCCGCAGCGCCTCCACGCCGTCCTTGATGACGACGGGCGGCACGCGATCGTGCAGGACGTTCTGTGCGAAATTCCGCAGCTGGAGCGTGTAGGCGCGCTCAAACCGCTCCATGAAGTAGGGAACCGTATCGTGGGCGACGTTGTTCTTCGTCATGGTGTAGAGCGGCGTTTCGCGGAGGTACCCGACCCGAATCGTGCCGGCATCGCCGAGCAGCTCCGTGCTGATGTCGTATCCATACACGCCGTTGCGCGTCAAATCGATCACGCCGAGACGTCCATCGGCGAAAACCAGCGTCGCAATGGCGTTGTCGATATCGCCGATGGACGCCATCTCCGGGTACGCGAGCACGGCGCCCGCCGCCAGCACCGTGTCGACATCGCCCATGAACCAGCGGGCAAGATCGAAATCGTGGATGCCCATGTCGACCATGATGCCGCCGCTGCTCGCGGGATTCGCATACTCGAGGCTCGGCCGGAACGGATCGCGCGATGATGATTTGAAGACCACGGGCCTGCCGATCACGCCCTGATCGATTTTTTCCTTCGCGGCGGCGTATCCGGGGTCGAACCGCCGCATGAACCCCATCTGAAAAAAGGTCCCCGACTTCTCGACCGCATCCGACATCGCCGTGCACTCCGCAAGGCTGAGCGCGGGCGGCTTCTCGCAGAAGGTCGGTTTTTTCGACTGCGCTGCCGCAATCGCATTCTCTCGATGGGCGTGCGTGGGGCTGACGATGACGACGGCGTCGACGTTCGCATCGCCGATCAATTCCTCTGCCGACGCATACGCCTTCGGCACGTCGAATTCTTCCGCGACGGCGGCTGCCAGCGTGCGATCGATGTCCGCCACCGCGACGACGGTGGTTTCGGGAATACGCGACGCCAGGTCTCGGACGTAGACCTTGCCAAGCCGTCCCGCGCCAATGACCCCGACCTTGAGCTTTGCCATAGATAGCTGGTAGGCGGTAGGTGGTAGCGTGGTAGCTAGGCGTGCAGCTAGCAGCTCTTCCTACCAGCTACCACCTACCACCTACGACCTAGCCAAGCCGGTGCTAGTGTATCTCAGCCTCATGGACTATTTGCTCGAAGTGGAGGGCGTGCGGAAGGCGTTTCCCGGCGTCCTTGCGCTCGACGGCGTGTCGTTGCAGGTCCGTGCGGGCACGGTCCACGCGCTGATGGGAGAAAACGGCGCCGGCAAGTCGACGTTGATGAACATCGTCACCGGCCTGCTGGCGCCGGATGCCGGCCGCGTCACATTGCGAGGCCGCGTCGCGATGATTCATCAGGAACTGAATCTGATGCCGTCGATGACGGTCGCCGAGAACATCTTTCTCGGGCGCGAGCCGCTGACGCGAATCGGATTCGTCGACGATCGCGCGCTCTGGCGGCGAACGTCCGAGCTGCTCGGCGCCTCGGCATCAACATCAATCCTGACGACCGCGTCAGCGACCTGACGATCGCCCAGCGGCAGATGATCGAGATCGCGCGGGCCGTGTCGTACGAGGCGCACGTCCTCATCATGGACGAGCCGACGTCGGCGCTCTCGGAGCGCGAAGTGACGCAGCTCTTCACGATCGTCGCCGACCTCAAGGCTCGCGGCAGCGCGATCATCTACATCACGCACAAGATCGACGAAGTCTTCAGAATCGCGGACGAGGTGACCGTCATGCGCGACGGGCGGGTCGTAGGGTCGTCGCCCGCGAGCCAGCTCGACCGCGATCGGCTCATCACGATGATGGTCGGCCGCGAGCTGACGCAGCTGTTCCCGAAAGACAACGTGCCCACCGACCGCGTGCTGCTCTCGGTGAAGGGGCTGTCGCTCGACGGCATGTTCTCGGATGTGTCGTTCGACGTGCGGGCGGGGGAGATTCTGGGCATTGCCGGGCTCGTCGGATCGAAGCGCACTGAGCTCGCGGAAACCATCTTCGGCGTGAGACGCGCGACGTCCGGCGACATCTTCATCGATGGCGTTCCCGCCGACATCGATTCGCCGGCGGCTGCGATCGATCGCGGGATGGCGTTCCTCACGGAAGATCGAAAGATCAGCGGGCTGTTCCTGCCGCTCTGCGTGCACGAGAACATGGAGGTGGCGGTGCTCGGCGGCGAGTTCGTGAGCAGCGGCTTCGTGAGGCAGGCGAAGCTGCTCGCCGCATGCCGCGCGACGGCAGCCGCGGTTCGCGTGAAGACGCCGGACCTCTTCGAATCCGTTCAGCACCTCAGCGGCGGCAATCAGCAGAAGGTGCTGGTCGGCCGCTGGCTGCTGACGGCGCCGCGCATCCTGATTCTCGACGAGCCGACGCGCGGCATCGACGTGGGCGCCAAGGCCGAGATTCATCGGCTGATCTCAACGCTTGCGGCGGAGGGCGCGGCCGTGATCATGATCTCGTCCGAGATGCCCGAGATTCTCGGCATGAGCGATCGCGTCATGGTGATGCGCCAGGGACGCGTCGCCGGCATCGTCGATCGATCCGAGGCGAATCAGGTCGACCTCATGAGGCTGGCCGCGCATTGACGACACGCCGCCTGTCCAGCGACGTAGGGATCTTCCTCGTGCTCGTCGGCATCGCCGTGCTGTTCGAGGCGATCGGCTGGCAGGTCCGCGGCGCGAGCTTCCTGTTCAACGGTCAGCGCCTGCTCGTGATGGTGCTGCAGGTCTCGATCATCGGCCTGCTGGCCATCGGCGTCACGCAAGTGATCCTCACCGGCGGCATCGACCTCTCGTCGGGATCGGTCGTCGCGTTGTCCGCGATGATCGCCGCGAGCCTCGCGCAGACGCCGAACGCCCGCGCGGTGTTTCCGTCGCTCACCGATCTTCCGGTCATCGTGCCGGTCGCGGCCGGTCTTGCCACCGGCGCGCTGGCCGGTCTCGTGAACGGCAGCCTGATCGCGTACACGGGCATTCCGCCGTTCATCGCGACCCTCGGCATGATGGTGAGCGCGCGCGGCCTCGCGCGCTACTACACGCGAGGGCAGCCGGTGAGCATGCTGACGGAGGGTTACACGGACATCGGAGCCGGCGCGGTGCCCGTGCTGATTTTTCTGGTCGTCGCCGTCATCTTTCACGTGCTGCTGCGGCATACACGGTATGGCAAGTACACCTATGCGATCGGCGCGAACGCGCTGGCGGCGCGCGTGTCTGGTGTTCGGGTGGAGCGCCATCTCATCGTCGTGTATACGGTCGCAGGCTTGCTGGCGGGACTCGGCGGCGTGGTGACGTCGGCGCGCGCCGCGAGCGGACAGGCCGGCATGGGCATGTCGTACGAGCTCGATGCGATCGCGGCGGCGGTCATCGGCGGCACGAGCCTGTCAGGCGGCATCGGACGGATCGCCGGCACCGTGATCGGCACGATCATTCTCGGCATCATGACGAGCGGGTTCACGTTCATCGGGCTGGACGCCTATATTCAGGACATCGTCAAAGGGGGCGTCATCGTCTCGGCGGTCGTGGCCGATCGATATCGGCATCGGGGCGCGAAGGGCTGAAGGAGGAGAGATGGTGTTGATCGCACGGCTCGCCGGCGTGGCCATGGCGTTGCTCGTCTCGATGACGATGCCGGGCTGCGGGGGATCGACGGCGACCCGCGCGGCCGATCATCGGCGTGTCGATGGCGCATTTCGACGACAACTTCCTGACCATGATTCGCACCGCGATGATGGAGCACGCCGCCACGTTTCCTGAGATCGATCTTCGGTTTGCAGACGCGCAGGGGGACGTGGGCCGGCAGCTCAGCCAGATTCAGAATTTCGCGGCGCAGGATGCCGCGGCCATCATCGTGAATGCCGCCGATACGTCGGCGACGCCGGGCATGACGAAGATCGCGCGCGAAGCGGGCGTGCCGCTCGTGTACGTCAATCGCCGGCCCGCCGAGGAGACGCTGCCAGGCGGCGTCGTGTTCGTCGGGTCCGAAGATCTTCAGGCAGGGACGCTGGAGATGGAAGAGCTCGCGCGGTTGATGAACCACCGCGGAAACGTCG
Organism: Vicinamibacterales bacterium; assembly: GCA_963787755.1. Lineage (GTDB taxonomy): Bacteria > Acidobacteriota > Vicinamibacteria > Vicinamibacterales > JAMQPK01 > JAMQPK01. The sequence goes on from CAWBEG010000011.1 coordinate 231,751, forward strand.
CCATCATGGTCGGCGAGCTCGCGTCGAACGGCGCGCAGCTCCGCACGAAAGCCGTCGAGAACGTCGTCGCGAAATATCCGGGCATGAAGATCGTCGAGAAACAGGTGGGCAATTTTCAGCGCGAGCGCGGTCTCGATCTGATGAACAACTGGCTGACTGCCGGCACGGCGATCGACGCGGTCGCCGCGAACAACGACGAAATGGCGATTGGGGCGATCATGGCGATTCAGCAGGCGCGCATCGCGCCAGGGAAGATTCTCGTCGGAGGCGTGGACGCGACGCCGGATGCGCTCGCGGAGCTGGCGAAGGGCACGCTGGCGGTGACCGTGTTTCAGGACGCCCGCGGGCAGGCGCGAGGCGCGCTCGATGCGGCGGTGAAGCTGTCGCGCGGCGAAAAGGTCGACAGCTTCGTGTGGATTCCCTTCGAGCTGGTGACGCGGGAGAACTACAAGGGGTTTCTGGATCGGTAAAGTCTTTACAGGTAGAGTAGGTAGACTGCTAGGACCTACTACCTCCTAGCCTCCTGTTAGTTTTTGAACCGCCGGTAATCGATCGAATATTTCTTCACCTGATAGTTGATGATGCGCTCGGTGGTGTTCAGCAGTCGCGCGGCTTTCGCGCGGTTGCCGCGGGTCGTTTTCAGCGCGTCGGAGATCAAATCCTTTTCGTACGCGGCGACCGCGTCGCGCAGCGACACGCGCGTCACGGTGCCCGACGCCTCGGCGGTCTGCAGCGTCGGCGGCAGGTGGTGCGCGTGGATGACGTGGCCATCGCACACGAGCACCGCCCGCTCCAGCGTGTTCTCCAGCTCGCGCACGTTGCCCGGCCAGTGATAGCTCATCAGCATGTCGATGGCGGGGGTCGAGATGCGTTTGATGTTCTTGCTGTGCGTCCGCGAGAACGACTCCAGAAAGTGATCGGCGAGCAGCAGCAGGTCCGTTTTCCGCTCGCGCAGCGGCGGCACGAAGATCGAGAAGACGTTCAGCCGGTAGTAGAGGTCCTCCCGGAACGTGCCCTCCGTGATGGCCTTCTCGAGATCCTTGTTGGTCGCGGTGACCAGGCGCACGTTCGACTTCAGCGTCTCAGTGCCGCCGAGACGCTCGTACTCGCGTTCCTGCAGGACGCGCAGCAGCTTCACCTGCGTCGCGAGCGGGATGTCGCCGATTTCGTCGAGGAACAGCGTTCCGCCCTCGGCGAGCTCGAAGCGACCCTTTTTCCGCTGCTGCGCGCCGGTGAAGGCGCCCTTCTCGTAGCCGAACAGCTCGGATTCGATCAGGCTGTCCGGCAGCGCCGCGCAGCTCACCTTGACGAACGGCTTGTTCGCGCGCAGCGAGTTGTAGTGAATCGCATGCGCGATGAGCTCTTTTCCCGTCCCCGACTCGCCGCGGATGAGCGCCGTCGTCATCGTCCGCGCGACCTGGGCGACCTGCTCGCAGATCTGTCGCATCGGTCCGCTGGTGCCGAGAAGGTTCGAGAAGTCGTACCGCTCCTTCAGCTCCTGTCGCAGGTGCGTATTCTCGTCGAGCAGCTTCTTGCGCTCGTTGTCGATCAGCCGCTGCACCTTGACGGCCTGCGAAATCATCGACGCGACCACGCCGAGGAATTTCTGGGTGCGGTCGTAATCGCGATCGGGCTTGAACTTGAGGTCGACGCCCAGCGCGCCAACCGCCTTGCGGTTCAGCACGATCGGCACGCAGATGAAGCTGAGCTCCTGCTGCGGCAGCTCGGACCGCTTCGATGCCCGGTTCAGGAACATCGGCTCGCGGCTGATCTGCGGCACGACAATCGACTTGCCGCTCTCGACGACGCGCCCGGTGATGCCTTCGCCGAGCTGGTAGCTGACGCGATAGCCGGGGCGGTCGAGCCCGTCGGAGGCCTCGACCTGCAGCTGGCCCGTGTCTTCGTCGAGCATGACGACGGTGCTGCGGACGGCGCCGTGATGGCGGCCGAGGATTTCAAGAACGCGATGGAGTCCAGCCTTGAGATCGATCGTGCCGGTCAGCGCCTGGCTCGTATCGAGCAGGGTGGCGAGGCGCCGGACTTCACGGGTGGAGGATTCGGCCGGTTTGACTGCGGTGCGGGCGGTGCTCATGGAAGGATATGATTCAGACAATAATGTAAGGTAGATGTACTGGAACCACATGATTGTCGCTCGCTCCGCCCCGCCAGGTCAAGGGCGTCGACGTTCCTGGTTCCTGTTCCAGTTCCTCGTTCTCGCTTGGTGGTGGGACGTTCTCGAACGCGGAACCCGAACCGGAACCGGCACCGGAACCGGAGCTCCGGAACCATATAATCCCAGAGATGCCTGCATTCGAAACGCTCGACCCGGAACTCCGCGGCGTGCTCGGCAAGCGCATTCGTGAGATGGGGCTGCGGCTCGAGGGCTCGCCAGTCGAGCCGTACGTGCGCCAGCTCTACAAGGAGCTCGAGCGGCGCGGGCTGCACAAGTTCCGCCCCGTGTGCTACCTCACCGACGAGTGGGGCTGTCCCGACATGCAGCCGGTGCTCGGCATTCCGTTCTATCTGGCCGATCCGAACCTCGGAAAGCTCGAGCGCGCGATCGACGACCTCGAAGACAGCCGCGAGATCATGCGCTACATGCGGCACGAGGCGGGGCACGTCTTCAACTACGCCTACCGCCTGTATGCGCGCGCCGACTGGGTCGCCACGTTCGGCCCGTTCGATCGTCCCTATCGCGATAAATACCGGCCCGTGCCGTTCAGCCGCAATTACGTCCGCCACATGGAAGGGTGGTACGCGCAGAAGCATCCCGACGAAGACTTCGCCGAAACGTTCGCAGTGTGGCTCACTCCGGGAAGCGCGTGGAGGCGCCGATATAAAGGGTGGCCGGCGCTGCGGAAGCTCCGGTACGTCGATCGGATGGCGCGCACGTTCGGCGATCAGGAGCCGATCGTGCGGACGGGCGAGGTCGACATCACCGTCGACGACATGCGCCTGACGGTCGGGGAGTTCTACAAGCGTGCCGAGAAAGAGCGCGACATGCGCGTCGACATGGCGATGGACGTGCATCTCTCCGAGATTTTTCTGACGCGCAAGCCGCGCGAAGGACGCCCGGCAGCCGCCATCGTCACGAAGTACCGGCGCGCGCTGATCGACAAGATTACCTACTGGACCGGCGTGCGGCGCGCGGTCGTGCGCGCGCTCGTCGAAGCGATTTGCAATCATTGCGAGCGGTTGAAGTTGTGGGGAGAGGTCGGCGAGGAGCCGGTATACCTGGTCGAGCTCACCGCCTTCGGCACAACGTTAGCGATGAATTTCCTGACTCGTGGTACCTTCACGGGCGACAAGAGGCGGCCGGCGAAAGTCGCGCAAGTCGGGAAAGTCGCGAAAGTGGAAAGTAAAAAGTTGAAAGTGGAGAGTAAGGCCGAGACTTCAAAGACAGCTACTTCTTAATGGCAGGAAAACTCAAAGTCATCGTTCTCTACGATCGGTGGGAGCCCGAGGAAGACACGTCGGGCACGAACGGCAAGGCGCCGCTCGTCCGCACCCTCGACAAGAAAGAAGTCGAGGAGGAAGTGATCGACGCGCTCACGAAGCTCGGGCACGAGCCAACGCTGCATGTGCTCGACGGCTCGCTCAAGAGCCTGCACGCGCTCCCCAAGCTCGACTGCGACATCATCTTCAATCTCAGCGAATCGTTCGCGGGCAACGACACAGCGGATTACAACATCGCGGCGTACCTCGAGCTCGTCGGCAAGCCGTTTACCGGCAGCGGCAGCCATGGCCTGATGCTCGCGCAGGACAAGAGCGTCGCGAAGAAGATCTTCGCCTTTCACCGTATTGCCACGCCGATCTTCGCGCGCTCGTTCCGCGGCCGCCTGGCGTTCTCGGACGAACTGCATTTTCCCGTCATCGTGAAGCCGATGCGCGAGGACGGATCGATCGGCATCGAGTTCAACGCGGTGGTCTCGTCCATCAAGGAGCTGATGGAGCGCATCGACTGGCTGCACGAGCAGTTCGACTCGCCGATTCTCATCGAGGAGTATGTCGAGGGCCGGGAGATGTACGTCGGCGTGCTCGGCAACGAGAACCCCGAGGCGCTGCCGGTCATCGAGCTCGACTTGTCGAAGCTGCCGGAAGGCACGCCGAGGATTGCGGCCGCCGAGGTGAAGTGGGGGAAGGGCACCAAGGCCTATCGCGACGCGAAATCGATCGTCGCGACAGACCTGTCGGAGGAGACGACGGCACTGCTGCAGTCGACTGCCGTGGCGGCGTACCAGGCGCTCGAGCTGCGCGACTACGGCCGCGTCGACATGCGTCTCAAGCCCGACGGCACGGTCGCGGTGATCGAAGTGAATCCCAATCCATGGCTCACGTCGCGCGCCGAGCTCGCCCAGGCCGCGCGCAAAGCGGGCCGCACCTACAACCAGCTGATCGAAGAAATCATCGGCATGGCGATGGCGAGGTACTCGCTGAATGGGTAGCTGAAGTGGTAGAGGTAGACCATGAATAGAGATCACCACGTGCTGTGGGAAGTCTCGAACGGGGACACCACGACGATGTGCGTCATGGTGAGCTGCTGCGGCGGAGCTGAGCTCCAGGTCGTGCGCGCCACGCACGGCGACGAGGAAATTATTCTCCGAGAGCTCTATCCCGATCACTCCTCCGTGTACGAGCGCGCGCGTGAGCTGCAGGATGAGCGGTCTGACGCGTGATTCCAGGCAGTCTGAAAGACCTTCTCGTTCCCGGTTCGATCGCCTTCCTCATCCTGTCGCTGATGCCCGGACTGCTGTTGCTCCTCCGCAAGAAGGACGGAGGACGCGCCGGCAAAATCTGGATCACCCTTCTCGTCGTGCTCTATTGGGTTCTCAGCACGCCGATCGCGGCCATCAACCTCGTTCGTCTGCTCTCGCCACAGGTCCCACAGGTGTTGTCGAAGGCGGATGCGCACGGCGCCACCGCCATCGTGGTGCTCGGCGCCGGAATGCACGTGCACCGGTCGCGCGGCGACTCCTACGGCGCGCCGACCCGCGAGGGATCGCTGCGCGTGCTCGAGGCGGTCCGGGTGTACCGCGTGCTGGGCGGCGTGCCGATTATTGCCACCGGCGGCCACGGCTCGTCGAGGTATTCAGAAGCCGGGCTGATGGCGCATCAGCTCGAGCAGCTGGGTGTGCCTGCTGGACACATCATCAAGGAAGAGAGGTCGACCAACACGCGCGATCATGCGCTCTTCGTGCCGCCGCTGTTGAAGCAGCATGGCATCGAGCAGTTCGTGCTGGTGACATCGCAGCAGCACATCGCCCGTGCGCTCGCGGCCTTTCGCGCCGCCGGCGCGAATCCGGTGCCCTCGACCCCTGAAGTGTACGTCGGGGACAGCGACGTGCTCGAGATGTATCTGCCCTCGGACACCGGCCTTCATGTGAGCGAGGGCATGATCTATGACCTGATGGGATGGGTGTACTACAAACTTAGGGGATGGGCTTGAGGGGACACACCATTGGTAGATTGGAAGATTGGTAGATTGTCAGATTGTTGTCTGATTGAAGGATCGTAACTCTTCACTCTGGCAACATTCTGACAGTCTACCAATCTTCCAATCTTCCAATCTTAAGATTCACCGATTTCGTTTGTGAGGCAGCGAAATCGTAAACACGGCTCCGCCTTCGGCACGATTCCCGGCGCTCACCTTGCCGCCGTGCAGCTCGACGAGATGGCGCACGATTGATAATCCGAGGCCCGTGCCGCCAGGATCGCGCGTCCGCGAAGTGTCCACACGATAGAACCGTTCGAACACGCGCCCCAGGTCGGCTTCGGGAATGCCCGGTCCATAGTCGCCGACCGACAGCAGCACGCGATCTCCATCGGCGTGCGCCTCCAGTTCGATGCGCGCGCCCTCCGTCGAATAGTTCACCGCGTTTTCGATCAGATTACGAAGTGCGTCGTGCATCTTCGTCGGATCCCCTTCGATGACTGCCGCGGCGGGTGTGACCTTGATGTCGACCTGCAGCTTCTGACGCTCGATGCGCGCCGCCAGGTCAGTCGAGGCCGATCGAAACAGTGCTGCGACGTCGATCGTGTGGACGTCCGCGGTCTCCTGCTGCGCGTCCAGCCGCGCCAGCCGCAACAGGTCGCGCACCAGGCGCTCCATTCGCGCGGTGTGGCGTTCGATCACCTCGAGAAATGTCCGCCGCTGCTCGGGCTCGATCGGCTCTTCCATCAGCGCTTCGACATAGCCGCGCACCGCAGTCAGCGGCGTGCGCAGTTCGTGCGAGACGTTCGCCACGAAATCGCGCCGCACGCGGTCGGTCCTGCGCAGGTCGCTGATGTCGTGCAACACCAGCACGGCGCCTCCTCCTTCTGCGCTCGCAGGTGTGGCTTGTGCGCGGAAGATGCGCGGGCCGCCGGCGGGGCTCACTGCGTCGAGCGGTACTTCTATCGGAGGCCGCTGCTCGCCCTTGAGCGCGGCGCCAAGCTGTCCGACGACGCCGGGCTGGCGCACGGCTTCGACATAGTGGCGTCCAAGCAAATCGCTTTCGAGGTTCAACATACGCCGCGCCGCGTCGTTCGCGAGGCGCAGCCGTCCATCGCCGTCGACGACGAGCACGCCCTCGACCATGCCTGACAGGATGGCTGCCATGCGGGCGCGGTCGGTCTCGAGCTCGTGGAGCCGGCGCGTGAGCTGCGCCGACTCACCGCCAGCCCGCATCTCACGATCGCGCATGCGGCGATGCGTCGTGACCGTCCCGAGCCGGTGCCCTGCGAGCGCAGCCGCTACCGCGACGACAAGATAGAAGACTGCCTCGACCATCGTCACGGTTCGGCGAGCTTATAGCCGAACTGTTGCACCGTGACGAGAGCGCTTTCGAGAAACGGCAGCTTCTCGCGCAGACGCCTCACATGCACGTCGACGGTGCGCGTGGCGCCCGGGTACTGATAATCCCAGACATCGGAGAGCAGCCGATCGCGCGATAACACGCGGTCCCGATGCTCGAGTAGATACTGCAGCAGCAGAAATTCCTTTGCCGTCAGCCGCACGTCCTGGCCGTTGTTGGAAACCGTATGGCGCTCGACGTCGACGCTGATGGGGCCGCAGCGCAAGATGCGCTCCTTGACTTCAGGCGGTGCGGCGCGGCGCAGCAGCGCACGCACGCGCGCTAACAGCTCGTTCGGGCTGAACGGCTTGACGATGTAGTCGTCGGCGCCGGAATCGAGTCCCAGGATGCGGTCTGACTCTTCGCCGCGGGCGGTCACCATGATGATTGGCACCGCAGCGGTGCGGCTGTCGTATCGAAGAGCTTTGCAAACCTCGAGGCCGTTCAGGCCCGGCAGCATCAAATCAAGAATGATGAGATCCGGCGGCGTTTCCCTTGCCGCAGTCAGCGCCCGACCGCCATCGGGCACGGTTTCAGATCCATACCCGCTTTTCTCGAGGTAGTGCGCAATGAGCGCGGCGATATCGTGGTCGTCTTCGACGATGAGAATTCGCGACATAGTGTCAGGTAATGTCCGACAAACGTAAGACGTCTGTCCATCGTTGCACGAAATAGCGCCGAAAGCCTATGGACCGGAGGCGCTTCTGCCGAAACGGTTACTTAGATGGGCTGGCTTGGGCTCGGCGTCGCGTATTCAATTATTTATGCCGTTGTCGGGGCATATCCTGAGACCGTTCCCGGACGTTCTCCCGTGGTTCCGAATCGTTGCCCTGCTGCTTCCGCCTCTTGCGGGCGTCGTCATGATTGCACGACGCCGGCAAACGTGGGCCGGATGCCAATGGCTGTTCTGGGCGACGCTTGCGCTCGGGCTGCTCATGTCGGGCGTCAGCGTCGTCGGCTGGTCCGTCGATGAAATGCTGCTGGGGACCGGCACGTCGTGGCTGGGTTGGTACGCCGTGTTCGCGCTCTTCGGCGGCGTCGCGCCACTGCTTGCGCTGCTGGCGCAGCCGCATCGGGGGCCGCGCGAGAAAGTCACGGCAACTATCGCAGTCGACATCGCCGGCATCGCCGTGCTCACCGGATTTCTCTATTCCCATTTTGCCGTGACGGCCGATCCAGGGGTTGCCGCCAGAGGCATGTCCACATCGCTGTTGCTGCTCTCCGAACTTCAACAGTTTCTCGTCTGTATCGGCATGGCGGTTGCCGCCATATTTACACCCGACCGCGAATGGAAACAGGTGTATCGGCGCCTTGCAATCGGCCTGTCGATCTCGTTCATCACACTGACGCTGGGCAACGCGGAGATCTGGCAGGGCTTCTATCAGACCGCGTCGATTGGCGACGCGATGTGGATTCTGCCGTTCGCGTTCTATCCATGGGCGGCGTCCGACGCGCCGCGATCGAACATCTCGCGGATTGAGGCCGATGAGGCGCCCGGATCGACGTCGCGCCCGTGGGTCATCTTTTGCGGACTCGCGCTGCTGCCGTTGATTGACTACGGACTGCGGCTCGCGGTGCCCGCGGGCGTGCTTGCGCCGTTCCAGGATCTATCAATGGCCGTGGCGATCGTATCCGTGCTGCCGCTGCTGATGGCGCGACTGGCCGTCGAGCGCGCCGAGTTGCGGCAGGTCGACGCAAAACTGCGCCTCATGGGCGCTGCCGTCGAAGAAGCGAACGAGCTGATCGTCATCGTGTCGCGCGACGGGCAGATTCGGCATGCGAATCGCGCATTCTGCCAGGCGGTCGGCTACGACCTGGCCGACCTGATCGACCAGTCACGTGCTGCGGTCATCGCCGACGAATCGATCGCCAAGATCGAAGAGGCGAAGAAGGCGACGAACGGCCAGGCGTGGAACGGCACGATCGTCCACCGGCGCAGCGACGGCTCGACGTTCCAGGCAGCGTGTGCGATTGTCCCGCTCATGAACGACCAGGGCCACGTGACGCACTACGTGCAGATGGAGCGCGACATCACCGAGGAGCTGCGCTTGCGCGGCCAGCTCATTCACAGCGAGCGGCTGTCGGCTGTCGGACAGCTCGTGTCGGGCGTCGCGCACGAACTGAACAACCCCTTGCAATCGATCCTCGGCTTTACCGAGCTGTTGATCGATGCCGAAGAACGTCCCGAGCCGCGGCGCGACCTCGAGCAGGTTCGTTCGGAAGCGATTCGCGCAGGGAAAATCGTACGCAACCTCCTGGCGTTCGTCCGGCGCTCGTCTTCCGAGCGAGCCATTACGCAGGTCAACGACATCGTAAAGACCACCATCTCGCTTCGATCGTACGAGTTCGGCTCGACGAACATCCGGCTCTTCGAAAGCTATGGTGAAGGACTGCCTGCCGTCTTCATCAACCCGGAAGAGATTCAGCAGGTCATTCTGAACCTCATCCTGAACGCGGAGCAGGCGATGCGCAGCGCCCATCGCGGTGGCACGCTGACGCTGACGACGAAGTGCGTCGATGAGATGGTGACGATCGAAATACAGGACGATGGTCCCGGCGTACCGGCAGCTCTCGCCGGGCGCGTATTCGAGCCATTCTTCTCGACGAAGGAAGTGGGTGAAGGTACCGGTCTCGGCCTGTCGATTGCGATGGGTATTGCCGAGGCGCACGGTGGTACGCTGACGCTCGTGCCGACCAGCAAAGGTGCGTGTTTCCGATTGGAGTTGCCCGCCATCGATACGACCGAAGGACTGCCGGTTGCCAGCCTGGTCACGTCCAGCAGCGCGAGTAGCCAGCCGCGCATGTAAGCCAGCTTTCGCGCCCGCTAGCCTTGGCGAAGGCGGGCATGTCAGCGTTTCGCTCCCGCCCGAAGTAGATACAGTCATGCTGAGAACACGTCTTCAGGTCGCGATGTGGGTTGTCCCTGGGCCGGCAACCTTCTCTCCTACACCGCAATTCGGACGCGGAGCCGTCGCTCCACTTGGCCCAGGCGCGAGCCGTGGTCCATGGGGTCTCGGGCCGCAGGGATTGCCCCTCGTGAAACCGCCCTACGGGCGCATCACGGCCTACAACCTGAACTCAGGCGACATCGTCTGGCAGGTCGCCAATGGTGACACGTACGAGTGGATCAAGAATCACCCGGCCTTGAAGGGCGTGACGATTCCGAAGACAGGCGAGCCGGACGATGTCGGTCTGTTCCGCTCTGGCGCCGGCGGCAGTGAAACGTTCTACGCTTACGACAAGGCGACCGGCGCCGTGGTCCACGAAATGACCATACCGGGCGGCACGTGCGGCAACCCGATGACATACGCGATCAATGGCAAGCAGTACATTGCAGTCTCGGTGGGATCTCGCACGACAACGGCGGAGATTGTCGCACTGGCACTGCCATAGTTCTGCGCACAGGGACTGGGCGGAGGGCAGATGATGCTCTCCGCCCCTTTCTCTTTCCGATACGAAATTCAACCACGAAGCCTCGAAGAGCGCGAAGGCACGATGAAATACGCGTGTGACGTTTTGTTTCGCGTCATGACCCGCGCTTCGATTGCGCCGGCTTGCGAAGCAAGTCGGCCGAGCGGAGAGCAATCGAAGCGTAGTCTTCCGTTCGTCCTCTGTGGCTCTGCGTCTCCGTGTCGAGACGAGCAGAACTCAGCCGCGCATTGGAACGTTCCCTGGCGAGTTGAGCGTCTCGCGGATCTTGTGCACCAGTGCGTCGACGGAGAAGGGCTTCTGAATGAAATGCGCGGCCGCCTTCTTCACGCCGAGGCGCAGGATGTCGTCGTCTGAGTATCCCGACATGTAGAGCACGCGGGTTTCCGGTCGCGTGGCTGTGAGCCGCTCCGACAGCATGCGGCCGTTCAATCCTGGCATCAGCATGTCGGTCAGCAGCAAGTGGATGCAGCCGCGATGGCGCGCCGCAATTTCGAGCGCCTGGTCGCCGGCCGATGCCAGCAGCACTTTGAAACCGTTCTTCCTCAACATGTTTGCCACGAGCGCGCGCACGCGATCGTCGTCTTCGACGAGCAGAATGGTTTCGCTCCCGGCGGCCGGATTCGCCGCGACCATCGGCGCCGGTTTCCCCAGGTCGGTGGCACGCGGCAGATATATGTAGAAAGTCGTGCCGTGCCCGACCCGGCTGTGCACTTCGATGGCGCCGTTGTTCTGCTGCACGATGCCGTACACCGTGGCAAGACCCAGGCCCGTGCCCTTGCCGCTTTCCTTCGTGGTGAAGAACGGCTCGAAGATCCTCGATAGCGTCTCAGAGTCCATTCCAGTGCCGGTGTCCGCGATCGACATCTCGACGTAGTCCCCCGGCTGCAGGCCCGGGTGCGCCGCGACGCCGATCTTGTCGAGCTCGACGTTTCTCAGCTCGATGGCGATCTTCCCGCCGCCCGGCATCGCATCGCGCGCGTTGATGACGAGATTGACCAGAATCTGCTCGACCTGGGTCGTATCGGCGAGAACGGGCGTCAGATCGGGCCAGACCTCAGTGGAGATATGAATCTCGGAGCCGATGACCCGCTGCAGCATGTTCTGCATGTTCTGCACGAGCTGGTCGAGTGCGACTGCCTGCTGCGTGATGACCTGGCGGCTGCTGAACGCCAGCAGCTGGCGCGTGAGCCCGGCCGCGCGATCGGCCGCCTTCACGATTTCTTCTGCGTCGGCCCGCCTCTCGTCTCCCGGCGCCAGGTTTTGAATGAGCATCTCGGCGTAGCCGTGGATGGCCATCAGCAGGTTATTGAAGTCGTGCGCGACGCCGCCGGCGAGGCGGCCGATCGCCTCCATCTTCTGCGCCTGCCGCAGCTGCTCCTCGCGCTGGCGCAGCGTGTCCTGCGACTGCTTGCGCTCCATCACATCCCGCACAACCGCCGTAAATGCGGTGCCTTCTCTGCCCTGCAGCGCGGCGAGCGAGAACTCGCTCGGAAAGCCGCTGCCGTCTTTGCGAAGGCCGGTTACTTCGATGATGTGGCCGAAGGTGAGGTCGTCGGCGTTCGGATCGGGCAGCGCCGCCTTGTACGCGGCGCGGTCGGACTCGGCAACCAACATCGTAATCGGCCGCCCGAGCACTTCGGCCTCGGTGTAGCCGAACGTCGCCTCGGCGCTGCGATTCCAGAACGTGATGTCGCCCTGTGTATCGGTTGAGATGATGGCATCGCGCGCCGATTGCGTGACGGTGGAGAAGCGCAGATAGGACGCGTTGAGACGCTCTGACTGATCGCGCAGGCTGCGCGTCATGTCGTTGAACGCGTTCGCCATCGTCGTCGCCTCGGCACTGCCGCGCGTCGAAACCGTGCGGCTCCAGTCGCCGCCGGCGATATCGCGCGCGGCGGCCGCCATGTCCATCAGCGGCTGGCTCGTGCGATGGCTGAAATACAATCCTCCGGCGAGCGCGAGCACGAAGCCTCCGACGCCGGCGAAGAGGAGCGAGGCCCGCAATTCGTCGAGAAACGACTGCGTCGGCGCCCAGTCCTGCAGCAGCACCAGATGGCCGACGTCGGTGGAGCGATCGCGGAACAGTGGGAAGGTGCCTTCGATGAACTCGCGCTCGCCGATCGTCCTCACTCCAGGTGAGATGCCGCTCGCGCTGCCGAGACTGCCGGCCGGCGAGGAGCGACACCACATCTTTCTGTTCCGCCGCGCTCAGGCTGCTGCCGGCCAGACGGTTGCCCGAAACCAGGTTGATGTCGGCGCGCGTAATCTGCGCAAGCTGCTGTGCCACGCGATCGTCGAGCGGGAAGCCGAAAGTGACGGTGCCCAGGACCTCGGCTTCGGCGAATTTCGCAGGCTCCGACGTCACGAGGATCAGCTTGCCGTCGATCGGCACGATATCGCGGCGCGATTCGCCGGCCGTCGCGCCTTGAATCGCCGCCTGCAGGGATGCGGGCATCGCCTGCCCCTGCGGCCATCCCGGCGTCGCCGATGGGCGTCCGTCCGGTGACGTCACGATCGCAAACTGCGCGTTGAGGCTCTGCCGGTAGCTTTCCGCCATCTCGGTGAGCGTCGCGACATCTTTCGCGATGACCGGATTGATCATCATCGAGCGGAAGAGCGGAAGCTCAGTGATGAGGCGTGTCTGCTGGGTCGCGAATGCCGCGCGCTCGTCGACGAGACGGTAGAACGCCGACCGCGCGCCCTCGAGGTTGTCTGCGGCGCGGGCCACGGCACTGCGCGTCGAGACGCGCGTCGCCGTCACCACGACCGCCGCAAGCGAAAGCGTGACGAGCAGCAGGATGCCGGCAGCCACGCGCGCTTCCATGCGGTCGTGCCACCGGATCTCTTTCCGAATCGAGGTCGACATGCGTTAACGATCCATCCGAAACGAGTACGTCGCGCTGAAGTCGATCGAATGCGACTTGAGGCGCGGGAGATCGCCGTGCTGACGCAGATAGTTGAGCTGCAATGTCACGGGGCCGGGCAACCGGACGCGCGTGCCGAGCGTCAGCCGCTTCGCCCTCCGGTCGCGCGGTGCCGGGGCCGTGTAATCCATCTGCTCACCGCGGACGACCGCCGTGAAAGGCCCCATGCCCGGCCGGTGAACGATGCCGTCGACATACCAGCCCGTTGTCGACACCCCTTCATACGAGTGGCCCTTCAGGAACTCACCGCGCGCCTGCAGCCCGGATGGATGCGCCCATCGCACATCGGCGCCCGAGAACGCCTGCCGTCCAACGGCAAAGCGCGGGGACAGAGTACGGATTGCTGCGCGCGTAACTCGCGCCGACGACGAACTGTCCGCGGTAGCCCTGCGCGCGAATCGACGCGTCGAGTCCTTCTCGTCGGATGGCAAATCCGACGTCGTGCGGACGGCTGACACTGGCTTCGACGAACAGCTGCGGCACGCCGGCGGTGAACATCGCGCCGTCTTCGAACCAGTTGTTCGAGATGCCGAAATATCCGTCGTAGCGAATCAGCGGCGGCCGCAGGAATCCCGAGTAGCCGTGATCGCTGCGGCTATAGATGCCGAACGGCATGCGGAATCGTCCCGCGCGTACGGCGACGATCGCGCCGCGCGGGCGGAAATATCGCTCGCCGTACATTTCCATCAGCCGCACGCGGCCGCTGTAAGGGTACGCCGCGCCGAATACGTCAGAACCCATAGGATCGACGCCCGAGAGGAGAGCGCCGATGATCGGCGCGTCGCCGGCCCACCGATCGCCCCATGCGGCTTCGGCAAAGAACTCGATGCCGGCGGGCGCCTCGCCCGAGAGTCGTAATTGCAGGGCCGTCGCACGGATGTCTTCACCCGAGTATCCCGTCGTGAAGTCGACTTCTGCGGCGATGGTTTCCTGCGCGCGCGCCGGTGCGACTGCGAGCATGACGAGCGCGACGCCGATCGATGTCCGAATCATTCCTACCAACGGATTTCAACAGGGGTTTTCCCATCGACGCTGACAGAGCCCGTAAGCGGCTGACCGCCCGGGCGCCACGCGTGATAGGTGTAGGTGCCGGGTGGCACGCCCGCGATCGTGAACGTGCCGTCCTCGTTCGACACGGCGAAGTAGGGCGAGTCGACCGCCATCACGTAGGCGGCCATGTTCGGATGAATGTTGCAGAACAGCCGCGCAAGCCCGGGTTTGTCGAACGTGATGAGCTTCATCGAGCCTTTCGGGTACATCCCGAGATCGAATTTCTTCCCGTCGCGAAACGAGAAAACGTTGTGAAACACCTTGTCGTTGTTTGGAAACTCGACCGTCGTGCCGACGCGGACGACGAGGACACGCGGGACGAACGCCAGATTTCGCTGGTCGAGCACCACTTTCGGTACCGGAGCCGCGGGAGCGCCGCTCGCCTCCAGCCAGACAACCGCATGCTCCGCCGGGCGGCCGGCGACTTGTACGGTTCCGGTCAGTTCGGCGCCGAACACAGGAACAGCGGTTAGGCACACAAAAGTGCCTACGGCCCGGGCGAGGCGAAGGAAACACCGCATGGGTCATTTATCGGTCGAAACTGTGCCGGCATTCAGACCTGGAGTAGACTGCGGCACCGGCTTGGGTATCGTGGGTCGCGCAGGGAGGGTGAGAATGCGAAAAGGGCTTATCGGCGTTGCCTTATCTCTTGTCTGTCATGGCGCTGCCTGCCGCGCAGGCCCCCTATTACCCGCCGGCCGGAGCAATGGGCCCGCAAGAGCCCGGCCGACGTCGGCATGGACGCCACAAGGTTGAACGAGGCGGTGGAGTTCATGAAAGCGCATGAAACGGCGACGCCGATGCGAGATTTCTCAGACCAGGAAATCAACATGGGCAAACTGCTCGCCTCGATGCCGACCGAGCGCGGTGGCAGCGCCGGCCTCATCATCCGCCGCGGCTACATCGTCGCGGAGTTCGGCGATACGCTGCGTCCGGATCCGACTTACAGCGTTGCGAAGAGCATGCTCGCCACCGTCGCGGGCATCGCCCTCGATCGCGGGCTGATTCCGAATCTCGACAGCCCCGTCGGGGAGGTCGTGAAGGACGGCGGCTACGATTCGCCTCAGAACAGCCGCGTGACTTGGCGCCACCATCTCCAGCAGCACTCCGAGTGGGAAGGCGAGATGTGGGGGAAGAACGCCAATTTCATCGGACGCGAGGCATTCGGCGCCGCCGAGATGAAGCCGCGCGCGATTCGACCGCCCGGCACGTTCTACGAATACAACGACGTGCGCATGAACCGCTTCGCATTGTCGCTGCTGCGCGTCTTCAAGAAGCCGATTCCCGACGTGTTTCGCGACGAGGTGATGAATCCCATCGGCGCGTCGACGACGTGGAAGTGGGTGCCGTATACGAACGCATACGTGGATATCGACGGCAAGCGGATGGCGTCGGTCTCGGGCGGCACGCGGTGGGGCGGCGGCATGTGGATCAACAGCTACGACATGGCGCGGTTCGGGTTGCTGTGGTTGAGGAACGGCAAGTGGGGCGACCAGGCAAATTGTGCCGCCCGCATACGTCAAGATGGCGACGACGCCAAGCCCGCACGGACCGGATTATGGATTCCTGTGGTGGCTGAACACGAAGCAGGCGCAGTGGCCCGGGTCGCCGGCCGACGCGTTCAGCGCGCGGGGCAGCGGCGGCAACATCATCTTCATCTCGCCGAGTCACGATCTCGTCGTGGTCTGGCGCTGGAGCGCGCAGTCGAATGAGGGATTCAAACGTGTCGTGGCTGCAATCACGAGCTGATTCACCCGGCGAATGAACCTCGCTTACGTCTCTCTCGGCGCGCTCGTCGTCGCCATCCTCGTTAGTTGTTTCACGGAGCTGAACGTCGGCGTGCTCGCGCTCGCCCTCGCGTGGATCGTCGGCGTGTACGTGGGCGGCATGCCGCTCAACGACGTCATCGGCGGCTTTCCCGTATCGCTCTTCCTCACCCTGGCGGGCGTGACGCTGCTCTTCGCGCAGGCGCAGCAGAACCGCACGCTCGATCGCATCGCGCATCGCGCCGTGCGCGTGTGCCGCGGCAACGCCGGTCTCATTCCGATCATGTTCTTCGTGCTCGGATGCGCGCTCGCGTCGATGGGACCGGGAAACATCTCGACCGCGGCGCTGCTCGGGCCCATGGCGATGGCGGTCGCGGGACGCGCGGCGATCCCCGCGTTTCTGATGATCATCATGGTCGGCAACGGCGCGCAGGCTGGCGCGCTCTCCCCGTTCGCGCCAACGGGCGTCATCGTGAACGGGCTGATGGCGAAGATCGGCCTGCCCGGGCACGAGTGGTTTACCTACTGGACAAACCTTGCGGCCCACGCGGCGGTCGCGTTCGGCGGCTACGCGCTGTTCGGCGGCCTCAAGCTCTTCAAGTCGAGCGCGGTGGTGACCATCGAGCACAAGGCGGAAGACATCGAGTTCGATACGAGCAACATGATCACGATGGTGGTCATCGCGCGCGCTCCTGATTGGCGTGCTGTTCTTCCGCGTCAACGTCGGCATGGGGGCGTTTGCCGGCGCGGTGATCCTCGCCGGCGTCGGCGCCGCCGACCACAAGGAAGCGATCAAGAGAATGCCCTGGTCCGTCATCGTGATGATGAGCGGGGTCACGGTGCTCATCGCGCTGATGGAGAAGACCGGCGGGCTCGATCTGTTCACGGCGGCACTCGCGCGGCTGGCGACGCCGGGGACGATTACCGGCGTCATCGCGTTTGTCACGGGGCTGATTTCCGTCTACAGCAGCACATCAGGCGTCGTGCTGCCCGGCGTTCCTGCCGACAATTCCCGGCCTCATCGAGCGGCTCGGCGGCGGCGATCCGCTCGCCATTGCTGCGTCGATGAACATCGGCGCGCACCTTGTCGATCTGTCGCCACTGTCGACGACAGGCGCGCTCTGCATCGCCGCCGTTGCCTCAGGCGAAAACATCCGTAGCGTTTTCAACAAGCTGCTGGTGTGGGGATTGTCGATGACGATCGTCGGCGGGGTGTTCTGCTACATCTTCTTCTGACGACGAAGATGCGAAGGCAACGCTCAGCTGCGACGCAGAGGCGAGAGCTGCAGAGAACGACCAAAAACAGAATACAAAACACGAAGGCACGAAGAGCGCGAAGGCACGATGAAATACCACGTGGACTGTATTTCGTCGAGTCTTGATCCAGGCTTCGATTGCGTCGGCTTGCGTCGCGAGCCGGCCGCCGATGGCGCGCAATCGAAGCGTATCTTCGCGGCTTCGTGTTCGTCTTGCGTGCTGTCGGCTTTGCGCCTCTGCGTCGAGACAGCGGAAACCGTCAGCGCAGGCGTTGAACGCGGGCGAGATCTTCACGAATCACAGCATCGTCTGGCCTCAATTTCACGGCGGTTTCGAAGCTCGCTATCGATTCCGTGAGCCGCCCCTGCAAGGCGAGCAGCTTACCAATGAGATGGTGCGCGTCGGCGTTCGATGGGTTCACCGCCAGTGCGCGTTCCGCTTCGGCGAATGCGTCCTGCATCTGGCCCGCATCGAAGAGCGCGGTCGCGAGGTTATAGCGGGCGCTGGGATTCTGCTCGTCGTAGCTGAGCGCGTTTCGAAACTGCGTGATCGCCTCGCCGAAACTCTGCCGCTGGGCCAGATCGACTCCGAGGCTGTTATACGCGTCGACCAGGAGCCTCCGGGCCTCGGCGTCATGCGGCGTCATCGCAAGCGTCATGCGCAGCTGCTCGATTGCCTCGGGCCATCGGGACAGCCGCGCATACGCGTGCCCCATGACGCGCCTCGACCACGGCACCTCTTCGCGCATCGGGTGCTCAGTGACGAGCACCTCGAGCTCGCGAATCGCCTCGCTGTAGCGTTTCAGGTTGAAGAGCGTAATGCCGAAGTTGTAGCGCGCGCGGACATCAGAGCGGGCGCCGATGCGGAGCAGCGGCAGGGCTTCTTCGTCGCGACGCAGGCGTGACAGCTCGCCGCCGACAGCGGCATGCGCGACATCAGTGGGCCAGCGCTCTAGCGTTGTCTGCGCAAGCGTCATCCATGAGTGATGCTCGGTGTTGCGCCTGACTGTGAGCGCCCCGAGGACGACCGCGAAGATCGCGAGCGCCACACCCGCGAGCCTCGGCGACAGGCGCTTCCGCACGGCGCTCGAACTGTAAAGCCCGACGACGATGCCGGTCACGACGGCCATCAACGGCAGGTACATCCGCCGCTCCGCGCCAACTTCCGTCGCGATCGGGACGAAACTCGACGATGGCGCGAGCGTGATGAAAACCCACAGCGCCAAGAAATCCCGCGGCCGCACTCCGTCGAAAGGCCGCCACGGTCAGCACCAGAAGCGCCACCACGACCGCTGCGTGCGGAAGAACATCGGCCAGGGCGTACGGAACGGGTGGTCCGTAGTTGATCACGAGATCGGTCGGCCACGCGGCGAGCCGCAGATACCGCACGATCATCACGGACTGGTTCAACAAGTAGGTCCACACGCTGATTCCGGTTCCAAAGCCGGCAGAGCCTGCGCGCGGGGTTGTAGCGAGCTGAAACGCGAGAACCAGCCACGTGAGCGCGAGGCCGACGTAGAGCCGCCAACGAACCGCGAAGGCCGCGCGAAACGAATCGAACAGGAAGACGCGATCGAAGAGCGCGACGACCACGGGTGCTGTGACCATCGATTCCTTCACGCCCATGCCGAAGGCGCAGGCGGCAACGGCCACGGCCTGCCACAGGATCGTGGATCGTCCATCGTCTGTAGCCGATTCTCGATGGCCGCGCAGGCTCGCGTACAGGGTGATCAGGTAACACAGCGCCATCAACGATTCGGTGCGCTGGGTGATGTAGGTGACCGCATCCGTCGTCAGCGGATGCACGACCCAGAGAAGCGCGATCGGCGAAGGCCAGATCGGATGCGGCGCCTCCGAAGCGTGCGTGCAGATGTGAAAGGGCCAGCGTCCGCCGCACCAGACCGAACAGCAGCAGCGCGCAGGCGATGTGAATGGAGATGTTGGTCGCGCGGTACGCCGCCGCGTCGACTTCGTTCGCGGCGAAGTTGAGCGCGAACGTGAGGCCGGCGACAGGGCGGCCGGCGAGCGGAGTGTTACGCGGCTGCGACCACGCGCCGCTCAGCGACCGAATGGCCGGATTCGCCACGATCGCAACCTCGTCGTCGAAGATGAACGGCGCGGACAGGCTGTTGGCGTACACCACGGCCGCAGCGAGCACGATGAGCGCTGCTCGCCAACGGGTTCCGAGGTTCCCGGTTCCGGGTTCCAGGTTCCGGTTCCCGGTTCCGCGGTTCGCCGCGGGAGCCTGGCGGTTGTTTCTCCTAGAGATGCGCTCGGGTTTCAATGCGCCTCCACGCACGCGGAACCTGGAACCAGCGAACCTCGGAACCCGAACCTGCGGAACCGAGAACCACCGGAACCGGAACCTATTTCTGGTTCGGAAGCCATCCTCCTGGCGGGAATTCTAGCAGTCCGTCAAGATTACCCAACAATGCTGCGGGCCAAGGCGTCTATAGAGCGTGTGCACGGTTCATCCTGAGCAGAGTCGAAGGATGACCGACGGCGAGCTGGTCGAGCAGGTGCGCCTCGGCGATACCGCCGCCTTCGGCGAGCTCGTCGAGCGCCATCGCGGCGCGGTCTATCGCGCGGCGCTGGCGGCGCTGGGCAACGACGCCGACGCCGAGGACGTCGCGCAGGAAGCGCTGGTGCTCGTCCTTCAGGCGCATCGATCAGTTCCGCGGTGATGCGAGCGTGAGGACGTGGATGGTCTCGATCGCGTGGCGTCTGGCGCTGAGCCGCCGCCGGCGGTTGTGGTGGAGAGTGAACAGGCACGTTGGCCCCGGAAACAGAGCTGCACGCATTGCGGGATGTCACGCCGTCGCCCGAAGCGCGCATGCAGTCCGCGCAATTCATCGAAACGGTGCAGCAGCAGATTCGCCTGCTGCCGCCGAAATTGCGCGACGCGCTGTTGCTGGCAGCGGCGGGCGATCTGACGCAGGACGAAATCGCCGCCGCGTTGAACATCCCCGCCGCAACGTTTCGCGGACGCGTCCGCGATGCACGGCTGCGGTTGAAGGCGCGACTGGGACAGGAATGATGGACGAACGCGAACTCGATCGAGCAATCGATACGGCCGCCGGAAAGAATGATGGCGCGCGAGCCAGGCCGCGCGCTCGATTACACCGTAATGGCGCGCGTGCGTGAGCGCAACGCGCCCGCGCCGCGGCGATTTGTGTGGGTCGTGGCGACTGCGAGCCTCGTGTTGTGCGGCGCAATTGCGATGGCGTTGATGTATCGAGCGCCCGCGACGATCATTGCACCGCTTCCGGCCGCACGAACGGTGGTCGTTGGGCATCCGCCTGTGGCGACCCCGCCTCCAATGATGGTAGCGCCGGAAGCGCCGCCGCGCCGCATTCCACGCGCCCCGCTCGCGGCGCACGCGGTGTCGCCAGTGCAATTGCCGCCTAGCGACGTGTCAGGCATTACGCCGATCGAAACAGAAGGGATCGCTTTGTCCGCGATCGACGTGCCAGTCCTGGAGCGGGAAGCGGCCGTAATCGACATCCTCGACATCGAGCCGCTCACGATAGAGCCGCTTACGGCGTCGAATGATTAAGGAGCAGCGCATGAAGCCATATGTCGCCTTGTTCATCTGTTCTATTCTCATTCAGCGTTGCTGCGCAGCAGCCCGCCGCGCCGAAAGCACCGCAGGGTCCAGCAGCCCCTGCCGCTCCCGCGCCGCCGGCGCCTCCTGCCGATCCGGAGCAGGGTGGGCAGCCGATAAATATCCGGTTGGATGTGTCGGTCACCGATCAGACCGCGCAGGTGCCGACTCAACCGAAGTCGCTCATGGTCATGCTGGTAGATCGAGCGATGGGCCGCACTCGCGCGGCATTTCAGGATCGTTCGATTGCGGTCGACGCGCGCCCTGTACTTGTCGATGGCCGTATCCGCGTGTACCTGACTCTACAGAGTGAGGGGTCCCGGTCGTTCGGACCACCGAAGGAAACGGAAGATCACACCATCAATTGGCGGAATTCCTTCTCGCTGCTGCTCGAGAACGGCAAACCGATGCTGGCGCTGGAAACGATGGACGCGGTGACCAAGCGGAAGATGTCGATCGAAGTGAAGGCAACAATTCAGAAGTGACGACTACCGACTGACGACTACCGACTGCCGAGTGCGTCAGTGCGTCATCGCGTACAGCAGCACGTCGATGCCGATCGCATAGCCGTTGATCGAGAAGTTCTGGAAGTAGCTTGGATCGTCCGATTCACGCTCGTAGGCGTCGCCGAAGTCGGTGTTGTGCGTCATCAGCACCATGACGCGCCCCTGGCGATCCTGGATGCCGCGCACGTGCAGCTCGTCGCTGTCGGGGCCGCGCTCCGACGTGCGGCGCTCCATTCTCCACAGCCCGACGTTCGGAATCTGCGGCAGCGTATGCACGGGGAACAGCATCCGGAACATCGTGTGGTCGACCGTCAAATCGATGATGGGATATTCAGCAGGTGAGAGCGCCTTGCCGATTTGATTTTCCCAGTTGCGCCACGCGCGCTCGCCCCAGAAATCATCGACCCACAGAAATCCGCCCTTCAGCAGATACGCGCGCAGGTTCTCGGCTTCGTCGTTGCTGAGGTACGAGCCGCCCGGCTCGCTCATCATGACGAACGGACAGCGGAAGAGCGATGGATCCGTCAGCCTTACGATGACCGGATACGGATTGCCTTCGCCGTCCTGCGTGACGGGCGCCCTGGTGACCTCCATCAAACGAATGGAAAGGTTTTCGTCGGCGCGCGGGTAATCGACGAACCAGCCATCGCCATCGCCGGCCGATCCGTTGCGAAACCACACGCGGCAGAAGCGGAAGCCGCCGTCGTAGTCGGGAAGCACGCCCGTGGGGTCGGTCGCCAGGGGCGGCCGGCGCGAGAGCAGGCGCGGCAGTCCCAGCTGTGCGGCTCGACTCGCTGCACTCGCTCGCCACACCCTGAGCATGTCGAAGGGTGCCGCACTTGCGGCCGTCACCAGAACGCCTGTGAGGAGGAGGGCAGTAGCCCGCATGGACTACCGGCATTCAGGATCCGTGCCATAGTGATTGTTTCATGGAATTCATCCGTCATCCGAGGGCAAGACGGTATGTCATTCGGGTTCGCCCTGACGGAAGCGTCCGCGTTACCGTTCCGCGATGGGGATCCCGCCGCCACGCCGAGTTATTTGCCGAGCAGCAGCGCCCCTGGATTGAGCGCCAGAGAGCGCGGGTACAGGAAAGCACGGCGCGGCGTCTCCCCTACGCTCCGGAGGCTCTGAAGGAGCTGCGCCGGCAGGCCGCGCGCGAGCTGCCCGCGCAGTTGCTCCGCCTGGCCGGGCATCACGGCCTTCAGGTGTCGCGTGTCAGCGTACGGAATCAGCGGTCGCGCTGGGGATCGTGCTCGCCTTCCGGTCACATCTGCCTCAACTGGCGTCTCGTCCTGATGCCCGAGGCCGTGCGCGAATACGTCCTGATCCACGAGCTGATGCATCTGCGGCGGCTCGATCACTCGCGCCACTTCTGGCGTCTCGTTGCGCACGCGTGCCCCGGCTATGAGCACTCGCGCCGGTGGCTTCGCGAGAATCGACACTTGCTCCAGTAATTCCTGCGTCGCACCATTGGAAGATGGCTCTGACGCGCCATTGAGAGATTGGCAGATTGGAAGATCGCTGGAATGTGCCAGAAGGTCGATTGACGATTGAAAGATTCTGAAAATCCCCACTCTTCAATCCGACAACATTCTCACAATCTTCCATCTACCCATCTTCCAATTAATGAGTTTCATTCAACCCAACCGACGAGCGGTCGATGATCCGATCCGTATCGGCGTTCCACCTGCCGGTAACGCGCGCGCTGGTGCGGGGCCGCGCGAAAGAACATGTAATCGAGAACTCGCAGTCCGAGCCCCTGCCGATCGACAGAGAGCGGGGTTGCTCGAAACAGTTGCCCGAGAAAGCGTGCCGCCAACTCGTCGCGTCCGTGCCACGTGTTGAGATCGGCGCCGACGACGAGCGGGCCGGCGGGCAGCGCTGACGCCGTCGCCCGCACCTGCACGTCGCGCATCCATGGAGTCCAGAACATCCGCAAGCGCTGATTTCCCCCGAGCGCGTCGAGGTGAACGACCGCGACCGACGTCGACCCCGCCTTCGCGATGATCACGACACGCCGCTGGCGTTCTCCGGGCAGCTCGACGGCGATCGGTTCAGAAAGCGGAAGTGTTGAGAGAATCGCGCTGCCGCGATCCTCGGCGGGATCGCCGGCCGAGCTGCCATTGCGCATCGACGGCACATAAATCAGCGACAGGCCCAGCTCACTGCCGATTTTCACGATGTCGATGGGGTTCGCAGGCGCGTGCGCAGGAATGCGGGCCGCGCCGGCCGCGCCGTCAGCGAGTGGCGGCACGTCGTCCGTTCTCACGGCCTCCTGCAGCATCAAGACGTAGTGATGTACCGGGCGGCGATCGGTGTGGTCGCCGTTTGTCAGATCCTTCACGAACGCGCGGATGTCGCCGCTGCCCACGTGCACGTTCCAGCT
This sequence comes from Vicinamibacterales bacterium, assembly GCA_963787755.1. GTDB lineage: Bacteria > Acidobacteriota > Vicinamibacteria > Vicinamibacterales > JAMQPK01 > JAMQPK01. The sequence continues at coordinate 255,511 of CAWBEG010000011.1, forward strand.
GACGAATGTGACCTGGTCCATTCCGATCGCTTCCGGCGCGCTCGCCTCCGCCGGGTGAATGGCCGCTCCGCCGACGCCTGCGCACCACTCATCGAGACGCGCGCGCTCGCGGCGATCATCAGGCGCGAACCATTGAAGCGCGGCCGATCGACACGAACCGCTGGAAACGGGAGTGATGGCGGGGGGAGTGAACCTGACGCAGCCGGAAAAGGTGACTAGGACAAACGAAAAACGAAGCAGGAAGAGAGCCACGAGTATAATTGTCCGTTCATACCCACCCCATTGGCCGGAGTGGTGAAACTGGCAGACGCGCGGGACTCAAAATCCCGTGACCGCAAGGTCGTGAGGGTTCGACCCCCTCCTCCGGCACCATGACGAATCTAGCCCGGTCGACGAATCCCATACACGCGGACTGGTTCCCCATGCACCGGATCCTGATCGGCCCGCTCGAACTGTTCACCGATTTTTGTGGCGACGCGAATGGAGCGATGATCGTCAGGCGCAATCAGGCTGATGATGTGATCAATCTCTGTGGACTGCCACACCCACTGCAGAGCGGCCAGAGACGCCTCGGTCGCAAATCCATGTCCCCACCGTTCGCGGTGGAATATCCAGCTGAGATCAACACCCGGCCATCCCTCGGGGTGGTAGAGACCGACGCAGCCGATGACCTGTGTGCTCGATTTCTCGACGACGGCCCATTGCCCGTAACCCTGCCGGTCCCAGTGGCGAAGCATCCGCCTCACGTTCTGCATGCCGACTTCTATCCCGCCAGGTGGAGCTGTGAGGGTCACTTGCTTCTTCTCCAGCACCTCAGGATCCTGATGAATGATCACAAATGGTCCCGCGTCAGTCTCCTCCGGCAAGCGGAGCAACAGACGAGGAGTTTCTACAGGGATCATATGCAGACGTAGTTTAAGCGAGAGCCGCCGCGTTCGATTTCCCCTGATTAAGGTAGGGTTGAAAAAACGAATAGAGCCTTGGGTGGCGGGTCTTGTCATGAGATCCGCCTCTTTTCTTTACTCTCACCTACCACCTGCCACCTGCCACCTACCACCCACCGCCTAGCGCGGCGACACGTAAGCTTCGCGCCGCGCGAACAACGCGCGGTGCGCCCGAATCATCTCGGCGAGGGCGCGCAGACGGATTCAACGCAAGTGCTTCGTCAGCGATCGCTACCGCGCGATCGAAGTCGCCGGCGGCGGCGTGCGCGACGGCGAGCACATCAAGCGTGTTGGCGTCGCGGCGCAAGGTGAGGACGGCCGCACGATCGGCGAGGCGGATTGCTTCTTCGGGACGTCGAATCGACGCGTCTGGCGCGGCGGCGAGGAGCGACGCCAGGCTCGAAATCGCCGTCACCCAGTTCGGATTCAGCGCCAGTACGCGACGGAAGTGCGCGACGGCCTCAGGAAAGTCTCCCAGCGCGCGCGAGACCAAACCGACATTCAGATGCGCTTCGCCCAGTTGCGGATCGACGCGCGCGGCGTCACGGAACGACGCCAGCGCCTGCTGAGATCGTCCAAGCTGGAGGAGCGCCGTTCCCAGATTGTTGTGCGCGATCGCGTAGTTCGGCCGCAGGGCGAGCGCGCGCTGGTACTGAGTCACGGCGTCATCGAGACGCCCCGCGGCGGCGAGCGCGGTACCGTAGTTGAAGTGCGCCGGTGCCGACCCCGGTTTCAACGCCAGCGCGGCCTCGAAGTGCCGCACGGCCTCGGCCGGCCGGTTCAGCTCCATGTAGAGGACGGCGATGTCGTCGCGCAGGGCGGGGCGATTGGGGTCCCGTTGAATCAGCGCTTCCAGGCCGATGGCATCGGTCGCCATCCACTTGGAACGGAACGTCTGGTCGAGCAAGCTGCCGCTCTGCCGGCGTGTTCGTGACGACCTGCAGCCACAAATCCCCCATCTCCTCCCGCGACTGCTGGCCCCATTGCACCCGCACCGGCGGGACGGCGGGATTGCGCGGGTTGGCCCCGGAGTTGTCGTACCGATAGCGCATGCTCACGGTCGTGCCTTTCGGTAGCGCCACGGGCGTCTGATAGCGATAGACGTGCTGCCACCGAAGGTCCCAGTCCGGGATCGAGATCAACGTTCGAGTCGTGCCATCCGGCAGCGTCGCGATGCCTGTTACTTCGCGCGCCAGATAGTGCGCGTGCGGCTGCACCGCAAGCACCTCGACATCCACCGGCAGTACGAAGGAGTCGTTGGCGAGATAGCGTGCGTCGCCGGCGGGAATGTCGATGTGCTGATTCGACAGCCGCATCATCACCGGCGTTCGGGTCGGTGGATCGTCGGTGAAATACACGCCGATGGATGGTTGAATCAGCTCCGGTTTTCCGCTGGGCACGAGGTGCAACTGCACGACGAGGTCGCTTCTGGGCTCGAGCGTCCACGCGAGCCCGGCCGGCAGAAGAGGAGCGGCCTGTCCTGGGGTCCATCCGAGAAAATGCCCGTCCGGATACACCGCCGAGCGGACGATGATGCCGTCGTAGCCCGGCGCTGCGTCCTGCTCATCGAGCTCGCGCGATGCGGGTGTAGCGTCGATGCGGATGTTCGCGTGATGGATCCGCGGGTTGCCGGCGCGGAACTCGATGCCGCGCACGTAGCGCTGTCGATCGACAGGCAGCGGCAGGACGAAGACGCGCGAGAGGTCCGAGCCCTCGGCTGGAAGCACGAACGGCGTCGGCAGCGTCACGACGAGATCGGGTGTGCCGAGATGCCAGCCGCCGGTCAAGGGCGGAGGTGTCGGAAGGTCGCGCCGATCGCCTTCACGCACGCCGTCCGCGATCCAGCGCTGAAGAATATCGATCTCGGCTTCGGTCAGCGGATCCAAACCGATGAACTTTTCGCCCGCCGGATCCACCTTCCACGGCGGCATGACCCGGTTCCTGGTAACGAGCGCAATCTGCGTCGCGTGCGATCGCGCCTCCCCATAGGTCAGCAGACTGAACGGTGCCGACCCGCCGGGATGGTGGCACTGAGAGCACTTCCTGAAGACGACTGGCGCGACATCCTTCGTGAAGGTCACCTGTCCAGACGCTGATGCTGGCAAAAGCGCGAGACAATGCAGAATGAGAGCTACCTGCTTGTACATCAGAGTGTTACAGCCGAAAGTGTCGAAGCCGTGCAATCGCGTGCAATGGCGAACAAAGGGCAAAAACCAGCGTTTTTTTGCCGCAATCCATTGCTCATTGGGCGTTTTCCGCAGTATACTGGATGGACGTTCTTAGCAATTTCGCGGCCTTCATCATCACGCACCGCATGACGGGGGAATCACTGTGACATTCGAGGTCGGAGACAAGGTCATTTACCCCAACCAGGGGCTCGGCGTCGTCACGCGTATCGAAGAAAAAACCATCCTCGGTACAACCTGCGGCTTTTATCATCTTCGCATCGTTGCCAATGAAACGACTGTGCTTGTGCCGCTCGACAACGTCGACGGCGTCGGCCTCCGCCGTGCCATTGGGGATGAAGAAGTCGAACGGCTCTTCAACGCGCTCGGCAACGGAAAAATCGACAACCACCAGAACTGGAAGGGTCGATTCAAAGACAACTCGGACAAGATGCGGACGGGCTCGATTTACGACGTGGCGGATGTGCTGAAGAGCCTCACGCTGCTGAGCCGCTCCAAAAGCCTCTCGTTCCGCGAAAAGCGGATGCTCGATCGGGCGAAGTTCCTGATCGTGTCCGAGATTTCCGAAGTAATGCGCGAGACGGCCGAATCCATCGAGGGCCGCGTCGAAAAGGCGCTCGAGCGCAGTTTCGCCACGCGCACCCGCGCCATCGCGCGCGCGAAGGCGGCGAAGGTAACTCCCGCACCGCGCGCCGTTGCCACGCGCCGGGCCGCTCGGGCATCGTAACTTCATGTAGGCGTAGTGTCCGGCTCTAGCCGGACCGTCATCTGGAGGGCGGCGATTTTCGAATCGCCGCCCTTTTTGCTGTACGCTTTTCACACTCAATGTCCACGCTCATCGCAGCGGTTCGGTCGATTGCCGCGTATGTCGCCGTCTCTCTGTACGTGGCGATCGCTGCGCCCATCGGCATGGCGCTCGCGCTGACGTTCCGCTGGAAGAGTCTGTTGTACGTGCTCGGCCATTGGGGGGTCACCATCGGCACGTCGCTCGCCGGCATCCGCACCCGCGTCGCGGGCCGCGAGCATCTGCGCACCGGCGAGGCCGTGGTGTTCTGCTGCAATCATCAAAGCAACATCGATCCGCCCATTCTGTTTCAGGCGCTCCATCCGCGGCTGCACGTGCTGTTCAAGCGCGAGCTGACGAAACTGCCGCTGCTCGGCAAGGCGTTTCAGATCGGCGGGTTCGTGCCGATCGACCGCGCCAGCCGTGAGCAGTCGATGGCCGCGATCGAACAGGCCGCCGCGTCGTTGAGGGATGGCAATTCCTTTCTGACGTTTCCGGAAGGCACGCGCAGCCGTACCGGTGCGCTGCTGCCGTTCAAGCGCGGGCCATTTCTGATGGCGCTGAAGGCGCAGGTGCCGGTCGTGCCGGTGGCCATTCAGGGCGGCGACGGCTTCGATGCGGAAGGGCAGCCCCATCGTGCGGCCGACGACCGTGAGCGTGCGGATTGGAGTGCCGGTCGAGACGCGCGGAATGGAATCTCGCGATCGCGAGAAGCTGGCGGACCTGGTGCGCTCGCGCGTCGAAGAGCTGCTCGCGCTCGGGCCGGTCAGCCGTAAGCCCGGGTTTCCTGCCGGCTTTCAGCATTGTTGATGGCCTGCTGTAGGCGTGTTTGCTTCGTTTCGTCGCGCTTGGCGGAGTCAATCCAGTCGAGGTACAGCCGTCTGATACGACGGCGCGAGGCTCTCGAAAAACGTCCACGCGCGTCGCGTTCTAGCTTGATCGCCTTCTCGATATACGCGGGCACCCTGTCTGCGGGCGCCATATCGACGACCGGCCGCCCTTCAGGGCTGCGCGCAAGCCCGGGGGCGGCCAGCTTCTTCGCGGCTTTGAGCTCGTTGTAGCGCTTGATGTTGATGCTCGACCAGTTGCTCTCGGCTTTGCGCGGCGTGAATTTGCGCGCGTACCGGTCGTCGTCGATCCGTTTGATGAGGCTGTCGATCCATCCATAGCACAGCGCTTCGTCCAGCGCGTCTTTGTACGCGACCGACGGCTTGCCGGTGTGCAGTCTTGTGGAAGATGAGCCAGACTTCCGACTCCGAGGCATGATGCGTCGCGAGCCAACTGCCGCCATCGCTCGCGCGTCCGCGCATCGAACGTCTTCATACGTCTCTTTTTTTACAGGGGAATAGGAGAGTAGGAGAAATTTCTCAAAGAAAAAGAATTCTCCTAGCCTTCTAATCTCCTGTAAAGATCTACTGCGCGCCGAAGACGAACGTCAGCTGCCAGGGCTTGAGCTTCGCGCCGTCGGTTGCGGCGATCCCATCGCGCAGTTCGAGAACCACGTTGCGGTAGGTCGCCGAGTCGTCCAGCGCCAGCCGAATCTCGAGCGATCGCTTTGCCCGGTCGTATTTGAACTCCGGCTGCCGCTCGGCTTCGCGCGGCGTGCTGGCGCCGACATTGACTGCATCGACGGTCGTGAATGTCCAGCGCACGTTGCCCTTGAAGGTGTCGGGATTCATCTCGCGCGAGAACTGCAGGCGGACGGGCGCCTTCAGTGGCACGTCGATTTCCCCTTCGGCCGGGTCGCTGAAAATCACTTCGGGCGGCGGGCCCATCTGCGGGATTGGCGGCACTTCCGCGTTTCGTGTCTCGAGCGTGGGTTTGGTCAGCGCGATTTGCTGCCCTTCGATCCACACGAGACCCTTGCCCTCGCGGACGATCCCGGTCGTTTCGAGCCACGTGCCCGTGTCAACGCGCGCGCCCACATCGAGGTTGAAGCCCCTGCCGCGGGGCCGCAGGCCGATGATCCAGATGGCCGCATCCGCGCTGCGGAGCACGAAGTCCCACTGGCTCAGGCCGGGTCCCTGCGGCGCATCGCCATACAGATTGCGTCCGCGAAACTGTCCCGCGACCTTGACGCGCTGCCCGACGAAGGAAGAGGGATTGAGCGCGATTTGCCGCAGTGACGGCGGACTCCTTGGACGGCTGCACCGCCATGGCGTCGGTCACGGTCAGCGCGACGATTTCTCCGGGGCGCGGCCAGTCTCCCTCCGGTCCTCTCGGAAGCAGGCGATCGAGGCCGAGCGTCGCGATGCGGGGATCTTCGCGCTGCAGGCGTCCGACGTCCCAGAAACTCGCTCGCAGCTCAACAGGGCCGTCGATGGGCGAGGGACCGCTGAAAATCAGCGGAATCGATCGCTCGACGTCGGGGGACAGAAGCACCGGCTGATCGCGCGTCACGAGATTGCCGCGCACGACGACGAGCTGTCCCTGATAGAACCCCGGGTAGGCGAGGAGCGCCGCGGGCGATGCGGCCCGTCGTGGCGCAAGCTGCGCGCGAGCCGTGGCGCTCGATGCCACGAACACGACGATACCGAGACCGAGGACGGTACGGCGGAGCTTCATGGGTCCGTCTGCGCCCGCCTTCGCGACGCTTCGGCGCGGCAGGCGAGACGTTTTCGATTGTACCAATTCCGGACGGAACCGCTATAAAATCCTTGTGAAATTGGCGATCAAGCGCAAGCAACTCAGCGACCAGGTCTCGGAGCTCACCACCAATCGGCTCTCTGTCTATCTTCGGTGCCTCAACACCCTGGATGCAGACGGAGTGAATACCGTGTCGTCTCAGGCGCTCGCGCATCAGTTCCATTTGAACGCCGCGCAGATTCGCAAAGACCTCGCGTACTTCGGCGAGTTCGGCGTCCGCGGCGTCGGGTACTACGTCAAGGATCTCAAGCAGCACCTGCGGCAGATTCTCGGCCTCGACCGCAGGCTGAAGGTCGCCATCTTCGGCGCCGGCAACCTCGGCCTCGCGCTCGCCGACTACCCGGGATTCCAGCAGGAAGGCTTTCAGATTGCCGCGCTGTTCGACACGCTCCCCGGCAAAGTCGGACAGAAGTCGCGCCTGGGCGTGCCGATTTTCGATATCAGGGAGCTGCGCAAGTTCGCGGCGCGCGACAAGATCGCGATTGCCGTCATCGCCGTGCCCGCCGACGCGGCGCAGCACGTCGTCAATCAGGTGGTGGCTGCGGGCATCAAGGCGATTCTGAATTTCTCGCCCGGAACGTTGCGCGCCCCGCAGGATGTGAAGTTGAAGAGCGTCGATTTGACCGTGTCGCTGGAAAGCCTGTCGTTCTATCTAGCCCAAGAGGACGAATGAAACGAGCCTCAGGCCCGAAGCCGGGAGCCCAGAGCCAAAAAGCCGGCCTGTCTCATGTCGACCAGGCGCGGACGCGTGCGCATGGTCGATGTCGGCGACAAGGCCGAGACGATGCGCGAGGCTGTTGCGCGCGGGCGCATCACTGTGGGCGCCGCCGCGCTGCGCGCGATTCGCGCGGGGAAGGTGAAGAAGGGCGATCCGCTTCAAACGGCCCGCCTCGCGGGCATCGTCGCCGCCAAGCGCACGTCGGATCTGATTCCGTTGTGCCATCCGCTTCCGCTGTCGCACGTCGACGTCGAAATCACGCGCGGGAAGAACGGCTACACGATCGAGTCCCGCGTTCGCACCACGGCGCGGACCGGCGTCGAGATGGAAGCGCTCACCGCCGTCGCAGTCGCGGCGCTGACGATTTACGACATGCTGAAGGCGCTCGACAAGACGATGGTGATTGGCGAGATCTGCGTCCTCGAGAAGCGAGGGGGACGGTCGGGAGAATACGTGCGGAAGATCAGTCGGTAGTCGTCAGTCGGTAGTCTAGTCGTCAGTCCATAGTCGACTGCCGACTGCGACTGATGATCGACGACTAAGACTACCGCCTACCGCCTACCGACTACCCTACCAGCTACCGGCTACTAGCTACCAGCTGCCTTGGGCGGCGGCTCGATATGAATGATCGCGTCCGCAATCTGCGGATACCGCTCCATCAGCAGGTCCTTCACCGCGTGCGAGACCGCGTGCGCGTCGGTCAGCGGCGTCGCACCGTCGAGCCAGACATGCAGATCGAGAAACACGTGATCCCTGGATCCGCGCGAACGGATGTGGTGGCAGCCAAGCACCTGCGGCACGCTCTGGACCACGCGCCGCACGTCTTCCTCTGAAATCACGATCTCATCCGACAGAATTCTCGCCGCATCGCGCGCGATTGCGAAGCCCGCATGGCCGATGAACCCGACGATGACCAGCGCTGCCAGTGGATCGAGGATGGGATAGCCGTAGGCGGAGCCGGCAAGCGCCGCGATCACCGCGATCGACGTCAGCACGTCGCTCTGCGTGTGGCGCGCATCGGCGAGCAGCAGTTCGCTCGAAAGGCGGCGGGCTGCGTTCCGTTCGGCCCGAACGACCGCGATGTTGGTTGCCAGCGTGGCGAGCATGATCGCGAAGCTCGCTGGCGTGACCGACGGCGCCCCGCCCGAGCGGAAGCGGACGAACGCCGCCTGCGCCACTTCGACGACGATGATCAGCAGAAACAGCGCGATGCCGCCGGCAGCGAGCGTCTCGAACTTGCGGTGGCCGTACGGATGATTTGCGTCCGGAGGCTTCTGCGCAAGCCGCAGCCCCACGAGCGCCACGACGTTCGAGGCGCCATCGGTCAGCGAATGAAAGCCGTCCGAGAGAATGCTGATGGAGCCGCTGAGCTGGCCGAAGACGATCTTCGCCAGCGCGACGGCGAGGTTCAGGAAGAGGATGCGGACGAGAACCTGGCGAACTTCGCGTGTATCGAGACTCAGTTCGCATTGGTAGATTGGGAGGATTGGTAGATTGGAAGATTACGGCTGTTTCTTGGAATCTAACAATCTAGCCCAATCTTCCAATCTACCAATGGTGCGAAGCTCAGAACACCCGCGCAGTCGGTATCGGCCACCAGCGGATCTGCACTTTGCCGATGATGTAGCGCTTCGGCACGAAGCCCCAGTGGCGGCTGTCGGAGCTGTTGTTGCGGTGGTCGCCGAGCACGAAGTAGTAGCCCTCCGGAATCACCTGCGGGCCCCAGTCGTCGTGCGCGCGATAGTCCTCGGGCACGAAGTCGTCTTTCATCGGCGTTTCGTTGACGAAGACGTTGCCATCGACGATGCGCACGGTGTCGCCTTCTTCGGCGACAACGCGCTTCACGAACGACTTGTTCGGGTCGATGGGGTAGTAGAGCATCACGATGTCGCCGTGATGCGGCTCGCCGATACGATAGGCCAGCTTGTTGACGATGAGGCGGTCCTGATCCTCGAGGGTCGGCGCCATGCTCATGCCTTCGACGCGCGCGACCTGGAATCCGAAGGTGACGATGAGCGTCGCGTACACCGCGGCCGAGGCCAGGGTCTTGAACCAGGCGACGAGCTCGTCGCGGACCATCCTGAGCCGCTCGGCCGTCTTGGACCGCACCGCGGGGTCGGACCCAGCAGGAACCGTCACGATGACCGGCGTGGCGACCGACGCCGACGCATCGCCGGCCATGGCCGGCTCCATTCCAAGGCGCAGTTGTTCCGCTTCGGCGCGCTCCAACTGCACTCGGGATTCTAGAGGCGGAGATACTCCCGGAGCCGCTTGGTCTGGGCCCGGCTGACCGGAATCTCCGTGGCCTTCGCGTCCTTCATCCGAAGGATGTAATTCCTGCTGAACCAGGGGACTATCTCCTTGACCTTGTTAATGTTAACCAGGTGCGACCGGTGCACACGCCAGAAGACGCTCGGGTCGAGCCGCGATTGCAGCTCGTCAAGCGTCCTGAAGTTAGACGTTCCCGCCAGCTGGCTGGTTACTATGTTAATCGAGTCGTCGGTCAGAGAGGCATAGATAATCTCCTCGGCCTGGACCAGCAGAAACCGTTCGCCTACCTTGACGGCCACCCGTTCGCGCTTGCTCTGCCGGTCGGCCATCAGCTGGACGATGCGCTCGATTTGGTCGTCAAGCGGCGCCTCTCGCGCCGGAACCACCCGCTGGCGCGCCCGCTCGACCGCCTTCTCGAGCCTGGCCGCCTCGACCGGCTTCAGCAGATAGTCGACGGCGTTCACTTCGAACGCCTCGATGGCGTGCCGGTCGAAGGCGGTGACGAAGACGATGTTGGGCGGGGTGCCGTTCTGGATGAGCCGGTGCGCCACCTCGAAGCCGTTGAGGCCCGGCATCTGAACGTCGAGGAACAGGACGTCCGGCGCGAGGCGCTCGACGATGCCGACCGCCTCGAGGCCGTTGCCGGCCTGCGCGATCACCTCGACATTTCCCATCTGCTCGAGCATGTAGCACAGCTCTTCGCGCGCCAGCTGCTCATCGTCGACGACCACGGCTTTCAGGGACATACCGTACCAGCGGCCTACTGGACAACGTAACGGCCGTGATCCTCTACGCGCCGACACCATGTCGGGAATCTCCAGCCGGATGATCGTGCCCAGGTTCGGCACGCTCGTAATTCTCACCCGGTAGGCCGCGCCGTAGATCACGCTCAGGCGCTCGTTCACGTTGCTGAGGCCGATGCCGTCGGTCAGCGCCGTGTCGAGCCGGTCCTCGGTCATCCCCAGCCCATCGTCTTCGACTTCGATAATCGCGTGGCCGTTCTGCCGCACGCTGCGGATGACGATCCGTCCGCCGCCGACCTTGCGCGAAAAGCCGTGTTTGATCGAGTTCTCGACCAGCGGCTGCAGGATCATGCTCGGCACGATGATGTCGAGCGTGTCGGGGCTGATCTGCTTCTCGACCTTGAGCTGCGGGCCGAAGCGGATGACCTCGATGTCGAGGTACTCGTCGATCGACTCCAGCTCTTCGCGCAGCGTGACGAAGTGATCGCGGCTGCGGAGCAGCCGCCGCAGCAGGCCCGAGAGCTTGACGATGACCGTTCGCGCCGTCTCCGGGTTGGTGCGGATGAGCGATTGAATCGAGGTCAGCGTGTTGAACAGGAAATGCGGGTTGATCTGGCTGGCGAGCGCTTCGACGCGCGCCGTCAGCAGCAGCTTTTCCTGCTCTTCGAGCCGATGCTCGATGCGCGCGTTGTTCCAGATCTTGATCGGCGTTGCGACGCAGAGAACGGTGGTGAGCACGATCAACGCGAGCCACCACGTCGACATGTCCTCGGTGTGAAGGAAGAACAGCCGCGTCTGCTGCGGATGATTGAACCGCCAGCCGAGCGCCTGCCGAATCAGCTCCAGCGCCACGGGCGCGAGCAGGAGAATGACCGCCCAGTCGACTTTCGCGTTCCTCAGCATGCGCCAGATATGGCGATGCAGCTTGGTGAACACGAACGGCGAGAAGTGCCAGATCTCCTCTTTGTTCGGGACACGCCTCGCGCAGGCCGCCGCCGGCAAACCCGCAGCCGACCGCAAAGAACAGCGCGATGAACTCGCCCGCAAGCAGCGCGGGCAGGGCGACCATCAGGCCGACGATGGCGCCGGCGTAGGGCCCGGCGATCAATCCAGCGAGGAACGCGCCCTCGAGCGTCAGGTCGGCGGCGTCGTAGTTGAGCAGCAGCCGCGAGGTGACGCCGGCCGCCAGCGGCACGCCGAGGCTGAACGCAAACAGCAGGCGCTCGGGCCACGCGCGGCGTTCGGAGATCAGAATGTGACGGAAGCGGTGATACCGCACCAGGATCGTGGCCAGTGCCGCGACGATCGTGATCTTGACGACGAGGGTCGTCAGGAGGAACTGATCGGCCGTCAGGAACACGCGAAGAAGCTTAACAAATTGTGGCTTACAATGTTGGCAGCATGCTGAAGCGGATTCTCGAGAATACAGGCGCCTTGATCACCGGGTTTGCGACGACGTTCAAGTACATGTTCAAGCCCGCGGTCACCATCAATTACCCCGATCAGAAGGTGCCGATGTTTCCGAAGTGGCGCGGAAAGCAGGTGCTGATGCGCGACGAGGCGGGGCTCGAGAAGTGCGTCGCGTGCGGCCTGTGCGCGGTGGCGTGCCCGGCCGATGCGATCTATCTCGAGGCGGCCGAGAACGACGGCACGGTGATGGCTGGGCCGCGCTACGCGATCACGTACCAGATCCACAAGACCCGCTGCATCTTCTGCGGCTACTGCGAAGAAGCCTGTCCGGTGTCGGCGATTTTCATGGGCAAGGATTACGAGCTCGCGGTCTACAACAAGAGCGATTTCATCTGGGACAAGAAGGATCTGCTCGTGCCGACGCCGGCGGACGCGGTGACGCCAGCAGCGGCGATAGCGGTTCCAGATTCCAGTCTTCTAGATTTCAGATTCCAGTTCCATGTTCTTCGGCGCCGTCGGCGATCTTCATGGCGATTTCGACGCGCTCGATCGCGTCATGGCTCGTCATCCTGAGGTTGCGTTCTGGGTCTGTCCTGGCGACCTCGCCGCCGAAGACGGCGAGTATCCCCAGCCGCGCGCGCCGCTCTACTGGATCAAGGGCAACAACGAAGACTTCGATTTCGTGGCCGCGCAATCCGCGGGGAGCGGTACGGTGCCGAACCTGCACTACATCCCGAACGGTGTTTCTGTGCAGGCGCACGGCCTGTCGCTTGCCGGACTGGGTGGAACGTTTGCGCCAACGTGGTACGAGAAGCCGGCGAGCGAATTGCGCCGGCTTTCGCCCCGCGACGACCGGCGACGGCATTTTGTACATGAAGAAGTTGACGCCTGTAAGGCATTGCAAGGGATCGATATTTTCCTTTCGCACGAGGCGGCACGCCCCTTCCCACTGCCTCGCGTGAAGGATGCCGGAAAGACCCCGATCAACGAGGCGCTCTCGGGCATGCAGCCGCGCCTGCATCTGTTCGGGCACCATCACGTGTACACGGTCGCCGAGCGCCAGCGCGTCCCGTCGATCGGCCTCGACAAGGTGTCGGAGTCCTATCTCCTTTTCGATGCCGGCACCCTTGCTCACCAACGGTTGACGATCTGATATAGTCCTCGACGGAGGCGTGATGGCGCTGCTCTTTCCGCGAGAAGAGGATAAAGATTTCGCGGCCACAACGGACGCGGCGACACGTTCGCTGTCGGCAATCTCCCTCGAGACGTCGTTTGTCGAAGGCGTGTACGAGAAGATGGCGTCGGTCTACGACCTCTTCTTCGGCCTGCCGCTGCACCATGGCCGGGCGAAGGCGATACGCCGCATGGCCATCAAGCCCCACGATCAGATTCTCGAAGTCGGCGTCGGCACCGGCATCAGCCTTCCGCTGTACCCGCGGAAATGTTCCGTGACGGCGATCGACCTGTCCGATGGGATGCTCGAGCGCGCGCGCACGCGCGTCGAGCAATACAGCCTCCGCAACGTGCGTCTCATCCAGATGGATGCGACACAGCTGAAGTTTCCGGACAACTCGTTCGACATCGTGTACGCGCCTTACTTCATCAGCTGCGTGCCCGATCCGCTGGCCGTGACGCGCGAGATGCGCCGCGTGTGCAAGCCAGGTGGGCGGCTCGTGTTTCTCAATCACTTTCTCAGCGACAATGCGGTGGGGTCGAAGCTCGAGCGGGCGATCGCTCCGCTGACGCTGCACCTTGGCTTCAAGTCGGATTTCGATCTTCCGGCGTTCCTCGCGCAGACTGGATTGCGCGCCGCGTCGATCGAAAAAGTCAACGTGCCGCGCATCTGGTCGCTGGTCATCTGCGACAACGCTGATTGAGCTGTGAGTCGGCTATCCGATTACCAGACCTTCCTCACACAGTTCCTTCGTAACTACGAGACGACCGGCTCGGTCATTCCGAGCGGCCGCGCGCTCGGCAGCGCGCTCTGCCGCTACGTCGGCGGCGCGCGGGGCCCGCAGAAGATTCTCGAGGCAGGGCCGGGCACCGGCGCCGTCACGGGCTGCATCATCGATCGGATGCGCGCAAGACGATGAGTTGTGGATGGTCGAGCTGAATCCGACGTTTGCCGCGCACCTGCGCAGCGCGTTCAACGACAAGCCGGCGTTTCGCGAGGCCGCGAGCCGCTGCCATCTCATTGAGGGATCGGTCGCACAACTCGGGCCGTTGAGCAGGACGGGCAGTTCGACCTGATCATCTCCGGGCTGCCGCTCAACAACTTCTCGTCCGCAGACGTGCAAGGACATCCTGCAGGCGTACGCGAAGCTGCTGAAGCCAGGCGGCATCTTGTCGTTCTTCCAGTACATTCTGATCCGCCCGGCGAAGATGTTCGTGAGCCTCGGTCCAGAGCGCGATCGGCTGAAAGGTGTCGGCGAGGCGATCGAGGGGGTGTTGGGTGAGCGCGAATTCGCGCGAGAATGGGTCTGGGTGAACGTGCCGCCGGCATGGGTGCACCACATCGGATTCTGACGACTCGTAACGAAAGACGAAGAACGAAAAACGAATAGAGATCGGAATCGCAACGACTCAATGCTTTAGTCGCTTGTCGTTATTCGGTCTTCGTTATCAATTTCAGGATTTCCTCGGCTGCGATCTCCGCTCCATTCAGTGCCGGCTTCTCCGGCGGCGCTGGCTGTCGCAGCAAGCCTTTCCAGCGCCGCGCTTCCAGTTCGCCCTTCAGCAGATCGCCTCTGTTCGATAAACTCGCGCTCGCAAGTATCTCGGCATCTCCCTGACCAGCACGTCGTACTCCACGAAGTTCCCCGCGCGACGTGTAGAGCAGCGCCGCGTCGTTGGCGATCGCCTCGCTGATGATGCCGTAGCCCGGCTTTGTGACGACGACATCGGCGCCGCGCACGAGATCGACGAAGCGCAGTCCGCTGTCGTGGATCAACTGCTGCTCGAGATGTACAGCAGCCCGGGCGCCGGCTTGGTGGCGCGTTCCCGTGCCGGCACATCGGTCGTGGCAATCATGTAGTCCTTCAAGCCGCCCAGCGCTGAAAGATCGAGCCCTGCGACGCCGTGACCCGCCGAACGCCATCAACACTAAGCGGCTTGCCCGCCGCGTTCGCGGCGGCAATCCCGAGCGCTCGCCGCACGTCGTCCTGTGTGCGCGGCGAGTTGCGCGCGATGAATGGGATGTCGCGCGTAACCGATTCGAGCCCTGCGAAGCCGCCGGCCATGGGCAGTCGAAGGGCAATGGTGGCGTGGCGATAGAGGGCACGGATCTCGCGGGCGAGCTCGAACGCGGCCTGGTTACGATAGCTTTCGTAGATCCAATCCCATGTGAAATTGCCGATTGCGACCGACGGGATGCCTGCCGCGTGGGCCGCTGCCGCGGCAAGCGGCGGAATGTCGCCGATTGCCACGCGTGCCCCGCTCTCGCGCAGATATGCCGCTTCTGTCGCGATAAGTGCCGGCACGCGCGTCTGAAACTCGATAGCCTGCCGGATGCTTGCGGCGGTGTCGATGTTCAGGCTGTCGATCTGCACCATCCCGGCATCGCACTGCATCTCGACGAGCTCGCAGCGCTCAGTGAAGGGTACGCGCGAACAGGCGGCGCGGCGCGGCGGTTTTCACCACGACGTGCGCCTCCGGTCGCGCGCGAAGCATGGCGTGAATGACTTCGATCGCCCGCGAGGCGTGGCCGAAACCGTGCCCTGATACGTAAAAGACGATGCGATATGATGGGTTCATGGATGAACGGGACTTCTTTACCGAGCGGCCCGAGCAGAAGCCTGCTCAATATTCCTGTCCGCGCTGCAAGCGCCGCAACGAGTACATGGTGCGCTGGATGCGCCGTACGAAAAAGAAGAGCCTGCCGCCCGGCGCCGACGCGCGCGATCGCGCTCTGTATGCCAAGCTGCGCGATTATCTCATCCGGATGGACGACGACGTCACCTGCAAGGCGTGCGGAAAGCGGTTCGACATTCCCTCACATCAGTCGATGGTCTTTCTCGACGAGCATGGCAACGCGCCTTCGGGCGATTACGATCCCGACGATGACAATCGCGGAAATCGAGCATAATAAATATCTTCCATGAAACCTGGATTCTGGCGTGGAGCGGTGTTCCGCCTTCTTGCCGTGGCTCTCGCCGTCGGCACAGTGTCGGATGGGCGGACGAGCCGCATTGCGTACGCGCAGGGCGCCAACCGATCCGACCGTCATCAAGGCGCGCGCGGCCATCAATCGCGGCCAGTACGCAGAGGCCGAAGCGCTCCTGAAGCCGCTCGTCGAGCGCACGCCGACTGGCGAAGCGGCGCTCGAGCTGGGTCTGTTTTACGAGATGATGGGGCGCCGCGACGAATCGCGCGCGCTGCTGCAGCGCATCGCCGATGTGCAGGTCGGCCCGCGCACGGCGCCGGTCGAGTACGCGCGCCTCGGCCGCGCGGCACGCGCGCTCAGTGAATTCCAGCTTGCCAACGACGCGTATCGCATCGCGACCGAAAAGGCGCCAAACGATCCGTCGTTTCACACGGGCTGGGGCGAGCTGTGGCTGCAAGTGCACGACAACGCGGAGGCGGCCAAGTCGTTCCAGGATGCGCTCGCGGCCGATGACAAGTGGATTCCAGCGCTCGTCGGAATGGCGCAGGCCCTGCTCGACGTGAATCCGCCAGCGGCGGAAAAGGCGATCCAGCAGGCGCTCGAGCTCGACCCCGACGTCGTCGATGGCGCATCTGCTGAAGGCCAGGCTCGAACTCGACAAGAGCGATCGCGAGGCGGCCAAGGCGTCGATTGCGAAGGCGAAAGCCATCAACCCGCGTAGCCTCGACGTGCTGGCGCTGAGCGGGGCGGTTGCTTACGTCGAAGATCGTCACCAGGACCTGCAGCAGGACGCCGCGGCCGCGCTGAAGATCAATCCGCGGTTCAGCGACGCCTATCGCGTGCCGGCCGAGCTGGCTGCGGGGAGCTATCGGTTCGAGGAAGCGGTGGTGCTGAGCCGCAAGGCGCTGGAGATCGATCCGAACGATGTCCGCACGCTCTCGGCGCTGGGCGTCCAGCTCCTGCGCACCGGCGACGAGGCCGAAGCGCGGCAGGTGCTCGAGAAATCGTTCGCCATCGACAAATTCGACAAGACCACGTTCAATCTGCTGACGATGCTCGACTCGCTGGACAAGTTCGACACGCACACCGACGGCAACATCGTCTTCAAGAGCCACCCGAGCGAAACGGCCGTCATGCGCGAGTACGTGGCGCCGCTGGCCCAGCAGGCGCTGGCGACGTTCTCGGAAAAGTACAAGTTCACGCCGAAGGGGCCGATCCTCATCGAGATGTTCCCGAAACACGACGATTTCGCCGTGCGCACGGTCGGGCTGCCAGGAATGATTGGCGCGCTCGGCGCGTGCTTCGGCCGCGTCGTCACGCTCGACTCGCCGAAAGCACGCCCGCCGGGAGACTTCAACTGGGCGCCGACGCTATGGCACGAGCTGGCGCACGTGATCACGCTGCAGCTGTCGAAGCAACGCGTCCCGCGATGGCTTACTGAAGGCATCTCGACGTACGAAGAGAAGCTTGGGTCTCCGGCCTGGGGTCGCGAAGGGGAACTGTCCTTTGCCGCCGCCTACGGGCTTGACGAGCATATGACGGTGCGGGAGCTGAACGCCGCATTCCAGGATCCGGAGAAGATTTCCCTGGCCTACTACGAGGCGTCGATCCTCACCGAGCACATCGTCGGCAAGTACGGCATGGACGCGCTCCGCAAGCTGCTCGTCACGTACGGCGAAGGGCTCGAGGGCGAGGCCGCGCTGAAGGCAGGGCTTGGCGTCGACATCGACACGCTGCAGGCCGATTTCGACAAGTTACTCGCGGCGAAATACGGCTCTGTGGTGCGCGCGCTGAAGCCGCCGAAAGAGCTCGAGCCAGGGAAAGGAGACCCCGAAGCCATCGCATCGGCGTTTCCCGACAGCTTCCAGGCGCAGGTCGCGCTGGGCGAATTTCTGCGCAAGGCCGGGCGCATCGACGAGGCGTTCAAGGTGCTCGAGCGCGCGGCCGAAATGGTGCCGATGGCGACCGGCCCGCGAAGTCCGCACGCGATGATGGCGCAGATGGCGCTCGAGCGGAAAGACAGCGCGCGCGCCATCAGCGAGCTGGAGAAGCTGCTTCAGCACGAGAACACCGATCTGACGTCGGTGCGACTGCTCGCGCGGGAGCTGGAGGCCACGAAGGCGCCGGCCGCGAAGCTGATAGCGGCCTACGAGCGCATCGCGCAGCTCGATCCCTTCGACGCGCCGAACCATTCGAAGCTCGGTCACCTGAAGATGCAGGCGGGCGACGCGCGCACGGCCGTGCGTGAGTTCCGCGCGGCGATTGCCGCCGGGTCGCTCGATCCGGCGTCCGCGCATTCCGACCTTGCGGAAAGCTATCTGGCTCTCGGCGACAAAGTGCAGGCGCGTCGCGCGGCTCTCGCCGCGATCGAAGTGGCGCCTGGGTATCCGCGCGCCCAGGAGCTGCTGTTGAAGGTGGTCGGCCAATGATCTGCCTTCGTGCGTTCGTCTGCACTACTGATGCTTTCGGCGGCCGTCATGTCGCCGCGCGTGGCCGCGGCCGAAGAACGGTACGCGCTGATTGTGTCGGGCGTGTCGGGGACGGAGAAGTTCGCCGCCAGCCAGAAGGAGTGGATCTCGTCGCTGCAATCGGCACTCCAGCAGCGCCTCGGATTCGCGCGCCGATCGCGTCACGGTGCTTTCGGAAAGCGGCTCCGGAACAGCGATAGCCAATCGAGATAACGTCACGCGCACGCTGGCGTCCTTCAAGTCGCGCCTGACGGCGGACGATACGCTGCTCATCGTCCTCATCGGCCACGGAACCTTCGACGGCACTTCCGCGAAATTCAATCTTGTCGGACCGGACATGGACTCGCGCGAGTGGAAAGCCTCGCTCGACGGGAATCCGGCGCGGCTGGTGTTCGTCAACACGACGAGCTCGAGCTTTCAGTTCGTCCCGGCGCTCTCGGGCAAGAACCGCATCGTGATTGCGGCGACCGACTCGGCCGCCCAGAAGTACGCCACCATGTTTCCGCAGTACTTCATCGAAGCGCTCGACCAGGGCGAGAAGGCCGACAACGACAAGAACGGGCGCCTGTCTGTGTGGGAGGTGTTCGCGTACGCCAGTCAGGCCGTGAAGCAGGCGTTCGAAAAGCAGGGAACGCTCGTCACCGAGCGATCGGTCATCGACGACAACGGCGACGGCGTGGGCAAAGAAGCCGCGGCGGCGACTGGAACAGACGGCGTGCTCGCCAAGACGACGTTTCTCGATCCGCTTCCTGCGTCGAGCTCTGGGAACACCGCGCTCGCCGGGCTGGAAAAGCGCCGCATCACTCTCGAAGCCGAGATCGAACAGCTGAAGGCGAAGAAAGGCGAGATGCCGGCGGGCCAGTACGAAGAGGAATTCGAGCGGCTCGCCATCGAGCTCGCCAAGATCTCGGCACAGATCCGATCGACTAAATAACTTCGCCGCGCCAGCGCGTGCGGGACGGCTTGCGCAGTATGAGGACGCCTGCCATTCCCGCCAGAAATCCCGCGATGTGAGCCCAGAACGCGACTCCTCCTGCTTCCGCGCCCGTCCTGACCGCCATCGATCCAACTCCGTAGAAAAACTGCATGAGAAACCAGAGTCCCAGGAAGAGAATGGCCGGCACTTCTATGATTTCCCAGATGATGAAAAGCGGCACGAGCGCCAGCACGCGCGAGTTCGGATACAGGACGAAATATCCGCCCATCACGCCCGCAATCGCGCCGCTCGCGCCGATCGTCGGAATCCTCGAGGCGGGATTCATGTACACGTGCGCGGCCACTGCAGCAACGCCGCAGAGCAGGTAGAAGAAGACGAAGCGCACATGGCCAACTCGATCCTCGACGTTGTCGCCGAAGATCCACAGGAAGAGCATGTTTCCGAGAAAGTGTCCCCAGCCGGCGTGCAGGAACATCGACGTGAACACGCTGAGCATGTCGAACCGCACAGGGATCACTCCGTAGATGCGTACGAACTGCTCGAGCGCCTGCGGCGACAGCGACTGCTCGAAGAGAAACGCGATACTGTTGAGGACGATGAACGCAATCGTGAAGAAGGGAAATGTTCGCGACGGAATCACGTCGCGCAGCGGAATCATGCGCTGGATTGTGACATATAATTCAGGGCCGTATCGTCTATGAAATGCCGCGAGTGTGGGACTGAAATCGCCGACAAGGCGCTGATTTGTTTTCGATGCGGCGCCTCCGTTCAGGAAGCCGTGCACAAGCCGTACGTCGCTCCGAAGAAAAAGCGTCCGCTCATCGTATACGCGATCTTCGCGCTGCTCGTGTTGATTGCGATTGTGCTCGCGCTGTTCCGTTGAACTTGAACAGGAGATTAGGAGGGTAGGAGAATCTCTTTCTAAAGCAAAACTCCTAAACTCCTATTTGAAGGTTTTTATCGTGACAGTCGAGCCTCGATTGGCGCGAGCGACGCGACCACGACATCACCCACAACCTGCATGCTTCTCGCCGAGGTCTGTTCGAGCGTGTCGGCCGCGGTGTGCCACGGGGCGTAGTCGAGGTCGATGATGTCGGCTGCCGCCACGCCGGCGCCGAGAAACGGGATGTGATCGTCCTCGATCGGCGTGCTTGCGTTGACGAAGATGGATCCGTGGCCCATCTTCTGCGCCGTCGACCAGATGATATCGGTCAGCCATGGCGTCGAATTGCTTTCGCGCATGAATCGCGGCGAACGATCGGCGATCATGTCGACCAGCACGAGCGCTTTCAAGCGTCGACAGTGTCCCGGCCTTGCGTGCGGCGTCCACGTAGTGCTGGCTGCCGTACGTGTGGTCGGTTCGCCCCCAGTCCCTCAGGGTCGCCTCTTCGCCGTCGAAGAAGATCAGCTCGATCGTGAACGCATTCGCGCGCGTCTTCAGCACCCGCGCCAGTTCGATGAGGAACGCGGTGCTCGACCCTCCGTCGTTCGCGCCGACGAAGCGCATCTCGCGAAACAGCTTCGTATCGTAATGTCCCGTGATGGCGATGCGCTCTTTCCGCGCGCCCGGGATGGTTGCGATGAGGTTGACCATCGAGATCTCGCCGATGGGCGTCTTCGCCACGAACGCCTGCTGAGTAACCGGAATGCCGAGCGTCTTTGAGCTGCGCGATGATGTACTCGCGCGTTTGCGCGATGCCGGGAGAACCTGCGGGTCGCGGACCGATGCTGACAATCTGACGCAGATGCTCGTACGCCTTGGTGCTATCGAAAGCAGGCGCGGATGGAGCCTGCGCACAAAGGGCAGAGGGCAGTGAGCAGAGGGCAAAGAGCACGCAGAACCCAGAACCAAGAACCGGAATCCAGCACCGAGCACCCAGCACCCCGAACCACGGCTATCTCTTGTCCCTGGGAATGAACTCCCGCTGCTTCGGGCCCGACGTAGATCTGGCGCGGCCGCGCGATCTTCTGCTCGGGATCGCGGAGCATCTCTTCCCACTGCGCGAACCATCCGGCCGTGCGTGGAATCGCGAAGAGCACCGGGAAGAAGTCTTTCGGAAAGCCCATGGCCTGATAGATGAGGCCGGAGTAGAAATCGACGTTCGGGTAGAGCTTGCGCGTGATGAAGTACTCGTCCTGCAGCGCGATGCGCTCGAGCTCGAGCGCGATCTCGAGCAGCGGATTCCTGCCCGTCACCTCGAACACTTCGTCAGCGATCCGCTTGATGATCTTTGCCCTCGGGTCGTACGACTTGTACACGCGATGCCCGAAGCCCATCAGCCGGCCGTCGCCTCCCTTGACCCGCGAGATGAACGCCGGCACGTTCTTGATGGTGCCGATCTCCTCGAGCATGCGCAGCACTGCTTCGTTGGCTCCGCCATGGAGCGGCCCCCAGAGCGCAGCAGCGGCGCCGGCAATCGACGAATACGGGTCCACGTGCGAGCTGCCGACGACGCGCATCGCAGTCGTGCTGCAGTTCTGCTCGTGGTCGGCGTGCAGGATGAAGAGCACGTCGAGCGCGCGCTCGAGAACGGGATTCGGCTTGTACTTCAGCTCGGTCATCTTGAACAGCATGTTCAGGAAGTTGCCGGTGAAGCTCAGGTCGTTGTCGGGATAGACGTAGTTGCGGCCGATGCTGTGGCGGTACGCGTAGCCCGCGATGCTCGCGACCTTTGCGATGAGCCGCAGGCACTGGCGGTTGCGCGCCTCCTGATCGAAGACGAGCTTGGCATCGCGATAGAGCGTCGAGAGCGCGCCGACCGTACTGATGAAGATGCCCATCGGATGGGCGTCGTACTGGAACCCCTCCATCAGCTTCTTGACGTTCTCGTGCAGCAGCGTGTGCTGCGTGATGGCGTTGGTCCAGTTCTGCAGCTGCGTTGCGGTCGGCAGCTCCCCGAAGATGATCAGATACGACGTCTCGAGATAGTTGCAGTGTTCGGCCAGCTGCTCGATCGGGTAGCCGCGATACTGGAGGATGCCTTTGTCGCCGTCGATGTATGTGATGGCGCTGCGGCACGCCGCCGTGTTGAGGAACGCCGGGTCGTAAGTCATCAGGCCCGTGTCGCTGCTGTCGGCCTTGATCTGCTTGAGATCGGTGGCGCGAATCGCACCTTCCTTGATGGCGACTTCGTACTGTTTGCCCGTGCGGTTGTCGGTAATCGTCAGCGTGTCAGCCATAGGGCGTTATCGGTCGTCGGTCTCGTCGTCCACCGTCTCCGAGTCTTGCGGAACCGGCTCGGCCGGCACGCGATAGCGGCCATCGACCCACCGGGCAAGATCCTGAAGCTTGCAGCGCTCGCTGCAGAAGGGAACCCAGGGTGCTTGCGCGGACTCGCGCCGGCAAAACACGCATACGCGAGTCGGCACGGGCTTATTCTACTAGCTGGTCGCTTGTAGCCGGTAGCGTCTGGCTCCGAGCCGGCTAGCGGCTACAGCGACGAGCTACTGCCTGGGAGCATCCGCCGCGTGATGGCGGACGTCGCGGCCCGACACCATGAAGATGACGTCCTCGGCGACGTTCGTCGCATGGTCGCCGATGCGCTCGAGGTGGCGCGAGATGAGGATGAGGTCGAGGGCCGGCTCGATCGTGGCCGGGTCCTGGAGCATGAAAGTGAGCAGCTCGCGGAATACCTGAGTTTTCAGCGCATCCAGCACGTCGTCTTCGTCAAGGACCCGCTGCGCGAGCTGCATGTCGCCGCGCACGTACGAATCGAGCGCGTCTCGCAGCATGTTTTGGGCGGTAGTGGCCATGCGCGGGATGTCGATCAGTTTTTTCACCGGCGGGTGCGATGCGTACCGCCGCGCCGCCTCTCCGATGTTCACGGCCATGTCGCCGACGCGCTCGAGATCGCTGTTGATCTTGATCGCCGCCATCACCGCGCGCAGGTCGGCCGCCATGGGCGAGTGCAGCGCGAGCAGCTTGAGACACAGGTCGTCGATTTCGATGTGCAACGCGTTGAGGGGCATGTCGCCGTTCAGCACGTCGTCGATGAGCCGGCTGTCGCGGTCGACCAGCCCCATCATCGCCGTTCGCACGCGATCTTCCGCGAGCCCGCCCATGGCGAGCAGCCGCTCTTTCAGTGCCCCGAGCTCCTGCTGGAAATGTTGGCGTTCCATTAGCCGAATCGTCCCGTAATGTAATCTTCGGTCAATTTTTCCCTCGGCGTCGTAAAAATCTGATCAGTACGACCGAACTCGACGAGCTTGCCCAGCCAGAAGAAGGCCGTGTGATCGGACACTCGCGCCGCCTGCTGCATATTGTGGGTGACGATGACGATCGTGTAGTTCTTTTTCAGGTCGTAGATGAGCTCTTCGATGCGCTGTGTGGCGATCGGGTCGAGCGCTGATGCGGGCTCGTCCATCAGGAGAATCTCGGGGCGAACCGCCAGCGCGCGTGCGATGCACAGGCGCTGCTGCTGCCCGCCCGACAACGCCAGCGCCGACTCGTCCAGGCGGTCTTTCACCTCGTCCCAGAGCGCGGCGTTCTTGAGGCTCTCCTCGACGCGCTGAGTCAGATCGGAGCGGTCGCGGGCCATGCCGTTGATACGGATGCCGTAGGCCACGTTCTCGAAAATGGATTTCGGAAAGGGATTGGATTTCTGGAACACCATGCCCACGCGGCGTCGCAGATCGACGACGTCGGTGCCGCCTTTGTAGATGTTTTCCTCGTCGATGAGAATCTTCCCATCGACGCGGGTCCCAGCGATGATGTCGTTCATCCGGTTCAGCGTGCGCAGGAAGGTGCTTTTGCCGCAGCCCGACGGCCCGATGAACGCCGAGACCTGATTCGCATGCAGTGCGATCGAGATCTCATGCAGCACGCGCGTTTCGCCGTAATAGAAGTTCAGGCTCTCGACACGGATCTTGAGCGGGGTCTCCTTGATTTCGCTGGGACGCGCGATAGGTCTTGCGATCTGCGGTGCGGTTGTCAGCGAATCGGCCACGTTAATCCCTATTTTAACGTGCGAGTGTTACGGGCGTGTTAACTGCCGTATCAGGTCGGCTGAATCGGCGGCTGGCCCGGCAAGTTGTCCGTCGTGATGTCCGAATTCGACAGGAACGCCTGCACCTGACGCCGGAGATCCTCCTGCAGCACGCCGACTGGGCGGCGGGCGTCCAGCACTCGGAACCCGAACTCGTCGGTCATCGACGCATACTCTCGCAGCAGCTTGTTCTGGTACGACCGGAAGCTGTCGTAGATGTCGTCTCCGCCCTTCAGGTCCATGCCCGATTCCCAGAAGTCCATCCCGCGAGCCGAGAGCACGCGCCGGATGAGGGTGTCGACGTCGATTTTCAGATAGAACACCAGGTGGGGCGCGATGGCGAAGCCGTAGAGGCTGCGCAGCCACGCGCGATCAACGCCTCGGACGCCGGCGCGCGCCAGCGCGGAAAAGATGTATCGGTCCGACAGCACCACGAATCCCGCCTTGAGCGCCGGGATGATCTCTTTCTCGAGGCGGTCCGCGAAGTCGGTCGCGTAGAGCAGCACGAACGTCAGCTTGTTGAGGGTGTTGCTCGACTTCGCCAGCTCGATCGTCGGCTGCATCAGCGCCGAGCGCGTCCAGCCGGTTTCGACCACACCGTAGCCCTGCACTTCGAGCCATTCGCGCAGCAGCGCTATCTGCGTGCTGCGGCCTACGCCATCCGTGCCTTCGATGGCGATGATCTTTCCGGGGTAATGGTCAATGGCCACGTAGGGGAGGCCATGGCCGTAGTAACGGCCGGGCTGAATGCCGCCGTTTGCGCCGAAATCGGGCGCGGCCTCCTTGCTTTCTGCCTTCGGCTCTGCTTCGCTCTTCGGCCTTCGGCTCTTTGCTCTCGGCTCTCGGCTCTTTGCTCTCGAATTTATCCGGCGTCACTGGTTCACCGCCTCGAGTGCGGGTTTCTCGAGCTGTCTCGATACCAGATTCCGCACCATCTGCTGCTGGTCGGTAATCGCCAGCGACGCATCGATCACACTCAACCCGAATTCGTCGACCAGCCGATCGTACTCCTCGAGCACCTTTCCCTGGAAGACCCTGAAGCTCTCCTGCGCGTTGAGGCTCCAGCCCATATCCATGCCGGCCTCGTAGAATTTCAACTTCACGCGGCGCGCCATCAGCCGATCGAGCGAGACGTCGATGGGCACGCGGAAGTACAACGTGAGATCGGGCCGCACGGCGAAGCTGTAGAGATCGCGCACCCAAGCTCGGTCGACGCCGCGCGCGACATCGCGTGCGAATGCCGTGTAGGCATAGCGGTCGGCAATCACGATCATCCCGGCCTTGAGCGGCGGGACGATGTTGTAGAGCAGCCGATCGGCGAAGTCAGTGGCGTGTAGCAAACTGAAGGTCGTCGGCGTCAGGGAATTCTTTTTCTTCCCCATTTTCGTCGCCGCCTTTACGAGAGCCGACGAGTTCCACTCGGTCACGAACACGCGCAGTCCGGCGGCGCTCAGCCACTTGGCCAGCAGCGCCAGCTGCGTCGTCTTTCCCGACCCGTCGATGCCCTCGACCACGAACAGCTTCCCCGGGTATTCGTGCGGCGCGCTCAGGTTGTTCAGCATAAGAGACTCTACCGGCGCTCAAGCGGATCGGTTTTCCCAACGCGCGTTCGAGCGGCGCTATCTGACGATGGGCGGCCCAGAGCTCCAGCTCGGCGTCGCCCGTGGTATGGAGCTTGATGAGGTATTCCTTGCCGCGGTCGTGCATCTCCACGCCCGTGACAGCCTGCGCGTGGCTGCGATCGAGCGTTTCGGCGAACCGCAGAATCGCAGCGAGCGTACGAACGGCCCGTCGCGTTTTTGCGCCGAGTGCGCTGAAGTCAGCGTGCTGATTTCTTCGGGGCCGACTTGCGGTGATATCGCGCGATGAGCGCGATGATCTCCGCTTCCGCCGGCTCGAAGCCGCGCAGGTCGCCGTTCTTGATGAGGTAATACGAGTGCTTGTGATGACCCTGATAGCTGATGTGCGTGCCGATGTCGTGCAGCAGTGCGGCGAACTCGAGCCACTCTCGCTCGCGATCGGTCAGCGCGTGCGTGCCGCGCGTCTGATCGAAGATCGAGAGCGACAGCCGCGCGACCTGGCTCGCATGCTCGGGCCAGTAGCTGCAGCGCTCGGCCAGCTCGATGACGCTGCGCCGCCGCACGTCGGGATACTGGCCGGCCTGCGCGATGTGCTTCCGGTTGCGCTGGATGTAGTCGAGCACCAGACCCTCGCGCAGCGCGAAATCGCACAGCGTGATCTCGGTCGCGCCCAGCCGCTGCAGAACGGTGTCGAGCAGAACCGCGCCGGAGACGATGAGATCGGCGCGGCGCGGGTCGAGGCCCGGCAGCTTCATGCGCTCGCTGATGCTGCGATCGATGACCTCTTTGCGGAGGCGGTGAATCTGTTTGGCCGGGACACGCAGGTTGCGAATTTCGTCGCTGGTGCGCCGGCGCTCGGCGGTCGCGACCGTGCCGAGGCTGAGAATCGTTCCGGACGTGCCTATCACGCGGTCGAACCCGGCGCTTTTGATGTCGCGCAGATATTTCGCAAGCTCGTCCTCGATGTGCCGGACGAGTTTCCGTTCGTCGCGCCCGGAGAGCGGGTCCGTGCGGACGAATCGCTCGGTCAGCCTGATCACCCCCAGCTTGAAGCTTCTTGCGACACGAAGAGCGTTGCCGGCGCCGTGGGTGATTTCGACGCTGCCGCCGCCGATGTCCACGACCACCGCTGACGCCCCGGCAACATCGACGCCGTAGACCGCTGCGAGATGGATCAGCCGGGCTTCCTCGGTCCCCGATATGACCTGTGGTTTGATGCCTGTTTCGCGCTCGACAGCGGCCAGGAATTCGCCGCCGTTTTCGGCTTCGCGCACCGCGCTCGTTGCGGCCGCGAGAATTTCTTCGACCTGATGCGACTCGGCAAGCCGGCGGAAACGAGAAAACGCCTGCAGCGCTGCAGCCATCGCCTCTGCGGTCAGCGCCTTGCCGTCGAGTCCGCCAGACCCGAGGCGCACCATATCCTTCTCCCGGTCGATGACTTCAAAAGACAGATCGGGGCGGATGCGCACCACGATCATGTGAATCGAATTGGTACCGCAGTCGATCGCCGCTATGCCGCATCTATTTGAATGGAAAAGGGTTGTCGCTGTCATACAGACTACCTATAATGGGGGCGACAGATCGGACGGCGCCGCACACTCGCCCCCGCATCCTAGCATGAACACATCAACTTCCCGTGACAGGCTTTGGCGGAAACGGCTGAACGAGCTCAGCGCCGTCTGGCCCGATTTCGTGAGCGGCCGCGTCAACGGACTCCACAAGACCCGCGTAGCGTCGCGCCGCATTCGCGAGGCTCTGCCGATCGTCGGCGCGACGGCTTCGCCCGCGAAGGTCAAGAAGCTCAACAAGAAAATGCGCGCGCTCACACGTTCACTCGGTCCTATCCGCGAGCTCGACGTCGAGCTCACCATCCTGGACGACAAGTCCAGGGCGGAGGGTGTCCCGGGCCGCGCGATAGAAATGGTGCGCCGCGAGGTCGCGTCGCGGCGCGCAGGCGTTGCGCAACGAGCTCAAGGATCACGCGCCCGTCGGCGATTTGAAGAAGCTGCTCAAGAAGCTCGAGCGCGTAGGGAAGAGAGAAGAGGACAAGAGGGAAGAAAGGCACGAGACAAAGCGTTGACGCCAAATTCGAGGCCCAGTGGCGCAGCGTGCTCGCGACGCGGCTGATGCGTCGCGCGAAAAGCGTGGCGACGGCGCTCGAACATGCCGGTCCCTTGTACGTTCCCGAGCGGATTCACGATGTGCGCATCTCGACGAAAAAACTCCGCTACGCGTTGGAAATCGCGCGTGATGCAGGCGTGACAGCAGCGTCGCCGCTCGTCAGAATTCTCAAACGCCACCAGGAGCGGCTTGGCGCCCTCCACGACCTGCAGATGCTTCTGAAGCACGTTCGTGAAGCGGAAGCGTTGCCCGGCGTGGGTTCGAGAGTGAGCGATCTGACGGCATACGCCGATTCGCTCGACCGAGAATGCCGCCGGCTGCACGCCGGCTTCGTCGAGCACCGGGCCGAGCTCGTGTCAGTGGTGAAAGACGTTCGCCATCACGTGGTGCCGGCGCTCGCGACTCCGCCTCGACGTCAGGCGCACGCCACCGCATCGCATCCCCTGGCTGCGCTCGTGACGATCCCGATCCCGTCGAAGGGCCGACGTCCTGCAGTCCGTGCTCGCCGCTTAAAATCCTAAAACAATAAATGAAGGCTCAATCGTTCGAGCTGTACCTGATCCGCCACGGCGTCGCCGCCGAGCGCGGCGAGAATTATCCGGACGACACGAAGCGGCCGCTGACCAACGAAGGCGTGCAAAAGCTGCGCAAGGAAGCAAAGGCGCTCATGGCGCTCGACATCACGCTGGACGTCATCCTGACGAGCCCGCTGGTGCGCGCACGGCAGACCGCCGAGCTTGTGGCGGCGGCCTTCCGCAATCCGCCGCCGATCGTGACCATGGCATCGCTTGCGCCGGGATCCGCGCACAACGCCATCATCGAAGAGCTCTCGAAGCAGCATCGCCGGCACCACATTGCTCTTGTCGGTCACGAGCCCGGCATCGGCGAGCTCGCCGGCCGCCTGATTGGATCGCGCCGGCCGCTCGAGTTCAGGAAGGGCGCGATCTGCCGCATCGACGTCGCCGCGCTGCCGCCCGCGGGCCCGGGTCAGCTGCGCTGGTTCCTCACGCCGCGCATCATGCGCAAAATCGCCAAATAAGATAGCTGAGTTTCCGGGATTCCAGATTCAGATTCCAGATTCTCAGGTTTGGCTCCGCCTACACCACAGTCCCGGGCGCAATCCGTCCGCCCTTCGGCACGATGATGATGCCCCCGCGGATGTAGTAGCCGTCGCCGTCGGCGTGCTGCACGCCAGCTTTGTTCAACAGATGCACGCCATCGCCGATCGACGCGTTCTTGTCGATGATGACGCGATCGAGCACGACGTCGCGCCCGATGCCGAGCTGCGTGACGTCAGACTCGTACATGTCCGCGCCGAGCAGCACCGAGCGCGTGATGCGCGTGCCCCGGGAGATGTGCGTGCGGATGCCGATGACGGATTGCTCGATCGAGCACTCCTCGAGAAAGCACCCTTCGGCGACGATCGATTCGCGCACGGTGCACGAGCGCATGTGTGACGGCGGAAGAAACCGTTCGTGCGTGTAGGTCGGTTTCCGCGGATCGTAGAACTTGAACGGCGCATGCGGCTCTGTGAGCATGATGTTCGCGTGGTAGAACGACTCAACGGTTCCGACGTCGGCCCAGTAGCCGTCGTGCAGGTAGGCGCGCACGCGGTGCGTGGTGAGCGAGGCCGGGATGATCTCGCGCCCGAAATCGGTGACTGTCGTGTTCTGCAGCAACTCGAGCAGCACCTCCCGCGAGAACACGTATATTCCCATCGACGCGACGAACGGCTTCTCCTGGTCGTAGATCTGATCGCGAAACAGCGTTCCGGGCGGTACGCTGCTGCCGATCGCCGCCAGACGGTCGTGGTCTGGCTTTTCCTCGAACCCCACGATCTGCCCGTCGCGAGCGAAACGGAAGATGCCCATGGCCGGCGCGTCCTGCGGCGTCACCGGCAGCGCCGCGACTGTAATGTCGGCGTCCTGGTCGACGTGCGCGTCGAGCATCAGCCCGTAATCCATGCGATAGAGATGGTCGCCGGCGAGAATCAGATAGTAGTCGGCGTCGTATCGCCTGAAGTGCCGGGCCGCCTGCCGCACCGCGTCGGCGGTGCCCTGAAACCAGCTCGAGCTGTCCGGTGTCTGCTCGGCCGCAATGATGTCGACGAAGCCGTGCGAGAACGGATCCATGCGATAGGTCTGCGCGACGTGATGGTTCAGCGACGCCGAGTTGAACTGCGTCAGCACGAAGATGCGCCGCAGGTCGGCGTGCAGGCAGTTGCTGATCGGGCACGTCGATCAGGCGGTACTTGCCGCCAATCGGCACCGCCGGCTTGGAGCGCTGGTGCGTAAGGGGAAAGAGGCGCGATCCCTGGCCGCCTCCGAGGATGATGGCAAGCACGTCGTTCATGTCAGTTCATGATTCCCATGAAGAAGAGCACGAGCTCGAAGATCAGAATGGCCACGATCGTCATTTCGAGCATCTCGCCGCGCACCATGCTGAGGCGCTCGACCGAGAACCGGTAGATGTCGTCGAGCGTCTTCAGCTTCTCGCTGACGCTGGTCTTCCACCGATCGAGACCGAGCCGGGCGCCGACCAGCGAAAACAGCCGCGCCGCGTACACGTCGCCCACGATCTTCAGCGCATTCTCGGTCCGGTCCGTCAGCTCGTTCACGTCGATGAAGAGCGCGTGGACCTGCCGGGCCGCGCGCGCATAGTGCCGTCCAAGAACGCGCATCGTACCAGTGCGCCGTCTTCTTGATGTTGGCGTAGATGCTCGCCAGCTCGTCGTCGAGCAGCTCGTCGTAATAGCGGAATTGCAGGAGCTGAGAGTTGGCGAACTCGACAATCTCGAGCGCGGCCTGCGTGCCGGCGGGAGTATCGTACACGAAGGCCGCGTTCCACGTCGGGATGACGAGATCGTTCGCGAGGTACGAGATCCGATGGCGGAGTATCTCGTCCCGCTCCTGGCGGCTGAGCGCGGCGCGCTCGCCCCGCAGCACCGATGCGATGATGTCGCCATGATGCTCCACGACCTCCTCGGCCGTATGCGGACGGCTCAGATCGTTGATGGCAAACACCAGATAGTCCTCGGTCAGCGGGGTCTGCCGCGGATCGGTCATCGCGTGCTTGAGACGTTCGGCGACGCCGCGGCACGCCTGCTCGGCCTGCCGTTCGAGCGCTTCGTTTTCGACGAGCTGATCGGACGCGTCCGCAAGCTCGGGCCAGGTGCCGTGGAACTCGCGCGTCAGCCGCAGCGAGATGATGCCGTAGTCGAACACCTTGAAGCCGGCACGGAAACCGTCGATGACCGGGATGTCAACGCCGGCGCCGTCGAATTGCAGCGGCGGCTCCTGATATCGGACGTAGGCGGGTGTGGCAGGTTTCGGCGTGAACGTCGCGCGGACGCTGCTGCTGATCGCCGATCCCGCAGCCTGGAGGTCGATCGCTTCAGCGACGTCGAACAGATAGAGCGCGACGATCTGCCCATGCAACGTTTCCATGGACTTCAGAATACATTGGTAGATTGGAAGATTGGCGGATTGGAGGATTGTTGACAGATTGAAGATTGGTGATGTCTTACGTTCCTCGACTAATCGTGCAATCGCTCATTCCTCAATCCCACAACACTCTCTCAATCTACCAATCTACCAATTCTTCACTCTTCCAGTGAGTTGGGTTCTTCCACAAACCGGTAGCCCATGCCGATGACCGTCTCGATCTGCCGGCCGGCATGGCCAGCTTGCTGCGCAGGCGTCCGACGTGCACGTCGACCGATCGCGTTTCGACCTGGCGATCGAGTCCCCAGACCCGCTCGAGCAGCCGGTCGCGAGAGAGCACGCGGTTCCGGTTCTCGACGAGAAAGCGCAGCAGCTCGAACTCGCGCTTGGTCAGCCTGATAGGTGCCCGGACACGCGTACCGACACGGCGTCGAAATCGATCGCCAGCGTGCCGTGCCGATAGCCGAGGTTCTGCTCGCGACGTCAGTTTGTGGCGGACGCCGGAGGACGGCGCGAACCCGCGCGACGAGCTCTCGCAGGCTGAACGGCTTGGTGACGTAGTCGTCCGCCCCCAGCTCGAGCCCCGCGACGCGGTCCGCTTCGCTCGTCCTCGCCGTCACCATGATGATCGGAATGGCCGCGCTCGACGGCCGGCCGCGGAGCAGGCGGCACACCTCCAGGCCGTCGATGAACGGCAGATTCAGATCGAGCAGCACGAGCCCGGGTGGCTCTTCCATGACAGACTTCAGCGCCGCAGCGCCCGTCCCCACGATTTCCACGCCCATGTCGCCGCCCCGCTCGAGCGCGTGCTTCATCAGCCCCGCGATATCGGGTTCGTCTTCGACAATGAGAACCCTCGTTCTGCTTAGCTTGTCCATTGCTAGGCACAATAGGACGGGAGTGTTACTCCTGCGATTGCCTGGCTGTTAATTCTGAGTAAAGGCCGTGCGCCGAGTTGCGGAGGCTGTAGCCTTCCTGGACAGTCGGTACGCTGTTCGACGCTTTCCGGGCGCTGGGTGGGCGGTCCGGACGTGGCCCGGTTTTCGCAGTAAGCTAGGTCGGAGCACGTAACGGAGGGCTGAATGATCTTTTCCAAGCGGCTTCAGAGTCACGAACATATCAAAACATTTGTGGTCGACGAGGCAGATGAGCGCGGTTGGGAAGTCCGTGAGGAAGAGAATCACCGTGTCGATCAAGCGCACCCAGATGCACGACTGGCATCACGTCGAGAATGCGATCATGCGGTTTGCGCTCGAGGCGACGCAGCTTCAGCGCGCCGGCTGGGTGGAAATTTCGAATACTGTCTGAATAGGCACGCCGGGCGCCAGTGCTTTGGTGACCGGCGTCTTATCCGCTATTTCGAGCAGCTTCGCCTGCTGCTCGCCATCGATCGTTTCACTCACCGAAATTTTTCGTTCGATCCGCATGGGGTCATCGCCCTCTTTGATCAGGCGCAGCTTTACGTCGATCGTGCCGAGGTTCCATTGCTTGCGCTCGCTGTACATCCGCATCGTGATGGCGGTGCAGGCGCCGAGGCTGCCGAGCATCAGGTCGAAGGGAGCCGCGCCCGTGTTCGTGCCGCCGCGCCGCTCGGGCTCGTCGGATGCGAGCTCGTGTCCAGCGGTGGTGGTAATCCGTTGAGCGTATCCGCGCTCGCCGCTGACGGTCGCGTTCGCCAGAATCATCGTCGCCATTCGGCTATTATGATTCAGATGCCCAAGCAGGGCAGAGAGCAGAGGGCAGCATGTTTAACCCAAGAAAAACAACGATGGTCGAGAAAGACAAAGCGCTGCGCGGGCGTGCGGCGAAAATGATGGTGGCCGATCGCCACGCCGTGCAGGGAACGCCACTGGACGACGCGTTTGCCGGAAAGGAGATGGCGCTCTTCGGCATGGGCTGTTTCTGGGGCGCCGAAAAAGGCTTCTGGCTGCTGCCAGGCGTGCACTCGACGTCGGTCGGGTACGCGGGCGGGTACACGCCCAACGCCAGCTACGAAGAGGTCTGCTCGGGACAAACGGGCCACACCGAAGTCGTGCGCATCGTCTTCGATCCTGCGGTGACCTCGTACGATGCCATGCTCAAGCAGTTCTGGGAAGGGCACGATCCGACGCAGGGCATGAAGCAAGGCGCAGACGTCGGCACGCAGTATCGCTCGGCGATCTACTACTACACCGACGCGCAACGCCGCGCGGCCGAGCAATCGCGTGACGAGTATCAGAAGCGGCTGACGGCGGCCGGTTTCGGAACGATCACCACCGAGATCGCACCTGCGCCGGAGTATTACTTCGCCGAGGATTACCACCAGCAGTACCTCGCGAAGAATCCGGGCGGGTATTGCGGACACGGCGGCACGGGCGTCAGCTGCCCGATCGGCGTCACCGCAACGACTTAGCGGTTGTTTACCTAGAATTTACATTTCAGAAACGGTATCGAAATCGGCGCCACATTAAGGTGAAGCACATGAAAACTTACTCGAGCTTCACGATCATCGGGTTGGTGGCTGCGTTCGCTGTCGGCATGCGGCGGCGGCAGTGCGCCGTCAACCGGCGGCAGCGCCACGTCAACGGCCGCGCCCGCGGTGATCACCATCGATGGTTCAAGCACCGTGTTTCCGGTCACCGAAGCGGTCGCCGAAGAATTCCAGAAACTGAACGCCGGCACGCAGGTCACAGTCGGCCGCTCCGGCACAGGCGGCGGCTTTCAGAAGTTCTGCCGAAACGAAACGGTCATCTCCAACGCGTCTCGCCCCATCGCCGCTGCCGAGATCGAGGCATGCGAGAAGGCTGGAATCGAGTACATCGAGCTGCCAATCGCCTATGACGGAATGGCCGTCATCGTGAATCCCAAGAACACGTGGGCGACGTCGATAACCGTCGCCGAATTGAAGAAGTTGTGGTCGCCGGATGCGCAGGGAAAGGTTCTGCGATGGAACCAGGTGCGCGCCAGCTGGCCGAATCAGGAAATTCACCTGTTCGGCGCCGGCGTGGACTCCGGGACCTTTGATTACTTCACCGAAGTCGTCAACGGCAAGGCCAAGGTCAGCCGCGGCGACTACACGTCGAGTGAGGACGACAACATCCTGGTGCAGGGCGTCGCTGGCGATCAGAACGCGCTTGGCTATCTGGGGCTCGCCTACTTCGAAGAGAACAAGGACAAGCTGAAGCTCGTCGCCGTTGATGATGAGAATCCGGCGAATGGCGCAGGACCGATTGCGCCCTCCGCAGAGACAGTCCGGAACGGCACGTATCGTCCGCTGTCGCGGCCGATCTTCATTTACGTCAACACCAAGGCGCTGAGCCGGCCCGAAGTGCAGAAGTTCATCGAGTACTACGTCACGTCTGCGTCGCCGCTGGTCTCCGAAGTCGGGTATGTGCCGCTGACCGACAGCGAACAGAAACTCGTGCAGGCGCGGTTCGCGGCGAAGACAACGGGCACGATGTTCCATGCGGCGACTGCCGCGGATCCCAAGATCAGCCTCGAGCAGCGCTTGAGCGGTCAGGTGAAATGAACAACCGTCAGCGCCGTATCGTCGAGTTCGGCATCGAGCGCATGCTGTTCGCGTGCGCAGCGGCATCCGTGCTGATTACGGCCGGCATCATCGGAGTGCTGCTCTTCGAGACGATCGCGTTCCTCAGGGAAGTCTCTATTGTCGAGTTCCTGACCGGGACCGAATGGACGCCGCTCTTTTCCGAGAAGCATTTCGGCGTCCTGCCGCTCGTAGCCGGCACCGCGCTCGTCTCCGCTATAGCGATGGCGGTGGCGCTGCCGACTGGCCTTCTGGCGGCAATCTACCTGAGCGAGTACGCGCCTAGCCGGCTGCGCAGGATTGTGAAGCCGTTGCTCGAAGTGCTGGCGGGGGTTCCGACGGTCGTCTACGGATACTTTGCGTTGCTGCTGGTCACGCCGCTGCTGCAGCGTTTCATTCCGTCGCTGGCGGGATTCAATGCGCTCGGCCCGGGGATCGTGATGGGGATCATGATCCTCCCGCTCGTGTCGTCGCTCTCAGAGGACGCGCTTCATGCGGTGCCGAACGGCTTGCGTGAAGGCGCGTTCGCGCTCGGCGCCACGCGGATGCAGGCCACACTCCGCGTGGTGGTGCCGGCGGCGTTTTCCGGCATCTCAGCGTCCTTCATTCTTGCCGTGTCGCGCGCGATTGGCGAAACGATGATCGTGGCGGTTGCCGCCGGACAGCAGCCGCGGCTGACGGCCAATCCGCTGGTTCCCATCGAGACGATGACGGCCTATATCGTTCAGGTGAGTCTCGGTGATACACCGGCGGGGACGATCGAATATCGCACGATCTTCGCCGTCGGCATGCTGCTGTTCGTCATGACGTTCATCCTCAATCTGGCGAGCAATCGGCTCCGCCGCCGCTTCCGCGAGGAGTACGCGTGATCGAGAGCACAGCCGCGGAAGCTCGGCGCAGTCCTACGCTCTTTCTGGGACGTCTCGTGGGGGATGTCGTTCTGCAGGCGACCGCTATTGTCGTCGTCATTCTCGCGCTGGTCGCGCTGGGAGCGCTTCTCTACGATGTCTTCGCAGATGGGTGGGGCCGCCTCAACTGGCAGTTCCTTACCAGCCTTCCATCGCGGCGCCCTGCCGAGGCCGGAATATATCCGGCTCTCATCGGCACGATGTACCTCATTACTCTGACGACGATTCTCGCCCTTCCCATCGGCATTGCTGCCGCAATTTACCTCGAGGAATACGGAAAAGGGAACTGGCTGGCGCGGATCATCGAAATCAACATCGCCAACCTCGCCGGCGTCCCTTCAATTATTTATGGATTGCTCGGCCTGGGCCTGTTCGTGCGTGCGATGGGATTCGGCCGAAGTGTTATGGCGGGTGCGGCGACGATGGCTTTGCTCGTGTTGCCGATCGTCATTCTGTCCACCCGCGAAGCTCTTCGCACGGTCCCGAAATCGATGCGGGAAGGCTCGTACGCGTTGGGCGCGACCAAGTGGCAGACGATCTGGCATCAGGTGCTGCCCAGCGCTATGCCAAGCCTGTTCACGGGCGTCATCCTGGCCCTGTCGCGGGCAATTGGCGAGACCGCTCCACTCATTACGATTGGCGCGCTCACCTACGTGCCATTCGCGCCCGATAGCATCTGGTCGCCGTTCACCGTCCTGCCTATTCAGATCTTCGACTGGCTCTCGCGGCCGCAGGTCGCATTTTCGCAGAACGCCGCGGCCGGCATCATCGTGCTCCTGGCCCTGTTGCTCACGATGAACGGCATCGCGATCTTCCTGCGCGATCGCTATCAGCAGCGCCGTAGTTAAGCCCAGCCTTCGCGTTCCCCTACCAGCCGACTCGCAATCCAGTCGTCCAGGCCACACCTGAATACTCGCCGCCGTCGTTTGCCCGATCGTTCATGTCAGCCCACTGCACGCCGGTCTGCAGCTTGAGCCGGTGTCCGTAGAAGTAATAGTTCGCCCCTAGATAGAGCTCGTTGTATTCGTCGCCCCTGCCCGACACGACGCGGCTTTCGTATGTGGCCAGCCGCACGCCATTCGGCTCGTCACTCTCGATGAAGGTGTAGCGGCCAATGACCTGGAACTTCGTCGTGACGTTGACGAACGGCATCCCCTGAAACGCCCACATGTCGCTCTGGCCCAGATATCCCGACGCCGTTGACAGATCCGCGCGCGCGCCCCACTTGGTGTCTTCGAAGCGGAAGTTGATCGAGCCGATGTGCTGGAGCTGCCGGGTGAACGTGTTGTCGCTATCCGGGTTCTGGTACACGTAGTTGCCAGTAAGGAGCGCCTCCCGGACTTTCAGCTTCGGCGCGAAATCGTAACCAAGGACGCCCAGCGTCACGATTCCACCGCTGAACTCTCCGAGCTCCCGGTTGGCTGCTCCTGCCGAATATAGACCCACGCGATACACCCATGGCGCGCGCCTGCCCGACAGGCTGATCCCCGGTATGTATTCCTGAGGAAACCAGATGTTGTTGGCGAGATTGCTGCG
The DNA here is from genome assembly GCA_963787755.1 of Vicinamibacterales bacterium. Classification (GTDB taxonomy): domain Bacteria; phylum Acidobacteriota; class Vicinamibacteria; order Vicinamibacterales; family JAMQPK01; genus JAMQPK01. The sequence goes on from CAWBEG010000011.1 coordinate 292,819, forward strand.
GTCGATCGTCAGCAGCTCGCGAGAAGACGTTGCGCCGTCTACGGTAAAAGGTGCGCTTTGCTTGCCGACGGTGAGCACGAACTGCGGGTTTCTGGTCCACATCACATAGAGATCGGTGAACCGCACGTAGAACGGATCGTGCCGCTGCGGATCCAGCTCGACCTCGCTGTGGAAGGTAAACGTGCGGAATAACGTGATGCGTGGGCCGATGCGCAGCCGCCTGACATTCCACTCGTCGTTGTTCCCCTGGTCGGAGTCGATAGACGCGAAGTCATAGTGAAATCGCCCGCTCAACAGGACACGCTGCACGACTGGGTTCGTATCGTCGACGTACCACTCTGTGAATTTGCGCCAGATCTTGTCGTAGGCCGACGGTTCCTTTTTGGCGGCCGCCGTTTGAGCGGAAGCCACGGCAGGCAGCGCCAGCATCAGGACGAGTGAGAGTAGTAGTCGCATGCGAACAGCGTAGGAAGGCGCAGTTTCGAATGGATTTACGCAGTGTTTCCGCAGTGTTAAATCGCGTTACACGAACGTCAAAAGATGTAACGGCCCCTGCGCGATTCGGATCGAGCCAGTACCTGTCTGCCGCCTCCGAAATGGCGTCGCTATAAGCAATCGTGGCTGGGCGGTGGGAAGCAGAGGGCGTCTCTGGCGAGACGCCCCTCGCGTTTCTCACTGCTCGTTCACTGTTAGAAAGAGAACCGTAGAGCCAGTTGGAACTGACGAGGCGTTCCGAGGCCCACGGTCCGGCAACGGTTGACGACACTCGTCCGAACGTGCCGGCAGCGCCCTCCGTGTAGGGTTGGCCGGGCTGCAGCGGTTGGTCTCGGTCAACGCCGTCGTCGGAATCGCCTGCGGCAAGGTGCCGACAGGATTTGAAAAATTCACCGTGTTGAAAACGTTGAAGAGTTCCCCGCGGAATTCGGAGATCTCGACGGCCACCTACCGCGAAGTGCTTCGCGAAGAAGAAGTCGGCTTGCCTGAAGCTGGGTCCGTGAATCTTGTTGCGCTCGACGTACCACTCTGTGAATTTGCGCCAGATCTTGTCGTAGGCCGACGGTTCCTTTTTGGCGGCCGGCGCCTGGGCGGAGGCTGCCACGGGCAGGCTCAGCCATCAGCGCAATCGAAAGGAGGTGTCGCATGCAAACAGAGTATGAACGCAGCGTTTCTGCCATGTGTCCCGTATGTTTCACGCGTGTAAATTCAGGCCGTTAACGTGCTTTTAACCACCCTGTCATAGCGCGATGACGGCGTCTCTTTATCGTTGCGGGAGTTCTCATTCTTTAGTGTTTCAACGAGGGGGAGATTACATGAAGCGTTCTTTCAGGTTCATCGCGGCTGTCGTGGCGCTGGCAGCGATCGTATTGCCCGCGGCCGCCTTCGCGCAGCAGATCGAATCGCGCATCACTGGCCGGGTCCTGGATGATACCAAAGGCGCGATGCCGGGCGTGACCGTCACGGTCACGTCGAAAAGCACTGGCGCCGTTCGAACCGCGGTCACAGGTGCAGAGGGGGAGTACGCCGTCACTAACCTCGGCCCGGGCACTTACACGATCGCGTTTGAGCTCTCAGGATTTGCGAATCAGTCACGAGAAGCCCTGCTAGGCGTCGGGCAGCTCGAGACCGTCGACGTCACGATGGCCGTTGCGTCGCTGCAGGAAGCGGTCACGGTGTCTGCCGAGTCGAATGTCATCGATATGTCCTCGGCCCGCATCGGCGTGAACGTCTCACCTGAGGAGGTCGATAACCTTCCGGTGAACGGCCGCAACTTCGCGAACCTGATGACGCTGGCCACCGGCGCGACGAGCGATGGCAACGGCGGCTGGGCAAGCGTGCGCTTCAACGGGAAATCGAACCAGCAGAACTACCTCAACTACGACGGCGTCGACGGCACGTACGTGTGGGACGCCAGCCCCGGCTATCTGAACTCCACCGGCTCGCAGTTCCGGCTGCAGACATCGATGGAGTCCGTGGCGGAATTTCGCGTCAACTCGGGCCTCGCGCCTGCCGAAAGCGGATTGGGCGCCGGGGGCAACATCACCGTCGTCAGCAAGAGCGGCACGAACGCATTTCGCGGATCGCTTTTCGAATACAAACGCGATGACGCGCTCGATTCGGCGAGCAAGTACGACGACAACAAGCAAGACCTCGAGCTCGACCAGTTCGGCGGATCCCTGGGCGGCCCGATTGCGTCGAACCGCACGTTCTTCTTCGGCAGCTTCGAAGGCCTGCGGCAGAAGACCGGCCTGAGCTTCACCGAGGCGGTGCCGAGCAACGAAGCGCGGCGCCGGATTCTGGCGGGCGAGCCGGTCGGTTCGGGAGCGGGCCAGAGCGCGGCGCGCACGCAAGCCGTGGCGCCGCTCCTCGCGGGATTCCCGATTAGCGACAATGTAACGTCGAATCCCCTGCTCGCGCTCGCGACGCTGAACACGCAGGCGAACCAGGAAGAGAACAGCCTCTCGATGCGCGTGGATCACCGCTTCAGCGCCTCGCAGTCCATGTATCTTCGCTACCTGTTCAGCGACGGCGACTTGAACACGCCGGATCGCACGGTCACCCCGCGGCGCGTCCGGGCCAAGCAGCGCCCGCAGAACGTCGTCTTCAACCATCAATCGCTGATGGGCAGAGACGTCGTCAACGAGTTCAAGGTGGGCTACAACAAGCCGACGACCAGCGCGACGGCATTCTCCGACACCGCCGGCTACGATCCCGTCGGCGTGTCCCTGTCGGGCACGGTCACGTCGGCGTCGATCGACGCCCGCGGCACTACAGGTATCGCGCGCAGCGGCCTGCTGATTCGCGCGACGAGCGCATCGTCCACGACCGGATCCATCTTCGAACCGTACTCGCTCTCGTTCGGCGACGCGCTGACGTGGAACAAGGGTGGCCACACCTTCAAATTCGGAGGCGAGTTCCGGCGCCTGCAGTCGGACTTCCAGTTCCTGGGCAGCACGGAGATCACCTACAACAGCGTCGCCGACTTCATCGACAACAAGCCGAACGCCGTGGCGGTGGCGCTGGACTCACCGGTGTTCAGTCCACAGCAGTATTACCTGATCGGTTATATGCAGGACTCGTGGCGGGCGTCCGACCGGCTCACGCTCGAGCTCGGGCTGCGCTACGACTTTTACTCCGTGGTGAAGGAGAAGAACGGCAACGCGAAACCGTTCTTCATCGAGGAGAATGACTTCAGCAGCGACGCCGATAACTTCTACGACCCCGACAGGAACAATTTCGCGCCGCGGTTGTCGGCCGTGTATCGCATCGACGACAAGACCGTGTTCCGTACGGGGTTCGGCCTGTTCTACGGACCAGGGCAGTTCGAGGATCGCATTCAGCCGATTGAGAATGCCATCGAGCGCCGCCGGCTCGGATCGGCCGACGTTCCGAACAACGGCCTTGCGTATCCGGTGCCGCGCGGAGTCGTACCTCAACGCGCTGTCGATTCGCGGCTACACACACAACCGTCCGGATGAATACAACATGCAGTACGGCGCGAGCGTGTCGCGTGAGCTGCCGGGCGCGGTGAACTTCACCATCGGCTACACCGGCAGCCGCGGCAAAGACATGTTCCTGCGCGGCGTCGCGAACACGCTCGACTTCAACACGCGCGCGCGCCAGCAGCCGACCTACGGACAGATTGACTACAAGACGTCAGGATGCGTCGACGGCCTGGTCATCAACAATCAGGCGCTCAGTGGGTGCGGCCGCGCGTCCTACGATGCGCTCCAGATGAGCGCCACGCGACGCTTTCGGGCGGGATTTACCGGCGGCGTGCAGTATCAGGTACTCGAAGAACCAGGGCACGACGCAGGGCTCGAATGAGGCGGCGACTTCGCAGAACACATTCGACTACAACACCGAGTACGGCACCAACCCGCAGGACATTCCGCACACGTTCAACGGCTCGCTGGTCTATCTCATTCCGGGTGAGGGTCTGTGGCGCGGCGGCTGGCGTCTGGGCGGCATCCTGAACGCGCGCAGCGGCGTGCCCATCAACGTCACGATCGCCCGCAACGACAACGCGACGGTCGGCGGTGCGACGGTAACCAACATTCCCGGCGGTAACAGCCGCGGCACGCAACGGCCGGACGCCGTTCCCGGCGTCGACCCGTATCTCAACGATGGCGTGCGCTGGCTGAACCCCGCGGCGTTTACGACGCCCCAGCCCGGCACATTCGGCAACCTGCCGCGCAACGCGGTGCGCGGGCCCGAGTTCGTCCAGCTCGACATGATGTTCAGCAAGGATTTCCAATTTGCGCAACGCCAATCCTTCCAATTTCGCGTCGAGCTCTTCAACCTGATGAACAGGCTGAACTACGAGAGCCCGGCCGCAAGCCTGCCGAACAACGGCGCGCCGGGTGCGCCCTTCACCGACGCGCAGGCCGGCACCTTCGGCTACATGCTCGGCCCGCTGAATCGCACGGTCGGGCTTGGCACGGCTCGCCAGACGCAGATTTCCTTCGGTATTCGTTCTAGTCGCTCGAGAGAGGGGAGAGGCCTTCTCTCCCCTCTCCCTCTTGCCCTTCCCTCAACCCTACCCCTCCTATAGAATCGCCGGGCCTCCAAAGGAGACCATGACGTGGCGTTTCGATTTCGCATAATTCCCAGAAACGAAGATTTTTACGACCTGTTCAGCACTCTTGCGACCGAGCTTCGGGTCGGCGCTCAAAAGCTGGAGGAGATGCTCGCCTACGAGCCGGTCATCTGGGACAAGGCAGATGAAATCAAGGAAGTCGAGCACAAGTGCGACCATTTGACGCACCAGATCATCCAGCGGCTCAACAGCACCTTCGTCACGCCGATCGATCGGGAGGACATCCATGCACTGGCGAAGTCGCTTGACGATGTGATGGATGCGATCGACGCCTCGGCAAAGGTCGTCAGGTTGTACAAGATCAAGACGGTCCGATTCGGAGCGCGCGAGCTCGCGCATATCGTGACGTTGAGCGTTGACCAGGTGCAGCTGTCGCTTCAGGCGCTCGAGAAGCGCACCGGAGTGGCGGAGCGCGCCGTGGAGATCAATCGCCTCGAGAACGAAGCCGATCGGATACACGAAGGGGCGCTCCGGCGTCTGTTCGACGACGAAGACGACGCCGTGATGATCATCAAGTGGAAGGAAATTCTGGACTTTCTCGAAGACGCCACCGATCGCTGTGAGGACGTTGCCAATCTCCTCGAAGGCGTCGTCGTCAAGAACGCGTAGCGAGAAACCATCGAGTGATGCCGGAGACCTACGTCATCGGCGCCATCATCCTGACGGCGCTCATTTTCGATTATATCAACGGGTTTCACGATGCGGCAAATTCGATCGCGACCGTCGTGTCGACGCGCGTGCTCTCGCCCGGCAAAGCCGTCATGTGGGCGGCGTTCTTCAATTTCGTCGCGGCGTTCGGGTTCGGCACGGCCGTTGCCAAGACGGTCGGCGCGGGCATGGTTGATCTTTCCATCGTCACCTACGGAGTCATTTTTGCGGGCCTGATGGGCGCGATCGCCTGGGACCTCATCACGTGGTACTGGGGACTGCCGACGAGCTCCTCCCACGCGTTGTTCGGTGGTTATGCCGGTGCCGCCATCGCCAAGGCCGGCTTCAGCGCCGTCATTCTCTCCGGCTGGACGAAGACGCTGCTCTTTATCGTCCTCGCACCGATGATTGGGATGGGCGTCGGCCTGCTGGTCATGAATTCCGTATATTTTTTCTTCGCACAGGCGACGCCCAGCCGCGTCGATCGCTGGTTCCGCCGCCTGCAGCTCGCATCGGCGGCGTCGTTCAGCCTTATGCACGGCGCCAACGACGCGCAGAAGACAATGGGCATCATCGCGGGTGCGCTTGTGACGGGCGGTTATCTCCAGATGCAGAATGGGCAGCTCCCGATTCCTTTTTGGGTCATCATGGCCGCCCACAGCGCTATCGGACTGGGGACATTGACGGGCGGCTGGCGAATCATTCACACGATGGGCTCGAAGATTACGAAGCTGCGCCCTGAAGGCGGATTTGCGGCAGAAACGGGCGCTGCCGTTGCCATCTACATTGCAACGATGCTGGGTGTAGGCATCAGCACGACCCACACCATCACCGGCGCGATCGTCGGAGTCGGCGCGACACGACGTCTGTCGGCGGTTCGCTGGGGCGTGGCGCGCCAGATCGTCTGGGCGTGGGTGCTGACGATTCCTGCCGCCGGCGCCATCGGCGCAGCGACGTACTATCTGGTGCGAGTGGGCCTGCCATAGCCCGCTCGTGCGTCAATCTCCAGAGCTGCTCTTCGCGTTCTTCAGAAAGAGATTGACCTTCTTGACGTAGTTCCGTGTCTCACGATACGGAGGAATGCCGTTGAATCGATCGACGGCGCTTGGCCCGGCGTTGTAGCTGGCCACTGCGCGATCGAGATTGCCGTCATTGCGATCGAGCAGCAAGCGTAGGTACCGTGCGCCACCAAAGATGTTCTGCCTCGGGTCGAATGGATCGAGGACATTCAGTTCTTCGGCGACCGCGGGCATCAACTGCATCAGCCCCTGGGCGCCGGTGGGAGAAACCGCGAACGGGTTGAACGCCGATTCTGCGCGAATGATGGCGCGAATCAGATTCGGATCGAGCTCGTAGAGATCGGCCGCCTCCGCAATTGCATCGTTGTAGGCGATGGTGGCGGGCAGCGGACGAAAATCCTCGGAGGTGGAAACGAAGCTTTCGGAAGTAGCTGATGTTGAAGTGGGGTGCCTTGGATACCTGGCCGGGCAGCGAAATCGCGAACATCCCGAATAACAGACCGCGGAGTGTCCGTTTGCGCCGATCGGCACGGCGCCTGTCCCCCAAGCCTCGCTCCGCGTAACGGCGGTCTTCGGCGTGCCGGCGGCCATCCTGTCGTAAGCCGAAAATATCTCCCAGCGACATCTCAGGTACAGGAGCAAGATGTCTACCAGCACCGTTGGTCCTCCGCCCTGCGGAAAGCGGAATTTCCCGTCCACACGGCTAAGAAAGTGTCAGATACGGCTACAGCTCTAAGTGCCTTAGAATCTCTTTCTTAGGCGAGTTTTCCACAGGCATGTTGAAAAAACTTTACATTTCCGTTGCATCCCTTGGAGGTCCATGTTAAATCCGTGTTAACAGATCATGCGCGGCGGAAGCCGTTCTCTCTGCGTTTGCCTGCTCGCCGCCATCGCGGCGTGTCCGGAAGGGCTCGCTGCAGAGCAGGGCGAGCGGGAGTCGATCGCGCGGATCGACGTGCTTCTCACGACCGCACCGGCACTATCAGGATCTGCGCGCGCGTCGATGATCGACGAGGCGACCGCCATCTGGCGGCAGCACGGCGTTGTCATCGACTGGGTTTCTCCCACAGCCGTACGGCCTGATGCTGTTGCCTCCCATCGTTTGCGCGTGGTCATCCTCCAGAAACGGCTCGCCGTCGATCCGGCGCTGGAGCCTGCAGCCCTCGGCGAGCTGGTGAGGCCCTCGAGCGGAGACCCGGTTGCGTTGATTTCCATCGAGGCGGCAAAGCATCTGGTGTCTAGCGTGCCGGGCAGAGTGGGCGAGGAGCTCGTTGCTGTAGACGAGCGACGGTTGGGAAAGGTCCTCGGCCGCACGGTGGCGCATGAGATCGGCCACTATCTGCTCGATACACCTACGCATGCTCGAAGCGGACTCATGCGCCCGAACTTCGACGCGCTCGAGTTCACCGATCTGCGCGACGGTACCTTCGCGCTCGACCGGGCGGCCGCCGCATGGCTGCGAATGCGCAACGTCGAAAAGTTCGCGTACTAGTCCTCTAATTCCCAGCTGACCGCATCACCAACAGCGATAGGCCCGCCGTCGAGCACTTCCGCGAAGGCGCCGCCGCCCCAGCGCTCGCGCATCACATTCTGAAGACCGGCCGCGGCGTCCTCCATCTGCTCGCATGGGAGCGTCTCGCCGCCGATACGCAGCCGGCACTGACCAACGTGTAAGACCCGGCCGCGCGTGTTCTCGAGATCGATGCCCGATATAAGAAGGTTTGCGCGACGCGCCTCCGGTCCAAGCGAAGCGCCGACTTCCTGCATCAGCTCGGCCCATCGTTCCTCCGAGAGCAGCGTGATCTGGCGGCGGCCGCCGCGATCGGCGTTGCCGACGAGACCGCGCCCTGGCTCGAGAACGGCGGCGAGATGAGCGTCCATGCGTCCACCTTTTGCACGCTTGATGAAGATGGCGACGAGGGAGGGAATGGTGGACATCTAGATTTCAGGCGCACATCACCGCAGGGTGATCTGTTGGCCGAACGTGCCCCAGGCGCGCGTCAAGTAATCGCCGAGCGTCAATGCGAAGATGATACCCATCCAGTAGAGACCGGCAATCACAGTGAGCTTGATGAGGCGTGTGCTGTACTTCACATGCATGAAGTAGAGGACGACGATCAGGGCCTTGAAGCAGGCGATTGCAAGGGCCGCGACGGCATTCAGACGTCCGAGATCGATGTAGGCGACAGCCACGGTGATGCCCGTCATCACCAGGAGAATCGCAAAGATCCCGTAGTAGATTTTCACGGGAACGATGTGGTGCGGTCCGTGTGCGTGCTCAGCCATGTGCGTGCCTACCCGTGGCGCCCTATCAGGTATAGAAGCGGAAACAGGAAAATCCAGACGATGTCGACGAAGTGCCAGTAGAGACCGACGATCTCTACAGGAGAGTAATACCCGTCTCCGAGCGTGCCGTTGTAAGCCCAGACGAGCATCCAGGTCATCAAGCCCATACCGACGACCATGTGCAGCGCGTGCAGGCCCGTCATCATGAAGTAGAGCGAAAAGAAAATCTGCGCCGGCCTCGCGAGCTGCGCGTCGAACGCGAAGAGCGGGCCTGGAACGAGGTGCTCGTGAAACTTGTGCGAGTACTCGACGCGCCTTGATGCCAAGGAAGACGCTGCCGAGGATCATCGTCAGGGCGATGAAAATCATGATCCCCCTGCGCGAGTTCAACTGCGCCGCGTGCACCGCGAGCGCCATCGTCAGGCTGCTGCCGATGAGCACAGCTGTGTTGATGGTTCCGAGCGGGATGTCGAGATGATGGCTCGCAGCCGCGAACGCTGCGGGATACCACATCCGGTAGATCGTGTACACCATGAACAGCGCGCCGAAGAACAGAATTTCGGTCAGCAGAAACACCCACATCCCGAGAGACGCCGCCTCCTGCTGCTGGTCGAGATTGTCGAAATGATGCGCGAGCGCCGGATGATGCGCCGCGTGCGCCTGCGTGTCGTTATGCAACGTGCTTCACCACTGGTGACGGATAGTTGTACGGGCTCTCCGTGACGGTCGGCGTCACCGCAAAGTTCTCTGTCGGCGGCGGCGACGTCGTCTCCCACTCGAGTCCGGATGCGCCCCACGGGTTTGCCCCGGCAGGTTTCCCATACCTCAGCGACCACGCGAGATAGAACATCGGCAGCAGATATCCGACGCCAAGAATCGACGCGCCGGCCGACGACAGCACGTTCAACACCTGGAACTCCGGCGGATAGGCGTGATAGCGGCGCGGCATGCCGAGATAGCCGAGCAGGAACTGCGGAAAGAACGTCAGGTTGAACCCGATGAAGATGATGCCGGCCGACAGCTTCGACAATCCTTCGGGATACATGCGGCCGCTGATCTTCGGCCACCAGTAGTGCAGGCCGCCAAGGTAGCCCATGATGGTGCCGCCAACCATGATGTAGTGGAAGTGCGCGATGATGAAATAGGTGTCGGTGACGTGCACGTTCAATCCGATCGCCGCGAGAAACAGCCCCGTGAGCCCGCCGATCGTAAACAGCCCGATGAAGCCGATCGCGTAGAGCATCGGCGTCTGCCACGACACCGATCCCTTGTACATGGTCGCCGTCCAGTTGAACACCTTCACGGCCGAAGGGATGGCGACAAGAAAGCTCAACAGAGAGAACACGAGGGACGCGTATACCGACTGGCCTGCCACGAACATGTGGTGGCCCCACACCAGGAACCCGAGCACTGCGATGCCGAGGCTCGAGAACGCCACGAACGTGTATCCGAACACCGGCTTGCGGCAGAATGCGGCGACCAGCTCGCTGATCACCCCCATCGCCGGCAGCACCATGATGTAGACCGCAGGGTGAGAGTAGAACCAGAACAGGTGCTGGAAGAGAACCGGGTCTCCTCCGCGAGCAGGATCGAAGAAGCCGAAATTGAACAGCCGCTCCGCCGCGATAAGGAGCGATGTGATGGCGATGACGGGCGTACCCAGAACGTTGATGAGGCTCGTTGCGTAGGTCGCCCACAGGAAGAGCGGCATCTTGAACCACGTCATGCCGGGCGCCCGCATCCGATGGATCGTGACGATGAAGTTGAGGCCCGTGAGGATCGACGAGAAACCTGTCACGAAGATGGCCAGCGCGGCCGGGACGACCCTCGTCGTCGCGAACTTCGTGCTCAGCGGCGCGTACATCGTCCAGCCGGTATCGAGGCCGCCTGTCAGCAGTACGTACACGCCCATGAGCCCGCCGGCGATGTAGATGTACCAACTCAACAGGTTGAGCTTCGGAAACGCCAGATCCTTCGCGCCGATCATCAACGGCACAAGGAAGTTGCCGAGGATGGCCGGAATCGCCGGAATCAGGAAGAAGAACACCATGACGACCCCGTGCATGGTGAAGAGCTGGTTGTATGTGTCGTCGCTGACGAGATCGCCGGCAGGCGTCGCCAGGTCGAGCCTGATGAGCACCGCGAAGGCGCCGCCGACGAAGAAGAAGAACGTGACGGCGACGAGATAGAGCAGCGCGATGCGCTTGTGATCGCGGGTCAGCAGCCACGACGAGATGCCGTAGCCATCGTTCAGATAATGCTGAGCGGGAAATTCTGCTTCCATTATGGGTTCGCGTTTTCCTGCTGCGTCGAGAGCGACTTGACGTACTCAATCAGCGCAAGCAGCTGTTCCTCGCTGACCAGTCCCTGAAATGCCGGCATAACCGGCTGATAACCGGCGGTGACCTTTGTGGCCGGTGTCAGGATCGACTCGCGCAGATAATTCTCGTCGGCCGTCACTACCGTGGCGTCTTGCAGCTGCACGGGATGACCGAACACGTTTCGCAGCACCGGCCCGCGTCCGGTCATGACA
>CAWBEG010000012.1:0-452300 GCA_963787755.1 Vicinamibacterales bacterium
AAGGCGTCCGAAGCCAATCGAAGCCTGAACCATCCCATCGGCACGAAGAAGCACAAGCCGGAACGTCGCCGTCGCTGACCCGCGCGGTTCGCAGTCTGTCGATTCCAGCACGGTCCACACCGAGCCGCTGGGCGCGAGGCACCTGTTCCCTTTCACGTGTCACTTCCTTTCGTTCTAACCTTTACCGTTCGAAGAAAGTGGGCCGTCCCCGACCGGCTGAGGGTGTGCGCGCTCCCCACGCAACGCGGCGAGGCACCGGTCGAAGTTCAGGCTGCGGCCCGGCAGCCCGGAGGTCAGCCCCGCTCATCTGCAAATAAAGTGGGCGCGTGACCGGCGCGGTTGGCCCGCAGGCGCCGCGCCGGTCTGGTTTCTCCAATCGCGCGCCGCGACTGCCTGTTGGCGTGTCTGTGCTCGGCCAGTGCTTGCCGGCTGGGGCGATGAGGCCCCGGCCTACGAGCGGAAGGGAGCCGAAGCACGTTTCAGTCGCCGCAACGCCCGGCGACCTTATTCACCCTTCCGCCGCTAACTGGAAACCTCGGCGCGTCGCCGATCACGATCGGCGCACTGCAACGCGTTCATCTTCTCGAACGCGCGCCGCTGCAACTCGGTCATCGCCGTCACGTCGAGCACGTCGTTCTCGGCGTCGTAGGCGACGAGCGAGCCGTCGTCCGCGAGGCGCACGCGCATCGAGTTGAACGCGTCACGAAGGGCGGCAGCCTCGGCATCACGCCGCTCGCGCTCGTCGTCGTCGAGCAACGCTTCGTCGAGCTGCGCTTGCGCGCGAGCGCGACGCGCTTCGACGTCCGCGATTTGTCGTTCGACTTCCGACAACGTGCCGAACCAGGGCAGCGTGCCCGCGAAGTTGCCTTCGGCGCCGACGACTTCGTAGCCCGACGCAATCATCAGCTCGCCGAGGCGCAGGTTCGTCAGGCCGTAGCCGGTTTCCTCCAGCACGCGCGGGCCGTGGTGGATTGTCCGAATGCTCAGCCGGAGGTTCGTTTGTCTGCCGAGCGTTTTCGCGTCGCGCACCGGCTTCTTGAACGCGAGCAGCTCGGGGTCAGCACCGCGAGCCACCTTTCAAGGTCTGCGTGCCACCGGCGATACCGGTCAAGCGGTGGCAGCACCGTGAGCGTCTGGGTCGCGGTGCGCGCGTTGCTGAGCTGACGTTCACGCGTTGCAGTGTCCGCACAGTAGGCGTTCGCCTCCGCGAGGGTCATCGAGTTCGGCAGGTCCTGTCGCGACTTTCGCGAGGCGACGAGTTGTTCGAGGTCGGTGATGGTCATCGATTCTCCTTTCGCGGTGCATACGGAAGCGGCACGCCGTGAGCGTCGCGCTGGATCTCGACGCGCGGAGCAGCGGCCATCAGCGTGATAGGGGTTCGGCGGCGTGTAATCGTCGGCCATCTCGTTCGCGGCCGCGACGACAGTGCTCGCAGAGGTATTTGCCTTCGCAGCACGTGCGGCCGTCGGCGGTTTCGAAGTGGTATCTCATTTTGTTCTCCTTGTTTTAGTCATCCAACGGTGACGGTCGTCCAATTTGGTGCAGCATGACGGCCGTGGCCTCCTGCCGAGCGCCGCTCGACCTCCGCATCGCCGTGTTGCCGCGCACACGTCAACATGTGGTCGAAGCGCGGTGTGCCCGGCGCGTAGAGGTTGAGGTCGCAGCCACAGTGTGGGCACGGCGACGCGGCCCGCTTCACGTCGCGGACTTCACGTCGGGCTTCGGTGCCGGTACGATCGCGGGTGCAACAGCGTCCGACGTGGTTGCTATCGCCGCCTGCACGTAAGGACCAGCAGCGCTGCGTTGCGGCTCTCATACGTGCGACCGTCGACGCTCTCCGGACGCACGATGACGCGACTATCTCGACCACGGTAGGTGCGCCGTTCTTGCCGATCTCGGCCATGCGCTTCGCGCGGGACTCTTCAAGCGTTGCGCCGAGCGTTTGTGAGAGCGTGACGAGGCGTGTATCCGTCGTGGTTCCGGGCTCCGTCCTGTCGAGCTTCTCAAGGACACCCGCGAGTGATTCACAGGTCGAGGTGAGCAACGTGGTGGTGGGCCTGTAGTCGGCAATCAACTTCGACGAGCAGTTCGCGCTTGCGCGCGACGTTCACCCGTTTCTTGCGCGCGAGTGACGAGCCTGGCAACGTGCGGTTGCACTTCGGACACTGGCCGCTGGGCTGCTTGGGTTGCACGTCGAGCTTGCAGTTCGCGCAATAGACCAGCGGCGGCTCAGCATCCAACGTACGAGGGTCGGCCGGCGGCTCGGGCTCCTTCTTACTAGAGTTCGCGTCTCCCGCAGCGCCTATGGTCAATTCCACTGGGGGATTGGACCATCCGGGCTCCATCGGCCCGGCGTTCTCGGTGACGGGCGCGGTGCTGACAACGGCGGGTGACTCTAGAGGTTGCTCGGGAGTCGCGTCGGCCATTTGCTCAGATTCGGGGTTGGCTCCTTGCTGAGCGCGCTCCGAGTCTGGATTCGGGGTTAGGGCTGCCAAGAGGTGGCCTCCTTCGGTCGGCGCTCTCCGCGACTTTCTCGACTTTGTAGACTTATTTGTGCCTATAGCTGCACTCATGTGTAATCTCCCTCTTACAACTGGCTCCGGCTCCAGCCCAAAACAAGTAGAGAAAGTAGAGAAGTCACAGCCCTAAAAGGGTGGCTCGTCTACCGGCTCCGGCACGAGCAGAGGTTGAACCGGTGCCAGCGCCACATCACTCACGTCGCTCGCGTCAAGTCGCCACTCTTGTCCACTGCGACCTTTGTGTTCCCCATCCGAAAGCTGCGCTTCCCGACAACACGATCTTTGTGACGCCGAAGCCACCAACCAACACTTTTCGCGCTCCACTTCCCTTTGCACGCGACCTCGCGAGTCTGTCGCGCAACGCGATATCCGCCAATGGCGACGGCTCTCCCTCTTTCGCCGGCGCTTCCGCCGCGCATAGATGTCCGCGACGGCCGTCGGGGCCGTGCCACGCGCGGCCAGCCACAGATCCATGACGTCGATCAGCTCTTCTTTCTCCGGGTCGTTGTCGAGGATTCTGCTGCGCGTGTCGGCGGGATCTGCGCCTCGAGCCACACCAGCGCACCGCGTATCCATTCCCAGTCGTAAATGAGCCCATCGGCGTGAACTTCACCGGTCGTCCTGCCAGTGATACGCGCGCAGGATGGTCAGGCCAGCGACCACCAGTTCGGGCCGCGAGGCCAGCACCTCGGCGTGACAATCGAAGTCAAACTCGCGCGTATCCGGCCGCTCCACGTTCGCATCAAGTCGGCACACGACCGCGCGTCGGCACGTATCGCCCGCAAACGTCAGGTTGTTGCCACTGGCTAAGACGAGCGCGGTCGACGGCAGCACGCGCCGCTCGCTCAACCCGAGGATGCGCGCCTGCACGACTTCTTGCGTGAGCATCGAGCAGAGAAAGTCACCCGAGATCGGCTGCTCGCAGTTGTCGATGTGGATGACCGGGTCGCCGGCAAACAGCACCGTCGCCAACCGCTTTTCGTCTTCTTCAGCCGTCTTTCCCTGCGAGAGCGCGGGCGGACTGAAGCCCATCGCCAGCAGTCCGGCCATCTCGGCGAGCAGCGACTTGCCGGTCCCGGCCGTTGGCGCGTCGATAGCCGTGCATGGGGGCCGTCCGCATGCTGACGCGCACCAACGCGGTGAGCAGGGCGGAGAGCGCGACCGACTTCGCCGCGTCGTCTGACGAATGGAAATCCGCGGAGCGGATAGACAACCGCGCGAGCGCAAGCGTGCGCATCCTCTTTCGAGGGCGACGGCGGCACCGGCGGAAAGCTGCCGGCGGCGAAGTCGAGCAGCAGCCCGCTGGCCTCGTCGAAACCGGGCGTCTCGATGATGCGCCCATCGCGCGCGAGCGTCGGCGCGGTCACGACGCCGCGCAGCACCGGAAATGGCCATTCGCCGCGTCCGAGCAGCGTACGCGCATAGATGGCCGGTGGGTCGCGGCGGAGTGCTTCGCCGCGCTCCTGCTGGTTTTTTCTTTGCGCGGATCCACGTCAGCACGCCGGCCATCTGCTCGATCAGCCAGGGCTCGCGGACCGCGATCAACATCGTCGAGCCTGCTTCGCGGCGCACGTCTTTCGCGTCGCCGGTCGCCGTGTCGAGCTTGATAGCGCGAGTCAGCAGGCCGCCACGCTGGTAGATCGTCGAGTCCGTCAACAGTGCAGCTTGACGCGGTCGACGATTTCCGTGAGCTTGCCGCCTTGAATCACGATGGTGTTCGGTTCGGCCCGCCCGAGCCACTCGTTGATGCGCGCGACCACAGCCGCCGGACCGCTGGTGCCTAGAGCCTTCGCCAGCGCTGGCCCGCCCTTGACCTTCTTGCCATCCACCTTGAGGTTCGCGACCGTCGATTCCACCGCGACGCGCACGTCGCCCACTTCGAGGTTGTTGCAGTACTTCGACATCGCCTCGCCCATCGCGATGAGGTCGGCGGCGGCAACGTCGGCGCGCAAGAGGAAGCCAGCCCACGCGAGGCGTGCTTCGTGCCCGAAACCGTGCCGCCCCAGATTTCTCGCCAAAATCATCCCGATGGCCGAGAGGCAGACGCGCCGGGGCAAATCGGCGCTGAACGCTGGCGCCCCGAAGACCCGGAACTCAGCTGCTCGCGCTGCCCGTTTTTGACCAGACCGTCGGCGGTGCCATCGACTGCATGCCGATCTCACCGTTCGTCTTCGTGCCGCGCAGCTCGATGAGGCACGTACCGTCGACGTCCTCGTACTTGAACGACGGCAACGGCTCCGGCGTCGTATAAAAACAATGACTTACCCACTTGGTGGCGCGTCCGTAGGCGAAGTTTGTCTGCGGCAGGAGCGCGGCCGCGATCGCATATCCAGACGCCCAGTCGATGTCTACGTCGGTGACGTAACGGCTGGGAGCGACCTCATGGCCGGTGCGCAGTCCGGTGCTGGCACCATCGTGATAGTCATCAGGCGCGGTGGCTTTGAGAGGCCAGCCAGTCTCCTTCGGCCCCTTTCCGTCGCCGTTCCAGAAGACGGGACGCAGGTTCATCTCGAAATACTTCGCGATGATTTCTCGCGGCGTCATCGTGACGGCGGTGACGGTGATTGCACCCTCCGCATCTGCGCGTGAAGCGCGATGTCGGCGGTCACCCACTGGCGCGCGGCGTTCTCGTCGTCGAAAAACTTGCACTCGATCAGCAGCATGCCGTCGATCGGATCGGTGAAAGTCGAGATCCGTGTCACGTCGATTAACGTGATGCAGCACGTACACCTTGCCGCCGCCGGTGATGAAATCCAGTACGTGCGGCGTGACATTCTGCGTTACGAACGCCTGCTGATTCTCCGGCGCGGACGACGGCCGTCGTCATCGCGAAGCCTCATCCAGAAAGATTTCATCCTTCGGGAATCCCACGGCGTCCGCCACGCGTTCCAGACGTGCCACCGTGAGCGGGGTCGCGGTGACGACTCCGGCTTTAAGGAGGTCGTGAAACGTCGTGTAATACGGCCAGCCGCCAACGTCGCAGAGGGCCCGCTTTTTCAAGTCGGACTGGTCGATGCGTCGAGGAAAAAACGGATTGATTGAGCGGTACGGTGCGGGACGCACAAATCGACTCCCTTCTTATAAGGAAGCAATTCATGCGCGGGGAATGGTTCGCGCTTTTCGGGGAGGTAGCCTACTTAAATTCCCTTGTGTAGCTCCCGGCCGACTTCGGCAGACAGGAGTTTCGGCAGCCCCATCCCGCCCTCTTTCGGCGGGCTTGCTTGATTCTTGTCCTAAGGTAACTTATTTTGACCCGGCTGTACAGCTTTAATTGTTGCTAGCAACAACTTAAAAAGATCTGTAAAGCGTCCGGCTGCCGGGCCGTAGAAGCTGACCGGAACGGGGCTGGACTTACCCTAGCCCGACCCGGAAAAGACGGCCATATTCAGTCCTGGCCGTTCCTTACGAGCCGGGCATCCGGCTTTAGCCACCGGCTTTGTAGCTCATCGATGCATCCACACCGATGGGCGGTTGTTCAAAACGTGGTCGTCATACGCTGATAGCCCCCGTTGCGAAGCACGTCGTTAAACTGCCGCCCGATAGCTGTATTTGGAATTGCTTCTTCGAAAAGGTGCTCGTGGTCAGGACCCACGATGTAAGCGTCGAAATGCCCGATGGAGTGCGAGCCGAACGAGTTCGCAATGACCAGGTATTTTGGACGACACGTTTCGATGACGGTCAATAAATGTTCAATCGGGCGTTGGAAGTGTTCAAAATACTCTGAGGCGAAAATGAGATCCGTTGGTCCAGTAACTTCTGGATAGATGGCAAAACCCTTGCGGCGACCCACCTCGGCGGCAACGTTATGTTGAAACGTGCCTAGGATCTGTGTTCCATAAACTGTGGCAGCAGGAAACAGCTCTTTCAAAGCTGCGGTGGTATATCCGATGCCGCAGCCTAGGTCGGCGACCGATTTCACGGTCACAAACTCTTCTCTGATGGGTTGGAGTGCACGCAGTACTTGCGTAAATAGACGACCAGCAGGCCCATATGTCGCTGACAAAAAATTCATCGTCATAGACCGCGTAGTCAGGCTGCCCAGCCCTCAGGGATGCATACCAGCGATTCTCAAGCGCCTGGCCTGCGACCAACGCGTCGCGCATGTCGGCGTTACTTTTGTAGTAGCGGATGGCGGCCAGCGCCAAATCGTAGGCACGTTGCGCATCAAACATCTTGAACTGCGCGGCGGTCGGCGAAGGTATTCGCGCAGTGCGTCTGCGCCGATCTGGTCAATACAGTCTCGTTCACTGGGGGCAACGCGATGAGTTCGCCTCTGATGGGTTGGTCTTGCTCCCCCGCCGCGTCGACTTGCTCGTTCGCTTCCATGTCGTCTCCTCCGTGAAAAACGTGGAGCCGATGCCCTCTTCCACCACAAAGAAAAAGGCGCGACCCACCTGCGAGCATTGATTTGCTCGCGTTAGGATCGGCGCCTGCAATGTGCGCTCGACGTGCTCGTCCGCTGACTGGCAGCTACCGTTGTTCCCTCAGACCGGAAGCGTGAGGGCGGAGCGGACGCCTTACTGACGACGACTTATATCATGGAGGATGTGTAATTGTCGACTACTCTAGGCGCTCGAAACAGACGCCATAACCAACAAGCCGCAGAAGGGGAATCCGCTCGATGTCGACTACAGGCTGGCTCATCACCATCGTGATCGCCGGTGGGCTGCTCGCGTTCGCCAATTTGCAGTATCAGCGGTCCAGAGATGCCGAGCGCGACGCGATAAGCCGACAACGAGAGGAAACAGAGAGCAGGATGCTCGGCGACGAGAGCAAGCTCGTGACGAAACGGCGCGCGTCAGCGGACGAAGCTCGCGACGAAGCCAACCGACAACGGGAGCGTGACCGCGAAGTCGCGGCAGCGGCCCAGGTGCGACTAGTGTTGAGGCCCGAAATTGTGACAAACCTTGCGCTCATCGATCAGATAGAAACGGACCTACAACAAGCGGGTGCCCCTCCAAGGTTTCCGGGTTTCCGCCTGGGACACCGTTTCGAGCGGACAGTTGGTATTAGGTTTCAAGGGTGATGAAATTGGGAAGATAGCCGCTGCTTATGGCTGTACCATGAGCGAACGAAGGACTCACACGACTGCTAGAAGTTACGGTAGGCGTCGGTGCGGCGATGCAGGGTGTCGCGCAGACGCGACAAGCCTACATCGCCAATCTTCAGAAGACTCTCGCCCAGCTCCGAGCGGAGTTGCGTGTAGCGAGAGACCTCACCGCCAGAGCAAGAATGATCGGCCATCATGCCAGGCAAGACGCTCGACTACGCTGCCCGCCGCAACCGACCGCGCACCCGCCGTACATCTCGTCCAAAAACCTTCCCTGCTCACCGCACCGCCCGTCGCCCGCCAACTTTTTGCCTTCGATAAGGGTTTTAAGAGCGTATATTTGAAATGCCCCAAGCCGAAGGTCCGACATAGAGAGCGGACCACAAGAGCATGCACGTCCAATCACGGATGCGCATTTCGGGGTTGATGGAGAAGAACGATGGCTGATGAATTCGCGCCCGGCGACGTCGTGATGTTGAAGTCGGGTGGTCCTGTCATGACCGCGGGCAAGTCGGGGGACTACAACGGTGAGCAGAAAGTGTTTTGTGAGTGGTTCGATGACAAGCAAGTGCGGCAGACCGGAACGTTCCCGCCGTACATGTTGAAGAAGGTAAGGTCGCGACCGGACGGGTCGGGATGCTGAATCTGACCCACCGGACTCACGCTACGCCGTCCGCTTGCGCGATGCCCTGCTCTGGGAGGTCGTCAGGAGTCAATCAGGCTGTAGAATCCGCACCATAAATGTCAGACCGCCCGCACGATACGACGAACCGGTGGGATCCGTCGCGAAGTTTGACGCGGCGTGGCAGGAACGAAGTTATCTGACCGACTTCAGGTCTTCACGCTCGTCGTCATCGTTATCGGAACCCTGGCGGCGATTTGGAACCTCAGAGTACCTGCGCGAAAGCCTGGACCTTGCTACCGCGGCGCACCGCGCAAATCTGCGCGCCCGATTGGCATTCGACATCACCATGGCTCAAGAGCCATCCGAGCAGACGCCGCTCCATTCGATTCGAGGTGCCTCTCTTCAACACAGGCAAGACTGAGGCCGTTAAAGTACGGGTGGCATCCATCATAGTGACGGTTCTGGCAGGAGCGCGGCCGAGCTTGGAAAATCTGAATTGGAATACAAGTAAGTGGAACAACTTGGACGTTGTTACCACAGGCAAGAGAAATCATGTCATACACGCAAGTGCAACGCTTCAAAGCTCGACGATAGGACGCTACGTTAAAGGGGAGGAAGAGATCATCGCGTTTGTTCGCCTCAGTTCCCCTGCGACATATTTCAACGGCGACATTACCTCGCGCGCTGCGCCGTAAGATCGAAGTCAAGTGCTGGGAGGCTAATCTACTGTGGCGTCGTCACCGACCAAAACAACGGCAATCAGGTTGATCCGGAGTGCCGTTGTAGACGGTCACGTATTGCGCAACATCAGCGCCTGCCCGACCATCACGTATAAGTCTTCCACTCCACTTGGGGACGCCACGTTATGTGGAAGCACTCCGGCTACGATGGCGGCTGGCAAGATCGTCCCGCTAATCCGCCATTTCCGCCCCTGTTTACCGTTCTCGACAGCAACGACCAACCTATCAGAGATAACGCCCCTGAGCGCCCTCTGAGCGCCCTCTGGTTAACGTTCCAAGAGTCGCAGAAGCCGGTTCTTAGAACGCCTTTTGAGAGAATCTCACGCAATAAAATCGGGCAAAGCAGGTAGAGGCCGCTGGCCGGACGCGCCAGCGGCCTCTTTGAAGTTCGCTGCTAGGCGCCGGCACGTCGCGAAGAGTCAGGGCTGGCCGGAGTGTAAATCGATAGTTGACACTCTGTCGCGTTTGCTTTACGCTCGTCGACACGGTGATCGTCAGCTTTCGACACGCTGGGTTGCGGGAGCTCTTCGAGACCGGCAAGAGTCGGAAGGTGCAGCCGGACCTGCACAAACGCTGCAGAAGGGCGATGGACGCGCTCCATGCTGCGACGGCGCTCTCAGACCTGAACATGCCGGGCTGGAGTGTGCACCCATTGAAGGGCAATCGAGAGGGCCGGCACGCGATGGCCGTCAGTGGCCCTTGGCGCATCACGTTCCGCTGGGACGGCAAGGACGCCCACGAGCTGGCTCTCGAGCAGTATCACTGAACGGAAGGCGACGACGATGGCGACGACGAAGACGACGAAGGTGCTCCCTGTCCGACAGCCATTGAAGCGGGAACCGACCCATCCCGGTGAGATCCTCCGTGAGGACGTGCTGCCGGCGTTGCGGATGAACGTCTCGCAGGCAGCCCGCGAGCTCGGCGTGTCACGACAGCTCCTGCACCGAATCCTGGCGGGTAGGGCGCCAGTCACGCCAGAGATGGCCGTTCGGCTCGGGAAGTGGGCCGGTAACGGACCGGCGCTGTGGCTCGGGATGCAGCAGGCGTTTGACGTGTGGCACGCGGAACAGGCGCTCGGGGCAGAGCTCGAACGCATTCCCGGACACGCCGCGTAGCCACTCTGCCGGGAGCGCGCTCGGCCACCAACCGCGGCGGTCGGCCAGCCTGCGGGCAGTGTCTGCCTGCCGTCCCCGCCGACCCGCCTGTCGCCCGGCTGGTCGCTCAAGCGGCCCGGCGCAGGGAGTCCATCGCCCGCAGCCAGCCCGCCTGTTGGTTCCAACTGGCGAAAATTAGGGACGCCACAACTTTTCCAACGGTTCCAATTGGTCGGTCGAGTCGCGGCGTCAGAACGATCGCGCGATCCGACCAGCGGCCATATCTTCCCGTCGAATAAAGGCCGTCGCTTACGCCGACCCCCGCCGCGGCCCAGCCGCTTCGTCCCTCCATCCGTCGTCTCTCCGCCCCGCTCCTCCCTCCCCCTTGTATCCGCAGGATAAACAACGGTTGAATTTGCAGCCACACCATCGCTTCACCCTTCGGACAGATCGTTGCGCGCCGAGCCAACAGGTTGTCGGCCTGGCCGTCAGGCCAGATCACTCCGACGATCACGTTGCCCCAACTGCTCTTCCGTAATCCCGCTCGACTCCTGCACCAGTTCGAACATCACGCTGGCGAGCTCAGCGCGAGCTTGTCAACCTTCTCCTCGCGACCGAAGGCGACGCCTCCCGCCAACATTGTCCTAAGTCCGTCGAAGCCTGGAACGATACCGATTCTTTCGTTCAGCTCCGAAATTTGCTGCGGCTGATAGATGTTCCTGATCGTGTGAGCATCGGGGTTCATTTTGGCCTCGTTGGGTCGCTATCAAACCGCCAACGCGTTTCGTGAGAACTCGCTGCGATCTCGCCGACAAACTGCCGGCTTCGCAGCGGTCATCCCGGTCAAGACGAAAAAAAGGAAGGATTATCTGGTCCGCGATTATCGGGAGCTCGAGGGGGACGCGATTGGAAGGGAAAAGGGTCGAGAGGCTTCGCGCCTCTCGACCCCAATCGTTCTTTCCGTCGTTCTGTTACGCCTGAGTTGATTTCTTCGCGCGACGCCGGCGGTGCGCTCCAAGCAGTGCCGTGCCGGCTCCGAAGGTCAGCAGCGTGGCTGGTTCCGGGACTTCCGTCACCTCGTCAACCACGAGTTTCTGGGCAGAGTACGGTGAATCGATGAATCCGGCTGTAGAGATAATCGCAAGAATCTGCGCTGGCGTCTTGCCTGTGAAGGTCGCATCGAACTTCGCTGTGAACGTGCTCTCCTCGCCCGGGTTGGCCGCGTCGACCACCCTGCCGGTGAAGTTGATGATCACGGTCGTGCCGAAGGCGTCCTGGTCGAACCGGAACGGCGAATCCAGACCCGCATCGCATTCATCTGCAGGATCCGATGATGCCTGCTCGCAGCTGTAAATCATGTCGAGAATGAAGTTGAGACCCGGGAGTGGCGATCCGCCGAACGTCTCGAACCCCGGAAGACCCAGGCCGCCGTTGAGCTGGACCCCGACGGGTACTCCGGCAAGGTCTAGTTCAGTGGCCACCGATCCAGCCAGGGGGGCGAAGTATTCGGTCCCGCCTGTTATCAACGCAAAACCGGTGGTGCCGCCGACTGGATGCCAATCGATTGTGGTCGCAGTGACGCGCACTGCACCGACGAGGTCCAGCGTGCCCGTGATGGGAATAGCCTGAGCTGTCGCCGGGAGGATGGCCAGAGTTGCCGCGGCCATTGCTGTGAAAGAATGCTTTTTTCATGTTCTTTAGGGTCCTTGAGTTAGTCGTAACAACTGGGCCTCACGTAGGCGTCACTTGGTCCTGTCGGCTCGTAGCAGAGCAACCAGGGTGCCGGTGCTGTTTCAGAACGGGCGGGTCCTCACCTGAACCTGTAACACACTGAAAAGGAACGGCTTACTTTTCTTGATTCCAATTGTCCAGCCGAACGCGCACCATAAAGTTCTCCTTGTAGAGTGACAAAAGACTCCATTTTTTGGCCGACTTTCAGATTCTGGTCGTCCTCGCCTCCCCTCTCCCGCACAAACGGCCAATCCCCACAGACTTCGGTCAGGCCCTATCTGCTGCGATTCTTAAGAAACGTGTGCCCGTGCAGATCACGACGGATCGTGAGAGGGCGTCGTATTTTCTCGCCTCCGCTTCCGAGGCGAAAACGCAGGGGCAGGGCGAACGCATTGCCAAGGTGGTGATGCTGGGTGCGTGGGCCGGAAGTGGTAAATCATTTAACGCAAGCGTGACGATCACCAACGTGGAAGGCACCGTTCTCTTTGCATACAACTCCAAAAAAAGCAACTTTCAGAGTGCCGCCGAGGGCATGGCGAAGAACCTCAAGAACCACATCGAAGACAGGTAACTGTCTCTTGTAACGAGCCTCACACAGGTTGGTTAACCGGGGTGAGGCCGCCCCTAACGCCGGCCGCCGATCGAGTTCAGGTAAGCGGTATTCTCACGTTCCAGTGGCAATTGGGTACGGCCGTTGCTCAATAAGTGTGCGGCGCCCTGAAAACGTAGTGAATCAAAACATGCATTGCTGGTACTGTTGCGCTGCTAACAACCTCCGCGAATCGCTGCCGCGCTGGTACGATGCCATACCCTGGTTATTGTTCCGCCGGGAGCCATTTCGTTGTCGCGTCTGTCATGGCCGCCAATGGCAGCGCGTCGAAGCGCTGCAGCCTCCTAACACGTCGCCAGCTGGAAACGGGTCCAACACATCTCGCTGAACGCGCCCGGGCCAACAACAAAACCTCCTTCTAAATAGCGGACTTTCCTTCATGTTCGGCAGCCGGCGGGTTCTCGCGTAAACACGCGAGCAGTTGCAGAGCCCGCTTTCCCGCCGCCAATGCGCTGGCGCAGCACCTCACGTCCGTTGTGTGATATAAGGTCCGCCTCGACTCCAGCAGAACGTTCGCGCGGATTTCACCACCCTTGAGAGGTGACGCCATGAGCATGAAACGAAGAGAATTTCTCGCGGCCGGTCTCGCACTGCCCCTCGCTCCGGTGATTGCGCTGGCGCAAAGAGGGGAGGCGGCGGCAGGGGACGCGGCTCGACGCCGACCAAAACGGCGAAAACGACGAAGATGTTCAAATCGCCGGGCATGTATCCCAACGCGCTGGCCGTGATGACGGACGCACCCGGCGGCTTGTGGATCGGCCAGCAGAAGATCACGGCGTCGAATTCGAAAACGTATAACCTGCCTGTGCTGCCAGACCCCAATGAGGCGGCGTGGCTCGTCGATTGGAACGGCAAGCTGCTGAAGACGGTCATGACCCCTTCCCGTAATACTTCCGGCATGGCGTACGGAGGGGGCTGCGTGTGGATGGGGGCGAACTCCGATCCATACGGCATCTTTCAAGTCGATATGAATTCCAAGCTCATCAGCCACCGTCAGATTCCGCTCAGTATCGACGGCAGCGGCAGTGGTTGCCATGGTGTGAAGTGGCACAACGGCAAGCTGTGGATTGCAGCTTTACGTCTGGGCGGCATCCTGCGTGTCGATCCCAAGACGTGGGTTCCCGAAGTGTTAATCCGCGCAAGCTCAGAGGAGAAGCCGCGCCTCCATGACGTGTGTTTCGACAACGAGGGGAACATCTGGGTCGTGACCGGCAACAACAGCACCAGCTACGCCGAAGGGAGAGCCGGTCTGAACAAGTATGACGGCAAGACCGGCCAGCTTCTGATGACGGTAGAGTTTGCGCCCGGATCGTGCGACCCGCACGGGCTCGACTGGCACGACGGACGACTCATCAGCTGCGATGCCGGCATCCACCCGGGATGGAAGGGCCTCGAGAGTCCGCACAACGGTTACATCTTCAGCATCGAAATCGTCTAGAAGTGCCCCATCCGCGCCGCGTAGATAATTTATCTGCGCGGCGCGTGAGTCCACGCCGCGCGCAGCGGCGCACGATACTGATCGTCTTACCCAACCACCCGTGCATACGTGGACATCGCCCACAACCATTGCGCGATCCCGTCCCACACGCCGGCGATGAGAAGTGCCGCGATCGCGACTTGAAACGCTATGCCGTGACGCCATGCCCAACTGCAGGCGAAAGCCGCGGCGATAGCCAGCGCCGGAAATGCGGCGAAGTGATAACGCATCTGAATCGGAGTCACGATGCCGATGACGAGGAACACGAGACAGATGCCCGCCCACCCGAGAAGAAGCAGGGTCAGCCGCGGCGATACGCTGTCCTGAGACAGGCGCCAGGCGCCGATCGCTGCTGCTGCGACTGCTGGCCAGCCGAAATAGAGTTCGCCCTGCCAGGCCGCCGTCGACAGTCTGGCGCCGATCGATGCAGCCGGGGCCGACGCGCCGGAGACACTCACGGACGCCGCGCGGCCAAGCTCGCTGAGATACACAGAGGGAAACCATGCGTAGTACAAGACGACGGCGATAACAGTGGCCGAAGCCGCCGCCGCCACAACGCCGATCGCCGAGGGCCGGAGATTTCCGCCGTGCCACGCGTAAAGGGCGCCGGTCACGGCAAGCACGCCAACCAGAATGGCACAGGTGCTTGGATGGCGTCAGCAGCGCAGCTGCCACGACGATCGTCAAAAGGGCAACCGTGCTGCGTCTCGTGCGCTCGACCGGCAGCGCCACCACAAGCGCGAGGCTCGCGACGAACAGCGTTTGCGCGAAAGCGTTGGTCAGCGCCCCCTCGGTCATGACCCACGCCGTCATCGGCATGGCGTGGTACCAAATCACAGACGCGATTCCTGCCAGCCTGTCGGATGTCGCCCGCACGATCATCCAGTACAGCAACGTCGCGGCGGCCGCATCGGCCACCGTGATAATGATCCGCAGCAGCGCGAGACGCTCGAATGCATCAGACGTAAGCCATGCGAACGGCGCGGCCGCGAGATAGAGAAGAATCGGGTATGGGAACGCGTAGTTGTCCGGCGTGAGCGAGGTGAAATAGAAACGCCCGGCGAGAACGTATTCGAAGCGATGGGCATGGAACACGCCGTCGCCGATTGGCATATTGGGGTGTAGCAACATCAGCAACTTCACGAAACATGCTGCAACGGAGATCGCAAGCACGCCGATGGCGGCTGAGCTGAGGCGTTCCTCACGCCACTTTTCAATACTCCATACCGCGGCGAGCAACCCCGCCCCAAGGCCTGCAGCAAGCACAAGAACGTGGGACGGATACTGCATGTAAGGCCCGACGCCTCGCGCAAGAAGAGCGGCTTCAACCCAGGCTACGAGAATCGCGAACGCGGCGACCCACAGCGGAGGTGCTCTCAGAACGGCAACGGCTGTCGCAAGAATGGCGACAGCGGCCGCCCCGCTCGCGACGGCTCTCCACGGTGCGCGCGGCCATGCGCCGATCGGTTCCAATGTGATTGAAGCAATCGCGACACCGAGTTTGCGCGGATCGCGCACCGGTAGGTACGGTGGTGTCGTATCGATACTGACGATGATGCCGCTGGTCCCCGGACGTCGCGGCGCGGTTATACCAAGGGCCACGTTTCTCGTGATGATCTGGTCCGTGACGGTCGCCCCATCCACGTCAATCCGGACTCGTGGTAGAGGCACGCCTCGTGGTCGCCAGACTTTAGTCTCGAGCGTCACTCGCCAGTCGGTGCTCCGATCGATGGCTGGCAGCGTGAACTCGGCATGTGGAGCAAGCCACATATACGTGTGGCTTGTGTTCCTTTCTATCCGGTAGAAACCCTGAGTAAGGTTTTGCCGATCGGCTCGCAAAGGGACAGCGAGGGGAGACCGGAGATTGGCGCTGAAGAACGCGAGGAACGCGACGACTCCTGCAATGACGGCAGCTCCGGATGCGATCCGTTGCGACACGCGGATGTTATATCAGAAGCCGCCCTTGGAGGCCCTCAGAACGTCTCACCGCAGCCGCTTCTGCGCCTCTCGGAAGTGAGGCGACGACGGCGGCACGCGCGCGTATGCGCCGCGAGCGCTCACACTTTCATTCAGCCGTTTATCGTATAACTCTGCCGCCGCGTACCATGCGTCGAATTGGGTTCGAGGATAGCGCTCGGCAAGATCGGCGAAGGCACCGGCTGCGAGCCGGTATTGTTTGGCGCCGGCATATAACTGTCCGAGCTTCCAGAGTGCGGTCTCTGCCGCGGGTGTCGTGCTGTATTCCGTAGCAACCTGGCGGTACGTGATGAGCGCCAACGGCACCGACGTGGCAAGCACGTCGTCGCGCCCATAGAGCTGCTGACGTTCTTCCAGCTCGCCACGCATCATCAGCGCACGCGGCGTCCATGAACTC
Organism: Vicinamibacterales bacterium; assembly: GCA_963787755.1. GTDB lineage: Bacteria > Acidobacteriota > Vicinamibacteria > Vicinamibacterales > JAMQPK01 > JAMQPK01. The sequence goes on from CAWBEG010000012.1 coordinate 16,221, forward strand.
TGCGGGTAACTCGCAGCGAGCTTTCCCAACAACCCACGAGCGTCCGCTTCCTTTGTCGCGCGCCTCGTTTGGAGTGTATTTTGTGCCATCAGGAACAACGCCTCGGGTGCGCGGACATCCTCTGGATATCGATGAGCGAACTCCAGATGTGTCGCCATCGCATCTTCGATTCTTCCCTGCCGTTCGTGAACGGACGCCATCAGGAAGTAGGCCTCGCTCGTCGCCTCTCCGCCGCCTTCCTTCGCGGTAATGCCCTGAAGCGTTACCAGAGCCTGTTCGAACAGCTTGGCGTCGACCTTCGCACGCGCGATTCGCAGCTCCTGTTCCGCCCAGGGAAGCGTGGAGACCCGTGCCGGCTCGACGTAGGCGGGCGGCTCGACCACGAGTGGTGTTCTGTTGCGCAATGCCCTTTGGCGGACTTGGTTGGGGACTGCTCGACTTGGCTGGAACTGGAACCGGAACCGGAACCGGAACCGGAGCGGGCAGTACCACATGGCCCCTCGCCGCGCTGGAAGCAGGAGCGGCCGGAGCGCGTTCGGGTGGAGGCAATCGACGCACGGTTTGAACACCCGCGATCACGATCGCCATCAGGGCGCTTGCCATCAGAACAGCGCCTGCGGCAGCGATCCGGCGCCCTCGCGGCGGGGCGGTCGGCGAAGGGCCGCTGGAGCGCGCGGGATCGCCGTAACGACGGGTCGAGACGGCTTCGACCGATTCGAGGTCGCGTTTCAGGCGCTGGAGGTCGGCGCGCAAGTCCGCAGCTGTCTGAAACCTGAGCTTTCGATTCTTCTCGAGTGCCTTGCCGACAATTCGCTCGAGTTCCGGATGAACGGAGGGATTCAGCTCGCGCAGCGGCACGGGTGACTGGCTGACGATGAGGTCCATGATGGCCGGAATGTCCGGGGCGCTGAACGCCCGGCGTCCGGTGATCAGCTCGTAGAGCACTACCCCTGTCGAGAAGAGGTCGGACCTCGCATCGAGACTCTCGCCACGCACCTGCTCGGGCGACATATACGGGGCCGTTCCACTGGTGCGTGCCGACTGCGGTCCTCCCGATATCGAGCCGCCGTGGCCGGACGGCAGCGGCACGGCGAGGCCAAAATCGAGAATCTTCACGTGATCGCGGTCGGTCACGAAGATGTTGGCTGGCTTGATATCGCGGTGGACGATGCCCCCGGCGTGTGCAGCGTCGAGCGCATCGGCAATCTCGATCCCGATCTCGATCACCCGGTCGCTTGGCACCGGCCGGCCGCCGATCACTCTCGAAAGCACCTGGCCCTCGAGCAGCTCCATCACAATGAAGTGACGGCCCTCGTGCTCCGCAATCTCGTAGATAGTGCAGATGTTCGGATGGTTCAGGCTCGACGCGGTGCGCGCTTCGTGCTGAAATCGCGCAATCATCCCCTGGTCGGCCGAGAGCTCGCGGGGGACCAGCTTCAGCGCCACCGGGCGGCCGAGCGCCAGATCTTCGGCCTTGTACACCTCGGCGGTCGAGCCATCGCCGAGCTTCTCGAGGACCTTGTAATGCGAAATTGTCTCGCCAGTCATGTGTATTCTGGCAGCTCCGATCTCGCCCAGGGCGTAGGCAGAGCTACCGGTTGGTTTATCGGGTTCTGCAATACACCTCGATAGCGCGAGCACTTTCCTGCTGCGTAATCGATTACGCGGCAAGTAATGCACCTGCCCTCGCGTCCCGCATTTCCGGTCAGTTTCGGCTGGTTGGCCGCGGCATCAGCCTTGCGACACTGCCGCGGTGCACCTTCCCATTTTCAAGGCCGGTCCTACAGCTTATTAACGTCGACAGCCAGGAGGTTCAATCATGCGGTTCCCTTTGGCAGCAGCATTGTGTGCGGGCGCTCTCGCGGGCGCCTGCACGGACTCAACCATGTCTCCAGCTCAGCCGGCCTCGATCACCGTCCCCGTCCGGTTGCAATCGGAGCCTCGTGCGGCCAATCCGCAAACCGTGAGACCCGAATCGGCGCAGCTCGCGTCACATGATCTCCGCACGCATCTGAGCGGCAATGAGGAGGTGCCGGCCAGGGACACCGACGCGCAGGGTCAGGCGATTTTCCAGGTCAGCGAAGACGGCACAGCGATCGGCTACAAACTGATCGTGGCGAACATCGAAAACGTGACGCAAGCACATATTCATCTTGCGCCTGCCGGAGTAAACGGCGGCATCGTTGCGTGGCTCTATCCCGCCGCGCCGCCGTCGATGCTCATCCCGGGACGCACACAGGGGATTCTCGGTGAGGGCGAGATCACGGCGTCATCGCTGGTCGGATCGCTCAGTGGACAGCCTTTGAGCGCTCTTCTCGACGCGATGCGCAATGGCGGCGCGTACGTCAACGTTCACACGTCCCAGTTTCCCCCAGGCGAGATTCGCGGACAGGTCGACTGACTTTAGTCATTGCCGATGCAGGCTTCGGTTCAGCATCGATCAATTCTTTAGCGTTTCCCCAGCCCTTTGTGGCACGTGATGTGCTCTGCTCAAGCATTCTGCGTCCACTCGTAGCTGCGGAGGAGAGTCAATGACTCGGATGGTTCTGCTTCTTGTCGCATTCCTGGTTTCCGCGCTGCCATTGCAAGCCGCGCCAATTGTCTTCACCGCGATTCTCAGCGGTCCGAACGAGGAGCCGACCAACTCGTCGCCCGGGACAGGGTTCGCGATCGTGACGATCGATGACATCGCTGACACCATGCGTGTGCAAGTGACCTTCGCGGATCTGACCACGCCGAACACGGCGTCTCACATCCACGTGATCAATGGTCCTGGGGACGCCAACACCGCAGACACGCTCGGTCCGGTCGCCACGACGACGCCAACGTTTTTCGGCTTTCCGTCTGGCGCCACATCGGGTATTTACGACGCAACGTTCGACATGCTTCTGGCCAGCAGCTACCGTGCCGGCTGGATCACAGCCAGCGGCGGGACGGCGGAGCTGGCCGAAACTGCACTCTTCGCAGGAATCCTCGAAGGCAGAGCGTATCTGAACATTCACACCAGTGAGTTTCCCGGCGGTGAGATTCGTGGCTTTCTGCAGCCGGCGGCTGCTGTTCCCGAGCCCGCTTCTCTACTTCTGCTGGGCACGGGTCTAGCCGCCGCGGGCGCGGCGCCGTCGTCGAAGTCGATCGACGGCTTCTTGATGCTGTTGGGCAGTGCCCCCACGGTACGCCTCGAAGGCGTTCCATGAATCGCCGTTCTTTTATGACGCTACGCTGGTGGCGTTCGAGTCATTTCTGGGCTCCTCCGGGGGGGGAGACCAGCAGCCAGCAAAGCGCTTATGGCCAGAAGGCTGCGTTCGACGACGGCTGAGGTATGTCCTCCGACCCCAACATTGCCCGTCCGGATCGCACGAAACCCGACAATCGCCGCACTGGTCAGGTTCTCCAGTTCAGCGAACGCTTTGTCCCGGTTGGCGCTCTGCTTGAGCGTGAACTCTGTGACGGCACCGGCGATGGCGTTGTCGAGGCATCGGTTCAGCGTGCGAAAGTCATCGGTGCTGATGGGCGCTGCCATTTCGACGGCCAAATCGGTGACTGACTGACACACGTCGCCGTAGTCGTGCACGACCTGTTCAATGGTGAACCCCTTGAGGAGAAGGTCGTGGCCGTGCGTCTTCGCGCTCTGGCCAATTTCGTTCAACTGCGACGCACCATCCCGCAGTTCTTCGCACAATTGATCGAGAAACAGCGGCACTCCGTGATGAGTTCTCCGCTTTGGTGTCAGCGGGGACGAGTCTCGACGCCACCTTCACCTTACAGCGACGGATGACCTCTTCGCGATATGCCCCGATGAAATCCTGTAATGCGATATATGCCATGGTCCCAGTGTACCGTTGGACACCAAAAGGGCGCTGTTCACTGTTGAACAGGCCGTGCTTACGGGTTAGGAGTCGATGAAGTCTCGTCGCGCGCTCATCCTGCCTGCCGTTATTGCCCTCCTGCTCATGGCCGGTGCGGTCGTTCCTGTCGTTCGACACACCGCCTCCCTGCGCACTGTCTATGAGCTCGATACGCGGCTCTGGTTTCTCCGATTGAAAATGCGCGGTGACGTGCCACAGGTCGGCTGGACCGAGGCGCTGCGTCGAGTCGGCCCCGGATGGCCGAAGCGCGCGCGTTTCGACGTGGCGCAGGTCGTTGGAAGCGGCGCCGCCCCGTGTCCTGTCTTATGGAAGACGCCGTTCGGCCGGTTCTGGGGGAGCGAACGCGATGGACGCGAGCTCGATCTCCTGACGCTCGAGCAGGCGGTTGGAGACATCTACGAGCAGCGGCCGGTCTCGGTCCACGATAGCGACGTGGTCATCGACGTCGGGGCGCACCTCGGCACCTTTACGCGGATCGCCCTGCAGCACGGCGCGCGCCTGGTCGTGGCCGTCGAGCCGGATCCCGTGAACGCCGCCTGCTTCGGCCGGACGTTCGCCTCAGAGATCGCCGACGGACGCGTGCGGCTGGTGGAGGCGGCTGCCTGGCATTCACCAGGCTCGCTGAACTTCGAGCTCGGCAGCGCAAGCCAGACGGGACGCGTTGCGGGTTCCGGGAGTAGCCGAACCGTCATTGTGCGGGCCCTGAGGCTCGATGACATGGCCGAGGAGCTGAAACTCGGTCGGGTGGATTTCATCAAGATGGACATCGAGGGAGCCGAGCGGCACGCGCTCGCGGGCGCGCGGAGGCTGCTTGCCGTTCATAAACCGCGGCTCGCCATCTGCATCTATCATGCGCCGGACGATCCTGAGGTCATCCCGCGCGTGGTGCGCGACGCGAACGACACCTATCAGACGTTCAACCGCCAGGGATTCCAGGCATATTTCCACTGAGCGGCGAACTAGTGGCCCTTAAGTCCTCCGCACGTGTGACTTCAGCCCCCTGATCGTGCTTAAACCGCGGTATCCCGTTTGCACAGCGGGCGTTCGTGGACGGGGTCGTGGTTGCGTGACGCCTTCGGCATACGAAGCGCGACGCACACGATGGGCGCGCTGCCGGGCCAGAGCAGCGCGCCGCTCGTTCACGCCAGCGGAGTGCTTTAAGGCTCAGTTGGAGCCGGGGCCTCAAGCTCATCCATCGCCTTCACCAGGCACGACGGACAAATTCCGTGTGAGAACCGCGCACCCGTGTGGTCGGTGATGTAGCTCTCGACCTGTTCCCAATAATCCTGATCGGAGCGGATGCGTTTGCAGTAGCTGCAAATCGGCAGGAGCCCGTTGAGCCGATTGATGTTCGCGATCAGCGCGAGCGTTCGTTGACCGACGTGGATGCGCGCGCGGAGCTCGTCCGGGTCGAAAGGTTTAGTCAGGTAATCGTCGGCGCCGGCTTCGAGACCGGCCACGAGATCTTGGCGTTCGGTGCGCGCCGTCAGCAGGATTAAATACACCGGCGACGGGGGCGGCGTGGCGCGAACGCGGCGGCACAATTCGATGCCATCGAGTTTGGGCATCATCCAGTCGACGATCGCGAGAGATGGCGGCTCGTCGCCCATGATCCCTGCCCACGCCTCAGCGCCGTCGTGGGCCACGAGCACGTCAAAACCCCAGCGTTCGAGTGTCCGCCCCAGCAGCAGCGTCGAGGTTCGGTCGTCGTCAGCAATCAGTATGCGCACTGCCCATGAGAGTACCCGCTACGCACACAGGTAAGCTGTCCTATTTGGCACAACACGGACCTGAACCGCCTAGAAGCTGATTCGGCGCAGGATGGGTATCATACGAACCATGAAGATGGTCCTGGGGGTGGCGACATGTCTTTGGGTCGCTACGCTTGTGGGTTGTCATACAAGCGCGGCCACAAAACGCCGCAGGCGGCCAGGCGACGGGCAATCGTCCGGCGACAATCGATTACCAGCAACAGGTTCACACGCTTCTTGCGGCAAAGTGCCTGAGCTGCCACAGCGCCGAACGTCGTTCGGGCGGATTGTCGCTGGCCGCCTACGCCGACGTGCTCGACGGGGGCCGCAGCGGCGCAGCCATCAGGCCGGGCGATGCGGCGGGAAGTCTCCTGATGCATGCGAATCACGGGCGAGGTGGCGCCGCCGATGCCGCTGGGCAGGCCGGCACTCTCGGCCGGCGAGATTGCGACGATCCGTCGCTGGATCGACGAAGGCGCACGGGAAACAATCACCTCACGCCGCAGCGAAGCCAAAGTGGGAGGCGCCGCTCGCGCTCGCGCGACCTGCGATGCCCGACGTTGTCTGGCGGAATTGGACGGCGCCAGTCGATCGCTTCGTCAGCAGGTATCTCAGCTGAGCACGGCGATCGAGAACCTGAGCTGGTTGGCGACGCGGCGTTCGCGAGGCGGGCGTACCTCGACATCTGGGGTCTGCTGCCGCCGCCGGAAGATCTTCAGGCGTTTCTCGCGGACAGGAACCCGAACAAGCGATCCGCGCTCGTCGAACGGCTCCTTGCCGACAACGACAAGTACGCGCAACACTGGATCTCGTTCTGGAACGACCTCCTGCGGAACGACGAAGGCGTCGAACTACTACTCGGAGACGTCATCGCGCAAGAGCATCAGCACCTGGCTGCTGTCGGCGCTGACCACGAACGTCCCTTACAACCGGTGGGTCGAGCAGCTGCTGAATCCGACAACGCCTGACGATCCCGATGGATTTCTCATCGGCGTCAATTGGCGCGGCGAAGTGAATGCGAGCCAGACGCCCGCCATGCAGGCGGCGCAGAACAGCGCGCAGATCTTCATCGGGCTCAATCTCAAGTGCAACTCGTGTCACGACAGCTTCATCAGCAAGTGGAAGTTGAAGGACGCGTACGGCCTTGCGAGTTTCTTCTCTGAAGACGGTCGGCTGCGTCTGTATCGCTGCGATGTGCCGCAGGATGACTACGCGACGCCGGCGTTCCTGTTTCCCGAGCTCAACCGCGCGCCGCCGTCCGGTTCGCTGGCCGACCGCAGGCGCACGGCTGCGGCCATATTCACCGATCCGCGCAACGGCCGCCTGCCCAGGACGCTCGTCAATCGAATGTGGCACCGCCTGCTGGGGCGCGGCTTCGTCGAGAATCCTGACGAGATGGATGGCGTGCCGTGGAGTCCCGCGTTGCTCGATTGGCTCGCGAGCGATTTCGTCGATGGAGGGTACGACCTGAAGCGGCTGCATGGCGACGATCGTGTCGTCGAAGGCGTATCAGATGCGCGCCGTGCCGCGAGTCGGAGAGCAGCCGCGCGGATATGTGTTCCGCGGCCCGGAAATCAGGCGCCTGACGGCGGAGCAGTTCGGGGATGCCATCGGCGCGATCACCGGCGACTGGAACGTGTATCAGCCCCCGGCTCCAGCGCAAGCGCGCCGGGACAGCGTTCCTGCAGGGCCGCCGCCCGGACGGTACACGCGCGAATGGCAAACGCCCGCCAGTTCGCTGGCGCGCGCGCTCGGCCGGCCGATTCGCGACCAGGTGTTCTCGACGCGCAACACGACGGCGACGACGATTCAAGCGCTCGAACTGGTGAACGGAGAACGGCTGGCGAACTGGCTGCTTCGCGGCGCCCGAAACATGCTGGGCGAATTGCCGCGCTCCGCCGACGGCTCTCTTCGTCACGCCGATCAATTCGCGCGGCGGACGAGCTGGCGACACCACCCCAGGCGCGAACGCGCTCCTGCCCCGTTCGATGTCGATATCTCCGGAGCGCCACGGCTCTGGCTGATCGTGCAGAACGCGAATTCGACGGCTGTCGACAAAGCCGAGGCCGTGTGGGCGCGCGGAGAGCTCGTCGGACCGAACGGCGCGATGACGCCGCTGACCGCTCTGACGCCGCTCGACGAATCGGCGCTGCGCGCCGCGTCACGGTCCAGTCGTGCTCGATGACGCGGCATTCGCGTCGGGTGTGCGCGTCAAGACGCCGTCGCGGCTCGTGTACGACATCTCCGGTCGTGGGTTCACCCGGCTTCGAGGGGTCGCCGGACTCGAAAACACCTCGCGACGCTCGCGCAGGGTGAAACGATCCTCGGACGGTTCCTGATTTTCGGGACGGAGCCGGACATGGATCGGCTGGTGCCGCCCGCACCCGGAACGCCGTTGCCGCCCGGTCCGCGGCTGACGAGCGCGACGCAGGTCGTCGACCGGGTGTACTGGTACGCGCTGGGACGCGCGCCATCTGCCGACGAGCGGACGATCGCACTGGAGGCGTTGACCGATCTCGACTCGCCCGGGCCGCATGTCTGCGGAAGGTCTCGCCGACCTGTTATGGGCGGTGCTGATGAAGCCCGAGTTCCAGCTGATTTTCTGAGACGCTGTTATGGCTGACGAACGTCTGAACCTGAGCAATGAAGAACGGACGATTTTCTCGCGGCTGGTCGGCCGCCGGGCATTCATGGGCGCAACGGCAGGCGCCACGCTCTCGGCGCTCGTCGGTCGCGAGCCGCGAGCTGCTGCAGGCGCAGGGCAGCCGCCCGAGCGCGACCGCCGACGCCGTCATCGTGCTGTGGATGGCGGGTGGAATGGCGCAGACCGAAACCTGGGATCCGAAGCGATATACCCCGTTCGAGCCGGGCGTTCGCACCGAGCGCGTGCTGAGCACGTTCCCCAGCATCGATACCGCCGTCGACAACATCAAGATCTCGCAGGGACTCGAGCGCGTCGCCCGGGTGATGGACCGAGGCGCGATCATCAGAACCTTCCAGGCGGCGGATCTCGGATACATCCTGCACTCGCGCCACCAGTACCACTGGCACACCGGATACATTCCGCCGCAGACGGTGGCGATGCCGCACATCGGTTCGGTGATCTGCCAGAACGCTCGGTCCGAAGAATCCGACCGTGCCGCCGTTCATCTGCCATCGGCCAGAACATGGAAATCGGCGGCGAGAGCGCCCCGCTGAAGGCCTTTCACACGGCCGGCTTCCTCGGCTCGGAACACGGTCCGTTTCTGATTACGAACCCGCAGGATGCCGCCGCCGCGGTCCGCCCTCCGGCCGAGCTCGGCGAAAAACGATTCCTCAGCCGGCGCCAGCTCTACGAAAAACTGCTGGCGAAAGAGCCGGTCTATCAGTACGCGGGCGACTTCCAGCGCGAATCGCTCGATCCGATCGCTCGAATCCGCCGATCGCCTGCTGACCTCTCCGTCAGCGAAAGCGTTCGATCTGTCGCTCGAGCCGCAGCGAACGTACGACGCATACAACACCGGCCGATTTGGTCAGGGGTGCCTTCTGGCGCGCCGTCTTGTCGAAGCCGGCGCCCGCTTCGTGGAGGTGACGACCGAATACATCCCATTCCGGTACTGGGACACGCACGAGCGCGGTCACGAGCGCGCGAAGGCGATGAAAGAGCAGATCGACGCGCCGCTCGCGCAGCTGATTCTCGATCTCGAAGAGCGAGGGCTGCTCGATCGCACGCTGGTGGTGCTTGCGAGCGAATTCGGACGCGATGCCATCACCGAAGGGAAGGTCGGCAAAGAGGTCAGGGACCAGGCGAACACGCCCGACGTGATGAGCGCGCCCGAGCACTACGGCATGCACCGGCACTTCACCGCGGCCGGATCGGTCGTGATGTTCGGTGGCGGCATCAAGAAAGGCACGCTGCTACGGGCGACGGCAGACGAGCGTCCGTGCACGACGCATCGAGAACCCGGTGCCCGTGGAAGACCTCCACGCCACGATCTATCACGCGCTCGGCATCCCGCCGAACACGTCCTATCTCGCCGAAAAGCGACCCGTGTACGTCACAAACGATGGCAAGGGAAAGCCGATACGCGAACTGTTCGAACGGGGTTAACCGATGAACAACCTGGTCCTGGCGCGTGACCAGCTGCATTCTGATGCTGGCTGCGACGGGCGCGATGGCGTCGCAGCTGCAGCCCATCCCCGACAAGCTGGTGGTGCTGACCTTCGACGACTCGAAGGCCAGCCATTACACCGTGGTCCGGCCGCTCCTGAAAAAGTACGGCTTCGGCGCGACGTTTTTCATCACCGAAGGGTTTACGTTCCGCACGAACAAAGAGGATTACCTGACGTGGGAGCAGATCGGCGAGCTCCACCGTGATGGTTTCGAAATCGGCAACCACACCAGGGATCACAAAGGTGTGTCAAAGGCCAACCTCGCGGGGCTTCGAGAGCAGGTGGAGGCCATCAACGCGCAATGCGCCATCCACGGCATTCCCGCGCCGGTGTCGTTTGCGTACCCGGGCAATGCCATCGAGCCGGCCAGTCTCCCGATAATAGAGGAGCTCGGGTTTCGGTTTGCCCGTCGCGGCGGCGCTCCGGAATACCCGTACGAAGAAGGCAACGGCGTGGCATACGAACCGGGGCGCGACCATCCGCTTCTGCTTCCCTCGGCCGGGGATGCACGTCCGTTCTGGACGCTGGACAATCTGAAGCGCGCTGCCTCACAGGCAAAAAACGGAAGGATCGCCATCCTCCAGTTCCACGGCGCGCCCGATGTCGAACATCCGTGGGTGCACACACCGCGCGAGCGATTCGAGGAGTACATGAAATACCTTCACGACGAGGGCTTCACGGTGATCGCGTTGAGAGATCTCGCAAAGTACGTTGACTGGCGGCAGAAGCCCGATGACCCGTGGGCGATCATCGAACAGCGGCGGCGCGAGTTGGCAAGCCCGCCGGCGCGTTGAAATACTACTAGTGCCGACATCGAGCAGTCGGGCCTGGCCGCCGATGTCCGTATGAGCCCGGCAACGCCGACGTTCTGCTTGTGGCTCACGTGCCATCGAGTATCCATTCGCCGCGCCGCAGAACATCGTCGCTGCCGGCCTGAAGAAAGCTACGGCAGCCGACAGGCCGCCCTGCCGTCACGTGTCGATGAGCTGTAACGTCCGGTGAACACGCAAGAGAGGTCTCGACAATGCGTCGATTATTTCTCAACGCGACTATCGCGATTCGCATTGCTCGCAACGGGGTGGGTCGTCGCGAAGGCGCAGATCACCAGCACCCAGCTTCGAACTGGTCGTGGATGCGCCCAATGGCGCGACAACCATAAGGTGCGTACGCGGGTGCGCGTTGATGTGGGTTGAGCGCGGCATCAACGCGAACTGCCAGGCCAACGAACTCCTTCGATTATGCGTGCACTGGCGCGCGCTGTTCATCCGGCAGGATTGGCGGATGGATCACGCCGTGATGAGCGTAGCGTTCGCGAAGACGGGAAGCCTGACACGACGTGCCCCTTCTGCGGGCCGGGCAGGGTTAAAACCCTGCGCTACTTCTTCGGCGCCACCATCTTCGTCACGCGGCCGACGCTCGTGTCGCCCGCATAGAGGTTGTCCTGCTTGTCCATCACCCAGTAGCTCGCTTCGATGAACTGGCCGTGGCCGATGCCCATGCCGTTGCCGATCGCGCCGACGATCTTGCCGTCGCGCGTCATCTTCAGGAACTGACCGTCCTGCCCGCTCGCCATCCACGGATTGCCTTTGCGAATCGAACAACAGCGCGCACACCAGATTTCTCATCTGCATCGTCTTCAGAAATTTGCCGTCGCCCGAATAGACGACGATGCGGTAGTCCTCGCGGTCGCCGATCCAGACGTCGCCGTTAGTGGGATCGACGGCGAGGCCGTGGGCCGAGTTGAACTTGCCCTGTCCGACTTCGTTGCCGAACCACTGGTTCTTGAATTTGCCGTTCTTGTCGAGATGGATAATCCGCGAAGCGCCGATGTTGTTCGCCGGATCCTCCGAGTCGGTGTCGTTCGGGCTCTCGTTCCCATGCCCTTCGGCGATGTAGACGTCGCCGTTCGGCGCGAAGGCGACCATCACCGGCTCCCACAGCAGCCGCTGCCCTTTCGCTTCGTCCCAGTCTCCTCGGCGTCCGCGTTCGCCGATACTGAGCAGCATCTTCCCATCGGGACTGATTTTCGTGACCGTCGCGGTGCCCGCGGCCGTAATCCAGACGTTGTCTTCGGCGTCGACCGCCATGCCGTGCGCCTTGGCCTGATAGCCGATGACGTCGTTGCCCACCTCGAGGATCAGCTTGTAGTTCGGATCGAACTTGAAGAGCTGCGGTTTTCCGAAGTCCGCGCGCTGGAACACCCAGAGGTTGCCTTTCGAGTCGAGCGCAACCGCCGGCACCCCGCCGAATCCCGGCGGCAGTACATATGGATACTCGAACGTGTATCCGAGCGTCTGTTTCCATTGGACGCGCTGCAACGACTGCCGCGGCGTACCGCCGCGGCGCCCGCACAGGGCGACTGAGAGCATCCCGGGTACTGCGCACGGCAGCCGGACGCCGTGCCTCGCGCGCGGCCGCGCCCGCGCCCGCCGGCCGCGCCGCGCCGCCCGCTCCACCAGCGCGAGCAGGCACAGTGACCTTTCCGCCAGGCTCGACGATGGTTCGTCCAGTCGGATCGGGAAACGATCCCTGCAGAAACCACGCAGGCGTCTCGCCGACAGCGGGCCCTTCGATTGACGGCTTCGTTTGCGAGAACGCCACCGTCGCCGCCAACATCACGCCGAGCGCCATCACGCCAGTGAAGCTGCGTCCCTTCATCTCTGCCTCCATCGATACCAGTCGACCGTGTGTCGACATATCATAGGGAAACCGCCTATGAAAAGCCTCTGGAATCGACAGCTTCCCGTCCCCAGCCCGCCAGAACCCTGGTTCGCGTGAACTTCAGGCATATGCCCATGCCTGCCGAGTTTGCGCGAACGTAACGCGACATTCGTTCCCGCGCAACATCCACCCCATATAACTGTTCGTTCGCTGTGCACGCGAGCATTTCGCCAGGCAGGCTTGCGCCGACGGCCTCACGCGAGACCACCTGCCCTACTGAATTCTTTGGCCCGAATTGGAGAGACTCGAGTATGAAAATGTCATTCGATCGCGCGAAGACTGATCACCGCTGGAGGTTTGCTGCTGGCGGGGACTGTCGTCATCGCCAACGGCACCCGTTTCTCGGACTACACGCCGCTGACCAGCTCGGCCGGCCCCGTTGCCGTCATCAACGAAGACACGCCGATCACGTTCGGCAACCCGGACTTCCAGCAGCGCTCGATCGTCGATCGCACAACGCAGCTCGCAGCCAACAAGCCCAACTCGGGCAATTGGGACATGATCACCGTCAACGAGACGGGCCCGCACAAGGGCCGCTACCTGTTCACCGTATTCGAGACCGGCCAGTCAGGCGTGCAGCGCCACGACCTGGAGACAGGCACGACCGACACGATCTGGCAGAGCCCGACGCCAGGGAGGCCACGTCGCGTTCGACGCCTGCTACTGGACGCCGTGGGGAACGCTGATCACCGCCGAGGAATCGTGGGAAACCGCAGCCAGCGGGATCCGACAGCCCGTACGGCCGTCTCTTCGAATTGAAAAATCCGATCGACAGCGCCCGGCATCCTCAACCCGGTCGACCGCGCTGAGCAACGCCGGCGCCGAGTTCGTGCACCAGAACGTCGATCCCGCGCGTCTCTCACGAAGGCATTCAGTTCGACAAGGCCGGCAACATGTACTTCATCGACGAGCTGAACGGCGGGAGCCTCTACAAGTACACGCCGGCGGCCAGTCTGGCGCACGTCAGGCGGGCTGGCCGACTATTTCGCCGCCGGCCAGACCTTCGTGCTGCGCGTCGGCGACGGCGACACGCCGAACGCCACCGGCGCATACACGTGGGTTCCGTTCACGGATGCGTCCGGCGCTGCGCTGCCCGGGGCGATCACGATCACCGACGTGAACGGCGTCACCTCGGTCGACGCGCCGCAACACCACCGAATCTGCCGGCGTTCAAGGGCACCGACTATCAGCGTCCCGAAGACATGCAGATTCAAACGGTGAACGGCCGCGAGTACCTCTACGTCACGACGACGACCACGAACGAGGTCTACCGGCTCGACCTGGCGAATCAGACGATCTCGGTGTTCGCGAACAGAGCCACGATCGAACCTGGCCACCGGCCTGCCGGTCGGCTCGGCGCTGGCGAGTCCTGACAACCTGGCGATCGATCACGACGGCAACATCTACATCATCGAAGATCGGAGCGGCGGCAGCGACGACGACATCTGGTTCGCGAAGGATCTGAACAGGGACGGCGACCTTGACGGATCCGGGCGAAGGCATCGGGCGCTGGGCGTCGAACGGCACGGTGGGATCGGAATTCACGGGCCTCTACTTCGACCCGACCGACAAGCGCCGCGCCTGGGTCAACATTCAGCACCCGGACAGCGACAACGACCGGACGATCGAAATCACGATTCCGAAATAGCCCTCGATGGCTCAAGGGGCACATCCGCTCGGGCGCGGATGTGCCCTTATTCGTCTCAGCGAATTTCCTGAAATCCTCACAACAGCCGTAATATTGCCTCAAATGAAGACGACATGGTTTCTGAAGCACACCCTCGTGCTCGGCGCAGCGGCCGGCGCGCTTGTTCTGCTCGCGCGGCCCGCGCTGTCGCAGCAGGACGACCAGGACGTCATGAAGGTGATTCCGGAAAATTACACGCTGCTCTACGAGAACGCGCTGGTGCGCGTCATCGAAGCGCGCGTGCCGCCGGGTGCCGAGGAGAAACCACACCGTCATATGCGCGGCGTCAGCATCTGCATGACGGAATACACCGTCGAGTCGCGGATCCTGCCCGATGGCCAATGGGTACGCTCCGACCGCAAGCACGGCACGGTCTACTGGAGCGAGTCGAGCCTGCACATCCTCCGCAACGTCGGCAAGACGACGAGCCACACAATTCGGGTGGAGCTGAAACACTGACCGCTGAATTGGTAGTCAGACATGGCGAGCGGGAGGCAAATTGCGCCTCCCGTCGTTTGGTTGGGATTGCCGTCCTCCGAGGTGGGGACGAGCGAAGCTACTTCATAGCAACGCCTGCCGACTCCGACTCGTCCCTACGACTCCACGATTCCAGGTACATGGCGAGCGGGGAGGCAAAGTACGCCTCCCGTCGATTGGGTTGGGTGGTGCCGTCCTCCGTGAAGTGGGGACGAGCGATGCTGTCCATAGTCATAGCAACGCGCGTGCCGTCGTTTTACGGTGGTTTTCCGTCTCTTTTCACTACAACTAAGATTGTTCGCGTGAAGTTTTCGGCGCGCATCCTCGCTAGTCTCAGTTTTTGCCATCTGCTCAACGACCTGATGCAGTCGCTTCTGCCATCCATCTATCCGATGCTGAAGCAGACGTTCGGCTTGAGCTTCAGGCAGATCGGGCTCATCACGCTCGTCAGTCAGATCACCGCGTCGTTGCTGCAGCCGGTCATCGGCGTCTACACCGACCGGCGTCCGCAGCCGCATTCGCTCGCCGTCGGCATGGCGTTTACGCTCGATCGGAATGATGCTGCTGGGATTCGGTCCAAGCTTCGCCGCGGTCCTCATGGCGGCCGCGCTCATTGGACTCGGCTCTGCCGTCTTTCATCCCGAGTCGTCTCGAATCGCGCGGCTCGCATCGGGCGGGCGCCACGGATTCGCGCAGGCATTTTTTCAGGTGGGTGGAAACGTCGGATCGGCGGTCGGGCCGCTGCTGGCTGCGTTCCTCGTGCTGCCGTACGGACGACGCAGCATCGCGTGGTTTTCGCTGACGGCGCTCCTGGGAATTGCATTCCTGTGGAATGTCGGCAATTGGTACAAGCGGACCGGTGTTTTCAATCCGGCCGCCGGCGCCATACCGGTGAGCCGGCACGTCGCTCACGCGGCGCCAGACACAGGTCGCCCTCGCCCTGCTGATGGGGCTGATCTTTTCGAAATACATCTATCTCGCCAGCTTCGGCAGCTACTACACGTTCTACCTGATGAGCCGCTTCAACCTCTCGGTGCGGAGCGCGCAGATCCATCTGTTTCTGTTTCTCGGCGCGGTTGCCGCGGGAACGATTTTCGGCGGACCCATCGGCGATCGGTTCGGACGGCGCCGGGTCATCCTGTGGTCCATCCTGGGCGTGCTGCCCTTCTCGCTCGCGCTTCCTTACGTGGATCTGTTCTGGACGCGCGCGCTCTCGATCGTGATCGGCTTGATCCTCGCCTCGGCCTTCTCGGCCATCATCGTCTATGCGCAGGAGCTCGTCCCAGGGCGAGTGGGGACCATCTCGGGTTTGTTCTTCGGTCTCGCGTTCGGCATCTGCCGGCATCGGCGCAGCCGTGCTCGGAGAGCTGGCCGACCGTACCAGCATCTCGACGGTGTACCTGGTGTGCTCGTATCTGCCGGCGATCGGCGTCCTCGGATTCTGGCTGCCGAAAGTCGAGCCGGCGAAGCCAAGGAGCGCGTCATGAATTGGACCATCTATGCCGCCATGTCGGCCGTCGCGGCAGCAGTGACGGCCATACTCGCGAAAATCGGCGTCGCCGGCGTCCCATCCACGCTCGCCACCGCAATCCGGACCCTGGTGATCGTCGTGTTTGCGTGGTCGATCGCATTCGGTCTGAAGGAGCATCATGCGCTCACTACCATCTCGCGACGGTCGCTGTTATTCCTCGTGCTGTCGGGGATCGCGACAGGCGTCTCGTGGCTCGCGTACTTCCGCGCGCTTCAGCTCGCACCCGCATCGCTCGTGGCGCCCATTGACAAGTTGAGCCTTCCGCTCACGATTGTTCTGGCCGCGGCAGTTCCTGGGTGAGACGATGACGTGGAAGCTGGCCCTGGGTGTCGGGCTGATGACAATGGGCGCGTTTCTTACGCTCGAGTAGGCTTCGCTCGCGCCGGTGTGCTACTTTCTTTCGAACCCAGACAACGCCCGCGACCAATCTTGCGGAGAGCCGTTTCCGGCACCCAAAGAGGTCGTGATGCGCATTCGCGCCTGCAGATGCCATCGGGAGTGATGTCGCCGACGAAGCCGACGTGAACGGGCTGACAGGCGAAATGGCGTTGCGCGGCAACGTCAGGATGATCGACCAAGAAATGACGGTTCCTCGCGCGCGCTCTCGTGCGCATCCGTCTCGCCCAGACGCCCGAACCGACGTGGCTCGATCGCCCGATGTCGAACTGGAATGTCTCTGGACGCGCGATGCCACATGCAGCGATCAATGGAGAGACCATCGCAGAAATTGCGAAACGGTGCGCCTTGCTCCCGGTGAAGCGGAACACGTCCGGTGAGCGGATGGTTGCGGATGCAGGCTGGCTGCCCTTTCACATGTTCGATCGCCAGATCGTTCAGCGCGATGTGGAAATTCTCGGCGGCCTTGCCGGCGCGGACGGCATGTGCCGTCCTGTCGACTTCAACGTTTTCGTCTTCGTCGGGGGGCGGTTGGCAGGACGACTCTCGCCCGCAGACATGGCGTCGCGCACCGACGGCAGCATCGCCGGCGGGATTCGCCTGGCCGATGACGACACGATCGCCGCCGAGTTCGCACGCTACGCTGAAACCGACGCGCTCTGCTGTCCCTCCGGGCGTGTCACCGTCCGATACCGGATCGACCGCAAGGCGACTCCGCCTGTCGTGGTTCCAGTCGGCGTGCAGCCGACGCGGCGTTAGGACGCCCTGGCGAGATTTTTGCTGTGTAACCCGGCATGGGTATAGGTCGCCAGATCGGACAATTCGCCAGTCGCAGGGCAACACGCAGACTCATCCGCGCGATTCCCTGGCTGGGCGCCGCTATCGCCCTGATGACTCTTGGCAGCGCGATCCGGCGCAAAGGCTGGGTCGGCGGCGCACTCGATACGGCGCTCGACTTTACGCCCGTCGTCGGCACCATGAAGAACATGGCCGAAGTTGGCCGCGGACGAGACTTCATCCGCGACAAGATCGGGTAGCGCTATTCGGGAGGAATGACCACCGCGACCGGCGGGAGGCGTCCCACCTTACCGGCAACGATCTCCATCTGTGCGAGCGTCGTGAATTTGTGCGCGCCCGACACACGTTGGACACACCCTCGTTGCAGCTGTGCTGTGCGCAGCGCGGCAATGATGACAAATTCAAACGAGTTGGCCAATGGAGACCGGTTAATCATCGGTTCTCACCTTCTCTGAGATCCTTGCGCCGCAGCATTGACGCAACCGTGGGCTCCGGTGTGCCCTTGGCGATGATCACGAACGCCACAACCGTCGCACTCGTAACGAGCGCAGCAATCAGAAGAATGATGGACATAGCCTCTCCGGCGAAACTCGGGTGAACCAGGTACTTCGGGAGGCTGAGGCTGACCTGGCACTCGCGGGGCGAGGGCGGCAGCAGGCTCGGAAAGTAAGTAGGACTTAACTATAGCACGCTCCGGCCGTCGTCACACCGCAGCGACGGATGTGTAATCTCGCGATGACATTGGGGCGCATGACATTCGCGAGTCCATGACTGCGCAGCGTTGCCTGTGGTTTCATCTACGCCGCGCCTTCGATTCGACCGCGCAGCGAGCTGAGCTCGGAAGCAATCGTCGCAAGCTCGGTCGTCGCCGATTCGAGCTTCTCGCCCTCCGCCCGGACGAACCGGCTGTAGGGGGCAATGCTGGTGCGGATGCGCTCGGTCGCCCGCGCGATCTCTTTTTTGAACTGCGCCCTCAGGGCATCGCCGAGGCGCTGGCGCACCTCGACGATCTTCTTCCGCATCTCTTCCTTGCCCTTCTTGCGTTTGGCAGGAATCACGAAGAACCCAATCGCGGCGACGACCGAGGCCATGACGAGCCCCGTCACGTCGGCCGCAGCAGTGGATGCGGCAATCGTCACGATGGCCCCGAGGCCTACCGCGCCGGCCCCTACGGCCGCAGCCGTCGCGACGGCGTTTCGCGCGCCATCGGCGAGCTCGCTCGCTTCCCTCTGCCGATCGTAGCTGTCTACCACCTTCTGGGCTTCGCGGCCGACGGAGTCGATCATGCGGCGGCGATCGAAGTGGAAGCGCTCGGTATCGGGATTGTCGATCAGCTGTCCGGCATACTGCTGGCGCCGCTTCGCGAGGTGCGCGGTGACACCCTGCCAGTGGCGCAGATCGGCGTCGATCATCCAGTCGATCAGCTCGCCGACCTTCCGCTCGATCTGCTGAGGCGCATCGGCGACGACCTGGCGCTCGAACGCTTCCTGCACGCGGCTGCGGTTCAGCAGATCCATCACGCGGCCGATGCGCATCGTATCGTCGAAGAACTGATTGCCGCGGCGTTCCATCTCGAGCAGCACGTTCTCGACGTCGGCCATTCGCAGGTCGAAGTCGCGCTCCATATCGCGCTGGTACAAGCCCAAGCTGACTCTCGACCTGCTCGAGCGTCGCGACATCGTCTTTGAGAAGCGCCTGGCGGTCGCGCAGCGAGCCGCGCTGCCTGTCGGCGACGGCCATCGCGACACCGAGCGGATTCAGCAGCTTCAACTGCGCTCGACCGGACGCATTCAGCGTGGTGGCCACATAGGTCTCGAGCGCCTCGAAGCCGCTGGCGGCCCAGACAGCCGGCTCACCTCGCTTGGCGCGGAGCGCCAGCTTCGAGCTGACGAAAAAGATCTCGGGCTCGAAGCCGAGCAGCACGCGCGCGTTCTCGGCGACAAACGATCGGATTTCCGCAACCTGGCCCGGGCCCTCGAGAATGTCGCTCTTGTTCACGACCACGACAATCTTCTTGCCCCAACCGCGGATGTGCTCCATGAACCCCCGTTCGGTCTCCGTGAACGGACGATCGGCCGAGGTGACGAAGAACACCAGATCGGAGCGGGGGATGAACTCTGCGGTCATCGTCTCGTGCTCGCGGATGATCGCATTGGTTCCCGGCGTGTCGACGATGCGGATTTCGCGGAGCAGATCGATGGGCGCTTTGATGACGAGCAGGTTGGCCTGGCGCACGGTCTGCTCGGGCTGGTCGCCATGCTCCAGCACGGTGATGACGGCCGTCGTCGGCGTGACGCCTTCCTTCATCAGCGGCTGGCCGATGAGGGCGTTGATGAACGCGCTCTTGCCCGCGTTGAACTCGCCGACGACGACAAGCAGGAACAGCTCGTCGAGCTGCGCAATGGACTGGTCGAGCGCCTCCTGCTGTTCGTCAGCGGCGTCGATCCGCGCGAGCGCGGTACGCAGCCGCATCAGCAGGGCCCGTTCTTCTCGCAGAAGTGCATCCTGTTTGTCGGAAAGGACGCGCGTCAGCACAGGGTCCCTGGAATGCACGAATCAGACCAAGCCGCGATTACGCGTGACTATTCCCGTCCAAGGGCGGCGATCGAGCGTGAGCGCGACGCGATACGCCCGCACCATCGCATCCCGATCGACAAGCCGAGGACGTGTCGGCAGCAGTGTGAATCGTCCTGAGAATCTGCGGAACGAATCCTGTCTGCAGGCCCGACTCTTTTCCGCCGTTCATCAGGAGCCACAGTTGATGCGCCTGCACCTCGGGGACCGTGGCGATGGATACGGCCGGTATCCCCCCTTTCTGAAAGCTCACATCGTCGCTCGGCGGCATTCTCGGCAACTCGACGCAGTTGGCTGCGACCGCGATGCATGCCGCGCGCAATGCTCGAAACGCGTCGTCATTCGCATCGGCGCGCGACCCGAAGATGAGCGTATCGCCAAATGCATTGACGTCGAGGTTCACCATCGCGCGCATCGGCCGCTCGCGGTGGGCCTGAACGAACTGTGCCGAGCCGAGGAGCCCCAGCTCTTCCATATCGAAAAAGACGATCCGAATCCGAGCGTTGCGCCGCGCCTTTGAAAGCGTTTCGGCGAGACGAATGAGGATGATCACCGACGCGGCGTTGTCGACGGCTCCTCCGCTGAGCGTGCCGTCAGACAAGGCGGGACGCGTCGTAGTGGGCGCCGACGACGACTTCCGGCGTGCTGCCTGGAATCGTCACAACGATATTGCGTCCGGTGCGTGCGAGGCTCTCCCTTTCGCGGCTCGATCGTGAATGGCTCGACCTCGAACGCAAGCCTGCGCTCTGCCAGAATCGCTGTGAGAGCCTCGAAGCGCGCTTCGTTTGTGGCGCTGCTGCATTCGGTCGACGTCGGCCAGGGCATTCGCAAACAGCGGCGCCGCCGCGGCCGCCGTCGCCGGCGCCATCGTCCGAACGGCGCACGCCGACAGGGCGATCAGAGCAGGCACCACCGCAAGCGAGTAAAATCTGCACGTCGTCATTAACAGGAGAGCCTAACCCGTGTTTCAGTCCTTTCTCAAACAACACAACGCCGCGGCCTGGCAGCAGCACGGTCGAGAGCGCTGCTGCCCGACATTCACGAGGTCGACCGCGCCGCGACGCAGATCTGGTTTCACTTCTTCCCCCTCGAGCTGGCTGAGGCGATTGCAGAGACAGATGATCTCGCCCAGCTCGTCCTGACGCTCCGGCTCGAAGGCAACTTCAGCCTCGCCGATCAGGTCGACTCGAGCCACTGGTTTCTGCATGGCCATCGGTACTGGCCGCAGGTGAAGGCCGCTATCATCGCGCGCGCCGAATCGAGCGCAGCGCCGTCGAGTCTCGAACTGGGGGCATTGGTGAAGCAGATGGGCAAGGACGTCCTGCGGCGGGTCTTGGAGAGCAAGACACGGCCTACGCCGGATGAGTCGCTCGTTCTCGGCATCACCGCGGTGGGACTGATGACGCTGCAGCAGGTTGGGTTGGCCGCGTTTCGCGCCGGGTCAGGCGCGGTGCAACCGCCCCAGGGTGTGTTGGCGAAATCTCCCGAGCGGATTATCGCGGCGCGGAAGAAGAACGACAGCCAGGGGCATCGTCGGCATGTTTCGCGGCATCCGCGCGCAATACACGGTGACGTTCGACGAGCGGCGGAACGACGCGCGATTCACAGTGATCAACCAGCAGCAGCTGACGACGGCGTCGGCGAACGATACGCGCGATTACTCGAAGGAGCTGCGCGGCACTGTCGAAGGACCGATTCCGGCGCAGTGCCGGACGGCATCGTGCGGCACCTGCTGGGTGGGAATCCTCGGCGGCAACGATCATCTCTCAGAGGTCGATGCGCACGAGAAGAAGCGGATGAAAGAGTTCGGCTACATCAATACGCCCGAGCCGAAGACCGCTCATCAGGCTCGCGTGCCAGGCGATCGCCTCAGGCAACGTGACGATCGTGATTCCGCCGTGGAACGGCTTTATCGGGAAGCGTAAGGGATCTCGCGAAACATCGGCAGTCCCGCAGCCTCGATGATGTCGGTAAGCCCGCGGCGCGCATGGAACTCCATGCCGTCGCGGTTAATCACCACCGTATTCGGGTAGCTGGCCGCGAGCCGGCGAAACTCGGCGTCGATCAGCCTGAACCGCCGCACCATGATCTCGGCCGTCTCGTGCGGGCGGTTGCGCAGCTTGATGTGCTTCTCGATGGTGTCGACGCTCGACGTCAGCACGATGATCCGCTCGGGATTCCACCAGTCGCCGATCGAGAGCACCTCGCGCAGCGCCGGATGATCGGCGTGCGGGATATTCCGCCATGTGCGCCTCGAGCGTAATGCGCGCGCCCTCGAAAAAGATGACGCGGTCCGGGCGGTCGTGCTCGGCGGCGTCGCGGTAGTTCGCGTCGTAGATGCGGGCGAAATACTCGGTGACACCGACGGCGTTTCTGCCCGCGGCGATGTCTTCGAGCATGCGCGTCGCCCACACGCCCTCTTCGCCTTCGCCGTACGTGCCGTTGTGATAGAGGTCGCCGAGCTGCCGAATCAGGGTGCTCTTGCCGATGCCCGGACCGCCGACGATGGCGACGCGCATCAGATGTCGACGCTCACGACGCTGGTGACTTCCTCCACGCTGGTGAGCCCTTCCGTGAGCAGCCACGCGGAATAGCGCTTCAGATCGATCATCCCCTCTTCGACAGCGGCGGCGTGGATGTCTTCCGATCGCGACGCCGAACCGATCATCGCGCGGAGCCGCGGCGTCACCTTCATGACTTCGTAGACGCCGACCCGGCCGCGCACACCTTTGCCGCCGCACGCGTTGCAGCCTTTGCCCCGAAAGATCGTCGTGCCTTCCGGCAGGCCCCAGAACCGCGCGATATTCGCGTCGACGGTGTAGCGGCTCCTTGCACTGCTGGCACAACCGGCGCGCGAGCCGCTGCGCGATGACGCCAATGGTCGACGACGAGACGAGAAACGGCTCGACGTCCATCTCGTGCAGCCGCGTAAACGCCACCGCCGCGCTGTTCGTGTGGAGCGTCGTGAACACGAGATGGCCGGTGAGCGCGGCTTCGACGGCGGTTTTCGCGGTTTCCTTGTCGCGCGTTTCGCCGACGAGCAGCACGTCGGGATCCTGCCGGAGGAAGGCGCGCAGCACGCTCGCGAACGTCAGGCCGATGGCGGAATTCGCCTGAATCTGCGTGACGCCGGGCAGGTCGTACTCGATCGGATCCTCGGCGGTCGAAATGTTCACGCCCGGGTCGTTGATTTCCGCGAGCGCCGAATACAGGGTCGTCGTTTTGCCCGATCCGGTCGGGCCGGTCACGTAGATGATGCCGTATGGCTGCTCGATCATCTCGCGCACCAGTTTGAGAGTCGGCGCGTGATTGATCAGCTTGTCGAGCCCGAGCGTGGTGTTCGACCGGTCGAGAATGCGCATGCAGACCTTCTCGCCCCACTTGCCGGGGACGGTCGACACGCGGAAATCGATCGGCTTGCTGTCCATGCTGACGCTGATGCGGCCGTCCTGCGGCAGCCGTTTTTCGGCGATGTCGAGCCGGCTCAGGATCTTGAACCGCGAAATCAGCCCCAGCTGCACGCGCTTCGGCAGCTTCTGCACGACCTGCAGCACGCCGTCGATGCGGAACCGGACGGTGACGTCGGCTTCCATCGGCTCGATGTGGATGTCGCTGGCGCCCTGCTTGATGGCGAGCCCTAGAATCGAGTTCGCCAGCTTGATGATGGGCGCGTCCTCCGAGGCGCTCATCAGATCCTGCTTGCGTTTCCGTCTTCTGGTCGTCGGTGTCGGCGGCGAGCTGCAGCTCGCGAATGAGGTCGGACTCCAGCAGGTCGACCGACGCGGCCGGTCGCCTTGCTTGGCCGCGGGTGCGGAGCCCGGGGAACGCGGCGTCGGCTGGCCGCTGCGGCTGCGGCGACCCGCGTCATCCTGTGCAACCAGCTGCGCGTAGGTCGACGACATGAACCGCTTGAAATCGTCCTCGGTCACGACCGCCGGCTCGATGAGCACGCCTTTGATGACCCGGCGTACGTCATCGAACGCCACGACGTTCGACGGGTTTGTCATCGCGAGGGTCAGCCGGTTGTTGGCAAATGAGATGGGCACGACCTTGTGCTCGTTGACGAGCGGCCTGCGGCAGCAGCCGGAGGACGCGCGGATCGATCTTCACGCGCGACAGGTTCACGAAGTCGATGCCGGCGTGGCGATTGGCGGCGTCGAGCCGGTCGGCGAGCGCCGCCATCATCGCCCGCACGGCGGCTGGATGCTCGCGTGAGCAGCTGATCGAAGTCGGATTGCTCAATGATTCCGCATGTCGTCGCTTCGAGGGCGACGACCGACGCCGTGCGCGGCTTGCGCGTCAGCAGCGCCATCTCGCCGAACATCTCTCCTTCGCCGAGCTCGGCGAGCAGGAACTCGATGCCCGACTCCGGGTCTTTGCGGCGCACGGCGACGCGGCCCGAGAGCACGAGGAACGCCGAATCGTCGCTGCTTCCTTCCCGGACGATCACGGTGCGAGGCGCGAACTCGCGCCGACGCATGCGATGCTCGAAGCGCGCGAGCGTCTCGGGCGAGACGTCGGCGAACAACGGCAGCCGGCTCAGGAATGGCGCTCCAGAATTCATCAACGCGGGCATCTTACAACAGCAAACTCGCGTATCATGTGTAGCGACATGAATCAACCGATGACCCGACGCTCGGCTCACGACGTCGGTGATGCGTGGACCACGGTCGACGCCACCGAAATGTATGAAATTGCCCGCTGGGGGCAAGGGTACTTTTCGATCGGCGAGAACGGTCACGTCAAGATTCACCCGACAAAAGAGACCGACCGGTCGATCGACTTGAAGCAGCTGGTCGATCACCTGCAGCTGCGAGGCATCAGCCTGCCGACGCTCGTGCGGTTTCGAGACATCCTGCGGCATCGCCTGCAGGACATCTACGAGGCGTTTCAGGCGGCCATCACGCAGCACGAATACACCGGCAACTACGTGTGCGTGTATCCGATCAAGGTGAATCAGCAGCGCCAGGTCGTCGAAGAGGTCTTCAATTTCGGCAAACCCTTCAAGTTCGGGCTCGAAGCGGGCTCGAAGCCCGAGCTGATTGCCGTGGCGGCGATCGCCGACAACGACACGCCCATCATCTGCAACGGGTTCAAGGACGCCGAGTTCATCGAGCTGGCGATGCTGGCGCAGAAGGTCGGGCGCAACATCATCCCGGTGGTCGAGAAGTACACCGAGCTCGATCTGATTCTGGAAATTGCCGAGCGCATCGGCGTGCGGCCGAACATCGGCATGCGCGTGAAGCTGGCGGCTCGGGGCGGCGGCCGGTGGCAGTCATCCGGCGGATACCGTTCGAAGTTCGGGCTTACGGTCGCCGAAATTCTGCAGGGGCTCAACGAGCTGAAAACGCGGGGAATGGAAGACTGCCTGCAGTTGCTCCACTTCCATCTCGGCAGCCAGATTCCCAACATCCGCATCGTCAAGGGGGCGCTCAACGAGGCGGCGCGCGTTTACGTGGAGCTCGTCCAGGCGGGCGCGGGCCTGAAATACATGGACGTCGGCGGCGGCCTCGGCGTCGATTACGACGGCTCGCAGACCAATTTCGAATCGAGCGTCAACTACACGCTGCAGGAATACGCCAACGACGTCGTCTATCACCTGCAGACGGTGTGCGACGAAGCAAAGGTGGCGCACCCGACGATCATTTCCGAAAGCGGGCGCGCGATCGTGGCGCATCACAGCCTCCTCGTGTTCAACGTGCTGGGCGCGTCGGGCTTCGGCACCGACGAGGTGCCCGCGGCGGCGACGGCGGAAATGGAGCGTCCGCTGGTGGACCTCATCGAGACCTACACCAGCCTGAACGTGCGCAATGCGCTCGAGAGCTACCACGACGCCCAGCAGGCGCTCGACATGGCGATCAACATGTTCTCGACCGGATACCTGCCGCTCATCCAGCGATCGCAGGCCGAAAGTCTGTACTGGGCGATCTGCATGAAGCTGCAGAAGCTGGTGAAGACGATGGAAGAGGTGCCGGAAGATCTGCAGCACCTGGACGAGTCGCTGTCAGACACCTATTTCTGCAACTTCTCGCTCTTTCAGTCGGTGCCGGACAGCTGGGCCATCAAGCAGCTGTTCCCGATCATGCCGATTCACCGGCTGAACGAGCAGCCGACGCGCCATGCGGTGCTCGGCGACATCACGTGCGACTCGGACGGCAAGGTCGATCAGTTCATCGATCGCCGCGACGTCCGGCGCACGCTGCCGCTGCACGCATTCAACGGCTCGCCGTATTACCTGGGCATCTTTCTCGTCGGCGCCTACCAGGAGATTCTCGGCGACCTGCATAACCTCTACGGCGACACGCACGCGGTGCACGTGAGCCTCGATGCCGACAACCGCGTCGTGCTCGACACGGTCATCAAGGGCGACACGGTTCGCGAGGTGCTGTCGTACGTGCAGTTCGACGGCGACGCGCTGATCAGCAAGCTGCGGATGGACGTCGAAACCGCCGTGCGCGACGGTCGCATCGACTACGAAGAATCCGGCCGTCTCGTGCAGTTCTTCGAAGACGGGTTGCACGGGTATACCTACCTGGAAGAACGGAAAACCTGAGAGTCGGGAGAGTCCAGAGTCCAGAGTCCAAGAGTCTGGCCGAGCGTCATGCCGAAACAAAAAAGCCGGGACTCGCAACGCGAATCCCGGCTCAGCTCCGATCCCTAATCCCGATCTCTAATCCCCAGTCCCTCATCCCTAGTCAGGGATCTATTTGATTTCGTCGTAGATCACCTGCACGTTCGAGAGCAGCCGCGCTTCCGCCGCGGCGGCATACCCCTGATATTTCGCAGGCATCGTCCAGCTCTTCGCGATTTGCTCGACGCTCTGGCCGGCTTTCTTCGCCGCGCGCACCGCGTCGGCAAACTCGCGATTGAACGTCGCGTACTCCTGCAACTCGGCCATCGTCATGTTCACGCTGTGGCCGGTGATAACCGTGTCAGCGACCTTGCTGAACGTGCTGTGCGCCTTCCCGATCGTGTCGCCGATTTCGAGACCGCTGCCGCCGTTATTCGCATCGAGCAGCGGAAGATTCTTGCCGGATACGATGTCGCCCGCCGTCACCACGCGTAACGCCGGAAACACCACCCACGCATCGCCGTTCGTGTGGCCGCGGCCGAGGTAATAGAGCTCGATCTGATCGGGCCCCTTGAAGAGCGTCATGCGGTCCTTGAACGTGCGCTTGGGCAGCCCCTTGCCCTGGTTCTGCTCGAAGATGTTCGGCGCAGGCGGCGCGCCTGGCTTTCCCAGCCCGGTGACCGCCTTCATCGTCTTCATGTTCGTCGCGGTGTTCTCCTGGACGACGATATCGACCGTCGCCGGGAACTCCACGTTGCCGCTCACGTGATCGCCGTGCGTGTGGGTGTTGATGATCGTGGTGATCGGCTTCGGGCTCAGCTCCTGGATCTTCGCCAGAATCGGCGCGCCCCACCCGGGGTTCTTCGTGTCGACGACGGTGATGCCGTCCGACTGGACGAAGACAGTGGTATTGCCGCCGCCGCCCTTCAGGATGAAGAGATTGTCCTTGAATTTTTCAACCTCGACGACCATTGGCTTCTTCCCGTCCTGCGCGACGACATACGAGACCGCGCCGGCGGCGATCAGAGCCGTGAGAACTGCGATGCGTTTCATACGGTGCCTCCAGAGAAAAAAACCCGTTGTACGAACCAGAACACGCCGGCGAGCATCACGATGATGGAGCCGGCAAATGCGAGCCGCCGTCCGGCGGCCTCGTTGCGCGATCGAATCCAGACGAACAGCGACGCGATGAGCACGACGAAGACGAGCTGACCAATCTCGACGCCTACGTTGAACGCAAAGAGCGTCCAGCCGAGCGCGCGGCTGGGCAAATCCATATCTCGAAGCACGTTCGCGAACCCGAAGCCGTGGATCAGGCCGAATGCAAACGCGATCCATGCGCGCGTGTCGCGCCCGCCGGCGCTGACCAGCAGATTGTCGGCGCCCACATAGACGATGCTGAGCGCGATAGCCGGCTCAATGGCGTTCGCCGGTGGTATGACCATCCCCAGCACGGCCAGCGACAGCGTGATGCTGTGAGCTATGGTAAACGCGGTGACGACCAGCAGCAACTGTTTAAGGGTGCCGCCGAGCAGCAGCAGGCCCGCAAGGAACAGCAGATGGTCGGGACCTATGAGGATGTGGTGGATGCCCGCGGGAACGAACTTCTGCAGCACCGCCCAGGTGCCCTGGCTCGAGCCGACGAAGTACTCGAACGCTGTGCGGTCTTTGTCGAGAATCACCTGCGTGGTGACAACGCCGTTCTCGTAGACGTTCAAAAATGTCTTGTGCTGTGGGTCGTACGGGAACATCTGCGTGACGACGTCTATCCGCCCCACCGGTTGAGCCGGCGCATAGCTCGCGCGCAGACGAATGGACTGCCGGTCTGGCAGCGCCTCGGGCGCTGACCACGTGGCATTCATCAATGAGTCGCCATCGGCCGCAACCTTCAAACGCTCACGAACGAGCGCCGCGATGGCGCTTCCCTGTGCACCCAGCGTATCGGGTTCAAGCAGTCGTTCCGGCGGCTGAATCTTCAGGTCATTCGCCAGGTCGAAGGTGTGCGCGACGATCGTCAGGTCGATTGCGGTCGCGTGGACACGAACATCGATGTAGCTGAATGGAACGGGATGGGCATCTACCGGCAAACAAGCGCCACCCAGCAAAGCCAACGTCAACAAGGTTCGCCGCGCAGCCATCATATCGATTGTGGCGTCATGGTAACGTACGGCCCACGCCGTTCGGTGCCACTGTCCTGGCTGTCGTCATCGTCGTCCGGATTGCGTGGGTGATGATTGGTACGCTGATCCCTCGGCTGTTTCACCGGCGCGAATCATCGCACTCGACGACGACACGCGAGGCGCTGGCAAGCCTGCGCGATCGCACCGGCGATGCCGCCGTTGCGGTGGGTACCGAACAAGAAGCGATGCGCACTATCGCTCGGGATCGCGCCAACCCGCCGACCGGCACAGAGCACGATCGCCGCGCATCGACGCCATCTGCGCGCAGCGCGAGCTCCTCGCGACGCTGCGCCGGCAGGGAAAAATCTCGGACGATGCGTTCCATCGGCTGGAAGAAGAACTGGACTGGGCCGAGCTGCACGCATCGCCGCATGAAGAGCTGGAACTGCTCGATGCGTAGGAGGGTGAGGAATGGCCGGGCGAGGCGCGGAGCCTCGCCCGGCAGTGGCGGTTGATACTTACGGGCAGGTCGCCGAGACCATCTTCAAGGAATCGACATTGATTGCCTGCTTGGGTGCAGTCGCGCCACCGCCTGGTTTGGCGGGAGCTACCATGCCGACAATCTCGACCTTGTGATTGGCATGCGGCGTCAAGTTAACGGACGACGCCGGCGTCGAGACTGAATGTCGTCTTCGACGCACCTGACGTTCCGACCGCGCCCGGGGCCGAGCTCCGGGCTTCGCGGCGGCTTCGGCGTTCTCGAGAATCCACGATCCCGCTGACTCGCCCTGCTTCAGGCAACCGGTGTAGGTCACCTTGCCAGCGGCGCTCTGCGACGAAGCTGGCGGCGTGCTGGGCGTAGCTGGCGGCGTGCTGGGCTTCGGGGTCGCGGGCTCCTGGGCCCTCGGCTGATCTCCGGCCGGCTTCTCTCCTGCCGGTGCTTGGGCCGTGACAATTGCCGCTGTCAGACAAAGGACTGCGGGTAACGCATACAACGAACGATTCATTTTTAGCCTCCTTTTGGTGTAGTTCTGCTTCACTGCATGCGATGCAGGAAAGGGGCCACGATTTCGTGCCCGCGAATTCGGCGCAGATCGGGCTTCCGGGCGCGGGCAGCAGGAGGGGCGGGAAGAAACTTTTACTCGGTATGTTCAGTTGAAGACACGAGATCGGCGGCAAGTCTGGGCGGAGATATCAGGCACTTTCCGGAACATTTCAGCGCGCAACGGCAGGATGAACGAAAAGCGAAAATCGCCGTCCAGCCGGCCGACGGGGATGCCTACGAGATTTCCGTTCCCGTCGAGCACTCCCCCGCCCGACACGCCCGGGTGGCCATCGGTAAGGCACGAGACCAGGCCGTTATCCATCCGCTGGCCGACATAGCCCGTGCTCACGATGATCCCCTTGGAGTAGTCGTTCCCGAGCCGGAAGATCGGCTCGGCGAAGTCGTATGGATATTTGACATCGATGTGCAGCGGAGGCAGGTCGATATCGTCTTCCACCTTGAGAATCGCCCAGTCGCCGCTATGCACCTCGACGTCGGCCGTGCCGCTGTCGACGACCGCGGCAGACAGTTCCTTGCGGTCGATGCACAATCTTCACCGATGCTATCCGCCGTCCGCCTGCCGCATCGTTGAGCGCGAGGACACCGTGCTTCACCGTGATGAAGTACCCACCGCCGAGATATCCAGCCGTGCCATATCGCAAACCGCCGTACTGATCGTAGGCGTGAACCTGCACGAAGCTGGCGCCGCGCTCGCGAAGCACGCGAATCGGCACGAGACCCATCTCGCGTTGCAGCTGACCTTTGATCTCTTCGACAAATCGGTCCCGCGATCCGTTGTCCGTTGCGACGCGTCCGAGCGCCACCTCGCCCGCCGTACCGAGCGCGCGCAGTCCCGCGCTCATTTCATCGCGCGTCATTTTCTCGCGCAGCGCGGAGATCGCATCGTTGTTGTCCGCAATCCGCTGCTCGATGCGGTCGCGAGAAAACCATGTGCCCATGGAAAACCCGAAGCACACCATGGCCACGCAGAGGGTAAGGAGACGCGCAATTCGCACACGCCTGAAGATTGGCATACGTCAGTACCGTCTGTCTGTCGCGGACGATGGCCCACGACGCCGCGGAATTATGAGTTGTCGGAGGATCTAAGCGCTGGGGGCAGCGTTTAGGTGCAGCCTCAAATGTACGGCCTCGCACGACAAGTGTCAAGGTAAACTCGCACGCATGCGGCAGTTTATGGGCTCCGTGGCCGTCGTCCTCCTGGCGGCGGCATCGACCTTCGCCCAGACGGTTGCCGCGCCGGGCATCCATCCGATTTCCGGCCGGCGCTTTGCCAACGTCATGGGGTGGCAGGGTGCGGATTGGCTCGAGCGATCGGAGCGTGCATTCGAAGAGGAACCCGACAAGGCGCTCGACGCGCTGGGCACGCTGACGGATCTCGCGGTCGCCGATGTCGGCGCAGGGTCCGGTTTCTTTACCGTTCGCCTGGCGGCGCGTGTCGGCTCAACAGGCCGCGTCTACGCGAACGATCTCCAGCCCGAAATGCTGAAGATGCTCGCCGCGCGTCTCGCGCGCGAGAACGTGCGCAACGTTACGCTCGTGCCGGGCGCGATCGACGATCCAAAGCTTCCGGTCTCGTCAATCGATCTCGTGCTGATGGTGGACGTGTACCACGAGTTCTCTGAGCCCCAGAAGATGCTGCGCGGGATTCGCACCGCACTGAAACCCGGCGGTCGACTCGTGCTGCTCGAATACAGAAAAGAAGACCCCGACGTTCCCATCCGCTTCGAACACAAGATGTCGGTCGCCGAAGCGAAGCTGGAGCTCGAAGCCGAAGGGTTTACCCTCGCCAGAATCGACGATCGCCTGCCGCGGCAGCACATCCTCATTTTTTCGAAATAGCACTGCTCGTTCCGAAACGGGACAGCCCCGGGGTAGGTGTGAGACCTACACCCGCAGAGCGCTGGACACCTACAAGTCATTTTAAATCAATATGTTATGGCCACTTTTAAGAGGCTTGCCGTGCGAGGCACGTGAATTGCGACCTCATCGGCCGCGATGACAGGTTTCAGCGTCGAGCGCCTCTTCGAGCGCGCGATGGTGGCAGGGAGCGGTTTTGTGCTGCTGGGCGCCGCTGCAGTGCTCGACGACCGCGTCCGCGATCGGGCCAGCGGCGTGTTTGCCGGTTCGGCGATGAGCGAGCTGACAATGGCGCGCGAGCAGGTTGCGCGGGCCCTGCAACAGGCCGCCAATACCGTCGGCTATCAGAGCAGCGAGCACGGCACGCTCATGTTCTTCGTTGTTGCCGCCTCCGTCTTGTTCCTCCTCATTCTTCGCAGTTAGCCGATCCGGAATTCCGACAAATCTGCGGCAGGGCTTGAGCCCTGCGCTACCAGTACGCGATCAGTCGCCCCGCAGCGACTGCGGTGACCCATGTCGCCAGCGAGATGCCGCCGAAAATCGGCAAGACGGCGCCGCTCACTCGGTTGCAGTTCGCGCAGGCGATGCGCTTTCCACGCCGGCGATAGGTTCAACAGCCCGACATTGGTCAATCCCACTGCGATCGCACCGAACTTGATGAGCAGAAACGGATTGCCGATGTACTCGGTGGAATTCGCCGCGAGGAGTCCCATGCCCGTCGCCGCGGCAAGAAAAAAGCCTGCCCTCGAAACGGGGACCGCGGTATCGCTGACGTCAGCGAGCGGGACTCTGCGCCACACACCGAGAAGGCGCAGGTCAATGATCGTCGCCCCGCCGAACAGTGCGGCGATCCCGAAGATGTGCAGAAGATTGACGATCGGATAGGTCCAGAGGCTGGAGGTCCGCATCAGTTCGCCAAGCGCGGACTGCTCCAGCCAGACGAGAGCCTCGCGCACTATTTTCTGTCGGGATACACGTTGTACAGCTTCCCGTCGTACATGACGCGCTCGGTCTTTACTTCAAAGCGCTTCGGGTCGCGATGACGATGTCCATGCACCGTCACTTTTGCACCCAGCGGAATCGACGTGCTTGTCAGACCCGCACCCTTTACGCGCGGGGGCGGCGCGAGAGTGACGTCCCAGATCTGGCCGTCAACTTTAATCTTCATGGTTCCGTGGGGACCGGCGAGTGCTACTTGCGTTTCGAGCGTACCGGAAATTTCGAATTCCTCTTCAGAATACCCGGCCCATCCGTGATGAGCTATAGCGGGTACCGCTGTTATCATGGCGAATACCAGAAAGGCGGCTACTCTCTTCATCGTGCACCTCTGTGGAATGTAGTGTTTAATCTCTCCTAATGTAGCATCTTCAGTCGCGCATAAGGCCCTGATGTCCAGAACGTCACGACGCGATTTCATTGGCGTAACCTCGGCAACCGTCGCCGCCGTCGCAGGCAGCCGACTCGGTCTGGACCTTTCGGCACAAACGCCGGCGGCGCCGTCTGCCGACCCTCTCGTCCTCGAACTCGCACATGAAGCACTCAACGTCGCGCGCAGCAGCGGCGCCTCGTATGCTGATGTGCGCATCGGACGATACCGGCGCCAGATCATTCGGACCCGCGAGCGCCTGGTCGCATCTGTCACCGACGACGAGTCGTACGGCCTCGGCATTCGCACGCTCGTAGACGGGTGCTGGGGGTTTGCCGCCACGAGCGTGATGACCCGTACCGGGAGTGCAGAACGTCGCGCGCGAGGCCATCACGCTGTCGCGCGCCGCGCGCACCGTGCAACGCCGGCCGGTCGAGCTCGCGCCCGCCGACGCCCGTGACTGGAACCTGGATGACGCCGGTGCGGCGCGATCCCATCGAAGTGCCTCTCGAAGAGAAGATCGCGCTGCTGCTCGGTGCGAACGAGGCTGCGCTCAAGGTCAAGAACGTCCGCTTCGTCAGCTCCGGCTTCGCAGCTTCTCCGTGAGGTGAAAACGCTCGTGACGTCTGAGGGCACGAACGTCACGCAGACATTCATTCGCGTAGGTCCGTCCTTCAGCGCCACCGCCATCGCAACCGGCGATTTCCAGACCTACGAAGAAGAGCTCGCGCCGCGTGGCGAGGGATGGGAATACGTCGAGTCGCTCAACCTGCGCGGCAATGCCGAACGCTGGGCGTCAATCGCCGCCGAGAAGCTCACCGCGAAAAGCGTGGCGGCGGGCCAGTACGATTTGATTCTCGATCCGACGAACCTGTGGCTGACGATTCACGAATCGATTGGCCACCCCACCGAGCTCGATCGCGCGGTCAGGCCAGGAAGCGAACTACGCCGGCACGAGCTTTGTGGCGCCGCCGGAGAAAACGATCGGCAAGCTGAAGTACGGCCCGGAGTTCATGAATGTGCAGGCCGATCGCACGCAGGTGGGCTCTCTGTCGCGCGTTGCGTGGGACGATGAAGGAGTGCCATCGGAACAGTGGCTGATTATCGAGAAGGGCATTTTCAAGGACTACCAGACGACGCGCGAGCAGGCGAAGTGGATTCAGCCCCTGACCGGCGTGGCCCGTTCGCACGGTTGCTCGTTCGCCGAATCGTGGAACGCCGTGCAGTTTCAGCGGATGCCGAACATCTCGCTACTCCCCGGCGAGCGCGACATCACGATCGATGACATCGTCGCCGCGACGGACCGCGGCATCGTCATCAAGAACCGCGGATCGTGGTCGATCGACAATCAACGCTATAACTTCCAGTTCTCGGGGCAGTCGTACCACGAAGTGCGCAATGGCAAGATCGTCGGCATGCTGCGAGACGTCGCCTACCAGAGCAATACACCGGTCTTCTGGAACTCGATGGACATGATAGGCGGCAAGTCGTCGGTACTGGCTTGGGGGATCGTTCAACGACGGGAAAGGCGAACCGGCCCAGATGAGCTCCGTCAGCCATGGCTGCCCGCCATGCCGCTTCCGTAACGTCACGATCCTCAATACGGGACAAAAGTCATGACGCGCCGAAGAGGCCAGGTTGCTCGCCAATCGCGTGCTGGCGCTGAGCAAAAGCGCCGACCAGACGCGCGTCATCATCGTCAGCACCTGGGGCGGCAACACGCGCTTCGCCGACGCGAGCATCACGACATCCGGCGGGATTACGGACGTCGTCGTCGAGGTGGCTGTGACGATCGGACGGCGGCGGGCCTCTGCATCGACCAACGTGCTCGAGGACGCGAGCCTGCGCCGCACGATCGATCTCGCTGCACAGCTTGCGCGCCTGTCGCCTGACGATCCCGAGCTGATGCCGGAGCTCGGACCTCAGAATCACGCTGTCGTGAACGCGTACATCGAAGACACGGCCAATCTGACGCCGGCGGCTCGCGCCGGCGCGGTGCGCCGCACGATCGATGGCACAGGCGGAGGCCAGATCTTTTCAGCGGGATTTCTCGACGTCCACGCGATCGCCATCGCAGTCGCGACCAGCAACGGCCTGTTTGCCTTTCACCGGACGACCGACTCGAAGCTCTCGATGACGGCGAGAACGCCGGACGGAACGGGCAGCGGCTGGGCCAGCGCCGGATCGCGCGACTGGGGCAAGATCGATCCCGCGGCGATCGGCCGGGCGGCTGCGCGAAAGGCCGAATCGAGCCGCAACCCGCAAGCGATTGAAGCGCGGCCGATGACCGCGGTCCTCGAACCACAGGCCGTGAACGATCTCGTCCCACTGCTGTCGGGCTCGCTGAACGCGCGGACGGCCGACGAAGGCCGGAGCGCGTTTTCGAAGCCCGACGGTGGAACGCGAATCGGCGAGAGGGTCATGGACGAGCGTGTGACGCTCTACTCCGATCCCACGGATCCCGATCTGCTCGCGATGCCGTTCGACGTTGAAGGCTTTCCGTTGAAGCGGGTTGTCTGGATTGAAAAAGGCGTGCTCAAAAACCTTTCGTACACGCGCTTCTGGGCGCAGCGGCAGAAGGTTCCGCCAACCGGCACGAACATCTACAACGGCACCTCTAACGTGCTTGGCGGCGGACTGAAGATGACGGGCGGCACGAAGACTACCGAGGAACTGATCGCCGGCTGCGAACACGGCGTGCTGGTGACGCACTTTTTCTACATTCGATCGCTCGAGCCGCGGACCGTGCTCTACACGGGGCTCACCCGCGACGGCGCGTTTCTCATCGAAAAGGGCAAAGTCACGCGGCCGCTGAAGAATCTGCGGTGGAATGAAAGTCCGCTGCTGATGCTCAACCGGCTTGAAGACATCGGGCGGCCGGAAGCCGTCGCCGCCGGCCGTCACATGCCGGCGCTTCGCATTCGCGACTTCAACTTCACGTCGCTATCAGACGCGGTATAGCGCGGCCCCGAGAATTGAGCCGCTGCGGAGCAATCTTGCGCATTGCGAGGTATGGAGGCCGCAATGCACAAAATACTCGTGGCTCTGACGCTCGCCGTGTTCCTGATACCGGCCGGAGGGTGGGCCGAGACACCCGCAATCACGCGCGAAGTTAGGCGACATGAATCCGTTCCGTTTACGGCTTCTGCCGCCCGCCTCGCGTCAGCAGCAGAAAGGGGAACGCCGTTGGCCGGGTCGTCATCCCGTGCTGTTTGGCGCGCTGGTTGGAGTGGGCATTGGCCTCGGGGTTGAAGCTGCGGTGATCCCTGGAGCGAGTGGCGGAGAACCCCATAGCGCGTATATTCCGATGTTCGCCGGTACGGGCGCTGGTATCGGAGCGTTGGTAGGCTTAATCGTTTCGGGGGTCCGAGCTAATCCCTAATCCCCAACCCCTAATCACTATTTCCTGGGCTCGTTGAACGACCGCTCGACTTTATCGTTCGGATCGGTCGACACCGGATGGTCGCGCCACAGCCATCGCATCATCTCGGGCAGGATCGGTCCGCCCATCCGCTGGCCGTGCGTGTTCATGCCCCATGTGTAGTTCAGGTCGTAGCCCTTCTCCGTGAGCGCATCCTTCAACCGTACGTTCTGGAGGAACCAGTCGCGGCGCGGATCGTACGCGCCGCCGCGCCCCTGGCCGCGATTGTCGTTGCGCCCATCCTGCAGGAAGACGCGGAGCGGTTTTTTCTCGCTCTTCAGGACGATGTCGGCGTACGTGTCGCCGCCGCGATCGCCAAGGTTGACGAAGCTGCCGACGATGCTGAGCACTTTGCGGAAATCATTTGGCCGCTGCCATGCCACGGTGAACGCCGCAATCGCGCCGGAGCTGGCGCCGCCAATGCCGTGGCGCTCCGGGTCTTTCGAGATGCTGTATTCCTTGTGGAGGACGGGCATGAGCTCATCGACGATCACGCGCGCGTAGCGGTCGTCGAGCGAGTTGTATCGGTCGGCCGGTTCGTATCGCGATCGCCCCAATTGCGGGGTGTCGGCTCCGGCTGCTCCGGCGTTCGTCCCGGGTTGATGAACACCGAGATCATCACGGGGATCTCGCGACGGTAGATCAGATTGTCGAGCACGTTTGGCGCGCGCAGGCCGCCGTCCATGTCTTTGAACGCCTGGCCATCCTGAAAAATCATGAGGCTGGCGGGAACCGCGCGGTCGTACTGCGCAGGCACGTAGACCCAGTAGGTATGCTGCGTCCCGGGATACGCCTGGCTAGGGAGCGTAAACGGTCCGCGCACTTCCCCCTTCGGGACACCCTCGTGCGATTGTGAATCCGGACCCAACTGGTAGTACGCGTTCATGTCGGAGCCCGTCGACTGCTGGGCGGGCGGCGCCTGCGGCTGCTGGATCTGCGGCTGCTGCCCCTGTGGTCGTGCAACCCACATTGCGGCCGCAACTGCCACAACCGAGGCAACCACATACGGTCTTCTCATGTGCGTCTTCTCCAACTCCGCAGCCCTCAGCCCTATTTGGGCGCGTCGTACAAGTGATTCAGCGACGGCATCGTGCTGTTCGTAAGCCGGCAGTTCAGCCCTTCCTTGCCCCAGAACTGCGGCGAATGGAATGTGCCCGGTACGGCGTAGATGATGTCGCCCTGCTGCGCGATGATGGCGGTTTTCTCATCCCCCTCGAATACCCAGCGCAGCTCGCCGAGCATCACCAGCCACGCTTCGGCAGTGTCGGTGTGGAGGTGTCCGCGATCGCCTTTCTCCGTCGGAAATGAGGAGGGTCGATAGCCGCAGATGAAATTGCCGCGGGCGCGGTTGGCGCGTATCGCTTCCTGTGTGAAGTTCTTCTTCGTCGCGTTGCGCTTCTCGAGGTCGTAGATGTTCACATGGTAAGGCCACGGTTTGCCGCCGTTGCCTTCGTTGTACACATCGAGCGGGTTGAGGCCAGTGCTGAGCGTGACGGGCACATACTCGACGCCTTTCGGCGCGGTCGACGGTTTCTTCTCGAAGACCGGCGTGGACGATGGGCCCAGCGTCACTTCGTAGCGAATGGCCGGCGCCGTGCCGACGACTTCGACCGAATGCAGAAGGCGCTCGGGGACGAAGATGTACGAGCCCTTCGTTGCGTTGATTGTTTCGAACGTGCGATCGGCTTTCTCGACTTCGAAGCGAATCTCTCCTTCGAGAACGGCAAACCACGCGGCGGAATCCGGGTACAACCGCCGCTCGTGCTTCGTGCCCGGCGGCTCCTGCACCAGGAACGAGACCGAGTTGCCGTCGTCGATGACCGGCTCGCGCCAGCTCGCGTGTCCCTTGTGCTTCGCCTTCACGTCGGCGAAACGCGTGACCGGCTTCATCGGCGCTTTGTAGTCGCGGACAATCGGCTTCGGATAATAGAGGACGCGCTCTTTTTCCTGAGCGGAGATCCCGATGGTAAACAGAAGCAGTAACGCAGCCAGCATGCGCATATCGACTCCCTACTTGCCCGGCAACATGACGACGCCAACGAATGATGGATTGATACCCACGGGCGTTGGTTTACCGACCGGTTCGAGCGTCCCTTTGTTCTGATCGATGCGGAAGATCGTCACGTTCGCTGCGTCCTGATTGGCGACCAGCATCAGCGTGCCGGTCGGATCGATCGTGAAATTGCGGGGTCGTTTGATGCCGCGCGACTCGTGGCCGACGAGCGTCATGCGCCCGTCCTCTCCGAGGCGATAAATGACGATGCTGTCGTGCCCGCGGTTCGATCCGTAGAGAAATCTTCCGGTGCGGTGCACGTGAACATCCGCGCACGATGCGCCCACCTTGTCGGCGGCGGCCGGCAGCGTCGGCAGAATCTGCAGCTCGCGCAGCAAACCGGTCTTCGCGTCGTACCCGTACGCGCCCATCGTCAAATCGAGCTCGTTGATGACGTAGACGAACCTGCCGTTCGGATGAAAGTCGAGATGCCGCGGCCCGGCGCCCGCGGCAGCCGCGACTTGCGGCGGCACATTCGGCTTCATTCGTCCGGACGCCGGATCGAAGACGAGCTGTGCCACGGCTGGGCCGCCTTTGAGCGGCACGTACACGAACCGGTTACCAGGATCGGCGCGGATCTGATGCGCCATCGTCCCGACTCCGAACTCCCTCGTGTCAACGGCCGCACCGAGCCGACCATCGGCGCCGATCGGGATCGACGCGATCGTCCCTTGTCCCTGTTCGCCGCCGTAGTTCGCGACCAGCAGCCAGCGGCCAGCCCTGTCGGTCGAAAGGTGCGCCGTAATGCTGCCCATCGACGGCACATCGTTCACGGGCGTCAGCGCACCGGTTGCCTGATTGATCGCAAACGACCGGACGCGGCCCGGGTCGGTCTCGTTTACCGAGAAGAGAAATTTCGCCGCCGGATCGAACGCGAGGAACGACGGGTCCTGGCCGACGTTTGCCGCCTTGCCGGCGGGAACGAGCGTGCCGCCGGCCGTGTCGAGCCGGAAGATTGCGATCTCCGGGCGATAGCCGGATACATAGACAAAAGCTACACCCGGCTCCTGCGCCACCGCCCAGCCGGACACAAGACCGAGGGCCGTCACTATTGTGAAAACAAAGGTGTTTCGCCTCATAAATGGATGGGGCTATGATACTCTTCCCGGCACAAATCGAAAGGATTCTCCAATGCGTGCAATCCGCTCAGCTCGTTTCGTCCTGTGGGTCGGCTGCGTGCTGGCGTACTTCGCCGCAACCTCCGCCGCCGATCGCTCGCCCGCGACGATGGCGAACGCCGCCAGCAAGTTTCTTTCGTCCCTGACGCCTGAACAAAAGCAAGTTGCGGCATATGCGTTCGACAACGTTGCAGAGCGGGAGCGGTTCGGCTTTGTGCCGACCGAGATGCATCCACGCGTTGGGCTCACCATCGAAAAGATGACGGTCCCGCAGCGGGAGGCCGCCCACAACCTGCTGAAATCCGGCCTCAGTCAGAAAGGCTACATGACGACGACCGCGATCATGGAGCTCGAGACGCTCTTGAACGCGATCGAAAATCCTCCGGGCTCCAACCCACCGAAACTCGAGCGCAATCCGTTGAAGTACTTCGTCTGGGTGTTCGGCACGCCGAGCGCCAAGGGCACGTGGGGCTGGAAAGTCGAAGGTCACCATGTCTCGCTGAATTTCACGATGGTGAACGGCAGCATGGTATCGACATCGCCACACTTCTTCGGTTCGAATCCGGCGGAAGTGATGGACGGCCCGAAGAAGGGCCTGCGAGTTCTTGGATACGAGGAAGATCCCGGGCGCGAGCTCTTGACGTCGCTCAGCGAAGCGCAGCGCGCGAAGGCGGTCTTCAACACTACCGCACCAAACGACATCGTCACGCGCAACGAATCAACGGTGAAGCCCCTGTCTCCCTCCGGCATCGCGGCCAGCGAGCTGCAGCCGAAACAGCGTGAGACGCTGATGCGCATCGTCGATGCGTACACCTCGGTGATGGCACCCGACATCGCCGCCGATCGAATGGCAGCGCTGAAGAAGGCCGGCCTCGAGAACATCAGCTTTGCCTGGGCCGGCGAGTTCGAGCGCGGCAAGAAGCACTACTACCGCGTGCAGGGCCCGACGTTCCTCATCGAGTTCGATAACACGCAGGGCAATGGCAATCACGTCCACTCCGTATGGCGCGACTTCAATGGGGATTTCGGACGTGACTTACTGCGGGAGCACCTGACGAGCGTAAAACACTGACGACGATCTCAACAGAAGATCAAAAGATCAGAAGAGTTTCTTTTTCTTGAGAAAAGAACCTTCTAATCTTTTGATCTTCTGATCTTCTGTAAAAAACACCTCACCCGTTCACGCGAATCCGAAACTTCAGCACTGCTTCCGCGCCCGCATCGACCGGCACGATGAACTGCGCCGCAAAGGCCGCTGTCTTGGTCCACTTGTGCGTCGCGTGCAGCATGCGCCATGTGGCGGCGCCGACCGGCTCGTTTACCTCAACGGTAATGGGCGTCGACTTTCGATTGCGCAAGGTGATCGCG
Source organism: Vicinamibacterales bacterium (assembly GCA_963787755.1). GTDB lineage: Bacteria > Acidobacteriota > Vicinamibacteria > Vicinamibacterales > JAMQPK01 > JAMQPK01. The sequence continues at coordinate 57,114 of CAWBEG010000012.1, forward strand.
TACTCGATTTCATAGACGTTCGCCGCGATCTTCTCGAAATCGACCTGATTACGCTCGCACACCACATCGAAGGCGTTGCCGATCTTCAGGTTCAGTACTTCGTCTTTCGGCGTGTGCTGGATGCGATCCTCACCCACGAACTGCACGCCGCCATTCGAGTCCGACTGATACACGCGCACGGTGCCGGACGGCATCGGCATTCCCAGCCCGCCCTTTTCCTCGTTCTTGAACTGATAGAAGACTTCGACCGAGTCCTTGATGGGCGCGCCGGGCCGTGCGCCGTTGTGGTAGTAGAACTGGTTGCCGTTGACGACGTAGCGCTTCTGGATCGGAAAGCCCGTGCCGGCGAGCATGCTCACCTGCTTCGTTTCGTTGTTGTTGATCGTCGTCTTTCGGCCGAGCGTGTAGAGGTGATAGTCCGAGAAAGCCTCCTGCGCCATCGGCGCGGCAGCGGACTCGCGGCGCTGGGCCATCGCGTCGGCTGCCAGCATTCTGTTGAAGTTCTCCCGCACGCGATTGAGCTCACCCGCCACAAGCTGCAGCTTGGCGTTCCGAAACGCCGTGCCGCTGCCGTTGGTCAACGTCACCCATCCGTCGATGTCACCCGCTTTGTCATCGCGCGCCACGGTGAGGACGTAGTCGGCATTCCATGACAGTTTGCCGGCGAGATACGCGGCCTCGACACGGTGACGCGGGCCGCCCCCGTTGTCGAGCGACCAGATTAACGTCGGCCGCGTGAAGAGCGTGTCCGGCAGCTCGGGAAACCGAATATGGTCGGCGTGCAGGCCGGTCACGATCTCGCCGTTGATTCGCCACACCGGCTGATTGTTGTAGCTGAGCAGGCGCGCCGTGACTTCTTCCTCCTCGGTCGTGCCGTTCACCTGGCGCGTGCGCACGAGCGTCACGTCGCGACCGACGTACTTGCGCAGCAGTTTCTCCGGTTCCAGCAGATCGTATTCGTAGTTCTGCTCGAGCACGCTGACGCGCGACGGCTCGCTGAGGGATCGAAAATGGACGGTCGCAGGGTTCACGGTCGCGGCGATGTCCATGAAGCTCAGGTCGAACGTCCCTCTCGGGAGCTCGATGTTGCGCACATCGCGCACGAGCGCGACGTCGGAGTTGTAGACGGTGACGTTGAGCTCGACCTGATCGTCGAGGGTCGTCGAGCCTTGGGCGGCCGCGGCCTGGACCGTGTCGATAGCGGGGTTACGATTGCCGCGAGAACCCAAGGGCAAGGACGAGGCAGACGAGCGCGACAAACGATAACCTGACCATGACCGCTCCTTTGAATAGCGGGGCTCTGCCCCACTGTTCTTAGAACGGCGCTGCGGAATTTTCTTGCACGCGAGTCCAGGAGCGGCCGCCGTTCGTGGTGTAAAACTCGACACCGTTAGATGTTCTGGCCACGGCGCGATCGGCGTTCACGGCTCGAATACCAACGACGGTAACGGCTGGCGTGTTGTTCGAGGCCGCGCCGGGAGGCGGAATGGTCTTCGTCCACGTCTTGCCCCCGTCGGTAGAGCGCTCGACCGACGCAAACGAAACGATCCGCCATCGAATCAGCGGATTGGATGGAGAAACCGACTCGGTGGCCATCGACGCGCTGTTGAAGGCGGTTCGCGCCGTCTCCGTGAGGGTTTCAGGCACTGCTTTGGCTGAGGCGGCAGGAGGCGATGGTGCCGAACGCGCGGCAGTTTGTGGCGCTGAGGCGCCGAGCGCAGGGCGGCGCCTCTGCCGCGGAGTCGGCCGCGGCGCCCAGCGCCTGGGGCGCCGCGCGCTCGCGTCTCAGCTCGTCGCGCATCTGAGCCTGCTCCTCGGCGGCCGGCTTCTCGACGCGCACACTCGGGGCGAACCGCTCCTGCGTCTGCGGTTCTAGGTTCTGGGTGCTGGGTGCTGGGTTCTGGTTCGGGGTTCCTGGGTTCTGGTTCGCAGTTCCTGGTTCCGCGCCCAGGGTTCGGCGTGCCGCGTTGTCAGCTCGAGGTTCCACGTTCCCGGTTCCGCGCTCTCCCGTCGGAGTTTCTGGTGCTCGAATCGTCAGATCGTGAGCGGGGGCTGGTGCCATCTGGGTAAGCGGCCGATTCGGCACCACAATCCAGATGGCGACGGCGGTCGCGGCCGCCGTCAACGGCGCGAGCCATCGGAACACGCGTGCCGGCGTCCACACGCGGGTCGCGGATGCGACAGGAGCGCTGCGCTCCAACGCCGCCAGCACCGCCGTGCACCGCGAGCAACTCGACGCGTGCAGCTCGACGGCAGCGGCCGCCGATGAGCTCAGCCCGCCATCAGCCCAGGCAGCCAGCGTCTCGGCGTCGAGACACGCATCAGACGCCGTTGCGGGCGTCTGCCGCAGCGTCGTGCCCAGCCAGCTGTCCGGTTCTCGTTCGTTACCCATTGGTTCTCTCTTCATATAGAACGACCTCGTCACGATTTCTTGCGGTCCGCGGGTCCGCCTAAAGGCGGACACTGCCGAGTAAGAGTCCGTTCTGTTCAGCCGGACCGTACGTCCAGCATCTCGTCCAGATTGGTTGCGCCCACGTCTTCGGTAGCGCACTCGAAACACCGCGCGATCTCCGCATCCTTCAACCCGCGCGAACGGAGCTCCTGTTCGACACCGTCACGGATGATCTTCCGTGTGCGCGCGAGCTGCCGCGATGTCGTGGCCTCGTGCTCTTTCAGCAGCGTGCCGGTCTGAGCCAGCGTCAGCTGTTGCGCGTAATAGCAGCGAAGGCGCAGCCGCTCGCGGGGCTCCAGCCGCGCAGCGGCGATCTCGAGCGCCGAGCGCAACATGTCGACGAAGCGAATACAGTCTGGGTCTGCTGCCGCGGGCGACGCGTGGCCGGCCAGCTCTTCCGGCAGGGGCTCGGTGCGGCGGTCGACACGCACGCGATCGACATGGCGCTGGGCGAGCACGGCACGCAGCCACGTGGCGAGGCTGCTGCGGCCGTGAAAGTAGCGCAGCAGCGACTGACGCGCACCGCCCCGCTGGTCGAGCCCGTAGAGATCGGCGTACAGCGAGTCGGCGAGCTCTCGTGCCGTCCCCGATCGATCGAGGGCGTCGGCGGCGCGATAGAGTGCCGGCCGCATCTCCAGCACGAAGTGGTCCCAGGCCCCGCTGTCACCGAGAGCGCAGGCACAGGCCAGCGCAAGATCTTCGAGATGAAGCGACGAGACGTAGCGGGAGACCTCGCGCGGCGTCGGCGATGCGCCACGAAACGCCTTGGCGCAGCTCGTTTCGAGAGCGGCGGTGAACGCGGCCTGCGGCAGGCGCCATCGCTCGGCCTTCGCCTGGCGAAAGAGCCGCTCGGCGAGGGCGGCATCGACATATGCGTTCGAATCCGCCTTCACGGCCATCTGAGCCTAGGTATAACTTTGCGCTGGCCGCGCCGCATGACAAGTGGAAAAATCTCCAGTCATGGCCGACAACGGCACCCTGTTAAGCGACGAACCCACGGTTGAACTGATCATACGCGCGCGCACCGGCGATCAGTCGGCGGTCGAAGCAATCCTTCAGCGCTGCCTTCCGTCCCTGAAACGCTGGGCGCATGGGCGTCTGCCGGCCGCGGCGCGAGGCCATCTCGATACGGGCGATCTCGTTCAGGACGCCGCGATGAGCGCAATCGCGCGGCTCGACACTTTCGAGCCGCGGCATGTCGGCGCGATGCAGGCCTACCTTCGACAATCGGTGATCAACCGGATTCGCGACGAGATGCGCCGCTTTACGCGGCGCCCGGTCCCAGTCGAGTTTCCCGATGACGTCGCGTCGGAAGAGCCCTCGCCTGAGGAACAGGCCATTCACGAACAGACGTACGCGCGCTATCGCGCGGCGATGGGCGGTCTCAATCCTCGAGAGCGCGAGCTCGTCATCGCGCGCGTCGAGGCGCAATGGACCGCGCCGGAAATCGCGGAACATTTCGGGTTCAATACGGTCGATGGAGCGAGGATGGCGGTGAACCGGGCCATGCAGCGGCTCGGCATGGCGATGAAAACGCAGACGAATCAGCGCTAGCGAGACGACGCAGCTGCGCTTCGCTCCTCGAGGAATTTCGCGACCGCGACGTACTTTTGCGCTCGTGCCGAGTCGAGCGCCGTGCGGCCGTCGGTGCTCGCGGTATTCACGTCGGCACCCAGCTCGACGGCAACTTTGACGGTTTCGAGGATCAACGCATCGCGTTCGGCACGATCGATCGGCACCCACGCCGTGCCGCCCCCCATTCCCAGGGCCGCCATGATGGCCGTCGTCCGCTCCTTCCGGCGCTGGTACCCTTCACCCTGCACGTAATTCGACTCGTGAATAACCTTCGGATCGGCCCCATGCTTGGCAAGGAGCCGCATGACGGCTGGCTGAGTGAAGCGTGCCGCCATCCAGTACGGCGTCGCATCCACGAGCGCCGGCATGAAGTGATAGTCGTCAGACGATCGCCGCGTGGGCGTCCACACCTGGACGCGCGCGTTGGGATCCGCGCCGCGCGCGAGGAGCGCCGCCACGGTCTGCTCGTCGCGCCGCATGATCGCGCAGTGCAGCGCAGTGAATCCCGGCTTGTCGTTGTTCGGATCGGCGCCTTTGTCGAGCAGATACCGCGCGACGTCACCGTAACCCGAAAACGCTGCCAAAGTAGTGGCGCTGACGCCCCAGGCATCGTGGTCGTTCACGTTGGCGCCAGCCTCGACCAACAGCCTCACCGACGCGACATCGCCGACACGGGCCGCGAACATGAGCGCGGTGTCGGCGCCGTGCGGAATCATCCGGTTGTATTCGGGAAGGCCGTGCGGCGGCACCGCCATCATCTGCGTCCATGTGTCGGTGCGCGCATGCACGTCGGCACCGCCGGCGAGGAGCAGTTTGACGACGTCGGCATGCTTCTGCGCGACGGCCCACATCAGGGCAGTCTGGCCGCGTGGGCCGCTGGCATTTGGGTTCGCGCGTTTGGCGATCAGCGCTTCGACGACTGCCTGCTGGCCCGCGCGCGACGCCGCCATCAAAGGACTCTCGCCGGACAGAAGCGGAGTGTTTGGATTCGCGCCTGCATCGAGCAGGCGCTTCACGACGGGCACGCTGCCGTTCAGGCTGGCAGCCCACAGTGGCGTAGCGCCGATGTCGTTCGCCGCGTTGACATTCGCGCCGGAACGGATGAGCTGATCGACCTTCGAGATGTCGTCACGGTACGCCGCCCAATGCAGCGGCGTAGATCCATCCCCCGACGGCGCCTCCTGCGCGTATCCAGGCGCAACGTGCAGCAGCACCGCCGCACCTAGCGCACCTAGCGCACCCCTTGCACCGATTACACCCATCGCACCCATCTATAGCGCCAACGTATCGAGTTGTACTTTCCCCGTGCTTCCGCCGATGCGCTCGACCGGCACACCCATCTTGTCCATCAGCGTCATCAGCAGGTTGGCCATCGATGGCTTGTCCGTGTACGTCAGATGCCGGCCCCCTTTGAGCGTTCCGGCTCCGCCCCCCACCACCAGCAGCGGAAGATTCTCGCCAGAATGGCGCGTGCTGTTCGAAATGCCCGAGCCATACAGAATCGTCATGTGATCGAGCAGCGATCCATCGCCGTCCGGCGTCGCGCCGAGCTTCGCCAGATACTTTCCGAAGAGCTCGGTGTGGTACTGGTTGATCTTCGACATGTGCGCAATGAGCGCCGCATTGTCCTGGTGATGTGACAGCGGATGATGCGCCTCGGGCACGCCGATCTGCGGATACGGTCGCGCGCTCTGCTCCTTGCCGAGCATGAATGAAATCACGCGCGTCAAGTCGCTCTGATACGCGAGCAGCTGTAGATCGAGCATGAGCGCCAGGTGATCTTCGAACACCGGCGGCGCGCCCTGCGGTTGGTCCATGTCCGGCAGCTCGAGATCGGCTTGCTGCTCTGCGCGCTCAATACGGCGCTCAACGTCGCGCACCGCTTCGGTGTACTGCTCCACCTTGGCGCGATCCTGCGGGCCAAGCTCGGTGCGAAGGCTGGCGAGCTTCTCGTTGACGGAATCGAGCAGGCTCTTGTGCTGACGCAACCGGGCCTCGCGCGCCCCGCGATCGGTGCTGCCCGTATCGCCGAACAGTTTCTCGAACACCGCGCGGGGGTTCCACTCCATGGGCAGCGGCTGTGTCGGGCTGCGCCACGATAATGTGTGCGTGTAAACGCAGCTCAGATTGCCGGTGCACGCGCCCGCATTGGCCGGCGGATCCATTGCCATCTCGAGCGACGCAATCTGCGTTTCCCCTGCGTGGTGCCTGGCGAGCAGCTGGTCCATCGACGTGTCGGCGAAGATCTCGATCTCCGTCTTGCCGCCGCGAGGCGTACCGGTGAGAAACGCGCCGGATGCCCCGGCATGAATCGCCACCCAGTTGGCGTGGATGCCCGAGAGCACCAGCATCTGGTTGCGGAAGGGCTGGAGCGGCTGCAGGATTGGCGACATCTCGAACGCGCTGCCCTCGCCTTTCGGCGACCAGTACTCCATCGCCATGCCGTTGGGCACGTAGAACGCGAGGAAGCGATGCGCCGGTTTCGCCGCGCGCTGCGACGCGAGCGCCATGGCGGGCGTCATCGCATCGAGAAACGGAAGCGCGAGCGTGGCCCCCAGGCCGCGCAGCACCGTGCGCCGCGGAAGAGACTTAGATGTGAGGAACATGTAATCGCCTCATTTGAAATGCCGGACTCTTGACGATTCCCAATATAAGCGCCGACCATCGAAAATCCTGAGCCTCTGCGTCGCGCACGATGCTGCGAACTGCAGGACGGTCGTAGTACTCGACCCTGCGCCCGAGCGCATACGCGAGCAGTTTTTCTGTAACGGTGCGCGGGAACTGCTCGCGGCGCTCCAGCAAGAGGGCGCGCAATCCACGCAGCCCCTGAATGTTCGCGCCGCTCATCGTCGTGCCCACCGCATCAACGGGCTTTCCGGCCTCGTCGACGGTGCGCCAGCCGCCGATGACGTCGAAATTCTCGAGTGCAAACCCCAGCGGATCGATGACGGCGTGGCAGCTCGCGCACGTCGGATTGGTGCGATGTTCGGCAAGCCGCTCGCGTATGGTCGGGAGCGTCCCGCCCGGCTTCACCGGCGCAAGATTGGTATCGACGCCGGGCGGCGGCGGCGGCGTCTGCAGCCCGAAGACGTTGTTCAACAGAAATTTCCCCCGAAGCACCGGCGACGTGCGATCCGGATATGAGGTCGTCGATAACAGCGCACCCTGTCCCAGCAGCCCGCCGCGCCGGTCCTTGTCTGGCAACGACACACGCCGGAAGCGGCTGCCGTAAATTCCAGGGATGCCGTAATGCCTGGCGAGCTTCTCGTTGACGAACGTATAGTCCGCGTCGAGGAGCTCGAGCACACTGCGATCCTCGAGCAGCGTGCTGCCGACAAACAGCTCGGTCTCGCGCGTGAACGCCTCCATCAGCGTGAGGTCGTAATTCGGATAACGCTCCGGATCGACCACGACCTCGGGCACGCGGCGAAGATTCAGCCACTGCGCGGCGAAGTCGTTGACAAGCGCTTCGCTCGAGCGCGGGTCGGCGAGCATGCGCTTGACCTGCTGCTCGAGCACCTTCTGATCGCTCAACTTCCGTCGCTCGGCGAGCGTGAGGAGCTCGTCGTCGGGAATGCTGGACCAGAGGAAGAAGGACAGCCGGGAGGCCAACTCGAGGTCGGACAACCGGTAAGGCTGAGGGCTTAGGGCTGACGGTTTAGGGTCGCGATACACCCGCAGCAGAAAATCGGGATCGACAAGCATCCGCTCGAGGGCGAACTGCACGCCGGCTTCGAAGGTGCCCCCGTCGCGACGGCCTTCTCCGTAGAACTTCATCAACGTCTGCACGTCGGCCGCATTTACCGGACGCCGATACGCAAGCCGCGCAATGCGCGAGATGATCTTTGTGGCGCAGGCCGTCTCTTCAGCCACACGCGCGGGCCGGCAAACAAATAGGTCGCTCGTCCCCTTTCCTCTCTGCTCTTTCCCCTCTGCTCTCTGCTCTCTGCCCTGTCCTCCATCAGCTCCGTAAGGTCCACCAATTTGAATCGACGCGACGTTCGCGTAGCCCATGTAGACTTCATCGTTCGTAATCACGCGGCCGCGCTGCAGCGGCTGAGGAAGCCCTTCGGGCTCCCACAATTGACGTACGAACGATACGGCGACGACTCGCGAGCCCGCGGTCACGGGCACGCGCACCTCGAGTCCCGTATCGCCGTCGACCTGCATGTATCTTTCCCACTCCGGCGCCCCTGCAAATCCCGGCTCGCCGTCGCCCGCATAGCTGGCCCCCGCCGCGCGGCCCTCGGCTTTTCCGCCGACTGCGAAGCGCTTCAGCAGCTTGCCGTCGAGCCGCACGTCGAGCAGCTGCTCCCATCCCATCCCTTTGAGATAGTCCTGATAGTTGCGCTGCAGGCGCACCTTGAATCGATACTCGCCGTCAGCTGGAAAGTGATAACGCACGGAGATGCCGCCGCGCGATCCAAGCGGCAGATCTTCACTCTGCCGATCGTCCTGCGTGGCATGCAGCGGAATCTCGAAGGTGTCTATCGCGGGATGCGGCGGCGGCAGCGCCGTCGCGAGGCGCGTGACCTGCCGCGCGACCGACATGTACCGCTCGAGATGCGCGGTCGAGATGGAGAGCACGTCGGCGAAGTTGTCGAAACTGCCGTCGGCGGTTTCATCACCTGGCAGCTGCGAGGCGATGTCGAGGCCTTGCGGATCGAGGCCAAACAGGTCGCGAACTGCGTTCCCGTATTCGGTGCGATTCAATCGATGTACGGCACCGATACGCCCGGGATCGGGGTTCGCCGCCCATGCCCGATCGAGCGCGCGTTCGAGCTCTGCCGCCACGGCAGCATACGTGGCCGTATCAGGCCGAGGCCGTCCTGGCGGCGGCATCGATCCGGCGCGCAGCTTCTCGACAACGGTCTCCCATGTCTGCGCGTGGTCTCGCGGGTTCGTCACATCGAGACGATCGAGCGCAAGACCGCCGGCGCGCGTCCGATCGTTATGGCAACCGACGCAGTATTTGGCGATGAGTGCTTGCGAACTGGAGGTGGGGGCGGATGGTGCCGTCGCGGTAGCAGGCGCTGCCGCCGCGGGAGCAGGCGCTGCCTGACGCGCAGATGCACCAGCGCCGAACAGACCTGCAGCCACACAGACTCCGGCGGCGACCGCGGCCACCGACGCGCGACATCGCTCAATCACCAATCGTCAAACCTCCAAATGATTGGTTCCATTGTGCCTGACACGCTAACTGCAAGTAAAGGAAGGTTACAAGCCCTCCTCGGCATCGTTCTTGAACCCGCCGGCTCAGCGTGCCGATGGCCGAAATCCCAGCGAATGGTGATGTGTTGATTACGACCGAGGGTGGCCGCCACCTGTTGAGTGTCGTGCCGCACCCGCACCGCCTGAGTCTGAGCCAGTATGCGGTCGCGCTGCAGATCGCCAGGCGATGGGCACAGACCAACAAGGCCGCGATCTGGCGTACGAATGAGGGCGTGTTTACGAAGTTGCCGCGCGACTAGGTGGATACACGACGCGCGAGTCGACAAACCGCGACGACGGCTCTGCCACGGCGCAGCCTGCCGCAATAAGTAGACGAGCTGAATAGGGAGTGACCACGACGATATCGCCGACGCTCGCGCGGGACAGGTCGAGGCCATGCAGTCCTTCGACCGGTTTCCGGGTCAGCCGCAAATGAATGTAGCGCATACAGACATTCCTCGTGTTAGAGTGCAAAGCAATACTTCAGTGTCCGGTCTCCTTGCACGTGCCCACCTGCCCGCTAAGCAAATTGGGTGCTGAAAACGTGACCAAGGCACCATGAGGTAGGATTGACCGGGACCCATGATTGGACGCACGATCTCGCGCTATCACATCGTCGAGTTGCTCGGCGCAGGCGGGATGGGCGTGGTCTACAAAGCCAAGGACACTCGGCTCGGCCGTACGGTTGCGCTGAAGTTCATTTCGGACGCGTTTGCCGCAGATCCCGCCGCGCTGCGCCAATTCGAGCGCGAGGCCCAGACGGCGTCGTCGCTCAATCACCCCCATATCTGCACCGTCTATCAGGTCGATGAATTCGAAGGCCGCCCCTTCATCGCCATGGAACTGCTCCGTGGTCAGACGCTGAAAGTGCGCATGACCGGCGCGCGGCTGAGCGCCCTCGAGGTGATTGACGTGGCCATCCAAATCACCGATGCGCTCGACGCGGCGCACGAGAAGGGTATCGTTCATCGTGACGTGAAGCCCGCCAATATCTTCATCACCGAGCGCGGCGTCGTGAAATTGCTCGACTTCGGGCTCGCCAAACAGTCGTCTGTCGTCGACTTCGATCAGGAATCGACTAGCAACTTCACCACGGCTGGCCGCATCTTCGGGACGCCCAACTACATGTCGCCGGAGCGGCTGCTCGGCCACACGATCGATCACCGCAGCGATCTCTTCTCGCTCGGGTCGGTGATCTACGAAATGGCCATCGGATCGCAGGCGTTCACCGGCGCGACGTCCATCGAGATAATCGACGCGATTCTGCACAACACGCCGCCGCGCGATTATAGCGTCCCGACTGCGCTGAGCCGCATCATCGCGAAACTCCTCCAGAAGAACACCGATAACCGCTACCAGTCCACGAAGGCGCTGATGAGCGCGCTGGTAATCGCCCGCGAGACCGTTGCGGCCGGCGCGGGCGAGGGCCCCGCGCAACCGGCGACCGAGTTGCTGAAGGCCTCGATCGCTGTACTGCCGTTTCGCAACGTGGGGTTGGATCCGGCGAACGAGTACTTCTGCGAAGGGCTCGCGGAAGAGCTCATAACGGCTCTGACCAAGGTTGAAGACGTCCGGGTCGCAGCACGCACCTCCACCTTCACGTTCAAAGGGAAAGACGTCGACATCCGCGAAATCGGGGAGCGGTTGAAGGTGAACGCGGTGCTCGACGGCAGCGTGCGCAAGGACGGCGATCGCGTCCGTGTCACTTGCCAGCTTCTGAATACTGTGGATGGCTACGAGATCTGGTCCGAGCAGTACGACCGGACGTTGGCCGATGTGTTCACGATGCAGGAGGAGATCACGCGGGCGATCGTCGACCAACTGAAAGTGTCGTTTGCGGAGCATCTTCGACACTCAGCCCGCACCGATAACCGCGCCGCGTATCACCATTATTTGAAAGGGCGGTTCCACTCGAGCAAGCGCTACGAGGGCGGGCTGAAGGCCGCGATGGACGAATTTCAGAATGCCATCCGCGAAGATCCAGGCTATGCGGCTGCGTATTCCGGTCTGGCGGACACGCTGATGTTCATCGGACTCTACTCTCTCGACAGCCCCCGCGAGATGTACGAGCGCGCCGAAACGTTCATTCACAAAGCGTTGTCGCTCGACAGCAGGCTGCCGGAGGCGCACACGTCACTGGCGCTGATTCAGTTGAGCGCTCATTGGAATTGGGCGGCGGCCGAGAACGAATTCCTGAGAGCGATAGAGCTCGATCCCACACACGCGCCGGCGCACCTTTACTATTCGTGGCTGCTGGCAGTCGTCGGACGGCATTGGGAGGCCGGCGTCGCAGCCCAGCGCGCGCAGGACATCGATCCGCTTTCGCCGCTCATCAACAGCGGTGTCGCGTGGATGTATTACAACTGCCGCGAATATGACCGCGCGATCGAGGAGGCGAACAAGTCGCTCGAAGTGGATGCGAATTTCCTCGTTGGCATCTACGTGCTGGGAATGGCGTACACGATGAAGCGGCAATATGCCGATGCAGCGCCGCTGATCGAGCGGGCCGTGGCGCTGTCGGGACGCGCCCCGTTCTACCTTGGCCTCCTCGGTCTCGTGTACGGTGAAATGGGGTGCCCCGAGAAAGTCGATCGGATCATCGCAGAGCTGGACGAGATGCGGGCAAAAGGCCGTTACATACCCCCGCATTGCTACGTCTACATGTACGCGGGGCTGCGGGATTTCGACCGCGCGCTGGAATGGCAGGAGAAGGCCTGCGACGACGGTGCGCCGCCGTTCTACTTTATTGCGCCGGCAACCGACTGCCTCCACGGCGATCCACGGCACAAAGCACAGATGGCGCGGATGCTCGCTCGCGCGCCTGAGCCGCTCGGCTTCGGCGGCATCAGGCGTCGGGGCTGATACAAAGCGGCGCTTGCGGTACCATGCACATTGCATGGCCGGACGGGACGAACACACTGACAGTGCCATTCAAGATCGCTCCGAGCTCAAAACCCAGGAGCCGAAGCTCTTCAATGTCATCCTGCTGAACGACGATTACACGACCATGGAGTTCGTTTTGCAGATCCTCGAAACGCTCTTTCAAAAATCGCCGGCCGAGGCATTTCGCATCATGATGCACGTGCACCGCAACGGGCGTGGTCTCGCAGGCGTCTATATCTGGGAAGTCGCCGAAACGAAAGCCGACCAGGTGGCGTCACTCGCCGCAGAGGCCGGCTACCCATTACGTGCGACTATAGAGGAAGCCTGATGTTTTCTACGGCCGTCGAAGTCGTTCTGCATATAGCGTTTCGCGAGGCTGTGTCGCGCCGCCACGCGTACCTGACGCTCGAGCACCTCTTATACGCCGTCGCACACGATCCCGACGGAGAGCGCATCCTCGCAGCGTGCGGCGCGGATCTGTCGCTTCTTCGGCGAAACGTCGCCGATAGCCTGGACGACTCGGTCGAAGCCCTGCCGCGCGGACAGGAGCGCGAACCCCAGCAGACGACGGCATTCCGCCGAGCACTGCAGGCGGCGGTGCTGCACGTGCAGAGCGCGCAGCGGCAGGAAGCGCAGGTGGGCGATCTGATCGCGGCGATCCTGCAACAGCCGCAGACGCGGGCGGCGGCGTTGCTTGCAGAACAAGGAATCACCCGGCTCGACGTGCTCGAGTACCTCGCGCACGGCATTACCAAGACGCCGATTCATCACGATGATGGCGGAGCCTCCGAGCCGAGCGACGGCCGCGACGGGATGGCCGGCAGCGGGGACCCCGGACCGGCGACGGCAAAGGATCCGCTTTCGGCCTATTGCACGAACCTGACAGCCCGCGCGCAGCAGGGATTGCTCGATCCGCTCATCGGTCGCGCCGACGAACTGCAGCGCACCATCGAAGTGCTCTGCCGGCGGCGCAAGAACAATCCCGTGTTCGTTGGCGACGCCGGCGTCGGGAAGACGGCGATGGCCGAAGGGCTGGCGGTGCGGCTGCTGTCCGATGATGTGCAGGACACCCTGAAGCACGCCGAGATCTTCGCGCTCGACACGGCCGCGCTCCTCGCGGGCTCGCGGTTTCGCGGCGATTTCGAGGAGCGCTTCAAAGCCGTCGTCAAAGCGCTGAGCGCGCGGCCGAAGGCCATCCTCTTCATCGACGAGATTCACGCGACCGTCGGCGCCGGCGCGGTAACGGGCGGCACGATGGATCTCGCAACCATGCTGAAGCCGCTGCTGACCGCCGGCGATTTGCGTGTGATCGGCTCGACGACGTTCGAAGAGTTCAAGCACATCGAAAAGGATCGCGCGCTGGCGCGGCGCCTCCAGAAGATCGCCATCGACGAGCCCTCGATCGAGGAGACCGTGCGCATTCTGGCGGGGCTGCGCAGCCGGTACGAAGATCACCACCGGGTGAAGTACACCGACGCGGCGCTCGACGCCGCGGCAAAGCTGGCGGCGCGGCACCTGCGCGATTATCGCCTGCCGGACAGCGCCATCGATCTCATCGACGAAGCGGGCGCCGTGACGCGATTGAAGGCTGGCCCTGTGTCGAAAACGGGGTCGGGAGGGGTTTCCGATGGGAACACGTCGAAAACCCCTCCCGACCCCGTTTTTGTCGACGTGGCCGACATCGAGGCGATCGTCGCGCGGATGGCGCGCATTCCCGCGCGCCAGGCATCATCCTCCGATCGCGAGCGGCTGCGCGCGCTGGAAGAGTCGCTGGAGCGCGTCGTCTTCGGCCAGCGGGAGGCAGTGCACCTGGTGGCGCAGGCCATCAAGCGATCGCGCGCAGGGCTTGCGCTGCCAGAGCGCCCATCCGGCTGCTTCCTGTTCACCGGCCCGACGGGCGTGGGCAAGACCGAGCTCGCCAAGCAACTGGCGCTGCTGCTCGGCAACGAGTTCATCCGCTTCGACATGAGCGAATACATGGAGAAGCACGCGGTCGCGCGCCTGATCGGCGCTCCGCCTGGATATGTCGGCTTCGAACAGGGCGGCCAGCTCGTCGACGCGGTCCGCACTCATCCCTACTGCGTCGTCCTGCTCGACGAAATCGAGAAGGCGCACGAGGACATCTACAACATCCTGCTGCAGGTGATGGATCACGCGACGCTCACCGACAACACCGGCCGCAAGGCCGACTTCCGCAACACCGTGCTGATTCTCACGTCGAATGCCGGATCGCGCGAGATGAGCGCCGGATCGATTGGGTTTGGTGAAATTGGGCCCGATGGCAGGGCGAAGTCGGCGGTCGATCGCGTCTTCAGCCCGGAATTCCGCAACCGCCTCGATGCCATTGTGACGTTCAAGGCGCTCACGCCGGAAGCGATGGAGACCATCGTCGAAAAGTTCGTGATGCAGCTCGAAAGCCAGCTGAAGGATCGCAAGGTAGCCATCGCGCTGACACCAGACGCGCGCACATGGCTCGCGAAGAAAGGCTACGACCCCAAGATGGGCGCCCGCCCGCTCGGCCGCGTCATTCAGCGCGAGGTGCGCGATCCGCTGACGGACGAAATTCTGTTTGGAAAGCTGGAGAACGGTGGGACGGTGACGATTGGCGTCGCGGAAGGCGTCCTGACCTTTGCTTACGACGCCGTCTCCGGGGATTAGGGATTGGGGATTGGGGATTCGGTTCAGCCGACTGTTCTTGAACAGGAGACCAGGAGATTAGGAGAAATTCTTTCTTAGCACGTAGTGCCGGCCGAACGCCGTCCACTAACGTACATTCTGATCATTGACTGCAATTCGGATTGTTCTTCTGCCTGGGTTGCACGGCACGACCGAGCTATTCGGTCGCTTTATCGCAGCTGCCCCACCGAACATCTCAATAACGGTAATCCCTCTGCCAGCGGAACCTTTGTCCTATCTCGAGTTAGCCGACCGGTTAGCGGGAGCGCTACCTGGCGGCAAACCTGTAATCATCGCGGAATCGTTTTCAGGCCCGCTCGCGGTGGCTCTTGCAGAGCGTTGTCGTGTTGCTGCGTTGGTGCTCTGCAACAGCTTTATTGTCGCACCCAGATCACGGGCGTTGCGATGGCTTGTGCTGCCGTTCCTATTCAAGCTGCCGGTACCGAGCTTTCTGCTGCGTCGTTACATGCTCGGCCGAACAGTCGATGAAGTGCTCGGGTGACAGGCGTGACTAACCCAATCCCAAATCCCCAGTCCCTAATCCCTGACTTAGAGGCGTCGCGTCTTCGCGCTCTTCGCGTCTTCGTGTTTGTTTTTGAGGAGCCCCTACGTCGAGAGGCAGCGCTGAAGCCCTGCGCTACGGATGATGACCCGATTCGTTCTCAGGTATTCGTGACACGCGTGACTGAACTAATCCCCAATCCCCAATCCCTAATCCCTGAAGTTAGCGATGAACTCCCGGCGCTTCATGACCAGTTCTCTCTACATATTCGATGTAGGAGCCGGGGTACACGTGAGGCGCCGTCTCGGTCCCCGTCTCCCCGCCGAGCTCCAGCACGCGATTGCTGAGCGCGCGAAGGAAGGCGCGGTCGTGCGAGACGAAGAGCATGGTGCCGTCGAATCCGCTGAGCGACTCGAGCAGCATCTCCTTCGTCGCAAGGTCGAGGTGGTTCGTCGGCTCGTCGAGGACGAGGAAGTTCGGCGGGTTCAGCAGCATCCGCGCCATCACGAGGCGCGTTTTCTCGCCGCCCGAGAGCATGCGGATCTTCTTGTCGATGTCGTCGCCCGAGAACTGAAACGCGCCCGCCAGGCTCCGCAGCACGCCAATCGACTCGTGCGAGAAATCGCGTTGCAGCTGCTCTTCGATGGTCAGATCCGGGTTCAGCACATCGAGCGCCTGCTGCGAGAAGTAGCCCATCTTCAGGCTGGCGCCGAGCGTGACGTGTCCTTCGTCAGGCTGAAGCGCACCGGCCACCATCTTCAGCAGCGTCGACTTTCCTGCGCCGTTCTTCCCCATCACACACCAGCGCTCGCCGCGCCGGATATTCAGATTGAGATCCTGGTGCACCGTGCGCTTTCCATATCGCTTCGTCAGATGCTCGAGCGTGGCCACTTGATCGCCCGATCGCGGCGGCTGGCGGAAATCGAACTTCACGATGCGGCGCTTCTTCGGCAGCTCGATCTTCTCGATCTTGTCGAGCGCCTTGACGCGGCTCTGCACCTGCGCGGCCTTTGCGGCATGGGCTGAGAAGCGATCGATGAACCGCTGCTCCTTCGCGAGCATCGCCTGCTGCCGGGCGTACGCGGCCTCGCGATTGGCCTCGCGTATCGCCCGCTCGCGCTCGTAGAAGTCGTAGTTGCCTGAGTAGGTCGTAATTTCGCCGCCGTCGATCTCCGCAATCTTCGAGACGATACGGTTCATGAACTCGCGGTCGTGCGACGTCATCAGCAGGCCGCCGGACCGCGACTTCAGAAATTCCTCGAGCCAGATGATCGATTCGATGTCGAGGTGGTTCGTCGGCTCGTCCATCAGCAGGATGTCGGGCTCGCCCAGCAGCACGCGCGCCATCGCCACGCGCATCTTCCAGCCGCCTGACAGCGCTCCCACATCGCCGTCAATCCGCTCGTCGTCGAATCCGAGCCCGTGCAGGATCTCGCGGGTGCGGCTCTCGAGGGCGTACCCGCCGAGGTGCTCGTACTCTTCCTGGACGATGCCGAAGCGCTCGAGCGTCGCGTCCAGCGCATCTGCCTTCGCAGGGTCGGACATCACGTGCTGAAGATCTTCGAGCTCATGATGCAGCGAGCCGAGACGGCCGCTGCCGGCAATCGCTTCGTCGAGCACGGAACGGCCGGACATCTCTTCGACGTCCTGTCGAAAGTAGCCGACCGTCACTTTTCGTGGGACCGACACTTCCCCATCGTCCGGCGTTTCTTCGCCGACGATCATGCGGAAGAGCGTCGTTTTTCCCGAGCCGTTGGGCCCGACGAGGCCTATCTTCTCGCCTTCGTTCAGCTGGAAGGATGCGTCAACGAACAGCACCTGCCTGCCGTACTGCTTGCTGATTTTCGAGAACGAGACCATCTAATGAGCGTGCCCGCGATCAGAGCGTCTGAGGCGATTCGGCGAGCAGCTCGACGCCAGGATGCTGGCGCGCGAAGTAATCGAGCTCCCACTGCGAACTGAACAGGATGACCTTCCGCTCGAGGCGATCGGCGGCGACCGTGCCCTGTCCCCCAAGCGTAAACTTCGCCAGCGGATCGGCCAGCCACCGCGCCGCCGTATATGTCGCGGGCTCGATCGCCACGTCGATGTTGTACTCGCTTCGCAGGCGGCTGGTAATCACGTCGAGCTGAAGTTGTCCGACGACGCCGACGATGGGCTCGCGGCGGCCCGACGCCGTGTAGAACACCTGCATCAGGCCTTCTTCCTCCAGCTGCTTCAACCCTTCGTCGTACTGCTTGTAGCGCGTGTCCTTCAGCCGGGCGCGGCCGAAATGCTCGGCGGGAAATCGCGGCACGCCCTGGAATTTCAGCGGCTGCCCGGTATGCACGGTGTCGCCGATGGCGAACTGCCCCGGATTGACCAGGCCGAGGATGTCGCCGGCGTACGCCACGTCGATCGTTTCGCGGTCGCGGCCGAAAAAACGGTACGCGCGCGAGGCACGCAGCTGTTTGCCGACGCGGCTGTTCGACAAGACCATGTCCTTCTCGAAACGGCCCGAGCACACGCGCACGAACGCCACGCGATCGCGGTGTCGTGGGTCCATGTTCGCCTGAATTTTGAAGACAAAGCCGGTAAACCGCTCGTCGGTCGGCGCGACGATGCCCGAATCGCTCAGCCGCGCCGAAGGAGACGGCGCCAGATCGACAAGCGCCTGCAGAAACGGTTCGAGGCCGAAGTTCGTCAGCGCGCTGCCGAAGAACACCGGTGTCTGAATGCCCGCTAAATACTCGTCGATGTCGAACTGCGTTCCCGCCGAACGGATGACATCGAGGGACTCCCGAAAATGTGCGTACACCCTCTCGCCGATCACCTGACGAGCCTCGGGCGCGTCGATGGAGGAGATATCAACGGGTGCGCGATACTGCCCCTGCGCCTCCCGCTCGTACAGGTGCAGCACTTGGCGCTGGATATCGTAGACCCCACGGAACTCGTGCGCATCGCCTACCGGCCAGTTGACCGGCGCCGCGGTGATGCCCAGCGTCGTTTCGATGTCGTCAATCAGCGCGAGCGGATCCTTGGCGGGCCGATCGAACTTGTTGACGAACGTCAGAATCGGCAGCCGATGACGCCGGCAAACCTCGTAGAGCTTTCGCGTCTGCGACTCGACGCCGTTCGCCGCGTCGATCACCATGACGACGCTATCGGCAGCGATGAGGGCCCGGTACGTGTCTTCGCTGAAGTCTTTATGGCCGGGCGTGTCGAGGAGCGACATGCGCCGCCCCTGAATCTCGAACTCGAGCGCCGCAGACGTAATCGAGATGCCGCGCTGCTGCTCGAGCTCCATCCAGTCGGACGTCGCGGCCTTGCGATCCTTGCGCCCGCGTACAGCGCCTGCCAGCTCGATTGCGCCGGCATACAGCAGCAGCTTTTCGGTGAGCGTCGTCTTGCCCGCGTCGGGATGCGAGATGATGGCGAACGTCCGGCGGCGCGCGACCTCGCGCTCGAGCTCGCTTTGGACTGACTGGTCGAAAATCACCTTCGAGGCTGCTGTCCGACGAATTCAAGCCCGGCATCGTCCCAGTCGAAGCTCCGATGCCCATCGGCAACGGCCGGATCGAGGTGTTCGATCTGCTTCCGTTTCGTGCCTCGAGACGGCTCAATCGCTGCCGACCTGTATTGGTCGCCAGAGTCAACTGCGTCCGAAAGCCTCATTCGGCCTTTGAGAGAGGGATCGGCGTTTCATGAATCCATTGTACATCCGCAATGTGCCTGACAATCGTATATCGATAAATTATTATTGTATTTCGATGCATTATTTATCGTATAACGATGCTATGGCAAAGGCATCTATTTCGTCATTTCTGGTGGTTCTGCTGAACGTGGCCTGGTACATCGTGGCGCTCGCCATGGTGCTGGCGATCGGCCTCGCCGGGGTCTCCGCTTTCCACGACATTGGGAATGGGCAATCTGGCGGCCGTGGTACGAAGATCGACATCCCCGTCTCGTTCAGTGTCGACGCGAGAGCGCTTCCTGTAGAGCGCCCCGTCCCTCGGCATCGAGGGCGCGCAAATCGAGAACGTCCGCGGGTCGTTGAAATTCTCTCCACCCCCGGGGGCCTCACTCGTCGCCCCGGCGCTTCTCGGGCTCGCCATCATGCTGGCGCTCCTGCTCTTTGTCCTCGGCCAACTGCGTGCGGTATTCCGCACGCTGCGCGATGGCCGGCCGTTCGTGCCGGCCAATGCGGCTCGAATCCGGTGGATTGCGTTCGCCGTCATCGCCGGCGAGCTTGTGCGGGCGGTGGTCATGTATTCCGCAAACTCCTATGTGATGACGCACTTTACCGCCAATGGCCTGCGGTTCGACGCCCGGCCAGACGTGAACGTCATCGACGCTCGTTCATGGGTTAGTCATTCTCGCGATCGCGGAAGTCTTCAGGACAGGCACCCGCCTGGACGAAGACCAGTCCCTGACAATCTGAGGGACCACATGGCCATCCGCGTCAAACTCGACCATCTCCTGCTCGACCGCCGCCTCACGCTGACGGAACTGGCCGACCGTATCGGCATCACGATCGCGAACCTGTCGGTGTTGAAGACGAACAAGGCCAAGGCCGTTCGATTCTCCACGCTCGAGGCCGTGTGCCGCGAGCTGAACTGTCAGCCTGGCGATTTGCTGGAGTGGACCCGCGAAGAGCCTTGAAATCGAGCCCCCGCGCCAAAGTTGTCGTCTTCGTCTGCATCGCGGTCTTCGCCTTTACGGCGATTGCGGCAGTGCCGATGTTCGCGTTGTTCGACGCGCAGACGCCGATCGACGCGCTGTTCTCCGCTCCAACTCCCGCCCCCGCGCCTTCTGTCGAAGACGTCGCACTCCCCACCGCTCCCAGCGTCGACGTTCGATCGCCGCGCGCTCCCCCGCTCGCATAGGCATTTCCAGCATCGCTGACCTAGCTGACCTATCCGGCCGCCGTAGCCTTGGCGAAGGCGGTAAAAGGAGACCTATGCGCCTACCTGCGCGACTGCGCACGCTGCTCGTGTGCTCGATGCTCGAGTACGCCGCGCTCATGGGTTCGCCCATGCGCCCCGAAGAGATCGAAGAACTGATGCGGCAGATGAATCAGCCGAAGCTCGCGCATGTCCTGCGCGATGAAGACGACAGCGGCGACGGCGACCCGGAACAACCAAACACCAACCACAGCTAGAATGTCCCATGCCCAAACTGACGGTTGAAGGTTATGGAACGTTTGACGTTGCCGAGAACAAGCGCCTGGTCCTGGCGGTCGAGCAGGACGCAAAGGTCGACATTCTGCACGCGTGCGGCGGAAACGCGCGCTGCACCACATGCCGCGTCGAATTCATCGACGGAGAGCCATCGACGATGACGGCGGCCGAGAAGGAACGCCTCGAGCAGCGTGGACTTTCAGGGGTGCGCCTGTCGTGCCAGATCGTGTGCGATCACGACATGAGCCTGCGCGCGATCAGCCGGATGGAAGGATCAGGCCGCCCCGATCCGGGCCGGACGCCGGAGGAAACGATTCAACCACCACCCGTGTGGACGTAGGCGGAACAATGCTGCGCGAGGGCGGCGACGAGCGGTCCCATCTTGGGGTTGTCGGGCACCACGCGCGGCCGCACCCCGGCGCCGGTCAGAGCCGCTGAGCAAATCGGGCCCACCGACGCAACGACGACGTGTGTGTTGAGCGCCTGAACGATCTCCTCGGCGAGACCGAGGTCAGACGCCACGCGAAGCAGGTGCTTCCACTGCACCTGACTCGTAAAGATCACCGCGTCGACGTCTCTCGTTACGATGTCGCGCGCCAACGCCTGCAGCGGACCGGTGTCATCGGGCAGCCGCCATTCGTACACACACAGCTCGTTCAGCGAGCCGCCTCGCAGCCGAAGCGCATGGGCGAGCGCCTCGCTGCGCTCGCCATAATGAACCACGGTCACCTCGGCGCCAGAGAGGTCCATGCCAGCCATCGCGTCAAGAAGCTCATGACTCGTATAGGGCGACGCGGCACATGCGTGAGGGTTCACGCCGTATCGCTTCAGAGCTGCGGTCGGCTTGGGTCCCCTGCACACGATCGTTCCCCCCTTCAGCGACTCGATCATGAACGGCAGCCGCCCCTGACGCTCTGCCTCCTCCAACAACGCGGTCGCTCCGGCGCCTGTGAGAAACACGTGCACACGGCGCGCGGGGGATTGCAGCCGCATCAGGAATTCAGCGACGACGTCCCCGCAGTCCAACGGTGCTTCTCGAACCGCGGGTGCCGAACGTACAACGCCGCCATAGCGCCGCACGAGCTCTGCGAGCTCGCTTCCCATGCGCGACTCGAGCAGCGCAACCCGTACACCCCTCAGTCCGTCACGCTTGGGCTGCGACACTGACAGTTACGTCCTTTTTCATGCTTCTGGCGGCGCGCTTGTTGGTGATATAGGGGATCACCTGTTCGAGGACGCGTGGCAAGTCGCTGCACGGCACGTCCTCCAGAATCTTCGTGCCGGCCTTCGCGTTCGGTCCAGACTGGCCGCCCACGAACACGTCGACCGCATCCACGATCTCGTCGCCAATCTTGACGTTCTTGCCGAGCAGGCCAATGTCGGAACCCGTATGGTTGCCGCATCCCGCGGGACAGCCGGACCAGTGCATGGTCAGCAGCTTCTTCCCCGAGCCGAGACGTTCCTCGAGCGCTCGAGCCGTCTTCAGCGCCAGCTCCTTCGTTTCGATGAGCGCCATATGGCAGTAATCGATGCCCGTGCAGCTGACGACGCCGCGCATCATGTTGGATGGGTCGTGCCGTAATTCACGCAGCAGCGGCTCGCTCGTCATCTCGGGCAACAGTCTGTCTGCCACGTTGGGGATGATGACGTTCTGGCTCGTCGTAACCCGCACGTCGCCGTTGCCGTACCGCCGCGCGACGCGCGCGAGGTCAAGCATCTGCTGCGCGGTGATCCGCCCGACAGGCACGTTGAGTCCGACGGCGCAGAACCCCGTCTGCTTCTGGCGCGAGATGCCCAGGTGATCGTGGTGCCTGGTGGTCCTCGCGTCGCGCCCGGGCGGCAAGAGCCGCTCGCCGATGCGGCGCTGGAGCTCTCGCCGGAATCGATCGATGCCCCATTCGTCGATCAAAAACGCCAACCGCGCGCGATTGCGCGCACGGCGAGGACCGTAGTCCCGGAAGATCAACGTGATGTGGCTGCAGAGCGCCGCTGCGTCCTCAGGCCGGCAGAACACGTCCAGTGGTGTAGCCGGCCGAAGGCCGCCCGATCCGATCTTGCCGCCGACCGCAAAGTTGAAGCCTTTCACTTCCTCGCCCGCGATGATCTTGATCGCCGGCGTCAACGACAGGTCCTGGGTTTCGCCGTGGGTACAGTTTTCCGTGCAGCCCGTAATCGCGACGTTGAACTTGCGTGGGAGATTCGTAAAGGCCTTGTTCCGAAGGAACGCATCGTTGAAATCACGCACGACGCTCGAGGCGTCGAACAGCTCGTCGTCCGTCAGTCCCGCGACGGGACATCCGATAACGTTCCGGATGTTGTCCATGCCGGTCTGCAGCGACACCAGGCCGACCGCATTCAACCGCTCCCATATATGCGGCAGG
The DNA here is from genome assembly GCA_963787755.1 of Vicinamibacterales bacterium. Taxonomy (GTDB): domain Bacteria; phylum Acidobacteriota; class Vicinamibacteria; order Vicinamibacterales; family JAMQPK01; genus JAMQPK01. Next base: position 79,953 of record CAWBEG010000012.1, read on the forward strand.
TCGCCGATGGCAAATCCACGCAGCTGAACCTGCTGCCGCGTAGTGAGATCGACGAAGCCGGTGCCGCATTCGCGGCTCAGCTCTGCAATGACACTGATCTGCTCCGCGTTGGTAAACCCGTTCGGCATGCGAATCCGCATCATGAAGCGGCCGGGTGTCTGACGCCGGAAGAACACGCCGAGCCACTTCAGCCGTTCGCGATCGGATTCGTCAATCGACTCCCATCCGTCGCGCGCAAATCGCAGGATGTCGGCTTCGACGTCGAGGCCATCCTTGTCGCGTTTGTACCGCTCGATCTTATTCAGCGTGATGTCGGGAGCTGTCACGGCAGGACTGACGTCCTGCGCCACCATCAGTGGCGTGACAGCGGGACCGAAGTCTTCCGGCGCCGCCGCCTTTTCGATACCCTGGCATGCGAGCGCGACGATCGCCTCCACTTCTGGCCGGCACGAGCCGCACCCCGTCGACGCGCGTGTGGCGTCGCACACCGCCTGCACGCTTCGCGCACCGCTCAGCACCGCTTCGATGATCTGGGCCTTCGACACGTCGTTGCAGTCGCAGATGCGCGCGCTGTCCGGCGTGGCGGCTGCAGCGGCTGAGCCCCGCGTCGGTGAGCTCGTCACCGGTACAAACAGCACGTCGGCGCGGCTTCCGGTCAGCGGCATCCCCGATGCGAACGTCTGCAGCAGCGACGGCACGACGGCGCCGTCGCCGAGGATGATGGCGCCGGCGAGGCGCTCGTTGCGCACAATCAACTTCTTGTAGATGCCGCGTGACGGCTCGCTGTAGCTGACAACCTCGTCGTCCTCGCCGACGGGTTCCTTGTCGCCCATCACAGCAAGGTCGACGCCCATCACCTTCAGCTTTGTCGAGAGCGACGACCCGAGGTAGACAGCGTCTGGATTATGGCCGCTGAGCCGATCGGCGAGTCGAGCCGTCTGCTCCCACAGCGGGGCGACCAAACCATACACACGCCCACGATGCTCGGCACACTCGCCCACGGCAAACACACCGGATGCCGGCCCGGGCGCTGTCGAGGGACGAGCGCCGTCGAAAGGCGTGTCCGCGACGAAGCATCCCAGGTCGTCGCCGACGACGATGCCGCGATTGACTTTGAGACCGGCGGCGGCGGCGAGCTTCGCGTTCGGCCGGATGCCGGCCGCAATCACCACGAGATCGCACTCGAGCGGAGGCCCATCCGCGAATGCGAGACCCTCGACATGGCCGTTTCCGAGAACCCCCGTGGTGCGAGTCGCAAGGTGAGTCACCAGACCCATCTGGTCGAACTGGCGCCGGAGCACGTCGGCGGCACCTGGGTCGAGCTGCATCTCCATCAGATGCGGCATCAGATGAATGACGTGTGTTTCGAGGCCCCAGTTGAGGAGGCCGCGGGCCGCTTCCAGTCCCAGCAACCCTCCGCCGATGACGGCCGCGCGGCGTGCGGTCGCCGCGTACTGCATGATGCGCTCGCAGTCGTCGAGCGTGCGGAACACGAACACGCCCTGCTTGAACATGCCGTGATCGTCGCGCACGTTCGCAAGCGGCGGAATGACGGGGCTGCTGCCGGTGGCGATGATCAGCGTGTCGTATGGCTCCGACAGTGCGCCGGCAGCCGTCACCTGTTTCTGGCGCAGATCGATCTGCTCGACAGGCGTGCCGGCATGAAGCGTGATGCCTTTTGACGCGTACCACGACATGGGGTTGATGAAGATGTCGTCGGGCTTGTGGCTTCGGGACAGCACACTCGAGAGAAGGATGCGGTTGTAGTTGCCGCACGGCTCGTCGCCAAACATCGCGACATCGAAGCGGCTCGCCCCTCCACGCCCGAACAGATCGTCAACAAATCGGGCGCCCGCCATACCGTTGCCGATGACGACCAGTCGTTCCTTACTCATTGATGTCGATTCGCACGGCGCACACCTTGAACTCCGGCATGCGGCTGACCGGATCGAGCGCGTCGTTGGTCAGGCGATTCGCAGACGACTCGTCCGGCCAGTGAAAAGGAACAAAGATGGTGTCAGGGCGAATGTCGGGCGTTATGCGACTCGTGAACTGTGCGGACCCTCGCCGTGTTCGAAGGATCACCGGCGCGCCGTCGGCGATCCCGTGACGCATCGCCAGTTGCGGATGCATCTCAGCGATCGGCTCTGGCGCGGCGTTCATGAGCTCAGGGACACGCCGGGTTTGGGTTCCTGACTGGTAGTGCGCGAGCAGGCGGCCGGTTGTGAGGTACAAAGGAAAGCGCTCGTCAGGAACTTCGGCCGGGCCGCCATGCTCGACCGCATGAAACCGCGCACGGCCGGTGGCTGTCGGGAACGCGTCCCCGAACAAGCGCGGCGTTCCGGGATGGTCTTCAGACGGACAAGGCCAGAACACTCCACCTTCGCGGTCGATGCGCTCGTACGAAATGCCCGAGTAATCAGCGGGGCCGCCGCGCGATGCCGCCCGTAATTCCTCGAAGACAGCCTGATGATCCTCGAACTTGAAGAACTGCGATTTACAGAGCGCTCCTGCGAGGTCGCACAAGAAATCGATGTCGGTCCGCACCTGTGGTGGCGGCGTCAGCGCGCGCCGGCGGCGGATGACCCGCCCTTCGAGATTGGTGACGGTGCCCTCCTCTTCCGCCCACTGCGCCGACGGCAGTACCACGTCCGCCACATTCGCGGTTTCGGACAGGAAGAAATCGGAGACGGCGAGGAAATCGAGGCGCTTGAACCGGCTCGCGACGTTCGTCGCATTCGGCGCCGACACCGCAGGATTCGACCCGACGACCAACAGCGCGCGGACGCCACCCGGCTCGCCTGCCGATTCGATCAGCTCGTACGCCGATTTGCCTGGACCGGGCAGGTCGCCTTCCGGAATTCGCCACACCGCCGCCAGATGTCGGCGCGCAGCCGGATCGTCGATCCGGCGATATCCCGGCAGCTGGTCCGCTTTCTGCCCATGCTCCCTCCCGCCCTGCCCATTCCCCTGGCCCGTAATCGTGCCGTATCCGCTGAACGGCGTGCCGATTTTCCCCAACGCGAGGGCGACATTGATGAAGGCGAGCACGTTGTCCACGCCATGCGAGTGCTGCTCTGCGCCGCGCGATGTGAGCACCATCGCGGTGCGCGCACGCCCCAGCATGCTGGCCGCCTCGGCGAGCTGCGCCTGAGGAACGCCCGTCAACGCCTCGACGCGCTCGGGCCAATACGCGGCCGCGATCCGTCTGACCTCGTCGAATCCTTCCGTGCGGCTCGCAATGTAGACGGGGTCGATGAGCGACTCGCGAATCAACAGATGTACCAGCCCGTTCGCGAGCGCGGCATCAGAACCGGGGCGTAAAGCCAGGTGCAGCGTCGCCCACTGTGCCGTGGCCGAGCGCCGCGGATCAGCGATGATCAACGCGCCGCCATTGCGCTGCTGCGCTTCGAAGTACCGCATGATCGGCGGCATCGTCTCCGCCATGTTTCCGCCCACGAGCAGAATCACCTCAGCATGCGGAATGTCTTCGAGCGGAAACGGCAGGCCGCGATCGACCCCCAGAGCCTTCGTCGCGCCGGCTGCTGCAGACGACATGCAGAACCGGCCGTTGTAGTCAATATTCGGCGTGCCGAGCGCCACGCGCGCGAACTTGCCCAACAGGTAGGCCTTCTCGTTTGTCAACGAACCGCCGCCGAACACTCCGATCGCATCGCGGCCGTACGCGGCCTGCGTCGCGCGAAACGCCGACGCGATGCGATCGATTGCGTTCTCCCACGAGACCGGCACGAGTGCTCCGTCTGCGTCGCGCGCAAGCGGAGCCAACAGGCGATCGGGATGACGCAGTGTCGCCGCCGCCGACCAGCCCTTTACGCAGAGTCCGCCTTCGTTGACGGGAAATTTCTTGTTGCCGGCAACGTCGATGCGATCGCCCTCGCAGGTGAGATCCATGCCGCACTGGAGCGCACAGTACGGGCAATGCGTCGACACGGCCGTCGAGACGGATTCCATCCTGCCGCCGACAAGAGCAAGGACCATGCCCCGCACACACACGGCTCATAGCCCCGGGCGCGGACGCACGCCAATCTGCGAATGTTCACGAATGTCGGTGCGTGGAGTACACATCGACAATTACGCACTCAAATCTCTGCGATCGACTCGCGAGGCAACGTATGCCCGTGGCGCGCGCCGATCCTCAAAACTCAAATCGACACAAACGTTGCCTCATAACGCACGCATGAACATCTACGTGTGATTTCATCCGCACCCTTCCTTCTGCTCTCTGCTCTCGTCTCTCGCGTTTTGGGAGTTTTTCTGCAAAACGCGCCGTGGCACCCGTGTTGCTCAACACGTCGCGCATGAGCATTCGCGCTGCACTGCCCTTTCTGATCGCCTAAGTCTCATTTTCGGCAGACATTGGGTAAATTGGCTGATCACTTTCTGCAATGCGAATCCAGACCGAGTTAATCGGCGTCAGCGGTGAGACGCGCCGCGTGCTCGAAGATGTCGACTGCGCTGCCGGCACCGATGCAAAGGTGCTCCTCACTGGTGAGAGTGGTGTCGGCAAAGAAGTGGTCGCGCAACTGATCCATCGGCGCAGTAATCGTGCTAGCGCAAAACTAGTTGCCATCAACTGCGCGGGCGTGCCGGACTCGCTGCTGGCGTCAGAGCTTTTCGGACATGTCCGAGGCAGTTTCACCGACGCGCACCGCGACAAACAGGGCTGGCTGGAGCAGGCGCATCGCGGCACGATCTTCATGGACGAAGTCGGGGAGATGAGCCTGCAGATGCAGGCGGCGCTGCTGAGGTTTCTGGAGAACGGCGAGATTCAGCGCGTCGGTTCCGAGCGGCGTTCGGCTGTCGTCGACGTTCGCATCATCGCGGCAACCAACCGCCGGTTGATCGATCGAGTTGCGGCGAACGAATTCCGCGAAGATCTTTTTTATCGTCTCAACGTCATTCACATCGAGATTCCACCGCTGCGCGAACGGCCGGACGACATCCCGGCTCTCGTCGATCACTTTCTCGGTGTGTTCAGCGAGACCTATCGCATCAACCGTCCCAGGTTCAGCAAGGACGCGCTCGAACAATTGATGGCGGCGCCATGGCCCGGCAACGTGCGCCAGTTGCGCAACGTGCTCGAGCGGCTTGCCGTGCGTTCGTCGCGCGACGTCATTACCGCTGCCGACCTTCCGCGAGAAGTACTCTCCATGATCTCGAAGGCCGACGCATCGCGGGCGAGATCTGCCTCGATGGCGAACGAGGAGTTGTTCAAGCGGATGGTACAGAACGGAGAGACGTTCTGGGCTGTCGTCTACGCGCCGTTCATCGCGCACGATCTGACGCGCGATGACGTGCGGGCGATTATCAAGGAAGGTCTGCTTCGGACCCGCGGCGGTTATAAGACTGTGGCCGCCCTCTTCAACGTTCCTGCCGACCATCGACGGCTGGTCAGCTTTCTGCGCAAGCACGCTTGCTGCCTCCCCGAGCACGATCCTCTCGCGGTGGAGAGGACGAAAGCTCCGGACCTGGCCACACCGGGTCGAGCTATAGCCGCGCCACGGCCGTAAGACACAAGCGGCCGGTGGGCACACCACCATGCTTCTCGGACTGGAGAAATAGATGACACACCCGAAGGTTTCACGACGAGTGTTTTTACGAAAGACCGCACGTGTGTCGGCGATGGCCGGCCTGATGTCCGGATTGCCGTCCGGCTGGGTTGGTAGCGTCTACGCAGACGACTCGCCCGAAACAACGGCGATGCGGTTCGGCATGATCGCGCTTACCGACTGCGCCCCGATCGTCATCGCCCACGAGCTTGGGTTACTTCAAGAAATTCGGCATCGACTCGGTGGTCTCGAAGGAAGCGTCGTGGGCCGTCATCCGCGACAAGATGAACCTCGGCGAGAACCAGGGCACGCATATGTTGATTGGGATGCCGCTGGCCTCGACGATGGGGCTCGCGGGATCGCCGGTGAAGCCGATGGTGATTCCCTGGTTGCTGAATCGCAACGGGCAGGCGATCACGCTCAACAACAAACTGAAGCAGGCGGGCGTCAAGGGTCCGAAAGATGTCAAGCCGTTGGCCGATCGCGCGAAAGCCGCGGGCGATCCGCTGGCGTTCGCGATGACGTTCCCGCCGGGCACCCACGCGATGTGGATGCGGTACTGGCTCGCGAGCGGCGGCATTCACCCGGACAAGGATGTGTCGCTGATCACCATTCCACCGCCGCAGATGGTCGCGAACATGAAGGTCGACAAGATGGACGGCTTCTGCGTCGGCGAGCCGTGGAACGCAAGAGCCATCGCCGACGGCATCGGGTTCACGTCGATCACCACGCAGCAGATGTGGAAGGACCATCCCGAAAAAGTCTGCGCCTTCACAGAAGAGTTCGCGGCATCCCGGTCTCGCGGCGCAATCTGCAGAACCTCGTCATGCTGGCACCGGGTGTCAGTTCGAACGATAGGCGCGGACGCACGCCAATCTGCGAATGTTCACGAATGTCGGTGCGTGGAATACACATCGACAATTACGCACTCAAATCTCTGCGATCGACTCGCGAGGCAACGTATGCCCGTGACGCGCGCCGATCCTCAAAACTCAAATCGACACAAACGTTGCCTCACAACGCACGCATGAACATTTACGTGTGATTTCATCCGCACCCTTCCTTCTGCTCTCTGCTCTCGTCTCTCGCGTTTTGGGAGTTTTTCTGCAAAACGCGCCGTGGCACCCGTGTTGCTCAACACGTCGCGCATGAGCATTCGCGCTGCACTGCCCTTTCTGATCGCCGGATTCATCTCGTTCGCCCTACCCGCAGCCGCGCAGACTCCACCGCCCGCGCCGTCTGCGCCACAGCCGCCAGTCGCATTCGCGAACCTCGATCTGCCGACCTGGCTTCGCTTCGGCGTCGAGTATCGCGGCCGGCTCGAGGGATTCAGCGGCGGCGGCTTCGCCGAGAATCGCGAAGACCTCTATTGGTTGAACCGCTTCCGCATGACTGCCAGGTTTGCGATGAAACCCTGGTTGAGCGCGGCCGTGCAGGCGCAGGACGCGCGCGTCGAAGGGCGGAACGGCACCACCACCGGCGCTCCCTTCCGCGACCAATTTGATTTACGGCTTGCGCACGTCGACGTCGGCATCTTCGAGAAGAGCCGCTTCGCGATGCGGGGAGGGCGGCAGGAGCTCGTGTTTGGAGATCAGCGGCTGGTTGGGCACGGCAACTGGCTCAACACCGCGCGCTCGTTCGACGCCGTGCGCGGCGTCTTCCGCCATAAGAAGCTGCGCGTCGATGGCTTCGCCGCCTCTGTTGTCGCCATCGACATGGATGACGTCAATCGAAGTGGCTTCGGCAATTTTCTCTACGGCGCGGATGCACCACTGGCCGTCCTGCCCAACGGAGGCATCATCGAGCCGTATGAGTTCGTGCGCACATCGAGCAATCTCCAAACAGAGGCCGGTGCACTCGGTGACCTGACCTCTTCCACTTCTGGCGTTCGCTCGGCAGGAAAGCTGTCTCCTCGAACCGACTACAACGCCGAAGCAGCAATCCAGCGCGGTTCGTTGGGGTCCGATACGATTTCCGCCTGGGCGGGACACGTATTGATCGGACGCACGATCCCGATCGGTTCGAAGACCTATCGGGCGATAGGCGAGTACAACTATGCCTCTGGCGATGCCACGCCGGGAGACGGCGTGCGGGGCACATTCGATCAGCTGTACCCGACGGCGCACGACAAGTACGGCCTCGCGGATCAGGTCGGCTGGAAGAACATTCATCATCTGCGAGCGGGAGTGGAAGCGCGGCCGCACGCCAGGCTTGCGTTGGCCGGCAGCTATCACTCGTTCTGGCTCGCGAGCGCGACTGATGCGCTCTATAGCGCGGGCGGCGCGGTGCTCGCGCGCATCCCAACCGGTGCGCCGGATCGCCACGTCGGGCAGGAACTCGACCTGCAGGCGACGTACACGCCATCGCCACGCATCCAGCTGCACGGCGGCTACGCGCACATCTTCACCGGCGCGTTTCTCAAGGCAGCCACGCCGGGCGAGTCCTACAGCGGTCCGTTTGTGATGGTGACCACCATGCTTCTCGGACTGGAGAAATAGATGACACACCCGAAGGCCTCACGACGAGTGTTTTTACGAAAGACCGCACGTGTGTCGGCGATGGCCGGCCTGATGTCCGGATTGCCGTCCGGCTGGGTTGGCAGCGTCTACGCAGACGACTCGCCCGAAACAACGGCGATGCGGTTCGGCATGATCGCGCTTACCGACTGCGCCCCGATCGTCATCGCCCACGAGCTTGGGTACTTCAAGAAATTCGGCATCGACTCGGTGGTCTCGAAGGAAGCGTCGTGGGCCGTCATCCGCGACAAGATGAACCTCGGCGAGAACCAGGGCACGCATATGTTGATTGGGATGCCGCTGGCCTCGACGATGGGGCTCGCGGGATCGCCGGTGAAGCCGATGGTGATTCCCTGGTTGCTGAATCGCAACGGGCAGGCGATCACGCTCAACAACAAACTGAAGCAGGCGGGCGTCAAGGGTCCGAAAGATGTCAAGCCGTTGGCCGATCGCGCGAAAGCCGCGGGCGATCCGCTGGCGTTCGCGATGACGTTCCCGCCAGGCACCCACGCGATGTGGATGCGGTACTGGCTCGCGAGCGGCGGCATTCACCCGGACAAGGATGTGTCGCTGATCACCATTCCACCGCCGCAGATGGTCGCGAACATGAAGGTCGACAAGATGGACGGCTTCTGCGTCGGCGAGCCGTGGAACGCAAGAGCCATCGCCGACGGCATCGGGTTCACGTCGATCACCACGCAGCAGATGTGGAAGGACCATCCCGAAAAAGTCTGCGCCTTCACAGAAGAGTTCGCGGCGAAGAATCCCAAGTCGGTAAAGGCCGCCTTGAAGGCACTGCATCTGGCGAGCGTATATCTCGACAAGCTCGACAACCGGCCAAAAGCGGCGGAGATCATCTCGAGACCGACCTACATCAATTGCCCGCCCGAAATCATTCTAGGGCGGCTGCTCGGCAAGTACGAATACGGCGACGGTCGTAAGGAGCAGGATCCGTTCTACATGATTTACTCCGATCGAAGCTGCAACTATCCGCATCCGGCATTCGGCACGTGGTGGCTGACGCAGTTCCGCCGCTGGGGCATGGTGAAGGGCGCCCCCGACTACGCCGGCGTGGCCAAACGTGTCATGAGACCCGACATCTACATGGAGGCGATGAAAGAAATCGGCGTCACGCCAAAGGTCGCTCCGCTCACGACATGGTCGTTCTGGGACGGCGGCACGTTCGACGCCGCGACTCCGGAAAAATATGCGCTGTCGTTTCCCATCAACAGTGTGGCGGGATAATTGATGACACTCAAACGGATCGGACAATTCTTTCTTCCACTTGTCGGGATCGCGCTCGCTGGATGCGCCTGGTGGTTTGCCAGCACGCTTGTGACCGACCTGCCGTCGCCGTGGAAGACCTGGGATGAAAGCAAGCTCTATCTGCTGGAACCGTGGGCCAAGCGCGGTGAAATGGATCAAGGGATGGGCCGGCTTGCGTACTACAGCCTGATTCGCGTCGCGTACGGGTTCTTCATCGGCATCGCCATCGGCACGCCGCTCGGGTTTCTCCTCGGGGTCTCGGGCACGATACATCGCATGCTCGACCCGATCATTCAGATCCTGCGGCCCATCTCTCCGCTGGCATGGCTTCCCTTGGGCCTCGTGCTGTTTCAGAAATCAGAACCGGCGGCGCTGTTCGCGATCGCCGTCTGTTCGATGTGGCCGACCGTCCTGAACACCATGGCCGGGGTCCGCGCGATCCCGCAGGACTACTGGAACATCGCAAAAGTGCTTCGTCTCTCTCGTCTCACGACGTTCACGAAGATCGTTCTCCCGGCCGCGCTCCCGCAGATGTTCACAGGCTTCCGGCTCAGCCTCGGGATCGCATGGCTTGTCATCGTGGCGAGCGAGATGCTGACCGGAACGCCCGGGGTCGGCGGCTTCCTGTGGCAGGAGTACAACAGCCTGATTTACTCGCACATCCTGCTCGCCATCCTGACGATTGGGGTGGTCGGGTTCCTGCTCGATCGGATGATGGGCATGGCGGAAGCGAGGCTTCGCGCACTGTAATGGCATTCATCGAAGCGCACGGACTGTCGAAGTCGTTTGGCTCTCCATCACGACACGTCCTCGATCGCGTGTCGCTGACGGTCGAGCGGGGAGAGTTCGTCTCCATCGTCGGTTTCATGGGATGTGGAAAGTCGACGCTCCTGAACCTGCTCGCCGGCGTGACGCAGCCGGACACCGGCGCTATCAATATCGATGGAACGCCGCTGACCGGCATTGCACGACAGGCCTCCATCGTGTTTCAGAATTACTCGCTGCTGCCGTGGTTCTCAGCGGTCGAGAACGTGCGGCTCGCTGTCGATGCCGCCCATCCGCAGTGGTCCCGTGCCGAGCAGAAGGAGCAATCGGAGCGGTATCTGCGTTTGGTTGGCCTCGGCAACGCGCTGCACCGCAGGCCAAGCCAGCTCTCCGGCGGAATGCGCCAGCGCGTCGCCATCGCCCGCGCATTTGCAACCGATCCCGAAGTGCTGTTCCTCGACGAACCGTTTGGCGCGCTCGACGCTCTGACGCGCGGGAGTCTTCAGCAGGAGCTCGCGCGCCTCTGCTCGGAAGCCGGACGCCCCGTTACGACGGTGATGATTACGAACAACATCGACGAGGCGCTGCTGCTGTCGGACCGGATCATTCCGATGACGAAGGGACCACGGGCGACGCTCGGCGCATCAGTCACAGTCGATCTCGCTAAGCCGCGCAGCGCCGATCAGCTGGCCCACGACGAGCAGGCCATCGTCGCCAGGGCCCACGTCGTGGAGTGCCTGTCCGATCACCTGCGTGCATCCCGCTCGCGGCCCAATCCCACGCGCCCAGAGCCGCCGCCCACCTTTTCACCGGTCGCCGTCGAAAAGGCTCGCGTATGAGCGTCATCGTTCCGCTCGAGCTCACCGGTCTCACCAAGGTGTTCCCCACCGAGGCCGGGCCGTTCGTCGCGGTCAAGAACGTCAACGTCCGGATTCACAAGTCCGAGTTCATCTGCATCGTCGGGCATTCAGGCTGCGGCAAGTCGACGGTCCTCTCGATCATCGCGGGTCTTCAGCGGGCAACCGAGGGAGGGGTCGTCATCAAGGGAAGGGAGACGATCGAGCCCGGCGCCGACCGCGCAGTCGTTTTTCAGACACCCTCGTTGCTACCGTGGCTCACCGCGCTGCAGAATGTCGACCTCGCCGTGCGGCAGAAGTTCCGAACGCTGAAGGCGTCGGAACGGCGCGCGCACGCTTTGAGATACCTGGCCTTGACGAGCGTCGCCGACGCCGCAGACCAGCTGCCAAGCGAGATGTCCCTCGGAATGCAGCAGTGCGTCTCGCTGGCTCGCGCGCTGGCGCTCGAGCCGGAGCTGTTGTTGCTCGACGAACCGTTCTCGATGCTCGATTCGCTGACGAGGCTGGACCTTCAGGACACGCTGCTGCGCGCGTGGGAGCAGGATCGGAAGATCGTCGTGATGGTGACGCACGATGTGGATGAAGCGTTGTACCTCGCCGACCGCATCGTTCTGATGACCGACGGTCCGGCCGCCCACGTGGGCGATATCCTGACGCTGCCGTTTGCACGCCCGCGCGAACGGCGCGAGGTGCTCGAACACCCGGACTACCGCCGACTGCGGAAGTCCATCATCGACTTTCTGGAGAATCACGCGAAACAATCGGTCGGATCTTGACGCAGAGACGCAAAGCTCGCCGCCCGTCTTGAATAAAACAGGAGTTCAGGAGACTAGGAGAACTCTTTTTAAAAAGAAAACTCCTAATCTCCTCATCTCCTGTTAAAAGGGGAATTTGACCGTCGCGTCTCCCGCGTAGCGTTTCATCTTCAACGTCAGCTTCCCGCCGGCGCCAGGATTGAGCGTCACCGTAAAGTTCGGCTTGCCCACTGCAACCGTTTTTCCGTTCCAGTCCACCGACTCAATCACGTGCTCGCCGTAAGCGCCCCCCTGCACGACCAACGTTCGCGGCGCCGTCGTGCTGACATTGACGAGCGTCACGACCGTGCCGGTGTCGCTCATCTCGGACACGAGTGCCGCAACATCTTCCGGTAATCCAGCACGTTTGCGTGCGGGGTCGAAGTACCGCAGCCGCGAATTGACGAGATTTCCCCTGCGGTCTGGTTCCATGCCGCCTTGCGTCAACTGAATCAACGCCGTTGTGGTCACCGGATTCAGGTCGAGCATGTTGTCGGCCAGGCGCTTATCCGGCTTCGATTGGTCCTTACGGATGCCTTCGACGCGGCTCTTGATTCTGGCGAGGTCCTCCGCCATTGCCGTTTCCGGATAGCTCGGGTTGCGTCCCTGCAGATATTCGAGCCATGGATTGGTCGACACGCGCGCGAGGTCTTCGGCCTTCTGCGAAAAATACCAGACCTCGAGCGCCCCGACGTTCCACGGGCGATCGCGCCAACCGTACCAGCCGGGCTGAGTCGCGCGCGGGTTTGTTTGAAGGTCGAGGCCGTACATGCTCGGATACTGCGTTTTCCCGTCAACAGTGCGCGCATTCGCGTTCACCGCATTGGTCATGTCGCGCCATGCGTCGACGTATTTCTGATCGCCCGTCAGCAGCAGCGCGTTGTTCAGGCCGATGATCGGACGCTCAATGCGATTGCGATTCTCGCGACGATTCGTTACAGGATTGACAGGGCTGAAACCCCATCCGTACGCGCTTCCCCACCACTTGCCCGTTGGCCCGCCCACTTTGCCATCCAAGTCGACAAAGGTCGGGATGATGCCGTTGTTCTGCTTCATCCGCTCGAGCCATCCGTCGACGTAGGTCGTGACCCACTTCTTGTATTTCTGATCGCCCGTCGCGAAGTAGGCGTTCGCGGGAAGCGTGGTCGCGACCAGATTCAGGGCGTGGTCGCCGACGACGTCGTGGTACTCCTGGTAGTGCGCGATGAACTCGTCGAAGTTGCGCTCGCCGTGGAGCGCATCGAACCCGGCCATGTCGAACGGCTCTCCTACCCACTCAATCGACGTTGCCTTACGCAACAAGGGGCCCTTGCTGCCGTTCATCATGCTGCGGATGATGTTGTGCTTTGGATCGTAGTTCGGGGCATCGGGGTCCTCGCCCATGTAGAGACCGGCAAACCGGCGCACACGCTCGAGATATTTCGGATCGGTGGGCACGGATAGGGCCATTCGGTTGAAGAGCTGCAACCCTTCGCCGTGATGCTGCCAATCTGAGAGCGCGCTGAACTCCTTGAAGTACATCCCGTCGACGCCGGCCGGCACCGCCTTCGTCGTCTTCGCCTCCGAGTACTGCTTGATCATCCCCTCGTTGCCCTTCAGGTACATCTGGACGATCTCGTCACTCGCGCCAAGCGCGTGCAGCTCGGGCCAGTAATTGAAGTTCTCGAACGCATCGTCCGGGCCGTCGTTCGCGCCCCAGCGCACGAAGACCAGCAGATATCCCCGGTCGTCGAAATACTTCTGGAAGAACTCGCGCGCCGCGGGCACGTTCTCGGCGAGCAGTTGACGCTCCATCTGCGCCCACTTCGGAGCAGCCATCGGGGAATCGAGGGTGACGGTCGACGCCGGGCCGGCTGGCGCGGCAGGTTCTGCAGTCGCGCAAGCGGAGAGGGCTGTTGCAACGAAAACGCTTCCGAGCAGGCGCGCGAGTTGTCTGGTCATAAAGCCTCGTAGGAGAAGCGGCGATGTTAGCCTATATAGGCGGTAGGTGGTAGGTGGTAGCTAGTAGGAAGATCGTCCTGCCACCTACCACCCACCACCTACCTCCTGGTTATGGACGAAAAGCACATAGAGGAGCGCTTCGTTCGAGCCTCGGGGCCGGGCGGGCAGAACGTCAACAAAGTGTCGACGGCGGTCGAGCTGCGCTTCAACGTCGGATCTTCGTCGCTTCCAGACGACGTGAAAGAACGGCTCCGCAACCTCGCAGGGAGCCGGATGATTGCGGACGATATCCTGCTCATTGACAGCCGCGAGCATCGGACTCAGGCACAGAATCGGGTGGCCGCGCGAGCGCGGCTTCGCGCTCTTCTGGAACACGCCGAGAAACGACAAAAAAAAAGACGGCCCACCAAACCGAAAGCGGGCGCCCGCGAGAAACGGATCGCCTCGAAGAAACGGCGCGGCGAGGTGAAGCAGTTGCGTGGGCGCTCCCGCACGCATGAGGACTAGGCGTTGTCAAGTTGCACGGCGACGTGCAATCCGCCAAGATCCCTCATGCTCTGGCTTGCTCTTGGAGCCGTCGGAATCGGGGGCGCGCTCCTCATCTACCGGACGGTTCGTCCGATGACGCGGCGACGCCGCAAGTACGACGCGGGCGCCGTCAGCGAGCACTGGGTTGAGCAGCAGCGCGGCCGTTCGCACGACGCCTCGCGCTAACGCGCTTCCCCACCATCCATACAATCAGTACGACCGCAGCGAGCGCCAGCAGCGGCGCAAGCACTGCCAGCAGCGCGATCACGATCGATCCGCCCAGCTCGAGGGTCGCGAGAATTGGATTACCAAGGCCTGCGGTAGCTGCCGAGCTCTTCAATCGCAGCAACGACGTCGAGGCGTGCACAACGCCGGCCGTGCCGCCGGCGCCGATAATGGCGATGCTGTATTGGAGCCACGGCGGCAGGTCAGTCAGGACTGACGCGCTCGCCACGATCCCCGCCAATACAGCCACCGGCGCCGCGAGCGTGTCGAGCATGTTGTCGAAGAAGGGCACGTAGTAGGCGGCGATCTCCAGTACCATCGCCGTTCCAAGGGCCACTGAGGCAGAAGTCGTTGCAAGCCACGTGAACGAGGGCGACAGCTCAATCCAACCGGTGCGCGCCGCGAGACTCAAGACCAGCAACGGCACGAACACCCGAAACCCGGCAGCCGCGGCAAGCGCCAACCCGACGCCGATCCCGAGCAGAGATTCCGGTGTCACGTCTCCTCCAAAATCAGCATAGCTGATTTCGGCGTCAGAACTTCCAGACAACCCGAGCGCCGACGATACCTTCGTCGTAGTTGTTGCCAATCCGGGCGGGACCGCCCCACACCCATCGCACTTCCGGGGCGACGTGAAGGCGGCCGGCGATGCGGATCGGCACACTGGCGCCAAACAGCAACCCGCTGCGTCCTCGCTGTCCGCGACCATCCGGCATGGCTGACTCTGCCCGCTCGAATGTCACCCCTTCGGGGACCCGAAGAACCGTTGTGTCCTCGATGTAGTCGTACCGCCGGACGCTGATGCCCGCTCGGAGGGCGAGGTTGACTCTGCCCCGCTCCCGCGTTTCGACGGCCACGGCTGTGGCGAAACCAAGTCCGGCCTTGTTGATCGTGGTACGCCTTGCGATGACAGCCATTCGCTGAAATTCCTCGCGCGACGCCCCAGGTTCCGCATACGAAATGAAATCTCCTTCGTAGCTGCGTCTCGATTCACCCGACGCCATCGTCACTTCTCCCTCGACCCGCACGTCCCGCCATACGCGAAACGCAACGCCCGCGCCAGTAACCGGGAGCCGCGCATTCTGCCCACCCTCGAACGACACGCGATCGGTGCGCACGATGGCGCCGATTTCGAACCGCTCGCTCACCTGCGCCGACACCGACGCCACACCAGCGAGCCAGACGACGCAAAGGGCCAGGACATGTCTCATATCAGTTCTCCCGCCCTTAGATGCGCAGGAGCCTCCGTAAACGGCTCATAATTAGATTGATGTCAGGATTTCCTCTTCCGAAACTGTTCGAAGCGCTGACGGGATCGAGCCGCGCCGTCGATTCGCTCGTGCCTCGGAGGACGTTTCAGGACGTCGTCCTTCCCGCCTCAACGCGCCGCTCACTCGACCAGGCGCTGGCGCAGGTGACCAGCCACGACCTGGTGTTCAACCGCTGGGGATTGGGGCTACGGCACCCGACAGGCCTTTCACTCGCCTTCAATTTCGCAGGGCCATCGGGCACGGGGAAAACGATCTGCGCCGAGGCGATCGCTCACACGCTCGGGCGCCGGCTGATGGTCGTCCGGTATGCCGAGCTCGAATCGATGTGGATGGGAGAGACGCCAAAGAATGTCGCGGCGGTCTTCCGGCTCGCGCGGCAGGAACAGGCGGTGCTCTTCTTCGACGAGGCCGATGCGATCGCGTCGCGCCGATCGACGTCGGTCGATCACGGTTTCCAGCGCGAATCGAATATCGTCGTCAACGTGCTGCTGCAGGAACTCGAGCGATTCAACGGAGTCGTCATCTTCGCGACCAATCTCGCAGCGAACTTCGACCCCGCGTTCGAGCGCCGTATTCGCACACACGTGCTGTTCGAGATGCCCGGCGTCGACGAGCGCGAGCAAATCTGGCGCGTGCAGATGCACCCCACACTGACGCCGCTGGCCGACGACGTCGACTTTCGTAAGCTGGCCGAAACCTATGCGGTGAGCGGCGGGGATATTCGCAATGCGGTGTTGAAGGCTGCGTTATCCGCGGCAATAACGCCGCAGCACGATACACTGAAGCTGATTCATCATCATCATTTCGACGAAGGTATTCGAGACGTCATCGCCGGCAAACAGGTGATGAAACAGTCGCTCTTCGACAAGAGTCCGGCTGAAGCCAGACAACAGATGTTGAATGGTTTGCCTCACGGCGGACACTACACCCTGGTCTTGTCCGTCGGTGCTCTATTCGTTGCGATCGTTGCTCTACTGCTGGCACTGCTTCGCTGATCTTTGACGCAGAGGCGCAGAGACACAGAGCACCGGCATCGACTTTGCGCCGCGGCGCATACGAGGAAGACAAGGCGCTGATCATCTCGCTATTGCGCTACTGCTCGCACTGTTTCGCTGATCTTCAACACGGAGTCACAGAGCAACGCATCGAAGCCGCGCCGCGGCCCACGGCTTCGATGCACTGCCCACATTGGAGCATTTCCTCCGTGCGTTTCTCCGTGACTCTGTGCCTCCGTGTCGAGACAGCCATCACCGAAGGTTTAGAACGTCAGCCGGAACCCGACCTGCCCCGTCCTCGTAGCCGACACGCCAGTGATCCTGCCGAAATTGGCCGCCGTGATGTTCGTGACCGGGTCGTTGTATTGCCGCCAGTTGAACGCGTTGAACGACTCCGCACGCACCTGGAGCTGGACCTGGCGCAGCGTGAACGTCTTCGCAATCGTCAGGTCCACGCGCCGGCGGCCTGGCGCTTCAAGCTGAGAGGGGTTTTGTGTGCCAGGCCGGACTGTTGCCGTAGTGCGCGGGTATGTCGGCACCAGCGTGTACGCGCTCCGGTCAAGGTACTGCAGCGTATCGCGCCAGTCATCGAATACCTGGTTCCCGCCGTTGTAATCTGGGCGGCTGTTGCCGATGCCGGAAGCCTGCGAGAGCCGCAGCGCTTCGCCCGATCGGATACTGATGACGCCGGATAGCTGCCAGCCGCCGAGCACGGTTCCCAGCACACCTCCGCGGTCAGCCAGCCACGGGAGCTCATAGACGGCCGAGCCGATGACGCGATGACGGGCCTCGTCGGTGAGCGGGGAGATGTCGAAATCGGGATCGAAGAAGTCCTGTGTCTGGAAGTAGGCGTCACCGAGCGAGCTGTTGAAGTTGCCAACCAGGCTGCCGCCTTGTTGCGATGAGCCTTTCGACAACGTGTAGTGCAGGCTCGTCTCGAGCCCGCGAATCCGGTTCACCCGGAAGCTCGTCTCGAAGGCGTTGTATTGCATCTTCCCATTGCTCGTGAGATACCAGCCGCCAGGGGTCACTGCCGGGTTGGGCCGCTCGCCGGTCTCGCGATCGAATGCATTCGCAAAGTTCCGGATGATCGGAAAGTTTTTCCCGCTGGTATGGATGTACCCTGCCGAGACCATCATCCTGCCCCCAATTTGCCGCTGCACGTCGAGGGTGGCTTGCACGGTCTCGGGAGCCTTGATGTCGTTCTGAAACATGTAGTACTGGGTCTTTTTGCCGCCCTGGTCGCGGATCGCGATCGCATTCGCGTCCTCCGGATACATCGGCCATGCGACGCCGCGCGACGCGATCTCTGTGGCGTTCCAGCCCTGGCGGACCGGGGAGAAGGGGGGCGCCACACCATTCTGGAACTGCGCCATCAAGTGACTGGTGGTGAAGATACCGGCGCCACCGCGAACCACGGTTTTGCCCTCCGGATCGACGGTCCAGGCAAAGCCAAGGCGGGGGGCGAAGTTCAGGAGATCCGGTTCAACCACGTCGTGCGGATCGCGCAGCGGTCCGAAATCCATCTTGCGCAGGTCGGTCGGATCCATCAGATTATTGATCTCCGCTCCCTGGTCCGTGGTGGCTTTGTAGCCAAACGCCGGATAGATGTCGTAGCGCAAACCCAGGTTGAGCACGAGCCTCCGGCTGACCCGCCAGTCGTCCTGAATGAAGCCGCCGAGTTGGTCGAGCCACGCTGAATGCGGCGGGTTGCCCATCGCCAGCAGGAAGGCATTCGCACGGTTCGCCAGCAGATCGTCGAGGTTGTTGTACGTGAACCCGTTCGCCTGAGGATTCGTCTTCGAGCCCAGCTCCCGGGACCAGCGGAGACCGAACTTGACCGCGTGGGCGCCCATGATCCGGGTTACCTTCTGGTCGAAGTTGAACGAGTTGTAGTTCATCTGGACGAGCTCGGTGTTTGGTGTCGAAAACACGCCCGACACTGCGAAGCTGCCGATACGCTTTTCAGCGCTGCTCAACTCCTCCTGCGGCCCTCGCGTGGGCGACTCCTTCACCCAGAACTCCGGATATCGATCGAACGTACTGTTGTTCCACCCAAAACGGCTCTCGGAGACCCAGTCACCGGCGGTGACTACGTACTGCGTTGAGACGCGCTTGGATGCGTTGTAGAACTCATTGTCATTGCCGATGAGCGCCGATGGGTCCCGGGCGTATGGCCGCATCCGCGACGCGGTCACCGATAGTCTGCCGCGGCCGGTCTCGAAATCCACTTTGGCAAGGTACGTGTTGTCGCGTCGAATCAGACGCTTGGCGTCGACGTACTGGCCACTGACCGCGTTGATCGGCACATTCGGTAACGGCAGCAAGTCCAGGACGAGTTTTGTCTCCGGGAACGGCAGCGCGGCCATGACGCGATCGCGCGTCGCCTGCGTGGGTACGTTCGCCTGCCGCGTCACGCCGGAATTCTCGCGATAGCCCTCATAGGTCGCGAAGAACAGGAGCCGGTTCTGCAGGATGGGTCCGCCCAGCGATCCTCCGAACTGGTTGAAACTGACCTCTGGTTTCGGGGTCGTGGCGGGCAAAAACGGATCGCGCGACGCGAACGCGTCGTGCTGGAAATTCTCCGCCAGCGAGCCGTGGAACTGGTTCGTCCCCGATCGCGTGATCATGTTGACCTGGCCGCCGATCGAGCCGCCGTATTCCGCATTGAGGACGCCTCTGACGACCTGCACCTCGGCGACCGCCTCGACGCTCATGATCTCGATCTGGTTGTGGGCGCCATGGTTGCCCATGCCGCGGTTTTCCATGCCGGCTTGTGCGCTGCTGCCGTCGACGTTGACGGTGCTACCTCCGTCGCCGACGCCGTTCACGCGGAAGGCCCGGCCGCCGGCTTGTGCACTATCGTTCGAACTGACACCCGGTGCCAGCATGACGAGGTTCTGCAGATTGCGCCGCGAGACCGGGATCTCCGTCACGTCTGTAATGGATTGGACCTGCGCGGTCGAGCTCGTCTGCACGAGGGGCGCCGACTCGGCCACGGTGACCGTTTCCGCCAAGGTGCCAACCTCGAGCGAATATGTCTGCCGCACCGTCTGACCGGCGCTGAGCGTCAATCCACGGCTGTCGTACGTCTTGAACCCTGCGAGCTCGATTTTGATCGCATACGGTCCGGCCGGAAGTGCCGGGAGCGCGAACTCACCGCGTGCATCCGACACTGTTTCTCTCGTGAGATTGGTGCCCTGGTGAGTGACGACGACGTTCACGCCCGGCAGGATCGCGCCGGAGCTGTCCTGGACGACGCCATATAACGTCGCGGTCGTCACCTGGGCTCGAGGATTCCCAGAAGACAACACGAGGGTGGCCGCGATGACTAGACCCACGGCGAGAACGCGCGGCGTAGTTGTCATGCTCACCTCCGGATTCGGTCGTCCTCCGGTGTCACTTTTTCGCTTTTAACACCAAATCGGTGCAGTGTCTATCATCAAAACCCCGAGCGTGCACGTCCGCTGTTGCCTGAGCCACTGCGCTGCGCATCTCGCTGATTGCGCTACTGCACGCATTGTTTCGCTAATCTTCGACGCGGAGTCACAGAGCAGCGCATCGAAGACGCGCCGCGGCGCACGACTTCGATGCACGGCCCACAGAGGAACTGACGCCGTCCACGGAGCCGTCACGCTGCCTTCGTGTCGTCGTGCTCATCGCAGCTTCGTGGTTTGGAGCATTTTCTCCGTGCGTTTCTCCGTGACTCTGCGCCTCTGTGTCGAGACAGCAAATCACCTGGTCATCAGCTTTTGCGGTCGAGCCACCAGCGGGCGACGTAGACGCACGTCGCAACCATCGAGATGAAGATGACGAGCGGCAGGAGGATCGAGAGGAGTCCGAACACGAGCGACGCGGCAAACTGTCCGATGCTCACGCGTGCTTCAATTCCCCGCGCCGTAACTGCTGGTAGAGCACCAGCGCCTCGCGAATGAGACGCAGCGCATCGGGCGGGCCGAGCAAATCCTCGACGACGACCTGCTTGTGCTCGAGCACTTTATAATCCTCGAAGAAGCGGCGAATCTCGCGCAGCACGTGGTTCGGAAGCTGCGTGTGATCGGTGTACTCCAGGAACGCGGGATCGCCGATGCTGACCGCGACGATCTTGTCGTCGAGCCCCTTCTCATCGCGCATCCGCATCACACCGATCGCGCGTGCGTCGACGATCGTCAGCGGGTGCACCGATTCCTGCCCCAGCACCAGCACATCCAGCGGATCGCCGTCATCGCAATAGGTTCGCGGAATGAACCCGTAATTGGCCGGGTAGTGAACGGCGCTGAACAGCACGCGATCGAGCTTCAGCAAGCCCGTTTCCTTGTCGAGCTCGTATTTGTTCTTGGAGCCCTTGGGCACCTCGATGATGACGGGAAACGATTTCTCGACCGAGTAGTCGTCAACGTAACAGTCGTGCCACGGATGCATCGGGACAATAATAGTCCAGAGTCGAGAGTCCAGAGTCCAGAGTCCAAAGTCATGCCCATTACCCGCCGCGCGTTGTTGCAGGGACTGCTCGCGCAAGCTGTCGGCGCCGACGCCTCCGCCCAGGCGCGGGTGCACGCGAAGCTGAAACCGCTCGCCAAAGACGCGGTAACGCACGATTGGACGTCGTTTCTAGGGCCTTCGCACAATGGTGTTTCGACAGAAACGCGGCTCAGCCGAACGCTCCCTCCGCCGCTCGTCTGGGAGTTCGCCAAGGGGACCAGCTACACATCGCCGGCCATCATCGGAGATCGTCTTCTCTTTGTGCATCGCATCGGCGACGAAGAGGTGGTCGAGTGCCTGCACGCCGAAACGGGGGCGCGGCACTGGAGCTTTCGGTACGCGACCGACTTCGAAGACCGCTACGGATACAACAACGGCCCTCGCTCGAGCCCCGTCCTCGACGGCGATCGCGTGTATGTGGTCGGCGCGCAGGGACAACTGCATTGCCTCGATGTGCGCACGGGAAAGCTCGTGTGGCATCGCAACATTGCCGCCGAGTACAAAGTCCCGCAGGATTTCTTCGGCACGGCCTCAACACCGCTCCTCGAAGACAAGCTCCTCATTCTCAACGTGGGCGCCCCGGGCGGTCCGTGCGTGGTCGGACTCGACAAATCGACCGGCCGCGAGGTGTGGCGTGCGGGCAAAGAGTGGGGGCCGAGCTATGCATCGCCCATTCCCGCGGTTGTGCACGGAAGGCGCCGCGTCTTCGTATTCGCCGGCGGCGAGTCCACACCACCGGCGGGAGGACTCCTGTCAATCGATCCGTCGAACGGCCGCATCGATTTCTCGTTTCCCTGGCGCAGCCGTTCATACGAGTCAGTGAACGCGTCGTGCCCGGTCGTCTTCGACAACAAGGTGTTCATCTCGGCGAGCTACCGGACCGGCGGCGCGCTCCTCGAGATCAGGCCGGACTTCACGCATCGCGTCGTCTGGACGACACAAGAGTTCGGTCTCCATTGGAACACGCCTATCCACCGGAGCGGATTCCTGTACGGCTTCGACGGCCGCAACGAACCCGATGCCTCTCTCGCGTGCGTCGACGCCGCGAGTGGAAAAGTCGTGTGGCGAACGACACCGGAATGGAACGAGACGCTCAACGTAGGCGGCACCCGCCGACAGCAACTGCTGGGAACGTACCGTGGATCGCTGCTCGCGGTCGACGGCCAGTTCCTGTGCCTCGGAGAAATGGGGCATCTCGTGTGGATGGATCTCACGCCGAAAGGCTACAAGGAAATTTCCCATGCATGGCTGTTTGCCGCGCGCGAATCGTGGGCGCTACCTGTGCTGAGCCGCGGATTGCTGTACGTGGTGCAGAACACGAGAGATGTGGTGAATGGAGTGGGGCCGCGGCTGCTGTGTTACGACCTGCGGGGGTGATGGAATCTAGAAACTAGAATCTGAAAACTACTGATCTGACGCTTTCTAGTTTTCAGATTCTAGTTCTGTAGATCTGCTTCAGGTGCACTATCGGCCACCATGTGCATGTAGCCGCCGGCCGACGCATAGCGATCCGATGCGGCCTCCTTGATGTGCGTCAGCGCGAGATCCTTCCGGCCGAGCGCCTCGGAATAGAGACCGATATACAGGTGCGCGTAGAACTGTCCGGCGGCACCGCTGCCCGCTGCCTTCAGCACGTCATCGGCGGTCAGCGCTCCCCGGAACATCTGATAGACCTCGCGCATCGGCGCCCTCGAGTCTGGACCAACCGGCAGTAACGCCGCGCGCGCCTTGTCTGGCGCCTGCTCGCGCGCCACGCACAGGAAATGCCACACCGCGTTCTCCACGTCATCGGGATTGACCGTCCTGTGCGATTCGAACTGGCGCCGGCAGTCAGCATAGCGCCCAGCGTAGTAGAGCGCGATGCCGCGCTGCCACAACTGCGGCGCCTCATCGGGTATCGCCTTCGCGAGCTGATCGAATGTGGCAGCTGATTGCGCGAAGCGTCCCTGCTCGAACTCGTCGACGGCACGATTCAGCAGCGCCTGCGGATTCTGCGCCGCGAGCACTACGCACGCGAACCACAGAACGACGAACCCAGCACCAGCACCCAGAACCGCAGAACCCCGAACCCAGAACCGCTTCATCTCAGGTCCACCGCAACCAGCGTGTCGTCGTTGCGAACATACATGATGCCGTCCGCCAGCGCCGGGTACGCCCGCACCGTCGCCGGCAATATCTGCGCTGCCGCGATCTGCTGAAAGGATGCGGGGGACGCTGCAGCAAGCACGAGCGCGCCAGACTCGCGGACGATTATCAGCCGATTGCCTGCGAGTGTGACGCTGCCTGCACCGAACCGTCCGGTGCTCCAGAGCACCTTTCCGGTCAGCAGATCGACCGCGCGGAATTCTGGACCGAACTCCTGTCGGCCGTGGAAGCCATACAGACGGCCGTCGTGCAGGACGCTCGTTGCGTAGTGGTTCGAGAGCACCTCATCGGACGCCCACACATCGGCCAGTTTCGTCCCGTCGAATTGCAGAACACCGGCGCCGGGCCCGTACTCGGCCGATATGAAGATCCTGTCCGCCACGACGATCGGCGTTGCTGCGTTCACCGACGCCGCCTGGCGCGCCCGCCACGGCCGCTGAAACCGGACCTGCCCGTTCGCGGGATCGAGACCAACAAGGCCCGCGCGCGTGAGGAACACGGCGTAGCGCCGCCCGAGGATCGTCGCGGCGACACCCGACGAGTAGCTCGCGGCATCTGTCGTCGCCGTCCAGATCACGGCTCCCGTTTTCGCGTCGAATGCGACGATGCCGCCCTTCTTCCCGCCGATGTTGGCGATCACCTTGCCCCCTTCGACCAACGGCGAGCCGGCGGCGCCAAAGAATCCTTTGTCGACTTCGAACTGGCGCATCGCATCGACACTCCACAACGGCTTTCCCGTGGAGAGATCGACTGCGTGAAGCTTCCCTTCGGCGCCGTAGGTGAAGACGATGCCCTCCGCGATCACAGGGACGGCGCGTGGACCTTCGTCGAATCCGAAATCGTCCCGGTAGGTTGTGGGATACGCGTGCCGCCACTGCGGCGCGCCGGTGAGGGCATCGAACGACTCTACGACCTCGCGATCGCCGACGCGATGGAACAGAATCAGGCGCTTCCCTGCAACGACAGGCCCGCTGAGGCCCTGGCCGACCTGCTTGCGCCAGATGATGCGCGGACCAGTCGTCGGCCACTTCTCGTTCAGCGGCGCTCCCACGTAGACGCCGTTCCGTGATGGGCCAAGGAATTGCGGCCAGTCCGCTGCCGCGAGCACGGCTGCGAGCGGCGTGGAGAGCAAAACGATGAGGATGGTGGCTGTGTTGCCAGATTGAAGACTGTAGGAGTGGCGATTCAACACCGGAATTAATCGCGCAAGCGTCATTTTTCAATCTGTCAACATTCTGCCAATCTTCCAATCTGCCAATCTATCAATGCGGCGTTAGAAGAACGCGCGTCCGTGCCATGCGTCCGCCGCCCTTACTTCCCATTTTCCCGCTTGCAGATCGCCGACGCGCGAGAGTGTGTTGTCGAATACGCGCGTGTTCGGCCCGACGGTGCCCGAGGCGGCCAGTTCCGCGAATCGATCGCGCGACACGCGCTCGATCGCCTCACCTTCGCGATACAGCACGGGCGCGTTATTGACGATCTCGAGCCCGAGGACGCTCTCGAGCTGCTGCATCCGCCGCACCAGCGCGTCGATTGAGCAACCCGACACTCCCGCTGCGCGCTCGTCGACGCCGACCAGGACGAACTGGTCGTGCCGCAGGTCGCGGCCGGCGGTAAGCGGCACGCCGTGCGCCATCCACTGATTGATGAAGGAGTCGGTCTCGTCGAGCACGCGGCCGCTCTCGGAGGACGACAACGGGCGTTCTGCGGCGAAAATCCAGAGTCGGGCGTCAGACGGAAGCTGATCGAAGGGGATACGGGGCATGACCTGCACATTGTACTGCGGCGTCATCTTGTCGCAACTTGTCGCAGTAAGGCCGGCGCGCGCCCGCCGATCTCCTGCCCTTGCACAATCGCCGAACCGTAGCGAAGTGACCTGTGGATTTTTGTCACGGGTCCGGTAAAATCCATCCACACGGAACTGGATGTAAACGGCGGGCAGGTGCCGCCGCCGATGCTGTAGTTCAGATAGAAGAGGTCTCGCCATGCAGTGGCCCTTCAGGATCTGTTGCGCGGTGTTGATCGCAGCCGGTGTTTCTGCGCAATCGCCTCAGATCCCTGACACCAATCCGTTCTCCTCGGATGCCGACATTCAGCAGGGTGCTGCCCTTTTTCAAACCCATTGCTCCTATTGCCACGGATCGTCCGGCGAAGGGGGCCGGGGCGCCGACCTCACGGCGGGCATTTACCGCCGCGGCGGTCGCGATCCAGAGCTCTACTCATCGATCCGGTTGGGAATCCCGGGCAGCGAAATGGGACCCGTGCGAGCGACCGATGAGGAAGTCTGGAAGCTGGTCGCGTTCGTGAAGCGCATCGGTTCGCAGGGCCTGCTCGAAAAGGCAAAAGGCGATCCCGCGGCCGGCCATGTCGTGTATCAAAAGAGCGGATGTGGAAACTGCCACAGGATCGACACGGATGGCGGCGCGCTCGGCCCGGATTTATCGGATATCGGACGGCGGCGCGGACTGACGTTTCTTGCCGAGTCGCTCGCGAAGCCGGAGGCGGATATTCCGATCAACTATCGCGGGGTGCAGGTGGTTCTGAAATCGGGACAGACCGTCTCGGGCATCCGGTTGAATCGAGATGACCTCTCCATTCAGCTGCGCGATACGCGAGGCAACCTGCGGTCGTTTCTCATGGACAACGTTCAGGAGGTTCGCTACGACAAACCCTCGCTCATGCCGGCCTACGCATCGATGAATCCGAAGGATTTCGACGATGTTCTCGCGTATTTGAATTCACTGAAGGGGGCGCAATGAGAAAGGCGCGAATGAGTGCATGCGCGGTCCTTGTGGTCGTGCTGGCTGGGGCGACGCTGACGTTGTATTCACAGGGTCTTCCCGTCACTTACGAACGGCTCTTGAAAGCTGATCAGGAGCCAGGTAACTGGCTCATGTACTCCAACACGTACAACGGATGGCGGTTCAGCAGACTGAATCAAATCACGCCGCAGAACGTCAAGAACCTCCGCGTGAAATGGCTCTTCCAGGGGCGCCACAACGAGAAATTCGAGACGACTCCACTCGTCGTGGACGGCATCATGTATCTGACCAGGCCGGAGAATGCCATCTACGCGCTCGATGTCGTCACCGGCCGCCAACTGTGGATGTATGAGCATCGCAATCCCACGCGAACCTTCAACTGCTGCGGGCGAAACAACCGTGGACTGGCCATCCTCGGGACGACTCTTTTCATGAACACGCTCGACATGCATGTGGTCGCGGTCGACGCGAAATCCGGGCTCGAGCTGTGGAAGACGAAGATGTTCGATTACACCGCGGCCGGCGGCTACGCGGCGACGGGTGCGCCACTGGTCGTGAAAGACAAAGTCATCGTCGGGATGGCGGGCGGCGAACGCGCCGTCAGCGGATTCATTGACGCGTACGATGCAAAAACGGGAGCGCATGCCTGGCGATTCCATACCATTCCTCAGCCGGGCGAGCCGAACTTCGGCACGTGGGCCGGCGATTCCTGGAAAACCGGAGGGGCTGCAACCTGGAATACCGGTTCCTACGATCCGGACACGAACACAGTGTTCTGGGGTACGGGAAACCCGTGGCCGGATTATTGGGACGCTAACCGAGCGGGCGACAATCTGTATTCAGCATCCGTCCTCGCGCTCGATCCCGACACCGGAAAGCTCAAGTGGTATTACCAGTTCACGCCGCATGACGTTCACGACTGGGACTCCACGCAGAACCCGGTCCTTGTCGATACGGAATTTCTCGGACAGACCCGAAAGGTGCTCGCCTGGCCGAACCGCAACGGGTTCTTCTATCTGATCGACCGAACCAATGGGAAATTCCTGTCTGCCACGGCCTTTGTGAAACAGACTTGGAACGACGGTTTCGATTACGAGAACAATGGCCGTCCGAAGGTCCTCCCAGGCACGGACCCGACGCCGGAGGGCAACGAGAAAGTGTGGCCGGGAATAGACGGCGCGGCCAACTGGATGTCGCACAGTTACAGCCCGCTGACGAAGCTGTTGTACACCTTCGCACGCGAAGAGAGGCGGGCGTATACAGCAAACCCCGTGCAGATCCCCACCACAGAAGAGCGGCCGCCGGAAGGGCCCACGGCTACGGCGTTGTTCGGCCGTGGCGGCGGCGGTGGCCGCCCGCCTCGATTCGCCCCGGAAGAGAGCTGGGGAAAAGCGATCGCCATCGACCCCAGAACGGGCGCGATTAAATGGGAGTTCAGGGTTCTGACGCCCCCGTGGGGCGGCTTGATGAGTACCGCGGGCAATCTGGTCTTTGGCGGAACCATCCAGGGAGTGATTTTTGCGCTGAACGCCACAACCGGCGAACGCTTGTGGACATTCGCGAGCAATGGTCCCGTCTACGGAACCGCGATCAGCTATCTCGCCGACGGCAAGCAGTTCGTGTCGATTCCTGCCGGCGACGTTATCGTGACCTTTGGGTTGGACTGAACATCTTTCCAAGGAGAGCTTCAATGAAACAGACACGATTCATCTCCGCTGCCATGGCAGCGACGATTTGCCTGGGCGTTTCGGTGTGGGCTCAGAGTGGTCACGCAAACGCGCTGAGCAGCCAGGAGCAAAAGGAAGGCTGGATGCTGCTGTTCGACGGCAAGACGCTGGACAAATGGAACGTCACTCCGGCGCTGGCGAAGGTCTGGAAGGTCTCCGACGGCGCAATCAAGGCAGACCTGTCGGATGCCGGCGGAACGATGTTGACCAAAGACACCTTCGACAATTTCGTGCTGAAAGTGGAATTCCGCGCGCATCCGGACATCAATTCCGGCATCATCCTTCGCAGCCCGGCGCCCCGGCCGGCACCGGCGGCTGGAGAGAAACCGACGCCCGATCCCGGCGGCCCGGGATACGAGCTGCAGATCCGCGACAGGAACCCCGGCAATTACAGCAGCGGCGATTTCCTGACTGGTAGCGTCGTGAACGTGAGTAAAGCGCCGCACGACGTCAAGATCATTCCGAATCAGTGGAACACAATCGAGGCCACAGTCGATCACGACCACTTCGTGGTGGTCTTCAACGGGAAGAAGGTTGCTGACGGACGAGATGCGAAACGCGCATCCGGACACATCGGCCTGCAGCTGGCGCATCCGGAAGATGTCCGCCAGGCGAGTCTCGAGTTCCGAAATCTCAAGGTGCGCCGGCTTCCATAGCGACGTTCTCATTTCAAAGTCGCCGGGCAGGAGCGATCATCGCGTTTCTGCCCGGCCCACGAATCAAGAATCACCCAGGAGGTTACATGCGAATGTTCGCCGCCGCCGGCATCTGTGTTCTGCTCTCTACCCCGATGTTCGCCCAGCGTGGGACCCCGCCGCCACCCACCGACCGGACGAAGGCCAGCTACATGTCCGCGCAAGAGGTGGCCGACGCGATTGCCAAGCTCCCGAAGGACCGTGCAAACTCCAGCGTGCGCGTGTTCACGCTGGCGCCTTACAACGTGAACATCGAGCATCGCCAGCCGATGGCGCAGGGCGCGTCGGTGCACGCGGAGACGTCCGAGCTGTTCTACGTCATCGAGGGTTCGGCTACGATGCTCACCGGCGGCAAGCTCGTCGGAGATCCGGCGAAAACCATCGAGGGCGGCGTGTCGCAGAAATTCGCCAAGGGCGATTGGCTGATGGTGCCTTCAGGCGTCAACCATCAGTTCATCGACATCAAGAGTCCGATCACTATTCTCTCGTTACATCTGCCGAACGCGAAGTAGGCCGTCATGGGCCGCGGGAGTCGCTGATGAAAATCTGGTTTGGCGCACTATTGATCGCGTCGATGCCAGCCCTGTCGCACGCGCAGACAGCGGCTCCCGCCCGTCCGCAACACGCAATCCTTCTCGTCATCGACGGGCTCAGTTACCTCGCGCCCGAACGCGTGGAGATGCCGAACCTGAAGGCGCTGATGGCTCGGGGCGCCTATTTCCGCGAGTCCTACAGCGTTGTCCCGCAGCACCCGCACAGCGGCGAATGGGCCGCCAACTACGACTCGTCGATTCCCAATCCGATTCTCGTGTCCGGCACGATCTTCCTCCGGCCCGATCAAACATTCGTGCAAAGCGCCTTCTTTCCACTGGGCTTCACTGCGCACATCGCCAATGAGCTGACGTATAAAGCCATCAACCGCGACTTCCACTTTACGTTCCAGGCGGGCGGCAACGAGTTTCACGCCGCCCACGGCGGCAAGCGCGTCGACGATGACGAGAACATGTTCTGGACGCTGACGGTACTCCGGCGCTGGAAGCCGGTGTACATGCGCGTGCATCTGCAGGACACCGGAGCGATGGGTGGCCGCAGCCGGCCCGACATCTGGG
Organism: Vicinamibacterales bacterium; assembly: GCA_963787755.1. Taxonomy (GTDB): domain Bacteria; phylum Acidobacteriota; class Vicinamibacteria; order Vicinamibacterales; family JAMQPK01; genus JAMQPK01. Next base: position 109,601 of record CAWBEG010000012.1, read on the forward strand.
CTGCGAACTCGCCGTATCGGCAGGCACTGGCCAAAGCCGATGCGCACCTGGGCACGCTCGTTGAGGAACTGAAAAAGCTCGGCATGTACGACAGCACACTCATCTTCGTGACCGGCGACCATGGACAAACGGTCGAAGGCGGCCATCCACCGTTTGCGCAGGATGCCTGGCCGATGCCGCTCGTGGTGGCCGGGCCCGGCGTGAAGGCCGGTGGGCGGTTCCCATATTCCGAGCAGATCGACGTTGTCCCGACCCTCACGCATTTGATGGGGGTGAAGGCGCCAGACAATGCCATGGGCCGGATCATGGCCGAGGCGCTGATGACTCCCCCGGCAAACGTCCCGCCCCGGCAACAGCACCTGAAAGAGCTGAACCTCGTGCTCCTCGAGCACGACAGAAAACTCAACCTGCTTCGCGAACAGGTGAGGACGAATCCATCATTGAAGGCTGCCCTTGCCGATCTCGATCAGAACTTCCTCGACGTGGAAAAAATTCTTCATTGGTACAAAGTGGGATCGGTCGAAAAGCTGATCGCGCACAACCGGGAGGTGCTGAAGCGAATTCCGGCGTCGATCAAATAGCGAATGCTTGACATCCCAAGCATTCTTCGATAAATCTCGCCTTCACTCCCCTCGCTCGACCTTAGCGGTAGCGGTTGCCCGAAGTCAGTCTACTGAGTCGGTTCTGTTTGCGACTGAAGAGTCGGAAAGGAGCTAATCATGGATGGCGCACGGAGTACCGGCCCCTGGGCGGTCGTTTTTCTTCTCATGTTGATCGCGCTTACCAGCGCGACCCTCGCATTCGCGCAAGGTCAGAACGGCATTCTCACAGGAATCGTGGCGGATGGCGATGGCGTGGTGCCGGGCGCGACAGTGACGGCCACCGACCCGACCACCGGCCTCGTTCGCACTGCGGTGTCGAACGATCGAGGCATCTTCCGCGTGCTGTCTGTGCCAGCCGGACGGCACACGCTGAAGATCGAAATGGAAGGGTTCAGGCAGATCACGCTGAACGATGTGATGGTCATCAGCGGCGAGACGCGCGATCTCGGACGGCTGGTGCTCGAGGTGGGCACGCTCGCCGAGGCGGTCACGGTGACCGCTGAAGTCACGCCGGTGAATACGACGACGGGCTCGCTGCAGCGCAACATGACCGGCGACCAGCTCACGATGATTCAGGTGAAGGGACGCGACATCTTCGGCATGATGAAAATCCTGCCGGGCGTGAGCGATACGACCTTCAGCCGCGATTACGCCGCATGGCAGTCGGGCCGCGGGCTGAGCATCAATGGCGGCACATCACTCAACAAGAACACGACGATTGACGGTGTGTCGGTCGGCGAAGAAGGCGGCGATGGCACGACGCACGTGACGCCGAACCTGGATTCGATCGGCGAAGTCACGGTGATTACCAATGGCTACACCGCCGAGAACGGCCGCCAGTCGAGCGGCTTGATCCGGATTGTCACCAAGTCGGGCACGAACCAGCTGAAGGGATCGGCCTGGTATAACGCCCGTCGCGACGAATGGAACGCGAACGACTACTTCCGCAAGAAGCAGGGGGCGGAGAAACCATTCTTTGAAGTCGATATTTCCGGTTACAGCATCGGCGGCCCCGTGGTCATTCCTGGACTTCTCGACAGCCGCTCTGCCAACAAGAAACTGTTCTTCTTTTTCTCTCAGGAGTTCGTGGACGATGTCCGGCCAACCGCGGTGCTGCGGACGAACCTGCCTACAGACGCCGAGCGACGGGGCGACTTCTCGCAAACTCGCGTGACGAACGGCACAATCCAGCCGATCATCGATCCGCTGACTGGACAGGCATTCCCGGGGAACGTCATCCCGCAGAACCGCATTCACCCCATGGGCCAGCAGATGCTGAATCTGTTGCCGCTGCCAAACGGCGTCATCAACCAGGCGGCTGGTCAGCAGTGGACCTCGAACGACGCACAGGACACGACGCCCATCCACAAGCGCCGCAACTTCATCATGCGGATCGACGCGATACTGAGCGACAGTCAGCGGTTCAGTGTCAGATCGATACTCGATCGCGACGACAGCATCACCTTCAACCGCGTGGCGCCCGGCGTCGGGTCGCACAACAACGTGTTTCCGGGCGACTTCCTCAGCGGCTCGCACAGCAAGGTGCTGAGCAGCTCGATGGTGAACGAGATGAGCGCCGGCTTCTCGCACAACCATTACGGCTTCAGGGTTGGCACCGGCGAGCTCAACATGGACGATTACACGTCGTACTACCGTTCGAACTTCCCCTTCGATCCGCCGCGGCTCGAGCCATTTGGTCCGTATGGCGATCCGAAGCTGAGTCGCATCAACGTCGACGAATATCCCTACATGCCCGACATCCTCTTCCTTGGCGGCAATCGCTCGAATATGGCGCGATGGCGTCCATGGGCCGGAAACACGCGGCCAGGGCCGACCTGGAATGAGAACTACCGCTACACGTTCCAGAACGACCTGTCGTGGACCAGGGGCCGCCACAACATGAAGTTCGGGTTCGTGACAGAACGGGACGCCAAGACAGAGCCCGGTTCGGCCACGTATGCCGGCGTGTACGACTTCGGGCACAGCGGCGACAACCCTCTGAGCACGGGCAACGGCTATGCGAACGCGCTGCTCGGCTATTTCACGAGGTATGAAGAGCGGACCAATCGCGTCGATCGCGAGCGGCGGCACTGGCAGACCGATTTCTATGCGCAGGACAGCTGGCGCATGACGCCGCGCATGACGTTGGACTACGGCCTTCGCGTCGCCCACCACGGCGCGATCTACGAAGTGAGGGACATGAACTCGGCGTTCGATCCGGGGTTGTTCGATCCGAAAAAAGCACCGGTGTTCTACGAGCCTTACTGCACGAACGGTGTCAGCGGAACGCAGGCGTGCGCGGCGGCAAACCGGCGGGCGAGGAATCCGCAGACCGGAGAAATCGTGGCGTACGCCTACCAGGGCACAACGGTTCCTGGCTCGGGCAGCACCAGCAACGGCATTTTCAGAGGAGGGCTCCCCGGAGAGAAGGCAGGGTGGTATTACGACATGCCCTACTTCTCCTACGGTCCGCGAGTCGGGTTTGCGTGGGATTTGACCGGCGACGGCAAGACCGCCATCCGTGCCGCCGGCGGCATCTTCTACAACTTCCTCAATCAGGGCCAGTACGCATGGGACGGAGGCCCACTGATTACGCAGGACAAGATCATCCGCGCCGCGTCGATCGACGATGTGGCAGCGCTCGGCAACGCTGGAACGCAGTTCGCGGAAACACCTCAGCAGACCGGTCTACCCGATGGCTTCCCGCTGGTGACGCACGGACAACAGGCACCGGCCGGGGAGCTGCGGCCCGAGACCTACTACCAGGCGAACGTCGCGTTCCAGCGCGATATCGGTTTCAGCACTACTGCCGAAATCGCGTGGGTCGGCAACTTCGGCCGCAACTTCTGGCGTCTGAAGGACTCGAATAACATCGCGCCCTACGCGTACGCCGATCCGAAAAACCTGTTCAACAACGAACCAATCACCGTCAACCCGATACGGCGCGATTACGCCGGTATCGGCAACGTTCGTTATCTGCAGACCGGCGAGGACACGCTCAACTACAACGCACTGCAACTGAGCATTCAGCGCAGGTATAGCCGCGGGATGCAGATGGGCCTGGCCTATACACTGTCCAAGTCGGAAGGCATCCAGGGTTACGACTGGCTCACCGAGGAGTTGTACGGAGATCAGGGCCTCCGCGATCACTACTACGGACCGCCAACGGTGACGACCGCGCAGCTCACCAACATCACGGGTATCACGCGAGCAGACCGGCGCCATGTGCTGGTGCTGCACTACAGCTATGAAATTCCGACACTGAATCTTCCGATCGCCAAGTACGTGCTCAGCGACTGGGAGGCGTCCGGCGTGACGTCGTTCTCGTCAGGATACGCGCTCGATCCGATCTGCGGCACGACGCTCGGTGGCGTAGAGAACATCGACCCGTCGTTGAGCGGCGTCTTCCGCGCTGGAACGACCATCGCGGATTTGAACAACACCAACTCGCGCTGCGAGCTGACAGGCGAGCCGATTTTCAATGTAAACCGCGATCCGAACCTCGCGGAAGAGGATCAGATGCACTTCAATCCGGCCGCGTTCCGCCGGCCGCTGCCGAACGGAAAGGTCGGCAACCTCGGGAACGCGCCGGTCGGCGTGCTGCGCCATCCTGGCTATTCAAACTGGGACTTCACGTTGTCTCGGCGGTTCAGAATCGGCTCGCGCGCGAACGTGCGGCTGCAGGTTCAGGTGTACAACTTGTTCAACCAGGTGGAGTTCATCGCGCTGAACGCGGACTACCTGTTCGGGGCAAACGGCGTGAACACCTCGCCGGACACCGGTAAATACACCACCACGACGAATCCAAGGAATGTGGGCGTGACGCTTCGGTTCGACTTCTAACGGACTAGATCAAAGGGTCGGGTGCAATCCAAAAAATTGCACCCGACCTTCCGCTAAATGCTTGACATTCCAACGATTTCTTTAATTTCCGCCTCGCGCCCACGTTCATCCAATCGCGTATCCCAGTCTCGTCGATAGCGGTTCGCCCGAAGACAGCCTAGTCGGTTCTGTTTAGTTCTGTTTAGTCGGTTCCGTTTGCGACCGAAGGGTCGAAGGGGGCTCACGATGAATCGGAAGTCAGAGCATCGGCAGCGCGTGGCTATTCTCGTGTCTTCGTCATGTTCATGGCTCTGACAGGCGCGACGCATGCATTCGCGCAAGGTCAGAACGGCATTCTCACCGGCACCGTCACAGACGATGGCGGCGTCGTGCCGGGCGCGATGGTGGTCGCGACCGACCCGGCGCACGGGCCTCACTCGCTCGGCGGTGTCCGAACGATCAGGGCATCTTCCGCATCCTGCTCGCTGCCCGCCGGCAGGTACGGCGTGCGCGTGGAAATGGCAGGCTTCAGGCAGATCACGCTGAGCGACGTCATGCTGCTGAGCGGGGAGACCCGCGACCTCGGCCGGCTGGTGCTCGAGGTCGGCACGCTCGCCGAGGCGCGTGACCGTGACGGCAGAGGTCACGCCGGTCAATACCTCGACCGGCTCGCTGACCAGCGAAGCATCACGGGCGACCAGCTCACGATGATTCAGGTGAAAGGGCGCGACATCTTCGGCATGATGAAAATCCTGCCGGGCGTCAGCGATACGACGTTCAGCCGCGACTACGCGTCATGGCAGTCGGGCCGCGGCCTGAGCATCAACGGGGCCAACTCGCTGAACAAGAACACGACGATCGACGGCGTGCCGGTCGGCGAAGAAGGCGGCGACGGCACGACGCACGTCACGCCGAACATCGACGCGATCGGCGAAGTGACGGTCATCACGAACGGTTACACGGCCGAGAACGGGCGCCAGTCGAGCGGCTTGATTCGCATCGTGACCAAGTCCGGAACGAATCAGATTCCGGGGCTCCGGCTGGTACAACGCGCGGCGCGACGAGTGGAACGCGAACGACTACTTCCGCAAGAAGCAGGGCGCCGCGAAGCCGTTCTTCGAGGTCAACATCTCCGGCTACAGCATCGGCGGCCCGGTCGTCATCCCGAAGCTCGTCGACAGCCGCACGAGCGAGAAGAAGTTCTACTTCTTCCTCTCGCAGGAGTTCGTCGACGACGTGCGCCCGACGAGCGTCGTCCGCACCAACCTGCCGACTGCGGCCGAGCGCAGCGGGCGATTTCTCGCAAACGCCGGAACCCGAACGGCACGGGTTCAAGCCGATCATGGACCCGCGACACGGGTCAACCATTCCCGGGCAACATCATTCCGCAGAATCAGCATCAGCTCCAATGGGCCAGAAGATGCTCAACCTGCTGCCGATGCCGAACGGCATCCTCAACCAGCAGGCCGGCCAGGAGTGCACCTCGAACGACGCGCAGGACGTGCAACCGATTCACAAGCGGAAGAACTTCGTGACGCGCATCGACGCGGTGCTCAACGAGAGCCAGCGCGTCAGCATGAGGGTGATGTTCGACCGGGACGACCACACGACGCTACAACCGCGTCGCGCCGGGCATCGGCTCGGTGAACAACATGTTCCCGGGCGATCTGCGTCACCGGCACGTACACGCCAGGTGCTGAGCAGCTCGATGGTTCATGAGATGACCGCGGGCTTCTCGCACAACCACTGGGGCTTCCGTGTGGGGACCGGCGGCCTGAAGCGACGACGGATTACACGAGACTGTCTACCGGTCGAACATCGGTCTCGATCCACCGCGACTGGAGCCGTTTGGCGCAGTTCGGCGATCCGCACCTGCGGCCGCGTTCAGACTGGATGAGTATCCGTACCTGCCGAACATGACCTACGGCGGCGGCACGCGGACGAATCTGGCGACCTGCACTGGCGGCTACAACGCGACGCAGTGCCCCAACGGCTACCGTCCGAGCGGCAACGATGGTCCTCTGCCGCGCTGGAACGAGAACTATCGCTTCACGTTCCAGGACGACCTGTCGTGGACCAAGGGCCGGCACAACTTCAAGTTCGGGTTCTTCACCGAGCGCGACAGCAAGACCGAGCCCGGCTCGAACAACTACGCCGGCGTTTACAACTTCGGCCACAACGCCGACAACCCGCTCAGCACGGGCAACGGCTACGCCAACGCGCTGCTCGGCGTCTTCACCGACCTACACCGAACTCGAACAACCGCATCGACGCAGGAACGCCGGCACTGGCAGACCGACGCGTACGCGCAGGACAGCTGGCGCATCAACTCCGCGATTGACGCTCGACTACGGCATCCGCGTGACGCACCACGGCGCCGTGTACGAAGTCCAGAGACATGAATTCGGGCTTCGATCCCAGTCTGTGGGATCGCGAACAAGGCGCCGACGCTGTACCGCCCGTACTGCCTGACACACGTCGCAGGGCAACCAGCCGTGCGCAACAGCCAACCGGCGAGGCGATCGAACCCGCTCAACGGCCAGATCGTCGCGCAGTCCTACGCGGGCACCACGGTGCCGGGCTCGGGCAGCATCACCAACGGCATGTTCGCCGGCGGACTGCACCGGCGAAGAAACCCGGCTGGTACTACGACATGCCCGTTCCTGGTCGTGGGGCCCGCGCGTCGGCTTCGCGTGGGATGTGACCGGCGATGGCAAGACCGCCATCCGCGCCGCAGGCGGCGATCTTCTACAACTTCATCAACCGCAGCCAGTATCTGTACAACGGCGGCCCGCTGATTGCGCACGAGAAAGTCGTCCGCAATGCGACGCTCGATGAGGTCACGGCATTCGCGCAGGCGGGCACGCTGTTTGCCGAAAGCCCGCAGCACGGGCAACTTGCCGGGCGACTTCCCGCTCTGCCCGTCCACGGCAACCAGGAGCCCGCAGGGCAAGCTCGAGCCGGAAAAGAACTACCAGGCCAACGTCGCGTTCCAGCGCGACATCGGCTTCAACACGACGGCCGAAATCGCGTGGGTCACCAACTTCGGCCGCAACTTCTGGCGCATCAAGAACTCGAACAACATCGCGCCGTACACGTACGCGCAATCCGGCGAATCTGTTCAACAACGAGCCGATCGCCGAGAACTTCCTGCGCCGCGATTATCCGGGCATGGGGCACGATTCAGCTACCTCACGACCAGACGAAGACACGCTGAACTACAACGCGATGCAGCTCAGCGTGCAGCGCCGGCTGAATCGCGGGCTGCAGATGGGCGTGGCCTACACGCTCTCGAAGTCCGAAGGCATCCAGGGCTACGACTGCGCGACCGAAGAGCTGTTCGGCAGAGCAGGGCCTGCGCGATCGGTACTACGGGCCGCCATCTTCCACGGCAGACGCAGATTACCGGTGCCACGGGCGTGACCCGCTCGGACAGGCGCCACATGCTGGTCGATCAACTACAGCTATGAGATCCCGAACCCGACGCCGAACATTCCCATCCTCAAGCACGTGCTGGATGGCTGGGAAGCGGCGGGCGTCACGCAGTTCATGTCGGGCAATCCGGCTCGACCCGGTCTGCGGCACGAACCTGGGCGGCGTAGCAAATACCGACCCGTCGTTGAGCGGCATCTTCAGCGGCGGTGCGGGAAGCATTACGAGCGCCCGCTGCGAACTGACCGGCGAGCCGCTCTACAGCGGCTTCACGCGCGATCCGAATCTCGCCGGAAGAAGATCAGATGCACTTCAACTGAACGCGTTCCGGCGGCCCATGCCGAACGGCGCGGTCGGGAACTTCGGAAACGCGCCGCTCGGCGTGCTGCGGCATCCGGGATGCTCGAACTGGGACTTCACGCTGGCGCGGCGCGTCCGACTGGGCGGCCGCGCAAACCTGCGGGTGCAGCTCCAGGTGTACAACCTCTTCAACCAGGTCGAGTTCATCGCGCTGAACGCCGAACTACCTGTACGGCGCGACGGGAAATACTTCGGTCGAATACGGGCAAGTACACCGTGACGACGAATCCGCGAAACGTGGGCATCACGATGCGGCTGGACTTCTAAGCTGACAGGGGCAAGGGGTAAAGGGCGAGGGGTGATTACCCTTCCCCTTACCCCTCACCCCTTACCCCTTACCCCTTCCCGCGTAAGCTATAGCGATGCAGGCCGATCGCACCTCCGAGGAGACCATTTTTTCCTGGATCGAGCACGCGCTGCAGAATGGCAACGCCGGCGCAGCGTTCGAGCAACTCGCGCAGCGCTTCCGGCGCGACAAGCAATATCGGAGGCTTTTCGATGCCCGTTTGATGCAGAAACGGTTGGAGCTCGGCCTGCCGCTGGTTTCAGCGGCTGGCATCGGCGATGTGCCGAAAGAACTTCAGCAGGCCTATCAGGACGCGTCCGTTCAAGCTGCGCGCGAAGTCGGCGAACTGATTCTGGCCGATCGAAATATTCCGCAAGCATGGCCCTATTTTCGTGCGATCGGCGACACCGGGCCGATCATCGAGGCGCTGGATACGTTCGACGTCGCCGACGCGGACACACCGGAGTCTCAGGAGGCTCTGGGCGCAGCGATTCAAATCGCCTTTCAGGAAGGGGTGCATCCACGGAAAGGCTTCGAGTTGATTCTGAAGCACTACGGCTTGTGCCGCGCCATTACGATGTTCGGCGCCTATCCCCAGCGTGATGGACGGAGCGAATCGCTGCGCCTGCTCGTCCGGTCGCTCCATGGCCAGATCGTCGAGAACCTCAGGCACGCGATCTCGGACGTCGAAGGAACGCAGCCGGAGAGCCGTTCGATTGCTGCGCTCATCGAGGGACGCGATTGGCTCTTCGAAAACAACGCGCAGCATACCGACAGCTCACACATCGCGCCGGTACTGGCATTCAGCGCGGAGCTGGACGACAAGGAAACGCTGAGACTGGCTGTGGAGATTGCCGACTATGCGAGCCGGCTCGGCGCCATGTTCCAGTATTCGGACGATCCTCCGTTCGAGCGCGTGTACGAGGATCGCGGCATCTACCTGAGGGCGCTGCTCGGCGAAGACGTAGACCGCGCGGTCAAGCATTTCGACGAAAAGGCGGCGGGCTCAGATCCCGATCGCGATGGAAGTCGTCCGGCGGAGGTTCTCGTGGAGCTGCTGATACGGCTCGAGAGGTACGACGACGCGATCAGAGCCTTTCGGCGGTATCTGATTGATGTCGCCCCGGAAGGTCTTTCCTGCCCCTCGTTGCTGCAGCTGTGCCAGATGGCCGGTGATTTCGAGCAGTTGAAGCAGGTGGCAAAGCAGCAGTCCGACCCATTGAGCTACATGGCGGCGCTTATTCAAGAAGGGGTAAGGGGTAAGGGGTAAGGGGTGAGGGGTGAGGGGTGAGGGACATTACCCCTTGCCCCTTGCCCCTTACCCCTTTTCTAGGGCTTCTCGGTCTTTGGTCGTCCTCGGCGGCTCGGGCATCTTCTCGTAGATGTCCACGATTGGCGGCCGTTCGCCGGCAGTCGAAAGACCCGCGGCGAGCATCAACTTCGTCACCGCATCGATCGTCGGAACATCGGGCCGCGGGAGCCGCCCCTGATAGCCCTCGGCAATGAACAGCGGCGTCCTGCCGAACTTGTTTTTCTCCTTCCAGATCTGAGGATCGGCGCCACGCTCTGCCAGCAGCTTCACCACAGTCGGATACGCGCCATAGGCCGCGCCATGCATCGGCGTGTCGCCGTTGTTGTCGACCGCGTTGACGTCGGCGCCGAGGTCGAGCAGCATCTTCACGGCTTCCAGCGCTTCGACTTCTTCACCGGCCTCTTCGAGCGGCTCTGTCGTGCCGAGGCCGGCGGCGGCCATCAGCGGCGTCGTGTTGCTCAAATTCGGCATCTTCGGATCGGCGCCCAACTCCACCAGCAGGCGCATCAGTGGGACATCTGAGCGATCGGCGGCGAAAAGAAACGGGGTCGCCCCTGGGGTGTCGATTCTGGAGGACGTGGCGGGAAACCTCGGCGCGTCTTTCTCGAGACGCAGATTGACGTTCGCACCGCGCTTCACGAGCTCGCGCACGAACTGAAGGCTCGTCAGACTGCCCGACCCGGCGGGCGTCGAGGGGTCGCTGCCATCGCTGGAGTCCGGCTTTCGGACTCCGCTGATCATGTGGAGCGGCGAGAATCCCGTCTGCACATCGTTCGGATTGGCACCCGCGTCGATCAGCGCGATCGCGAGCTCATAGTGCGCATTCTGTACCGCGAGCAGCAACGGGCTCGTGCCTCTGGGTATCGGCCTGTAGAGGATATAGTTGGGATTGGCGCCTTCGGCCGTCCTCTCCCGCCGCTGTATCGGCGCGTTGACGTCTATCCCCTTCTCGAGGAGCGCACGCGCCGCCTCGATGCGCCCTTCACGCACGGCAAAGAAGAACGGCGTAAATCCGGAATCCAGCGTCGCATTGATGTCTGCGCCCGCTTCGATGAGCGCCCGCACGACTGGTGCGTGCCCTTCCGCTGCGGCCCACATCAGCGCGGTCTGTCCGTGCCGCTCACGCAGGTCGTGTTTCGCGCCACGCACGAGCAGTGCTTTCACGGCATCGACGCTCCCGGAGCGCGCGGCCATCATGAGCACGGTCTCGCCGCCCTTCATCGTGGCGTTGGCATCGGCGCCGGCCTCCAGCAACAGCCTCACGACAGCCGCGTTACCGTTCGTGCATGCCAGCGCGAGCGGAGGCACACCATAGCGATTGGCGGCGTTGACATTGGCGCCCGCTTTCACCAGCAATGCGGCGGTTTCCGCATCATCGTAATGGCCGCCCAATGGAGCGCCGTCGTGCCGTCGACCTGCGTGGCATTCACATCGACGCCACCGCGTGAGCAGCGTGCGAACCGCCGCGCGATCGCGCCGTTCCGCAGCGTCGGCCAGCGTTGCGCGTTCGGCCGCCAGAGCGGTACCAGCCATGGCCACCATCAGGAGAGCGAGTCCAGTCGTTCTTTGCCAATGCATATGTGCCTCCGGCAACTCTTCAGATCTGTTCGACTGACTACAGGGTGACGGGCTCGAAGAAATCGTCGATCTTGCCGTCGCTGTCGCCGAACGAATCCAGACGAACGCCCACGCGATCGAGCAGCGTGAGATGAAGGTTGGCCAGCGGCGTGCCCTTGTCGTACTTGATATGCCGGCCGCCCTTCAAACCGGTCGCGGCGCCGCCTGCGACGAGAATCGGCAGGTTCTCGTGATCGTGCAGGCTGGGATTGCCCATCCCGCTTCCGTACAGATAGACCGTGTGGTCGAGGAGCGAGCCGTCGCCGTCGGGAGTGGCCTTCATCCTCTCGAGGAACTCCGCGAACAGCGAGACATGGAACGTGTTGATCTTGGAGATCTTCTCGATCTTTTCGGGATCGTTGCCGTGGTGACTCGTCGGATGGTGCGCATCCGCCACGCCGATCTCGGGATAGGTGCGATTGCTCAGCTCGCGCGTGAACTGGAACGTGATGACCCGCGTGATGTCCGCCTGGAACGCGAGAATCTGCAGATCGAACATGAGCTTCGCGTGGTCGGCAAACGCGGCGGGTACGCCCACCGGCCGATCGAGATCGGGCATCGTGTTGTCCATCGCGCCGGCCTCGGCGCGCTGGATCTGCCGCTCGATCTCGCGAACGCTGTCGAGATACTGATCGACACGAACGCGATCGGGTATGCCCACGCGCTGCTTGAGCCGCGCGATGTCGCTGCTGAAGGAATCGAGCAGGCTCGCCCGGCTGTGCAGCGCCGCGCGGCGCGCGGCCGCGTTGCCTCCCTCGCCGAACAGGCGCTCGAAGACGATGCGCGGATGCGCTTCGGAGGGCAGCGGGGTCGTCGGCGAAGACCAGGACAGGCAATTCTGATAGACGCACGCGTATCCGTTGTTGCAGACGCCGGCCAGCGGATTCAGATCCATCGCGAGCTCGAGCGACGGCAACTGCGTGTCGCGGCCCATCTGCTTGGCCGCAATCTGGTCCATCGTCGTGCCGAGATAGTAGTCCGAGCTCTCGGTATGCTTCGAGAAGGCCGCGCTCAGAAACCCCGAGTTCGACGTGTCGTGCGTGCCGGGATAGGAATTCTGCAGCCGCGTGTTGGTGATGACGGTGACGTGGTTTTTCACCGGTTCGAGCGGGTGCAGGATCGGCGACAGCTCGGTGAGCGTCTCCTGCCGGGCGGCGTCCATCGCGAGTGATCGCAGCCCATCGGCATGTACACGAAGCCGAGCCTCGGCACCGGCTTGGCCGGCGTCTGCGCCCAGGCCGTTGCCGCGGGAATCATCGCATCGAGCAGCGGCAGCGCCAGCACGGCCTGCGCGCCCTTCAGAAACGTCCGTCGCGGCAGCGCCTTCTTCGTAATGATCATGAAGCTGATCTCCTCATTTGAAACGGTGTGCTCTTCACGATACCCAGGATGAGCGACGAGAAGCGGTACCGGTCCTTCGCCGCGTCGCGCACGATCTTGCGAACGGCCGGCGCGTCGTAGTACTCAACCCCGCGCCCAAGCGCGAACGTCAGCAGTTTCTCCGTGAGCGCGCCGGCAAACATCTCGGGCCGGCTGAGCAGCGCATCTTCGAGTCCCGCCACGCCGCGAAATTCGCCGGCGCCGGGCAGCGCGCCCGACACGTCGATCGGTTCCCCTTCGCCTTCATAGTTGCGCCATTGCCCGACCGCATTGAAGTTTTCGAGCGCGAAGCCGACCGGATCGATCGTGCGGTGACAGCTTGCGCACACCGCGTTCTTCCGGTGCGCAGCGAGCCTCTCGCGCATCGGAAGACTGGCGGACACGGTGCCCTCATCCAGCGCCGGCACGTTCGGCAGCGGCGGCGGCGGCGGCGCGCCGAAGAGATTGTCGAGGACATACACGCCACGAATAATCGGCGACGTCCGGGTGGCGTACGACGTGACCGAGAGCACGCTGCCGTGCCGCAGCAGGCCACCGCGCCTGGTCTCGGGTGCGACCGTTACGCGGCGGAAGTGGCTGCCATAGACGTTGGGAATGCCGTAGTATTTCGCGAGACGCTCGTTGAGGAACGTGTAGTCGGCCCTGATCAAATCGAGCACGCTGCGATCCTCGCGCAGCACGCTGTCGAAAAAGAGCTCGGTTTCCTGCCGGAAGCCCTCGCGCACGTTGTCATCGAACTCGGGAAACAGACGCGTGCTCGGCACGACGGCGTCGAGATTGCGCAGCCGCAGCCACTGTCCGGCAAAGTTGGTCGCCAGGTTCACCGATCGCCGATCGGCGAGCATTCTGCGCGTCTGCTTCTCGAGCTCCTCGGGCCGGCTCAGCCTGCCGCGAATCGCCGCATCGAGCAGCTCATCGTCGGGGATGCTGCTCCACAGGAAGAACGACAGTCGCGAGGCGAGCTCGAGATCGGTGATGCGGTACGCACCGCCGGCGGCGGCGTTCTTCGGATCGGCTTCGACGCGGAACAGGAACTCCGGGTTGATCAGCACCGCGCTGAGCGCTCTCCCGATTCCCGCATCGAAATCTCCGTCGGCGCGCCCCTCGCGATACTGCGCCAACGGCCCCTCGACCTCCGCTTTCGCGATCGGCCGGCGATAGGCGCGCCGCATCAGCGTGGACAGAATCGTCTTCGCGCACTCGAGTTCCTTCTCGTTGTCCGCGCCCTCAGGCCGGCACACGAAAATGCGGCGGCGGCTCGGCGTGTCGGTGGCGCCTTTGGCCGCATACGGTCCGCTCACAGAAACCTGATCGACGGCAGGGGCCGTACGCGGATGACGCCGCTCGTTGAAGCGCGCCAGCAGAGGCTGCCTTTGCGCTTCCAACAGAGACGAGCTGTCATTGATGAACGTGACGCCGATGTCGTGCGGGCCCGCGCTGACGGTGACGCGCACCTTCAGATCCTTGTCCAGCGTGGTGTCGTCGTCGACGAGCTTCTGAATGGTGAAGGTCTTCACCGGCTCGCGGTCGACGAGCACAACCATCTCGTGTGAACGGCTTCGTTCGCGCAATCCGCCGACGTTCCCGCTCAAATCGCGCGCAAGCCAGACCTGAATCTCGTACTCGCCGTCCTGGGCGAAGGTGTACGGGATCGACACGCCGCCGCGCGTGCCAAGCGGAAGGCCGGCGACATGCGTTTCCTGCGTCCGATCGGCCGGCAGCCGAATCACGTCGGCCTGCAGAGACGTCTGCGTGCTGCCGATCGCGAGGCGGCTGATTTTCTGCGCAGCCGAGATGTAGCGATCCAGCAGCGTCGGCGGCAGGTCGCCGACGGTGACGTTGTCGAACCCATGGCCACTCTCGTCGGCCGGCAGGAGCGACGTTGGCGTCGATGTCGAGCGCCAGCAGATCCCTGATGGCGTTCTGATACTCGGTTCGATTCAGGCGGCGCAGCGTCTCGGTGCGGCCCGGGTTCGGCTTAGCCGCCCACGCGGCATCGAGTGATGTTTCCAGCCATGTCAGCAGCGCAGCGGCGGTCGTCCGGCGAGAGCTGCGGCATGTTGGGCGGGGGCATGGTGCCCGATGCGCACTTTGCGCATCACCTTTTCCCAGACCTCGGCGTTGGCACCGGGGTGGCGACGTCGACCCGGTCCAGCATCAGGTCCGCCGTCTTCACGCGTTCGTTGTGGCAGGTGACGCAGTAACGATCGAGCACAGCACGATGACTCGACGCGGGCGTCGCGGCACCGGCGGCCGAGGGTGACTGGCGGGCTGACCGCCTGCTGCCTGAGCGGCCTGCTGTGCAGACGTCTCCATTTGCAGGCAGAGAAGAACGTGCTGCATAGCCAAGCCGGCCACACCCGAGAGTCAGCACCGTGCTCCCTACGCGAGAATGCCTTGAATGACATGCGCTTTCTCAACCCCTGTAAGTTTGACATCCAAACCCTGATACCGGTACAAGAACCTGTCGTGATCGATGCCGAACTGATGAAGAATCGTCGCCTGAAAGTCCCTGACGTGAACCGGATCTTTCACAATATTGTAAGGAAATCGTCCGTTTATACCGCCGGTACGTCTCTAGAAGTCCAACTGCCCGCCCAGCTTCACGAACCGACCAAACTGAATCGCTGAAGGTACCTGCCAATTGGGACCGAAGGTGTTGTTCTGCGCGGTGACTGCAGAGCCGTTGAGGATGTTTGAAACATCCAAGTTGCCAGTAAGCCGCATGCCGCCAAACCGCAGTCTCTTCGAAATTCGGAGGTCGAGCTGACGTTGGCGCTCGCCGTACATCGTGCCGGGTTCGATCAGGTGCACGTTGACGGTACCGTTCCCCGTTCGAGAGGTTACGGCCAAGAGATGGAGCAACCTCAGCGTTCGTGTAGTTGCGGGATGCGGTGATCTGGGGCCCGGCAGATCGCGATATACTATGCCGGTCACCATGCCCCACTTCATCGGAACAAAGCCCGTAAAGGTGTAGAACTGCAAGAGAGGCGTAGTGCTGTTACAGAACTCATTGCTCCAGGAGAGTCGACGACGAAACACGTGTTGGTGCTCTGCTTGTCAGTGCTCAAACCACCTGTCAACACCACGCCATTCTTCAACCGCATCTGCAGCGTGATGTCAATGCCGTTGTAGGTCTGGGTCCCCTTACCGAAGTCGGTGTCAGGACGCACGACGATCGCCTCCTGCCGAACAGTGCCGCGCTGACGTCATACAAATCGCAGATTTGACTCGCCACCGCCGCCGGCAACCGGGCGTCGACGGGCGCCGTCACGCAGTAATGACTGTAATCATTGGCGGTGACGAACGTATTGTCGTTGACCGTGAAGTTCTTGAAATCTCGGCGGTAGTAACCCGCCGTAGCGATATGCCGTCGGCAAGCTGGCGTTGGACCTGTGCGGTGGTCTCCCAGTGATAGGGCCTCAAGCTGGTGGTCAATTCGTCGGCATAGACAAGCGCATTCGGATTGTTTTGCCCAAAATTCAGGTTCGAGATCTGTCCGCACTCGCGTTCTCGAGGGGATTCCTGAGATCGCAGTCCATGTTAAAGTTGGCGTTCTATCGTTCCAGGTCCTGTCGGCTTCGATCACGGAACGCACGACGGGATTGTTGCGGCCAAGGCCACGGGTGCCTGCGCCATCCTGCGATGCGACAAACCGGCCGAAGCTCGACTTAAACGCGGTCTTGCCATCCCCGAGCAGATCGTAGGACACGCCGATGCGGGGGTTCATGTCATGCCACGTCACAAGGGTCTTTCCGGGAAATAACGCGCGTCAACGAACTGACCTGCATCGAGCGATGTCTCGGGCGAACTCATCGTGAAATAGTCATATCGCAAGCCCGCCGTCAGCGTCAGTCGTTTGTGCACCCACTGATCCTGTGCATATATCCCCATGTTCGGGTGAATGTGGTTTTCATACCTGAACGGGGACGCGTACATCCGGATGGAGCTGGGTGGGTCACCCCGAAGGTGTAGGCCTGACTCTCCGTTGGGCTCCCGGCCGAACAAGATCGTTCCCGACTCTCGCCGCATGCCGATCTTGACCGCGTGCGAGCCGGTGATGTACAAGCTGCTGCCCTGGTACTGAAGCAGCTTCGAATCGTTGGGCCCATAGAGGTTCGATTCGGCTCCGCCCCCGAGCGTCGAAGAGGCTCCCCACATGATATTGGTCGACGAGTTCGAATTTCGAAATCACGCCGTAGTCGACGTCCGGCGCGCTGCACAAGCAGGTCTCTGTCGTGTGCCGACGCTGGTCATAGTTCGAAGAGTTGTGTGCGAGCGAAGCCTCGATCAGCCATCGATTGCTGATCGGTGACTTCCACCCAAGCGTCATGAAGATGTTCGGTAGATAGGGGCTGTAGTTGGTGGCTTCGGGCGAGCTGAGCGTCGCGGCCCCGATGCCAGGCGATCTGCGGCGCGTTGTCCACGAACACACTGAACTTGTGCTTCGGTGCCGCCTGCCATGTCAGTCGCGCGTTTCTGCTGGTCTGCGTCAGTTTGAGCTCCGCGGGCCAGGTCAGGTCAGGAGTATACATATTGCCCCGCGGCGTCATGTTGTCGTAAATGCTCTGGCGGATAGTCACGACCTCATAGTCCTTATACGATGTGAAGAACCAGAGCTTGTCTCGGAGCAGACGCCCCCCGAAGGCCGGACTGATCTCCAGGAACTTCAGCGTCTTCGACAGGCTGTCGGAGGTAAACCCGTAGCCTCTCAACTCGTCGGTGAGGTTGCTCGCAGCAAAATCTTCGTCGGTATACTCGGCGTAGAAACTCCCGCTGAAAATGTTGCCGCCTTCCTTCGGAATGACGTTGGTAATCATGTTCCCGTAGGAAGATTCGGCAGTACCCCCTCCTGTCGTCACGGCAATCTCTGCGACATAGGCCTGCGCAACGCGAAAGGTGATGCTGCCTCCCTGCATACCGTTGATGGTGGCCGTCGTCATGCCGTCGATGGTGAGTCCGATCTGCACCCCCATGAGCGCTTGCCCCCATGTCGGCCACGCCGCCTGGCGCCTGAGACAGAGGCGCACCCCTCACGCCAGGGGTGAGCGCGGCGAAGGACTGAGGTGACAGCGAGATGGACGGCAGCGTTCGAGCATCGCAGTCATGTACAGCACCTGGGAGGTCGCGTTATGGGCGTCCACGAGCAGCATCTCCACTGACGGTCACGGTCTCTTCGATGGCGCCGACCTGCATCGCCACGCTGACGGTGGCCGTGAAGGATGCCGGCAGTTCGATCCCGTCGCGCCTCACCGTGCAGAACCCAACGAGAGAAAGGTGACAGCATAGACCCCAGGTCGCAGGTCGATAATGGTGTAGGTTCCGTCCTCGCCAGTGACGGCTGTGCGCACTTTTCGATGAGCACCGGACTGGCAGCCTCGACCGTGACGCCCGGAATACCGCACCGCTCGTATCCCGCACGTCCCGGCGATTCCGCTTTGCGCCAACACAACTTGCGGGACAAACACCGCCAGAAGCACAACGAGCCCGCCCACCCACGCGACCTGTCTTCTCACCATGTCGTCGGCTCCTTTGAGACCAAAGACGGATTGCTTACGTTGGTTACTCGACCGCTCCCAATTTGCGGAGCAGCGCCGCCGTACTCCCGACCTGATTTCCGGACGCGTCGTCCTCCGGAACGGCTCGACCCCTTCCGCCTCCCGTTATCGCCGCCAACGGTGTCTGTCCGCGCTTGTTCTTGACGTTGAGATCGGCGCCGTTCTGTGCGAGGAACTGCACGACCGTGTTGTATCTCATGGAGGCCGCGCTATGCAGGGCCGTTTCACCGGCCTTGTTGGCGGCATTGACGTCGCTGCCAAGGCTGAGGGCAATGGTGACAGCCTCAAGCACCGCGCTTTCATCTTCCATGACGCCCCAGTCACACACACAAATCTGGCGGCGTGTTTCATTCCGGCGCTCGTCGCGGGCACGAGACTCGCCATTGCCCGCCGCCATCATGAGCGCTGTCGTGCCGTCGGGCATCACTGCCTTCGGATCGGCTCCGGAGGCAGCCAGGACGCGCATGATCTCCACCTCGACGAACTTGGCGGCGAGCAGATAGGCCGTCGATCCAATCAGCCTGGAGGCAGCTGAAAATCGTTGCTGTCACGCCTGGCCGGAGAACTTTGCTGATGCGAATGTCGGGATTCGCGCCGTGGGCCAGGAGCGCTTTCACGAGGGGGAGATCGCTTCTATCCACTGCCGCATGCAGCGCTGTGTACCCGACTTCGGTTATGTTCGGGTCAGCGCCCTTATCAGCAGCAAGGCACCGAGCTCCCCATGACCGCTGTGAGCCGCGACGACCAAAGCGGTCGCTCCGTCGGGCAGCCTGTCGTTCACGTCTGCGCCTGCCGCGAGGAGGAGCTTCGCGGACTCGACGTCGCCCACTCGCGCCGCAAACAGCAGCGGTGTACTTCCACCCCGAAACACGGAAGAGACCTCTCCACCGCCAGCTCTATTAGCAGTTTGAACATTCTGCGGGTAGGTGCGCGAGCGAGCCTGAATATCGGCACCAAGCTCGATCAGCGCCTGGACGACCGCGGGGCCGCTGGGCGACCGCCCACATCAGCGCGGTCTGATCGTTGACGATTCTTTGGTGTTCACCTGAGCGCCGGCGGCGAGCAGTGCCGTCACGGCTCGAACGTCGCCCGTCGGGCGCATTCCATGAGCACCGTCTGGCCGCGCAACAGCGTCGCGTTGGGATTCGCACCAGCCTTCAGCAGCTTCTCCACCATGGCAACGCTGCGATTCGTGCAAGCAAGATAGAGCGGCGTCACCCCAAGGTCGTTCGCGGTGTTCGCCCTGGCGCCCGCGCGAATCAAGATATCTGCGGTGGTCAGATCATCCCGGTGCGCCGCCCAGTGAAGGGCCGTCGCGCCGTCCGCCTGGGGCGTATTGACGTCGACGCGCGCCTTCAGCAACGCCGCACGGATTCCAGGTTGCTCGTTTTGACCGCTTCGAGGGCTGCAGGTCGCCGGCCGCCGACAGGCTGCCGGCGCAGAAGAGCGATACCGCCCCCCAGCTGAGCAGGTTTCTCAGGTTGACACGCATCGTTGGTCGCTCCACCACTAACCGACAGACAGCTCATGATCTTCCAGCTTTCCCGTGCTGTCGCCGATGCGATCCCAGCGCACACCGAACTGATCGAGCAGCGTCAAGTGCAGATTCGCCAATGGCGTCTCTTTGGGATATCGGATGTGGCGCCCGCCTTTGAGATTGCCAGCGCCTCCGCCTGCCAGCACGAAGCGGGATATCGAGCGGAGAGTGCGAGTTGGGATCCGCAATTCCACACCCATACATCATCGTCATGTGATCGAGCAGCGATCCGTCGCCGTCGGGCGTCCCGGAGCTTTTCCAGCAGATAGGAGAACAGCTTGACGTGATAGGCGTTGATCTTCGCCAGGTTGGCAATCTTCACGGCGTTGCTCTGGTGATGCGAAATAGGGTGATGCGCGTCGGGCACGCCGATATGGGAAAGGTCATACCGCTCTGTTCGCGCCCGATCATCATCGTGATGACGCGAGTGAGATCGCACTGATACGCCAGCACCTGCAGGTCGAACATCAGCTTCACGTGCTCTTCGTAACTGGCCGGAATGCCCGCGGGATGGTCGATGGTCGGCAACTGCTGATCGCTCTGCGCCTCGGCTTTCTGAATGCGCCGTTCCACGTCGCGGATCGCCTCGAGATACTCGACGAGCTCGTCCGATCGGTCTGCCCGAGCGTGCCGCGAAGCTCCGACACTTCCTCGGTCATCGAATCAGGATGCTGCGCCGCGCGAAGGCGCTCCAGGCGTACTTTCGGATTCGTGCTCCCTGTGTCGCCGAACAGATGTTCGAACACCACGCGCGGATTGTTCTGCGTCGGCAAGGGTGTATTGGCGCTTCGCCACGAGATCGTGTTGGTGTAGGGACACGCAAAACCGGTGTCGCAGGCGCCCGCCATGTCGCTGGACTCGATTCCCAGCTCGAGCGATGCCAACTGCGTGTGCTTGCCTGTCTCCTGCGCGAGGATCTGGTCCATCGAAATGCCGGCATCGAGCAGCGATTCACTCGTCGGCGGCGACACGTCGGTCAGGAACCGTGTGGACGCTTTGGCATGTGTCCCGCCAGGCCGGCCGGCCATCGGCACGCAGTTGAGATTGCTGAGTACGACAGCTGGTTTCGGAATGGCGCCAGCGGCGCCATCGTCGGCATGAACTCGAACGCGGCGCCCTCGGCGGCGGGCAACCAGTCCTTCATGATCATGCCGTTGGGCACGTACACTGCGCCAAAACGATTGATCGGGCTTGGCCGCGGTCTTCACCACGGCGGTCAGAGCCGGCACCATTCCGTCGAGCAGCGGCAATGCGACCGTAACCCCAAGGCCGCGCAGCACCGTGCGACGGGATACTTCTTTTTCGTGATGATCATCGGCCCGGTCTCCTCATCAGTTGGTGATTTTCGTGTGAACCGGCGTGCTCTGGACGTATCCTCTGAGGGCTCAACCATCCCCATGGCGAACGGCGTGCTCGTGACAATGGACGATACGAGAGACGACCACCGGTAATTCTGCGCCGCCGACTCCTGGCAATCTTTCGGACGGCCGGCAAATCGCCGATTCGATCACGCGGCCAATCGCGTAACTCAACATCTTCTCGCCGAGGGTGCGAGCAAACTCTTCTGGATGGCTCACGAGCAACGTGCGTAGTCGTTCAAACCCTGAAACTGCGTGCCATCGGGAAGAACCGCGGCGGCATCGACGGGAGCACCGTCACTGCTGCTGCGCCATTTGCCCAGGCCGTCGAAATTCTCGAGTGAGAACCCCAATGGGTCCATCCGCTGGTGACACGACGCGCAGGCCGGGTTCTTGCGGTGCTCCTCCATCCGCTCACGAACCGAGCGGGGCTGACCGTCCTCGCCGGGGTCCTTCAGCGGCGGAACATCGGCGGGTGGCGGCGGCGGTGGCGCGCCGAGCAGGTTTGCGAGAACCCACTTGCCGCGGAGCACTGGCGAGGTTCGGTTGGGATATGACGTTGCCGTCAGGGTGCTGGCGTGACCAAGCAAGCCTGCTCGTCTTCCATCCTCGAGCGTCACTTTTCGAAAATGGGCTCCATAGACGTTGGGAATCCCATAGTGCTGGGCCAGCCGTTCGTTCACGAACGTATAGTTGGCGGTCAACAGCTCCATCACGCTGCGATCCTCGCGCAGCTGGCTGCCGATGAATCGCCGCGTTTCCTGCTGCATCGCCTCGCGCAGGTTCTCATCGAACTCCGGATACACGTCCACGTCGGGCACGACACCGGCCAGCTTGCCGAGCGACAACCACTGAGTGGCGAAATTGTCCACCAGCGCCTGGGAGCGCGGATCGGCGAGCATGCGACGAACCTGTTTGGCAAGTACCGCAGGATCGCCGAGCTTTCCACGGATCGCGACGTCGAGAAGCTCGTCGTCCGGGATGCTGCTCCACAAGAAAAATGAAAGCCGCGATGCCATATCCAGATCGCTGAGGCGATAGACCGTGCCGGGCGCCCGGTTCGCTGGCGGGTTGCTCGATTCGGAACAGAAAACTTGGGGACACCAACATCCGTTCGAGGCCGTGCTGAATGCCAACCTCGAAACCGCCTGCGGCGTGGCCAGTCCTGTAAGAACTGAGCAGGCGACCGAGATCCTTCTCCGTCACGGGCCGACGGTAGGCTCGACGCGCGAGCGTCGACAAAATCTGCGTCGCGCACGCCTCATCATCCTTGGACGGAGTTCCTCCCGGACGACAGACAAACACGCGGCGGCGGCTGGGTGTGTCGCCGGGACCGGCGATCGAATACGGACCACCGATCAGAACCACGTCGACCGCCGGGTGGCCGTGATACAGCTCGTTTGTCGCGCGTGCGAAGCCGTGTTGAGGAGGCTGAAGTATCCCGGTCGGTTCGTAGTATTGCCGGACGAACGAGATCGAAACTTCTCGCGTCCCTGCTTTCACCGGGAGACGCACTTCCAGACCGGCATCAGCCGTCTGCATGTACACTTCCCATTCGGGATCGCCCTGATTCTGTCCGATAAAACTTTCCGCCGCCGCCCTGCCCTTGCTTTGCCTTCGCCACCAATCTCGAAACGCTTGAGGAGCGTACCGTCCAGTCGGATTTCAATCTGGTGCGGATCACCCATGCCGATGATGTAGTAGTACAGCTCTCGTCTCAGCAGCACCTTTACCGAATACTCACCGTCAACGGGAAAGTGATGACGAACCACCGTGCCGCCTTGCGATCCGAAGGGCAGATCGTCGCGCGTCCGCTCGTCTTGCACCAACGCTTTGGGAATCTGGTACGTGTCGACGAGTGGAACCAAGGCGGAATCGCCAACAGCAAGGCGACTGACTCTGGTAGCGGCCGACAGATATCCTTCGAGCAGCACTGGCGAAACCGAGAGAACGCTCGCGATGTTGTCAAAGCTCTCCTGATTCGAATCGTCGGCCGGTAACAGCGAACGACTGTCGATCTCGAGCCCCAGCAGGTCGCGAATGGAATTCGCGTATTCGACCCGGTTCAATCGATGCACCGCGACCCGCCCAGGATTGGGTCTGGACGCGGCGGCGTTATCGAGAGCCGTCTCGATTCTCGATGCCATGGCGCTGTAGGTGTGCCGATCCGGCCGAGGCCTCCCGGCGGGAGGCATTTCGTGAGTGCGGAACTTGCGCGCCACTTTTTCCCACACGTCCGCAGCGCTGCCGACACCTCCGCGTCCAGGCCGGCGAGATTCAATCCCGCGACGTTGAGTTTCTGGTTATGGCAGGAGACGCAGTATTTGTCGAGGACCGCACGAACGGGAACAGCTTGCGCGGGTGCGCGGGGCGTCTGGTCCTGCGGCACCGGCTGGGCGCGCGAAGTCGTGGTCGCGGGTGCCTGAGCACTCCGCAACGGCACGATGGGGGCGGCCAGGCCCACAGCGAAAACAATGGCGGTAACCAGCCTTCGCACGGCTCAGAACCTCGCTGACTTCGAGAGCGAATGGACGCTCAATTATAACATCCACGTCCGGCAGCCACCTACGCGAGAATCCCCTTGACGACGTGCGCTTTCTCGACGCCGGTGAGCTTGACGTCGAGTCCCTGATACCGGTACGAAAATCTGTCGTGGTCGATACCGAACTGATGAAGGATGGTCGCCTGAAAATCCCTCACATGCACGGGATCCCTGACGATGTTGTATGAAAAATCGTCCGTCTCACCGTACACGACGCCGCCCTTGACACCAGCCCCGGCCATCCACATCGTGAAGCACCGAGGGTGGTGATCGCGGCCGTAGTTGGTCGGCGTCAGCTTCCCTTGCGAATAGACGGTGCGGCCGAACTCTCCGCCCCATACCAGCAGGGTGTCGTCGAGCATGCCTCGCTGCTTCAGATCCTGCACGAAGCCGTAGCACGCCTGGTCGACGTCCAGGCATTGACTCGGCAGATGGCCGGTCGCATTGGAATGCACGTCCCAGCCGTTCAGCCAGATCTGCACGAACCGCGTCCCGCGCTCGAGAAGGCGGCGGGTGGTCAGGCAGCACTGCGCAAAGCTTCCGGCTCTGCGCGCGTCCTCGCCGTACAGGTCGTACACGCTGGCAGGCTCGGTGGAGAGATCGGTCAGCTCCGGCACGGACGCCTGCATGCGATACGCCATCTCATACTGCGCGATGCGCGTCAGCGTGTCCGGATCGCCGATAGCCTGGTGCTGCAGCTGGTTGAGCTCGCTCACCGCATCGAGCATCCGCCGGCGGACGGCCGGCGACACCCCATCGGGATTGTTGATGAAGAGGACCGGCTCGGCGCCTGCACGAAGCGACACGCCTGAGTACTTCGCCGGCAGAAATCCCGCGCTCCACATTCGTGCCGACATCGCCTGAATCGGCGTCCGGATGTTGGAGCGCACCGCGTTCATCACGACGAACGTGGGGAGATCTTCGGACATGTTGCCGAGGCCGTAGGCGAGCCACGATCCAATGCACGGCCTGTCCGCCGATCATGGAACCCGTCTGAATGTAGGTAATCGCGGGCTCGTGATTAATCTGCTCGGTATGAAGAGACTTCACGATCGCGATATCGTCGACCATCTTCGCGGTATGCGGCAGCAGCTCCGATACCCAGGCTCCACTCCGGCCATGCTGCGAGAACGCGTAGATCGAGGGCGCGATAGGAAACCTCGTCTGCCCCGACGACATCGTGGTGAGCCGCTGTCCCTGGCGCACGGAATCCGGCAGATCCTTGTCGTACCAGTCCTTGAGTCCGGGCTTGTAATCGAAGAGATCCTGCTGCGGAGGGCCGCCGAGCATGTGCATGTACACGGCGCGCTTTGCCTTCGGCGCGAAGTGAGGAAGATTCGGCAGTCCACCCAGTGACTGATCGGGCGCGGGCCCGGCAGCGCTCAGCGCGGCGTCGCGGCCGAACATCGTCGCGAGTGCGGCCACGCCGAGTCCGCGCGACGTCCGCGAAAAAAACTGCCGGCGCGTCTCGTAGAGTATGGCGTGTTCGAATGGAGTCATCATTATTTAGCTTGTCGCGGGGCCCCACCCCCGCGACCTGTACCTCGCGACCTTCGGACGCTCGGCGATGATTGCAACGCCTATCTACGTTGATCACTTGTTCAGTGCTTCGTCGAGACTGAAGATCTGATTTGCCACCATCGTCAGCGCCGCGAGCTCCGCTGGCGGGAGACTCCGATCGCCAGGCGATTCCCCGACCGCCAGCAGCTTCTCTGCCGCCGGCGCGTTCGCGCGGTAGTGCGCCACAAAATCCTCGATACGCGCTCCGCACGATCTCCGCTCGGCCGGCGTGAACGTTCGCGCCAGCACGCGGAGCGTCATGAAATCGATCGCGCCGTCCACATCGCCGCCCGCCGCCTGCATCGCCTCTGTGCGAGCACGCGCGCAGCCTCGACGAACTGTGGATCGTTCATCGTCACAAGCGCCTGCATCGGCGTATTCGTCCGCTCGCGCCGGACGACGCAGACCTCGCGCGTCGGCCCATCGAAGATATCCATCGATGCCGGCGGGGCCTGGCGCTTCCACAGCGTGTAGAGGCTGCGCCGATACAGCGACTCGCCGGTATCCTGTTTGTAGTTCCGCGTATTGCTCGACACCATCGACGTGCCTTCCCAGACGCCCGCGGGCTGGTACGGCTTGACCGGAGGGCCGCCGAGCTTCGCCACAAGAAGGCCGCTGGCCGCCAGCGCCGAGTCGCGCACGACTTCGCCGTCGAGCCGGAACCGGGGTCCGCGTGCCAGCAGAATGTTCTTCGGATCGCTGCTGAGTTTTTCCTGAGATATCGCGGCGGATTGCCGGTAGGTGGCGGACGTGACGATCAGCGTGATCAGCTTTTTCACGTCCCAACCGGACTCGCGGAATTCCACGGCCAGCCAGTCGAGCAATTCAGGGTGCGACGGCGGCTGGGCCTGCGCGCCGAAGTCGTCGGCCGACTCGAGGATTCCGGCGCCGAACAACTCCTGCCAGAACCGATTCACGGTGACGCGCGAGAACAGAGGGTTGGCGCGATCGATCATCCACCGCGCGAGCCCGAGACGGTTTCGCGGCAGCTCCGGCGCCATCGGCGGCAGGAACGACGGAGTGCTGGCGTCGAGCCGCTCGCGCGGCTGATCGTACATGCCGCGAAACAGCAGATGCGCCGTCGGCTTGGAATCCGGCCGTTCCTCGAGCACCATCGCCGTGTTCGAGCGCAGCTCGATCTCGCGATGCTCGGTGCTCACGCGTGCAAACTCCGCCAGCAGCGCCTGGTAGTCGGCGTCGCGGTACATCAGGTGATAGAGCTTCAGCGCGTCTTTCTCGGCGGCGGAGAGCTGGGCGCGATCCCTGGACGCAGCCGCCGCAATCGCCGGCCACACGGCGGCCACGCGCGCTTCGTCCTCGCTGATGACGCGATTGAAGATGCGGAACTCGCCGATCGAGCCGGCGAGCCCCTTCTCGCCGTTCGCGGGCGCCCCGAGCGTCAACGGCGCCGTGTTCCTCACGCTCTCCTTCAATTCCGGCGCGATCGTCGAATCCTGAGCGCCATACGCTCCGCGCTCGATGGGCATCCTGAGGCCGTTCATGTAGAACGCGTAGCCGTCTTCCGTTCTGCTGCCGTCGTAGGTGAAGGTCAGGTGATTCCAGGTGCCGGCCTTCACCGGCCTGTGATACGGGCGCCTGCGCGCGAATGACTTTGCCCGCGCCGTCGACCAATCTCAGCCGTCGCCACGCCCTCGTCGATCTCAAACACCCAACCCGTGCGGGCGGAACGGCGCGGCTTGGCTTCAGGGTCGCCGGCGGTCATCTGTCCCGCAATCACCAGCGCGTGCGTGCCGCCGGTCTGGCCTGGATGCAGCGCAATCTTCGGCAGATACACCCATGTCGCCATCGAGAACGGCTCGCTGCCCGTGAGATCGAGACCGGCAGCTTCATCGCCGACTTGCCGTCGAATTTCAGGCTGCGCAGGCCCTCCACGGAGAGACGGCGTCCGGCTGTGACGCCTGTGTCGAACGGCAGACGGACTGACAACGCCGTACCGGCGGACACGCGCCGACTCCTGATCCGCCGAGACCGCCAGCAGCTCCGCATTCGCCAATGGATCCTGCAACTGGCGCGCGCTCCGCAGACTTCAGCCACTGATCGAATCTGCGTGTTCGGAGTCCGCTGCGCCGCCGCCATCCGCGCTCTCATGGACTTTCGCAGCGCCTCGAGCTCGAGCCATCGCGGCGCGGTCGCGATCCGTCGGCACGATCGCAATCGGCGGCGGATCGGGACGGTTGTTGTCCATGATGCGCTCGGTGGTGTTGTTGAAGAACGCCTCGAGCGCGTAGTGGTCCTTCTGCGAAATCGGATCGAACTTGTGGTCGTGGCAGGTGGCACAGCCGACGGTCAGGCCGAGGAACACCGTGCCGGCCGTATCGGCGCGGTCCTTGACGTACTGGAAGCGGACCTCTTCTTCGATGACGCCGTTCTCATTCGTCGTCGTGTTGTTCCGGACGAACCCGGTGGCAATGCGCTGATCGAGCGTCGGATTCGGCAGCAGGTCGCCGGCGAGCTGCTCGACGGCAAACCGATCGAACGGCATGATTGCCGTTGAACGCTCTGACGACCCAGTCGCGATACGGCCAGATGCCGCCGCGGTAATTGTCGTAGTGGAGGCCGTTGGTGTCGCCGTACCGCGCCGCATCGAGCCAATAGCGCGCGCGGTGCTCGCCGTAGTGCGGAGACGACAAGCAACCTGTTGACCACCTTCGCGTACGCATCGGGCGACGTGTCTGCCACGAACGCCGAGACGTCCTCGGGTTTCGGAGGCAGTCCCGTCAGATCGAGCGACACGCGGCGAATGAGCGCGCGCCGGTCGGCTTCGGGATTCGGCGTCAGGCCCGCTGCTTCGATCTTCGCCAGCACGAACCGATCGATTGGCGTGCGCGCCCATTTCCGATCCTTCACGTCCGGCAGAGCCGGACGCACCGGCGCAACAAACGCCCAATGCTGCTTCCACTCGGCCCCCTGCTCGATCCACCGCCTGAGCGTGGCTATTTGCGCCTCGCTCAGCGTCTTGTGGCTCGAGATCGGCGGCATGCGCCGGGCAGGATTCGGCTTCCGTAATCTTCTTGTAGAGCAGGCTTTGCTCGGGCTTACCCGGGACGATCGGCGCGCCGTTGCGGCGAGGCGATCAGCGCGCCTTCATGAAGGTCCAGCCGCAGGTTCACCTTGCGCGTGGACGCGTCGGGACCGTGACAGAGAAAGCAGTTATCCGAAAGGATCGGGCGAATTTCGCGCTGGAAGTCACGCGCGTCTGTGCTGAGAGCATCGTGGCCGGCGCGTGCACGAGCACGACGACGCCGGCCACGACAGATGGCGACCCGATTGCAATCTTCCAATCTATCAATCTCCTCTTCAATCTTCCAATCTTCCAATGGTGCGTCAGAACAAGAAGCGTCCTCCAAACCGAATCACGCGCTCGGTCTGCGCCAGGATGCCCGTGATACGGCCGAAGTTCGCGTTGCCCAGCGTGCCGTTCGGATTGGCGTAGTGCGGAATGTTCAGCGCATTGAAGAAGTCCGCACGAATCTCGGCGCGCCTCGTTCCGAAGCGGATGATCTTCACGATTGATGCGTCGAGGTTGTAATACGCGGGGCCAGTCAGGAGACCGCGCCGCTCGACGTTGCCCCACGTGTTGGCCGCCGGCGCGGAGAACACCGACGTATCGAACCAGAGCGTCGCCCGAACCGATGCCGCCCAGCACTTCAGGCGTGCCGGTGACGTTAGGCGTATTCGTGTTGCCCGGCGCGCGCAGAGCCGTCGCACTCGCCGTGAAGTCGATCGGCGTGCCGGAGATGGCCGAGAACGACGCCTGTGACCTGCCAGTCACCAAGCACCTTGCCGATGGCGCCTTCTCGCATCCACTTGCCGTCTGGTCCCCACGGCATCATGGTAGACGAAGCTGCTGACAAAGCTATGCGTGGAGTCGAACGTGGTGCGCTGCTAGCCCACGTTCCGGGTCGGCCGGCGTGGAGATGGTCCCTCCACCGTCGCCATTGGAGAAGCTGTAGGCGCGCGCCAAGCGTGTACGAGTTGGTGAGGAGCAGACCGCCACGCATGCGGCGGTCGACCTTCACCTGCATCGAGTTGTACTCGGACCTGACCGGCACCGGGTTCGACGTGTCGGCGGTTCTTCCATATTTCGTGAAAGCGGCCGGCCGGCGTTGTCGGCGCCAATGACGAGACCCGCGTTCATGTTGTAGCTCGCGAGGATGTCGTGGCCGCGGTTGCCGACATACGCAATCTCCGCCGTGAACCCGCCGGGCAGGGTGCGCTGATACGCGACGTTGAACGAGTGCAGCGTCCCCTCGGTCCTGTTCGGGTCGATGACGTCCAGGCTTTCTGCACGCAGCGGCGTCGCATCAAGGATGCCGCTCGTTGGAATCGGCACGAACGCCGGGGCCGGCAGACCAGTCGCCAGCTTGGTGGTCGTCGGCGCAAAGCTGTTGGCCGGCGTGAACTGCTGAATCTGCCGGATCGGGAAGGCCTGGCCCCAGGAGCTCGGCAGCCCCAGCGCGCTCACGCCGTACCCGGCGCGAAACACATTGGCGTCGTTGAGGCGCCAGGAAATCCCCGTGCGCGGATTGAAGTTCTTCCAGTAGGTCTTCACGCCAAGGTTCTCGGGAATGTCGCCGTATCCCGCGACGCGAATCGTGTTCGTGTCCGGGTCGTAGGTCGCCTGCCCGCCGACCGGGGTGTACCCGACGAGCGGGGTGTACAGCTCATGGCGCAATCCGAGATCGAGCGTGATATCGGGCCGCACCTGCCACTTGTCGTGAACGTAGGTGTAAACGGCCTTGTGCGTGCCGCCGCGGTGGATGGTGTCCGATGACCAGCCCTCGTTCGATGAAGTTCGGCACGTCCAGCATGAACGCCGCGAGCGAATTCGCGTAGCCGTTCACGGCCGCGGTGTCGGTGTGAGGCGCCGTCTGCGCGCCGCGGTATTGGAAGCGAGCCGCGCGGATGATTCACCTGATCGAGCAGGTGGCGGTTCGAGCGCAGGTCGCCGCCGACCTTCAGCGTGTGATTGCCCCACATCTTCGTCGCGGTCGTCGATACCGTCCACGTGCTCTCCTCACGATCCCACGGCAGCGACGTCTCGAAGCCGATCAGGTAGTCGTTGTAGCCGCCGACATTGATCGTCGTGATGCCGCTCGTGAAGGCGTTCAGGTTCACGCCCCTGATGCCGAAATCGCTGGAGGTCGTTCAACCCATAGTCCTCGGCAATCGCCTCGTTGTGGTGATGCGTGCGGCCGAAGCGAACTTCCTGAACCAGCGTCGCCGACCACACGCGGTTGTACGTCCCGCCGACGCTCTGCGTCGGATTGGTGCCCGTTCCGGCAAACGGCTTGAGGCCGCCAAAGATGCCGAAGGTGGCCGGGTCGTTCGTGCTGGCGTTCTGCTTGCTGTAGCGCACCGAGACGAGATCGTTTGCCGCCACCTGATAGGTGATCTTGATGTCGCCCTGGTTCGTCCGTCGCTCTCTCACGTACGGTCTCTCGTAAGTTGGTCGGCGCCAACCGCCGCGCCGGGAATATTCGGCATCGGGATCTGGTTGATCAGGCGCCGCGCGATCGGGCTGATCCGGTTCGCCGGAATCTGGTTGTTCGCGAACTGCGTGCGCCCGCTGCCGTCGGCATTGCCGGTCGCCGGGTCGTAAATTCGCGTCGGTGCCGCGCTGAAATCGCCATTCCGGAATGCGGGTTCCGGCACGTGGCCCTGCGTGAGGCGGCCGCTGTCGTCGCTGGTCCGGACGAAATCGCCGAAGAAGAACAGCTTGTTCCGCATGATCGGCCCGCCAAACGTAAAGCCCGCCTGCATGTACTTGGCGTCTGCCGGAGCCAGCGTCGTAAACGGGTTGCGCGACACCGTCGCCTCAGTGTTGCCGAAAGCGAAGCGCCGAGCCGCGAAAGCTATTGGTTCCCGACTTGATCGTGACGTTGGTCACCGCGCCGCCGGCGCGGCCGAACTCCGCGTCGTAGTTGCTGGTCGCGACCGACACCGTCTCAATCGCCTCGGCCGAAGGGATATAGAATGCGAGGCTGCCGCCGTTGTCGCTGTTGTCCGCGCCTTCGAGCTGCACGTTGTTGACCTGCCGCGACTGGCCGTTGACGTTGCTCGACAGGCTTTCCTGCGAGTTGTAGAACTCCGAATGCGGCCGGAACGGACGCGACGCGCCCGGCACGGTAATGAGCAGCGCCTGGAAGTTGCGGTTGAACCCCAGCGGCATCTGCGTGATCTGCGTGCTCTCGATGATGCGGCCGGTGTCGGTGCGATCGGTCTGCAGCATCGGCGCCTCGCCGGTGACGATCACCGACTCTTCGAGCTGGCCGACCGCGAGGACGATTTCGACACGGACCGTGGTGTTGACGCTGACCTCGACGTTCTCGCGCGTGAATTTCTTGAAACCGACGAGCTCGCCGTCGACGCGGTACACGCCCGGGCGCGAGGTTGTTGAACGAATAATTGCCGACCGCGTTGGAGACGGCGGTGCGGCTGATGTTCGTGCGCGTTTCCGTCGCGGTGACGGTCGCGCCGGGCACGCCGCCGCCGCTATCATCCGTGACATTTCCGAGCAGCGTGCCGACCGCCACCTGCGCGGCGGCGTGGACTGGCGCGAACAAGAATCCCGAGCACAGCGAGTGTCGAGACAACGCGCACCGGGAAGCGTGTACCTGTCATCGCTCTTCTCCTTGTGGGATTGATATGGCAACGCTCGCGCACAGAGCGGATCCTGCAATCACGCTCTGCGCCGATTCGTCGCAGCGGCCAACGGCATTCGTTTTTCTGTATGGGCAATATAGGGGAGACCGGCGCCGTAATCCAGTGTAATTTCAATGGGATAGCGCCAAGGCGATCCAACGTTTTGAAGTGGTTCGTTGTGTTCCAGAACGCACACGGTGTCAGGATGGGCGCACCAACTGGATGGGTTATGTGATAATCGAGCATTCTGCAAGCGAGGTGAAACCATGAAGCGCCATGTGTTCGTTGCGATCCTGCTGGGCAGCCTCACCTTCGCCGTGTCTGCGCAGGCCCCGCAGCCGAAGCCACAAGCGGCCCGCTCGTCGATTCCTCGCGTCTCCTTGTACAGATTGAGCAGACCCCCACGGGAACCACGAGGGTATACGGGGACCCCGCTCAACCGGGCATGTATGTCAGCCGCGTGGCTCTCCGGCCGAACGCGAAGAACCGTCCGCACTATAACGACCAGGATCAAATTGTCACTGTGCTGAAGGGCACCTGGTGGGTCGGCAAGGGCGAAGTGTTCAGACAGGATCGATTGGTGGCCGTTCGCGAAGGCGGACTGATGTATCTGCCTGCCAAGCTCGCCTACTACGATGTCGCGGGCGGCGGCGACGTGATCCTGCAGATCACCGGTGTCGGGCCGGTGCGTTCGACGCACGCGGAGTTGGATGCCGCCGGTAAAGCGGTACCGGTCGGCGGTCCATATCCAGAGGACATGCAAGAAGGCGGAGGCCGGCGCCGCCGCTACGCATTGGCAGTTCAGGATGTGAACAATCCGGACCCCGACAATCCGGACCCAGTGCGGGGGACGCAGATACAACAGCCGGATCCGGACAATCCGGATCCACCGCGGGGGACGCAGACGCAACAACCGAAATAGAATCCTGAATTGGTAGATTGGAAGATTGGCGGATTGTGAGAATGTTGGCGGATTGAAGATTGACGATTGGCAGATTCCAATCTGCAGATTGAATCTGCCAATCTCCAATCTGCCAATCTGAAAATAATCTTCCAATCTATCAATCTACCAATCTGCCAATGCTGCGTTAGAACAAGAACCTTCCGCCAAACGAATCATGCGCTCGGTCAGAGGCAGGATTGACGTGACGCGGCCGAAGTTCGCGTTGCCGAACGACCCGTTCGGGTTTTCGTAATGCGGCGTGTTCAACGCATTGAAGAAGTCAGCGCGGATTTCGGCGCGCCGCGATCCGAAGCGGATGATCTTCACAATCGACGCATCGAGGTTCACATAACCCGGTCCGGTCAGCAGCGCGTTGCGCTCCACGTTGCCCCACGTGAGAGCGGCCGGCGCAGAGAAGACCGACGTATCGAACCACAGCTCATTGGCGCCGATGCCGCCAAGCACTTCGGGTGTTGCCGGTGACGTTCGGGCGTCTGGCGAGTTGTTCGGCGCGCGAAGACCCGACGCGCTGGCGCTGAAGCCGATCGGCGTGCCTGATATGGCAGAGAACAACCCGGTGATCTGCCAGTCGCCCAGCACCGGCCGAGGGCACCTTCGCGGAGCCACGTGCCCTGCGGGCCCCACGGCAGCAAATACGTGAAGCTGCTCGTGAAGTTGTGGAGTGACATCGAAGCCGGTGCGGCCGTAACCCCGTTCGAATCTGTTCGGGTGAGCAGGCGTGTTGTTGGAGAAGTCCCAGGCACGCCCGAGCGTATACGAGTTGGTAACCGCCAGACCCCCGCGCATGCGGCGGTCGACCTTGACCTGCATCGAATGGTACTTGGACCTGGGTCGCGCGTCCTGCACCTGCACTGTCGTATTCCCGGTTCGACCGAACTTTACAAAAAGCGGCCGGCCGGCGTTGTCGGCGCCAACGGTGAAGCCCGCATTGATATTTTCGCCATTCCAATCGTCTTCGGCCCGGTTGCCGACGTAGGCCACTTCGGCTGTGAAGGCGCCAGGCAGCGTCCGCTGGTAAGCGACGTTCCACGAGTGCAGCCGCCCATTATGACGCGCCTCGAGCAGGATGTTGTCGAAGCTCTGCGTCAGCAGCGGCCCCACGGCCGGGAGGATACCGTTGTCCGGAATCGGGGCGAAGGAGGGAGCCGGTATCCCTGTCGCCAGTGAGCCGGGAGACGTGTAGGCATTCGGTCCCTCGATCAGTTGGGCCTGGGCGATCGGGTAGATCTGGCCGCGATGAGCTCGGCCCCCCTTCCGCGCTCACGCCGTAGCCCGCCCGCACGACGTTCGAGTCGTTGAGGCGCCACGAGATGCCCGTGCGCGGGTTGAAGTTCAACCAGTAGCTCTCAACGCCGAGATTCGCGGGGATGTCGCCGTAGCCTGCGACCAGCAGCGTATTGGTCTCAGGGTCGTAGTTGGCCATGCCGCCGCGATCGTGAAAGCCGACGACCGGCGTGTAGTACTCGTGCCGCAGGCCGAGATCGAGGGTGATGTTCGGTCGGAGTTGCCACTTGTCGTGGACGTAGGTAAACACACTCTTGTGGCGTCCGCCGCGATGCAGCTCGTCGAGCGGTGCATTCACATCGGAGACGTTGACGATACCTCGTTCGATGGAAAACGGCACATCGAGCATGAAGGCGGCCATGGCATTGGCGAAACCGTTCTGCGAGCGCGCTGTCCGCCGAGCTTGCCGTCGTGCCGGGCCGGTACTCGAACTCGCCGCGGGGATGCGTCACCTGGTCCAGCATGTGCCGGCTGATGCGCACGTCGCCCCCGACCTTCAACGTGTGATTTCCCCAGAGTTTCGTCGCGCTCGTCCCCATCGTCCATACGCGCTCGGCGCGATCCCACGGCAGCGAATTCTCGAAGCCGATGAGGAAGTTATGGTAGCTGTTGATGTTGATCGTCGGCGGGCCGCTCGTGAACGCGTTCAGGTTCACGCCCGGCACGCCGATCTCGTCGGCGAGGTTCATGCCGTGGGCCTCGGTGATCGCGACGTTATGGTGGGACGTTCGGCCGACGCGGACTTCCTGGACCAGCGACGCTGACCATACGCGGTTGTAGTTGATGGCCATGTTGTACGTCGGATTGGTGCCCGATCCGCGAATAATCCTTGACGCCGCCCCAGACGCCAAAAGTTCCCGGGTCCACCGTTTTGGCATTCTGGTGGCTATAGCGGACCGACAGGTTGTCGTTCTGCGCCGCCTGATAGGTGATCTTGATGTCGAATTGGTTAATGCGCTTTTCGAACGCACGTACGGTTTTTCATAATTGATCTAGCCAACCGGCGCGCCGGGAATGTTCGGCATCGGGATCTTGTCGAGCAGCCGCAGCGCGACGGGGCTGATGCGATTGGCAGGGATTTGATTGTTCGGGAACGGCGTTCGCCCCACGCCGGCGGCACCGCCGGTCGCCGGATCGTAAATGATCGTCGGCGCTGAACTGAAGTCGCCGGTGCGGAACGCCGCCTCCGGCACGTGGGCTCGCGTGATACGCCCGCTGTCGTCGTTGCTGCGCACGTAGTCGCCGAAGAAGAACAGCTTGTTCCGCTTGATCGGCCCGCCGAGGGTAAAGCCCGCCTGCACGTATGTGGTGTCAGTCGGCGGCAGACGACGTGAAGGGGTTCCGCGCCATGGTGGCCTCGGTGTTGCCGAACGTAAACAGAGAGCCGCTGAGGTCGTTCGTCCCCGACTTCAGCGTGACGTTCGTCACCGCGCCGCCGGCCCGTCCGAACTCCGCATCGTAATTGCTCGTCGTGACGCCGACGGTTTCGATCGCCTCGGCCGACGGAATCATGAAGGCCAGGTTGCCGCCGTTATCGCTGTTATCCGTGCCTTCCAGCTGCACGTTGTTCGACTGCCGCTCCTGCCCGTTGACGTTGCTCGACAGGCTGTCATGCGAGTTGTAAAACTCCGAATGCGGACGGAAGGGTCGCGACGCGCCCGGCACGATCGCCAGCGCGCCCTGGAAGTTCCGATTGAACGCGAGCGGCAGCTGAGTGATTTGCTCGCTCTGGATGATGCGGCCCGTGTCGGTGCGATCGGTCTGCAGCATGGGCGCCTCGCCCGTGACGGTGACCGACTCTTCCAGCTCACCGACGGTCAGCGAGATGTCCACGCGAATCGTGGTGTTCACGTTGACTTCCACATTGTCGCGGGTGAATTTCCTGAAACCCACGAGCTCCCCCTCGACGCGGTACGACGCCCGATGCGAGATTGGTAAAGGTGTAGTTGCCGGCCGCGTTGGAAACGGCGGTTCTGCTGATGTTGGTGCGCGTTTCGGTCGCCGTGATCGTCGCACCGGGCACCGCACCGCCGCTCTCGTCACTGACATTCCCGACCAGCGCCCCGACGGCCGCCTGAGCGGCGGCATCGCGCAGGCAAGAGGAGCGACTCCGATGACACACAATCCGATTCCGAGCACGCAGACCACGTAGCGCTACACGCGACTGAATTGGACGACGTGAAGGGTCATCGAATCCTCCTTTAAGCGCGAGGCATCCAACTTGAATGATCCGGCGAGGGATTTCGATCGAAAACGCCGGACGACTGAGGAAAAAACGAAAGGGCTTGCCGCTCGATGGCAGCAGGCCTTTCAGTGAGTGTTCGTTACAGAACTACGCGATGACATCTGCGGAATCAACGTGCCGTAGACGTCGGTCAACCGCATGTTGCGGCCGTTGTAGAGGTACGTCAGCTTCGTGTGATCGAGACCGAGCAGATGCAGCATCGTCGCGTGCAGGTCGTGGTACGAGATCGGCTGCTCCCCGGTCTTGTACCCGAACTCGTCGCTCGAGCCGATTGACTGCCCGCCCTTGATGCCCGCGCCCGCCATCCAGACCGTCATGACGCCGGGGTTGTGATCGCGGCCGACGCCGCGCTGCGAAATCGGCATGCGCCCGAACTCGCCGTGCCAGATGACCAGCGTGTCATCGAGCAGGCCCCGCGCCTTGAGGTCGGTGAGCAGCCCGGCAATCGGCACATCCGATTCCTTCGCGTGCTGACCGTGGTTCGAACGGATGTTCGAATGCGCGTCCCAGGTATCGGTGTTCTGATTGCCCATGCCGCCCTGGAACAACTGAACGAAGCGCACGCCATGTTCGACCAGCCTGCGCGCAAGCAGACATTGTTTGCCGAACGGCTCGGTCATCGCATCGTCCAGACCATACAGCTTCTTGGTCTGTTCTGATTCGCTGCCGATGTCGATCGCTTTCGGTGCGCACCCCTGCATGCGGTACGCGAGCTCGTACGAAGAGATCCGGGCCGACAGATCCGTGGCGCCCGGGAACTTCTCCATGTCGAGCTCGTTCAGCTTCGCCAGCAGATCCAGCCGCGTGCGCTGCGTTTCCGGCGGTCATTCCCGCGACCGGCTTCAAATCGACGATCGGATCGCCGCTCGCGCGGAAGAGCGTTCCCTGATACGCGGCCGGCATGTAGCCCGCGCTCCAGTTCGTCGGACCGCCAATCGGCCCTCCCCTGGGGTCGGCAATGACGACGAACGCCGGCAGGCTGGTGCTTTCGGTGCCAAGACCATACGTGATCCACGAACCGGCACTCGGGAATCCGACCCGGATTTGCCCCGACTGCATCTCGTAGTGCGCCTGCACGTGATCGTTGGAGCGGCCGAACACGGAGTGAATGAACGCGATGTCGTCGACATGCTTCCCGAGGTTCGGGAATACCTCCGACACCAGCTTTCCACTCTGTCCGAAACGCTTGAACTCGAACGGGCTCGGCATCAGCGGCCCGGGATAACCCTGCCGGACGATGACATCGCCGTGCATCTTGTCGTCGATCGGCTGCCCCGCGTACTTGACGAGACCTTCCTTGTAGTCGAAGAGGTCGACCGCGCTCGGACCACCGCTCATGAAGAGCGAGATCACCGCCTTCGCGCGAGGCTTGAAGTGCGGCGGCTTCAGGGCATACGGATTGTTCCCCAGCGGCTTCGCCGCGCACGCGTCGGCGACTTCTGCCGCAAGCAGCCCCTGCGAGTTGAGCATGTGCGCCAGCGCCACGCCGCTGATGCCACCGCCCGCTCGCCACAAAAATTCACGACGCGACCAGAAATATTTCATGTTGTGCACGGCGTTACCTCATGTAAAGGAATTCGCTGAGGTTCAACAGAACGTGAGTGAAATCAACCAGGGAACCGGCCTTCACCTTCTCGAGCGCAAGCCTCTTCTCGAGATCCGTGGCGGCTCTTCCGAGCGCGTACTGATAGCCGAGATCGATCTGTTTCACCGGGTCGGCGGTCTCGCTCGTGATCCTGTCGGCGAGCAGTTCGGCCTCGCGGATCACGAACGGGTTATTGAGCAGCGTCAAGGCCTGCGTCGGCACCGTCGACACGTTTCGGGCCGCTGCGGTGAGGTTCATGTCCGGATGATCGAACGTTTCGAACATCGGATACGGCAGCGAGCGCCGCTGATAGATATAGACGCTTCGGCGCCAGGTGGCCGGACCATCGGGCTGGATGTCCCATCGCCCCTTGGTCTGCTCGGTCACCAGGATCTCCTTCGGCACGTTCGGGAAGAACGCCAGCCCGCCCATCGTCAGGTTGATGTTGCCGGCTACCGAGAGCATCGCATCGCGAATCGTCTCCGCGTCAAGCCGCTGCGGGCGATACCGCCACAGCAGCCGGTTTTCGGGATCGGCCTTCACGTTGCCGCCGTGATCGAAGACCGACGCCATCTTGTAGGCCTCGGACGTCATCATGAAGCGATGGAGCTGCTTCATGCTCCAGCCCCGCTTCATGAACTCGACGGCCAGGTAGTCGAGCAGCTCCGGATGAGTCGGCTGCTCCCCCATCTTGCCGAAGTTGTCGAGCGTGGCGACGATGCCACGGCCGAAGTGGTGGTGCCACACACGATTGACGATCACGCGCGCGGTGAGCGGATTGTCGGTCGAACCGAGCCACTCCGCGAGCGCCAGCCGCCGTCCCGACGTGCGGCCATCGGGACGCGGAATCTCGGTCGGGTGCTCGCCGTACACCGCCACGCTGAGGAAGCCCGGCTTCATCAGCGAGCCTTTGCTGTCTGGATCACCCCTGATCAGAAAGTTCGTCGGCGGCGGCTCATACTTCCCGGGACCTTCCTGCAGGATACGTGCCGTTCGGCCTGTCTGGGGGTGGGAGCCGGCATTTCGGACAGCCGATCGTCTCGTCGCCGCGTCCCATCGGCGCGAAGCGCCAGTCGCCGTCCGTAATGATCTCCGCCATCGGCAGCGGCACGGGACGCTGCTTCTCGAGCGCCTCGATCTGCGATGTGAGCTTTTTCCTCTCCGCCTGCTCCTCCGCCGTCATCAGGTTTTCGATGTCGTCCGGACTGAGATCGCCGCCGCCGCCCGTCAGAACCTGGGCCGCGAGCAACTGCTCTCCCGGCGTGCGCTCTGCTTCGTTCTTGAAGACGGCGCGCTGAACGTTTTCGGGATACTCGCCCCTGATGTATTCCGCTCGCATGTAATCGCGATACCACTTGTCGATCGCCGAGATACGGGAGCGAATGGGCGCGATCTTCGCGTCGATCTCCTTGTTCGCGTTCTTATAGGACGCGGCCTGATCGGGCGGCGCCAGCGGCACGTCGGTCTCGACCCATCCGTTTATCGAGGCCGCAAGGCTGTAGTAGTCCTTCTGCGCGATCGGGTCGAACTTGTGGTTGTGGCAGCGCGCGCAGTTGACGGTCATCCCCATCACGCCGCGGCCGAGCGTCGCGATCAGGTCGTCCACATAGTCCCAGCGGCGTTCGGGGTTGTCTTTCTCACGGAACAGCACGCGCGGCCCCGCGCGGAGGAAGCCGGTGGCGATGAGCGTTTCATGCGTGACGTAGTCGAGCTCGTCGCCCGCGATCTGTTCCTTCAGGAACTGGTTGTAGGGCTTGTCCTGATTGAACGCGTTGATGACGTAGTCGCGATACCGCCACGCGTTGGGCCGGTCGTAGTCCTGCTCGAATCCGTTCGAGTCGGCATAGCGCGCCACGTCGAGCCAATGCCGGCCCCAACGCTCGCCGTATTGCGGCGACGCGAGCAGCTTCGTGATCAACTTGTCCCACGCGTCGTCGGACCGATCCGCGACGAACGCGTCCACGTCGGCCGGCGACGGCGGCAGACCGATCAGGTCCAGATAGGCGCGGCGGATCAGCGTGCGCTTGTCGGCGCGCGGCGCCGCCACGAGCTTCTTTTCAGCGCGTGCGGCTTCGAGGAACCGATCGATCGGATGTAAGAGCTCGGGGTTCGTCGCGAGGGGTGGCGTCTTTTGTACCGGGCAGCTTGAACGCCCAGTACGCGCGCTGCTCGGGCGTGATGTCCATGTTCTCGAGCGCCGCCAGCGCGCTGTTTGGTGCGCCCGCCGGCTTTGCCGTCGCCGCTGCGGGCGACGCGCCCCATTCAGCGCCTTGATCGATCCACGACTTGATCGCCGCAATTTCCGCCGCCTCGAGCTTCGAGCCGTCCATCGGCATGGTGATGCTCTCGAGCCCGGCGACCATGCGGTAGAGGCGGCTCTGCTCCGCGTTGCCCGGCACGATCGCGGCGCCATGTTCGCCGCCGCGGATCGCGGCTTCGCGCGTGCTGAGATCGAGGTCGGCAAGCTGCGCGTCGGCGCTGTGACAGTTCCAGCAGCTCTTCGCGAAGATGGGCTCGATATCGCGGGCGAATGTAACGGGTGCGGATGCTGCCGCGGGTGGTGATGCAGGACTGGGCGCTTGCGCGCTGAGAAGCGCGGCAAACAGACCAATGACCGCCATGACGAGAAGGACCGAAGGGGCTCTCCGTCGCATCGACTTTCTCCTTCTGCTCGAGGCCCGTAGGGCGACTGTCGCCTATCGGAAACTATTGAATACAAGAACTATACGGTAACCGCCCCCTATTGCTTTGTCGTAAATTGTCGCACGTCCAGAGGTCCCCCGTCATATCTCTTTATCTATCGCGCCCGCCGCCGGCCGGAAGCCTAAAAATCGATATGGAAGCCCGCTTTGATGAGCGTTCCCCGCTGAATCGCGCTCGGCCGGTGATAGGTCGTGCCCAGCTGCGTCGTCCACGTCCGGATCGTCGCGTTGTTCGTCACGTTGTAGATGTCCAGTCGCGGCTGAAACACCCTGCTGCCCAACCGAATCGCCTTGCGCAGGCTGAAGTCGAGCTGGTTCAGCTTCGGATACCGCACGTCGCCGCGCGGCGCGACGTTGACGGCCTGCGTGCCCTGCGTCAGCGCAACGGTGTTGTTGCCAACCGACACGGTCGTCAGCTCCGGAAATCCGCTCTGATGCTGATAGGAACCGCTGAGCGATATGCCGTACGGCAGCTCGTAGAGGCCTGACATGCGACAACGAGAACGGCACGTCGTCTCCCTTGAACGCCGCGGCTGAATTCCTTCGAGTTCGGGATTGTTGAGATCTGCCGCGCCGACATAGCCGACGTTCTTGCCCATGCTGACGCCGCCGGTCATCATCCAGCGATTGCTGAGCCGCTTGTTCAGCGTGATATCGCCACCGTTGTAGGTGCTGTCCATTTCGGGGTCGTTGTCCCATAGCGTGTCGATCCGGCCGCGCAGCGCGGGATCCTGGTTGTAGACCGTCACCGTCTGCCCGCTGTTCGCTTCGGTGACGTTCATCTCTGATGTACGTATTGGTCGGAACGGCCACATTGCGCTGGCCCAGCTGATTGCGTTTCTCGCGGCGCGTATAGCCGCCCGAGAGCACGAGGTTGCCCGGAAGTTGCCGCTGCAGTTCGACGGTGTATTCGTTGGCATTCGGCCAGTCGTACCCGTCGGCGTACCGGGTGGTCGTCCCGAGGTTGTAGCCGGACGAAGGACCGAGCTCGTTCAACTGTGGAACCAGGTCGCCGTTGCGATCGCAGCCGAGCGTCGCGGCTTCGCCGCAGCGGCTCTGAGGCAGCCATTGGCGGTTGTCGCTGGTGTCGCGAACCGGGTTCATGCGGCCGACCACCTGAACGCCGACCGGCACGACATAGCGGTTGGCGGCAAATTTCAACGCCGTCGAGCCGTCGCCGAGCAGATCGTACACCACCGAGAACCGCGGATTGACCGCCTTCCAGTCGGGCGCGCCATCGATGGCGTCGAAACATTGCGCCGCGATGAACTGCGTCTGCGGCTGGCAGGTCTCCGGCATCCAGCCGTAGTTGGTTTCGAACGCAGGCCCAGATTCAGCGTCAGCTTGCGCGTCGGGCGCCACTTGTCCTGAATGTAGAGTCCCTGCTCGCGATCCTGCGTCACCGAGCTGACCGGCGTGTTGTAGGTGTTGACCAGATCGGGAACGCCGTTGCGGTAAATGGCGCGCATGCCGGAGGTCGAATACACGTTGCCGGTTCGCTTCGCGTAGTTCATCGAGTAGCCGGCCTTGATGTCGTGCGTCGTCGTGAAATAGCTGACGCTGCCGATGAACACGCCGCGGATACATCGGGTTGTTGCTGTAGGTGCCGAGCGCGAGCGTGGCGTAGTTGGTCACCGAATCGAATCGCGCGATGTCGCCATCCTGCACGTCGGGCTGTCGCGAGAATCGATCGTCGACGAGGAAGTGGCTGGTGGCGGCATCGAACAGAAGCCGCGACGACCGCGAGTTCGTCCATTTCACCTGGTGCACCGTCGGGTACTTGTTGTTGTTGTTCGACGCCCGCGAGTCGGCGAACGATCCGCCGAGGCGATGCCCGTTCACCTTGCGCTGCAGCGTGAAGTAGTAGGACAACTGGCTGTTCTGGCTCATCTGCCACGCGACTTTGTTGTTCGTCGTGTAGAGGTAGTGATCGTCGGGCGTCTGCGTGCCGTCGGGGTTGTAGCTGCCGAGGAAGTACTGCAGCAGCTTCTGATAGTGGTAGGTCGTGGAGAACCACAACTTGTCCTGCTTCGATCGGGCCCGCGAGCCAGAAGCCCGTATCCCAGATGTAGTTGATGTCGGCGCCCGGCTTGATGTCCGGGTTGGCCGCGAGCACGGCGGGCGACACCGTCGCCAGCAGATCGGCTTCCAATTGGTCGCGAGAAGTTGTCGAAGCCCATCCCGCGGTTGGCGCCGCTGAACATCCCGCCGCCGTGCAATTGATTCGTGCCGGTCTTGGTCACCATGTTGAAGACGAGGCCGCCGCGCGGCGACTCGGCCGGATTGTTCCCCGCCAGGAAATTGCTTTCGGCAAACGCGTACGGATCGAGATACATCGTGGCGCCGTCTCCCTCGCCGTCGAGGCTCGACACGTCCATGCCGTCGATGTAATAGCCGCCCTCGTTGTCGGTGCCTCGCACCGTGACACCCGATTGCAGGAACGATTCCGATCCGCCCACGTCGACTTTGCTGACGACGATGCTCGGAATCACCCGCGTGATCGACCAGACGTCCATGCGGTTGGGCAGCGACTCGAGCACTTCCTGCGTGAGCACCGTCTGCTTCAACGCCGAGAGGTATCGAGCAGCGGCGCTTCGCCGCTGACGACAATGCCTTCCTCCATCGTGCCGATCTCGAGCCGCGCGTCGGCGCGCGACGTCTGATCGGAGTTCACGGTGATGCCGGCCTGCGTGAATGGCCTGAATCCCTGGAGCGACGGCTTTGACACTGTAGGTGCCAGGGACGAGCCGCAAGAAATTGATATGCGCCGCGCTCGTCGGTGAACACTTCGCGATTTCCTCCGACGGTGCCCTGTGCGCTCGTCAACGTCACGGTCGCCCCGGGCAACACAGCGCCGGACGCATCGGTGACGGTGCCGGCGATGCCGCCGACGCCTTGAGCAGATGCAGCAATGACAGACCCGGCAAAGACAGCCAGGGATAGAAACGCACGGCGCAACACGCAGCTCGCACTCATTTCGACCTCCGTCACAAAGGCGACTCAGTGGGACGCGGGTACTAATAGAACTGTTGAATGGAAGGACTATACCGTAGCTGAACCGA
Organism: Vicinamibacterales bacterium; assembly: GCA_963787755.1. Lineage (GTDB taxonomy): Bacteria > Acidobacteriota > Vicinamibacteria > Vicinamibacterales > JAMQPK01 > JAMQPK01. Next base: position 153,475 of record CAWBEG010000012.1, read on the forward strand.
CGGGCGCCTGAAAATTAGCGAGCATTCTTGGATCCGACGTTCTTGGATTCGCATCCGCGATGCGAACCAAGAATCGGATTCGCAGAACCCAAAATCCTGAACCGCAGGTTCCTGTTACTGCGGCCGCTTGAACATCCCCACCATCACGGCTTTGCCGATGACGTGGCCGTCCATCGCCTTGAAGAGATTGCGCCGCGTTTCCCACGCGTCGGCGCCGGGCGGCACGTCGATCTTCGTGTCGAGGGCGTACACCTCGAAGGTGTAGTGATGCATCGGGCCGGCAGCCGGCGCGCCGGGGCCGCGATACACCGCGCCGCTCGCGCTGATCTGCCGAATGCCGTTCGGCAGCTGCGCCCCTTCGGGCATTCCTTCCGGCAGTCCCTTCTCGGTGCCCGGAATGTTCCAGACCAGCCAGTGCACCTGGTCGTCTGTCGTGCGGTTGCGCGCCACTTCGGGATCGCGCATGTGCACGACGAAGCTCTGCGTCGCCGCCGGGGCGTTCGTCCAGACCAGCTGCGGCGAGATACCGCGCTCGGCCTGCTGCACCTGCGTGTGGCGGTTCGGAATCACGCCGCCGTCGGGAAAGGCCGGCGTCGACAGCACCATCGGCGGAGCTCGCAGGCGCTCGCGCGCGCGGCGCAGCCTGACCGGCCGGCGCCGCCGGCGCCTGTGCGCTGAGTGCGACAGCGGTCGCAAACATCGTGATGGGAATCTGAATCATCGTGCAGTCGCAGCATGGTCTCGTTCCTCCTGGTCTGTCTCTCAAACGCCAAATGCGTCAGATGATGGTTGAGGTGCTTCGCGTGCAGGCGGCTCACATCGTTGCCGCTCATGCGCCCCAGCGTCGGACTGTCGGGCCACTCATCGTCGAGCGGCTTCGACGTGAGCTCGTCGACGAGCCGCAGACACGCGTCACGCTCCGCCGCGAAGTCGTAGCTGTCGTCTTGCGGAACCCATCGTTTCAGCGTCGGCGCCCCCTTCGCCCCACGGAACGTTCAGCACCAGGAACTTCAGCAGCGGACGCGGCAGCGGCGCCTTCGCGCGCGATCCACCAGGATGCGGCCGAGCGCGCCCTCCATCGCTTCGTTCACGTGCCACAGCATCTGCGCCGACGGACATCTTGCCCCAGCGCCGCTGGCGAGTCCGGCCGCAACGGCTGCAGCCGCCGCATGTATCTGCCGCCTCTGTGTAAGCCGGGTCGTGCAGCCTCGCGCACTACGCGCCCTATTTCACCGTCGGGTACTTGATGCCGAGCTGATCGAGATAGGTCGGATACTTCGTCGGATCGTAGTAGAACTTTTTCATCTGCTCGCGGTGCTTCGCCATCGTGTCCTGGTTGAGCCAGATCGCCGGCTTGTCTTCCGGACGAATGAGCGGCGTGTACTTCTTGTCCTTGGTCTGCACGTTGCGGAAGTAGTCCCACGACTGCTCGATCAGCTCGGGCTTCATCAGCAGATCGAGCACGGTCATCACCTGCACCTTCGCTCCGGCTGTCACCCCTTTGTGCGCGATCGGTGTCGCCATCGCGATCGCGTTCGCCCAGTTGTGTCCGGGGCCTGCTTCGATGTTCGCGGGATACCGCAGCGTGATCGTCGGCACGACCCACGAGACGTCGCCGATGTCATCCGATCCGCCTCCGCGCTTCTCATCGTCTGGAACGACGACGCGCCCGTTCAGCTTCGGAATCTCGGTCGGCAGCCCCCGCTCTTCGACGCCGAGCTCTTTCTGCACGGCTTTCGCGAGCGTCTGATCCGCGTCGCTCCACTTCGGCATGCCGACTTTCACGATGTTCGCGTACGCCGTTTCGGCCACCACCTTGTTCATGTGCTGCGGCCACGCCGATCCGAGCACGCGCGAGCTCATCGTCGTGTCGGTCATCAACGCGGCGGCCTTGGCCATGTTGTCGCCGATCTCCCACATGCGCTTGATGTTCGGATAGTCGGTCTCGCGGAAGTAGTACCAAATCGACGCCGACGGCGGGACGACGTTCGGCTGATTGCCGCCGAAGGTGATGACCGAATGCGACCGCTGCTGAATGCGCAGATGCTCGCGGCGATAGTTCCAGCCGATGTCCATCAGCATGGCGGCATCGAGCGCGCTGCGCCCGCGCCACGGCGCGCCCGCGGAGTGCGCGCTCTCGCCTTTGAAGGTGTACTCGACCGACACGAGGCCGTTGCTCGTGCCGTCGCCCCAGTTCACGCCCCAGTTGCCGCCGATGTGCGTGAAGATGACGACGTCGGTGTCCTTGAAGTAGCCGTCGCGCACGTAGTACGCCTTGGTCGCGAGCAGCTCTTCGGCAACGCCGGGCCACAGCTTGATCGTGCCCGGGATTTTCTCGCGCTGCATGATCCTCTTCAGCACGATCGCCGCCGTGATGTTCAGCGGCATGCCCGAGTTGTGCCCTTCGCCGTGGCCGGGCCCACCTTCGAAGAACGGATCGTGATACGCGACGCCCGGCTTCTGCGATCCCGTCGGGATGCCGTCGATGTCCGATCCGAGCGAGATGACCGGCTTGCCCGATCCCCACGTCGCCATCCACGCCGTCGGGATGCCCGAGATCCCCTCCTCGATCGTGAACCCCTGCTGTCGCAGGATGTTCGTGAGGTACTTCGACGTTTCGATCTCCTGAAACCCGAGCTCGCCGAAGCTGAAGACGGAGTCGACCATCTTCTGCGTGAAATCCTGGAGATCGTCGACGCCGGCCGCGCCTTCCGTCTTCAGCGCGCCGAGCCGCGCTTCGGCTTTCGGATCAACGGGCCGCGCGGCCGCGGCGGCGGGCGGTGCCGCGGGCTGCTGCGCGTGAACATGAATGACGGTGATCGCGGCAACAGCCGCCGCAACGAAACATGAAGTTCGCATGAAGGATTCATGGATCCATCGAAGGAATTTATACACGATATAGTTGAGCGTTAACGTAAACTTTCTCAGGAGGACTCCTGTGCAACGACTTCTCTCTGGCATCGCTGTCGGACTGTTCGTCGCAAGCTCCGCGTTCGTGCACGCGCAGAAAACCGTCGAGCTCAAGACCGGCGGCGGCGGCAGCCCGCACGTCCGCACGGAATGGACGATCGACGGCGCGAACATCTCGATCGAGTACGGACGTCCGTTCCTGAAGGGGCGCCCCGAAGCGCAGATGATGCCGCCCGGCCAGCGAATGGCGCACCGGCGCCGACGTGGCGACGATCATCACGTCGGACAAGCCGCTCAAGTTCGGCGCAGATCAGCTGGCGCCAGGCAGCTACACGATCAACACGGTTCCTGGCGAAAAGGAATGGCAGCTGGTGCTCGGCCGCCTCGAGCAAACCCGGCCAGTGGGGCATTCCGTATCAGAAGGAGCTGGAGATCGGCCGCACGCCGATGGCGGTCGGCAAGACGAAAGCGCCTGTCGAGAACGTCACGATCTCGATCGACGACACGCCCAGCCGGCGCGACGCTGCGCGTCGAATGGGGCACGGCCTCGGCGACGGTACCGTTTACTGTGGGTTAGTGCGTTGGTGGATTGGTGGTTGGTGGATTGGTGGTTGCTGGTCACTCTGACCATCACCATCGACCATCGACCAGTCGACCAATTCGATGGAAATCGCACCCGGCGCGCATCACTATCGCGCGTCATCCTCACATCGAACAGCAGCGCACGCTCGCGCAAGCCTGTGCCGCACGCTCGTCGACGGCGCGGTTCCCGCCTACGTACCGATTGTTCGCGGCGGAGGCGCGATGCACGTCAGAATGCTGTGTCTCGGCCGGCACTGGAACGCAAGGACCTATCAATACGAGTCCACGCGCGGTCCGACTTTGATGGTCTGCCGCCTCCGCCGCTTCCTCCTGAGCTTCGAGCGCTCGCTCGAGAGATTGCCGGCCAAGGCCGGGATGACACATCGAGCCGGATCTCTGCATCCTCAACTACTACGACGCAGACGGCAGGATGGGATTGCACCAGGACAAGGACGAAGGTCCCGAATCGATTGCCGCGGGCATTCCCGTCGTATCGGTCTCGATCGGCGACACCGCGCGCTTTCTGTTCGGCGGGCTGAAGCGGCGCGATCCGGTCGACGCCGATTGCGCTCGAATCGGGCGACGCGTTCGTGTTCGGCGGGCCCGCGCGGCTGCGCTATCACGGCGTGTCGCGCATCACTCCGGGCACGGCTCCGCCGGAGCTCGGACTGTCGGGCCGCTTCAACCTGACGTTCCGCCAGTCCGACGAAGCATGCCGCGCGTCGTCGTAGTCGGCGCGGGCGCCGCCGGCACGATGGCGGCGATTTTCGCGGCGTCCGAGGGCGCGGAGACGCTGCTCGCTCGAGCGCACGAAGGACGGCGGCCGCAAAATTCTGATCAGCGGCGGCGGACGCTGCAACATCCTGCCCGCGCGGCTCGACGAGTCGCGTTTCGTCACCGACTCGTCGCCGCATCTGCTGCGCCGCATCGTCCGCTCGTGGCCGCTCCACGAGCAGATCGCGTTCTTCGAGCACGAGCTGCGGTTGCCGCTCGTCGAGGAAGCCGAATCGGGCAAGCTCTTCCCGAAATCGCAACGCGCGCGCGACGTGCGCGACACGCTGCTCGCGCACGCGCGGCGCAAAGGGCGTGACGCATCGTCACCGATACGCTCGTGACTGGTGTTCGGCGATCCGGCGGACGCTGGATCGTCGAGCGCGTACGAGGGGGATCCGCTCGACGGCGATGCGGTCATCCTCGCAACCGGCGGATTGTCGGTGCCGAACACCGGCAGCGACGGCCGCGGATTGCAGATCGCTGAGGCGATCGGACATGCGATGAATCCGACCTACGCCGGCGCTGACGCCGCTGATCGCGGACGGGGTCGGACGGGCGTTCCCGGCCCCATTTCGCGATTTCGCGCATCTCGTCGGGCATTTCTCTGCCGGTCACGATCACCGCGCGTTCCGACGCGCGCGACGCGCAGGCGACAGGCGGATTTCTCTTCACGCATCACGGCTACAGCGGCCCATCGGTGCTCGACGTGTCGCACGTCGCCGTGCGATCGCTCGAAGACGGGAGCCGAACCCGGCGAGGATCACCGTCCAATGGACGCCGCTGCGAGGACAGCGATTGGGAAGAGGTGCTGCGTCCGCGCGCGACGCGCACCGTGCTCGCGGCGGTCGGCGCCGAACTGCCCCACCGCCTCGCTGAGGCTCTCGTGGCTGCAGCCGGCGTCGAATCCAGCCGCCCGCTTGCGCAGCTCGGCCGTGCCGACCGGCTGCGGTTGATCGACACGCTCGTCCGCGGAGACGCTGCCCTGGACCGGCGACGAAGGTTACAAGAAAGCCGAAGTCACGGGCGGCGGCGTCAACCTCGCCGATATCGATTCACGCACGATGGAAAGCCGCAGGCACAAAGGGTTGTTCCTGTGCGGCGAGATGCTGGACGCGTTCGGACCGATCGGCGGCTACAACTTCCTGTGGGCGTGGGCGACGGGACGCGCCGCCGGCATCGGCGCGGCGCAGATGCTATGCTTAAGCATCTATGTCGATGACGACCCGAGTCCTGATTGTCGAAGATCACGCTGACAGCGCCGAATTTCTGCGGCTCCTGCTCGAGCCTGAAGGTTACGTCGTGAAAACCGCCGGCCACAGCCCAGCGCACGCGCGAAGAAGTGGCCGCGTCGAAGCCCGACGTCATTCTGATGGATCTGATGCTGCCCGACGTCGAGGGGCTCGATCTGCTGCGCGAGCTGCGCGCGATGAGCCCGGAGTCGCAGGTCATCGTCGTGAGCGGCCACGGCAGCATCTCCGTCGCGGTCGAGGCGATGGAAAACGGCGCGCTCAGCTTCATCGAAAAGCCGCTCAATCCCAGCGTGCTGATGGCGCAGCTGCACAAGGCGGCCGAAAAACTCGCGCTGACAGCCGAGAACCGCCGGCTGCGCGCCGAGCTGGACGAAGGCTCGACCTACGGCCAACTCCTCGGGCGCAGCAAGCCGATGCGCCAGCTGTATCAATTGATCAAGTCGGTCGCGCCGACCGATGCCAACGTGCTGATCACCGGCGAGAACGGCAGCGGCAAGGAAGTCGTCGCGACCGCGATCCACGAATCGAGCAAGCGCGCGAAAGGGTCCCTTCATCAAGGTCAACTGCGCGGCGATTCCCACCGAGCTGATCGAGTCGGAGCTGTTCGGCCACAAGCGCGGCGCGTTCACCGGTGCGGTGAACGACAAGCAGGGGCTGATGGAGCTGGCGAACAACGGCACGCTGCTGCTCGACGAAATCGGCGATCTGACGCCGAACCTGCAGGTGAAGCTCCTGCGCGTGCTGCAGGATCGCGAGTTCAGGCCGGTTGGCAGCACGAAAGTGCTGAAGACGAACTTCCGGCTGATTTCGGCGACCAACGTCAACACCGATCAAGCGCTCAAGGAAGGGCGGCTGCGCGAGGACCTGTACTTCCGCATCAATACGCTCATGCTGCCCGTGCCCGCTCTCCGCGAGCGACCGACCGACATTCCGCTGATGGCCGAGTATTTCCTGCGGAAGTACGCGGCGCAGCACGGAAAGTCCGTCATGTCGTTCCACGCGGATGCGCTGCGCGCCCTCGTCAACTTCGCATGGCCGGGCAACGTCCGCGAGCTGCAGCACGTCATCGAGCGCGCGGTCATCCTCACGCAGGGCTCGCTCATTGGCGTGGACGATCTGCCGGACAACGTGACCGCGGCGGTGACAACAAAATGAATTGGTAGATTGGAATTGCGATTGAAAGAATGTTGACGGATTGAAGAGTGTCGATTGAAGAATACCCGGAGATCTGACGCTCGCCGATCTTCAATCAGTCAACATTCCTGCAATCTTCCAATCTTCCAATCTTACAATGTAGAGGTGTTCCACCGGCTCCGCCACCCGCGCACACTGAAAGACTTCGCGGTCCTCGCGATGGCCATCGTGGCAACCGTCGTCGGCGCTCGTCGCCGGCGGCATCGTCATTCGCTACGGGTTCGCGGTCAACAGACTCGCGCGCGGCATCGGCCAGACGATGTTCTACGGGGCCGATGGCAAGCCGTGGTTCCCGCTCGAAGAGCATCGGCGCGACGTCCCGCTGGCGCGCATCTCCGCCTACCTGCGCGACGCCGTCGTCGCGGTCGAAGATCATCGATTCCATTCGCATCTCGGCATCGATCCGATCGGCATCGGCCGCGCCGTCATCCGCGACGTGCGGGCCGGAGGCCTCGAAGAAGGCGGCAGCACGCTGACGCAGCAGCTGGCGCGCACGCTGTTTCTCACCGCCTCGCGCGGCGACTGGACGCGGAAGGGCAAGGAGGCGGTGCTCGCGCTGATGATCGAGCAGCGACTCTCGAAGCCGCAAATCCTCGAGCTGTACCTCAATCGCATTTATCTCGGCGGCAACGTGTACGGCGTCGAGGCGATGTCGCAGAACGTGTTCGGCAAGGCCGCCTCCGACCTCACGCTGCCGGAAGCCGCGTTCATCGCAGGGCTCATCCGGATGCCGTCGGCGCTCTGGCCGTGGTCGCACTACGACCGCGCCGTACAGCGCAGCCACGTCGTCCTTGCCCGCATGCGCGCAGAAGGGTTCATCACGGCGCAGGCCGAACAGCAGGCGCGCGCGACGCCGCCCCGCATCCTCGCCGATCCCGGCCTCAATCGCGGGGCCGCCGGCTACGCGCAGGACTATCTTCGGCAGCAATTCAAGGCCGCGTTCGAAGACGACAACCCTCCGGACTGGAAGGTGCGCACGACGTTCGTGCCGGCGCTCCAACGAGAGGCCGAGCGCGCAGTGACGCAGGGCCTTGCGAAATTTCGCCAGGCTGGATTGCAGGCCGCGCTCGTCGTCATCGATCCGCATACCGGCGACGTGCTCGCCATGGTCGGCGGACGCGACTTCCGGCGCACTCCGTTCAATCGCGCGATTGGCGCGAAGCGCCAGCCCGGCTCGGCCTTCAAGCCGTTTCTCTATGCGGCCGCGCTCGAAAGCGGCATGTCTCCGATTTCGCCGGTCTCGAACCTCACCGAGCGCGTCCCAGGCTACGACGAGTGGGAAGTGAAGAATGCGAGCATTGAAACACGCGACACGTTGACGCTGCGTGAAGCGCTGTACGAGTCCAACAACCAGGCGGCGGTGAAGCTGCAGACACAGGTCGGCTCGCGTCCCGTGCTGCGAATGGCTCAGTCGGTCGGGCTGCCTCCGATGCCGGATGTGCCGTCGCTCGCGCTCGGCGTCGGCGAAGCGACACCACTGCAATTGACGGCGGCGTACGCGGTATTCCCCAACGGCGGCTTCGCCGTCACGCCGAGGCCCATCATCCAGGTGCTGGATAGCGACGGTTACGCCGTGTACTGAACCGCGAGGTCGAGCGAAAGCCTGTCATCTCGGAAGCGATCGCATATCAGATGGTCTCGATGCTCGCCGACGTCGTGGACCTAGGCACAGGCGCATCGGCACGCTCGCTCGGCGTGCGCTTCCCCGCCGCCGGCAAAACGGGCACGACCGACGATTTCAAGGACGCGTGGTTTATCGGCTTCTCATCGTCGCTCGTCGCGGGCGTGTGGGTGGGCTTCGACAAGCCGGCGACGATTGGACCCGATGGCTACGGCGCTCGATACGCGCTGCCCATCTGGGCCGACTTCATGTCGAAGGCGGCGCGCATCCGCAAGCCCGAGGCGTTTCGCGTGCCGACCACGGTCGAAAGCATGCGGCTGTGCCGCGTCAGCCACATGCTCCCGCGCGAGGCGTGCCCGACGTATACGGAGTACTTCAAGTACGCGGACCTGGTCCCCGACGACGAATGCGACGTCCACCGCGGACCGAACGCCGCAGAGGTCATCGGCGGTATTTTCTCGAAGATTGGAAAAGGGATCGGGAAGATCTTCGGCAGATGAGCCCGTCACTCAGCTCGCAACGCTCGCAGTGGATCGATTGCGAGCGCGCGGCGGGCGGGCGCCACGCAAGCCACGAGCGCGACGAACGCCACCAGAATCGGGCCGACGACAAAACTCGTGACGTCATACGGACTGATGCCGTAAAGCACCCGTGAAAGGGACGTGGCGAGAAACGCAGCAACAGAGACACCGATAACCAGGCCAGCGAGAATCACGAGCAGTGCCTGCCTCAGCACCAACCCGACGACATCGGATGTTCTTGCGCCAAGCGCACTTCTGACACCTATTTCGCGCGTTCGCTGCGCGACGCCGTATGACAGAACGCCGAACAAACCAGCGCCGGAAATCGCCAATGCGAAGAGTGCGAGGCTTGCGAGAACGAAGGCATAGGTCCGCGGCTTCGCGAGGCTCGCCATGAGACGATCTTCCATGGTCATCACGGAGCCGACGACGAGCGATGGTGCGTGCTCGCGAATCAAATCTCTAAGTGTCGGAGTCAACGACGATGGGTCGTCCGTGGTTCGCACGATGAGGAATACGCTTTCAGCAAGGGACGCTGTGAGCTGACGGTACGAGGAGAACATCTCAGGTTGTTCCGTGTCGGCCGTGGGGATGATAGATCCTGCACGGTCGAGTCCACCCTGCTTCATATCTTCGACAACACCCACTACCTCCCAGCTACCACGCTCCGACATCCCCGCCGAGCCGGCGGCTGGTCCCCGAAAGTTCAGGCGCTGCCCGATCGGATTGTCGCCAAGGTACTGTGCGGCGAAAGACCGGTTCACCACGAGTGCGGAAGTCGACCCTTCGTTGTCGCGGGCATTGAGGCGGCGTCCGGCAATCACACGAAGTCCCATGGCGTCGAAGTAGCCGGGGCTGACTGTTCGATGCAGGGTCTGTATCTGGAGTTTCACCGAAGGATCGCGCGGTGAGGGCACGGTCAGACCGCTCATACCGCCTGCCGATACGAGCGGCAGTGCGTTGCCGAACGCAGCGTCAGATACGCCCGGGACTGCGCGAAGACGCTCCTGCAGCGCCTCGAGCATCGGCGCCGCCTGCGCGAATGTCGCACGAGAAGGAAGCGGCAACTGAGCGGTCAACAGATTGTGTGGGTCATAGCCGCGATCGACGTTGATGAGCGCAGTCAGGCTTCGGGCGAGCAGCCCTGCACCAACCATGAGCAGACAGGCGACTGCGATTTGCCCCACCATGATCGCCGCACGGATTCGCGTGGCGTTTGAACCCTTGGCTCCTCCGACCGTGGCGATGCTGTCCTCTGCCAGCGAGTGCACGAGGTCCACTCGCCGCGAGTGCAGGGTTGGAACCAAGGCCGAGATGAGACTGGCCAGCAGCGTCGCAGCCGCTGCTGAAGCGGCGGCGCGCCAATCGAGCGAGACATCGGCCATACGTGGAAAATCTGGCGGAAGAACAGCGGGAAGCAGTCGTAGAATGACCGCCGCGCCTGCGACACCAGCGAGCCCGCCTGCGATGCCAACGAGCGCACTCTCGCTCAACCACTGGCGCGTGAGATGAATCGTTCTGGCTCCTAACGCCGTGCGTACTGTCATCTCACGTCTGCGCCTGGCGGCACGCGCCAGTTGCAGAATCGCAATGCTGCCGACGGCGGTCGTCAGGAGCAGCAGGACGGCGACGAGCAGGATTCCGAGAGCCGGCCGCACCTCGGCTGTGAGAACGTCGAGGGCAGGGACGGCCACGATCGTGGGTGCTGCGCGGGTGCCGAACAGGGCGAGGCCGGCGGGGCCGAGATCTGCGCCAGCGCGTGCGCGTGACGTCGCTTCAGCAGCAACCTGTTCAGGCGTCACTCCCGGACGCATCCTCGCCAGCACGGAGAATATGGACACGGAGAGCCGCTTTCCCCCGTCGCTCACGACGGGTTGTATCCGTTGCGGCATCCACACCTGCGTCTCGCGATCGGGAAATACGAAATCGGCGGGCATAACTCCCACGATCGTGTAAGACCGCTCGTCGAGTTGGATGGCGCGGCCGACCGCATCCGGTGCTCCGTTAAAGCGCTGCTGCCAGAATGCGTGAGAAAGGATGGCGGTCGTCGTCGTCGCAGGACTGCCGGCGTCGTCTTCGGTAAAGAGACGGCCCATGGCGGGACGCGCCTTCACGACCGAGAACGCGCTCGGGGTTATCCTGGCGATCCGAATGCGTTCGGGATCACCGGCGCCGCGAAACGTGCTTTGGATCCAGCTCCAACCACCCATCTCTTCAACGGTCGACGAAGGACCTTCGCGCCAGGCGAGGTAAGAGCCGTTGCTGATCGTCCACGGAACGCGGCCGCTCCGCCCTTCGCGGCGCTCTTCGAGACGGACAAGACGCTCCGGCTCCGGCCACGGCAGCGGTTTCAGGAGCACACCGGATATCACGCTGACCAAAGTCGTCGTCGCGGCGATCCCTAGCGCCATCAGCGCAATGACAAGTGTGGTGTAACCAGGCTCGCGTCGCAGCGTACGAAACCCATATCGAACATCCCGTAACGTTCCGGCGAGCCATTGCGAGGTGTAGGACTCAGCGTCGGGCACTCGATCGACCCGCCTGCGACGCAGCCGCGGTGCGCCGCGCCGCCATTCGGCAATGAGATGCTCGATTCGAACGATGGCGTCGGCATGCGAACAGCCTTCGGAGCGGGCTGCATCATAAGCGGCCGCGGCGTGCTGGCTCAGCTCCTCGAGGACATCTTCGTCGGGCGAATCCCCGTCGACAGTTAACGCAGTGCGAAGATGCGCCTTCCAGTCCACGTCGACTCCACTGAAGTTTTATGCGTGACTGATGCCTGCGACACGATCGAGTGCCGCGAAGAACGTCTGCCAGACGCTACGCTGACTTGCGAGCATTTTCCGGCCAGCCGTCGTGAGACGGTAGTAACGGCGGCGGCGCTGGCCGGCCTTCTCGACCCACCGGCCTTCCAGCAGGCCGCGATCCTCCAGCCGGTACAACGTCGGATACAACGACGCCACGTGAAAGCTGATTGCCCCGTCCGAGCGTTGTTCGATCAGTTGGCTGATCTCATAGCCGTGCCTGGGCCGCTGCACGACCAGCGCCAGAATCAACAACTCGGCGCTGCCCCGTTTGAGCTCGCGGTCGAGGAGATTCGTGCCCATATGTGGGCACAATATATATTGCCAAGAATGGGGGGTCAAATGCCGGACGACTTCACGGAAATTCCAAATGCAAAATAGGAACAAGAGGATAGGAGATTAGGAGAAGGAACGGTCCCTGTTTGGTGCTGGGCCAGAACGAGTTGTGCTCAGTTGAATCGATTTCGACCAGAGAGCAATTCGGCTGGGGCTGTCACGACGATCTGACTCGAAGGCCCAACGAGCGCGACGACGCGAAGGAAATTATCGAGCTCCGCCTGCGTGCCTTCGCCGCCGTCAAGCGCCACGACACGGACAGCACGTCACGCAGGGCGTCCCGGTCAATACGCGACAGACGCACCAAGACGAGCGGATACTTCCGATAATAGTCCGTCAGATAGTACGTCTCGGGCGCATCCTCTATAAGCCATTCGCGCTGTTCGTCGTCGACTCTCACGACGAGTGTGCCTGGTTCGGCCGAGGGATGTGTGGCCAGGCCGGCCATGAAGCTGCCGCCCAATTTCAGTACCGGCGATCCATCGGTACTTCGTGGTTGCTTGGACGTTGGGCAGTGTGAGCCCAACCGCTCTGACGGTCTTGAAAGCGTCCTCGGGTGTCGGCCTTTGCCTCATTCCACTCTCAGAGCGACAAGCGGATCGACGCGGCTTGCACGGTGCGCCGGTAGCACGATCGTGAAGGCTGGATTCGTGCGCAGCCCGAGGAAGGCGTGATTCACATCCGTCAGGAACGATTGCATGCGCGCTAGGGCGCCGTGCCTTCGGCGGACGCGATGTAGCTGCGGCGGCTCCTCGTTTTCAGAACGGGCCGCTTCGCGCGCACTTCCAGCCTGTGGACCTTACCGTCGAGCGCAGCCGGGCTGAAGCCGAGCAGGTACTGGCTGCGCAGCTCCTGCGCGATGCGTGTGAACGAGCTGTTGAGGTCGGCGTCTTTCTTCAAATCGAAGTAGCCGCCGCCGGTTTCGGCAGCAAAGCGATTCAGGATGGAGTCCGGCTTGCTCCGCACGACCGACTGCCCATTGAAGAACTCCGTCTCGAGGCCGATGCCGTAGATCATCACCTCGGCGTCGCGCGCCCGTTCCAGCGCCTTCCCCGAGCTCAGGCGGCTGCCGAAATCGGCGCCGTCGGTGAACAGCAGAATCACCTTGCGGCCTTCCACCTCCTCGAGCTGGTCGAGGCTCGCGTGCACGGCGTCGTAGAGACGGGTCTGGTTGCCGAAGTCCAGATGCTTCAATCCGCTGACGAGGCTATTGCGGTCACTGGTAAACCCGGAGGCGAACTCGATCTTGTCGTTGAATGCGCCGAGGGTTGCTTTGTCGTGCGGCATGAGGCGCAGCAGGAACTGTTCGGCGCCCGCATAGAGATCGTCCAGTCGATCCGTCATGCTGACGCTGGTATCGAGCATGACGACAACCGTGAACGGTCGCACTTCGTTATCGAAGATCGTGATTTCCTGCGGCTTGCCGTTATCGAACACCTCGAAGTCGTCGCGCGTCAAGTCGGTGACAAGGCGGTTATTGGCATCGACGACCGTCACGTACGACGGCACGACTCGAGAGCCCGACCTGAACGTCGGCTCCTGGGCCGCGAGCGAAAGACCGAGGGCCAGCACGCCGACGCCCGCCACAGCCGGAATAGGGTGCCCATTAGGATGCATGGGCTGAGCTTATCACTGCGGAGGCGAACCTGATCTTCTGTGGTATGACTGGAGGCATGGGTAATCGATTCCTGACGTCTGGAGCGCTCGCTGTATGCGGTCTTGCGCTCACGGCCGCGGCACAACAGCAGCCGGTCTTTCGCGGCGTCGGCGACGCCGTCCGCGTCTTTGTCACAGTGACGGATGGAGACGGCCGGCTCGTCACGACGCTCGCACGCGACGACTTCGAGGTGCGTGACGAAGGACAATCGCAGCCGATCACGCTGTTCGACAACACTCCCCAACCCATCCGGCTCATCGTCATGCTGGACGTCTCGGGCAGCATGGAGGGAAACCTGCCGCTGTTACGAAGCTCCGCCGAACAACTGTTCGCGCGCCTGCGGCCGGACGACGTGGTGCGAGTCGGGACGTTCGGCCGCGAAGTGAAGATGAGTGCGTCGTTCACCCGCGACGTCAACGAGCTGAGGGGGGCGTTACCAACAATAATTGAGCCCGACGCACCGACTCCGCTGTGGCGCGCGCTGGACGAAGCGTTGGACGGGTTTGACAAGGAAGCCGATGCGCGCCCCGTGATTTTGGTACTGAGCGACGGCAAAGACAGCGGCCTCTTGGACTTCAGCCTCACCGCGCGTCCGGTCAGCCAGGCCGAGATCATCGATCGCTCGCGCACCGACGCCGTGATGATCTACGCGATTGGCATGCGCAGCCGGGTACCCAGCGGATGCCTCCGGGAGCCGGTCGAGGCGGTCTCGGGGCGATGCTCACGGCCGACCTCCCCGATCCCGGCCTGGCGCGCGTCGCGCAGGAATCGGGCGGCGGCTACACGGAGATCCGTTACGGGCAGGATCTCGCCGCCGCATTCGCGCGCGTCGCCGACGAGCTGCACAGTCAATACCTGATCGGCTTCGCTCCGCCCAGGCGCGACGGGAAGAGGCACGACATCGATGTGCGACTGACGCAGCGAGGACTGACGGCGCGCGCGCGCAAGAGCTATGTCGCGCCGAAAAACTGACAGAGTTGGAACAGGAGAATAGAAGTGGTTTCAAAACCTCCTCAGCGTGATTAACGCGGCGGCGAAATAGAGGAATGAACAATACATCGATGTAAGTCGTTCATGCCGAATCAACAATCGGCGGAAACTGCCGAACCACGCAAAGGTCCGTTCAATCTTCCAACGATGCCGACATCGTCGCAGCCATCGTCCATCCTCGAAGTGGCGTCGCTTCGTCCACCAGCGATACGGCAGGATCGGCGTAATGCCGCGCTGCCAGAGCCGTCGGCGGAGCCCCTCGCTGTCGTAACCCCGGTCGCCAATCAGGCGCGCGGGATTTTGGCGAGGCCGCCCTCGACCGACGCGCGGCACGCGAATCGTGTTCAACGTCGCCTCGACGAGATTGACTTCCGCGGGGGTCGCCGAGGTGACATGTATTCCCAGAGGAATACCCTGGCCGTCGACCACCACCATCCACTTCGAACCCTTGCCGCGCTTGGTTTTTCCGACGTCGGAGCCCCCTTTTTCGCCGAGGCGAATTAGGAGATTAGGAGAAATCGTTCCGGAGGAAGAGGATTCAATACTTGAGATCGGCGAGGTTGGCAAAAACTGCACACTTCAAAGGCCTCTCGCAGAAAACCTGCGAAATCCACCATGGCCCAGTCCCTGCTTACATAGCAGGCATGTTTCCCAATCTCGCTGCAATCGAACAACTGACGGCACAAATTATTGGGTGCGCCATCGAAGTACACAAAGCGCTTGGTGCCGGCTTACTTGAATCGGTCTATCGGGAATGCATGATCATCGAGATGAGGAACGCTCAACTGCGCTTCGAGAGCGAGCGACGGATAACCCTCACGTATAAAGGCGTGCCCATTAATAGCAAGCTGCGGTTGGACCTACTCGTCGAGGGGGTTGTCGTTGTCGAGTTAAAAGCCATCGAAGGCATTCATCCAATTCATCAATCCCAAGTAATAACCTACTTGAAACTCAGCGAATGTCCGGCTGGCCTTCTCTTGAATTTCAACGTGACAGCAATGAGGGCCGGCGTCAGACGCCTCGATCACCCGGATCTGTACACGCCCAGGAAAAGCAGGCATTCCTCCTGATCTCCTAGGCTCCTGTTAAACGAGCGGGTTGATCCGCCCAAAACGCGGCGACGTCACCTACTTCCCGAATCAGACGCGGGACAATGTGGGATTCAGAGTAGCTCGCACGATGCCCTAGTCTCAACCCCAAGGAAATGGACTTTTCCTCCTAATCTCCTACTCTCCTGTGTGCGTTGTATTTTTGAGGGTTAACTCCCGTGGCTGTTCAAGATCCAACTCCTTCGCAACTTCACGTGCGCGCCGCAGCGCCTCCTGCACATTCGGGAGAATATTCGCGTCCCCGACGTGCGCGTGAAACTGCGCGCGTTGCATCAGGTGCGCCGGCTGCTGGCGTGCCCCGCACAAAAGTAACGTCCGGCCGGACAGACGCACCTGATCGGCAAGATCCTCGAGCGCCTGCAACCCTGACGCATCCATCGCCGGCACATGGCGGAGCCGCACAATGATGATTGGAGGCAGCATGGAGAGATGGTCCGAGATTCTCTCGAGCTTGTCGGTTGATCCGAACAGAAACGGCCCATGAATCCGAAACACCGCGGCGTAATCAGGAATGGAGACGCCCTGAAGCGAATGCAGCCGGCCCTCTTCGATCAGAGTGCCAGTGACGCGGGCGACAGACGTCGTGTTGGCCACACGGCGGATGAAGAGCAGCGCGGCGAGCACCATTCCCACTTCGACCGCCACGGTCAGATCTGCGACGACCGTCAACGCGAACGTGGCGAGCCACACCGAGATATCGGCCTTCGTCATCTTCAGGAGGGATGGAATCTCGTGCCACTCCCCCATGTTGTAGGCGACGATGAACAGCAGACCGGCAAGCACGGCGAGCGGTATCCTGGCGGCGAGCGGCGCCGCAAACAGCAGAATCAGCAGCAGCGTGATCGCATGAATCATCCCGGCCACGGGCGTCTTCGCGCCCGATCGGATGTTCGTGGCGGTTCGAGCGATTGCGCCCGTCGCCGGGAGCCCGCCGACGAGCGGCGAGAAGAAGTTCGCCACCCCCTGCGCCATCAGCTCGACGTTCGGATTGTGGCGCGTGCCCATCATGCGATCGGCAACCGTCGCCGAGAGCAGCGACTCAATCGCTCCGAGCATCGCCACGGTCATGGCCGGCGCGAGCAGGTCGGGTAACAGCGTCCATTGGATCGCGGGGAACTGGAGTCGGGGAAAACCCGAAGGCACACCGCCGAATCGAGTGCCGATCGTCTCGACAGGCAGCTCCATCGACGACGGCGATGATCGAGACGCCCAGCATAGCGACGATGGTTCCTGGCACCTTCCGAACCACACGCGGCGTCAACACGACGGTCACGACGCGTCGCGATGCCGAGCGCGGTGGCCGGCCACGAAATCGTCGAGAAGTGCGACGCCACGACGCGCATGCGCTCGATGAAGTCGTCGGGCATCGCTGCGATGCGCAGCCCGAAAAAATCTCTCAACTGCGTGCTCGCGATGAGCACCGCGATGCCGTTGGTAAAACCGACGACGACCGGACGAGGAATATATTTGACGGCCGACCCGACACCGGATGCGCCAAGCGCGATCAGGATGATGCCGGCCATCATGGTGCATAGGAACAAGCCATTCACGCCGTAACTGGCCGATGATGCCAGCGACGACTACGACGAACGCGCCGGTCGGTCCGCCGATGGCGGTCATCGATCCGCCGAGCGCGGCGGTAAGAAACCCCGCCACGATCGCGCAGTAGATGCCGGCCTGCGGCGCCATCCCCGACGAGATGGCGAACGCCATCGCCAGCGGCAGCGCGACAAGGCCAACCGTGACGCCCGCGATGGCGTCCGATATGAAGGTGTGTCGGTTGTAGTGCCGGAGCGCGATGATCGACTGGGGAACCCAGCGATGCATTCGGGAATGTTACAATAGGCAGATCATGATTTCAGTAAGCGGCGTGTCTATGCGATACGGCTCGAAGACGCTCTTCGAGGACGTCACCACAACCTTTTCGGCTGGCAGGCGGTACGGCCTGACCGGCCCAAACGGCTCCGGTAAGTCGACCTTCATGAAGCTGCTGACCGGCGAGCTCGATCCCCAGCAGGGCACCGTCGTCCGGCCATCCAAGCTCGGTGTGCTTCGCCAGGATCAATACGCGTTCGACAGCTTTCGCGTCATCGACACGGTCGTCATGGGCAACCGGCGGCTCTGGGACGCGCTGGCCGAGCGCGACAAGCTGTACGCGGAGCCCGAGATGACGCACGAGGCCGGTATGCGCCTCGGCGAGCTCGAGGGCATCGTCGGCGAAGAGGACGGCTATTCTGCCGAGAGCGATGCCGCGATCCTGCTTCAGGGGCTGGACATTGCGGACGGGCTGCACGATCGCAAGATGGCCGAGCTGCAGGGCGGACAGAAGGTGCGCGTGCTGCTCGCACAGGCGCTCTTCGGCCATCCCGAAGCGCTGCTGCTCGACGAGCCGACCAACCACCTCGACCTCGACTCGATCCACTGGCTCGAGGAGTTCCTGAACCGGTACGCGGGCACGCTGATCGTCATCTC
The DNA here is from genome assembly GCA_963787755.1 of Vicinamibacterales bacterium. Classification (GTDB taxonomy): domain Bacteria; phylum Acidobacteriota; class Vicinamibacteria; order Vicinamibacterales; family JAMQPK01; genus JAMQPK01. Next base: position 171,695 of record CAWBEG010000012.1, read on the forward strand.
GCACGATCGGCATTTTCTGAATGCCGTGTGCACGCACATCGCCGACATCGACTATCAGACGATCATCACCTACACCGGCGGGTACGACGACATGGTGGTCGCCAAGACGCAGATTCGCACGCAGGGTCGAAGCCGACAACGTGCAGCGCGAGAAGAAGATCGCGCAGCTGAACGACTTCATTCAGCGCTTCGGCGCCGGCACGCGCGCCAGCCAGGCGACGGCGCGGCGCAAGGAAGTCGAGCGGCTGCAGACGACCGAGCTCGCGCGCTCGAACATCCAGCGCCCGTACATCAAGTTCACGATGAAACGGCCGTCGGGAAAAGTCGCGCTCGAATTCAAGGGGCTCAAGAAGGCCTTCGGAAACCTGAAGGTGATTCCCGGATTCGACGCGGTCATCAACCGCGGCGAGAAGATCGTCCTGGTGGGCCGCAACGGCGCCGGCAAAACGACGATGTTGAAAGCGCTGCTGAGCGATGCGCCGGGAATGCCGGCCTCCGCGTCCGATCTCGACGCCGGGAAGCTGACATGGGGGCACGAAGTCTCGATTGGCTACTTTCCGCAGGACCAGACCGGAGCCATCCGGAAAGGGATGACCGCTGTCGAGTGGCTGCATCAGTTCGACCCGGACGCGTCGCGGCAGGACATTCACGGACTGCTCGGTCAGATGCTCTTCAGCGGCGAAGAAGGGTTGAAGCCAACAGATGCGTTATCGGGCGGCGAAACTGCGCGGCTGCTGTTCTGCCGCATCATGCTGCAGAAACCCAACGTGCTCATTCTCGACGAGCCGACGAACCACCTCGACCTCGAAGCCATCAACGCGCTGAACATCGCGCTGCAGAAATTCGAGGGCACGATTCTGCTCGTCACCCACGATCAGGATTTGCTGGAGGAAGTCGGCACGCGCGTGTGGCAGTTCGAGAACGGCAGGATTGTCGACTTCAAGGGACCTTACGAGGAAATGACGGGGACGGGACGGAGAGCCGAGAGCATGGAGCAGAGAGCATAGAGCAGAGAGCTCTAGGCTCTAGAGATCCCGCGGCGCCTCCGTTCTTCGGCGATCGGCATCGGCGTGTCTGTTGCGATCCCTCATTTCGACGATCGCGTATTCCTCCATCACAAGATACTCGGCGAGCGACGGCGGCAGCTCGTACACCTCACCCGGCCGATAGTATTCAACGACATCCCTGAACCATTCCAATGGCTGCCGCGTAATCCTGACCCTCATGAACTCCTGGCATGAGTCTCCTGATGTTCATGCTAGCAGGAATCGGACTGTTTTGGGTACCAGGAAAACTGCGCGAGATCCTGACTGTATCGATGGAATACAAACTGAGTGGACTTGAGAGGCGATAGGCGAAAGGCGACAGTCGCGAGGCAATAGGCCGTCGGCGCGAAGCGCAGCAGGAAGAAGGCAGACTTCAGCTGCGCTTTTTCAGCAGGTCTGACTCGGTCCGAGGTAGGTGTGATCCAGCTCGTCAACATTTTCACATCGCTCCTCATCGGTGATGTGGTGACGTCCGCTGCGCGACGTGAAGACTGACTCGGCCAGATGGTTAATCCAATCGCCGAACCGCGTGCATTGGCGTAGTAGCTCGCTGTGTGGCGATCAGTGAGCTGACCGAATCCTTCAGCGATCAGTGGCCACGGTCCGGCTCGATGATTGGGACAGTTGGTCTCTGAGTTTGAAATCTCTGCGAAACGCCGGCCGCTCAAGCATTGCAGAAACTGCATCGGCGCCTACAAGTAGATTTCTATGTAGACCAATACATCGTCGAGTTTCTTGGACTTTCATGCGCCAGGCCAGGGCACACGCCGTGCCTCGTTGCCTCTTGCCTCTTGCCTAGATTGTCATCTTACAGACCACTCCAACATCATCGCAGTACCACAGCGTCCCGTTCCAGATCGTCAGGCCGTGCGCGATCGGATCCGCATCGCCCAGCTGAATCTTCTCCACAATCGATCCGGTGTCAGTCGTCGTACTTGAAGAACGCCGCAAGATTCGAATCGCCGTGCCAGAGATAGCGGCCGTCGAACGCCAGGCCGTGCGGGCGATTGCCCGGCGTGCGGAAGATCTTCTGCACGACCCACGACTTGGCCTCGATCTGGTAAATCGAGCGCGCTGACGTCGACGTCGTCCAGAGGTGTCCGTCCCTCCACTCCTGCCCGTGGGCGCCCTGCAACCGGTTGCTCGGCATTTGCGTCAGTCGCGCGAGCGGAGGCGCCGCGGCGTCGGCCTGGGCCGGCCGTGTCTGGGCGAGCGGACCGCCGGCAAGCGGACTGCGGCGCTGCGGCGGATCGCCCGCCATCGCATACATGATGGAGCCGGGCGTCGGGCGCCGCTCGATGACGCGGCCGGTCATCGCGTCGCAGCGCACGTTCTCGTAGCTGAAGGTCGATCCAATCCACAGCGCCTCGCCGTCGAACGTAATGCCGCTCGGCCGCACCGTGTCGGTCTCGAACGATCGCAGCACGCGGCCGTCGGCGTAATCGACGAGATACACCTTGCTTCCGTCGCTCTGGTCGATAATCCACAGGCCGTCCTTGGCAGCCTGCAGTCCATTCGGCTGCGGCCCCGGCGACTTGAATGCGATCTCCACTTTCCCGGTTTTCCGTACTGGAACCTTGTCGAGCGAAGGCGGGTTGCACATCGATGCTTCGGCCAGACGAGCGCCGCCGACACCTGCAGTAGATACACCCGCCGCAACGCCGAAAAATGCTCGACGGCTAATCATGACGCCCTCCTTCGTGTGTGGTGGATTGTAGCAGCACGCTGGAGCCTGAACGAACAGTGCGACCACGAAGCCGCGAAGATCTCGCTTCGGCGGCGCGCCGTCGAAGCGGAGTCAAGACGCGATGAAATGCGTGACACGGTATTCCTTCGCGTCATCGCGCTCTTCGTGTCTTCGTGGTTTATCAGTTTCTACGACGTGACCTTGTTGATCGACGTGGTAACAGGCGACGGAACTCGAAGCGGCACTTCTTCCGCGAAGTGACAGGCCGACCAATGTCCAGGCACCACTTCGCGGAGCGGCGGCTCTTCAGTGGAGCAGATCGGCTGCGCCATGAAGCAGCGCGGATGGAATCGGCAGCCGGACGGAGGGTTCGCCGGGTTGGGCACGTCTCCCTTCAGCACGATGCGCGCCTTCTTCGCATCTGGATCATTCTGCGGAATGGCCGACAACAGCGACACCGTGTAGGGGTGCCGCGGGTCGCGATAGAGATCGAGGCTCGGCGCGAGCTCGACGATCTTGCCGAGATACATCACGGCCACGCGGTTGCTGATGTGCTCGACTACCGACAAGTCGTGCGCGATGAAGAGATACGTCAGCGACATTTTCTTCTGCAGGTCGCGCAGCAGATTGACGATCTGCGCCTGTATCGACACATCGAGCGCCGACACCGGCTCGTCGGCGATGATCAGCCGCGGGTTCAGCGCAAGCGCGCGCGCGATGCCGATACGCTGGCGCTGGCCGCCCGAGAACTCGTGCGGGTATCGCGCCGCCTGGCTCGGCGACAGGCCGACCATGCGCATCAGCTCGGCAACCCGCTCTCGTGCCTCGCGCCCGCCCTTCACGATGCCGTGCACCCTCAACACTTCGGTCAGCATCGTCCGCACGCTCAGCCGCGGGTTGAGGCTCGAATACGGATCCTGAAAGATGATCTGCATCTGCCGCCGCAGCTGGCGCATCTCGCGGAACGGAAGCCCTGTGATTTCCTGGCCGTCGAATTTGACGCTGCCGGACGTCGGCTCCATCAGCCGAAGGATGCAGCGTCCGGTCGTCGTCTTCCCGCAGCCGCTCTCCCCTACCAGCCCGAGCACCTCACCCTGCCTCACCGAGAACGACACGCCGTCGACGGCGTGCACGTGCCCAACCGTGCGCGAGAACAGCCCTTTTTTGATGGGGAAATATTTCTTGAGGTCCGTGACCTCGAGAATGGTAGGGGTTTCGGTTGTCATTTGACGGTTTCGACGGGCGGCGGCACAGGATCGAGCGTGCCCGCAGCGATCTCACGCGCGCGCCAGCACCGCGACAGATGATCGTCGACGATCGTTTCGAGCGGCGGATCCTGCAGGCACTTCTCGATCATCACCGGGCAACGCGGGTGGAAGCGGCAGCCGGCCGGAAATCGCGCCGGGTTCGGAACGGTCCCCGGAATGACGCGCAGCCGATCGACGACCTCGCCGAGCTTCGGCAGCGACGACTGCAGCCCGGCGTTGTACGGATGCAGCGGCTGGCGAAAGGCCGCTCGCACGTCCGCGTACTCGACGATCTGTCCGCCATACATCACAGCCACACGATCGGCCGTCTCCGCCACCACCCCGAGATCGTGCGTGATGAGAATGACCGCCATCCCCATCTCGCGCTGCAGCTCTTTGCAGAAGTTCGAGAATCTGCGCCTGAATCGTCACGTCGAGCGCCGTCGTCGGCTCGTCGGCGATCAGCACCGCCGGCCGGCAGGCCAGCGCCATGGCGATCATCACGCGCTGCCGCATGCCGCCGGACAGCTGATGCGGATACTCGTCGACACGCTGCCCCGCCGCCGGGATACCGACGCGCTCGAGCATCTCGATCGTCCGCGTGCGCGCCTGCGCGCGCGTCATCCGCTCGTGCAGCACGAGCGCTTCGATAATCTGCTCGCCGCACGTGTAGACCGGGTTCAACGCGGTCATCGGCTCCTGGAAGATCATCGAGATTTCCTTGCCGCGGATCGCGCGCATCTGCTCGTTGGTCAGCGGCACGAGATCGCGCCCCTTGAACAGGATGCGTCCCTCGACGATGCGGCCGGGCGGCTGCGGAATGAGCTTCAGGATCGAGAGCGCCGTGACGCTCTTGCCGCTGCCGGACTCGCCGACCACTGCCAGCGTCTCGCCCGGATTGACCTCGTACGACACACCATCGACCGCGCGAATGACGGCCGTATCGGTGAAGAAATACGCCTTCAGATTCTCGAGACGCAGCAGGGGCTCGCTCATGCTCGTCCTCCGCTGACCCTGCGGGGATCGAGCGCATCGCGCAGGCCATCGCCCAGGAAGTTGAACGCCATCACCGTCACGAAGATCGCCGTGCCCGGCACGAACAGCAGCCATGGAAACGACGTGAGCGCGCGAATGCTCCGCGCCTGGTTCAGCATGTTGCCCCACGACGCGCTCGGCTCCTGCACGCCGACGCCGAGGAACGACAGGATGACTTCGCCCAGGATGTAGCCGGGAATCGACAGCGTGGCCGCCACAATCACGTACGACATCGTGTTCGGCAGGACGTGGCGCGCGATGACGCGCAGCCGGCCGAAGCCCAGCGCTTCCGCCGCCGTCACGTAGTCGCTCTTCCTCATCGACAGCACAAGGCCGCGGATGACGCGGGCAAGCCCGGCCCATCCGATAAACGCCAGAATCGCGACAATGCCGAGGTAGACCTGGTGGCTCGGCAGATCCATCGGGAAGACCGCCCGAAGCGCGATGATGAGATAGAGCGACGGAATGCTGAGCAGCAGTTCGGTGAGCCGCATAATCGCGGTATCGATGAAGCCGCCGAAGTAGCCGGCGATCCCGCCAAGCAGCAGCCCGAGCGTAAATGAAATCGCGATGCCGACCAGGCCCACGGTGAGCGAGATCTGCGCGCCGTAGAGCAGCCGCGATAACACGTCTCGCCCGAACGAATCGCTGCCGAACAGAAAATGCGTCCCGGCGCATCGACGCCGAAGAGGTGGATGTTCGAAGGGAGAAACCCCATCAGCTCGTATGCATAGCCGCGCACGAAGAACTTCACCGGCAGCTCGCGCGATCGGTCCTCTTCGTACGTGAAGCTGCTCATATCGGTCACGCGCATCTCGCGCACGTACGGGCGCAGGCTGAAGCTGCCGTCGGCGCGCACCCAATGGAGGCTCTGTGGCGGATGGAAATATTTCGCGCGATCCATCTCTTCCTGGGGATACGGCGCGACGAACGGCGCGAACAGCGCGAGCAGATAGAAGATCGTCAGCACGACTCCGCCCGCGATCGCCAGCGGGCTCTTGCGCATCTGCGTCCAGAAGACGACGCCCGGCGACTGCGGCGACACAATCTCCAGAACATCAGGATCGCCTCTGCTTATTGGTCGCGGGGGCCCCTCCGCGCCGCTCGCGGCTCCTCTGTTATCGGGCGGCACGATCTCAGTCATAGCTGATCCGCGGGTCGGCGATCGCCAGCAGGAGATCGGCGATGAGATTGCCGACAATCAGGACGAGCGAGGCCATCAGCACCGCACCCATCACGAGGTACTGGTCCTGCGTGAGGATGGCGTCGAGCGTGATGCGGCCGAGGCCCGGCCACGAAAAAATAATCTCGACGATGAACGAGCCCGAGACGAGGGCGCCGAGCGTGTACCCGAAGAGCGTGATCATCGGGTTCAGCGCGTTTCGCAGCGCGTGCTTGATGATGACTGTTCGCTCGCTCAACCCTTTGGCGCGGGCCGTCGTCACGTAATCGAGGCGCAGCACGTCGAGCAGGCTGCCGCGCATCTGCCGCATCCGGCTCGCGAGCGGAATCAGCCCGACCACGAGCGCCGGCAGCGCGAGATGGTGAAGGATGTCGAAGAACTGGCTGATGCCGTCCAGCTCGTCATAGTCGAGGGACCGCATTCCGCCGACCGGGAACCATCCGGTGCGCGCCGCCATCATCAACAGGAGCAGGGCTGCGAGAATCTCCGGAATCGACAGCCAGATGAACGCGACGAAGGACAACGTCCTGTCGATCCACGAGTGCTGCCGCACTGCCGCGAGCACGCCGAGCGGAATCGCGAGCGCCCACGTGACGAATGCCGCCGCGCCCGCCAGCATCAGCGTGTTGGTGAAGCCGTCGCTCAGCACGTCGAACACCGGTTGGTGGCGCGCGAACGACTGCCCGAAATCGAAGTAGAGCAGCACGTTCCTGAGATAGATCGCGTACTGGACGTACCACGGCTTGTCGAGGCCGAAGCGCACGCGCATCGCCTCGATCGTCTCGGCGGAAATGCCCGGGTTCTCCGCCATCTGATTGAGGAAATCTCCTGGCGCGAGCTGCAGCAGGAGAAACGTCATCAGCGAGATGCCGAACAGCAGTGGGATTGTCTGCAGCAATCGCCGCAGTACGTAGATGCGCATGGCGGCGTGTCAGCTTTGGGGGGGCTTGACGAATACCCGATCGATGTTCCAGAGCGTGCGGTGCGCCATGACACTCGGCCGCACGTTGCCGAACCTGTCGCTGACTGGCAGCTTGATCGTTGGGATAGGCAGCCAGATAAACCAACCCTGATCGTTGATGATGTTCTGGATTTCGTTGAACTTCGCTTTTTGCATCTGACGGTCCTGGGTCGTGAGCATTTCATCGAGGGCGCGATCGATGCGCGCTTCCTCCGGCGTCGCCGGCTTCTGCTGGCGGATGAACCAGAAGTGCGACTCGCCCGACGACCGATAGACATTCTGTCCCCCGAATGGCGTCGGCGGCACGCTGCTCTGAAACCCGAGGAGGATGGCGTCGTACTGAAAGTTGTCGATGATATTCGAGATGAGTGTGTTGAAGTCGATGGGCGTCAGCGTCATCTTGACGCCGACCTTTGCCAGATCGTCGCGGATGAAGTTTGCCATGCTGACGCGCAGCGCATTGCTGCTGTTCGTCTTCAGGATGAAGCTCACCTGATTGCCGCGCGCATCCTCCAGGAACCCGTCGCCGTTCGTATCCTTGAATCCGATTCCGGCGAGCAGCTTCTTCGCTTCGGACGGGTTGTAATCGAGCTTGACGAAATCGGGCGAGTGCCACTCCTTGTTCGAGCTCGTCATCTGCGACCAGTTCTTCTCGCCGTAGCCGAAGAACGCACCCTTGATGAGCGCATCGCGATCGATCGCCATCGAGATGGCACGGCGGAAATCCCTGTTATTGAACCACTCGTATTTGACCGGATCGGCAAACGGCTCTCCGAGGCGTTTGCCGTGCGTCGGCTTCGCGCCGCGAATGGGCGGCTGCACTTTGTTCAGGTTGAACGACATGAGATGCGTGGCTTGCGACGCGCCCACGTCATACAGCGTGAAGTTGCCCTTCTGCTGGTTCTCCTCGTACCACCGGTAATTCTCGGGTTTCACGTCGTCGACGGCATCGATACCGCCCGCGCGGAATTTCAGATCGGCAGCGTCCTGATCGGGCACGATGAGAATCACCAGCTCGTCGAGGTACGGCAGCCGCTGCTTGTTCTGATCGAATCCGAAGTAGTACGGATTTCTGACGAGCACGGTTTTTTCGTTGGTGACGTGCTGGCCCAGGCGCCAGGCGCCGCTGGTCACAAGTTTGTCGGGCGGCGTGCTGATGTTGTACGCCGCAGCGAACGTGCCGTTCTTGTACGACTCATGCAGCGTGTGCTTGGGGATGATCGGCAGGTTGCCTGGGCACAGCGCGTCGAGCAGACCCGCGTGCGGTTTTCCCGTATTGATGACGACCGTGTAGGGGTTGGGTGCCGTGAGCGTGAAGTTCTTCCCATCGCTCTGCAGCATCTCCTGCATCATTGGGTGCAGACTTTCATCGTAAAGAACCTCGAACGAAAACAGCACATCCTCCGCGGTTATCGGATGGCCGTCGGAGAACGCGGCGCCTTTGCGAAGATGAAACGTCCACGTCACGCCGTCGGGCGCCACCTCCCACGATTTCGCGATTCCCGGCTCGTATTGCTGGGTCGAAAGGTTGAAGTCGACGAGGAAGCCAAACAGGCGGTCCGTAATGTCGGTCGATGACGCGTCGTTCGCCATCATCGCGTTGAACGTCCTCGGATTGTTCGTCTCGGCCTGCACGAAACGTCCGCCGTGCCGTCCGACCGCAGGCAGTTGTCTGATGAGCGGCTCTGCCGGTGGCGGAATCTCATCCTTATACGCAACGGCGTCCGAGGCGGAACGGCGACAGCCGGGCGCGGTCGCCGCAGCAACGACGACTGCCGTGATGAGGAGACGGCGACACATCATTTGACGTATACCTGCTCGATGTTCCAGAGGATCCGGTGCGCCATCACGCTCGGTTGCACGTTACCGAATCGGTCGCTCACCGGGAGCTTGACGTTGAGAATCGGCAGCCACACGAACCAGCCCTGCTCATTCCAGATGGTCTGGATGTCCTTCCAGCTGGCCTTACGCTCGTTGGCGTCGAGCGTCGAGATGAGCTTGTCGAGCAGCTGATCGATCCGGCTTCTTCGGGCGTCGCCGGTTTCTGCTGCCGCACGAAAAAGTAGTGTGAGATCCCGGACGATCGCAGCAGATTCTGCGCGTTTGCGGGGTCAGGCGGCACGCCGCTTTGCGATCCCAGGAGGATCGCTTCGTACTGCAGGTCGCTCCTGAGATTCGTAATCACCGAGTTGAAATCCATAGGCGACAGGATGACCCGGATGCCGACCTTGGCAAGGTCGTCGCGTATGAAGTTGGCCGTCGCGACGCGCATGACGTTGTCGGCGTTCGTTTTCAACTGAAAGGTCACCGGATTACCGCGGGGGTCTTCGAGCACGCCATCGCCGTTGCCGTCCTTCAATCCGATGCTCGCAAGCAGGCGCTTCGACTCGGCGACGTTGTAGTCGTCGTGCGGGAGTTCTGGCGTATACCATTCTTTGTTACTCGGGCCGGCAATCGACCAGCTCTTCGTGCCTTCCCGAAAAATACGCTGCGGATGAGGGCGTCGCGGTCGACGGCCATCGACACCGCGCGCCGGAACACTGGATTGCTGAACCAGGCGTACTTCACCGGATCGACGACACTGTCGCCCACCCGCTTCCCGGCCGGCAGCTTTTCTCCACGCAGCGGCGGTTGGATCTTGTTCAGGTTGAACCAGAAAAACCGGCTGTTGTTCTCGGGACCGACGCTGTAGAGCGTGTAACCGCCTTTCGCCTGGTTGTCGGCGTACCAGCCGTAGTTCTCGGGCTTGACGTTGTCGACCGCGTCGAGCTCGCGCGAGCGGAACTTCAAATCGGCGGCGTCCTGGTCGGGCACGATGAGATAGACGAGCTCGTTCAAATACGGAAGCCGCTTGTTCGCCTTATCGACGCCGAGCCAATACGGATTGCGGCCGAGCACCGTCTTCTCCCCTGGCACGTACTGCACGACTCTCCACGGACCGCTCGTCACGATCTGATCGGGCGGCGTGTTGACGTTGTAGCTCGACGCGAAGTTGCCGCTCTTGTAGGCGCCCTCGAGCACATGCTTCGGCATGATCTCCAGCTGCCCGGCCGCGATCAGCATCGTCGCAAACGGCGCCGGCGTCTTGACGACGACCGTGTGCGGATCGGGAGCGGAAAACTCGAACGGCTTGCCGTTGAGCTTCAGCATGTCCTGCACGGCGGGATGCAACGTCTCGTCGAGCGCTACCTGCGCGCTGAAGAGAACGTCTTCCGACGTGATGGGATGCCCGTCCGAAAACTTCGCGCCCCGGCGAAGGTGAAACGTCCACGCCAGCCCGTCGGGCGAGGCGTCCCACGACTTCGCGATCATCGGCACGACTTGCTGCTTCGCGTTGTCGTAATGGACCAGATACGTGAACAGGTGATGGTCGGTGACGTCCGTCGTCGATCACTTCGTTCGCCATTAGAGCGTTGAACGTGCGCGGGTTCCCCGTGATGCCGAATACAAAGCGGCCGCCATGCTTACCGAGCGACGGCGCATCGACGACGAGCGGATCTTCGGGCAGAGGATGCGGATCGTTGTACTCCGCAACCTCGGCGGCGCGGCGCCGGCAGCCGCCGATGCTGAGAGCCGCCACAAGGACGACGACCAACAGCCTGTCCGCGTGTCGACAGCATGCGCGTCATTTGACGTAGATGTTGTACGAGTTCCACAGGATCCGGTGGCGAAGGACGCTGGGCTGAAGGTTGCCGAATCGGTTACTCACAGGAATCTTCTGCACGCGTATCGGCAGCCATGTCAACCAGGCCATCCTCGTTGGCGATGGTCTCGACCTCTTTATAGGCCTTCTGTCGCTCCGCGAGATCGTGCGTCGCGAGGATGACGTCCATCAGCTCGTCGATGCGCGCTTCCTGCGGCGTGTCGGGCTTCGGCCTGCGTCAGGAACCACGAGTGCGTGAGCCCCGTCGAGCGCCACACGTTCTGCATCGTCGACGGGTCTGGAGGCACGCCGCTCTGCAGCCCCAGCAGCATCGCGTCGTACTGGAAATCCGCTCGGAGGTTCGTGATGAGAGTGTTGAAATCGACCGGGGCCGTAATGACGTTGATGCCGACCTTCGCGAGATCGGCCTTGATGAAGTTCAGCATCGCGATGCGCGTCGTGTTGCTGCTGTTGGTCTTCAGCGAGAACGTGACGGAGTTGCCGCGCGCGTCTTCGATGATGCCGTCACCGTTGCCGTCTTTCCAGCCCAGGCCTGCGAGCAGCTTCTTCGCTTCCGCCGGGTTGTAGTCGTACTTCAGCAGGTCGGGCGAGTGCCACACTTTGTTGCCTGGTGTCGCGATCGCCCAGTTCTTGACCGCCTCGCCGTAGAACACGGAAGGGATCATCGCGTCGCGATCGATGGCCAGCGAGACCGCGCGACGGAACGTCGGGTTGCTGAACCACGAGTACTTGACGGCATCGACGAACGGCTCGCCGATTTTCTTGCCGGGTGTGGGCTTCTGGACCTTGTTGAGGTTGAACCAGAAATGGTTCGTGTTCAGATCGGGGCCGAGGTCGTACAGCGTGAAGTTGCGCTTCTGCTGGTTGTCCTTGTACCAGTTGTAATTTTCCGGTTTGACGTCATCCAGCCCGTGCAGCTCGCCCGCGCGAAACTTCAAATCGGCCGCGTCGAGATCGGGAACGATGAGGAACACGAGCTCGTCGAGATACGGAAGGCGCTGATTCTTCTTGTCGACGCCGAAGAAATACGGATTCCGCCCGAGCACGGTCTTCTCGCCTGGCACGTATTGCGTGATGCGCCACGGGCCGCTGGTGACGATTTTGTCGGGCGGCGTGCCCACGTTATACGCGGCCGCAAAATCCCCCTTTTTGTAGGCCTCCTCGAGCACGTGCTTGGGCATGATCCGCACGTTGGCGACACATATCGACCAGTGCGGCATTCGGCGAGGGCGTCTTGATGACGACGGTGTATTGGTCGGGCGCGGTGACCTCGAAAACGTTTGCCACCCATGATCAGGAGGTCCTGCGCCGACCGGATGCAGCGTCTTGTCGTATACGACCTGAAAGCTGAAGAGGACGTCCTCAGCCGTGATCGGGTGTCCGTCTGAAAATTTCGCGCCTTTGCGCAAATGGTAGGTCCACGTCAGGCCGTCAGGCGCCATCTCCCACGATTTGGCCAGCCACGGAATCGATTTCTGCGTCGCGTTGTCGTACTCGGTCAGTGTGGCAAACGTCGTTCGGTGATGTCATTCGACGACTGTTCATTCGCCATGATGGCGTTGAACGTGCGGGGGTTCTGAATACTGCCCATGACGAACCGTCCGCCGTGCCGGCCGACAGACGGTGCGTCGATAACGAACGGCTCTTCGGGAAGCGGATGCGGATCCTTGTATTCGCTGACTTCGGCGGCCCGCCGGCGACACCCGGCTGGCCATGGCAATTCCAACCAGAAACACCGCCAGCCGCAGGGCTTTACGGCTCGAAGCAAATGCGGGGTCATCATTCGGATTCTACCTGTTTTGACGCGCGTGAACAGCGTTCTGGCCTTTATCCTGCAACACCTTAGGTGCTGTCCTCGATTTCCTGAGAATTCTGAACGAAAGAACCTGCGGTGCATACCAAAACTGTATGTGCCGATACAAAACTGTAAGGGCCTCTCATGAAAACCTTTACTTTCCTGAGTCTGCTGCTTGCGTCGACGCTCGCAACGGGCTGCGCGTTTGAGAACAAGCTCACTGGTCCCACATCGCCGTCCGGAACCGGCGGACGCCGCTGGCAGCACCTCTACACGGGCGCGTCCTCACTCGACCGGATCCACGACGCTCGCCGGCTTCCGCTTTCGCCGGCGCGTGGGGCTCGTCCACTATCGCGGGACTTCCACTCGGCAACTGTTCGGACGTGAAGTGGCTCATCACCACTCAGACGGCTTCGTCCGTCTCCGGCACCGTGACGGCCGACGTGCGCGAGCGGGGTGAACGTTGCGGCGAACCTGACGGGCACGATGCAGAGCGACAGCGTCATGAATCTCGTAGCCACCGGCACGCTGACCGCCATGGGTCTTCCCTGCCAGTTCAGCCTGAACGGCACCGGCACCCGTCAGGCGGGCGACACGATGAAAGTGGACTACAACGGCAGCTACTGCTTCGGAACGATCAGCGGCTCCGAGACCCTGCGCAAGTTCCCGAGTATCTAGCCTTACCCCTTACCCCTTTTTGAGCCGTCCAAACCGCTCATCTCGCATTGCCTGATATGACAATGCGAATGCTCGTTCTTACTCGTCGCCCTCATTCTTTCTCCAGCCTTCGCGTCGGCCCAATCCATTGAAGTCTTCGCCACGACCGGAGTCGTCCAGCTCTGGGACGACGAGGGTAACCTCGGCGTCGGGGTGCCCATCGGCGGCGGCGTAGGGTTCAAGTCGCCGCACGGCTGGGGCATCGAAGTGCTGGCCGAGACCCAGAAGGCGAAGCGCAACTTCGACAGCGATGTGCGCTTCGACTCGACCGTCACGGCCGCGCGCGTGCGCATCCTCAAGTACTTCGGCAGCGGGCGCACCCAGCCGTACGCCGGCGGCGGTCTCGGCGTGACGCGCGTGACGTCGACGCGCGACTCACCCGCCGGCTGCACACTTACCAACAACGTCTTCAGATGCACGAGCCGCGATATCGTTCGGAGCGAATCCAAGGCGGGCACGCTCTGCGGATTCGCCGGCGTGCGCATCGCCGCCGGCAATGTGCATGTTCGTGCGCCCGGAGTTCGAGCTCTCGAGGGCGGGCGAGCACATGCGGATCGGCGGCACCGTCGCGATCGGGGCGTCATGGTAGCGCGGCTACCGTAGTGCCGACTTGAGGTCGGCCGCGTGTTAAAGTTTTCGCGTGAATCTCGAAGGCGTGTTTCCCCCAATCCCCACCCCATTCACCAACGGATCTGTCGATCATCAAGGCCTTGCCGGCAATGTCGCGCGCTGGATGCAGACGAAGCTGGCAGGGCTCGTGGTCCTCGGGTCGAACGGCGAGGCGCCGCTCCTCGAAGACGCCGAGTCGGACGCCGTCATCGAGACCGTGCGCGCGCATGTTCCCCGCGACCGTACGCTGATTGGCGGCGTCGGGCGCGAGTCAACCGGCGCCACGATCGCGGCCGCGAAGCGTGCCGCGCGCATCGGCGTCGACGTCGTCCTCGTGCGGACGCCGTCTTTTTACAAGAATGTGATGACGAGCGACGCGTTCGTGCGGTACTACACCGCCGTAGCGGACGCGTCCCCAGTGCCCGTGCTGCTCTACAACGTCAGCGTGTTCACCGGCGTCAATCTCCTGCCCGACGCCGTCGAGCGGCTCGCCGCGCATCCGAACATCATCGGCATGAAAGAGTCGAACGCCGATCTCGTGCAGCTTGCCGAGACCATCGCGCGCACGCCTGATGACTTCGTGGTGCTCGGTGGATCGGCGCCGACGTTCTATCACGCGCTATGCGCGGGCGCCGACGGCGGCGTGCTGGCGATATCGGGCGTCGTGCCGGATATCTGCGTCGAGATCTTCCACCTGGTTCGCGCACAGCGACACGCGGAGGCGCTCGAACTCCAGAGGCGTATCACACCGCTCGGACGCCTGCTCGGCGCGATGCACGGCGTCGCCGGCCTGAAGTACGCACTGGATCAGATTGGTTTCGTGGGGGGGCCCACTCGCCCGCCGCTCGGCACGGTGCCGCCGGACGCGCAGAAACAAATTCGGGAACAGCTCGCCGCACTGGGGACGCTCGCGGTGACGTAGATTCGCAGTCTTTGGACCGGAGACCAGGAGATTAGGAGGTCGTTTTAATCGTCCCTTGGGGCCGATCGTTCGACGAGTATCGGCGAATGTTCGCGCTGACCGACGCAGACCTGCGAGGACGCATTCTCGGCTGTGGCGATGGTCCCGCCGCGTTCAACGCTGAGGCGGCCCGCCGAGGCGTGCGGGTCACGTCCTGCGATCCGCTATACGCATTCAGCGCGGACCAGATTCGCGAGCGGATCGCCGCGACCGCCGAGGACATCCTCGAACAAACTAAACGTAATCGCGACGAGTTCGTCTGGGACCAGATCACGTCCCTCGAACACTTGCAGCGCCTTCGAATGTCTGCGATGGAAGACTTTCTTGCCGATTACGACGCGGGGCGAAGCGAAGGACGCTACATCACGGCTGGGGCACCGTCGCTCCCCTTCCCCGACGGGTCCTTCGATCTCGCCATCTGCTCCCATTTTCTGTTTCTCTACTCAGAGCAGTTGGGAGCTCAGTTTCACAAGGACGCGATTCTCGAACTCTGCCGAGTAGCAGGCGAGGTAAGGATCTTTCCCATACTTGCCCTGGGTGGTGCTGTCTCGCCTCATGTCGCGAGCACAACCGACACACTGAAAGATTTGAAATACGCCGTCACGATCGAGCGTGTTCCGTACCAGTTTCAGAGCGCGGGAACGAAATGATGCGCATTCACAGAGCTTGCAGCGCGGGAGATTAGGGGGTCGCACCAGACTTGCGCGCCGGTCCGCAGGTAGGCCACAACGACAACACCGTCTTCGCGCTCTTCGCGCCTTCGTGTTTGCGTTCGTCTGAGAAATTCCTCCTAACCTCCTGATCCCTGATCTCCTGTTAGGTTTTTGTATTTCCGTCACGGCGCCAGTCGGTACAACACACTCTCCGTCGCGACGTACAGCGCGCCGTCCGGCCCCCCGCTGACAACCCGCACGGCGCCGATCTCATCAGTCAGCATCCGTTCGACCGACACGATCTTCGACGCGTTGTCCGGATCGAATCGAAGGCGCATCAGTTGACGTCCCATTTCCGCGGCGATGAACAGATTGCCCTTGAAAATCGACATCAGATCGCCGCGATAGAACGCGGCCGATGCCGCACCGGTGCCTGAGGGCAGCGCATACGCCGTGCGCAGCGCGGCACGGCTTTGCCCGGCGCTCTTGACAACGGCGCTGAGGCGGCCGGCATCGGTGCCGACGCGATCGACAACCCACAGCGTGCCAGCTCTCCGGCTGCCAATCGAGCGCCAGAGGTTGAGGATGCTCGAGGGAATAAATCGGGTTCGATCCGGGCTGGTCGTCGGGAGTCGTGGCGTCCGTGTTGATCCGCAGTACCTTCCCGTTATACGTGGCAAAGCTTGCCGGCGATGCGGCCGTCGGACGCGCTATCGAGCGCGACGTACAGCTTTCCGTCCGGCCCGACACGCAGTGCACCGCTTGCGCCGGTGACCGACGCCTCCGTCCGATCGAGCAGCACCGCACGCTCGCGCGAACACGCCGTCCAGATAGCGGAATCGCGCGAGCGTGAACTCGAGCCCGTTGCGCGGCGCGTCAACGGCGTAAAGCGCATACGTCGAGCCCGTTCTCGTCGAAGCTCGGATCGAGGGCGATCGCGAGAAGCCCTCCTTCCGGCCGCGTGATCTCCGGAGAAAGATCGAGCGCCGGAGTCTCGACGAGCACACCGTCTCGAATCAGCCGCACGGCGCCACCACGCTCGGCGACGAAGATCGAACCATCGGCGGCGAATGCGAGATCCGATGGAAGATGCAGGCCTTCGGCAACGGGAGCCAGGTTCAATCGCACCTGCTCGGCCGTGACGACGAGCCTGGACGATGCGGAGAAGGTCGACGCCGACGTCCGCCGGCGACGACGCGCAGCGCGCCGGAACGCGCGCTCTCGACCGTCGAGCCGAACCATCGACGACGAACGAGGCGAGTTCGAGCGTGTGCGTGCCGGTGCTCAGCGTAGGCAGAATGGCACTGCAGTCGAACGCGCGTGCCACTCGCTGCTCTGGCGCAGCTGACGCCGGTGAGCGTCGGTCGGGATCCATCGACGTAGAGCGCGAACTGAAACGTCGCGATCTCGGCGGCGTCGGCCGCCTGCTGCGTCCAGCCGAGGCGATCGCCGGGCGAGACGCGCACGTCTCCACGAAGGCAGCCCCGGATCCGGAGTCTCCGGCGTTTTCTTATCGCAGCCGGCGACGCAGATGCACGCTGCGACAATCAGAGCGAGGTTCCGCACCATCAACGGCATGATAGCCCACGGCCGCCGCCTCTGCGTTACGATTAGTTCCATGCTGCGCGCGGCCGGCCTGAAGGCTGGCATGACAATTTTCGTCTGCGTGTGTTTCGGCCTCGCTGTCGCAATGCCTGCTCACGCACAACTGCAAGGACAGGTCTACGCCTCCGGATTCCAGTCGCCGGTCGCCTTCGTGCAGGACCCAACCGATCGCAGCGTGCAGTTCGTGGTCGAACAGACGGGGACGCATCCGTGTGGTGCGCAACGGCTCGATTGTCGGAAACGATTTTCTCAACCTCGACGAGCAGCGTCGCGTGCTGCGGCGAGCGTGGCCTGCTGGGCCTCGCGTTCGCACCAGATTACGCATCGAGCGGACGCTTCTACGTCAACTTCACGAACTCGTCTGGCGACACGGTCGTGGCGCGATTCATCCGCTCCTCCGACTCCGCTCGCTCGCCGATCCTTCGTCCCGATTCGATCTGCAGCTGGAGGGGACGCGGCGATTCGTCAGCCAGCCCTTTGCAAATCACAACGGTGGACATCTGGCGTTCGGGCCCGATGGCTATCTCTACATCGGCCTCGGCGACGGCGGCTCGGGCAACGACCCCGACCACCGTGCGCAGAATCCGAGCGAACTGCTTGGCAAGATGCTGCGCATCGATATCAACGTGCCCGCCAACGATTCGTTCGGCTACAGAGTTCCACCAGACAATCCGTTTCTCGGCGCGAGCACCGCTCGCGACGAAATCTGGGCGTTCGGCCTGCGCAACCCGTGGCGTTACAGCTTCGACGATGTGGCGCGCGGCGGTACGGGCGCGCTGGTGATCGCCGACGTCGGCCAGAACAGTCGAGAGGAAATCAATTACGAGCCGCGCGGCGCCGGCGGCCGCAACTACGGCTGGCGCAATTTCGAAGGCACGCGCGAGAACGTCACGTCGCGTCCGCTGTTCTCTACGCCGACGGATCCGATCTTCGAATACGGGCGCAGCGATGGCTTCTCGAGTGACGGGCGGATTCGTGTACAGAGGAGCCCGGCTGGGAGCCGCCTATCGCGGACGATATTTCTTCGCCGACTACTCTGGCCGGGTCTGGTCCCTCGCACTGACCATCGAGACTTCTGGAGAGGCGCGCGCGTCGGATCGACGCGAGCACACAGCCGAACTCGGCGGCAGCGCCGTGCTGGGGCTCATCAGCTCGCTTCGGCGTCGACGCCGACGGTGAACTCTACGTCGTCAATCATTCTGTCGGCAGGATCGTGCGCATCACCGCGCCCCTCACCTCCCCGCCAACGCCAAGTGGCCTCAAAATCATCAAACCCTGACATGGGGACGAAGGGCTTGCCACGCCGAAGCGATGGACGTCGCGGCGCGAAGGCGGGTGCGAAGAAAGTTGCTCTCGTTCGCGCGCTCTCGAAGCTCGGCTATTCGTCGCGATCGCAGGCATACGAGCTGATTCGGACGGGCAAAGTCGAAGTGAACGGGCGGGTTGTCATCGACCCCGCGCTTCTGGTCGCACCCGGCCTGACCCGGATTCAGATCTCCGGTGTCGAAGTCGACCGCGCGCCCTGGCTGTGCATCGCGCTCAACAAACCCAGAAGCGTCGTCACAAGCCGAACCGATCCCGAAGGGCGACAAACCGTGTACGACCTGATTTCGGATCTCGATGCGCGCGTGGTGCCTGTGGGCCGCCTCGATCTCGCCTCTACCGGATTGCTGTTGATGACCAACGATACGCAACTCGCCAACTGGCTGACGGATCCCGGCACAGGCATCGTGCGCCGCTACGTCGTCACTGTCCGCGGCGAGTTGTCCGACACGTCAGCGACGTCGCTGATCAAAGGCGTTGTCGATCGCGGCGACACGCTGAAGGCAACCTCGATCGAGATCCTGAAGCGATCGAAGCGCGAGACGCACCTCATTGCTGAACTGGCGGAAGGCAAGAACCGTGAAATCCGACGAATGTTGAAGGCGGCCGGGCACGAGGTGACGCGCCTCAAGCGCATCGCCTTCGGCGCCATTGAACTCGGCGATCTCGCACCCGGCAAGTGGCGCGACATGTCTGCGGAGGAGATCCGCGCTGCTTTCCCTCGCGCGCCTCTTGGCACCTGACGCCCCCATCGCACCCATCGCACCTATTGCACCTATTGCACCCAGTTATTGCTGCTGTTGTTGTTGCTGGGCGTCGAAGGCGTCCACCAGTTCGACGCCAGGCGCAACCCACGTCGTCATTGGCATGACGCGGTCCGGGCGAGTTGGCGAGTCCGCGAGAGACACCGTGACGAGAACGGCGAGCTCGCTGCCCGCTTCGCCGCGGAACACGCCGCGCGTCGGCGGCACATCGGCATAGTCGCGCCCGACGGCGGCGCGAATGTGGCGCTCGGCTGCAAGCACGATCGTTGGTGGGATCGAACCCAATCCAGCCAAGCTCCGGCAGATACGCTTCGGCCCACGCGTGCGTCGCGCCTTCGGTCGACCTGTCATGGCTTTCGGAGCTGGTCGACAGGTAGCCGCTGACGTACCGGCACGGGATGCCGATGCGGCGCGCGAGCGCGATCATGATGTGCGCGAGATCCTGGCACACGCCACCTCGCGCCTTGAGCGCGTCGTCGATCGGCGAGTCGACGCGTGTCTCGCTCTGCGCGTAGGTGAACGTGTGGAACAGCGCCGAGGTCAGCCGCCGCATCAGCGTCAGCGGATCGGCATCGCGCTGCCATTGCAGCTCGTCCGCAAGCTCTGCGAGCAACGCCGTCTCGCGCGCGAAGTGGCTGGACTGCAGCGAGTGCCAGTGCTCTCCCGATGCCGCGAGTGCATCAAGGGCGTCCCACGTCGTGTCGGGCAGACTCTCGGGAATGGCCGGCATCGGTGCGACGTCGACAATCGCATCCGCTGTTATCCACAGGCGCGAGTGGCGGCTCGGGATGTCGAAATGGTGCACGACGTTGCCGAGTGCATCCTGGTACGCGAAGACACGCGCGCGCGGCTGCGGTCGTCAATTCGAACCGCAGGCAGCGCTGCCGCTCGTCGCCGCGCGGCTGCATGCGCACCTCCATCATGCTTTCGCTGATGGGCGCGCTGTACGTAAACCGGCTCGTGTGGCGGATGACGTACTGAATCTCGCCGCTCATGATGTGAAAGCGGTCTCGGTCGCGTAGCTGATGTAGGTCTGGTACAGCGCGGTGTGGACGTGCTCACACTGCCGTCGTATGCCCTGGACGTAGCTTTGAAGGCTGTCGGCCATGATCTCGTCGATCTGGCTGTAGTCGAGCGAGGCCCGCAGACGGCCGGCGAGCCGATCGACGCGGCCCGGCGCATTTCGCCCGATCGCCCGGGAGATCGAACGAAGCGAGGCTTCGACCGTGTCGGTGGCAAAGCGAACGGATCGTGGAAAATCGGCGCTCAGCAGGAGGAACTCGGCGACCCGTTCCGGCCGCACATCAGCTGTATAGCGCTGGCAATACGCCTCGAACCCCGAGCACGAGCGAAGCAGCGCGGTCCACGACACATAAGCGCCGATGCCGCCGTCGCGAACGGCGCCGTCGGTATCCTCGAAATGCATCTCGAGCATCGTCGCTGTCGCCGCGGCGCGCTCGATCGATCGCCCGATCTGAATGTAGTGCCACCCTTCCGTGTGAATCATCGTCGAGTCGGTAACCCCCTGAAACAGATGCGCCGCCTCTTTCACGTGCATGTAGAACGCCGAACCGCGCGACGCGCGGCTGCGGCTGATGTTCAGATACAGACGATTCAGCTGCTCCCACATCTCCGTGCTGATCTGCTCGCGTACCTGCCGCGCGTTCTCGCGCGCCGCGGCCACGCATGCGTCAATCGTCGTGTTCAGGCGCACCTCTGGAGCCGCGTCCTCGATGCCCGCGATCGCAATGCCGTATCCCTTCGGCGGCGTTCCGACCGCGCCCATCAGTCGCCGTACCGTGTCGGACGACCGATCGAGCGTCAGGCCAAGGCAGACGTCGCCGAGCCGCGCCGTGTGCTCGGCCCGCTCGAGATAGCGGCTCATCCAGTACGCGCAATCGGCGACACGCGACAGCATGCGTTCAGTCTGCGAGGACCCAGGTGTCCTTGCTGCCTCCGCCCTGCGACGAGTTCACGACGAGCGAGCCGCGCCGCAGCGCCACCCTGGTCAGGCCGCCGGGCACGACGGTGTACGAATCTCCGCACAGCACGTAGGGACGAAGGTCGACGTGACGCGACGCAATCTGGTCGTTGATGAAGTTCGGCGCGCGCGAGAGCGCGAGCGTCGGCTGAGCGATGTAGTTGCGCGGTTCCGTCTGGATGCGGCGCCGGAATTCGTCGCGCTGTTCCGCGGTGCTATGCGGACCGATGAGCATGCCGTAGCCGCCGGATTCTCCAACGGCCTTCACGACGAGCTCGTCGATATGCTCGAGCACGTACGCGCGATCGCTCGGATCGGCCGCCATGTAGGTCTGCACGTTCGGCAGAACCGGCTCCTCGCTGAGGTAGAACCTGATGATCGCCGGCACGTAGGCGTAGATCGCCTTGTCGTCGGCCACGCCGGTGCCGATTGCGTTGACGATCGACACATTACCGGAGCGGTACGCGTTGAACAGGCCTGGCACGCCCAGCCGTGAGTCCGACCGAAACGCGAGCGGGTCGATGAAGTCGTCGTCGACCCGCCGGTAAATCACATCGACGCGTCGAAGGCCGGCCGTCGTCCTCATGTAGACGACGTTGTCGTGCACGATCAGGTCGCGCCCTTCGACGAGCTCGATCCCCATCTGCCGGGCCAGGAACGTGTGCTCGAAGTACGCCGAGTTGTAGACCCCGGGCGTCAACAACACGATCGTGGGATTCGGCCGATCGTCCGGTGCAAGAGAGCGAAGCGTCGACAGCAGCGCCAGCCCGTAATGGTCGATCGGGCGTACGGCGTAATTGGTGAAGAGCTCGGGAAACACCCGCTTGATGATCTGCCGGTTCGTCAGCATGTACGACACGCCGCTCGGGACCCGCAGGTTGTCCTCGAGCACCGCGAACTGGCCATCCGGCAGGCGCACCAGATCGGAACCGGCCACCGAGACGTAGATGTCGCGGCGCGGGCGGACGCCAATCATCTCGCGGCGGTAATGCTGCGCGCTGTAGACGAGATGGCGCGGCACGATGCCTTCCTTCAGGATGCGGCCGTCCTGGTAGATGTCCTTAAGGAACAGGTTCAGCGCGGTGAGCCGCTGAATGAGCCCTCGCTCGATCGTTTCCCATTCGCGCGCCGTGAGGATGCGCGGCAGCAGATCGTAGGGAAAGATGCGCTCGGTGCCCTGGTCGTCGCCGTAGACCGTGAATGTGACCCCCTGATGCAGAAACGCGCTATCGGCATCCTGCTGGCGGTGGCGCAGATCCGCCGGCGACAGCTCGAGGAGGCGGCGATGCAGCGCGTCATACGGCTGGCGCGCCTCGCCCGATCGATCGAACATCTCGTCGTAACAGTCGTCGAGTGCGTACTCGGCAAACAGACCGTCGCGAACGCGCACCGCCCCCTGTGGCCCCATCACCGTGCATCCTACGGCAAGAGCGGCCGGTTGAAACGTCGTGAACAGAAATGTCGCTGCGCCGCTGTAAAACCGAACAATGTTGTGGACGTGAAATCGCTGATGCCAGCACCTCCGTTCTTGCTATGCTCGGCGGCGTGACGACACAGCGCGACTCGCTCCTCTGGACCCTCGAAGAAATCAGCCATCTCGTTTCGCACAGCGGACATCCCGAAGAGACGCTGGGCAACATCGTCCAGCTGATTCAACGCACGTTCGACACCGACGTGTGCTCGGTCTATCTTCTCGAGCCCGATCGATCGACGCTCGTGCTGGCCGCGACCGTCGGCCTGCGCCCCGACAGCGTCGGGCGCGTGCGCATGCGATTGTCGGAGGGACTCGCCGGTCTCGTCGGCGAGAAGTTGTCGCCGCTGGTCGTGGAAGACGCGACGACCCATCCGCGGTTCAAATATTTCCGCGAGGCCGGCGAAGACCCGTATCACTCGTTTCTTGGCGTCCCGCTCGTCGACAAAGGATTGCTGCAGGGCGTACTCGTCGTCCAGACGGTCGAGCCGCGCGCGTTCAGCGCCGATGCGGTCCGGATGCTCTCGATGGCAGGAACGCAGCTCGCCTCGATCGTGAGCCAGGCGCGCACGCTGGGGCAGTTTGTCGCACCGGCACACCAGAGGCTGGATGCGCTCGCGCGCAATATGTGGTGGAGCTGGGATCACGATACCGCGAGCCTCTTCCGAGCGCTCGACCCGGCGCTGTGGCGCGCACTCGATCACAATCCGATCGCCCTGCTCCGGCAGATACCGGCCGCGCTGCTCGAAGAGCGCGCGTCGGCGCTCGTGCTGCACAGCCGCATCAACTACGCGTACCGCCGCATGCAGGAGCACCTGACGTCGACACGAACGTGGGGCGCGCGGAACGCCGGCGTGCTCTGGGCGCGACCTGTGGCGTATTTCTCGGCCGAGTTCGGCCTGCACGAATCGGTTCCGATTTATTCCGGGGGCCTCGGCATTCTCGCCGGCGATCACCTCAAGGCGGCGTCCGATCTCGGCATTCCGCTCGTGGGCATCGGGCTCTACTACGATCAGGGATATTTCACCCAGCGATTCGATTTGTCCGGCTGTCAGCAGGAAGACTACCGCGACGTCGACAGCTCGCTGCTGCCGCTCGAGCCCGCGAGAGACGCGAGCGGCCAGCCGGTGACGGTCGGCATCGACACGCGCACAGGCACGATCGTCGCGCGCGTCTGGAAGCTGGCCGTCGGCAGAAACACGCTCCTGCTCCTCGATTCCGACGTCGACGGCAATCAACCCGAGGATCGCGGGCTCACATCGCGACTCTACGGCGGCGACGATCGCGTCCGCATCCGCCAGGAGCTGCTGCTCGGCGTCGGCGGGGTCAAGGCGCTGAGGGCACTCGACATTGCGCCGGGTGTCGTCCATCTCAACGAGGGGCATAGCGCGTTTGCAGCACTGGAGCTGGCCTGCGAGCGAATGGCGTCCGAAGGCATCGGCGCCGACGAAGCCCTGCGCAGAATCTCCTCGCAGGTGGTCTTCACGACGCACACGCCGGTTCCGGCGGGCCACGATCGGTTCTCATCGCCGCTCGTCGACGAGCACCTCGGCCCGCTGCGCGCGGCCATGGGCTTGAGCGCGGACGAGCTGATGGCGCTCGGACGCGTCAACCCGTCCGATCCGCACGAAGGGTTCTGCATGACGATACTTGCGCTGAAGCTCTCGCGCCGAGCCAACGCGGTATCGTCGCTGCACGGCCAGGTGTCGCGCGCCATGTGGACGCCGCTCTTCCCGGGACGATCCGAGGAACAGGTGCCCATCGGCCACATCACCAACGGCATCCACGTCCGCACATGGCTCGCGCAACAGATGCACCAGCTCTACGATCGCCATCTCGGCCCAGGCTGGATCGAGCGATGCGCCGAGCCGGCCACATGGGACCCCATCGACCGTATCGAGGACGGTGAGTTGTGGGAGACGCGCCAGACGCTGAAGACCGCGCTCATCGAAGCCGCGCGGCTTCGCGCCGCCCGGTGCGCCGACGAGCGCGGCGAGCCGCCCGAGTTCGTCGATCAGGTGCGGCACGCGCTCAGCCTCGATGCGCTCACGATCGGCTTCGCGCGCCGCTTCGCCA
This sequence comes from Vicinamibacterales bacterium, assembly GCA_963787755.1. Classification (GTDB taxonomy): domain Bacteria; phylum Acidobacteriota; class Vicinamibacteria; order Vicinamibacterales; family JAMQPK01; genus JAMQPK01. Next base: position 196,473 of record CAWBEG010000012.1, read on the forward strand.
CCTACAAGCGCGCCAACCTCGTGCTGCGCGATCTGGAACATCTGGTGGCATTCGTCAACGACGCGAGGGTCCCGATTCAGTTCGTCTTCGCCGGTAAGGCGCACCCGCGCGACGTGCCCGGCAAGGAAGTGCTGCAGGAGGTCTTTCAATTGCTTCGGGACTCGCGTTTCGCGGGAAAACTGCTCTTCATCGAGGACTACGACATCAACGTCGGCCGCGATCTCGTGCAGGGGGTCGACGTCTGGCTCAACACGCCGCGGCGTCCGCTCGAAGCGTCGGGCACGAGCGGACAGAAAGTCGTGCTGAACGGCGGGTTGAACCTTTCGGTTCTCGACGGATGGTGGGCGGAGGCCTACGACGGCCATAACGGCTTCGCGATTGGACGCGGGGAGACGCACACCTCGACCGACGTGCACGACGCGCGCGACGCGGAGGCGCTCGTCAGGGTGCTTCGCGACGAAGTCATACCGTTGTATTACGACCGTGACAGCGATGGTTTACCGCGCCGCTGGATCGCGCGTATGAAGCGCGCGATCCGCACGCTCGGCTGGCGATTCAGCGCCGATCGCATGGTGACCGATTACGTACTGAAGGCGTACATTCCCGCCGCAGGCGGCACCAGCAGCGAAATGCGATCTTGATCAGGGGCCGGTGCGCTGGAGTTATATTGAATTTGACGGAGGCAACAATGCCACGAGCGAACAAGCCTGCGAACGGATCGTCCGACTCACCAAAACCCGCGCGCCAGTCGAAGAAGAGCAACGGTGCGGCAGAACCTTTCAATGATGCTGACGCCGTAGCGCGCCGCGCGTACGAAATCTATCAGAGACGCGGCGGCAATCATGGCGCCGACCTCGACGACTGGCTCGAGGCGGAGCGGGAGCTCAAGCCCGGACCGAGCGACGTTACTGGCCCGGCGCGCGGCGAAGCCGCGGCGGCGGAAGAGTTCCGAAGGAACCGTTTGAGCACGTAATAGACGATCGCAGCGCCGAGCACGTACGCTTCGATTCTCCACTCGTCGTGCGTCGCCTGCGACAGCAGCCACACGATGCCCGCGGCGGCGAGCAGCTGGATGAGCATGCCGCCGGGAAGGTCGAAGGGCGCGCCGGCCATCCTGACGTTGCGCCGCTGAAGCTGGTACGACGCCGCAACACACATCAGGTACAGCAGCAGCGCCGAGACGTTCGCCATCACCACCAGGCGTTCGAACGAGCTCGAGATCGCCAGCGCTGCCACGGCCGCCGCGTACAAGACGATGGCGATCGCCGGGGTGCGATAGCGGGGATGCACTCGAACGAGCGCCGTCGGCAGCACGCCATCGCGCGCCAGCGCGAACAACGCCCGAGGCGTACCGAGCATGTCACCCGCGATGTACCCGAAAATTGACACCGCCATGCCGACGAGAAAAATCAGCTTCGCGCCTGTGCCGAACAATCTCCCTGCCGTCTCGACGAGCGGTGCGTCTTTGTAGAGCGGCAGCTCGGGACCGAGCGTGCCCTGCGCGACTGTCTGAACGGCAAGATAGATCGACGTCGCCACCGCCAGCGCGGTGAGGATCGAACGCGGCACGGTCGTGGCGGGATCGCGGATTTCTCCCGACGGCGTCAGCGCCACTTCGACGCCGACGAACGCGAACAGCAGCACGATCGATGCCTGCCCCACCTGCGACACCGTCGGCATCGACATGCGCAGAAATTCGAAATTCACCGACCAGGCGCCCGCGATCACGAGAAACAACAGCGGGATCAGCTTCGCTGCCGTGATGACCTCGACCAGACGGATCCCGGGCTTGATGCCGCGCACGTTCACCATCGCGAGCGCCGCGAACAGCACCGCCAGCAGCAGCGCACGGACGAGACCCGCCCGCAAAGGCGGGCCAGAGCACGCCGATGGTTCCCGCGAACGCCGTGGCGACCGATGCGACCGACAGACAGGCGGTCACCGAATACAGATACCCGCCGAGAAAACCCGCAAAACCTCCGAACGCCGTATCGATGTAGGCGTAGAGGCCTCCGGTCAGCGACACGCGGCTGCCGGCGGCGGCAAAGCACAGCGCGATCAGCGTCATCAGCGTGGCGCACACGATGTATGCGATGGGCGCAGCGGCGCCCAGCCGCTCCGCCACCGTCGCCGGCATCAGGAAAATCGACGACGCGATCGTGACGTTGATGATGCTCGCGGTCAGCTGGCGCGTCCCGATCGCGCGCACCAGCTGCGCATCAGCGGAATTCACCTTTTCAGTAGTCATCATCCGTCAGCGATCGTAGGGCTGGCCGATTTCGTTTCGGACAGCTCGTGTTTCAGCACGATCACGGACATGATGAAATCCATCTGCCACCGGCCGTCGCCTGCGCGGTTGATGTTGAGCGGGCGCAGGTTCCTGATGTGCCAGTCCTGCATCTGCTCCCAGATGCGAATGCCGACATCGATGCATTCGGGAAAGCGCTGATTGAGGCGGAAGAACTGGCGCTGCCGATCGCGAAGAGTCGTCACGGTCGGAGTCGACACTGGATTCGCGGTCAACAGGCTGCGAATTCCCTGCACCTCTGTCAAGCACCTGATCCAGATCGCGCATCGCGTTGCGCCGCCGCCGCATTCGCCGCCGGCCATGTGGATTCCTGCTCCACCCGCAATCAGCTCTCGTCTCGACAGCATGTCGACCTCCCAACAAAAAAAGGCCGGGATGCAATCCCCGGCCTCCGTGTGCCTTGCCCTTTTGCTCTCTGCCCTCTCCTCTATCTGCGAAGAAGGTCAGGGCCAGTTCTGTTTCACGATGCTCGAATCGATCGACGCGAGCGTCGTCTTCCCTGTCGCCGCCGCCGCATCGACCAGTTCTTTGAAGATGATGTCGGTCAACAGCCGCTGCACGCCCAGTGGACCGAATGCCCCGAGCGCCCATCGCGATGCCCGTCCGAGCCAGACGGCATCCGCGCCCAGCGCCAGCGCTTTCAGCACATCACTACCGCGGCGGAAGCCGCTGTCGATCATCACGGGGATTTTCCCGTTCACGGCAGCGACAATCTCGGGCAGCGCTTCGAGCGTAGAAGGTCCGTAGTCCATCGATCGGCCGCCGTGATTCGACACGACGATGCCGTCGAATCCTCGCTCGACGCAGAGGCGCGCGTCCTCGGCGGTGACGATGCCCTTGATGATGATGGGGGTCTTGATGAATTTCCTGACCTGGTCGAGGTACTCCCAGCTGTACCAGAGGCGTCCCGCTCCCACGTCGATACGCGGCCGCGCCGCGGCGAGCTGACGCCGGCGTCGGCGCGCAGCCGAGCCGGCACTGCGGCGCCTCGGCCGATCGTCGCCGTGCCGAGCGCTTCGGGATCGTTCGCACGCCCTGCACCACCCTGACGCGCGGCGTCGCCCGCGGCGGCTCCGCGTCCGCCTCCGCGGCCGCCTCCCCCCGTGCGTCCGCCCAGATTGCGATCGTGCTGGCTGCGCTCGTAATACGACGCCTGCTGATCGACCGTGATGACCATGGCGGTATACCCGGCGCCTTGCGCGCGCTCGAGCAGCTCCTGACTCGCGCCCATGTCCTGCCGTGGATAGAACTGCCACCACAGCTGACCTTGCGCCCCCTTCGCCACCTGCTCGACCGACTGGCTCGAGTTGTTGCTCAGGCACATCGGCGTATTCGACGAAAGCGAAGCGGCGCGATACATCCCCGCTTCGCCGTCAGGATGCAGCGCCACCTGCGTTGCCGTCGGCGCGATAAGGATGGGATATTTCAACTTCAGGCCCAGCAGCTGTGACGAAAGATCCACCGTCGACGGATCGACCGCCTTGCCGGGAATCAGATCGACCCAATCGAACGCCTGACGGTTGCGTCGAAGGTTCCATTCGCCGCCGTCGCCGTGCGCGGTGTAGTCGTACACCGACTGCGGGACATTCGCGAACATCACCGGCTCGAAGTCGAACGCGCTGAACATCTCGTTCAACCCAGGTGTGCGTTTGTGCGTCGTGAACGGACGCGGATCGAGCTGCGCGTGAAGCAGCGGCGAGCCGGCAATGAGGCCCGCCATGCCGGCGAGCGCTTTACGACGCGAAAGCGATTGTTGCCACTGCCTTTCGATGTTTCCCACTGAAGTGCTCCCAACGGAAACCTGAGAGAGCGGATGGCAGAGAGCAAAGGGCTGAACTGCCCTCTGCGCTCTGCTCTCTGCTCTTCAGTGGTTCAGTTCAGTTATTCGTCGTCGCCTTCGTCGGAATCGGCCCGTGTATCTTGACGGCTGTGCGATCGAGCGCCTTCAGGTTGGGCTTGCCGCACATGCCCATATAGCGGGCGAGCTCGGTCTGCGCCATCTCGACGACGCTCTGTACGCCCGCGTCACCATAGGCGGCGAGCCCCCACATGACCGGCCGGCCCAGGAGCACGCCCTTCGCGCCTAATGCAAGCGCCTTGAGGATGTCCGTGCCGCGACGGAAAGAGCCGTCGGTCAGCACCGGCACCTTGCCGCCGACCGCATCGACGATGTTCGGCAGCGCCAGAATCATGGCGTCTTTGTTCGCGAGCAGCCCACCGAAGTTCGACGCGATGAGCCCCTGCACGTTGTGCTGCAGCGCGGTCGTCGCCTCAGCCGGCGTCGTAATACCCTTCACGATCACAGGAACGCTGACGCCCTGCTTGATCGCATCCACAGCGGACCAGTTAATCGAAGCCGCCGTGGCGGTACGCCCGCCGTTCGCGGCATGCGAGGCGCCAACCGTGATGACGATCGCCTTCGCGCCCGCCTTTACCGCGTCCTGCACCTGCGTTTTCGCGGCGCCGTCACTCGCGTAGACCTGATACCAGAACGACGGTTTCGCGATCGCGGCAATGTCTGCCAGAGCAACGCTGGAGCGGCTGCTGATAATCATCAGCGCCTTCCCTGCCGCCGCGCCTTTCGCCGTGGCGAGCTCGGCGTCAGGATGAAAACGCTTCTGATCGGCAATGGGCGCAACGATGATCGGCGTGAAGTGATCTTCGCCGAAGAGGTTCACCGTGAGGTCCATGTCGGTCGTCGGAACGTTCATGCGCGGCCGCAGCGTGATGCGATCGAAGAGCGCGCGATCTCCCCCGGCAACCAGCGCGAACGTCGCGGGCTGCAGCTTCTTTTTCGCCTCTTCCTCGAACTCGAGGATGTTGACGAGCTCGTCGCGCGGCGCCACGCGTACTTGCAGCGGCGGCTCCCATGGTGCACGCTCGCGGGGAGGAGCCGGCGATTGTCCGCTCGCAATCTTTGCACCGGCCACACTTCCCGCCACGATGGCGCCAACGCTTCCCAGTGCCCGGCGCCTGCTGACTTTATGGTCGCTCATGATGTCCTCATACTTAGTTGTCGTGGGGCCCCGACGACGATCTGCTTAGTGCTGCGCCTTAGACGAAGTTCGTTTTCACAGCCGTCTTGTCGATCGATTTCAACGTCGCGCGGCCGGCGTATGCGGCGGCGTGCACGAGCTCGGCCTGCAGCACTTCGAGCAGACGCTGCACACCCGGCGCGCCGTACGCGCCGAGACCCCATCTTGCAGCGCGGCCGAGCGCAACGGCATCGGCCCCAAGGGCGAGCGCTTTGAAAACGTCGCTCCCGCGGCGGAAGCCGCTGTCAATCATCACGGGGAATCGTTTGTTCACGACCGCGACGATCTCGGGAAGCACTTCGAGCGTGGACGGACCGTAGTCCATCGAGCGGCCGCCATGGTTAGAGACGATGATGCCGTCGACGCCTTCCTTCACGCAGATTTCGGCGTCTTCGGCCGTGACGATGCCCTTGAGAATGACGGGCACCTTGATGACCTTGCGGACTTCGTCGACGTAATCCCAGCTGTACCAAAGCCGCCGATTCGACACGCGATACTTCGTGAATGACGGGAATTTGCCGATACCAGGCTCGCCGGTGCCGGTGGTGGGAATCGGTGCGCCCGATTCGAGCGCGGCCTGCGCTGCAGCTGCCGCAGCGTTCCCGCCCCCGCCTCCACGCCCTCCACGCCCGCCTCCACCGTCTGGACCACGCCGCCGAGATGACGGTCGTGCAGGTCGCGCTCGTAGACCGACGCCTGCTGATCGACGGTGATGATGATCGCCTTTGCGCCCAGATCCTGGAATGTCTGCAGCTGCTTGGCCGACGCGCCCAGGTCGGGGATCGGATAGAACTGATTCCATCGCGGGCCCGTCGCAGCTGGCTGCAATCTTCTGATGAGGCACCGTCGTGCCGCTGGCAAACGCCGCGAGCGCGTTGGCCGCAGTGGCGCCCCGATACATGCCGATTTCGCCGTCGGGGTGCAGCGCGCCCTGGCCGGAGCTCGGCGCGGTAAAGATCGGAAACTTCATCGGCACGCCAAGAATCACCGACGACATGTCGACCGACGCCGGATCGACAGCCTTGCCCTGGACGATGTCGACCCAGTCGAACACCTGGCGGTTGCGGCGCAGGTTCCATTCGCTGCCGTCGCCGTGCGCCATGTAGTCGTACGGCTCGAGCGTCATGTTGCGATAGCAGAGCGCCTCGAAGTCGAACGCGTCGACCAGCTCGTCGATGCGCGGAATTCGTTTATGTCCGATGAGGCTGTGGGGATCGATTTGAGCTCGCAGCAGCGGGGATGCCGCAAACAGCCCGGCAAAGCTGGCCAACGCCCGCCGCCGGCTCAGACTGAACCGCCACTGGTTCTCAACCATTCCCATGCAAAGGGCCTCCGGAAATTGTGTCGCTGAGCGGGCAAACGTACAATTCGCCCGTCAGAACTGTCAACTGATGATTCACGTCATTGTAGCCTTATTCGCTGTTTTTGGAGCCCTTTGGGCTCTGGCGATCTGGATCGTCGGCGGCTTCACGATCGCAGTACAGGGAATTACGATTCAGTCGCACGATCCGTTGCGGCCTCTCGCGCTGGGGGTGATTGCGGCGGCGATCTACCTGATGATGGGCGGCGGCCCGGTGATTGTGCGAAATGTGCGCCGCCTCACGGTGCTGGTCGCGATTCTTCTCGCGCTCTGCCCGGCGATCGCCGGCATCGCGCGCAATTCATGGACGGCCGGCGGCGCAGATCAGTACGCGTACGTGTCGCAGGCGGATCTGTGGCTGCGGCGCGATCTCACCGTTCAGATTCCGCTCGCCGCGAGCGCGCCGTGGCCGGAGGCGCTGTTGACCTTTATGCCGCACGGATTTCGACCGGCGGTGTCGGGGCTCTGCACTCGTACCGGTTACTGCGCCAGGTCTTCCGCTCCTGATGGCCGCCGCAAAAACGATCGCGGGCCACTGCGCGATGTTTCTCGTCACGCCGTTGACCGGTGCGCTGCTCGTGTGGAGCACGTTCTTGATTGGACGCCGGATCGACTCCGCCGCGCTTGGGCTTGCGGCAGCATGGCTTGTCGCGACGAGCCCGGCCATGCTCGCCATGCTCGTATCGCCGATGAGCGACGTGCCGGCGGCGGCGTTCTGGGCGATCGCCATCTACTTCACTCTCGGCCACACGCCGCGCTCTGCGCTGTTCGCCGGCTTTGCCGCGTCGGCGGCGATTCTGATTCGTCCGAACCTGGCGCCTTTGGCAGTAATTCTCGTTCTCTGGAAATTCTGGTCCCGCCTCCGCGGCAACGCAGCTACGGCGAGGCAGGCCTGCCGCGCCGAAGCCGCGAAGCGGCGAAGGCGGGTGGCAGAGCCCTTTAGCGCTGTTCTCCCGCTCATCGCCGGCACGATCCCCGGATGCCTGTTCATCGCGTGGATCAATAACGCGCTTTACGGATCGCCGCTCGCGTCGGGATACGGATCGTTGTCTGTGCTGTTTTCGGTCTCCCATATCGCCCCTAACCTCGAGCGTTACGGCCGCTGGCTCGTCGAGAGCCAGACACCTCTCGCCGTGGTGGGAATCGCCGTGCTGCTCGTGCCGGTAAAAACGATCTGGCGTACGCGCGAACAGCAGCAGGCGGCGCGTCTATTGGGCGCGAGCGTCATGGTGGTGTGGGCGCTCTACCTTATCTACACGCCGTTCGAGGCGTGGTGGTTCCTCAGGTTCCTGCTGCCCGCATGGCCGGCGATGTGCCTCGGCTCCGCTGCTCTTCTCGTTCGCGTGGCGCAAGGCCGACACCTCGCGCTTCGCATCCTCGGGTGCGCGATTCTGGCATTCGTCGGCGCGCACAACCTCTATTACGCGTCGACGCACGGCGCATTTCCGTCTGGCGAAGGGGAGCACCGATACGTCAGCATCGCCAAGATGGTCGAGCAGGCGACCGATCCATCGGGGGTGATCTTCACTGGCCAGCACAGCGGCCCGATTCGTTACTACGCGGGCCGCACGATCATCCGGTTCGATCTGCTCGATCGCGCGTGGCTCGATCGCGCGGTGCAGTGGCTCAACACGCAAGGGCGGCGACCGTATTTTCTGCTCGAGGAATGGGAGATGACGGAATTCCAGGAACGATTCTCGGCCTCGAACGCGCTCGGTACGGTCGCGCTTGCGCCTGTCGTCGACTACCGCGCGCCGGGCGTGCCGGGACGCGTCTATCTGTTCGACCCCGCGCGCCCCGAAGGGGGCGAGCTCATCACGACGCCGCCCGCGAGCGCCCACGCCAAGTGCGTGGGTCCGGCCCCTTTGCTACACTTGCGATGATCAGATGAACGTGCGGGTTTTCGCGATCGTCGTGGCCGCAATCGCCCTTGCCACGGCTCCTGCCGCCCAGCTTCCTGCCATCTCCTGGACGTGTCCGATGCATCCGGACGTGCTCGAAGCGAAAGAGGGTGCCTGCAGCATCTGCGGCATGGACCTGGTGCCGGTCCGGCTGGTCCTCGTGTATACGTGTCCGGTCCACGCCGTGATCGAGCAGCCGAAGCCGGGCAAATGCCGGATCTGCTCGCGCGACCTCGTGCAGAAGACAGCCGCGCTGACGTTCACATGCGCAGGCAACCGCGATGTGTCGCAAATCGAGCCCGGGAAATGCGCGGATGGATCGGCGACGGTGCCGCGCTATACGGCGCGCGCGCACGGCGATCACAATCCGAAGCATGGCGGCGTGTTCTTCATGGCGCCCGACAACTGGCATCACCTCGAGGGCGCCTATCCCGCTCCCGGCCGCTTCCGCGTGTACGTCTACGACGACTTCTCGAAGCCGCTCAGCATCGCGCAGGCGCGCAAGGTGCGCGGCCGCGTCGTGACGAAGGAAGGGTTCGATCCGAAAACCGGCACGACGCGCGAGCTCGCGTCGACGCCGCTGGTGCTCGCGCGCAACGGCGCGTTCTTCGAAGCGCGCATCGAACCTCTCGCGCTGCCCGCGAAAATGACGGCGAAGATCTCGTTCACGTCGGAAGACAAGGAAAGCCGCTTCGATTTCGCATTCCCTGTGTACTCGCGTGACAGTCCCACCTCCGCGCCGCCTTCGCAAACCGCTTCCGCCTTCGCGCCAGGCGCTTCGGCGGACAAGTCGGTGGACAAGTCCGCGAGCAGTCCCGATTCGCTTCTGAACGATTTGAAAGCCCAAAGCGCAGAAGTCGAGTCGCTGGTGAAGAGCGGAGCTCTGGGTGGCATATATGTTCCGGCGCTTCGAGCAAAAGATCTGGCGCTCGAGATTCAGGCGAAGCAGCCCGCCGCGCATCAGGAGGCCATCGAACCAAGCGTCAAGCAGATCGTGCTCGCCGCCTATCAGCTCGACAACTACGGCGATCTCGGCGACGCCGAGAGGGCGCGTGAAGCCTTTCGCAGTATGAGCACGGCAGTCGCGCAGCTCGACTCGATTCTCTCGGAGCGGCGCTGATGACGCGCGCCTCAGTGGCCGTTGTCGCTCTCGTCCTGCTCGTTCTGGCGCTCGCGCCGTCCGGTATCGCGCACAAAGGCATCACCTCGAAATACACGTACAACGCAGATGTGTACCCGGTGTTCCTGAATCGCTGCGGCCGCTGCCACATCGACGGCGGTGTCGGGCCGATGTCGCTCCTCAAATACGAGGACGCATTTCCGTGGGCCGAATCGCTGCGCGCCGAGCTGCTGTCGGCATACCCAGGCGTGCCTGCCGACCTGTCCGCCGACTTGTCCGCCGACTTGTCCGCGGAAGCACGTAGTGCGAATGCGGAAGCGCAAGGCGCGAAGGTGGACCCGCACGATTTCGTGAAGGCAGCGCATCGGCAGATTCTGGCGCGCGAGCTCGACACCGTGCTCGATTGGGCGACTGGCGGCACGCCCGAAGGCGACAAGGCGCAGACGCCCCCGGAGACATCGTTGCGCATCGATTGGGCGTCCGGCCGCCCTGACCTGATTGCACAGATGCCTAACCGGTATCACATGAACGTCACCGCTCTCGAGGCCATGCACGAGTGCGGCGATGCCCGTTCCTACGCCAACGCCTGTGACGGTCGGCCGTGTGGATCTCCTTCCAGGCAATCCGGCCATCATCCGCAGCGCGGTGTTGTCGCTGCGATCGCCGGACGGCACGAGCCGGGTGCTCGGCACGTGGGTACCGCGACAGGTGCCAGCCGCGATCGTGCTGAAACCGCCGGTTCGCATCGAACCTGGCGCTCAGATCGTTGCGCGGATGCAATACAAGAAAACGTGGAAGCACGAAGGCCAGCCGATGAGCGATCTCTCTCTCGTCGGCTTGTACTTCGCGGACTGAGTCAGTACGCGGCATGCGCGGCACTTCCGTTCTCATCGCCGGGGCTGGACTGGCCGGCCTCACTGCCGCGCGCGAGCTCACGAAAAAAGGGGCCTCGGTCACCGTCATCGACGCGCGCGATCGCGTCGGCGGCCGCGTCCTCACCGTGCGCGAGCCGTTTCTCCACGGCGAGCATGCTGAAGCCGGCGCGGACCTCATCGACGAAAGCCAGACGGAAATCTGTCACGCTGATCGCGGATGTGGGATTGCGCACGGCGAACATCCTGCCAGGCGGCTTCACGTCGGTCCGGCAGGATGGCCGGGGCCGGCGCCGTATCGCAGGCAAGCGGGGATGGCAGGATCTCGCGCGCCGGCTGCAGCCCGAAGTTCGCGCGTTTTGCGTCAGCGAGCAGCGGTGGGACGGCGGCGTGGCGGACTCGCTCGCGCCAGAGTCTGTCGCACAGTGGCTCGATCGTATCCGCGCGCCGCAGGCGCTCAGGGACGTTGCTGTCGGAATGCGCGGCTTCTTTCTGGCAGATCCGGACGAGCTGTCGCTGCTTGCTCTCACCGATCAGTTCGCTGAGGACGGCACCCCCGGCAGCGAGAAGATGTTCCGCATCGTTGGCGGCAACGATCGCCTTCCTGCCGCGCTCGCAAAAGCGCTGGGATCGAGAATCCGACTGCAGACGATCCTTCGCCGCGTCGCACAGACGCGCGATGGCGTAACCGCGGCGCTCGAATCGAACGGGCGCGGTTTCGGAGGCGCGCTTCGACTATCTCGTGTGCGCGATGCCCGCGACGACGGTACGTGACGTCGTGTTCGAGCCCGCTCTGCCGGAGCCGCAGCGGCAGGCGGTGACGGCCGTCAAGTACGGCGCTGCGACGAAAACCGCCCTGCAGTTCGATCGCGCGCCGTGGCGGAAACGCGGCAAGCCTCGCGGGTTCGGCACACCGTTCCCAATCGGCGCCGTGTGGGACGGAAACGAGGAGCAGCAACAGGCGGGCCTGCCGCGCCGAAGCCGCGAAGCGGCGCAGACGGGCCTGCCACGCCGAAGCCGCGAAGCGGCGAAGGCGGGCATTCTCACATTGCTCGCGGGTGGCGGCGCGAGCGCGGCGACGCGCGAGATGCTCGCAGCGGAAGGCCCATCGCGCATCGTCCGCGAGCTCTCGTGGCTCAACTTGAAGAACACCGAGCTCCTGGCATGGACGTCGTTGAGCTGGGAACACGAGGCCTGGTCGCGCGGCGGCTATGCGTTCTTCGATACGCAGTTTCCGCCGTCGCTCCGCTACTGGCTCGCGCGGCCCTTCGCCCGCATCTTCTTCGCCGGCGAGCACACGAGCCTGCGATGGCAGGGGTACATGAACGGGGCGGTGGAGACGGGGATGCGCGCCGCGGAGGAAATAAGCCGCTCACGACAGAGCAGAGAGCAAAGAGCCAAGAGCTAACGAGCAAAGTGCTAGCAGAACGCTGATTTCGCCCCGGCTCGGAGATGACCGCGCGGTTTTTACGGCTGCTTTCGTCATCGCGAGTAGTTGTCTTGCTTCGCTCAGCTCCCAGCTGACTTCTTCTACCTTCATGATTCCTGTCTGTACAGCGAGCCGCAGCCACCAAACGGTCTCGCGTGCTTCCTTTCTCGACACAGACATTCTGAAGTCCGGTTTGGTTTGTCCTTCCTGGGCTTCTTCAGCGTTCGCGCCAATCGACGTACCACATCGGATGAGCTGCGAAGCAATGTGACGCGCGCTGAATCCTCGAGTGGCCATCAAGTCACACACCTTGACGATCCTCGTCGCGAATTGAAACGCGCGCTCGCAGATGATGCAAGGAGGCATGCGAGAGCCACTTCAATTCACAGGCCAAATGAGGGGCCTCTTTTCCGCGGCAATCTGCACGCTTCAATCCGCATGGGCACAATCTGCCGTACCCCGCTGCAGAAATTGCCTCTCCGATCTCCCACTCCGCTCTCTGCTCTCTGCTCTCTCTCTTTGCTCTCTGCTCTTTGCTCTAACTCGATCCAGAATCAGTCATGGCTAACGTCGGCGTGATCGGGCTCGGTGCAATGGGGGCGCCGATGGCGCGCAACTTATTGAAGGGCGGGCACAGCGTCACCGTGTTCGCGCGGCGGGCAGAGGCGATGGCGCCGCTCATCGCCGCCGGTGCGGCCGGCGCCTCCTCTCCCGCGGATCTCGCGTCGCGCTGCGATGTGACGATCACGATGGTCATCGATACACACGCAGTCGAAGAGGTCGCGCTCGGACCGCGCGGCATCATCGAAGGCGCGAAGCCAGGATCCGTCGTCGTCGATCACAGCACGATCGATCCAGATGGCGCACGAAGAATTGCATCGGCGCTCAAAGCGAGCGCGATCGACATGATCGATGCGCCGGTCTCGGGGGGCGCGGCAGTGGCCGAAGCGGGCGTCCTGTCGATTATGGCCGGAGGCGACGAAGGAGTGCTCGAGCGCGTCCGTCCGATTCTCGAGTGCTACGGAACAACGATCGTGCACATCGGGCCGAGCGGCGCCGGCCAGGTAGCCAAGGCCTGCAACCAGATCTGCACCATCGTCAACACACTGGGCGCGGCGGAGGCCATGCTCATGGCCGAGCGCGCGGGCATCGATCCCGCGAAAGTGAAAGACGTGCTGATGACAGGCTTCGGCGCGAGCCGGATGCTCGACATGCAGGCGCCGAAGATGATCTCGCGTAACTTCGAGGGGAAGGTCGAGTCGCGCCTTCACTACAAGGATATTCATATTGTCCTTGCCATGGCGCGCGCGCTTGGCATCGAGCTGCCCGCGAGCGCAGCGGCCGCGAAGGTGCTGACCGAACTGCAGAACCGCGGTGGCGCCAAGAGCGACACCGCCGCGGTCTTCACTATCCTGGCTAATCCCCAATCCCCAATCCCTAATCCCTAGTACAGGTCAGTATGTTCATTCCATCGCAGGGCTTTCGACACGCTGCGACGCTGCTCTTGACCAACAGCGCACGCGGGATTCCGGCTGGCGCATCACCCGAGACGATCCGCGCTGCGCTCGAGCGCCTCGCGCACGATCTTGTTGCCCTGGCCGACGATACGCGCGCTCCGGCCGAAGCATCGGACTGGCTGATCGCGGAGCTCCACACGACGATTGATCGCCTTCCGCAGTCGTTCGATCGCGCGGATGCGAAGTCGGCCGGCGCAGCTGTCCTTGCACGCGTGGCATCGCGCACGCCGGGCATCGAACCACGCGATCTGTTTTTGATTTACGTGCCGGAAGATCGACTGCCAGTTGCCGCGCCGCTCGCGGTCGAGTTAACGAAGCGACGTGTGTCGGTCGCATTCGCTGATTTCGAAGTGGCGACCGCACAACAATTTACGAAGCCGTCGCTCACGGCCTCGCCCACCATCGGGGTCGGGGTCGTGCTTTGCACCCGGGCCTTCGAACGCATGCAATCGCAGCCTGCCAGCTTCCCCCAACGACCGAATCCGGATTCTGCGGCACCCCGAAAGCCCGAGTGCTGTGTCCGACCTCGCGACGTGGCGTCTGAGTGCCGAGCAAGAACCCGCTGTTAAACGACACAGAGGCGGATGCGAAAGTACACTAATCTTTCAGCGGTTCCAGGTGCTGGTTCTGGGTGCTGGGTTCAGGTTCTGGGTTCCAGGTTCGGGGTTCAGACAGAACCACGAACCACGAACCAGAACCCAGCACCCAGAACCTCGAACCCAGAACCGCTGACATACCAAATGGCACGCTTCAAAGTCTTTATCGAGTATGCCGGCACGAAGTACAGCGGCTGGCAAATCCAGAAAAATGCGCGGACGATTCAAGGGGAACTGACCCGCGTCATCGCGGAGGTCACCGGACAGCGCCAATTCGAGTTGTACGGATCCGGTCGAACCGACGCGGGCGTGCATGCGCTCGAACAGGTTGCGCATCTCGACATCATCACATCGATCCCCGCCGAGACGCTGCGCCGGCGCGTGAACGACGCGCTGCCGAGCGACATTCATATTCTCAAAATGGAGCTGGCGCTCAGGAAGTTTCATGCGCGCCACGATGCCGTCTCCCGCAGTTATCTCTATCAAATCTCCAGGCGGCGCACTGCGTTCGCCAAGAATTTCGTCTGGTGGGTCCGCGACGACCTCGACCTGGGGAAGATGCGCGTGGCCGCCGAACAGTTCTCGGGGATGAAGGACTTCCGGTCGTTCACCGACGACAGCGCCGACGAGAAATCCACAGTGGTCGCCATCGAACGCATCGAAGTCGCCGAAGACGGCGATCTCGTGGTGGTGCGCGTCGAGGGGTCGCACTTTCTGTGGAAAATGGTGCGGCGGATGGTCGGGGTGATGGTCGACGTCGGTGTGGGCGGCACGACCGTCGAGCAGGCCTCGATGTTTCTACGCGAGGACTCCGGCATTCCGGCGAAGTTGACCGCGCCGGCATCAGGACTGTTCCTCGAACGCGTGTATTATCGAGGAGAGACCCGGCGTCCCGCGCTTGGCGGTTGCGTCGAAGTGAAATTTCCACGGTGAACGCCATGACCGAGCGTCTCATCACATGCCCGTCCTGCGGGACGAAGAACCGGCTGCCTCCCCTTCAACCCGGCCGCAAAGCGGTGTGCGGCAAGTGCAAGACCGCGCTGCCTGAACGCGCCGGCGGGCCCGTCGAAGTGACTGACGCGACATTCTCGACAGAAGTCGAACGAAGCGCGACACCGGTACTCCTCGACATGTGGGCCGACTGGTGCGGGCCGTGCCACATGCTGGCGCCGACGATCGACCAGCTCTCCTCTGAACTGGCCGGGCGCGTGAAGGTTGCGAAGCTGAACATCGACGAGAATCCCGGGATCGCCAACCGCTTCGGCGTCCGCAGCATCCCAACATTGCTCGTGCTGAAAGACGGCAGGGAGGTCGATCGTCTGGTAGGCGTGCAGCCGAAGCAGGAAATCGTCCGCAGGCTCGAGCAGATACTCAAGTCCTAGACTCTTTTAACAGGAGGCTAGGAGATTAGGAGGAACACTCCTCTTTCTTCCGCATATACAGATCCGGATGGTCGAGGCGCTTCACACCCGCTTTCATGCGCGTGACGTTGAAATTCAGCAGCAGCCGCGCCGGACAATCTGTGAGCTTCAAATAGGTTATGACTTGCGAGGAATGAATCGGATGGAAGCGCCAAGCGTTTTATGCACCTCGATGGCGCACCCAATAATTTTCTCGGTTTGTTGTTCGATTTGCGCCGGTGTGGGAACACACCGCAAAAGATGCAGAGCGGGCCGAAACGTTCTGTCGTGAGTTTCTACCGATCGCGCGGTGCAGTTAGCAGTTTCAGCGAACGATAAGAACCGAGCGCATGGAAGATTTTCCTCCTATTCTCCTATTCTCCTGTTCCAGACGGGGCGAGTTACCGGCTCAAGTATTCGGCCCATTTTTCCACGAGCGCCACCTGCGGCCCCTTCGCAGCGGCATACGCGCGCGCATAGGCGGCGGCTTTTGCCTTGTCGTCGTCCGCCGAGCCGATTGTCTTCCCTTCGATGTGCACCTGATAGAGCGCGTGCAAGGCAATCATCAACGCGTCGGCGTCGTTCGGATTCCGATCGAGGAACGGGACGATCGTCGGGTAGGCCTGCTCGTGGAGTCCGAGGTGCGACTGCGCAACGGCGAGGTTCCGACGGATGTCGTCGTTCTGCGGCTGGCGATCGAGCGCCTCGCGCAGCGGCTCCATCGCGTCGGCCGGCTGCCCAAGGCGAAGTAGTCCGTCGGCAAGAATCACCTGCAATGCCGGCAGCTGCAGCTTCGCCGCGCGGGCGCGCTGCCACGCTGACACGGCTTCCTTGTCACGCCCCGCCGCCGCATAGCAGGCGCCCAGGAAGAACGACGCGATCGGCGCATCGGGCGCGTTGCGAAGCGCGACGCCGAACTGGTTCGCGGCGGGGTTCAGATCCCCCTTCATGAGCAGCTCGATGCCGCGAAGCATCGAGCCGGCACTCTGATCGCCGGCCTCGAGCGCCATCATGGCAGTCCCTTCGATCTTGCCGCTGCGCGCGCGCGCAATTGCCGCCTTCGCCGCAGGGTGATTCTTGTCGATCACTTCAAAAGCAGCACGCAGCATCTCCGGAGTCAGCACATGTTCTTTCTTGAACACCGTTGGGCGCACCGCGACGACAACGCCCGTCATCGCCGCTCCCACGTTCGTGGCTGCCGCCGCCCCTGCCGGCAAGCCGGACGCACCTGTCGCACCTATCGCACCTATCGCACCTACTGCACCCGTTGCACCCGTTGCACCCGTTGCACCCGTTGCTCTCGCGGTAATCTCAAACGGCCGAGTGAGCTTGCCAACGCTCTTGTCGCCCTTCGAGAATATCGCGCGCGCGATGTAGCGCCCAGGCGGCAGCGCGCCGACCGGCACCACCGCCAGTGCCTGTCTCATCGATTGATCTGCGCGCTCCCGAATCTCGGCCACGCTCGTCTGTAAGGCCGGGCCGTCGGCCGTGTCCGCGATCTCGAACGTCACCTTCGTGTCGTCGAGCGCTCCAGGTTTATTGGTGTAGAGCTCAGTGTATGTCGCGAGCTGGCCGTCGGCCACGCGCAGCACGACGGGCGCGCGAAGATCGTTGCCTCGTCCTTCGCGCACCGAGCTGAGGATGAGATCGCCCAGCGCAAGCTCGTGGTTCGTCATGCCGAACGCCGGCACCTCGCGTTCGACGCTGCCGCTCTTCCCGGCCATGTCGACGGCCGCCAGTCGCAATCGATACGTGCCGGGATCGACGGCCACCGCCAGCTCGTACCTGATCGGCAGATCGCTGTTGGCCGAATAGATCTTCCGCTCCTGCCCGCTGAGCACGGCCTTCCCCACGTCATCGAAGACCGCAAAGCCGATGGCCAGATCGAGCTCCTTTTCCATCGACTCAGGATCGATCTCCGCAGCGAGAATCAGCTTCACTTTGTTCGGGGCGGCATCGCGGAACGTGTAGGTCGACAGCCGCATCGGCAGCTGAGTGTTGGCAGCCGGGGATCGCAGTACGCGCGCCATCACCACGTCGCGCGACCACGTGTTGGCCTTCAGGACGGTGTACTGCACCTGCCGGCGCGCGCGCACCTGCACGTTCTGGCGGCCCACTTGCACGCGAATCTGATGTGGCCGCCCGTCGCGGTCCCGCTCCGCCGGCTCCACGCCGAGCATATAGTGCGCCGATATCTCATTTCGCAGGCGATCGAGGATGAACTGAGGGTTCGTCACGACACGAAAGAGCGAGCCGCGCGATCGCGACGCCAGCGCTTCGAGACCGGCTTCGCGAAGATCGCGATCCTGCGACAGCGTTTCCGACAGGCGCGCCTGCGACGCGTTGCCCTGCACCTGCGAGAACATCAGCACGTTGATGCTGACGCGCGCCTCTGCAGCCAGCGTCGCCAGTGCCGAGGCGTCGCCCGCCGAGGCGTCGAGCATCAGCCCCTGCGACAGGACAATCATCGACTTCGGCCCTTCGACCTCGCGCAGGTTCCTCAGCAGCGCGGCGTAACCCGACACCGACGCCGACGTCAGCTGCCTGATGTGCGTCGCGATGGTCAGTGCTTCCTGCTCCACGTCGCGATCGCACGGCGACATCGTGTTCGCATCGGTATCGCCGCACGCGCGAAACAGCAGCCGCTGCGTGACAATGGGATTCGATCGATTCTCGAACGAGATGGCCTCGTAATCGCTGATGTTGAACCGCGACAGCATCGGATCGTCAGACCCGACGATGCGCGAGATAGCGTCGAGGATTTGCGCGTGGTTGGTGGTGAAATCGACCGACGGGCCGGGCGGCGGAATGGTGACGAGCGATAGCCGGTCGTCGGGCGCGATGCTCGAAACGAACTGCTTGAGCGACGCCACGGCGCCACGCAGCGTATGGGTATCGATGTTATTGCGATCGATCACGAGCATGATGAGGCGCCCAGGTCGGCGATCGGTGTTGTTCGACACGTACGGATCGCGAGGCCTCGCGGGCTCGGTAGATGGTGTGCTGCTGTCGGAGATGAATTCCGCGCTGACGACGCGCCGCGGCTGCCCGTCGACGGTGACCGTGAATTCCGGCACGCTCAGATCGCGCACCGGCATCCCCTTCGCGTCGACGACCGTGACATCGACTTCCATCACTTCGACGCCCGATCGGAAGACCGGCGCCTGATCGGACTGCGCGAGCAACCTGCTCGCTCCCGGCCCGGCCACAAACAACGCGACGAGCACAGAGAGAATGGCGCGCATAGCCGATCTCCTTGGGGAAAATCGCATTGTAATGCAGTACCCTCTGAATCATGAGCCACGGTTTTACCTCCAGCGCCGCGACCCGATTCCTGCGATATGTCACGTTCGATACACAGTCGGATGAGCAGTCCGAGAGCTACCCAAGCACCGCGAAACAGCTGGTGCTCTTGACGCGCCTGGCTGACGAGTTGAAGGAAATGGGCATCGCGGACGCGACGACCGATCAGTACGGATATGTCATGGCCACGATTCCCGCGACGCCGGGCAGGGAGCAGGTGCCGGTCATCGGGTTCGTCGCGCACGTGGATACGTCGCCCGAAGTGAGCGGCGCCGGCGTAAAGCCCATCGTCCATGCAAACTATGACGGGCGGGATCTCGTGCTGCCCGACGATCCGTCAATGGTGCTCCGCGAGGCCGACAATCCCGAGCTTGCCGAGCAGCGTGGCAACGACATCATCACGGCGTCAGGGCTCACTCTGCTCGGTTCGGACGACAAGTCAGGCGTGGCGGAAATCATGGCTGCAGCTGAACATCTGATGTCCCACCCGGACATTCCGCACGGACCGATCAGGGTCGGCTTCACGCCGGACGAGGAAGTCGGCCGGGGCACGCAGTTTTTCGACGTGAGCCGATTCGGCGCGCGGTTCGCGTACACGCTCGACGGCCCGAAGCGCGGCGAGCTCGAGATTGAAAATTTCTCGGCCGATGCGATGACAATCACCTTCAAGGGCTTCAATGCGCATCCGGGATATGCGAAGGGGCGCATGGTGAGCGCCATCAAGCTGGCGTCCGAATTCGTGCACCGCCTTCCGCGCAACGGCCTCTCGCCCGAGACGACCGACGGCTACGACGGCTACGTGCATCCCCATGCAGTCCAGGGCGGCGTCGAGCGCGCCGTCGTCAAGATGCTGTTACGCGACTTCACCTCGAAAGGGCTCGACGACAAAGCGCGAATGTTGACCGACCTCGCAGAGGAAGTCGTGAGGCCCTCTCCCGCAGCCTCCGTGGAGATTGAGCGCCGGGAGTCATATCGGAACATGAAAGAGGTACTGGATCGATATCCCGAGGTCATCGCGCATGCGAAGGCCGCAATGACGCGGGCCGGATTGACGCCGTTTTTCAGGCAGATCCGAGGAGGCACTGACGGCGCCCGATTGTCCTTCATGGGTCTCCCGACGCCCAATCTGTTCGCCGGAGAGCACAACATTCATTCACGCCTGGAATGGACATCTGTCCAGGATATGGACAAGGCGGTAGAGGTTATCGTGGAAATCTGCCGCAGTTGGGCAGAGGGATCGGGCAAGGGCCTTAGCCCTGCCTGACGGACCGGCTTTTGCACTGGACGCCGGGCTGTGTCGACCCGGGACTGGCTCGCCCGATCATTCAGACACGCGATCGAAAAGTGGCTACCCTCCGATGCACCCGGTCGCGAGACGGAGTGGTCACGGGATCGTCTTGTCTCGCTCCTCAAAGAGCGCCTCAGCGGTATTCGCGTCGTCGTTGTCGCGAACCGCGAGCCGTACATTCACAACCGTGTCGAGGGTCCCGGAGGTGGTGTCAGGTGGATTCGTCCGGCGAGCGGACTCGTCACAGCGCTCGATCCGATCATGCGCGCAACCGGCGGCGTGTGGATCGCGCACGGCAGCGGCAGCGGGGATCACGAGACCGCCGACGAGCGCGGACGCCTTGGCGTTCCGCCGCACAAGCCGTCCTACACACTGCGGCGCATCTGGCTGACCCGTGAAGAAGAGCAAGGCTACTACTACGGCTTTTCGAACCGCGCGCTGTGGCCGCTCTGCCATATCGCTTACACACGGCCTGTCTTCAACGCCTCGGACTGGGAGCAGTATTCGCGCGTCAACGCAAAGTTCGCCGAGGCCGTGCTCGATGAGATCGAGGGCTCGCCGGCCATCGTCCTCGTGCAGGACTATCACTTTGCGCTGCTGCCAAGAATGGTCAAGCGCCGGCGTCCCGATGCCGTCATCAGCCACTTCTGGCACATCCCGTGGCCGCACCGGGAAGCGTTCCGCATCTGCCCGTGGCAGGAAGAGATCCTGGACGGTATGCTCGGCAGCGATTTGCTCGGCTTTCACGTGCAGCTGCACTGCAACAATTTTCTCGAGACTGTCGATCGCCTCGTCGAGTCGCGCGTCGATTACGAGCGCTTCTCCGTGACGCGGGCCTCGCACGAGACGAACGTCCGTCCGTTTCCCATCAGCATTGACATGGAAGGGATCTCGCAGAACGGGGCTGCGCGCAGTGATGTCCAGGCGTTCCGCAAAGGGCTCGGGTTGCGGGACGAATGGGCGCTCGCGGTGGGCGTCGATCGCATGGATTACACCAAGGGGATCCCCGAGCGCTTGCGCGCTGTCGATCGATTCCTCGAGCGCTATCCCGTGTGGCGCAAGCGCTTCGTGTTTCTGCAGATGGGAGCGCCGAGCCGGATCGAAATCGTCGAGTACAAGGATCTCAATGACGAAGTCGACGAACTGGCGGCCGCAGATCAATGCCAGGCACGGCACCGACGACTGGAAGCCGATCATCCTGTCGCGCGCGCACCATGGCGTCGAGGACATCTTCGCCGGCTATCGCGCGGCCAATGTGTGCGTGGTATCGTCCCTCCACGACGGCATGAATCTGGTGGCCAAGGAGTTCGTCGCCGCCCGCGACGATCGACAGGGCGTGCTCATCCTCTCTCCTTTCACCGGCGCCGCGCGTGAGATGCCCGAAGCGCTGCTGGTGAATCCATATGCCACCGATGCTTTCGCCGACGCGCTCAACACGGCGTTGACGATGCCCGTAGAGGAGCAGCAGCGGCGTATGCAGCGCCTGCGCGCGCAAGTCGCCGAGCACAACATCTTTCGATGGGCCGGTCTGCTCCTCACCGAGACGTTCCGCCTGGCCGACGCGGAGCCGACTAAGTGACCCATTCGTGTCCATTTTCAGAAGACATCGAGCCGCGGACCGGCATGCTCCTCGGCAATTTTCCTCAAGCGTGCAGCGGGCTGCTGGAAGCGCGGGATGCGAGGTTCCGTGCGTGGAGTTGAACGCGTCATCGCGGCCTGGCAGGCGCGCCCGCACGATGCGCGCCCGCTCGTGCTGTTGGACTTCGACGGCACCCTGGCTGAGTTCGACCTCGATCCGGCGACGATCACCCTGACGCCGTCGCGTCAGATTCTGCTGCAGGCGCTCGGCCGCCGCACCGATCTGTCGGCGGGCCTCGTCAGCGGCCGGCGCATCGCCGACTTGCGCGAACGCATTCCATCGGCCGCCACGATGTTTCTGGCCGGGCTCCACGGCCTGGAAATCGAGGGTCCGGGGATCCACTTTGCGCACCATGCGGTGGCGCTGGCGGCTCCGGGACTCAGCCTTCTTTCGAAGGATCTGCGACGTGCCGTCAAGCCGCTCCCTGGCGTGCTCGTGGAGGACAAGACGTACTCCATCGTCATGCACGTGCGGGGCGCATCGAAGGCGGATCGCCTGCACGCCATCACGCGATTCAACGCGCTCGCCGAGCCGCTGCTGAGCGAGGGAACGGTGCGCCTTCAGCCTGGCGACCAGGTGTTCGAACTGCTGCCCAACATCGACTGGGCCAAGGGCGACGCCGTGCGCGCCATCATCCGCCAGGTCGAGACCGACACAAAGGAAACTGTGTGGCCGGTCTACATCGGCGACGATGCGACCGATGAGGATGCGTTCGAGGCCATTGGCACGAACGGGTTGACGATCGCCGTCGGAAAGCGCCCGGCACGAGCGTCCTTTCAGATTGACGATCCGGCCGCAGTGGAGTGTTTCCTGAGAGCGATATTGGCGACGGAGTAGCGATGGTTTGGAACAGGAGACCAGGAGATTAGGAGACCCAAACATCCATCACTCGAACGGCAGTAGCAGACTTTCGGCTTCTTCCCGCCGTAAGAAGCGGCTGAACAACTCTGCGCCATTCGTCGGAATCCTGGACTCGATCTCTTGCACGCGCTCGGTTTTGGCGAACCGCCAACGAAGCGTGTGCTGCACAGGATCGCTTACTAGATACTCGTGCTCTCTGCCCCGGCCAACTTCATTAGCTCGCGCGTAGGCTTGCGCCTCGTCCTCCGCTTCGATCAGCACGATGACTTCCTCCCACGTCGATGGGACGTGCGGACTCACTTGGTGAGCCCCCTCAAAGAACAGACTCGCGGAATACCACATGGCTCTGAGCTCTCCACTCTCGCCGTTTCAGCGCGATCAACTGCCCAGATCTCACGTATTCCATCGTGTCTTCGAGCTCTTCGCGTCTTCGTGTTTAGATTCTAGTTTCTAGTTTCCAGCTTTCATTTTCCCGCCGCCTTCAACTCGTCATACATCGCCGCGACATTCATCCGAATCCTCGCCGCGCCGCCAGGCAGGTTCGCGTAGGCCGGTACCTGTGATCTCGTCCATCGCCTGCTCGCGCGTCTTCCCTGCAGCGATGGCCTTTCGCACGTTCGCATGCATGTTGGTGAAATACGTCCTGAACCGCCGCACGTCTGCCACCTTCGCGATCGCTCCATGGCCCGGCACCATCGTCGCGTTCTCGCCGACGAGCTGGATGCCGCGATCGATAAACTGCAGCCACTCGAGCGTGCTTGCGCCGCCGGCAACGTCGACGACAGGCACCCAGTTGTTGATGAACGCGTCGCCCCACAGCGCGATGTTCGCGTTCTTGAAATGAATCAGCGTGTCGCCGTCGGTGTGCGCGCGTGCCGGGTGATAGAGATGAATCTCCTCGCCGCCTAGATGAAACATCAGCTCGCCGTCGTAGGTGACCGTGGGCGCGGCTTTCAGGGGATCGAAATCCAGCTTCTCTTTTGAATTCTTGTAGCCCTCGAGGATCCGGTTCCGCACGTTCTTCTGCGCGTAAATCGTCCCGAGCTTTGCAAAGACGGGATTGCCGCCGGCATGGTCGCTATGATGATGCGTGTTGATGATGAATCGAATGGGCTGGCTCGTGATCTTCTTGATCTCGGCGACCACCTCCTCGGCGAGCCTGACGGTCTGTCCCTGGCGTTCCTGCGTGTAGTAGTTGTCATCGACAACCAGCACACCTTCATCGGTGACGAACACGCCAATGTTGCCGCCGATCTGGCTCATGTCAGGGCCATACGGCGCGATGATGGACAGCTTGTCGGTGAGCTTGTGCACCGTGAACAGGTTCGGCGGCACCGGAGGCTGCAGCGCCGATTGCGCGGCGCCTTTTTCGTGCAGCAGAAACCCAAGGACGCCGAGCATGCCGACAACCCACACCGCTCTGATTGCGTTACGCATCGCGACCTCCTGTCCGCCGTAGCCGTGGCGAAGGCGGGAAGGCGCCCAATATAGCACCGGATAACAGCTACGTGCGGCCGAAGCGATCGTAGAGCACCGGGACGACGATCATGTTGAGCACTGTCGAACTGAGCAGGCCGAACAGAATCACCATGGCCATCGGCGCTTGAATTTCGCTGCCGGGCTCGCCCATCGACATCGCGATGGGCACCAGCGCCAGACCGGCGGCCAGCGCCGTCATCAGAATCGGCACGAGGCGCTCGGTCGCGCCGCGCACGACCGCCTCGTGGAAGTCGGTCACTTCTTCCTTCTCGCGCAGGTGCCGGATGTGCGAGATCAGCATGATGCCGTTGCGCGTGGCGATGCCGAAAAGCGTGATGAAGCCGACGATCGAGGCAACCGAGAGGACTCCGCTGGTCAGATAGACGCCGGCCACGCCACCGATGAGCGCGAGCGGCAGGTTGAGCATGACGAGCGCGGCATCACGCGCCGATCCGAACGCCGACATCAGCACGAAGAAAATCGCCACAACAACGCCGAGGGACTGCCATAAGAGCTGGCGGGACGCCTGCGCTTCGCTCTCGAACTGGCCGCCGGTACTCGATGTGGTAGCCCTGAGGAAGCCTCACGGCATTCGCAACACGCTGCTGGATATCGTCGACCACGCTCCGCAAATCGCGTCCCGATACGTTGGATTGCACTACGATTCTGCGCTGCACGTTTTCCCGCATGATGAAGTTCGGCCCGCGGTCTCGCTCGATCGTCGCGACCGCCGACAGCGGCACCTGCGAGCGATCGGCGGCTTCGATCATCGTCGAGCCGATGGCGTCGAGATCGGACGCGCGATCGTCGCGCGCATATCGAATCACCAGCGGGAAGGCTACCTGCCCTTCGAGTACCTGTCCGACGACTTTCCCGGCTCGCGCCGTTTGGAGCGCTCCGGCCGCCTCTCCAGAAGGAATGCCGTAACGCGCCGCCGCATCCGCTTCCATTTTGACCCGCAGCGTCGGAATTTCTGTCTGCGCCTCGGTCGACAGGTCGACGACGCCTTCGACCTGCGCCATTTCGGCGTGCACCTGCGCCGCAAGCCCGCGCAGCATCTGCAGGTCGTCGCCGAAGATCTTCACGGCCACATTGGCACGCGTCCCCGACAGCATGTGATCGATGCGATGGGAAATCGGTTGGCCGACCGTCACGTTCGTTCCGGGCAGGAGTGACGCCCGATCGCGAATCTCGGCGAGGACCTCTTCCTTCGGTCGCTCCTTCATTTCCAGCCGTACGTCGATCTCGGCCGACTCGACACCCTGCACGTGCTCGTCGAGCTCGGCTCTGCCGGTCCGTCGCGCCGTCGATGTCACTTCCGGCACCATCAGCATGAGTCGTTCCAGTCCGTCACCAAGGGCGTTCGAATCGGCGAGGCTCGTCCCCGGGATCGTGACCGCACTCATGGTCAACGCACCTTCGTTGAATTCAGGAAGAAAGGATCGACCGGCCATTGCAATACCGGCAAACGCTGCGAGGAGCAGGGCGACGGCTCCGGCAACGACAACTTGCCAATGGGAAAGCGCGCGAAGCAGCCACGGCTCGTACCAAGCCTTCAGCCGCCGCGTCAGCCGCGGCTCTTCGCCCGCGGCGATCATCTTCGAGTTGGGCAGCAGCCACGAGCACAGCACGGGCGTCACGGTCAACGCGACGACGAGCGATGCCATGAGGGCTACGACATACGCAAAGCCGAGCGGTCTCAGCAGCCGCCCTTCGACGCTGCCGAGCAGAAACAGTGGCAGGAACACGAGCGCGACAATCACCGTCGCAAAGACGACGGAATGACGGATCTCCGTGCTCGCGTGGTACACGATTTCCAGGGCGGACTTGCGCCCTTCCGGCGGCAGCTTCGCGTTCTCGCGCAGCCGGCGCACGACGTTCTCGACATCGACAATGGCGTCGTCGACGAGCTCGCCGATCGCAATTGCCAGCCCGCCAAGACTCATGGTGTTGATAGTGAGGCCGAACCGATCGAGCGCCACAACGGCCGCCAGCAGCGACAGTGGCAGCGCGAGCAGCGTAATCGCGGCAGCGCGCACGTTCATCAGGAACACGACGACGACCACGATGACGAGGCCGGCGCCCTCGATAAGCGCTTTGAAGAGGTTGTGCAGCGATTGCTCGATGAAGTCGGCACTGCGGAACAGGTCTCGGTGAATCGTCATGCCCTGCGGAAGCGCATGCTGGATGTCGTCGAGCGTTTCATCGATTTGTTCGGTGAGCTGCAGCGTGTTCGCGCCTGGCTGCTTCTGAATGCCAATGATCACTGCGGGCTTCGCGTTGTGTGAACCATCGCCCCGCTTGACGGCGGACCCGATTTGCACGGTTCCAAGATCGCCCATCAGCACGGGTACGGTGTCGTGAACCTTCACGACCGTTGCGCCGATATCGGCCGCGTTCGTGAACCGCCCGACGCCGCGGACGAGATATTCCTGCCCCTCGGCGGCGATGAATCCCGCCGTCGCGTTCCGGTTGGCCGCCCTCAGCGCGCGCTCCACGTCGGCAATCGTCACGTTGTGCGCCTGAAGCCGCGCGGGGTCCATCACCACTCTCGTATTGCTTCTGTTCGCCACCGGTCGCTATCACCTGCGACACGCCGGGCACCGCGAGGAGGCGGCGCCGAATGACGGTTTCGGCAGTCGTGCGAAGCTCGATGGGCGAATGCCGATCGGACTCGAGATCGACGAACAGCACCTCGCCCATAATCGACGACACCGGCGCGAGAAATGGCGGTTCGACGCCAGGCGGAAGCGACCCGGCCACGAGCGTCAGCTTTTCCGTCACGGTCTGACGCGCGCGGGCAACGTCCTGTCCCCAGTCGAATTCGACCCACACCACCGCGACGCCGACCGCCGTTGCCGAGCGGACACGCCGGACGCCGACCGATCCGTTCAGCGCTGATTCGATGGGGAGCGTCACCAGCGGCTCGATCTCGAGCGGGTCCATCCCCGGCGCCTCGACGAGGATCGTGACCGTCGGCGCAGTCAGATCGGGTAGCACGTCGAGCGGCATGTGCGACGCGGTCCACGCGCCCCACACGAGAAAGGCAGTCGCGAGCGCAACGACGATGGGTCGATGCGCGAGCGACCAGCGGATAAGTTTGTCAATCATCGCAGCAACCCCTAGTGCACGTGTCCGTGTGCCGGCACTTGCGTCGACAACGACGCGAGCCGTACGAGGTACGCGCCCTTCGAAACAATGCGCTCGCCGGGCTTCACGCCTTCGAGCACCTGAACGACCTCGGCCTGCCGCACGCCAAGCGTCACCGGCCGCCGCTCGAACGATTCGCCGCTCGTGTGAACGAACACGATGGGCCGCCCGGCGTCATCGATCACGGCAGACACGGGAATGACCGTTTGGGGTGCGGTCTGTTCCATCAGCAGCCGCAAAAACACCGACTGTCCGAGCGGCAGCCTCAACGTGCGGTTATCGAGCGCGAAGGCAATCGGCAGCGTGCGTGTCGCGGGATCGAGAACTTTGCCGAGAGTGGTCGCGCGCCCTGGAATAGGAACAGCCTCGTGACCCGCGATTTCGATCTCGGCCGCCGTCGCCCGCAGCGCCTCCGCAGCCTGCGATTCAGGAACCCGTCCTGCGACGTGGACCTGTGAGACATCTGCCACCTCGAAGAGCGTGGTGCCCGCAGCCACATTCGCGCCGGTCGTGGCCTGACGCGACGCGAGCGCGCCCGTAATCGGCGAGCGAAGGATGAAGAGTCCACTCACGCTACCGTCGCCGGTACCGCTGCGCGCGATGTTGTACTGCCCGACCTGCGCTTCTGCCGAGCGCCGCCGCGCGAGGGCCTGCGCTTCGACCGCGCGTGCTTCGTCCAGGCGCTTCTGCGGCGACGCACCGGCGGTGACCAGCCGCTCGGCGCGCTCACGATCGCGTACGGCGAGATCGACGGATGCCGCAGCTTCCGCGCGCGCCTGTTCCAGCTGCGGCAGCTCACCGGGCACCGACGGCGGCGGCAGCAATCGCGCGAGCTCCTGCCCCTGCGTCACCGCGCTACCCGCTGCGACCGGCGCGACCTGAATCAGCCGTCCATCCAACGGCGCTACCACCTGCGCGGCACCGCCAGGCCGCGCGACGATCTGGGCCGGTACCCGGATCGATGCGCGTATCTCGCGCTCCTCCGCCAGTACCGTGCCGAAATCAAGCGCCCACTGCTGTTCCTTGAGAAAGCTGATGCCCTCGGCCTCCGCCGGTGCCGCTTCGATCGCCTTTCGCGCCGCCCCTTGATCGGGATACACCGTTACATCGGGAACGCGATGGGTATCTGTGAGCGACGCCGATTTGAGTGTGATCACGATCTCGCGGGCGCCGGCGCGCGCCGGCTTGACGTCCACGCCGAAGATGCCGGGCCTCGATGGCGCATCCACACGGAATGTCTCCGGTGCCGCGCCGCCGCCCTCCAGGCGAACCTCCACTTGCCCCAACATGACCGGTTTGAAATTGCTGATGTCTGTCAGATGGATGGCAAACCGCGACGTCTGCCCCGCGACCATCGGCGGATACTCGGCAAACAATTCGGACCTGCCAGTCCACTGCGTCACGCTGAGCGGCTCGAGCTCGGTTGGCTCGGTGGCAGCCGGCTCTTCGCCACCGCACGCGCTCGCGAATATCGCAATCAGCACGACGCTCAACACTCTCAAGGCCATAGCGTTTCTCCTACGACGCGCTCGAGCGCGATTTGTGAAAGGCGGGCAGCGAGCCGCATATCGATGGCGCGGATGCGCGCGCGCGCGGCTGTGCGATGCGCGTCGAGCAGCTCGAGAATGCCGGCTTCGCCCTCCGTATACGAAATCTCTGCAATCTGCGTCAACTCTCTAGCCGGCGACGCCGCATCGCCGGTGCGGATGGCCTGTTGCCGCAGCGCGAGCACTTCGCACGTCGCGGCCACCTGTGCGCGAATGCCCTGCGTCGTCAGCGCGCGCTCAGCTTCGGTACGATCGCGCTCGGCAAGCCATCGCGCGGCGTCGGCGTCCCCAGAGTCGAACAGTGCGACCGTGACGTTGACCCCCAGCACGCCTCCGCTCTCGCGACCCGCGACGCCGTCGGCGCGCTTCAGTCCACCGACGAGCGTCGGCGCCGGCAGCTTCGCGCGGCGCGCGGCATCAGCTTCGAGACGAAAGCGCTCGGATGCGGCCGACAGCGCACGCAACTCGCCGCGTGTGGTCATGGCACGAGCGCTCAGGGTCTCGACGGCTGGAATTTCGCGATCGACGTGCAGCATGCCGGTCACGCGTGTCAGACGCGTGCCGTCCGGCACGACGGCGGCGAGTGCGGCTCTCACCTCTGCAGCCGAAGCGGCCGCTTCGAGGGAAATCTGCCGCGCGTCGGCGAGCTCCTGCTCGGCCCTGACGCGATCGAAGCGCGATCCCTCGCCTTCCTTCTCGCGAATCCACAGCAGCGCGATGATGCGTTCGACCTCGCGGACCGTGACCGCAGACGCCTCCAGCTTCTCCTGCTCCGCCAGTAGCCGCGCTACGAGCGCTCGCGCATCGGCACGAAGCTGCCAGAGACGACCGTCCCGCTCGGCGTCCGCGGCCAATGTCGCGGCCGCGCCTGCCTGCATCAGCGCGCCACGGCTTCCGAAGATCGGAAGAAACTGTTCGACCTGGAGAAACTCGGCGAATCCGGCGCCCTCGCGCGTGTACGCGATCGACGGATTCGACAGCACGGCTCGCGCCGCCTGCTCGCGGCGCACGACATCGGCGCCCAGACGGATCGCGCGCGCCTGCGCGCCATCGCGCACGATCAAATCAACCACTTGCGATTCGGTCAGCTCCTGCGCACCTGCACTCACAGCGAATATGAGGCCGCAGACTAACCACGCACCTACCCTGTTCAGGGCCGGCATCGAACATCTCACTTTCTGAATGAGATCGGCAGTGCGCAGCGAAGTTGCGCACGACGGAATCACAGAGACAGAGAACGACCGGCGTCACGCCGATCGCGTGATCAGGGAAGAATGGAGGCGGGAGGGCCGCGGAGGAGGGCGTTGCGCGGCGGCGGGGGGCCGTGGCTGCGCACATCGATCGCGCGCGCGTCGCCTAGAAGCTGCAGTTCCGGCGTCAGAAGCGTTTCCGCGAACTCAGCGTAAACGCCGATCGCAGCAGGGGCATTCGCGACGGGAACTGCTACGGTGATGACGGCGCCATGGGCCGTCGAGTCCTCAGCCTCTACGTGCGGCTCTCGATCGAAGTAGCCGTCGCCGTGCTCGTGGATGGCTGGGCCGTGTTGATGATCACGGTCGTCTGTGTCGTTGGGAACGGCATGAACGTGGAAGGCGAGCGCCTGAACCTGCAGCGAACACAAAGACAACGCGATGAGAACGGCCAGGCCGCGTCGCACCGCCCGAGTGTATTTCACGCGTTCCGGTGGCGTCAACGCCTGGCAACGTCGCTCGTCAACAAATGCGCCCTTTACTCATACGCGCTCGCTTCGAGTTCTGAAACGACTGGTAGAGCGCCTCGAACATCACGATGCCCTGCTGAAGCAAGGTCGCGTCATCCGGTATCGACGCCCGCAGTCCTTCAACGAGCCCGGCGACCGTCGCGGTGTGCGGCGACTTGTACCGATCCTCCTTGAGATCGATGTCGTGCACGAGCTCGGCGATCCGTTTGACGGCGACCTCGCGGATACCGAATCGATCCTGCAGTACTTCGAACGTACAGAAATCGCCGTCGTGCTTGAAACCGCCGGCTTGGTACATGTCGAACGGCACCGCATCGGGATATCTGTCGGGCGCCGCCGCAAACACAAACGTCGCCTCGCGATCGATGAAGCGGCGGATGAGCCACGCGGACGCGAATCGATCCACACCGGGCCGCGGCCGCGTGACCCACACACGATTCCTATATGCAGCCGGATCGAGCCGAGTGGCCGGCGACGTGCCGCGTGATTTCGACCCCGACGGGTGGTGCGCAGTCTGCATGGCTTTCTTCTCCTTCAATTGACTCCGAAGATACCGCTCGTCGGTCTGACTCATCGACGATACGTTGAAGATCGAGGCCTCCCCGCCCAAGGCAACCACTTCCTCCCGCAGCCACTCGAAATCTTCGAGCGATTGCACCGAATCCGGCAGGACATGTACCGCGTTTTTGAGTGCGACGGCGCCGACCTGCTGCAGCCGTCGCCAGATCTTCACGCGCCCGTTCGAGGGATGCGCGGGTAACTGGTGCACGAACACGAGCCATCGCCGCGCCACAGCCGAGTGTAACACATGTTACACTCATGCGCGCTGCGCGCTACCGGGACGCGACCACACCCATCGCGACGCGACCGCACCCATCGCACGCGACCGCACCCATCGCACCCGCCGCACCCATTGCACCTATTGCACCCGACCTCCCCTGCTATGCTTGTCGCGCATGCCCATCCGCGCCCTCCTGGGGCTCGTCGCCGTCGTCGCGTTCATCATCCTGCCCAATCTCGTTGGGTTTCTCATCGAATGGCTGTGGTTTGGCGCAGTCGGGTATCGCGCGGTCTATGTGACGAGCCTGCGGACGCAGGCTTCGCTCTTCACGTTTATCCTCGGCTTCGCGTTCGTGATGCTTTACGGGAATCTGTGGATCGCCGTCTCTTCCATTGCAAGCCCGTACATCGTCATCGGCACGGGCGCTGCAGGCACTGTGCAGCCGGCGATGATCCGGCGCGAGCAGATTCGCAAAGTGGTCGGCATCGGCTCCCTGGTCGTGTCGCTGATGATCGGCCTGGCCGGAAGCAGCGAGTGGATGCGCTGGCTCCAGTTCAAGAACGCCGTGCCGTTCGGCGTCAACGATCCGATCCTTGGACATGACATCGGTTTCTATGTGTTTCGACTGCCGCTGCTCGATTTGATGCAACAGATCGGTGTCGCCGTCATCGTCGTGGCGCTCATCGGTTCTGCGGCCGCGTACGTGCTGGCAGGCGCGCTGAACTTCACGAAGCGCGGCGGCGTCTCAGTCGTCCGAAAGGCCCGGCTGCATCTGTCGCTCCTCGTCGCGGCGTTCTTCCTGTTGCTCGCCGCCAGCGCGTACCTGGAAGTGCCGCACCTCCTCACCGATGTGACGGGACCCGGGATTGTGCCCGGAGCCTCGTACACCGACGTCATGGCGCGGATGCCGGCTGCGCGTGCGCTGATGGTTGTTGCGTTACTCTCGGCCGGCCTTGCGGCGTATCACGCATTTGCCTCCGCCGTGTGGCCTGTCCCGCTCGCGGTGGCCCTGTATTTCCTCACGTCCGTCGGGGGATCGCTCTACGCTGCGGGCATCCAGCGGTTTGTCGTCACGCCCAACGAACAGGCGGCCGAAACGCCGTACATGACACACAACATCACCGCCACACGCCAGGCGTTCAATCTCGCCTCCGTGCGGACGCGCAATTTCTCCGGTGATGCGGCGCTGACCCGCGAAGACATCGACCGCAATGCCGACACGGTCAAGAACGTGCGCCTCTGGGATCACCAGCCGTTGCTCGAGACCTTCGGTCAGATCCAGGAACTGCGCACCTATTACGATTTCGCGTCGGTCGACAACGACCGCTACACGATCAACGGCGAGTTGCGTCAGGTCATGCTCTCGGCGCGTGAGTTGAATTCCGAAAGCCTTCCCAACCGCACCTGGATCAACGAACACCTCACCTTCACGCACGGCTACGGCATCACGCTTGGGCCGGTGAACGAAGTGACCCAGGAAGGACTGCCGATTCTGTTCGTGAAAGACATCCCGCCACAGTCGTCAGTGGCGAGTGACATCGACGTCAAAGAGCCGAGCATCTACTTCGGCGAGCTCACGAACAACTACGTGCTGGTGAATACCAACGCAAAGGAGTTTCACTACTCGAAGGCCGAAGGGGAAGAGAACGTCGAGACGGTCTACAGCGGCGCCGACGGCGTGCGCATCGGCGGGCTCGCCCGCCGGCTGCTGTTCAGTGTCGGCTTCCAGTCGCTGCAGATTCTATTCAGCAACGACATCACCGCCGACAGCCGGGTGCTGTACCACCGGAACATCACGGACCGCGTGACGACCATCGCGCCGTTCCTGCAATACGACGCCGACCCTTATCTGGTGGTGTCGGGCGACGGTCGGCTGTTCTGGATTCGCGACGCGTACACGACCACCACGCGATATCCCTATTCGGCGCCGTCGCCCGGCGGCATCAACTACATCCGCAATTCGGTGAAGGTGATTACGGACGCGTACAACGGCACGACCGAGTTCTTCGTATCGGATCCGCGCGATCCACTCGTGCAGACGCTCGGGCGCGCGTATCCGGGACTACTGCGGCCGCTTGACTCGATGCGCCCCGACCTGCGGCAACATCTCCGATACCCGGAGACGATTTTCGCCATTCAGGCGGCGATGTTCTCGACGTACCACATGACGAACCCCGTCGTGTTCTACAACAAGGAAGATCAGTGGGAAATTCCAGCGATCGACATCGACGGCAACCCACAGTTGATGCAGCCGTACTACACGATCATGCGGCTGCCCGGAGAAGCACACTCCGAGTTCATCCAGATGCTGCCGTTCACCCCCGCGCGGAAGGACAACCTTGCCGCGTGGATGGCCGCGCGCTCTGATCCCGAGCGGTACGGGCAGCTCGAAGTGTTCGAGTTCCCGCGGCAGACGATCGTCTACGGGCCGCGACAGATCATCGCGCGCATCAATCAGGACCAGGTGATCTCGCCGCAGATTACGCTGTGGAACCAGCAGGGATCGCAGGTGATTCAAGGCACACTGCTCGTGATTCCGGTCGGCGAAGCGCTGTTGTACGTGCGGCCGTTGTACCTGCGTGCATCCGGCGGCAGAATTCCAGCGTTGAACCGCGTCATCGTCGCATACAAGGATCAGATCGTGATGGAGCCGACGCTCGACGCCGCGCTCGGGCGCATCTTCGGGGGCGAAGGATCGGCGGGTCCACGCCGGCCCGCCGTGGGATCATCGACGTCCGCTGCGCCGCCGACGGCCGCAGGCCAGCAACCCGCGACAGGCCCAGCAGCGACGCGGACCGATGCCGCGCTCGTGGAACGGGCGCGCCAGCACTACGAGCGCGCGATGCAGGCGCAGCGCGACGGCAATTGGGCGCTCTACGGCGAAGAGATCAAGCTGCTGGGCGAAACCCTTCGAGGAATGTCGAAATGACGCAACAGACAGGAGGCGCCGCCGCCATCCTCTGGCAGAACTGGCAGCAGCGCACGCGGATCGATCAGCTGCCGCCCGACTGCCGTCCAGGCGATCGCGCGGCAGGTTATTCGGCGCAGAAAGAGATCGTCAGATTCTCCGGCCAGGATGTCGTCGGCTGGAAGATCGCGGCCACGAGCGCAGCCGGGCAGAAACACATCGGCGTCGATGGGCCTCTTGCCGGCCCACTGCTCGCGAATCGCGTGCTCGCGGACGGGGCGACCGTGCCGCTCGATGGGAACATCATGATGGTGGCTGAGGCGGAGTTCGCGTTCAAGTTCGCGAGCGCCCTGCCGAGGCGCGCGAACCCATACACGCAGGAGGAAGTGCTCGACGCGGTCGAATCGCTGCATCCCGCCATCGAGGTGCCCGACTCACGCTACAACGATTTCGTGAAGGTTGGAGCGCCCGCAACTGATTGCCGATACCGCCTGCGCCGACTGGTTCGTGCTCGGCGCGCCCACGGCTGCCGACTGGCGCTCGCGACGATCTCGTCGCCCATGCGGTCGTGGCATATCGGAACGGCGAGAAGGTAGCGGCCGGCAGCGGCGCCCACGTACTCGGCGATCCCCGCGTCGCGCTCACGTGGCTCGTCAACGAGTTGCGCACGTACGCCGACGGCATCGCTGCCGGCCAGTTCGTCACGACCGGCACGTGCGTCGTGCCAGTGCCGATTCAGCGTGGCGACACATTTCGCGCGGATTTCGGAGAGTTCGGGACCGCTGACGTGAAGCTGGCATAGGTAGGCGGTAGGACGAAAATACAAGACTCGAAGACGCGACGAGCTCGAAGAACTCGACGGTACGTCGTTCGGTTTAGTCGGCGTTCGTCGCCTCACCATCTTTCCGCCAGGACTCGTTCATGATTCGAAGCGCCTCGGCCGCACACCGGTCGCAGATATAGACGCGAGGGCCGGCCACCAATTTGGCAACCTCGGCTTCGCTTCTACGGCAAAAGGAACAAGCCAGCTTCCGTCTGAACATCACGGCCTCCGCGTGCGACAAATTGTCTACTCGCCCACAAAACTCTCGTCCGATCGCTTGATGAAGTCACGGCCGAGCGGAATAAATGCCCGGAAACCACCGTCGTCAACGTAAGCCATTACCCGCACGTCGCCCCACGGTTGCGAATCCCATGCGCACACCAATTCGAGCTGGTACCGCTTATCGCCGCGTGTGATTTCCTCGGTGAAAGGCTCTGCGCCAATCCTGACAACCAATTCGGAGTATGGTTCGCTCCGGAATTTGGCGAGCCACTCCTCGACGATGTGCACGGCTTCTTCTCGGTCCATGAAGTGTGTCTCGCCCTATGCCTCGACGCGTGCGGTGTCGGTTGAATCCGGCTGGGCTAGAACCCTGCACTGCCGATGTCAATGAACTCTGTTGGCGCGTTCCCGATAGAACCTGATCAGATCCTGCGGCTTCGGAGGCGGCGCACCGAGCTGCCTCAGCATCGTCGTCACCTGGCCGCGATGATACGTCGCGTGGTTCACGACATGCTGCAGCATCTGTGAAAACGCCGACTCCATTTCCTGGCCATCGAACGTGCGATAGCGCAGCACGCGATCCAGTTGGTCCGCGGAGGCGAGGGAATCGACGAGCAGGCGCACCTTCTGCTCCTGTGAGCGCCACGCGGCGCGTATCGTGGCCACGTCCGGAAATGCCGCCGCGTCAGGGAAACCGGTCGGCGAATTACTCACCCATCGCAAATACCAGTTCCATTCGGCGCCGTACGTGTGCACGACCGTCGCGCGCACCGAGGTGAAGCTGCTCGCCAGATCCTTTGTGTACTGTTCCTGCGTCAGCACTTCTACCGCATCGAGCATTCGGTCGCGCGCCCAGTAGTGATAGTCGATGAGCGTGATGGCGTCTTCGCGTGTCATGGCGATCGTTTCCTCGCGGCGAGCACCCCGATTCGTGCCGGAATGAGGCACATGGCGCCGAAGATGCAGAACACAATGAGTCCGAGCGGGAGCATGCTGGCGGAAGAGGGATCCATGACAACCATCACGAGCGCCTGGGCGGCGAAGGGGAACATCGCCCAGCGCCACGTCCGCACAGGGACGACGTACGACACGATGCCTGCCGTCACCGCAATCACCGGCATGGCGAGGACGAAATAGAGTTCGCTGTCCCACGCTTCTCGCCGGCCGCCGAACATCGCCACAGCGAGCCAGGTCGCCGCACCGACTCCAAGCGTGGCCAGCGACGCCCACAGCGGTTGGAACATTCGGGCTCCCACTAGCTGGTAGCTCGTAGCTCGTAGCCCGTAGCAAGTACCAGCTGCCTACCAGCTACAAGCTACTACCTACCAGCTACTTTGGCTTTGGCCGGCGCGTTTGCGAAGAACTCGTCGTGCACGGCCTTGACGCCGCGGTCGATGTCGTCGAGAGCGATGACGCACGACATCGTCATTTCCGACGAGCTGATGCAGTCGACGTTAATCTTTTCCTTCGCGAGCGCCCCGAACATCCGGCCCGACAGCCCCGGCGTCGCCGCGAGACGCGAGCCGATGATCGCGATCGTCGCGAATCCCTTGTCGACGGATCCTTCCTTCGCAAGCCCCTTCGCCTTCCACTCGGCGACCAGCTTGCGCGCCCCTTCGGCGAACTCGTCCTCGATGATGAAGGTGATCCCGGCGCGATGGTCGGCCGCTGCGCTCTGGATGATCAGACGGATGTTGATGTCCTTGTCTGACACGTCCTTGAAAATCTCGGCCGCCACGCCCGGGCGGTCCGGTACGTTCAGCAGCGTGACCTTCGCAATCCTCTTGTCGCTCGTGACGCCGACGATTTCTGCCTCTTCCATCGAACTGGCTC
Source organism: Vicinamibacterales bacterium (assembly GCA_963787755.1). GTDB lineage: Bacteria > Acidobacteriota > Vicinamibacteria > Vicinamibacterales > JAMQPK01 > JAMQPK01. Next base: position 233,565 of record CAWBEG010000012.1, read on the forward strand.
CTTCACGAATCCACGTCCCCTCTTTCAGATGAAAGCTCGAGCGGATGTGGATGGGGATATTGTAGGACATGCAAATCTCGGCCGCGCGCGGGTGCAGCACTTTCGCGCCGCTCGATGCCATCTCTATCGCAGCTTCGTAGCTGAGCTCCGGCCAGAACCTCGCATCGGGGACGACGTTCGGGTCGGCCGACAGCACGCCGTCGACATCGGTGCAGATCTCGCACACGGCCGCATCCAGCGCAGCAGCCACTGCCGCGCCGGTGATGTCTCCGCCACCCCTCCCAAGCGTCGTCACGTCGTCGTTCGCAGTCACTCCCTGGAAACCGGCGACGATTACGACTTTACCCTTCTCGAGCTCTTCGACAATGCGCGCAGTGTCGATGGACTGGATGCGCGCGCGGTTGAACGAGCCGTCCGTCCTGATGTTGCATTGTGCGCCGGTGAGCGCGATGGCCGGCACCCCTTTATCCTGCAGCGCGAGCGCCAGCGTCGCCACAGCCACCTGCTCGCCCGACGCGAGCAAAAGATCGTAATCGCGCCCGTGTGGGTTTCTGGACACCTGTCTGGCGAGCGCGACGAGCTGATCGGTGGTCTTCCCCATGGCAGAGACCGCGACAACGATATGCGGGTGGGTTTCGAGATACGTCTTCACGCGCTCGGCAATAGCGAGAATCTTCTCGGCGGTGGCCACAGAGCTTCCACCGTACTTCTGCACGACAATCGGGCCTAGCGACATAGTCTTTGCGTTTTTACTGTGCGACTGGAGTTTGGCCCTGCTCCATGAAGGCGTCGAACTCGCTCAGCGCGCGGCCAAGCTGCACCGGCACCCTCATGCGGGGCGTCATCACTTCGGCGGTCTTGTAGCCGTTGCCGGTGATGCAGACGACGATCGACTCGTCGCGGGGAATGGAGCCGTTTTCAATCAGCTTCATAGCGCACGCGAGCGTCGTGCCGCCGGCGGGTTCGGTGAAGATACCTTCGGTCTTGGCGATCAACTGCACGGCGTCGAGAATCTCGCTGTCGGTAGCCATCGCGCCCGACCCGCCGCTCGAGCGGACGGCTGTGAGCACCTGGAAACCGTCGGCCGGATTGCCGATCGCAATCGACCGCGCGATCGTGTTCGGTTTGACCGGATCGGGAAACTCGAGGCCCTCCTCGAGCGCATTGATGACCGGCGCACAGCCTGCGGCCTGCGCGGCGTGAATCGCCGGCACATCGCCGTCGACCAGTCCAACTTCCTTGAGCTCGCGGAACGCGCGCGCGATGCGCGGCAACAGCGTCCCACCCGCCACAGGTGAGACGACGTGCTTCGGGAATGTCCAGCCGAGCTGCTCGGCAATTTCGAAGCCGTAGGTCTTCGCACCTTCAGCGTAATAGCTGCGCAGGTTGATGTTCGCAAAACCCCAGCCGTATTTTTCCGCAATCTGCGTGCACAGCCGGTTCACGTCGTCATAATTGCCTTTGATGGCGACGACCTGCGGGTTGTAGACGCTCGAGCCGAGAATCTTGCTCGCTTCGAGATCGTTCGGAATGAACACGTAGCACTGCAGGCCGAGGCGGGCCGCGTGCGCCGACACGCTGTTCGCAAGGTTGCCGGTCGACGCGCACCCGAACGTCTTGAATCCGAGCTCGACGGCACGCGTCGCCGCAACCGAGACGACGCGGTCTTTGTACGAGAACGTCGGATGGTTGACGGAATCGTCCTTGAGATACAGCTCCCGGACGCCCAGCGTCTTCGCGAGCCGATCGGCTTTGACGAGTGGCGTGAAACCCGAATAGAGGCCCGTGCGCGGCTCACCGTCGATCGGCAGCAGTTCGCGGTAGCGCCACAGATTCCTCGCGCGCGACTCGATCGTCGCGCGGCTCATGTCGTGCCGGACCTTGTCGTAGTCGTAAACGACTTCGAGCGGTCCCAGACATTTATCGCAGACCCACAGCGCCTGTGCGGGGAACATCGCCTTGCACAGATGACACTGCAGTCCAATTACGTAGGCCATATCTCCTTTATGCTCCGGCTGAAGCCGGACACTACCGAAACGCGATACGTCTTAGCCGGACTACGTACCCAACACCGGAATCGCCATCGGGCGCCGAACGTGAAACGGCAGAGCGTTGATCTCGGCCAGCGCCCCCTCGAGCACCGACAGCGGGCACGCTTCGAGCGTCATGACGAACGGCAACTCAGCTTTGTCGTGGCCGGGAAGCTGCAGCACCGCGTCGATGTTGATGCCATGAGCCGACAGCACCGAAGCCAGAGATGCAATGATACCCGGACGGTCGGCTACCGTGAAGCGCACGTAATGCGGTGCCGTAAAGTCGATGCTCACTTCGACCTGTCCTTCGAGCTCCTGTGGGAGGTGCACCTCAGCGCCGAGACCGGTGCGTGCAATTGACATCAGATCCGAGACCACAGCAACGGCCGTCGGATCGCCGCCGGCACCGAAGCCCGAGTACGTCGTTTCGCCACCGAATTCACCGTTGACGCTCACAAGGTTCTGGCTGCCCTGGGCGCGCGCGAGGGGCGAGGACAACGGCACGAGCGCGGGACGGACCGACGCAAACAGCCGCCGGTCGAGGCCACGCGCTCGCTCTGCCCATGAAATCTGGCGGATGGTGCAGTCGAGCTTTCTCGCGTAGGTAAAATCGATGCGATCGATCGACGAGATCGACCGGCACGGGATGTGTTCCGGATCGACCTGACAGCCCAGGCCGACGGCAATCAAGATAGCAATCTTCGCGCGGGCGTCGTATCCATCGACGTCGGCCGACGGATCCGCCTCGGCGTAGCCCAGCGCCTGTGCCTCTCCCAGCGCATCGGTAAACGAGAGCCCCGCGCTGTCCATGCGGGTGAGGATGTAGTTGCATGTGCCGTTCAGGATACCGGCCACGCGCAGCAGTCTGTCGCCGGCCAGCCCTTCCCTGACAGCGCGAACGATCGGAATGCCTCCGGCAACCGACGCCTCGAACAGCAGCTCGCGTCTATACTGCCGGGCGAGCGCCAATAGTTCGACGCCATGCGTCGAGATGAGCAGCTTGTTGGCCGTGACAACCGACTTGCCGGCTTTCAGCGCTCGCCTGATTAAATCTCCCGCAGGCTCGAGGCCGCCCATCAGTTCGACGACGATGTCGACGTCGGAGGCGATGACACTGTCGATGCTGTCGGTCCAATCGACTCCGGCCGGTACCCAGTCGACCTTCTTACGCTCCACTCCGCGGTTGCAAACGGACGTCAACTGCAGCGCTGAATGAATCTCGCTCGACAACACCTTCGCCACCGATCGCCCGACAGTGCCGAATCCGACGATAGCGACTCTAAGCGGAGCGCGACCATGTGTGGTTGCCGCACCACCATGCAAGCTCGATTCAACCCGTTGCGACCCCATTGCTCTATTCGTTTTCGATCTTCGTTTTTCGTTACCAGCTACCCCTGCTGCCCGGGCTTTATTGTGACGGGGTCAAGAAACGGCATCATGCCTCTCAGCTGTGCCCCGACCTGCTCAATCTGATGGTCCTGCTCGGCGGAGCGAGTCTTGTTGAATTGCGGACGGCCAGTCTGGTTCTCTTTGATCCAGTTCGTCGCGAACGTGCCGTCCTTGATTTCGTCGAGCAGCTTCTGCATCGCCCTCTTGGTTTCCTCGGTCACGATGCGCGGGCCGGCGACGTAATCCCCCTGCTCTGCCGTATCGCTTACCGAGTAGCGCATGTAGTTGATGCCGCCGCGATACATCAGATCGACGATGAGCTTCAACTCATGGAGACACTCGAAGTACGCGACCTCCGGCTGATACCCGGCGCGCACCAGCGTCTCGAAACCGGCCTTCACGAGCGCGCTCGTGCCTCCGCAGAGAATGGCCTGCTCGCCGAACAGATCGGTTTCGGTCTCCTCGGTGAACGTCGTCTCGATGACCCCGGCTCGGGTCACGCCGAGGCCCTTGGCGTATGAGAGTGCAAGCGCCTTGGCTTTGCCCGTCGCGTCCTGTTCGACGGCGATAAGCGCCGGTGTGCCACCGCCCTCGACGAACAGCTCACGCACACGATGACCGGGCGCCTTCGGCGCGATCATCGTCACGTCGATGTCCTTCGACGGCTTCACGGTGCCGAACCGGATGTTGAATCCGTGGGCGAACATGAGCATCTTGCCTTTGGTCATGTGCGGTTCGATCTCCGCATATACCGCCGGCGCCGTCGTGTCGGGCACGAGAATCATCACGACGTCAGCCCACTTCGCCGCTTCGGCGGGCGTGGTCACCGCCAGGCCGTGTGCCTCGGCCTTTGCTTTCGACTTGCTGTTGGCCGCGAGGCCCACCTTCACCTGCACGCCGCTGTCCTTCAGGTTGAGCGCGTGCGCGTGGCCTTGCGATCCGTAGCCGATGATGGCCACCTTCTTCGCTCGAATCAGCCCGAGTTCCGCGTCGTCGTCGTAGTACATCTTCGCTGCCATTGAGTGTGTCCTTTTCAGTCTTTGACACAGAGACTCAGAGGCACGGAGTTTTTCTTTTTGAGAAAAGAAGAATTCTCTGTGTCCCTGCGCCTCTGTGTCAAAACGCTAAACAGAGTGAAATACGTTGTGATCGTCCTCGGCAATGCGCGCCGCTTCGGACTGGCCGTTCGTCGCGCTGCGCAGGCCGCGAGACATGGCTACCCGGCCCGTGCGCACCATCTCGAGCACGCCGTACGGGCGCAGCACTTCGAGCAGGCCGTCGATCTTGTCCTCGGTGCCCGTAATCTCGATGATGAGCGAGTCGGGCGCAACGTCCACGACCCGCGCGCGGAACACATCGACCAGCTGCATGATGTGCGTGCGCGACTCGGCGGTCGCGGCAACCTTGATCATGGCCAGGTCTCGGAACACCGCGGCATTCAGCGTGATGTTCTCGACACGCAGCACGTTCACGAGCTTGTACAGGTGCGCCTCGATACGGCGCGAGCCCAGCTCGTCGGTGTCGACGACGATCGTCATGCGCGAGACACCCGGACGATCGGTGTGGCCAACGGTGAGCGACTCGATGTTGAACGCGCGCCGCCGGAACAGCGACGACACGCGCGTCAGCACGCCCGGCTTGTCTTCTACGTGAATAGCAAATGTCGTAATCATTATTTCCTCGTCTCGGCTCGCTCCCGCTCGCCGAGCAACCACCTCGAGCTCGCCGCTTCCGACTCGCTCTCGGCGCTACAGAGTTACAGTACGTCTGCGCCCGTTTCGATAATTGGCGACGGACTGGGACGTCGGATCATCGCGTCCAGGTCCGCGCCCGCGGGCACCATCGGGTACACCGTATCTTCCTGCTCGACCTGAAAGTCGATGACCATCGTCTTGCGATTGGTGCGCGCCGCTTCGACCGCCGGTATCACGTCCGCGCGGCTCGTCACCGTCGCCGCCGGCAGGCCGAACGCCTCGGCCAGCTTCTGGAAGTTCGGGTTCACCAGCGGCGTCGCCGCGTACCGCCGCTCGTAGAAGAATTCCTGCCACTGGCGCACCATCCCGAGGTACCCGTTGTTGATGATCGCCACGTTGATGTCGATGCCCTCCTGCACGATCGTCGCAAGCTCGCACATCGTCATCTGGAACCCCCCGTCGCCGACCACCACCCACACTTCCTTGTCGGGGCACGCGAGCTTGGCGCCGATCGCCGCCGGCAGCGCGAAGCCCATCGTGCCGAGACCGCCCGAGGTAATGAGCGTGCGCGGCTTGTCGTGGTGGTAGTACTGCGCTTCCCACATCTGATGCTGGCCGACGTCCGTCACGATGATGGCGTCGCCGTTGGTCGTGCGCCAGAGGTCGTTGATGACGTGCGCGGCGTACAGGTGGCCGCTGTCGGGCAGGTTCTGAATGTCGCGAACCGCCGAATCTCCCTTGAGCTCCGCGATGTGCGCGAGCCACTTGCTGCGATCGCCGCCCTTCACCCCCGGCATCAGAATTTCGAGGGCTTCTTTCAGATCGCCGACGATGCCCACGTCGGCGCGCACGTTCTTGTTGATCTCGGCGGCGTCGATGTCGATGTGAATTTTCTTCGCGTTCTGCGCGTACGTCTTCAAATTGCCCGTGACGCGATCGTCGAACCGCATACCGAATGCGAGCAGCAGGTCGGCCTGTTGAATCGCCGAGTTCACCCACGCCTCGCCGTGCATCCCCATCATGCCGAGGCTGAGCGGATGCGACGCCGGAAAGCCGCCAATACCAAGCAGCGTTTGAGACGCCGGAATGTTGGCTTTCTCCGCAAAAGCCCGGACGATGTCCATCGCGCCCGAGAGAATGATGCCGTGGCCTGCGAGAATCAGCGGCCGCTCGGCGGCGTTGATCAGCTCGAGGGCGCGCTGATACTCCTCGGGACGCGCGCTCCAGTCGGGACGGAACTCCGGCTTCTTCGGCACGGCGGCGTCCCAGTCGAACTCGCACGACGACTGCTGCGCGTCTTTCGTGATGTCGATGTGCACGGGACCGGGACGGCCCCCTGCCGCGATCTCGAACGCTTCGCGGAAGGTCGGCGCGATGTCGTCGGCGCGCGTCACCAGATAGTTGTGCTTGGTGATCGGCAGCGTGACACCCGTGACATCCGATTCCTGGAACGCATCGGAGCCGACAAGCTTGCTGCCCACCTGGCCGGTGATGCAGACGATGGGCGAGCTGTCCATCATCGCCGTCGCGATGCCCGTCACCATGTTCGTCGCGCCAGGTCCCGACGTCGCAATCGCGACGCCGACCCTGCCGCTCGCGCGCGCATAGCCGTCGGCCATGTGCGTCGCCCCCTGCTCGTGGCGAACGAGCACGTGGCGGATCGGATAATCGAGCATCGCGTCATAGGTCGGAAGAATGGCGCCGCCGGGATACCCGAAGATGTCGGTCACGCCCTGGCGAACGAGACATTCCCAAACGATCTGCGCTCCTGTGCGTTTCATTGCTGTCCTCATTCTTTAGTTCGCATGGGGCCCCACCCCCACGCGCTGCCGTCGCTTACGCTCCGGATCTTGAAGTGGTCGTCTGGGTGCTTGGTGAACGTCTACCAGCGACCGGCTACACCTACCATCCACCACCTACCACCCACCACCTACTAGCTAGTAATCGCGCCCAGAGACGCCGACGACACCAGCTTCGCGTATTTCGCCATCACACCGGTCTGGAACCTCGCCGCCGGAGCCTTCCAACTGGACATCCGCTTCGAAATCTCGTCGTCGCTCAACTCGACTCGCAGCTGGCGATTCGGAATATCGAACACGATCGTGTCGCCATCGCGCAGCGCCGCAATCGGTCCTCCGACTGCGGCCTCGGGCGCGACGTGACCGGCCATCAGGCCGTGCGTCGCGCCGGAAAATCGGCCGTCGGTCAGCAGCGCAACCTGCTCTCCCAATCCTTGTCCCTGCAGCGCGCCGGTCACCGCCAGCATCTCGCGCATGCCGGGGCCACCCTTCGGGCCCTCATAACGGATGACGAGAATGTCGCCGGCTTTGATGCGATTCGTGTCGACCGCCTCGAACGCCGCTTCTTCCGTATCGAACACGCGCGCGGTACCGCGGAACGTCAGCACTTTCTTGCCGGCGATCTTGACGACCGCGCCCTCGGGAGCGAGGTTGCCTCGGAGAATCGCGAGGCCGCCGTTCGGGCTCATCGGATTCGATAGCGGCCGCACGACCTGCTGATCCTTCGGCTCGTTTACCGCGTCCGCTTCTTCGCCGATGGTCTTGCCTGTCACGGTCTGCGCCGAGCTCTTCAGGATACCGGCGTCCTTCAACCGCTTGGCGATCAACCGCGCGCCGCCTGCCTTGTACATATCGGTCGCCACAAAGCGGCCGCTGGGCTTCAGATCGGCGAGCAACGGCACCTTCGCGCTGATGCGATCGAAATCGTCGATGCTCAGTTCGAGCCCGGCCTCACGCGCGATGGCCAGCAGATGCAGTACCGCATTGGTCGATCCGCCGGTGGCTGCCACCGACGCTATGGCGTTGTCGATCGAGTCCCGAGTGATGATCTGCCGCGGGCGCACGTTGCGCTTCAACAGGTCCATCACCAGTGCGCCGGCCTCGCGGCCGATGCGCTGCTTTTCGGGATCGAGTGCCGGCACGTCGTTGAAGCCCATCGCCGAGATGCCGAGGAACTCTCCCACGGTCGACATCGTGTTCGCCGTGAACTGGCCGCCGCACGCGCCGGCGCCGGGACACGCCTGGTTTTCCACGCTCAGCAGATCGGCGTCAGACATGCGGCCGGCGGCGTGCGCGCCCACTGCCTCGAAGACATCCTGGATGGTGATGTTCTTCCCGTGAAACTCGCCGGGCGCAATCGAGCCGCCGTAGAGCATGACGCCGGGGATATCGAGGCGCGCGAGCGCCATGATCGTGCCGGGGATCGTCTTGTCGCAGCCGGAGAGCGCGATGAGACCGTCGAACAGGTTGCCGCGCGCGACGAGCTCGATGGAGTCGGCAATCAGATCGCGGCTGATGAGCGACGTCTTCATCCCCTGGCTGCCCATCGTGATGCCGTCGGAGATCGAGACGGTATTGAATTCCATCGGCGTGCCGCCGGCCTTGCGGATACCGTCCTTCACGTACTCGGCAAGCGTGCGCAGGTGATAATTGCATGGACCAATTTCGATCCAGGTGTTCGCCACGCCGATGATCGGCTTGCGCAGATCGGCATCCGTGAAGCCGACCGCCTTCAGCATCGCGCGCGCCGGCGCGCGGCTCGGGCCGTCGGTGATGGCGCCGCTGCGGGGTTTCATGGGATCGCTCAATGTTTTTCCTTCCACGACGAATACGAGCCGAGCGTGCGCATCGATTTCGCGAACTCAGCCAGGTGAACGAGCGCGCGCGTGCACTGCAGATCCTGCCGCGGCACCGCAATGTCGGCGTAAAACAGATACTCGAACGCTCTGCCACGAACGGGCCGGGACTCGAGCTTGGTCAAATCGATCTCGCGCAGCGCAAACACGCTGAGTGCCTTGAACAGCGCACCGGGCGAATTCGGCAGCGTAAATACGAGCATCGTCTTGTCGGCCGTCTCGGGATCGGCGGCAGCCTTGCTGATGACGATGAAGCGCGTGATGTTCTCTTTGAAATCCTGGATGCCATCGGCAAGCGATTCCAGATTGAAGACCTCAGCCGCGCGCGCCGACGCGATTGCCCCCGCATCTTTCAGTTCCTTGTCGCGAATCATCTTCGCGCTGCCCGCCGTGTCGTAGGTCGCGACGATCTCGACCCCCTTGAGGCTCGACAGAAATCCCTCGCACTGGGCGAGCCCCTGGGGATGCGAGTACACCTTCTTGATGTCCTTGAGCTGCGTCCCTGGAAATGCGAGCAGGTTGTGCGACACCTGCAACAGCACCTCGGCAACGACCGGCAGCTCGTGCTCGAGCAGCAGGTCGTAGTTGCGGTGGATACTGCCGCCAATCGAGTTCTCGATCGGCAGGATGCCATGCGTCGTCTTGCTGCTTTCGACGGCGGCAAATACGCCTTCGAAGCTCTCGCACGGCACGGTCGTCGCATTCGGACTGAATCGCAGTGCCGCGGCTTCGCTATACGCGCCCGGTTCGCCTTGAAAGGCAATTTTCATGTGAACAGTTCCCGCTACCACCACCTAAAAAAAAAGCCACCACCCGCTGGCTGCGGATGATGGCCTTTGGTAAATGCGTTTCTACACTCGGGCTAGGACATCCGCAGCTGTTCGACCGGCATCGTCGTGATGCCGGTCACCGTAACGACGACGGTGACAAATGAGCTGAGGATCGGCCGAAGCGTCATGTTCGAGAGGTATTCTGTGGCGCGGACGTCATAATGTCAAATGAATTTTCATTACGGATTCATTACATTTATTAATGGTCATCTCTCTTTTTGCCAGCATTTTCATGGGCGAGGCTCGTCTGGTGGTCCCTGGCCCGAACGGTTCCAATGAGGAGGATGGCAGGCGCCGGCAGCGTCGGCAGGTCTGGAAGCTGTCCAAGTGTGGTTTCGATGACCTGCTCGTTTGCCCGCGACGCGCTCGCCACGACAAAGCAGGATGTCTCGCGTGCGACGCCTGCGCCGATAAGCTGGCGCGCAAGATCCCCTTCATGACCCCCTGGCATATAAATGGCGGTGGTGCCCCCCAACTCAGCGATGGCCTTCCAGTTAGGCGGGGGATTGCCTTTGCAGCGCTGGGCGGTGAGAAAGACGAGGGCCGATCCCAGGCGGCGATCTGTCAGTGAGACGCCTGCCGCCGCAGCCGCACCGCTCGCAGCCGTCACGCCCGGAATGATCGCGAACGAAATGCCGGCGGCGCGAAGCGCGTCCATCTCTTCGCTGGCGCGGCCGAAGATCGCACCGTCGCCCCCTTTCAACCGGACGACCGTTTTCCCGGCTGCGCCGTATTCGCACAGCCTCCGGTTGATCTCCTGCTGCGTCACTTGCCGCTCGTTGTGACGCTTGCCGACGCATTCGACGCGCGCGGTCGACGGCACCAGCTCGAGAATTTCCGGCGTCAGCAGATCGTCGTGCAGCACGATGTCGGCCTGCCCGAGAATCCGCAGCGCTTTCAGCGTCAGTAGTTCCGGATCGCCAGGGCCTGCGCCCACCAGATACACCATCCCGGGTTTCTCGCGGGCAATCTCGTGCAGCTTCTGCTTGCGCGCCTCCGGATCCATGGCCGTCGCGAACAACTCGCGCCGATCGTCGCCCAGTTGCTGAATCCAGTGCGCATATTCCGGGCCGAACTGCTGCTCGAGCTCGATGCGAATCCGTTGCGCGAGGGCCGGGCTGTGGCCCGCGGTCGAGATGGCGATTTGAAGGTCGCCGCGAGTGACGACGGCCGGATAGTAGAAATCGCAGTTGTCAGGGTCGTCGACGGAGTTGACGAGAATGCCGCGGATCCGCGCCTCCTGGTACAGCGAACTCGCGACATCTTTGGGCACCGCCGCGACAACGAGCGTGATGCCGCTCAGATCGCCCGGATCGAATACGCGCTGATGCCAGACGATCTTGCGTTCCTGGGCGAGCTTCCGAATCCCCGGCGTCGCCGTTGGCGCGACAACGGTCACAACCGCACCTGCAGACAGCAGTCCACCGACTTTGGACTCGCCCACGGGACCAGCGCCCACAAGAAGGACCGGGCGGCCCTGAAGCTTGACGAAAATCGGGAACAGAGACATCTATTGATCTACGCCGGATCTCCTGAACTGGACACGTCCGAGTCCTCGACTCTTCCGACTCGCCGACTCTTCAGACTCCGGGAGTCTTGACATGCAGCCCACATTCCTTCGTTTCCGGATGTTCCCACCACCAGCGTCCTGCGCGCTCGTGCTCGCCTGGCTGAATGGCGCGCGTGCATGGCGCGCATCCGATGCTCGGATATCCGCGATCGTGCAGCGCGTTATACGGCACGTTGTGCTGGCGGATGTACGCCCACACATCATCATGAGACCAGTCGACGAGCGGGTTCACCTTCACCAGATTGTTCCCCTCGTCCCACTCGACCTTATGCACCGACGTCCGTGTGACCGACTGTTCGCGGCGAAGTCCGGTGATCCACGCGTCCAGTCCGGACAGCGCGCGTCGCAGCGGTTCCATCTTGCGGACACCGCAGCACATCTTCCGGTTCTCGACTGAGTGATAGAACAGGTTCATGCCGCGCTCGGCCACCATGGTCTGCACGGCGTCGGGTTGTGGAAAGAGGACCTCGATCGTCGCCCCGTACTTCTGGCGCGTGGCATCGATGACGTTGTACGTCTCTTGCGGAAGCCGGCCTGTGTCGAGCGTGAAGATGCGCGCTTTCGGATCGATCTTCAGGAGCATGTCGATGAGCACCATGTCTTCGGCGCCGAAGCTCGACGACAGCGCGGTGCGCTGCCCGAACGTCTCGAGCGCCAGGCGCAGCACATCCTCGGGTGACATCGGATCGGCACGCAAGGCGAGGGTCGTTACAGCATCCTGATTCACAGCACTCATGCTAATCCCTAGTCCTAGTCCCGATCCTTCACTAGTAAGACTCGAATTTCTGGTCCGCAGGACTCAAATTGAGTTTCGGCAGAATCCGCTGATACGCCTTGAACATCTCGTCGAGCATGCGCGGCACTTTGTTCGAGCGCTGGTATACCCATCCCGTATATCTGACGAGCGGAACGCCCGAAATCCGGGCGCAGAAAAGCTGCCGGCTCCGCACTTCGCGGGCCACGGCCTGGTACGGGATGATCGTGATCCCCATCTCGGACCGCACCAGCGCCTTCAGAATCTCGACGTTCTCGGTCTCCATCACGATGCGTGGCTCGATGCGTTCCTTGATGAAAAAGGCGTCGACCACCCGGCGCGAATTCGACGCCGCCTCGAAAAGCACGAACGGCTGCTGCGCGAGATCCGGCGGCACGATGCGCCTCTTCTTCGCGAGCGGGTGCGAGGGATGCGCCACGAGCATCATCTCCTCTTCCATCGCAGGCACCGTGACGAGCTCCGGTTCGTTGACAGGCAACGTGATGAACCCGAGGTCGGCCGCGCCGCTCCGAATCTCCTGCAACAATCGCTGCGACGGTCCCGTGATGAGCTTCACCTCGACGAACGACTGCTGGCGCCGATACTCCTGCAGCAGCATCGGAAACACATACATGCACACCGTCATTCCCCCCGCCAGCCGAATCGTGCCGCTGAGCACCTGCTGACTGTCGCCAATGACGGTGAGGGTCTCCTTGATGTCGCCGAACACGCGATGGCTCAGTTGCACCAGCGATTCGCCCGCCGGTGTAATGCGCACCTTCCGCCCGATTCGCAGAAAAATGCTCTCGTTCAGCTCATCCTCGAGCAGCAGAATCTGCCGGCTGATCGCCGACTGCGAGACGTGGAGCTTTCGCCCGGCGCCTGTAAAGGAGCCGGTCTCGGCGACCGCCTGGACGATCTCGAGCTGGCGCAGGTCCATCTGAGGAAGATGATATCTGATTTCGGTATGGATAGGCGACAAGCCATGCCGCACGCGGATGCACGCCTTGAACAGGAACTAGGAGATCAGGAGGTTTCCTCAAAAATAGCAACACGATCTAACACGAAGCCTCGAAGAAAATCACGGTCCGGCTGAAGCCAGACACCACCGTTGATCTCAACAGAAGAACAGAAGATCAGAAGAAAGAGACATTTTCCCTCCTACTCTTCTGATCTCCTGTTTCAATAAAGTGGTTCAAGCGCGTTCAGTGAAATCAGCGAATCAACCGAATCTGCCCAGTGCCGCCCTTCACATCCAGCCGGACCGTGACCGGTGTCAGCAAGGGGCTGGACATTCCGCCGAACGAGATCGCGTTCTTCGACGACAGTCTCGAGTGCGTGAACGGCGCGATAGCAGTCGGGATGCATGGACAACACTGCGTCGGATTCGGGGAGTTGCAGAGACGGATGAGTGAGCTCGGAATACTTGGAGGACGAACCGCATATCCCTGGCAGGGCTGAAGCCTTGCGCTACCGCAGAATCACGGTCCGGCTAAAGCCGGACACTACCGATGATGTGAACAGAAGACCAAACAGATCAGAAGCAAAAGTTTCTCCTAATCTTCTAATCTCCTGTTTGGAAACGGTTCGGGCGCGTTCAGTGAATCAGCGAATCAACCGAATCTGCCCAATGCCACCCTTCACATCCAGCCGGACCGTGACCGGTGCGCCGATGCGGTCGGGGTTCACCCACACACCGTCGCGCTGCTCGAGTCCTTCGATGCTGATGTCGCCGATGCCTTTGGTCGCCGACGCCGCGATGCCGACGTCTTTCGGCAGGTGGACGACCGTCTCGCCGACGCCGCCGCGAATTTGCACCGTGTAATCACGCTTCGGCTCGCCGCGTAGATCCATACTCCACTTTGCCGGCACCGATACTCATTTCGACGCGGTTCAAATTCATCTTTCCGAGGTCAAGATTCGCCTCACCCGCGCCGAGGTTGGCTGTGACATCCAGCGGCAGCTCTTCGTTCAACTTCACGTCCCAATTGTTGACGGAGTTACCGAAGCTGCTGCCGCTCGAATTCGGCTGCGAAAGCTTCAGCTCGCCCGTCGACGCCCCGCCGGCGCGATAATCGACCACCGGCTTCCAGTCGGCGACGTTATAGGAGAACTTCCCTTCCATCAGCTTCGACGTTCCGCTGGTCGACGCGCAGCTCGCCACTGCCCATGCTCAGCTCGACGCGCACCGACTTCGAATCATCCAGGTCGAAAGAGACCGTTTCGGTCTTGGTTTCGCCGGTCGTGACCGCATTGAACCCGCAGCCGCTCACAAGCGCAGCGGTACCAACGACGGCGAGCAGAGACTTTGCGGACCTTCGATCGATCATGCGCCCTCCTCACAGCTCCGAGTTGCCGGTAGTTATACGTGATGTCCGGTTTCCGGGTTTCACAGAAGACCAGGAGATCAGAAGAAAAGGATCTCCTCCGTGGTTCAGGCGCGCTCGGCGTTCAGCAATCAGCGAGCAGATGCTTCGCGAGCGTCGCGTAATCGTCCACCGCGCGGTTCAAATCGCCAATCGTTGACGTGCTCGTTGTCGGTGTGTGCGACATGGATCGAGCCGGGACCATAGAGTAGTGGCGTGCCCCAGTTGGAGAGAAAGGGAATGTCTGTTGTATAGGGAAACGTCGCTGTCTCGAAACCGGGAACCGTCGGCATGATCACCGGCGGCACGTCGAGAATCTCCTCGATCGTGACGAGCGGCGTGAGCTGCGTCATTAGCGCGCGGATCCCGTCGACGTCGGCAACCGTGCGGAACATCACTTCGGCTTCCGCCTCGAACGGAATGACATTCGGTGCGACGCCGCCTTTGATGAGGCCAACTGTGTAATGCGTCCGGCCCAGCACGGGATGATCGGGCATCTCCATCGTCCGCATCATCACCAGCGCGTCGATGAGCTTCTCGATCGCTGACACGCCGAGCTCGGGAAACGACGAATGCGCCGCACGCCCTTTGGCGCGCAGGTTATAACGCAGCGCGCCGCGAGTGCCGATGCCAAGCCGGTTGTCGGTCGGCTCGCCGTTGATCAGAAACTTCGAACCCGACGCCAGAGTTTGCGCGGCCTTCGCGCCGTCGCTGCCCCGCTCTTCGCCGACGACGAACAGCAGGCCGACGTTGCTGATGCCCTCGCGCCGCAGCTTCTCGACGGCCGCAATCTGGCTCGCGGCGATCCCTTTGGCATCGCACGACCCGCGACCGTACAGCCGGTCGGCGTCGAGATGGCTGGGAAAAAATGGCGGCACGCAATCGAGATGCGTTGACAAGACGACATCCGCTTGACCGAAGGCCGCGTAGATGTTTCGGCGCGGGCCGTCGACGACCTGCTCGACCACGCCATAGCCGGCCTCGCTCAGCAGCGTCGCCATCCACAGCACGCAATCGCCCTCGCGGCCGGTCGTCGAATCAATATCGACCAGCCCGCGCGTCACCGCCACCACATCTGTCAGATCGACCATCTCTAATCCCTAATCCCTGGCCTTATCGAACCCATTGCTCCAGATTCGTGCGGGCGTCGGTTTTTTCGTCGCGGTATTTGACGATGACAGGAGTCGACAGGCTGAGCCCCCATTGCGGTCCCATACCCTGCGTGACCGCGCGCGCGCCGGGCACGACTACCGCGCCTTCGGGCACGACGAGCGGTGCATCGCCTTCGGGCTTGATGATGCGTCCCTGCGGAAGGTCATAAATCGGCGTCGAGCCCGTCAGGATCGTTCCGGCGCCAATCACCGCGCGCCTCTTGATGACGGCGCCTTCGTAGATGCCAGTGTTGCCGCCGACGAGCACATCGTCCTCGATAACGACAGGAATCGCGCCAACTGGCTCGATGACGCCGCCAATCTGCGCGCCGGCGCTGATGTGCACGCGCTTGCCGACCTGCGCACACGAACCGACGAGCGCATGTGAGTCGACGAGACTCGATTCGTCGACGTACGCGCCGATGTTGATGTACATCGGCGGCACGCAGATGACGCCTTTCGCCACGTACGCGCCATCGCGAATCGACGAGCCGCCAGGCACGACGCGCACGCCCATGGCTGTGCTCATCTTCTTGAGCGGCAGCGTGTCCTTGTCGCCGAAAAACCAGCGCCCGCCGTCGACCGACACGTCGACGAGATCGCCGCAGCGGAATCCGACAAGAATCCCCTGTTTCACCCAGGTGTTTACCCGCCAGCCTGTGGGCGCAGATGAGTCGGGCTCGGCCGCGCGCACGGAGCCGGCCGACAGTTCTTCGCGGAGCATCGCGAAGACCTCTCGACTCTCGCTCTTGTCGGCTGCCGCGCCCTGTTGGTAAAGCCGTTCGATGTCTTTCGCTAACTGGGTGGACGCCGAATCGTTCACGCGCTCACCTTGGCCGAGACATTCTTCAACAGCCCCGTCTCGTTGAGCACACTCACGATTTTCGCGCGCGATTCTGCACGCGGCGGCACCATCGGCAGGCGGTACGCTTCCTCGAGCAGGCCCATCGCGGCCATCGCCGCTTTCACAGGGATGGGATTGGACTCGACGAAGTTGATCAGCATCAGCGGCAGCAGCGTCGCGTGAATCTTCCGCGCACGCCCCGAAGTCGCCCCGCTCGGCGGCTTCGACCATCTGCGACATTTCGCGAGGCACTTCGTTCGATGCGACCGAGATGACGCCGCGGCCGCCCACAGCCATCAGCGGCAGCGTAATCGCATCGTCACCGGACAGAACGATGAAGTCGGAGGGCACCGCGCGGCAGATTTCGCACATCTGCTGAATGTTGCCGGACGCTTCCTTCACGCCGATGATGTTCGGAATCGCGGCCAACTGCACGAGCGTGGCCGGATCGACATTGCAGCCGGTTCTTCCTGGCACGTTGTACACGATGATCGGCAGGGATGTACTCTCGGCGATAGCTTTGTAGTGTTGGATGAGTCCCTCGGGTGTGGGCTTGTTGTAGTAAGGCGTGACTGATAGCAGGCCATTCGCGCCGGCACGCTCCATCTGGCGTGCCGCGTGAATGACCTCCCTAGTGTCGTATCCGCCCGCGCCCGCCAGCACCGGCACCTTGCCGCGCGCTTCCTCTACGCAAATCTGGACGATGCGGGCTCGTTCCTCTTCAGAGAGCGTCGGGCTCTCCCCCGTCGTGCCACAGGGGACGAGAAAGTGAACGCCCTGGTCGATTTGACGCCGCGCCAGCCGGCGAACGCCGTCTTCGTCGAGAATGAGCGTCTTCGTGAACGGCGTCACGATCGCGGTACCAACGCCGGTGAATGGTGTTCGCATATGGATCTCTTTCTTAATGATCTCGGCTCGCTCCCGCTCGCCGAGCAACCACCTCGAGCTCGCTGCTTGCGACTCGCTCTCGGCGCTGTCGCTTACAGTCCCAGTACATCTCGGATCGTAAACCAGCCGCGGCGCCCGTGCACCCACTTCGCGGCTTGCAGCGCGCCTTGCGCGAACGCCGCACGATCGCGATTCGTGTGGGTCATCGTAATCGTTTCGAACGGGCCGTCGAAACCAACAGTGTGTGTGCCCGGTACCGATCCCGCGCGGCTCGACGCCATGTCTATCTGATGCGTATAGCCGGCGCCCTTCATGCCCTGCTGCAGCACGATCGCCGTCCCCGACGGCGCATCTTTCTTTGCTGAGTGGTGGATCTCGTGAATCCACGCGCCGTATTGCGGATACGGCGCAAACATCTTCGCCGCCTGCTCGGCCAGAGTCTGAAACAGCGCTACTCCCAGCGAAAAGTTCGACGCCGCGACGACCCCGATGCCGGCGTCGGCCGCGATCTTCTTCATCCTCTCTTCGTGCTCGTGCCAGCCGGTCGTCCCGATAACGACATTCATCTTCCTGTCGGCGAGCTTTGGAAGATTCTCGGCAACCGCCGACGGAATGGAGAACTCGACCGCGACATCGGCATCGGGCGCGGACGGAATCCCGGCGCCGCCGATGTTGTTCGTATCGTCGAGCCGCCCGACGACGTCGAAGCCGTACTCGGGCGCAAGGCGCTCCACGATCTTCCCCATTCGTCCGTAACCAACAAGGAGTAGTCGCATGTCAGAGCCGAGAGCAAAGAACAGAGAGCATAACCATCAATCCAGCAGCTTCTCAGCCAGCATCAATTCCGCGTTCAGGACGGCGGCGCCCGCCGCGCCGCGCACCGTATTGTGCCCCAACGCCACGAACTTGTAGTCGAAAACCGGGCACGGGCGAACGCGTCCGATGAACACCGCCATGCCGCCCTCGCGCTCGACGTCGAGGCGCGGCTGCGGGCGATTCAGCTCGTCCATCACCTGCAGCGGCTGCTTCGGCGCGGACGGGCAATTGTGCTGCTGTGGCTTGCCGGTAAACGATCGGAACGCAGCCTTCAACTCGTCGAGCGACGGCTTCTTGTTGAACTGCACGCTGATGGTCTCGGTGTGACCGTTGATGACCGGCACGCGCGTCGTCTGCGCGCTCACGATCATCGGATGCGGCACGACGCGATCGGTCTGCAGCGTGCCCATGATCTTCAGCGACTCTGTCTGGATTTTTTCTTCTTCTCCGTCGATAAACGGAATCACGTTACCGAGAATATCGAGCGACGGCACGCCCGGATATCCCGCGCCCGACACCGCCTGCATCGTCGAGACGGTGACACGCGCAGGCTCGAAGTGACGAGCGGCCGCGAGCGCCATGACGAGCGGGACGGTTGCGCAGTTCGGATTCGTGACGATGGCGCCTTTCCATCCTTTGGATTGCTGCTGCAGTGGAATCAGGGCGAGATGATCGGGATTCACTTCCGGCACCAGCAGTGGCACGAACTGCTCCATCCGGTAGTTGCGCGCGTTGCTGACGACGAAGTGGCCGGCCGAGGCGAATTCGCGCTCGATATCGCCCGCCACTTTCGAGTCGAGGCCCGAGAACATCAGCCTCGGCGCGCGCCCCGCTGGGCCATGGCCAGCGGCCTCGACGACCATCTCGTCCACTTCAGCGGGACGCGGGACCGACAAGCGCCAGGCGAGGTCGCGATACTTCTTCCCTTCGGACCGCTCACTCGCACCAAGCCACGCGATGCGGAACCAGGGGTGATTGGCGAGCTGCATGATGAACTGCTGTCCGACCATGCCAGTGGCGCCAAGGATGCCAACGTCTACTCTGCGGGAAACCACTGCGTCCTCCACTTTGTTTTGTCGCGGGGGCCCCTTCGCCCCGCGCCGCTTCGCGTCCGGTACCGAGCCTTGACCAAAGTCGCGCCCTACTGGAGTAACCAGCCAGCGGGCTTGCCCGCCCTAGCGCCGAAGGCGCGACGGCGGGCAAAAAAAAACCCGCCGGCTATTAAGCGTCGGCGGGTTGCTGAATTTCGGTTAACGCTGCTTAGGCGTCGAACGCGCACACACCACCGACTCTGCTGGTTCCGCTCGTCGGAACCCGCTTTCGAGTGTCAGCAGTGGTTTTCGTGGCGCTCGCGAACATCGCACGAAGTATAACGGCCGGCGCCAGCGACGGTCAAGACGCACCCGCTGCGTTCGAGGCGCTCAGGATGTCGCCGAACATTCCGAAGAACGGCGCGCACCGTAGTCGAACTCGAGCACGGCTACCGTCGGTCGCTCGGGTGATGTCATGTCTTCCTCTGCCCTAACGTTGTTCCGGGGTTTGACCTGAACCTCACGGAATGTTAATCTAGGACCAAATAGGTCGGATTTACCGGCCGCCCTCATACCATGATTGCCATCAGCGAGAACGCCGCGACCCAAATCCACAAAATGCTGGCCAAAAACGGCCTGGAAGGCGGGGGTCTCCGCGTCGGGATTAAAGCCGGGGGCTGCTCAGGCTACGAATATACCTTCGCCTGGGAGAAAGAGCCCCGAGCGACGGACGGGGTCTTCGTGGGCCCTGGCGGGGCCCGAATTTTCGTCGATCCGAAGAGCTACGGACTGCTCCACGGCACGGAACTCGACTACGACACGAGCCTGATGAGCCGCGGTTTCCAGTTCAACAATCCGAACGCGAAAAGCACCTGCGGGTGCGGACTTTCCTTCAACGCGGGATAACGATGTCAACCAGCACAGAAACGATCGAAGAACTCGCCACACGCGAATACAAATACGGGTTCATCACCGACATCGAAGCGGAGGAAATCCCGAAAGGGCTGAGCGAAGACGTCGTTCGGTTGATTTCCGCCAAGAAGCACGAACCCGAGTGGCTGCTCGAGTGGAGGCTGAAAGCGTTTCGCATCTGGCAGAAGATGAAAGAGCCGACGTGGCACAACGTGAAGTACGCGCCCATCGACTACCAGGACATCATCTATTACTCCGCGCCGAAGCAGAAGCCGAGCCTGAAGAGCCTCGACGAGGTCGATCCCGAAATCAGGAAGACGTTCGACAAGCTCGGGATCCCCATCGAAGAGCAGAAGCTGTTTTCCGGCGTGGCGGTCGACGCGGTATTCGACAGCGTGTCGGTGGCGACGACGTTCAAGGCCGAGCTGGCCAAAGTCGGCGTCATCTTCTGCTCCTTCTCCGATGCCGTGCAGAACCATCCGGACCTCGTGAAAAAGTATCTCGGGTCGGTCGTGCCGCACACCGACAACTTCTTCGCGGCGCTCAATTCCGCGGTGTTCTCTGACGGCTCGTTCGCCTACATCCCGAAGGGGGTGCGCTGCCCGATGGAGCTTTCAACCTACTTCCGCATCAACGCGAAAGGGTCGGGGCAATTCGAGCGCACGCTCATCGTCGCCGAAGAAGGCGCGTATGTGAGCTACCTCGAAGGCTGCACCGCGCCGATGCGCGACGAGCATCAGCTGCACGCTGCGGTGGTCGAACTGGTGGCGCTGGACAACGCGACCATCAAGTACTCGACGATTCAGAACTGGTATCCCGGCGACAAGGACGGCAAGGGCGGGATCTACAACTTCGTGACCAAGCGGGGCCACTGCATCGGCGTCAACTCGAAGATCACCTGGACACAGGTGGAGACCGGCTCGGCGATCACCTGGAAGTATCCGAGCTGCATTCTGCAGGGAGACAACTCGGTCGGCGAGTTCTACTCCGTCGCGACGACCAACAACATGCAGCAGGCCGATACCGGCACCAAGATGATCCACCTCGGGAAGAACACCCGCAGCACGATCGTGTCGAAGGGCATCTCGGCCGGCAGGGGGCAGAACACGTATCGGGGTCAGGTGAGGATCGCGAAGAAGGCGGAAGGCGCGCGCAACTACTCGCAATGCGACTCGCTGCTCATCGGCGACAAGTGCGGCGCGCACACGTTCCCTTATCTCGAGATCGGCAATACCAGCGCGAAGGTCGAGCACGAAGCGTCCACGTCGAAGATCGGCGAGGACCAGATTTTCTACTTGCGTCAGCGCGGCCTCTCGGCCGAGGACGCCGTCAACATGATCGTCAACGGGTTCTGCAAGGACGTGTTCCGCGAGCTGCCGATGGAGTTCGCCGTCGAAGCGCAGAAGCTGCTGAGCGTCAGCCTCGAAGGGTCGGTGGGTTAATCTCATCATGCTTGAGATCAACGATCTGCAGGTCCGCGGCGGCACGAAGGACATCCTCCGCGGCATCAACTTGAGCGTCAAGAAGGGCGAAATCCACGCCATCATGGGGCCGAACGGTTCGGGCAAGAGCACGCTCGCCCGCGCGCTGGCCGGCCATCCCGAGATCGAAGTCACCGGGGGAACGGTCACCTACAACGGCAAGGATCTCATCGAGCTCTCTCCGGAAGATCGCGCACGCGAGGGCGTCTTCATGGCGTTCCAGTACCCCGTGGAAATCCCCGGCGTCAACAACGCGTACTTCCTGAAAGCCGCCATCAACGCCCAGCGGAAGCATCGTGGCCTTCCCGAGCTCGACGCCATGGAGTTCATGGCGCTCGTGAAAGAGAAAGCCAAGATCCTCCACCTCGATCCGACGCTGCTGAGCCGCCCGGTCAACGAGGGGTTCTCGGGCGGCGAGAAGAAGCGCAACGAGATCTTCCAGATGGCCGTGCTCGAGCCGAAGCTGGCGGTGCTCGACGAGACCGACTCTGGACTCGATATCGACGCGCTCAGGACCGTTGCGGAAGGGGTGAACGCGATGCGCTCCCCCGAGCGCGCGATCATCGTCATCACGCACTACCAGCGCCTGCTGAATTACATCGAGCCCGATTTCGTGCACGTGCTGCAGGATGGGCGCATCGTGCGATCGGGCGGAAAAGACCTGGCGCTCCACCTCGAAGAAAAAGGCTACAGCTGGATCGAAGCTGAACCGCAGTTAATGTAGCCAGGCTTCAGTGAAACGGTAGCGCAGGGCTTCAGCCCTGCCAGAGCAAATATCGAACATGGCACAACTCGTCGAACAGGAAAAGCAGTCCAGCCCTCAAGTCGCGCATTACACCGCCGAATACCGCCGGTCGGTCGAACAGGGGGCGGCGCAGCCGCGCTGGGTCGGACAGGCTCGCGAAAGCGCGATGGCACAGTTCGAGCGCCTCGGGTTTCCGACCACGAAAATCGAGCAGTGGCGCTTTACGAGCGTTGCTCCGATCGCCGAGCGCACCTTCGCGCTCGCGAAGGACGGCATCGCCGTGGGTGGAATACCCCAGACGCAGGCGCTGAGCGCGCCAATCGCCCACGCCGTGTGCGTCAACGGCCGGTTCGCGCCGCAGTTGTCGCGGCTCGACGGGCTGCCCAAGGGCGTGCAGCTCCTCGGTCTCGAAGCCGCCATCGCCTCGCATCCGACGCTGATCGAACCATATCTCGCCAAGCTGCCGCTGACGCAGACCAACGCGTTTACATCGCTGAACACAGCCTTTCTCCGTGACGGGATCGTCCTGATCATTCCCGCGCGCGCCGTCATCGAGCAGCCGATTGAAGTGACCTTCACATCCGTCTCGGAAGGCAGCGGTTCGGTGTCGCATCCGCGCTTCCTGATCGTTGCGGGCGAAGCGTCGCAGGCGACGGTGCTCGAGCGGTATGCCGGCAAGGGCGGCGCGTTTACGAATGCCGTGGGCGAAATATGGGTGGGCCCCAACGCCGTTGTCGACCACTACAAGCTTCAGGAAGAGCCGGCCGACTCGTTCCACATCGCCAGCATGTTTCTGCACTGCGCGCGCGGAGGCACGTTCTCGTCGCATTCGTTGACGTTCGGTGGCGGCTTGGTCCGGAACGACGTCGTCGCCACGCTCGACGGCGAAGGCATCGACTGCACGCTGAACGGGCTGTATGTCGGCCGCGGCACGCAGCTCATCGACAACCATACGACGATCGATCACGCGATGCCGCACTGCGGCAGCCACGAGATCTACAAGGGAATCCTCGGAGATCGGGCGCGCGCGGTCTTCAACGGCAAGATCATCGTGCGGCCCGACGCGCAGAAGACCGACGCCAAACAGACCAACAAGGCGCTTCTCCTGTCGGACGAAGCGAACATCAACTCGAAACCCGAGCTCGAGATCTTCGCCAACGACGTCAAATGCACGCATGGCGCCGCCATCGGACAGCTGGATGACGCGGCGATGTTCTACCTTCGCTCGAGAGGGCTCGGCGTGTCCGAATCGCGCGCCATGCTGGTGCACGCATTCGCCGGCGACATCCTGAACCGCGTGAAGATCGCCCCGGTTCGCGAGTACCTGGAAGAGATCCTCACGGCGCGGTTGCCCCATGTCGAGTAACACGATCGCTCGACGCGGCGGCGTCGCGGCCGCTTTCGACGTCCAGAAGATCCGGCGCGACTTCCCTATCCTGAGTCAGAAAATACACGGCAAGCCGCTCGTCTATCTCGACAACGCCGCCACGACACAGAAGCCGCAGGCCGTCATCGACGCGATGGTGCGCAGCTACGCGGAAGACAACGCCAACATCCATCGCGGCGTGCATCTTCTCAGCGAGCGCGCGACTCGCGCCTATGAGGACGCCCGCGAGAAGGTGCAGAAGTTCCTGAACGCACCGGACCTGCGCGAGATCATCTTCGTGCGGGGTACCACCGAGGCCATCAATCTCGTGGCCCAGACGTTCGGCCGCGCGAATATCGGCAAGGGGGACGAAGTGCTCATCACCGAGATGGAGCACCACTCGAACATCGTGCCCTGGCAGCTCATCTGCGAGGAAAAAGGGGCGCAGCTCAAGGTGATTCCGATCACCGACGAGGGCGAGCTGCGGATCGATCTCGTCGACAGCCTCCTGACCGATCGCACGAAGATCGTCGCCGTCGTCCATGTGTCGAACTCACTCGGCACCATCAACCCGATTACGACGATTGTCGAGAAGGCGCACGCCCGGGGTATTCCCGTGCTCGTCGACGGCGCGCAGGCCGTGGCGCACATGCCGGTCGACGTTCAGGCGCTCGGCTGCGACTTCTACGCGATGTCGGGCCACAAGCTGTTCGGCCCGACGGGCATTGGCGTGCTGTGGGGCCGCCTGCCGCTGCTCGAGAAGATGCCTCCCTATCAGGGCGGCGGCGACATGATCAGCGCCGTGTCGTTCAAGAAGACCACATACAACGTCGTGCCGAACAAGTTCGAGGCAGGCACCCCGAACATCGCAGGCTCGGTCGGCCTCGGCGCTGCCATCGACTACCTCAACGGCATCGACTTCTCCGCGATGCAGGCGTACGAAGACGAGTTGCTTGCCTATGGCACGAAGGCGCTGACGGCCGTCCCCGGGATCCGAATGATCGGCACAGCGTCTAAAAAGGCGAGCATCCTGTCGTTCGTGATGGAAGACGTCCATCCGCACGATATCGGCACGATTCTCGACCAGGAGGGTGTCGCCATTCGCACCGGACATCACTGCACACAGCCGCTGATGGAACGGATGTGCGTGCCGGCCACCGCTCGCGCCTCGCTGGCGCTGTACAATACGAAAGAGGAAATCGACGCGCTCGTGGGGGCTCTTGCCCGCGTCCGCGAGATTTTCGCTTGAGCTCAACATGGATTTACGAGATCTGTACCAGGAAGTCATCCTCGATCACAACAAGCGGCCGCGGAACTTCCGCGTGCCCGATCCGGTCAACCGCAAGGCGGAAGGCTATAACCCGCTGTGCGGCGACAAAATCACCGTGTTCCTGTACGTCGAGGGGGACACGATCAAGGATCTCGCGTTCCAGGGCACAGGCTGCGCCATCTCGAAGGCATCGGCGTCGATGATGACCGACGAGCTGAAAGGCAAAACGATTCGCGAAGCGGACGCGTTCTTCGAGAAATTCCACACGATGTTGACGGCGCCCGCAACCTCGGACGTCGAGATGGACGCGCTCGGCAAACTCGCGGTGCTCTCAGGCGTGCGCGAATATCCGATGCGCGTGAAGTGCGCCAGCCTCGCGTGGCACACGATGAAGGCCGCCATGAAGGCCGAGCACGAAGTCGTCTCCACGGAGTAGCGCAATATGACCGACCACCTCATCCCGCTCGCCGACGCGCCAGCGCCGGCATCCGAGCTGCCCGAATCTGCGCCCGCGCCGCGCCTGCACCAGCTGATGGCGTGTTCGCGCCCGACCCCCTCAACACGCTCAAATTGCAGCCGGCGCTCGTCGAGGCGGTCTCGAAGGTGTTCGACCCGGAAATTCCGGTAAACATCTACGAGCTCGGGCTCATCTACAACCTCGACGTTGACAGCAATATGAACGTGCAGGTGCGCATGACGCTGACCGCGCCCGCATGCCCGGCGGCACAAACGCTCCCGATCGACGTGGAACGGCGGGTGCGCGAAGTGCCTGGCGTCAACGACGTGAAAGTCGCGGTCGTGTGGGATCCGCCATGGACGCGCGAAAAGATGTCGGAAGCCGCGAAACTCTCGCTCGGAATGTACTGACTCGCGTCTGGATCTAATTGAGATTGGTAGATTGTAACCCGTCTAACGCGACTCGTGGACGCAAGATTTCATCCCCGCTATCGCCGCAATCAAGTCAGGTGATGTCGACCGGCTTCGCGCCTTAATCAGCGCCGATGCTTCGCTGGCAACGTCCCGGTCATCGACGAGTCATCCGACGCTGCTGCAATGTCTTAGTACTTAACGGCGGGACGGATCCCGACCAAATCGAAATGGCCCGCATCCTGATTGACGCCGGCGCGGATGTGAATGGGCCTCTTTCAGCCTGCGGCAGTTGCAACAATGTCGCAGCTGCCACCTTACTGCTGGACAGCGGCGCCGCCATCAACGGCTCCGGCGGCTGGTCGCCGTTGGAGGAGGCGCTGTATTGGAATAGCCGAGGCGTCATCGATTTGCTCCTGCAGCGCGGCGCCTCCATTCATAACCTGCGCATCGCCGCTGGTCTCGGCCGCACGGACGTGATCGACGCTTTTTTTGCTAACGACGGTAGCCTTCGACCAGAAGCAGGCACGGTCAACTGGCCGTGGGGCGATCTGAAAGTAATCGAAGCCGTCGAACTTCGATCGAGCCGGCAAAGACATGTTGGCAGCGAAGTTTGCCTCCTTTGCAAACGACCGCCAAGGCATCATCAACAATGCGTTTGTCTATGCGTGCATGCACGGTCACATCGCAGCCGCGAAGCTTCTCTTAGAAAAAGGCGCCCAGATCAATACGATCCCCGGAGGCTTTGATTACTCTGGCACCGGGCTGCACTACGCGGCGCTGAACGGTCAACGGGCAATGGTTGAGTTCCTCATTGAACAGGGCGCGGACGTGACCATCCAGGATACGAAAGTGTTCGGGACACCTGCAGGCTGGGCCGAATACGGCGGACATCCTGAACTCAAGGATGTTCTGTCGTAGATCCTTAGATCCCTAGATCCGTAGATCAGTAGATCTCTAGATTTCACTGCCCTTCCTGCATCGCGATCCTTGGTGCCACTCTCGACGCGCGTCGCGCGGGCAGCCATGCAGCCAGCAACCCCATGATCGCGAGCAACACAGCCGCGGCCAGAAGAATGCGAGGATCGGAGGGGCTGATTTGGAAGGCGAGCGACGTGAGCCAACGTCCCAGCACCAGCGCACCGAGCGTCCCGGCCAGCAGGCCGGCTCCAAGTACCACGCTCGCCTGCCGCAATACTGTTCGACGTATCTGAGCGGCCGTGGCGCCGAGGGCAAGCCGAATTCCAATCTCCTGCGTGCGCTGGCCCACGGCGTAGGCGAGCACACCGTACAAGCCAAGTGTGGCGAGCAGCAGAGACACTCCCGCGAACGCCGCCATCAGGACGAGCGCGAATCGCTCGCGGCTGGCCCCGCGACCGACGACCTCTCTCAGCGGGGCAGCCCGGCCCACGACCAGCTCCGGATCCAATTCAGCTAGCGCGGCGCGCACGTCCGCCAGGATCGTTTCTGGCGGACGCTGAGTTGCGACGACGTGTGAGAGCACCCAGTTGCGGTTATTCGCGAACTGACGATGAGCGTGATACACGACGAGCGTCGAGCGCCCCATACACGTCGAGCGCGACGTCGCCGACGACGCCAATGATCTCGAGGCTGCGGCGGCCACCAGCCGCAATACGCTGCCCGATGACGGCATCAAACGCCATCCCGGGAAAGGCTGTCCGGGCAAAGTTGGCGCTCACCACGACGCGCGATGGCGCGCGGCCGTCGTCGCGCGCATCGAACGTGCGGCCAGCAAGCACTGGAATCTCCAGGGCGGCGAAGACATCTCCGCTGACGGTGCGCTGTTGGATGTTGAATCCGTCTCTCTGCGTCACCGATGTTCCGGCGCGAGGACCACTGATGATGGAGGTATTCCAACCGTGATAGCTGCCCGTGGCCGGAAGGAACGAGATCGCGCCCGTCGCGATCACACCGGTCACAGTCCGAAGACGGCTGGCCAGTTCCTCTTGAAAGGCGGCGCGTCGATCCGCATCGTACCGGGCGCTCGGCAGATTGATCTCGAACGTGAGAGCACCGTCGGAGCGGAACCCGAGGTTCACTTGCTGCAACCGGTGAAAGCTCGCCAGCAGCACGCCGGCGCCGATCACCAGTGTGAGAGCAAGCGCGAGCTGCGCGGCCGCCAAGCCGCTGCGCACCCGTCCCTGCCCGCGTGTGCCCGTGGCGGACCGAGACTGCTGACGAAGGACGCTGACGGGCGAGATATGAGCGAAACGGAGCACCGGCGCCACGCTGAATGCAATGGCCGTGACAACCGTGACGAGCGCCGCAAATGCGAGCACGACAGGATCGAATCCCACATCGTCCAAGCGCGGGATTGCGTCGCGGCCCAGGGCCTGAAGCACTCTCACCGTGACTGCAGCCACACCGAGCCCCACCAGTCCGCCGAAGCCTGCCAGCACCAGGCTCTCAACAAGCATCTGACGCACGAGCCGGCGACTGCCCGAACCAAGAGCCGAGCGAATCCCGAACTCCTGAACGCGCCCTGTCGATCGCGCGAGCACGAGGTTGGCGACATTGACGCATGCCACGAGAAGCACGAGCCCGACGGCGATGAACAGCAGGTGCAATGGGCCGCGCACGGGAGCCACCAGATCCTGTTGCAGCGGGACCGCGTCGACGGCGCTTCGGCGCGCCTGCGGCCAGCGCTCCTTCATCGACGAGCTGAGGCTCGTGAGCTCGGCCCGAGCCTGCTCGAGGCTGATTCCGTTTCGCAGGCGTCCGACGACGCTGAGCGAATTGTTCTCGGGATCGCTATCGCGCGCGAGCGCGTACGGGACCCACGCGTCCACGGCGCCGGCGATCGGATCCTCGAGGCCTCGCGGGGCGATCCCTACGACCTCGTGAGGTGCACCACCCAGTTGAATGGCGGCTCCGACGATCGAAGAATCGCCGCCAAAGGCCGAACGCCAGATTCCGTTGCTCAGCACGACACGGCGTGTTCCCTCTTCGTCGCGGCGATCGAACCCCGGGCCGCGCAATGAGCCGGCTCGGAGCGCATTGAAGTAGTCGCTCGTTACGCGCAGGACGCGGAGATGCTGAGCGCGCCCGTCCCTGACGAGATCCCGCCCGGTCTCACGATAATTGGCGATGGCCGTGACCGCTTCGAACGACGCCGCGTTCTCACGAAGCGACGAGAAATGCGCACCTGCGAGGTAGTGCCGCGTGTCGGGTTGACCGGGCACCTGCTGGTACACGCGCACGAGTTGGCCCGGCTGCTCGTACGGCAGAGGAGCGAGCAGCACCGCCTGAAGCACGCTGAACACTCCGGTCGTGCCGCCGATCCCCACCGCGAGCGTGGCGATGACGACCGCAGAAAACCCCGGACTGCGCCGAAGCTGCCGAAACGCGTAGCGGAGATCCTGCGCCAAGCGCGTCGATCCATCGCGATGCCGTTGAGCTGGTAGACCTCCTCGCGCGACGAGCGTCAGGTTGCCCAACTGCTGTCGCGCTGCGGCGCGGGCATCTTCGCGGCGTCATGCCCGAGCGGATGTATCGCTCGACCAGCAGGTCGAGATGCGCGTCGAATTCGGCCCGGGCCTCACTGTCAAGACGCCGGCGCGCCCAGGCGAAACCGAGCCGCGAGAACAGCGTGACGAGCTGTCGTCCACATCGTCAGGACCGGTCCGTGCTGCGAAGGAGGCGAGCCATGACACCGGCGATGCGGTCCCAGTTATCGGTCTCCTTCACCAGCTGGCGTCGACCAGCTTTTGTGATGGCGTAGAACTTGGCTTTTCGATTGTTTTCGGAGGCGCCCCAGCTCGCCGAGATCCAGCGCTGATGCTGAAGCCGCGTGAGCGACGCGTACACCGTGCCCTCGTTGAGCTTCAGGGCGTCATCGCTGATCTGCTCGATGCGGCGGGCGATCCCGTATCCGTGCAGCGGCCCCATGCTTTCGAGCGTCTGCAGCACCATGAGATCGAGCGTGCCCTGCAGCACGTCCATCTTCGCCGAGCGCAGGCGCGTCCTTTGGCCACGACAAAGGAGTACTACAGTGACCTTTGGGATGTCAATAGGAAGGGCGCAGAACCAGACCGAGTCGAGGCTGAGCCTGTCGGCCGATCTCCGTCAGCATCGTATGCGAGAGAACGTGTAGCCGCCTCAACCCACCGGACAGAAGCGTGAGATCTGGCGCACGGCATCGCAATTTCGTAACGCCGCTGCGCGTTCGAAACGGGCGGAGCAGTCTGCTCATCGGCTCCGAGCAACAGTCGCGACCAGGAATCGTGATAAGGTGCAGGCTGCCGGGACGAACGCTTGCGCAACGCCGGTGCGAAAGCAAACACCGCTCGCAGCCGAGCAGTCAGCGATATGAACGCCCGGCCGCGCTGACGGCAGTTCCGGAACGCCTACTTCGTCGCTGCACGTTCGACACCAGGGCGGAACAGTCTGGTCAGCGGTTCTGGCGACGATCGCGGCAGGAATCGTTATACGGCGCAACCTATCCAGGAGAGGAAACACTTACCCCATCGACGGCTCGTATGGCTCACAGCGCATGGAATCCGAGAGTCACGATATGAACGGCGGCGCTCGCTGTACGGCGCTCCGGAACGCGTGGGTCATCGAGACAAGTTCAGACCAGCGCCAGGATGGGCGAAACTAGTAGATCGACACACCCGTTCGGCGTGATCAGAGCGGTCAAAGGTAACGGCCGACATGCGCTGGGTCGGTCCGTCGCCTTTGGCCCATCTTACGATCACGGTACAGCCGGCAGATCGAGGATGGACCGGCAGGTACGCGATTCGGACATGACTGACTCGGCGGCTGCGGGATACCAGAGGTTGGTGACAAGCGCATGTGTCGCATGCGGCACGCCAGTTGCACGGCGCTCGAGGAACCGAAACTGCGCGCGTGATGCAGAACAGGCCACTCACTGTGCAGCTACCACCTGCCGTCCTGCGCGAGGCATCGCAAATGCCGCAACGGCCGCGAAGAGGGCAATGACGAGAATCTTGTCGCCGGTGGGCTATTACGCGCGGGAAGGGCGCTCGGTTGCGGAGTCTCCCAAATCTTCCCATCTACCCATCTTCCAATTCTGAAAGGGTCCAGAACCGCGTGAGTATGGCCATCACCGGGTAGCGATTGCGCGTTTCGACCACTTTGTCGTAATACGCCCGCTTCGAAAACTCGCCCACCAGATACCGATCCCGCAAGCAGCCGTAACTCGTAGCGATAGATATCGTTGACGACCGACCGCGCAGTCGTCGGCGGCGTGGTCGCCTTTGGAACCACGCCGTGCCTGGCCAACTGCTCGAGAACCTCCGGCCTGTAACGGTACACCACTGAAACTCCGATAAGATGAGCGCTTGAACCCCTCGAGACCCGTGCCGCCTCCGCCCTTTCAGCAGCGCAAGCAAGGACAGTCGGCCGTGTCCGGGCGGCCGTCCGACGGCACCGACATGCTTCAGGTGCTCGTC
Source organism: Vicinamibacterales bacterium (assembly GCA_963787755.1). Taxonomy (GTDB): domain Bacteria; phylum Acidobacteriota; class Vicinamibacteria; order Vicinamibacterales; family JAMQPK01; genus JAMQPK01. The sequence continues at coordinate 264,662 of CAWBEG010000012.1, forward strand.
TTCTGCAAAGTGCTGACCCCCGATCAGATCGAGCCAATCCGGCGCACTGCGAAGGTCAAAGGCACCCCCATCGAGCACGCGATTGTCAGCCTTGGCATCGCCACCGAAGTGCAGATCGGCGAAGCGCTCGCGAGCTATTCCGGCCTTCGCTTCGTCAAGATTAACCCGCTCGACCTCGACCTGGACGTCGTCACGACCGCGCTGTCCGGCCCATTCGCCCGGCGGCACGGCCTGATCGCGATTTCGAAGAACGAAACGACGCTGACGGTTGCCGTGCACGATCCTCTGGCGGCGTTTCCGCTCGACGACATCCGCAGCGTCACCGGCCTCGACGTCGAGCGCGTCGTCGCGACGCGCAGCGATGTCGATGCGCTGAACCGGGCGTTTTACGGCCTCAAAACCAGTCTCAAATCGGCGGAAAAACAGCTCACGTCGAGCTGGCTGTCTGTTGACCTCGGGAACCAGGAGTTTCTGTCTTCCGAAACCGAAGAGCTCGATCCCGCTGCGGCGCCCGTCATCTCCGCGCTGGATCATATCCTGAGCTACGCGTTCGAGCAGCGCGCCTCGGACATTCATTTCGAGCCCAAGCGCGATGCGACCCTGGTGCGGCTGCGCATTGACGGCGTACTGCACGAGGTGCACCTGATTCCGAAGATGGTCTATCAGGCGATCGTCTCGCGCATCAAGCTGCTGTCGGGGTGTAATCTCGCCGAGAAGCGCCGCCCGCAGGACGGCCGCATCAAACGCGAACAGGCGGGGCGCGAAATCGAGCTCCGTGTATCGACAATGCCCACGGCCTTCGGGGAAAAAGCCGTCCTGCGCATCTTCGATCCGGACATCCTGCTCAAGCAGGTGAACCAGCTCGGGTTCTCGGACGTAGAGCTGCCCATCTTCTTCAACTTCCTGTCGAGGACGACCGGCATCCTCCTCGTCACCGGCCCGACAGGCAGCGGAAAAACGACGACGCTGTACTCGGCGCTCAAATACCTGGCGAAGCCAGAAGTGAACATCGTGACGATCGAAGACCCGATCGAAATGGTCCACGAAGAATTCAACCAGGTCTCGGTGCGACCGCAGATCGACGTGACATTCGCCAACGCGCTGCGCACGGTGCTGCGGCAGGATCCCGACATCATCATGGTCGGCGAAATCCGCGACACCGAAACCGCAGAGTATGCGGTGCAGGCTGCGCTGACTGGCCACCTCGTGCTGTCGACGCTGCATACCAACGACGCGCCCTCATCGATTACACGCCTCCTGGATCTGAAGGTGCCCGGCTTCCTGATCAGCTCGACGGTGCTCGGCATCCTCGCACAGCGTCTCGTGCGAGTCATCTGCACGCACTGCGCCGAAGAATATGTGCCGACTTATGAGGAGTCGCTCGTCCTGAACATCCCGTTCGAGGAGTTGTCGCAGCGCTCGCTCAAGAAAGGGCGCGGATGCCTGCACTGCCGGCAGACGGGGTACAGCGGTCGCGACGGCATCTTCGAGATTCTGCCGATTACCGACACGATTCGCCGCCTGATCTCCGAGCACGCCGACAGCATCAAGCTGTTCGACGCCGGGCGCGAGGCCGGTATGCGGACGTTGCGCGAGGCAGCCATCGAGAAAGTGCTGGGGGGTACGACGACGGTCAGCGAGATGGTGCGGGTCACCGGAAAGTAAACTCGCGAACATGAGTCCGCGCCGCCCGAAGAAGGCGTCCCAGCTTGCCACAGCTCTCATCGAGCACAGCTCCGATGCGATCGCGCTCGTCGACGAGGCAGGCACCGTGCTCTACGCTAATCCAGCCACATCCCGTATGCTCGGTCTGCCCATTGCGGACATCGTCAATGCCAACGTGGCCCGCTGGGTGCATGAGGACGACCTGCACGCGTTCAGGGCCAACTTCGACAAGCGGCTCGGGAAGCCCGGCGTGCCGATCAAGAACGCGTTCCGCCTGCGATACAAGGACGGCACGTGGCGCCACATCGAAAGTGTCGGCGTCAATCGCCTTGACGACCCGGGAATCGCGGGCATCATCATCAATTGCAGAGACGTCACCGAGAGCAGGCGCGCTGAAGAGGCGCTCCGCGAAGGCGAGGTCGCGGTACCGCCAGCTGACCGAGCAGGCAACCGACATCATCTACAACTGCGATCTCGAAGGACGTTTTACCTTCGTCAATCCCACCGGCACGCAGGCTGACGAAATTCACCGAGCAGGAACTGCTCGGCCGGCATTTCGTCTCACTGATCCGGAAGGACTATCGCGACCGTGCGGCCGAGTTCTACGCGCGTCAGCGCTCGGAGCACATCCGCTCGACCTATTTCGAGTTTCCGGCGCTTGCAAAGGATGGCAGTGAGCTGTGGCTCGGGCAGAGCGTACAGATCGTCGAGGAAGACGGCAAGCCGGTCGGCGTGCAGGCAATCGCGCGCGACATCACCGCGCGGCTCGCGCTCGAGGATCAGCTGCGCCAGGCGCAGAAAATGGAAGCCATCGGCCGGCTCGCCGGCGGGGTCGCGCACGATTTCAACAACGTGCTCACCGCGATCCTCGGCTCCGCGGACCTGTTGTCGATGATGCTCGAACCGAACGATCCGAAATGGACAGAGGCTGACGCGATCAAGCGCGCGGCCGATCGCGGCGCAGCGCTGACCAAACGCCTCCTGGCCTTCAGCCGCCCCCATCGCGCATCGGCCACGGTCGTCGATCTCGCCGAGATCGTCAGGAACATGGAGCCGATGCTCCGGCGCCTCGTGCTCGACAAAATTGCCATCCGCGTGACCGCCTCCAGGCCCACGATACTCGTGCGCGCCGACGACACCTCAGTCAATCAGATCATACTGAACCTCGTCGTAAACGCCCGCGACGCGATGCCGGACGGCGGGACGGCAACCGATCGACATGGGCGTCATCGCCATGGGCGAGCCGCTCGCGCCCGCGCTAGGCGTCATGCCCGGGCAATACGCCGGTCTCAGCGTGTCGGACACCGGATGCGGCATCCCGGCCGACATCCAGCGGCACCTGTTCGAGCCGTTCTTCACGACCAAGCCCCCCGATCAGGGCACCGGCCTCGGGCTGTCGATTGTGTATGGAATCGTGAAGAGTCTTGGCGGCGCAATCGAAGTGCAGAGCGAGGTCGGCCGCGGCGCGACGTTTACGGTGTACCTGCCGCTGGTGGTCGATGCGGCTAGCGCTGCACTTTCACGATGAGCACGAAGAATAGTTTTCCCGGTTCGACGATGGTTTGATGGGCAACACCAGGCGGCATCACCAGTACGTCACCCGCCGCAACCTTCTGCGATTTCCCACCTACGTGTCTTGGTCCGCGAATTTCGCCATTACCCGTGTCCTTCGCGTCCTCGACGCTGCCGCCATACAGGATCGTGGCTTCTCCACTTTGAACAATGAAGATGTCCGTCCAGTTCTGGTGAAGCTCTCCTGCACCGCTTCCATCGCGCCGCAGAATCTCGAACTTGTGATTTCCCAGATCCGACAAGATCTCAGACGCGCTCATCGTTTTCTTCTCGGTCTGCCGCCCTTTCAGCGTGGCCGAATACCCGCTCAGCGTCGCCGCGGGCCAGTAGATCACTTCGGACTTCGACTGAGCCGAAGCCGGCATCGCGCACAAGGTCACGAACAGAATGAACAGTCGCTTCATAGGAGGCCAAACATAGTGCCAATCCCGCCCGATGTCGATGGCCGTTTCAGCGTTGGCGAAATAAACACGAAACATGTGATAACTTCTAGCAAATGTCGGTCAAACAGTGCACCGTTTCCTTCATCGACATTCGCGGCATTACACACGCCGCCGATGTGGAAGCCGAGTCGCTGTATGAGGCCGCCGTGCAGGGCATTCGCCGGCTGAATCAGGACCCCTGGATAGAACGAATCGGTCCCGGAACCAAACTCGAGATCGAGGTTCGCGACCCGTCTGTGAAGCACGTGCTGTCTGTAGAGCAGGTAGAGCGATGGCTGGCGGGCGCGACGAAAAATCCGACTGAGGCGACGAAGAAAAAGAAATTGAAGCTGCTGCTCGTTCAGCGATGATCTGCGTCTCGCCCTCGGCGCTTTAGCCGGACTGTGACGTGTTTGTATGAGCCGGGCGACGGATAAGAAACTGTAAGGAAAAACGAAAAACGAATCGAGACGCGCGATCAGCCGGCGCGCCGTTTCCGTGTCTATTCGGTTTTCCTTTTTCGTTTTTCGTTTCCTCTCCTCGACCGTCGGCGACACGCCGCCGAGAGATGCCCTCCGCGGGCAACGTCACGCGGTGACGTTGCGATGCGCACTTAGCGCCTGATCGGCCTTGTCGAGTTGGTGGGACAGACCTGCTGCGGCGAACCATCGCGAGCGAAGTGACGTACTAAGAAAACTGTAAGGAAAAACGAAAAACGAATAGAGTCGCGCGCTCAGTCGGTGCGCCGTCTCCGTCTCTATTCGGTTTTCCTTTTTCGTTGTTCGTTTCCTCTCCTCGACCGTCGGCGACACGCCGCCGAGAGATGCCCTCCGCGGGAAACGTCACGCGTGACGTTTCCATGCGCACTTAGCGCAACCGTCCCGCTCAAGCCGGTGGGACAGGCCTGCTGCGGCGAACCATCGCGAGCGACGCGACGTACTGCGTAGCCGGAAACGCATCGGGAGGCGTGGGATCCGCGTGGCCGCTGCGAAGAACCCACTCCTCGACCGTCGGCGACACGCCGCCGAGAGATGCGTTTCCCCGTCGTCGAGCTGGTTCGCCGCAGTAGCTGTCTCACCCTTGACGAGGCACTGCGCTAAGTGCGAAGCGGATCCTCCCGCATCGTCGAGCTGGTTCGCGGAAGCAGCGCTTGGGGCGGCTCGCGCTAGCATGATGCGTCGACCTACTTCCCCGCCCGCACCTCCGCCAGAATCTTGTCCGCCAGCTTGGGGCTGACCGCACAGGTCGAGTCGTTGATGCGGCACTGGGCGATCGTCATGCCGCAGCCGCAGCCGCAGGCTTCGTCGTTCAGCCTGTTCAGTGCGAGGGTCTTCTGCTCTGCTGTGAGCATCGACAGGTCGACGCCGGGGATCTCAGTCGCACGTGCGTTGCTCGCAAGCACCGCTTCTTTGTCGTCAGCCTCGTATTCCACCTCGGCGTCCACTGGCAGCTTGGCGAGCACTCGCGTCTCGAGCTCGATCTGCGCAGGGCGAATCTGGCCGATGTGCTTCTGCATCATCTTCCCATCCGGCCCCACCATGAACGTCGTCGGCAGCGCATAAATCCCGGGAAATGCAGCCAGCAATTCCTTGGTCTCGGGAACGATCGGGTAATTGATCTTGTAGTCGGCGGCGAATCGGGACACGTGCGGTCCCGGCTCGTCCTCAGACAGGACGCCGATGATGACCAGGTGATCCCTGTACTGCGTCTGAAGCTTGACGAGATCGGGAATTTCAGCCCGGCACGGCGCGCACCACGTCGCCCAGAAATTGACGATTACGACTTTCCCAGCCAGATCCTTGCTCGTTATCGTCTTCCCGTCGAGCGTCGTCATCGTCAGCTCGGGAATCGGCTTTGGATTCTTGACGAAGCGGACGCGGGGCTTTCCTGTCGTGCTGCTGGCATCGGTCGACGAGGTCAACTGCTCGCCCACCTCGCGCGTGTAGCGAACGGCCATGAAACCGCCCACGGCCAGCGCCAGCACGACGAGCGCACCGACAAGCGTCTTGGTGTTCATAGATATCTCACAGGGCCGACCGCCGGCCGGCGCCCGTTGGTTCGGGCACTACCTTCGGCAACTCCGGCGTGAAGTCCTCGCCGGGATTCACAAATCGATCCTTCTCGATCTTATATTGCTTGTCGTACAACTGCCTATACCGGCCGTTCGCCTCGAGCAGCTCGTCGTGGGTGCCGCGCTCGACGATCTCACCCGCCTCGAGCACGAGAATCTGGTCGGCGCTCCGGATTGTCGAGAGGCGATGCGCGATGACGAACGTCGTCCTCCCCCGGCGAAGCGCGTGCAGCCCGTCCTGGATGAGCGCCTCGCTTTCGCTGTCGAGGCTCGACGTCGCTTCGTCGAGAATCAGCACGCGCGGATCCGCGAGAATCGCGCGCGCAATGGCGACACGCTGGCGCTGGCCGCCCGACAGCTTGACGCCCCGCTCTCCGATCACCGTCTCGTACTTGTTGGGGAACTTCTCGACGAACTCGTCGCAATGCGCGATACGGCTGACCGCCTTCACTTCGTCCATCGTCGCACCCGGCCGCGAAAACCTGATGTTTTCGGCGACCGTTCCGTCGAACATGAAATTGTCCTGAAGGACGACTCCCAACTGGGAGCGGTAATCGCGCAGACGCACACTCTCGAGATCGCGGCCATCCACGAGCACGCGGCCCGAGCGCGGATGGTTGAAGCCCATGATGAGGCTGATCAGCGTGCTCTTGCCGGATCCGCTCGAACCGACGAGCGCCGTAGTGGTCCCTGCGGGCGCGGTCAGCGACACGTTCTTCAACACCGGCACGCCCGCGTCGTACTCGAAGGATAAGCGGTCGAACGCCACTTGCCCGTCCAAATGCCCAAGCGGTTCGCGGGTTTCGTCCTGGTCGTCCTCGGTCGCCATCGCCTTGATCTCGCGTATGCGATCGAGGCCAGCAAGCGCTTCCGACAGCTGCGTGCCGATCGACGACATCTGGATGAGCGGCGCCGCCAGCATGCCGACGAAGAAGATGTACATGATGAAATCGCCAAGCGTCATCGTGCCGGCGAGAATCGCCCGGCCGCCGACAACCATCATGACGACGCCGATTGCGCCGATGACCACACCGCCGAACGACGTGACGGCGGAAATGCCCGTCAGCGTTTTACGTACGTTCGCGAAGAGCTTCATCGCGCCGGTCTCAAAAACGCGATCCTCCCGTTCTTCGGCAGTGTAGGCCTTGACGATCCTGATGCCGCCGAACGATTCTGCGAGGCGTCCGGACAGCTCAGCGGTGATTTTTCCGCGATCACGAAACAGGGGCCGAAGCTTGCCGAACGCCACGATCATCCCGGCGGCAAACACCGCCAGCACGACGATGCTGATGAGCGTGAGCTGCCAGTTGAGGTAGAAGAGCACTCCCAGCGCGATGACGGCCGTAACGAGCCCGCCGACCATCTGCACCAGGCCAGACCCAACGAGGTTCCGGATGCCTTCGGCGTCGTTCATGACCCGCGAGATCAGCACTCCGGTCTGTGTGGAATCGAAATAGCTGGTCGGCAGACGCGTGATGTGCCGCTGCAGGCTCATCCGCATATTGGCAATGGCGTGCTGGGCGGCAACACCGAGGACCTGCGACAGCGCAAACGCCGTCACCGCGTCCACGAGCGTCGCGGCGCCAGCGGCAAGCGCCAGCGGGACGAGCAGTTCGGCGCGCCCCTGTCCGATGACGTCGTCGATGAGGAACTTCGAGGTGGCTGGAAGGACGAGACCGGCGAGCCGGTTGATGAGCATCAGGACGAGGCCGAGGGCCAGACGCCCCCGATGGGCCCAAACCAGCTCCCGGGCCTCTGCCCAGGCGTTCGCGACGTTCGTCTTGCGCTTTTGGCTTGCGACACTCGTTTTGTTAGACGAAAAATGGCGACGGGCTTCAGGCTCTTGGCTTCCGGCCATGCCCGAAGTCCAGAGCCCGAAGCCTGAAGTCTATTCATCGCGTCAGTTTCCGATATTTGATCCGATGTGGCTGATCGGCGGCGGTGCCCAGGCGACGGTGTCGATCTGCCTCGTAATCCTGGTAATTCCCTTCGAACCACACGACCTGGCTCTCGCCCTCGAACGCGAGCATGTGCGTTGCGATACGGTCGAGGAACCACCGATCGTGGCTGATGACGACGACACAGCCCGCGAACTGCAACAGGGCCTCTTCGAGCGCCCGCAGCGTGTCGACGTCGAGATCGTTTGTCGGCTCGTCGAGCAGCAGCACGTTGCTGCCGTCGCGGAGCAGCTTGGCCAGATGCACGCGGTTGCGCTCGCCGCCCGATAGCTCGCCGACAAGGCGCTGCTGGTCGCGTCCCTTGAAGTTGAACCACGACACGTACGCGCGCGAGGCGACCGTGCGCTTGCCGAGTGCGATCTCCTCTTCGCCGCCGCTAATCTCGTCGTGAACCGTCTTCTTCGCGTTCAACGAATCGCGGCTCTGATCGACGTAGCCAAGCTTCACGGTCTCGCCGAGTCGAAGCGTGCCGTCATCAGGTTTTTCCTGGCCGGTCATCATGCGGAACAGCGTCGTCTTGCCGGCGCCATTGGGGCCGATGACACCGACGATGCCGCCGCGCGGCAGTGTGAAGTTCAGATCGTCAATCAGCAGCTTGTCGCCGTACGCCTTCCGTAGATCGCGCGCTTCGACGACGAGATCGCCGAGCCGCGGACCGGGCTGAATGTAAATCTCGACGTTCTCGATCTGCTTCGCGGTGTCCTGACCGAGCAGCTCTTCGTACGCCTTCAGTCGGGCCTTGCCTTTCGCCTGGCGCGCGCGAGGCGCCATGCGCACCCATTCCAGCTCGCGCGCAAGCGTGCGCTGGCGCTTCGACTCGCTCTTCTCCTCGAGCTGCAGCCGCTTCTGCTTCTGCTCGAGCCACGAGGAGTAGTTGCCTTCCCATGGAATGCCCGAGCCGCGATCGAGCTCGAGAATCCAGCCGGCGACGTTGTCGAGGAAATAGCGATCGTGCGTCACCGCCACGACGGTGCCTTGATAGTCCTTGAGGAACCTTTCGAGCCACGCCACCGACTCGGCGTCGAGATGGTTGGTCGGCTCGTCAAGCAGCAACAGGTCTGGCGACTGCAGCAACAGGCGGCACAGCGCGACGCGGCGCCGCTCCCCGCCCGACAACGTCTTCACCTCGACCTCGGGAGGCGGAAGCCGCAGCGCTTCCATCGCGAGGTCGAGCTTCGAGTCGAGCTCCCACGCCCCGGCGGCATCGATCTTGTCCTGCACGCGCGCCTGCTCGGCGAGGACTTTATCCATCTCCTCAGGTGAGAGATCCTGCGCGAACTTCTCGTTGATCTCGTCGAAGCGCTGAAGCAGCGCGCGCGTTTCGGCAACACCCTCGTCGACGATTTCCTTCACCGTCTTCGTCGGATCGAGCTTGGGCTCCTGCTGGAGGAACCCGACCGTGATGCCGTCAGCCGGGAAGGCTTCTCCGACGAAGTCGTGATCGAGGCCCGCCATGATCCTCAACAGCGTGCTCTTGCCGGATCCGTTCAAGCCGAGAACGCCGATCTTCGCGCCCGGAAGAAACGACAGCCAGATATCCTTCAGCACCTGGGAATCGGGTGGGTACACCTTTCCCAGGCCTTTCATCGTGTAAATAAATTGAGGCATTTTTTCAGGTTGTTTGTTGTCCCGACGCAGAGGCGCAAGGACGCAGAGAAATCACAGGAATCAGATATTCATTCTACAGGAGGTTAGGAGATTAGGAGAATCGCTCACCGTTTTTCTATGCGGACGCTCTTGATTTCGATGCGCGTCACGGGGGCCTCGCCGTTCACGGGCACCTGCTCAATTGCTTCGACCACCGGCAAGCCATCGACGACGCGGCCGAAAGCCGTGTATTTCCCATCGAGAACCGGACTCGGGCCGAGGACGATGAAAAACGATGTGTCGGCGCTGGCGGGATTGTCGCCGCGAGCCATCGAGAGCGTTCCTTTCACATGTGATGTGTCGTTGAACTCAGGCTGGAGGTTGCGCACGAGCCGCTGCTGCGACTCTGACAGCGGCTCGCTTCTCGACGGCAGATACCCCGTCTGAACGACAAACCCTTTCGCGACACGGTGGACGCCCATGCCGTTGTAGACGCCGGCCTCCGCGAGCCGAAGAAAGTTGCGCACGTGCTCAGGCGCTTTGTCCGGAGTGAACTCCACGACAATGTTGCCCATGCTGGTCTCGAGAACAGCACGGTACCCGCTCAGCTCTGCGGCACTCTCGGTCGAAAACGCCTCAGGCTTTGCGGCCGGCTTGTCGCGAATCGTCACCGCCCGGATCGCGATGCGCTCTCCGGGGCGCCCTTTCTCGTCCGCCGCGACCTCGGAAATTTTCTGCGCGACGAGAATGCCCTCGCTGACGCGGCCAAACACGTCGTACACACCATCGAGTCCGGGTTGATCGGCGACGCAGATAAAGAATTGCGTGCCGCCGCTGTCGGGATTCCCGCTGCCCACGACTGCCGATACCGCGCCCCGCGTGTTCTTCTCCGCATTGCGCTCGGCTCGAAGCGCGCCGAACCCGCCCGTCCCGTAGCCATCGATCTTCGAAGGATCCTTCGTCAGCGGGTCGCCGCCCTGAACAATTCCCTGCCGCACGACGCGATGGAACGTCGTCCCCGCATATGTTCCGTCCTGCGCGTTCTTGATGAAGAATCCGACGTGATTCGGCGCAGCGTCCGGGAGCAGGTCCATGACGATAGTACCGAGATCGGTCTCGACCACAGCCTGCTTGTCGCGCATCTGCTCGAGCGTCAGTGGCGTCGTGAAGAACTGCGGGCCCGCCGGCTTCGGAGGCGCAGGCTTGGCGCCACGCTGATCTGCGTGCGCAGACGTCGTCAGCAGAAGGAACGCGACGGCTGTAAGTCGAAGAGGCATCATCGTAAAGCGACTATTATAAATGCGATGACCTTGCGGTTGGCCGCAGCGACGGCGCTTCTTTTTACGACGGTCGCGTGCGGCGGCGAGGCCGACCTGAAGGTCGGCACTACGAATACCGGTGCGACGAATACGGGCACGACGAATACCCCCGCAACGGATGGGAACTCCAACGTCAGCGGCAAACTGGCGTCCAGCCTCGCACCGCCGACGGCTCTCATCGTCCTCGAGCCGGAGGGCACGGCCAACCTGCCGGTGAAGGCCGAACCGGCCATCATGGACCAGGCCGGCTACGAATTTCTGCCGGGGTTTCTCATCGCGCAGGCGGGCCAGTTGGTGCAGTTCCGCAACAGCGAGGATGTGCTGCACAACGTTCGCGTCACGGAGATCTCGTCGCAGAAGCCGGTCTTCAACGTGGCGACCCTGGCGTTCGGCAAATACGAGCACACGTTCGACCCTGGGTACTACAACGTGACGTGCGACATTCATACGACGATGCGCGCGAGCATCCTCGTTACCGCGTCGCCCTACGCCGCCACCACTGCCGAGGACGGCAGCTTCACCTTCAGCAACGTCAGACCGGGCCAGTACAACCTGACGGTCTACGCGGGGCCCACGCCAGTCGTGCGGTCGGTTGAAGTGAAATCTGCGCTGACGGATCTCGGCGAAATACGATAAACAGGAGGATAGGAGAGTAGGAGAATTCTTTTGGAAGGAGTTTCTCCTAGCCTTCTAATCTCCTGTTTGAATTTTCTTATTTATTCAGTGGGGGCGTTTGCGGACGCCGCGGCCTCGGCCTCGGGCCTCACGATCTCATCAATCAAGAACAAATCGGTGAGCAGCGCGCGCAGGTGGATCGACGCGTTGAGGTTATCGATCATCTGCGAGCTAATCGACGGCTGGGCCAGCGCGAGCTGCACACTCGCCTGCGCGTCCTTCGCGTCGCGAGCGAGCACGACGATGAAGTTGTCGTACGCTGACGCCGGTTCGAGCTTGTCGGTGCGGACGATCTGCGTGAACAGATCGGCAAGGCCGGTCAGCGAGTTGCTGCACACGGTGAGCATCGCCCGAATCTGAGACCCCGATCCGCTGCCCGGCTCGGTCCGCAGCCCCTGCGCCGCGTACGCGAGCATGAACTCGTACGCCTCTTCGATGCGCGAGCACCGATCCTTCAGTTCAGTTTTCATATGGAATGAGCATGAAACAGAAAGGGGCAAGGGGTAAGGGGTAAGGGGTAATTTCCCCTCGCCCCTTACCCCTTGCCCCTTTCAGAGACCTATGGCTTCTGCGTGGCCGAGCTTTCCACCACCCAACGCTGTGGATCGTGATGCTTGAGGAAGTCTTCTCTGCTGACGTCGCCGAAGACCATGCCCTTGGTAATCCAGAGCTTCTCGGGGCGGATCGCAAAGTAAATGTGGGCGATCGTCAGGCCGACGAGCCCGATGCCCGACAGGCCATGAAGCACGTACATCACACCCCAGGTGGAGTCGCTGAACAAGTAGGGATTGCGCGCGAAGAGCGGATTGCTCACACGCACCATCATGAAAAGCCCGGTTGGCACCACAGCCAGCGCCGACAGCACGATGGCGGTGTGGTACATCTTGTTATCCCAGGGATATTTCGCAGCTTTGCGCGGCGCCGCGGCCTGGCCACCAATGGCGCGCTTGAACCGCGTCATCGCTTCGTTCACATCTTCCTTGTTCAACCAGATCGACCAGAAGTCGAGCCAGAAGCTCGCGTGGATGATGTGATAGATGATCGAGATCGTCAGCGCGATGCCTGCCATCCAGTGAATCTGCACCCAGTCGAACTTCCATCCCAGGATGGGCCCGAAAGAGGTGACCAGCAGCGTCAACATCGACGCCGCCATGATCCAGTGGAACGCGCGGGCCGCGAGCGAATGACGCTTCACCTTCGCTGGAACTCGCGCGGCCAGGGCCGGGTCGACTGGTGCGGTGTGGCCCCCCGCCGGCTTCGGCCAGAACGCAACGTAGAGCGTGTGGGCAAGCATGAAGGTAATGCCAAACCCGATCGCCGCGTAGACGAGATTCCACTGTGCGTGCGTCAGGATCTCTTCGTTCCAGGGATTCAGACCTGTTCGAACAAACCAGTTCATGATGTCGCCTCCGCCCGGAGGGCTCGCCTCACCAGGTTACGCATCAAGGGGATTTTGTAGCCGTTGTGAGCCAGAGGCTGGTTGCCCTGGATCGCCAGTTCGCCCGCCATCGTCGCTGTCGCTTCACTTTGCGCCTTGCCGATGACGGCGGCTTCGACCGCATGCAAACGCATCGGGTGTGCCGCGACGGCATTCACCACAATTCGTGCCTGCTCGATATTGCCGCCAGTGATTTTCAAGGCAGACGCGACGTTTACCAGCGGGAAGTCCCACACCTGACGATCGCGGACCTTCTCGAAATAGAACTTCGCACCCGCCCACGTGGCCGGAATGCGGATCGACGTCAAGAGATCGCCGGGCTCCATCACGGTCATGCGGGTAATGTCGATCGACGGGCCGATGAAGAACTCTTCGGCAGGAACCACGCGCTCACCGCCCGAGTTGCGAATCACCATCTGCGCGTCGAGCGCCACGAGCGCCGGCGCGGTGTCGGACGGGTTCACTGCCACGCAGCGGTTCGCGTCGAAGAGCGCATGCTCGCGGTTGATTGCGGTCGGCGTGTCGGCGTAGCAGATGTTGCCGCCCGCACGGTAGCAAGTCCAGCCACTCCTGTAATACCAGCAGCGCGTATCCTGCGAGACGTTCCCACCCAAGGTCCCCTGGTTTCGAATCTGCGGCGAGGCGACGAGCCCCGCGGCGTCGGCGAGCAACTTGAACTTACCCTGCACCACCGGATCGTTTGCGATCTCAGTAAGCGTGGTCGTCGCGCCTATCTCGAGGCCGCCGTCGGGCAGCGCCTTGATGCCGCGCAGCGCTTCGACGCCGCTGAGATCGATGACGACCGAAGGCCGTTTGTTCCGATCCTTCAGCCAGTCGAACGTATCAAGACCGCCGGCCAGCACCCAGACACTGCGGTGATGCCGCTCGAGCAGCGACAGCGCATCGTCGATGCTCGTAGGCTGGAACAGCTCGAAGGCGGGCATTACATCGTGAATCGTTGCCATCTTTCAGCCTCCTCTACACGTGGGTCACGAGGCCTTCATCGATACGCCTACCGGCGTCGAGCGAAGCCACAATCATGCTAGGTGTTGCCGGCGTGCGCCGGAGAAAGTCGTCCCCGATGGCTGCATTGACCGCGCAAATTGCCGCTGCGGCGCCCGCGCAAATCGCGGGTTCGCCGATACCCTTCGCGCCGATAGGCGTCTGGGGATCCGGAATGCCGACGGCGACCCACTGCATCTCGTGCAGCGGGATATCGAGAATCGTCGGCGGCTTGTTGTAGTGGAACCTGTTCGCCAGCGACACACCATAGCGCTGGTCGTAGACCCACTTCTGACTCTTAATCTGGCCGAAGCCCTGAACGCCGCCGCCATGCAACTGGCCGGCAAGGCCCCGCGGATTGATCACCGTGCCGCAGTCGGTCGCCGCGATGTAATCGATCAGCTTGTATTCGCCGGTTTCCACGTCGACTTCAACTTCGGCGAACGCCGCCACCCACGCCTGCGTGTTGCCCTTGCGGCCGAAGTTGTCTCGGGCGACACCGATGAGTCCCTGCCCGGCGAGACCTTTGACCGATGCCTTCGTCATGTCGTTGATGTCGGCTGGCATTTCGTGGCCGGCGAACCTGCCGCCGTGTTTTATCGCCGCTTCGGCCGCTTGCGCGAAGGTCAGCGGCCCAACACGGCCGTTACCCACTGTGTAGCCCTCCGGGCGTCCTCCGCGCTCGAGCGCGGCGATCTGCTGAAGCTGCTTCTTCAGATCTTGCGCCGCCGCAAGATTCGCGCGCGTGTGTGCGTGAATCGTCTGGCTGCCAGCCTGCGGCGAGCTCCACGCCAGGTGCTTGCTGGTGTTGCCCCAAACAGTTTCAATCTGCTCCCACGGCAGGTTGAGCTCTTCGGCCACAATTCTGGAGCAGTCCATCACAGAGCCGGTGCCGAGATTGCCGATGCCCGAGTGCACGTAAACCTTGCCGTCGGGCCGCACCAGCAGCAATCCGTCCATGGCAATCGAGCCGGCTGTATACGTGCCGATGCCGACGCCGAGGCCGGTCGCCTTTGTTCCCACGCGCTGGCCGTTGCGGCTCTTGCGCTCGTCCCACTTGAACAGCTGCGCGCCCAGATCGAGCGCTTCGCGCAAGTGGCAGCTCGTGAAGAACGAACGCTGGGGTGGTGCAGGCGGAGCCGCAGCAGCCACAGGCTGCTGACCTGGTACTTGTCCCGCAGCCGCCTGCCCTCTTCCACTCGCGCGCCCCTGTTCGAGAGCCTGGGGCTGCGCGACGGCAGGCGCACCAGCGGGCGCACCCGCACGCGCACCAGACGCAGCGGCGGCAGCGGCTGCCGCACCAGCGGCGGCCGGCGGCGGAGGCGGGCCGAATTCTGAACCGGTAATGGGCGCGTTGATCTTGCGAATCTCGACCTGGTCGACGCCAAGGTGACGACCCGCCTTGCTGATCATCGGCTCGAGCATCGCGGCGGCCTGCTCACCTCCGGGTGCGCGCTGCGAGACACGGGGTGGAGTGTTCGTGAGCACGGCCACGCCGCGGAAGCGAATGCTTTCGGGATTGTAAAGCGCCGTCGCGTTCGAGCCGAGTGTGCCGACATCTCCCTGATTCGAGTACGGACCGCAGTCGCCAATACTGCACAAATCCATGGCGAGGATGCGGCCGTCCTTGCGGAAGCCGATCTTCGCGCGCAGGTGGATACCCGCGCGCGCGCGGCCGATGTAGTTTTCTTCTTCGCGCGTGATGCGCATCATCACGGGGCGGCCGGTTTTCTTCGACAGGATCGCCGGAATCGCCATCGTCTGCGCGCCGGGAATCTTGCCGCCGAATCCGCCACCGGTGTACTCGCTGATGACGACGACCTGATCCTGCGGGATATCAACCCACTGCGCGACGTTTGCGACCGTGCGCGCAACTGACTGCGTCGAGCCGTGCAGATACAGTTTGCCGTTCTGCCAGTACGCCATCGCCGTGCGTGGCTCCATCGGCTGGTGGCCGGTGGACTGGTGGACAATCGTCTCGTCGAGGATGTAGTCCGCGTTCTTGAAGCCCGCATCGACGTCACCGACCTGCCACCTGATGGGTGTGTTCTCGAGCAGGGGCACGCGTCCCGCGTCCAACTCGGCGACCTCGGCCGCGGAAATCTTCATCTCCTGAACTTGCGGCGGACGCCACACGTTGCCCTCGGCACGCGGGTTCGGTCCACCGGGCCGCAGGGTCACCATCGGGTCGACGACAAATGGCAGCGGCTCGTAGTCGACCTTGATTTTCTCAATCGCGTCGGCCGCGGTCACTTCATCGATCGCGGCAACCGCGACGATCGGCTCGCCTTGATAGAACGGCTCGGTCGCGAGCGCGACCTCCGGGAGCGTGTTCGCGCGCTGCGCGGCGGCTTCGCCGAGCTGCATGGGTTGCTGCGGTTTCGGAATATCGGCGCCGGTGATGACCGCAACGACGCCGGGCATCGCCAGCGCGGCGCTCGCATCGACGCCACGGATGCGGGCGTGCGGCAGAGGGCTCAGCAGAAGCTTCGCGAAGAGCATGCCGTCCGCGCGGAAGTCTTCTGAGTACTTCGCGCGGCCGGTGACCTTGGCCACCAGATCGGGCAGCACATAATTCTGCCCGATCAGTTTGTATTTCGGGTTCTCAGCCAAGACCTACGCCTTCCGCATGTTTTCAGCGCCGCGCATCATCGCATTGAGGATCTTGTTGTAATCCGCGCAGCGGCAGAGGTTGCCGGAGATGCCATGCGCGAGCTCTTCGCGCGTCGGGTTCGGATGGGTCTTCAGGAATCCGACCGCCGACATCACGAAGCCCGACATGCAGAACGCGCACTGGAAGCCCTGCTCGTCGACAACCGCCTGCTGCACAGGGTGCAGCTTGCCATCGGCCGACTCGAGGCCTTCGATCGTGACGACCTTCTTCGCGCGCACAGTGTGCGTGAGGATCGAACACGAATAGTGCGGCACATCGTCGATGAGCACCGTGCACGCACCGCATTCGGAACGATCGCAGCCTAACTTCGTGCCGGTGAGGCCGAGCTTGTAGCGCAGCGTCATGGCGAGCGTTTCCTGCTTCATCACGTCGACGCGGCGTTGCTGGCCGTTGACGGTCAGCGTCATGAGCCGCTCGACGGCGCCTGGCAGCGAGCCCTGGCCGAAGAGCTGTTCAGGTCCGCGGAACAGGTAGCTCGAGGCCGACACGGCCGCACCTGCAGCGATGACGCCTTTGATGAACTTGCGACGGGTTACGCCAGTGGGCTGTTCGTGAATTTGAATTGGAGTCATGGAGCGATCACCTCGTCATGAAACCCGCAAAGGGTCGCAGCGCACCGAGAAACTGACCTATGGACAGCTTGAGCGAACATATCGTATCAAAAGGCAAGCGGGCCGGTTGCAAGAATATTCGGCCCAAAATGTAGCAGGATGTCGCGAGAATGGCGATAAAAATGGTCGGAGTTCGGCTTCGGCTAGAACGGGACTCTATGCGTCATCTGAGCGCTTCGGTCGCTGGTTGGCGGCGAGGATCCGCTTTCGCAGACGGATGCTTTTGGGAGTGATTTCCACAAGCTCGTCGTCGTTGATGAACTCGATGGCCTGTTCGAGCCCCAATATCCGGGGTGGAATCAGGCGGATCGCCTCGTCGGCGCTCGACGCCCGCATGTTCGTCTGCTTCTTTTCCTTCGTGACATTGACGTCCATGTCGCTCGGGCGTGCGTTCTCGCCGATGACCATCCCCTCGTAGACGGTCGTGGCGGCGTCGATGAAAATCTCGCCCCGCTCCTGCAGGTTCGACAATGCGTACGCAGTCGCAACGCCCGTACGATCCGCAACCAACGCTCCGGCGGCGCGGGCCGGAATGGCGCCATGCCACGGTTCCCATCCCGCAAACAGGTGGTTCATGATGCCGGTGCCGCGCGTGTCGGTGAGAAACTGGGACCGAAAGCCGATCAGCCCGCGCGCGGGTATCCGGAACTCCATGCGGACGCGGCCGCTGCCATGGTTCACCATTTTCGTCATCGTGCCCTTGCGTCCGCCCGCCATCGCGATGACGACCCCCTGGTAGTCCTCCTGTACGTCGATGACGAGATCCTCCACGGGCTCGACGCGCTGGCCCTTCACTTCTTTCGTGACGATCTCCGGCCGCGACACCTGAAGCTCGAACCCTTCCCGCCGCATCATCTCTATGAGGATCGACAGCTGCAGCTCGCCGCGGCCGATGACCTTCACGGTTTCAGGGCTGTCGGTGTCCTCGAGGCGAATCGACACGTTGCCGATGAGCTCGCGCTCGAGCCGATCCCGCACCTGCCGCGACGTGACGTACTGCCCTTCGCGACCCGCCACCGGCGACGTGTTGACGCCGAAGATCATCGACACGGTCGGCTCGTCGACCGCAATATTGTGCACCGGCATCTGCCGCTCGACTTCTGTGACGGTCTCGCCGATGGTGATGTCGGCGATCCCCGCGAGACAGACGATGTCGCCCGCCGCGGCGTTGTCGATGTCGATGCGCTTCAGGCCATCGAACGAATACAGCTTCGTGACTTTCGCCTTGCGCGCCTCCGACGTCGGCGTGCAGATGGCGATCTCGTCGCCGATTTTCACGCGGCCGTTGAAGATGCGGCCGATGGCGATGCGCCCGAGGTAGTCGCTCGAATCGAGATTCGCCACCAGGAGCTGGAGCGGCGCGTCCGGGGATCCCATCGGCGGCGGGACGTGCTCGACGATCGCGTCGAACAGCGGCCGCAGATCCTGGCCGGGGCTTTCGAGATCGCGCGTTGCCGTTCCCACCCTGCCATTGGTGTACACGACCGGAAAGTCGAGCTGCGAGTCCGATGCGTCGAGATCGATGAAGAGATCGAAAATCTCGTTGAGCACTTCAACCGCTCGCGCGTCCGGCCGATCAATCTTGTTGATGACGACGATCGGCGGAAGGCCGCGCGCGAACGCCTTGCCGAGCACGAAGCGCGTCTGCGGCAAGGGGCCTTCCGATGCGTCGACCAGCAGGACGACCCCGTCGACCATCGACAAGGTTCGCTCGACCTCGCCGCCGAAATCGGCGTGGCCCGGCGTGTCGACGATATTGATGAGCAGGTCGTGATAATGCACGGCAGTGTTCTTCGCCAGAATAGTGATGCCGCGCTCGCGCTCGAGCTCGTTGCTGTCCATGGCGCGCTCGGCCACGCGCTCGTTCGCGCGGAACGCCCCGCTCTGGTGCAGCATCGCATCGACCAGCGTCGTTTTGCCGTGATCGACGTGGGCGATGATGGCGACATTGCGGCGGTTCGGGTTGGCGACCGGCGCCGGAGGTTTGTGGTTGGCGACCATGGACGAATTTCTCGACGAAGGCATCTCATTAGTATAGTTAGGTTGTGTGATTGGTGCTTGGGCGATAGCGGATGTCTCCTATTGCACACTCACCCAATCACCACGTAGTTCCTATCACCCAGTCACCTATCGCCCAATCTCCATGTTCAAGCGTCAGACCACCGGTTCAGTCGTCTGTGCGTCCTGCGGCTCACTCGTGGGCGTGCGCGACGAGAAATGTTACAACTGCGGACGGCGCAATCCCGGGCTGTGGGGGTTCGCCCCTCTGCTGCGAAGCCTCGGCAACGATCTTGGCTTCGTGCCGCTCGTTGTCTGGGGCTGCGGGGCGCTATACGTCATCTCGCTGCTGCTTTCGGGCAACGCGATGCGGATGACCGGCGGGATCTTCGGCTTTCTGTCCCCGGACACCGCCGTGCTCTATCTGCTCGGCGCGTCCGGCGGAATGCCCGTGTTCCAATTCGGCTGGTGGTGGACAGTGTTGAGCGCCGAGCTGGCTTCACGGAAGTCTGCTCCACATCATCTTCAACATGATGTGGGTACGCGACCTCGGCCCGGTCGTCGCCGACATGTACGGCGCCGGCCGCATGGTGATCATCTACACCGTCGCTGGAGTCTCAGGCTTCCTGTTGAGCTCGTTCGCATTCGCATATCTCCCGCAGTTGCCGTTTTTGAGCGGCGCGGGCCTCACCGTCGGAGCATCTGCCTCCGTTTTCGGCTTTCTCGGCGCGCTGGTCTACTACGGCCGCCGTACGGGTAGCTCGCTGGTTCGATCGGAGGCTCTCCGCTACGCGCTGATCCTCGGTTTCTTCGGATTTGTGATGCGCGGAGTGGACAACTTTGCACATGCCGGTGGATTTTTCGGGGGGTATCTCGTCTCCCGGGTGCTGGACCCGCTCAAGCCTGAGCGCGTGGATCATATCGTCATCGCGCTCATCTGCATCATCGCCACCTTTCTCGCTGTTGCGGCCTCGGTCTTCACGGTGTTGCCGATACTCACTTCTCAGTAACGAAAAGCGAAAAACGAAGAACGAATAGAGCCACGAAAGACAAAG
Source organism: Vicinamibacterales bacterium (assembly GCA_963787755.1). Lineage (GTDB taxonomy): Bacteria > Acidobacteriota > Vicinamibacteria > Vicinamibacterales > JAMQPK01 > JAMQPK01. The sequence continues at coordinate 284,709 of CAWBEG010000012.1, forward strand.
GGCGGGTCCAATTTCAGGACCCGCCCTCGTCTGTCTTTATTCGTTTTTCGTTTTGCCTTTTTCGTTACTTCGGCGGTATCACCGGCACGTACTGCGGAAACACGTAAGCGTACATCATCGAGATGATTCCCATCACAATCATCAGCAGAATGCTGTGCTTGATCGTGAAGCGGAAGAGCTTGCTCTCGTCTGCAGACGTCATTCCCGTCGCGGCCACTGCAACCGCGATGCTCGTCAGCGAGATCATCTTTCCCATGACGCCCGCGGCGGAGTTGACCGACGCCGTCAGCACGGGATTCAGGCCGAGCGTGTTGGCTGTAACCACCTGAAGGTTGCCGAACAGCGCGTTCGCCGATGTGTCGCTGCCGGTCAGGAACACGCCGAGCCATCCGAGCACGGCACTGAAGAACGGGAACGTAGGCCCAGTGGTGGCCAGCGCCAGTCCGAGCGTGGACGTCATCCCCGAATAGTTCATCAGGTACGCGAGCCCGAGCATCGTCGCGATCGTCACCATCGACATCTTCAGCTGCTTGAACGTGGCGACGTAGGTCGCCGCAAACTGCTTCGGCTTGACGCGCAGCAGAATCGCCGTCGCCACGCCGGCGAGGAAGCACGACGTGCCCGACGCGCTCAGCCAGTTCAAGGTGTAAACGGCCCCGTACGGCGCTGGTGCCGGCGTGACCGGCGGGATGCGCGTGATGAGATTGTGCAGACCCGGCACGTTGATCCCGTTGAGCACATTCGGATTCAACGGCAGGAACCCGGGCAGCAACCCGTTTGTAAACCTGTCGAGAACCGCTTTGATGGAGACCTCGCCCCACGTCAGCACGAACACCACGAGCAGCAGGTAGGGAAGCCAGGCGACGAACACTTCTTTGCCCGGGTGCTGCTTCGGCGCAATCGTCGCTTCCTTGTCGCCAGCCAGCCGCATGATCGTCGGCGGCTTCCAGAATTTCAGCACCAGCACCATCGCCGAAATGCAGGCGAGCGAGCTGAGGATGTCGGTGAGCTCGTGCCCGATGTAGTTCGAGACGTAGAACTGCGTGGCCGCAAAGGAGACGCCGCAAATCAGGATCGCCGGCCACACCTCGAGCGCGCGCTTCGGGCCCGCCATCACGACGACGAGATACGCCGGAATGATGATCGAGATCATCGCGCAGAGTCTGCCGGTCATCGCACTGAGCGGCATCGATGGGATGCCCGTCACGTTGGCCAGCGTGGTGATGGGGATGCCGATCGAGCCAAACGCCACCGGCGCCGTGTTGGCCAGCAGGCAGATGCCTGCGGCATAGAACGGCGAAAATCCCAGGCCCGCGAGCATGGCGCCCGACACGGCGACCGGCGCGCCGAAGCCGGCGGCGCCTTCGATGAACGCGCCAAACGAGAACGCGATGAACATCGCCTGCAGACGCCGATCGTTGGTGAGGCCGCCCACGGAATCCTTGATGATCTCGAACTTGCCGGTATCGACCGCGAGCCGATACAGCATGATCGAGCTGAACACAATCCAGGCGATGGGAAAAATTCCGAACGCCGCGCCGTACAGCGTCGAGATGATCGCCATCGAGAACGGCATGCCATAGCCGAGCAGCGCCACGATCAGCGCAGATGCCAGCGCGCTCATCGCCGCCATCCATGCAGGCTTCCGCATGATGCCGAGCATGACGAACAGCACGAGGATGGGGATGGCCGCGGCCGCCGTCGACAGGCCAAGACTTCCCCCTATGGGTTCATAATTGTGTTGCCACATATCTCCCTCGGTAGACGCAGTTAGTGCGCAATGGAATGCGCGAGACTGTATCACACAGAACTAGGGATTGGGGATTAGGGATTAGGGATTAGCCGGCCTTGCGCTGGTTGTTGGAACGCTCTTCCACCTTATTGACGCCGGCTCGCTCGCTGACGGCCTCTTTCAACCCAATCTCGAGGCGCTCGCTCCGGATGCCCAGCCGAAGCCGGCCATAGATGCCGATGAGATGGTTGGCCACCCACACGAGCGCAAGCCACGCGACGACATACCCGCGCCAGTCGTCGAACAGCAGCCGTGAATCGCGTCGCCAGCAGTACCCCGGCCGACACGTAATGGCTGAAGCAGTACTCACAGGTAAACAGATAAAAGAACTTGCGAGCGGCAAAGCCTTTGGCATTCTCGCTGCGGGCAACGCAGTAGTCGTGGAACTCGCGGAACAGCTCTTCGTGGGTAACGGTCCAGGCGATCGCGGCAACCGGCAGCGAAAGAATCAGGAGGTTCACCAGTTCGACGCCGGAGACGTTGTTCATGCGGCAACCCGTCGAGCTGTTCGGTTTCTGGTCATTGGTCCAAACCCGAATGAACGCCACTTCGACACTTTGTCAAAGCGTTATGACTGGTGCCGCAAGAAACGAGCCACAGATTCCCTGTCTCGACGCAGAGACGCCGAGCCGCAGAGATCTCTTTCGAAAACAGACTCTGCGCCTCCGCGCCTTTGCGTCAAGACGGAAAAGTGCGTCAGTTGGTGTGGAGATCGATGATGCGGTTAATCGCCCGCTGGCAGACGCGGCAGAAGGGGACGACAGTGTGCGCACTCATGATGCACGTGGCCTCGGGCCGATACAGACCGCGCACTTCGTATCCCGCACCCTCGAAGGCGCCAACCTTCCCAGCGTACGACGGCGGCGTCGGCAAAGGGATTCCGGGCTCCACAAGATCGCGCCATTTCAGCGCTGACGGATCCTGGAGCGCCGTGATGTTGGGCTCCCACGGCTCTGTCTTCACCGGCGCGCCCGTTTCATACGTGACGGAACCGACGTACTCGTCGCCGAGCCCCGCAAGATTGTGGGCAAGCTCGTGGATGAACATATACGCGGCCGATTCGTTCGCGGCTGCAACCGTCGATTGCTGATTGAAAATCCCTCCGCCGCCGGTATTTCGTCTCGTTCAGCAGGATTTCGACGACGTCGTAGGGCGCCGCCGCTGCAGTATTGCGGAGCGCGCGATTGTCGTAGGTGAGCGCGTAGCGCTCGAGCCCGAAAATATTGAACTCGACCGACAGAGCCGAGGCGGGCACATGCAGCGCCCTCACGTTGAAATCCGCACGTCGCGACTTGAACGGCTCGAGCGCGAACAATGCGTCCAGAAGCCTCGCGGCGTCGGCGCGAAATGCGGCTGCCTGCGACGGAGAGTAACCGTCGCTGATGAGCAGAAGGTCGACCTTACGGCTCGGCGGACCGCTTTCAAACAGAATCGAGATGCTCGACGAAGGGAGAGGCAGGCTCGCGGCGATTGCGGCCCGAGGGTCGACGTCGGTCTCCCAGAACGCCTGGAACATGTTCTGGAGATCACGTTTCTTGATGACGATCCGCACCGGCGCATTCGGTTGCGGAAAACGAAGCGATTCATGGAAAGTGCGATCCGTGGTTCGAAATTCCGGCGTCGTTTCCCATTCGCCGTAGATCGTCCCAAACCCGCGCGAGTAGATGACGCGGTTCGATGAACGATCGATCACTTCGAAGATGTATTTTCCCAGGTTGGTCGTATCAATCAGTTGAGTATGGCTGCCGGCCCACTCTCCTTCGGAGACGACGGCGTCGAGCGTGATCGTTTCTCCTTTTGGACCGCCGGCGTGCAGATAGTCCACGCGTAGCGTTCGCGTGAAATCGAAACCTGGGTGCGTGAGGGGCGATGGGTGCGATAGGTGCGTCAGGTGCGACGGAGACGATAGGTGCGCAGGACGCGAAGAGTGCGAGCGCAGCCAGCCATCGGAGCATCGGCAGATTCTAGCTCCGTAGATCGCGAGATCCATAGATCAGCAGTTGTAGTAGTCTGCTTGCCGGAGGCAACGATGGGTGCCACTTCGGACGATTTGATGGATATCGCGCGCGCGGGGGCCGAGCGCATCGAGATGCCCGAGAACCGCGTGAGTTACCCAAGCTTCAGCGATATCGAGGAGCAGTGCGCGAGCGAATACGACGAGCTGCTCGACGCGTTGCACGACGACGAGCTGTTCGCTCCTGCCGATGTGCAGCGACAGGAAGAGATCGTCCAGCGCCTGAAAGAGCTCGTCGACGAGCAGGATCAGGAACTCATCGAGGAGCTCGTCGACAATCTCGCGCGGCAGATCTGGCTGAACCAGGAAGCGGCGTTCCATCTGGGGATGGCCGTGGGGCTCAGGCTCGCGGAAGGGCGAAGACACTGACGGAGACTTCGCTGACAGGGCGGAGGGCAGAGGGCAGAGGGCAGAAGACAGAAGCCCGGCCACTGCTGAAATGGGCGGGCGGCAAGCGGCAGCTGCTGCCCGTGCTTCGTACGTTCTATCCCGCGACATTCAATCGGTACTGGGAGCCGTTTCTCGGCAGCGGCGCGGTGTTTTTCGATCTGCATGCGCGGGGATTACTCGCCGGTCACGACGCCACCCTCACGGACAACAACCCCGACCTGATTGCGTGCTATCGGACGGTGCGCGATTGTCCCGAGCAGGTCATTGGCGAGCTGTCACGTCTGGCGGGCGGCCACGAACGGGACGGCGCCGCGCATTACTACGAGGTCCGCAACGAACGGTTCAATCCACAGCGTGCCGCGCTCGCGGCTGCGTCGAATGGCGAGTGCCATTACAGCCCTGCGCTGGCGGCGATGTTCATCTATCTCAATCGCACCGGCTACAACGGATTGTTCCGGCTGAACAGCGACGGCGAGTTCAACGTGCCCGCCGGACGCTATACCAAACCGCGTATCTGCGACGAGGTGAATCTCCGCCGCGTCGCCACGGCGCTCGCCGGGCCGGGCGTGACACTCGATCGCGCGCGATTCGATCGCGCCGTCGACAGCGCCGGGGCCGGTGATTTCCTCTATTTCGATCCGCCGTACGCGCCGCTTGAGCAAGACGGCGCGCTTCACGAGCTACACCACTGACGGCTTCGACGCGGACGATCAGCAGCGTCTGCGGGATGTGGTCGTGACGCTCGCCAGGCGCGGCTGTCATGTCGTGATGAGCAACTCGACGGCGCCCGAAATCGCCGAGCTCTACGAAGACAGTAAAGAGGTGAAGGCGGCGGGGCTGCGGTGTTACAGGATTCCGGCGCGGCGGGCGATCAACTCGAACGCCAAGCGCCGCGGCATGGTCGAAGAGTACGTGATTACGAACACGCCTTCGCTCACGCCTTAAGCTCCTGCAAGCTTCCGCTTCGCCCATTGGACATGCTCGATGACGAGTGGATCGTCTTTGGTGGCCTCGGCTCCCGTTTCATCGAGCGCGTCGAGCGCCCGCCGGTCGCCAGAGTTGCCGAGCGCCACCGCAATGTTTCTTCGCAGCCCTTTCACACCTGCTCGCGTCATGGCCGTGTCACCAATGAACGCAGCGAGCTCCTCGTCGGAGCGGCGCCACAGGTCGATCAAGCTCGTGAGATTCAAGTGCTGCCGCGAGGACCAGGATGGATCCGCGGTGTTCACCGGCGCCGCGTTCCACGGGCAGACCTCCTGGCAGACGTCGCACCCGAAGAGATGGTTACCGATCGCGGCGCGCTGGGCTTCGGGAATCGATCCGCGATACTCAACCGTGAGATACGAAAGGCACTTTGTCGCATCGAGCTCGTGCGGCGCCGCGAACGCGCCGGTCGGGCACGCCTCGAGACAGAGCGTGCACGTGCCGCATTGATCCAGCGACGGCGCATCGGGCTCGAGCGGCAGGCTGGAGATGATCGCGCCGAGCAGGAGCCACGATCCAAGCTCGGGATTGATCACGCACGTGTTTTTGCCGATCCACCCGACACCTGCGTACTGCGCGTACACGCGCTCCTGCACCGGTCCCGTGTCGACGTACGCGCGGGCGTCGAATGGATCCGGATTCCGCTCCGTCATCCATGCGAGCAGGGCGTCGAGGCGCTCGCCGATGACATGGTGATAGTCGCGGCTCCACGCGTATCGGGCAACTTCCCCGCGCGTCGCATCGTGACGCTCGGTCGAATACGGATGACCGCAGTTGTAGAGGGTGCCGGTGACAATCACCGACCGCGCGGAGGGAACGACGTTGCGCACGTCCGAGCGGCGCTCGGCAGACCGCGGCAGATAGCCCATCGTGCCGGCATAGCCGCGATCGATCCATTGTCTGAGGAATGCGAGTTCGGGAAAGGCCTGGGCCGGAGCGACGCCGCACACATCGAACCCGAGCTCCCGGGCCCGATCTTTTATCGCATCGCTTGTGAGGGATTTCGACGCAGAGCCGCAGAGCCGCAGAGAACTTTCAGGCACGTTTTCGAAATACTCCTGAAAAATTCTCTGCGCCTCTGCGCCTCTGCGTCAAGGCGAACGCTTTTCCTACGGTAGCGCGAACGCCGTGAGCGTGCTGCCTGACGGGACAAGCAGATACTGCTTGCCGTCGACCATGTAGGTCGTGCCGCCAGTCGAACGCAGCCCGAAGCCCAGCTGGTAGTGCCAGAGGTGCTTACCGGTCTTCGACTCGAACGCCATCACGTTCCCGTCGCCGTCGCCGGCGACAACGAGACCCGACGCGGTCGTCAGCACGCCGGAGGATGACACATTCGGATAGCGGAATTCCCATTTGCGATCGCCCGTGATCGGATCAAGCGCGCGCAGCGCGCCGTAATTCACGTGCTCTTGCAGGCGCACCCCGCCGCCACCGGCGTAGCGCTCGCCGTCTTTGAACGGCTCGTTATAGGAGTAGTAGGTCGCGCATGTTTCGCGGGCCGTCACAATGAACAAGCGATTCGTGGGATCGTAGGAAGGGGAATAAAAATTCGTGCCTCCACCAGCATCGGGGCACGTTCTTGCTCCTTCCTCCGTCGGGAGGGTGCCCGGCACCAGGATAGGCCGTCCTTCAGGGCTGATGCTCTTCGCCCACGTCTGCTGCACGAACGGCTTCGCCAGAATCATTTGTCCGTTCGTGCGATCGAGAACGTAGAAGAAGCCATTGCGGTTGGCAAACAGCATCGTCTTCCGCGGCTGGCCGTTGATTGTGAGGTCCGCCAGTACGGGCACCTGCGTCGAATCCCAATCGTGGACATCGTGCGGCGTGAATTGAAAATGCCACTTGATCCTGCCGGTATCGGCATCCAGCGCGACCACCGACGCGGTGTACAGGTTGTCGCCCTCGCGCACGGCGCTGAAATAATCGGGGCCCGGGTTGCCCGTTCCGTAAAACACGAGGTTCTGTTCAGGATCGTAGGTGCCGGTCACCCAGATCGATCCGCCGCCGCGAAGGTATGCGTCGCTGCCCTTCGGCCACGTGTTTCCGCCTGGCTCATCAGGGCCGGCCACCGTATAGAACCGCCACACGCGCTTTCCGGTCTGCACATCATAGGCATCGATGAATCCGCGAATGCCATATTCGGCACCCGCCACGCCGACGATGACTTTGTCCTTGACGACCAGCGGCGCGACCGTCACCGAATATCCCGATTTGTAGTTCGTCAGCTCGGCGTCCCAGATGACGGCGCCGGTCCTCATGTCGAGCGACAGGAGATGCGCGTCGGCGGTACCGAGGAAGAGCCGGTCGCCAAGCACTCCGAACCCGCGATTGTTCGGGCCGCAGCACGCCCGGATATCGTCAGGAAGATTTCGGCGATGGCGCCAGATCTGCCGCCCTGAGCGCGCGTCGATCGCCCAGGCGTCGCCGCCCCATCCCGTGACATACAGGACGCCGTCGATCACGAGCGGAGTTGATTGAAAGTTCCCCATCGATCCCGTCTGGAATGTCCACACCGATTTGAGCTGGCCGACGTTCTCGGGCGTGATCTGGGTGAGCGGGCTATGCCGATGCCCGAAGTAGTTGCCTGAATACGTCAGCCACTTCGTCCCGTCCTGGAGTCCCGCGAGAATGTCCTGGTTGGTAACTGAAGGAGGGCCAGTCTGCGCGGCAGAGCGCGACCGAGCACACGCACGGCAATCAAAAACGCGCGCATGTGATCGCCCTCTCAATCTGAAACCTGCAAACGAAGAATGCTAGAATCTAAAACCTGAAATCTCGAGTTCAGATTCCACGAGTTCTAGTTTTCAGATTCTAGATTCCGGATGAGCGTGTCTTGCTACGGCAGCGCGAACGCCGTCAGTGCGCTGCCCGACGGGACCAGCAAATACTGCTTGCCGTCGACCATGTACGTCGTCCCGCCGGTCGAGCGCAGGCCGACGCCGATCTGATAGTGCCAGAGATATTTGCCGCTCTTCGAGTCGAGCGAGAAGATGTTGCCATCGCCGTCACCCGCGAATACCAGACCCGACGCCGTTGACAGGACGCCGGACGACGACGTCACCGGATAACGGAATTCCCACTTGCGGTCGCCCGTCAGCGGATCGATCGCGCGAAGGGCGCCGTAAGTTTTTCTGTTCGCGCGGTTTCATCGTGCCGCCCGACTCGGTACTGCTCCCCTTCGCGGAACGGCTCGTGCCACGAGAAGTACATCGCGCACGTCTCCCGCGCGTTGACGAAGAACAACCGCTGGTTCGGGTCATAGGAGGGCGAAAAGAAGTTCGTTCCGCCGCCCAGATCCGGGCACACCTTTACGCTGCCTTCCTCGCTCGGATTGATGCCTGGCACGAGAATCGGCCGCCCTTCGGGGCTGATCTCCTTTGCCCAATTCTGCGTGACGAACGGCTTCGCGAGAATCATCTTTGCCGTTCGTGCGGTCGAGCACGTAGAAGAAGCCGTTGCGATTGGCAAACAGCATCGTCTTGCGCGGCGTGCCGTCGATCGTCAGATCCGCGAGCACGGGGACCTGCGTCGAATCCCAGTCGTGCACGTCGTGCGGCGTGAACTGGAAGTGCCACTTCAACTGGCCCGTGTCGGCATCCAGTGCGACGGCCGAACACGTGTAGAGGTTGTCTCCTTCACGCGCCGGGCTGTAGTAGTCCGGGCCGGGATTGCCGGTACCGAAGAACACCAGGTTCTGCTCGGGATCGTAGGTGCCCGACACCCAGATCGATCCGCCACCGCGAAGGTATGCGTCGGATCCTTTCGGCCAGGTCTGACCGCCCGGCTCGCCCGGTCCGGCCACGGTGTGGAAGCGCCAGGCTCTCTTGCCGGTGTTCACGTCGTAGGCGTCGATGAACCCGCGAATACCGAACTCCGCTCCGGCGATACCGAGGATGACTTTGTCTTTGACGACGATCGGCGCGACAGTGGCCGAGTAGCCCTTCTTGTAGTCCGCAAGCTCGACGTCCCACACGACGTCGCCCGTCTTCATGTCGAGCGCCACCAGATGTGCGTCTCCGGTTCCGAGGAAGAGCTTGTCGCCGCCCACCGCGAAGCCGCGGTTGTTCGGACCGCAGCAGCCGCGGAAGTCATCGGGCATGTTGCGGCGGTACGCCCAGATCTGGCGTCCCGATCGCGCGTCGATTGCCCATGCCGTTCCGTTGAAGCCGGTGACGTACAGGACGTTGTCAACCAGCAGCGGAGTCGTCTGGAAATTCGGCGTCAGTCGAGTCTGGAATGTCCACTGCGCCTTGAGCTGGTTGACGTTCTGCGGCGTAATCTGCGTGAGCGGGCTGAACCGGTGCCCGGAGTAGTTGCCGTGATACAGCAGCCACTTCGACCCGTCCGCCGGCAGGCCCGCGAGGAGGTCCTGGTTGGTGACGGTGGCCGGAGCCGGCTGCTGGGCCGCGAGCGTGACCGAGCACATGAGTACCATCAATAAAGCGCGCATAGGCCTCCTTAACGAACCGCGACGTCGTACCCGCGCAGTGTGCCGAGATAGCCGACCAGGTCGCTCAGGTCGCTATCGCTCAGACGCTTCGGGTCGAAAGCGGGCATCAGCGAGTTTTTGTCGTACAGCACTTCGACGTTCGACTTCAGATAGCCCTGGATGCGCTCCCGCATGTCCATCACCTGGATCGAAAACGCATCTTCGTTCTTCTTGACGCCGCGAATCTTTTGCCCGTCCTTGGTGACGACCGTCACGGTTTCGAAGGCGGGCGGGATCCATTCGTGCGGCGTGCGAATCTCGCGCACCATGGCAGCCTGCGTGCGCGCCGACCCGACCCGGCTCAAGTCGGGCCCGAGGCGGCCTCCTTTGCCGGCGACGCGGTGGCAGTTCTGACACTGCTTGGCGAACAGCTGCGCCCCGTTCGCGACGTTGCCGGCGGGCACCGATTCCGCCGGTGCGACGGCGCCCATATTTCTGAGGTAGGCGATGATCTGTAATATTTCGTGGTCCGGCCTGTTGCTCTGCGGCATTTCGGTTCCCTGTACACCCCTTCGGATGACCTGGAACATCGCTTCATCGGCCGCCCCATTCGCCATGTATGCGACCAGGCTCGGGCCGCGATAGCCGGTAGCGTCGAGCGCATGGCACTCGCCGCACATCCTGCGGTACAGAGACATGCCGCCGCGAATCGACTCTTTGTTATTGAGATGAGGATTGCTGCCTGGATACTGCTGCGAACGTTCCTCGACGCGAGGCTTCTCCTGCGCCGCCAGGTAGCCGCCGGCGACAAGCGTTATCAATCCGAATATGAGTAGAGACCTGAACCGGGTCATCTGCCCTCCTAGCGTGCGTTGGTGGTGACCCGGATTATTGCGCCGTCAGTTCGTCTTGTCCACTAGTTGTCTCAGGACGTAGGGAAGAATGCCCCCGTGGCGGAAGGCGGTGAGCTCTTCCGGCGTGTCGATGCGCACGACGGCCTGAATGTCGCGCACGTCGCCGCCAGCCGGCCGCACGCGAACGGTAATCGTGGTGCGCGGCGTCAGGCCCGCAATGGCGATGTCGTACAACTCTTCGCCCGTCAGGCCAAGGGAGGCGGCGGACGCGCCGGGCTCGAATTGGAGCGGCAGCACGCCCATATTGACCAGGTTGCTGCGGTGAATGCGCTCGAAGCTCTCGGCGATGACCGCGCGCACTCCGAGCAGCAGGGTGCCCTTCGCCGCCCAGTCCCGGGACGAGCCCGAACCGTATTCCTTGCCGGCCACCACGAGCAGCGGCACGCCTGCGGCCTGATACGAAACCGACGCTTCGTAGATCGTCATCAGCCCGCCTGTTGGCTGGTACGTCGTCCATCCACCTTCGGTACCGGGCGCGAGCTGATTGCGCAAGCGGATATTCGCGAACGTGCCGCGCATCATCACTTCGTGATTGCCGCGACGCGCGCCGTACCAGTTGAAGTCGGACGGCTTGACGCCCTGCGCAATCAGATACCTGCCGGCCGGACTGTCCGCAGGAATCGATCCAGCAGGCGAGATGTGATCGGTCGTCACGCTGTCGCCGAGCACCGCGAGCACACGCGCGCTGATGATGTCGGTAAGCGGCGCCGGCTCTCTGCTGATGCCCTCGACGAACGGCGGCTTCCGCACATACGTCGATCGCTCGTCCCATTCGAACAGATTGCCGGTCGGCACCGGCAGGGAACGCCACCGCTCGTCCCCTTCGAAGACGTTCGCGTACTGGCGCTGGAACATTTCTGATTTGACGGCGCTCAGCATCGCAGCTTGAATATCGCGCTCCGTCGGCCAGATCTCGCGCAAGTACACGTCCTTGCCATCGCGATCCTTGCCGATCGGCTCGGTCGTCAAATCGACCGTCATACGTCCGGCGAGCGCATACGCGACGACCAGCGGCGGTGACGCCAGATAGTTCGCGCGTACCTGCGACTGGATACGTCCCTCGAAATTACGATTGCCGCTCAATACCGAGCACACGACCAGATTTTTCTCCGCAACGATCGCCGAGACCTCGTCGGGCAACGGGCCGCTGTTGCCGATGCAGGTCGTGCAGCCGTAACCCACCAGGTTGAAGCCGAGCATGTCGAGATATGGCGTCAACCCGGCCTTGTCGAGGTAGTCAGTCACCACCTTCGAACCAGGCGCAAGGCTCGTCTTCACCCACGGACGACGCGTGAGCCCCCGCTCGACAGCCTTCTTTGCGAGGAGACCTGCGCCAATCATGACGCTGGGGTTCGACGTATTCGTGCAGCTCGTGATGGCCGCGACGACCACGGCACCGTGATCGAGCCCTTCCGCGATTGCACTCTCACTGGTAGTGTCCGGCTTCAGCCGGACCGCCGGGCGCTCGAGCACGGCGACCGCTGACGCGATTGCGCCGGCCGCAGCCGGCTTGGCTTTCCGTCTCGCTCATCATCGAGGGGAGCAGCGTCTGGAATCCGGTCTTCGCTTTCGTCAGGGACACGCGATCCTGCGGCCGCTTCGGACCCGCGAGACTCGGCTCCACCAAACCCAGATCGAGCTCTATCGTGTCGTCGTACAGCGCTTCCGTTCCTGCTTCGCGGAACAGACCCTGCGCCTTCGCATACGCTTCGACGAGCTTCACGTGTGTCGCTGGCCGGCCGGTCAGGGTCAGGTAATCGAGCGTCATCTCGTCGATCGGAAACATCGCGGCGGTCGCGCCGTACTCGGGGCACATGTTCCCGAGCGTCGAGCGATCGGCGATCGTGAGGTTCGCGAGGCCCGATCCGAAGAACTCGACGAACTTTCCGACCACGCCATGTTTGCGCAGCCGCTCGGTGACCATCAGCACGAGATCCGTGGCAGTGGCGCCTTCGGGCATCGCCCCGACGAGCCTGAATCCGAGCACGGGCGGAATAAGCATCGACATGGGCTGCCCCAGCATCGCGGCCTCCGCCTCGATGCCGCCCACGCCCCATCCCAGCACGCCCAGCCCGTTCACCATCGTCGTGTGCGAGTCGGTGCCCACGAGCGTGTCTGGAAAAGCGCGCACTTTGCCATTCGACTAACTCGCGGAACACCACGCGCGCGAGGTATTCGATGTTCACCTGGTGGACGATGCCGGTATCGGGCGGCACGACGCGGAAATTTCTGAACGCGTCCTGGCCCCACCGCAGAAACGAATAGCGTTCGCGGTTGCGCGCGAATTCGAGCTCGGCGTTCAGCTGGAAAGCGTCGCTGCGGCCGAAGTAATCCACCTGGACCGAGTGATCGATGACGAGCTCGACCGGCTGGAGCGGATTCACGCGATCGGGATTGCCGCCGAGACGGATCATGCCGTCTCGCATCGCCGCCAGATCGACCACGCAGGGGACACCCGTGAAGTCCTGCAGCAGAACGCGGGCGGGCGCGAACGAGATCTCTTTCTGCAGCTGAGCGCCAGGCTTCCAGCCCGCAAGCGATTCGATGTCTTTCGCCTGAACGAAACGCGCGTCCTCGTGCCGCAACAGGTTTTCGAGAAGAATTTTCAGCGAGTACGGAAGCCGCGACACGTTCGGGAAGACCTGTTCGAGCTTGTTCAGGCTGAAGATTTCAACAGGCTCGCTGGCGAGCGTGCATTCCGTTCTGGTGTCAAACGAATTTGTGCTGCTCATCACGCTAATCCTATCAAAACGTGCGCCTCGCATCTGGGCCACGGCGCCGATCGCTACGGCGAGGCACGCGCGGCTACCTCGAGCACAACATCTGCCGCGCGCCCGCTCGCGCCGGGGCCGCCGAGCTTCGCGCACACCTCAGCGAGCCCGCGGCGCGTTTCCTCGGCGCGCTCCCGGTTCGTCAGCAGCGCCAGCGTTTCGGCCGCAATGTTGTCAGCCGTACAGTCGTCCTGGATCAGCTCGGGCACAATCCGCCGGCCGGCAATCAGGTTGACCATCGCGACATGCTCGACCAGCAGGAACCGGCGTCCGAGACGGTAGGTCAGCGGCGACAACCGGTAAACGACGACCATCGGGCGGCCGTGTAAGGCGGCCTGAACGGTCGCCGTACCTGACGCTGTGATCGCGACATCCGAAATCGCCAGGACGTCGTCGGTTCTTGCCAGCACCTCGACAGGCCTCGCCCCGCTCCACTTCGTGCGCGAGAACAGGCGATCGTCGAGCGAGGGCGCCCGCGCGATGACGAATTGCGCGCGTGGCAGTTGCGCCGCGATCTTCGCGACTCCGTCGCGGATGATCGGCAGCAGCCGCTCGACTTCGTTGGGTCGGCTCCCGGGCAGCAGCGCAACGATCGGCCGTTGCGGATCGAGACCGATTTCGCGCAGAAACGTGTCTTTGGGTTCCTGCGCCCGCGCGAGGTCGACGAGCGGATGGCCGACGAACTGAACAGGGACGCCGGCGTCCCGGTAGATCTGTTCCTCGAACGGGAAAATCACGAGCACGCGGTCCACGAGCCGTTTCATTACCCTCATGCGGCTCTGGCGCCACGCCCAGAGCTGGGGGCTGATGTAATAGATGATGGGCACACCGAGCTTCCTGATTGCCGCGGCAAGGCGGAAATTGAAGTCGGGAAAATCGATCAGGACGAGCGCGTTCGGCTTTTCGGTGCGCGCGGCATCCACCAGGCGGTTGAAGGTCGAGAGCGATTTCGGCAGCACGCGGATCGCTTCGACCAGTCCGGTCACGCTGAGGCCGCGGTAGTCTGCGAGCAGCTCACCGCCGCCGGCCATCAACCGCTGTCCGCCGAGGCCGAAAATGGCGGCGTCGGGCTGCCGGCGCCGAATTTCGACTGCGAGAGCGCCGGCGTAGAGATCGCCGGACGGCTCCCCGCAGGAAATCATGATTTTGTTCAACGTTTCTTGAAATCAGCCGCGGAGAGATCGAGTGCGCTCAAAGGCACCAGCTCGTAGTTGCCGAACCCCGCCTTGCCGAGCTGGTCTTTGAACTTCGCAGCATCGCCGACCATCACAATCGACAGGCGATCGGGCTGGATATAGCTGCGCGCCACCCGGAGGACATCGTCCGGCGTCACGGCAGTCGCGCGCTGGCGGTAGGTGCGGAGCTCGTCGAGCGACAGGTCATAGAAGACGGCGTTCACCACCTGGCGCGCGATCGCGCCGGGCGTTTCGATCGTCAGCGGAAAGCTGCCGGTCATGTACGCCTGCGCTCCCGAGAGCTCTCCATCGCCGATGCGCTCGCGCTGAAGGCGTGTGAATTCGTCGACGATGACGCGCACGGCCTCCCCCGTGGCCTCGGTGCGCGTGTCGGTTTCGGCGGTGATGTCGCCGGACATGAGCATCGGGTTCAGATCGGCCGACGCCGAATATGTGAGCCCGCGCTCAGACCTGAGCACCCGGAACAGCCGATTGCTGCCTTCTCCGCCGAGAATGCGGATCGCCTGGTCCATGCTCATGTAGTCGGGCGACTTCCGCGGGATGCCGAGCTGACCTACGCGCACGGCCGTCTGCACCGAGTCGGGCTTGTCGATGGCGACAATGCGCCGCGTCGGCCGCGGCGCTTCCGGCAGCGGCGGCGGCTGCACCGCCTGCCTCTGCCAGTCGCCGAACGCGCTCGTCGCGGCGGCCATGGCTTCGTCCGCGGCCACGTCCCCGACGATGGCGAGAATGCTGTTGTTCGGCGCGAAATAGCGGCGATGGAATTCGCGGAGATCCTCGCGCGTGATCTTCGCGATCGTGTCCGGCATGCCGCTATCCGGGAATCCGTACGGATGAAAACCGTAGATCAGGCGGTTGAGCACCGCGCGCGCGATGAAGTTGGGGTCCTCGAGACTGACACCGATGCTCTGGATCGTCTGCGTGCGCTGGCGCTCGATTTCTTCGGGCGCAAACGCCGGCCGTCGAAGGACGTCGGCGAGCATCTTCATGCCGACGTCGAAACTATCTTTCATGACGAGAACGGTCCCGGAGGTCAGGTCGCTACCGGCGCCCGTGTCGAGCGCGCCGCCAATCGAATCGATCGCATCCGCAATCTCACCTGCGCTGCGCGTCGTCGTGCCCTGGTTCAACAGCGACGCCACGAGCGCGGCCGTACCGCCCTTGCCGGGCGGGTCGTAGGCTGCACCGGCGCGCACCAGGAGTCGCATCGTCACTTCGGGCTGCTCGTGATGCATGACGACGATTACCTGCATCCCATTCGGCAGCGTTCGAAGCTCGTACGGAGGAAAGCTCACCGGCCTCGACGGCAGCGGGCGCGGGGGATTTTCTGACGGCCAGCTCGTCACCTGCCCGCCGACGGAGGCGAACCCGGTGACCAGCGCAAGAATCGAGGCGAGGAACGCGCGTCGCAGCATCACCGCATGCCCTTCGGAAGAATCTTCAGCACGAGGCGGCTCTCGGGCGTGAAATACGTTTTCGCCACACGATGCAGGTCGGTGACCTTCATGTTCGTAAAGATCTCCACTTCCCCGTCGGCCGTCGTAACGTCGTCGTGAATCACAACGGCATGTGCGAGCTGGCTCGCTTTCCCCCGGATCGATTCGCGGTCGACGATGTAGTCGCGAAAGAACTGGTTCTTGGCGCGCTGCAGCTCGCGCTCGGAGATCGGCTCGGCACGCAGCTTGTCGAACTCGGCAATCAGCGCTTTCTCGACCTCCTCGTGCGTATGCCCCGGCGCGACCAGCCCCACCGCGAAGAACAGATTCGGCTCCTCGATGATGTTGCCGCCGCCGAATGCGGATAGCGCGATGCCCTTCTCATAGACGAGCGACTGATAGATACGCGAGCTGTCGCCGTCGGACAGAATCTTCGAGGTCAGGTGAAGCGGGTATGAATCGGGGTTGCCGTCGAAGGTGATCGGATACGCGACGATGACCGCAGGCAGGGGCCACGCTTCGTTCACCGTCACCCTGCGCTCCGCCGTCGACGGCTTCTCGCGCGCGTACTCCCGTGTGATGACGCGATCGGATTTCGGGACGCGGCCGAAGTACTTCGTGACCAGCTCTTTCGTCTGCGCCATGTCGAAGTCGCCCACGATCGCGATCGTCGCGTTGCTCGGAATGTAGAAGGTGTTGTGAAAATCGCGCACGTCCTCGACCGATGCCGAGTCGAGATCCTTCATGCTGCCGATCGTGGTGTGTTTGTACGGGCTCACCGTATAGAAGGTGTCGTACAGAATTTCGGACAGCCGCCCGAACGGCTGATTGTCGACGCGCAGCCGGCGCTCTTCCTTGACGACTTCGCGCTCGTTCTCGAACGTCGTTTTGTCGATGCGCAGGGTCGCCATGCGATCGGCTTCCATCCACAGCACCAGCGGCAGAAACTGCGACGGCACCGTCTGCCAGAACACGGTCGCGTCGTCATTGGTATAGCGCGTTGCTCTGGCCGCCGATGCTCGCCAGCATCGACGCGTGTTCTTCCGGCTCCACGTTCTTGGAGCCCTTGAACATCATGTGCTCGAACAGGTGGGCAAAGCCGGTGCGGCCCGTCTTCTCGTCTTTCGAACCGACGTGGTACCACACTTCGACGTGCACGATGGGTGTCGAGTCGTCGGGCGACAACACGATTGTGAGCCCGTTCGGCAGCTTCATCAGCTCGTACTGCATCCTCGGCGGACGCACCGCCGCATCGACGGGCGACAACGTCAGCGCGACGCAGAACGCGACGGCGGTCAGCAGCTTCCTTGGCAGGTGTGCATTCATCATTGTGTGGATGCTCTATTTCGATCTTAGCTTGATTCTTGTTGGGCGCGGCTTCAGGCGCCCACGACGGCGGGCCAGCGCCGCTTCGAGCTCGAGAATGCGTTGTTCGAGATCGGCAATCTTCTTCCTCAACTCGGGCAGCTTCCGGAAAATCACTGACGATTTCAGCCACTCTTTGTTCTCGATGGCCGGATAGCCCGAGACGAACGTGCCATCAGGCACCGAATTGGTGATGCCGCTCTGGCCGACGGCGGACGCCCCTCTGCCGATCGTGACATGCCCTGCCACGCCCACCTGCCCGGCCAGCGTCACATCATCACCAATCGTGGTACTGCCGGCAATGCCAACCTGGGCCGCCAGCAGGGTGTTCCGGCCCACGTTCACGCCGTGACCGATCTGGACCAGGTTGTCGATTTTGGCGCCAGCCTGAATGCGCGTCTCGCCGATGGCCGGCCGATCGATCGTGGTGTTGGCGCCGATCTCGACGTCGTCCTCGAGGACGACAATCGCCGTTTGTGGAATTTTCTGGTGCGTCCCGTCGGGTCGCCGGACGAAGCCGTAACCATCGGCGCCGATGACGGCGCCATTCTGGACGACCACGCGGTTCCCGATAATGATTCGCTCGCGAATCGCGGCATGCGAGTGAATGATACAGTCGTCTCCGACGACCGCGCCGTCGCCGATGAACACATTGGGATAGATGATCGTGCGATCGCCAACGCGCGCGCCGCGTCCCACCGAGGAGAACGGACCGATCGACACGCCGCACCCGACCGTAGCGTCGCGAGCAATCGTGCTGAGTGTGTCGATTCCCGACGGCGGTTGAGCCGGCGTCACGAACATGGAAACGGCGTTTGCAAAAGCGAGGGACGGATGCTTCGTGCGAAGCATCGCGCAAGGCGCGGCCGGCGCGCTTTCGCCGATGATGACGGCCGTCGCGCGCGTGCGCCGCAGCGCCGGTGCGTACCTGGGATTCGCGAAGAACGAGAGGTCCCCTTCGCCCGCCTGCTCGAGGCCGGCGACGCGTCGGATTTCCAGCGCGCCATCACCTTCGAGCCGGCATCCCAAGCGCTCGGCTAGCTCACTGAGTTGCATGGAAAGCCAGAGAATATCACGCGGTCTTTACCGAGGTTCGCTCGAAGAATTTCGCCAGGTGCGGCAACTGAAGCGCAGACGCGACTGCGTGCACTTCCCGCTCGCGCTCATTGGGCGCGAGCGCGAGGACGCGTCGCAGGCGAGACAACTGGGGGCTCGCGCACGACTGCCATCGAACCTCGGTGAGTCCATGCTTGGCGCCGCGGTGCGAAAGATAGTGGCCGACGAGCCGGAACCCGAAGTAGTAGGCGATGAGGTTCGGCCCCGGAACGAAAAAAAACACGCCCGACCCAACGAAGAGGAGGCCATCGATGACGATCCACTTCATGTGGCGGTCGGCTTCGCCCTGCAACTCCGCGCGCGCGGCGCCAATCGCCGCGTCCTCTTTCATGTCGTCGGGATAATGCAGCATCAGGTCGTTCTCGTTGCGAAGCCGCCACAAGAGCCGCTGCTCGGCGATCTTTTCGGCGATCCAGCAGAGCGCGCGATCTTTCATGCGTTCCGTCCACGTGCGCGGTCCAGCGTGCATGCGCGCCTCTCCGCTGAGCCGCTCCGCTTCGACGCGCGCGAGCTGCTCCTTGAAGGTGGCGAACATCTTCGCAAGACGCCCTTGGGGCGGCACGTCTCCAACCACGTCGGCGTCGGGGACGTCGTGTTCGCAGTAGAGCTCGTACCGGTCTGGCGCGACCGGGATGACATAAACGTCCATCAGGGATTGACCGGTGCCGCGCTTTGGCCAGTGCGGCGCCGCTGCGGGGTCCGCGGTGGAGGATTCGCCGACAACGTGGGTTTCCCGGCCTGTGTCCATGCGCTTGTGATGATCGAAGCGACGCCTGTAATCGCATCAGCGAGTCGCTTCTCCAACATAGGACGAGTCTCGGCGAAAAGTGTTTCAAAGTACCGGTCGTCGTAGACCTCGCGATTGCCAATGGCTTTCTTGTCGGCCGCGAGCAAGTCGTCTGCGAGCTGTGAGCTTTCGAGCAGCGTTTCGAAGACAAAATCGCGCTCGTTCGCGATGGACCTGATCGCGCCGGGCTTGATGACGAGTTCCTTCTGGTACCGAACGAAGAGTTCATCCTCCCAGCGGTTGTGAATACCCGTCTGCCCCGTCAGCTGGCCGTTGTAATTGAGCACTGCGTGCAGCGGCACGTGCGCATCGGCAACGTAGTGGCCGATGATGGCGGAGAAAAAACGGATGTCGCTCTGCGCATACGGCCCGTTGTTGCGCAGCGCCTCGAAGCCACGGATGAGGCGTCCGGCGATTTCGTGCGTGCGCCACGGCACGAGGCCGTTCTGCTTGAGCTTGTCGATGCCGTGCCTCTTCAGCGCCTCATCGTAGTCGCGCGGCAGATCTTTGAAAGGATAGGGACCGTAGGCATCGAAATCGAGGAAATGGTTCGGCGGTTCTTCCGTGAAGCCGGCATTACGCCACAAATCCGGATCGATCGATCGCTCGACGATGAATGCCCTGTTCGCCTCGAAGAACGGACGGAGCGGCTCTGGGAGGATATCGATGGCGCGCGCCACGATGAACTTATGGGCCTCGAACCCCCAGGCGTTCGCCGTCGACGGAGCAAGCAGAATCGCAGTCAGGACGCCAATCGCGACAGAGCGCATATCTTATTATCGCTGAATGCCTCGTCTCGGTGCTCATATGTCGGTGGCGGGCGGCCTGCCCTTGGCTATTGCCCGCGCACAGCTTCATCAGTGCGAGACGCTGCAGATCTTCAGTAAGAACGCGAGCCAATGGCGCGCCCGTCCTCTTCCTCCCAGTGAGATCGCCGCCTTCAAGGACGCCGCGAAGAAGACAGAGATCTCGCCCATCGTCGCGCACGCCAGCTACCTCATTAACCTCGCGACGACGAGCGAGGCGCTGCGCGCGCAATCGATTTCCGCCCTCGGCGAGGAAGTCGATCGGGCAGAGGCGCTCGGTCTGCTCGGCGTCGTGCTTCATCC
Organism: Vicinamibacterales bacterium; assembly: GCA_963787755.1. Taxonomy (GTDB): domain Bacteria; phylum Acidobacteriota; class Vicinamibacteria; order Vicinamibacterales; family JAMQPK01; genus JAMQPK01. The sequence continues at coordinate 305,012 of CAWBEG010000012.1, forward strand.
CGGCGCTCGTCTAATGGCGCCGACCGAGCAGGCGCTTTCTTTCATCTCGAGCGCGCTCACGGAAGTGCTGAAGGCACGGCCACGCGGAAAGACGATGATCCTGCTGGAGCACACCGCCGGCCAGGGCAGCACGATGGGGGCGTCATTCGAGGAGATCGCGGCGATGCTGAACGGCGTGAAGAAGCGCGCGCGCCTCGGAGTGTGCCTGGACACGTGTCATCTGCTCGCGTCCGGCTACGACTTGTGCACTGAGGAAGGCTACCGCGCGACGTTCGACACATTCGAGGCGCTCATCGGATTCGATCGGCTCAAGGTGTTTCACCTGAACGATTCGAAGAAGCCCTGTATGAGCCGGGTCGATCGGCACGAACACATCGGCAAAGGCTGCATAGGGCTCGAACCGTTCAGGCGACTGTTGAACGACCCGCGCTTCGATCACCTGCCGATGATTCTGGAAACGGAGAAGAGCGAATGGCGTGAGAAGGGAAAGGTCGTCATCGATCCGCTGGACGAGATGAACCTGAGCACGTTGCGCAGCCTGAGAAATACGTAAACAGGAGGCCAGGAGATTAGAAATTCATTCGTTGTTCAACACGGAGCCACGGAGGATCACGTCGCGCCGTAGGCGCCGCGTCGCGGCCCACGACCTCGATGTCTGCCCACTGAGGAGCTGACGCCGCCCACGGAGAAATGCGAGAAGTCCGTGAATCTCCGTGATCAGATGAAAGGGCCGTTCTCGCTCCAGCCGGTTAGCATGAGAAGTTCCACCGGCTCGCCGACGCGTTGCGACGCGAAAGTGTGGTCGGGATTACTACCCACCACTCGCGATTCGTGAGCTGCGCGAGTTATCGTCGCTGTCGATACGTCCTGATGCAGGTGCGAAGTGGCGCTCGTCATTCGGTCGCACGCGGCGATACTGCGACACGGCATCGGCGTAATCGCCGACGGCTCGCCAGTAGCCGCAACGGCGCGTAGCCGACGTCGCTGTCGCTATCACCGCAGGTCGACGCAGAGCGTCAGGCGTCTGCGGCGGCTGTTGGCGAGGCCGCCCTGGCGACCGACGCGCAGGCGACGCGAATCGTGTTGCAACGTCGCCTCGACGAGATTGACTTCCGCGGGGGTCGCCGAGGTGACATGTATTCCGAGAGGAATACCTTGGCCGTCGACCACCGCCATCCACTTCGAACCCTTGCCGCGCTTGGTTTTTCCGACGTCGGAGCCCCCTTTTTCGCCGAGGCGAATGAGCCATCGACGAACGCGTGCTCCCACCGGATCCCGTCCGCGCGCGTCGAGCTGGCCGAGGAAGGCGCGCCACATGCGAAGCCATGTGCCATCCTCATCCCATTGCCGCAACCGTCGCCAACACGTGGCGCCACTGGGATATCCTTCGGGCAAATCGCGCCATCGCGCGCCCGTCTTCAACACGGAGAGGATGCCGTCGACGACTTCGCGGTTACTGACGCGCGGCCGGCCCCCTTGCGGGGATCGACGCGGCCGTGGGAGATGCGGTTCGATTTTGGCCCACTGCGCGTCGGTCAGCGACACGCTGCGTCTGGGCACGAGCACCTCCGCCCAGCGCGGGACCGTCAGCGCGCACGTAGTACAAGGACCAATTGCCTCCGTTACGAGTTTTGAAACCGTGTTCTAGGAGAAATTTCCTAATCTTCTACCCTCCTGTAAAAGGTCACGTCAGGGGGACTCGGAAAATACCTCGGCTTCGAACTTCAAGAGCTTTGCCCCTTTCGTCCAGGCATCCCTCGGCAGGCCGGCTTTGATGCACGTCTGAGCGGCGAACTCGCTCGCGTCCCATGACCATTCGACCGCCACCTGCGGCAGCAAGAGTCCTCGCCGTCGCCCGAATTCGACGATCAACCCATCGCGTCCCACGACCACCTGTTGTATGTCCTCAACACGCTCGATCGGCCCAAGCACCGAAATCTCGAGATCAACCTCGCTCCACTCAGCGGCGCTGAGCGGCGGAAAACGGGGATCGGAGATCGCTGCAGAAACGGCACACCGCTCGACGACCGCAACGAGCGGCAACTCGGCCTCGGGATATCCAATGCAGCCTCGCAGTTCACCTTTGATGCGGAGTGTGACAAAGGCACCCGCGAGGAGATCTCCAGGGGTTCGGGATTCGGGATTCGGGATTGGGTCTGCAACAGGTGTCACGCTGACCGCGCCGATGGCGCGGCCAATCGCGGCGCGCGCGATCAGCAGGAGGCTCTTTCTTGACGCGTCGTCGAGCAGCGCCATCTGTGGTGACGATACACCCAAACGAGCCGGGCGCGGACGCTTGACATGCTGCATTCGTAGCACTATGCTACAAACGCAGCATATTTGGAGGCCGCCGACATGACCCAGACCCGTCCCGAAAAGCTGAGCCGCCGCGAGCGAGAGATCATGAACGTCCTCTTCTCCGCCGGCGGCGGCATGGCCGTCGAAGATGTCCGCAACGGGCTCACAGAACCTCCGACCTACTCGGCCGTGCGCGCGATGCTCGCCAAGCTCGAGGCGAAGGGGCACATCCGTCACCGCGAAGAAGGGTTGCGGTACGTCTACGAACCGACGACCACGAAAACTGCGGCGCGCAAGTCGGCGCTCGGACAGATGGTCGACGTGTTTTTTGGCGGCTCGCCGATCGAAACCGCTTCTGCCCTCCTGAAACACACCTCATGGACCAACGATGACCTCGACGCACTCAGTGCCGCCATTGAGAAAGCGCGGAAAGAGAGGACACGGCGATGAGCGACACATTCGCGCGCGCCTTGATCGTCATCGGCGGCTCGACAGAGGTCTCGATCCTCGTAAAGGCAACGATCATCATGCTGACGGCGCTCGGCGCCACTCGGTTGGCTGCAAGGTCGCGCGCCTCCGTGCGCCATGTGCTGCTCGCGTCGACGTTTGTCGCGCTCCTTCTGCTCCCCGCCGCGCTGCTGCTCGTTCCCGTTGCGTCCATCCCATTCGCTGTCAATCCTTCGCCGAGTTTCGTGGCGGAGCAAACCTCCGGGCGTACCTCGCCGCCTTCTCGGGCCGCCGACGTCACCACGAGCCAGCCGCCATCTGGCGGAGGCACCGTGTCGAGGTCAACGCTGTCCATGGTTGTCCGGTTTGGCTGGGCCGCGGGGTTCGCGCTGCTCGCGGCAGCGCTTGGCGTGTCGCTGTGGAGGTTGCGCCGCATGCGGCGGCTCGCGTACCCGTGGCCAGAGCGTCACGCGCTCGTCGACGTGGTGGCCGGTGAGCTCGGCCTTCGTAAGAGGGTTGCACTCGCGCTGCATGAGGATCTCGGTGCGCCGATCACATGCGGAACGCGCCGGCCGGCCGTCATCCTGCCGTCCGATGCCACGACGTGGAGCGATGCGGACGTGCGGCGCGCGCTCGTCCATGAAATGGAGCACGTGCGGCGGAACGACTGGGCGATGCAGCTCGTCGCCAGGGGGACCTGCGCGTTGTATTGGTTTCACCCGCTTGTCTGGAAGTTGTGGCGGGAGTTTTGTCTCGAAGCCGAGCGTGCGTGCGACGACGCGGTACTGAGAGGGGAGAACCACACCGATTACGCCGATCAACTGGTGCAGCTGGCCCGGCGCATGTCGAGCGTCTCGACGGTTGCGACCTTAACTATGGCAAGCCGGAGCGATCTGTCGACCCGCGTGTCGGCCATCCTCGACGGCGCGCAGAAAAGAGGACCTGTGGGAATACTTCCAGTGACGGCAACGGCAACTGCGGCTCTCGTGGCGACACTATGCCTCGCCCCGCTGCGGGCGGTTGAGATGTCGACTCAACCACCCACGACCGGGAGAGCCGCGCCAGGGCAGACAGCGCCCGGCTCGCAGGCGGTCCGGGCGCCACGCGTACGCGGGCTCGATCGGGCGCTGTTCGAGGCTGCACACAGCGGGGACATCGCCGACATGACTGCGCTGCTGCAAGCCGGCGCGAATGCGAACGCGACGATTCCAGGCGACGGCAGCCCGTTGATCGGCGCGGCAAGCCGGGGACATTCCGCGGCGCTGACGTTTCTTCTGGATCAAGGCGCGGATCCGAATCTTGCGGTCGGTGGCGACGGCACCGCGCTCATCGCCGGATCCCGAGCTGGGCATGCCGACGTTGTGGCGCTGTTGCTCGATCGCGGCGCAGACGTCGAACAGGTCGTGCCCGGCGATGAAAACGCGCTCATCCAGGCGAGCGGAAGCGGCAGACTGGACGTCGCGAAGCTGCTCGTCTCCCGAGGGGCAAACGTGAATGCCCGCGTATGGGCGGATCGCGGATACCAGAGCGCGAACGGCGAATGGCGCTCGCCGCTGTCGATGGCGAAACGTGGTGGTCATCAGGCAGTGGTCGAGTACTTGATCTCGAGGGGCGCGATTGAATGACGAGCCGCCGATTCTTCATCTCTCGCGGCTGGGTCGTACTTGTCGGGCAGTCTCGTAGCGGGAGTAAGCGCGCAGGACTCCCGCTATACGCTCCCGGCAGAGTCGCCGGCGTTCGCCGAGGCTATCGATCGAGGCCGAACGCTCGTCACCGGCATCGTCACAGCGCATCGAATCCCGGGCTTCTCCGTTGCTGTGGCCGTCGACGGACGGGTGGCCTGGTCCGAGGGATTCGGCATGGCCGACGCCGAGCAACGTGTCGCCGTGACGCCTTTGACGCGATTTCGACTCGGTAGCGTGTCGAAGGTGCTGACCGCGGCAGCCGTGGCGCGCCTCGTCGAAGACGGACGCCTCGATCTGGATGCGCCTGTTCAACAGTACGTTCCGGGATTCCCGACGAAGCCATGGCCGATCACAACACGGCAACTCACGAGCCATACAGCCGGCATCCGTCACTACAACGGCGACTTTCAAAGCGTGCTGAGCTGCGCCCCTCATTTCCACAGCGTATCGAAGGGGCTGACCATCTTCCAGGACGATCCCCTGCTTTTCGAGCCCGGCACGAGCTACTCGTACTCGAGCTATGGCTGGAACCTCGTCAGCGCTGCCGTCGAGGGTGCGTCGCACAGCGAATTCCTCACCTACATGCACCGCGAAATCTTCGCGCCGCTGAACCTGCGGCACACCGCCGCTGACCACGTCGACGCCATCATTCCAAATCGCACACGTTTCTACAGGCGCCGCGGCGATGGAACGCTACTGCATGCGCCGTATCAGGACAACAGCTATAAATGGGCGGGGGGTGGCTTCCTGTCGACTGCCGAAGATCTAGTCCGCTTTGGTTCATCGCACCTGCGGCCGGGGTTCTTCACGCAAAGGACGCTTGATTTGCTATTCGCGGATCAACGCCTGACGTCTAGAAAGAATACTGGCGTCGGCATCGCGTGGCGCGTCGGTGCTGATGCGAAGGGACGCCGCATCGTTCACCACGGAGGAAGCATCGACGGCGGACGCGCGATGTTGATGGTGTTTCCCGAATCCAAGGTGGTGATCGCCATGCTGGCGAACCTGCTTGCTGACTTCGGCGAGCGGGAGGCTCAACAACTCGGCGATCTGTTCATCCGGTAGCTGACGGCGGAAACGTCCCGAACGCGGCCGCAAGGTAGCCGACAACCGCGCCCTTATCGCCCGAGACGTCGCCCGAGTCGCCGTACTTCAGCACGCGCGCGTCCGTGGCGCCGAGAAGCTTCGCGGCGCGCATCACCGCGACCGTCGGGCCGCCGCCGCAGGCGTGCTCGGGAAACGTCTCGAGCAGCGACATCAAGCCATCGGGGTCGAATCGCTGCACGTGCTGAATCACCTTGCGATCGAGCTTCGCGGCCGTTGGGCGCGCTTTGATAGTGAGAGAGATCCGTGCTCGCCACGAGCACAGCCCTCCGCCCCATCACCGCGGCGGCGATCGCATCGCCGAGCGCGTACGCGGTTTCGCGCCGCTGATGTCCCATGACGAGCGGCACAATCTCGGCGCCGGGCAGGACTCGCGCGAGAAACGGCAACTGCATCTCGAGCGAGTGCTCGCGTACATGGGCCGTCGGATGCGCGTGGATCTCGCGGCGAGCCCATCGCCACCGCCGCTGCGCACTGCTCTGCGATCGCCACGGGCCCGAACGGCGTGTCGAATGCGCCGCGCTCGTATACCGCCACACCCTCGAATCCGACGTAGTGCGAAGGACCGACGAGCACCACAACCTCGATGTCGCGCCCGCGAAGCAGATTGTAGGCGTGTGCGGCAATCGGCCCTGAATACATCAGACCGGCGTGCGGCGCGATGATCGCGATCGGCTCTCCCGGCTGGCGGTTCGCCGGCGGCCGCGAGATAGCGATCGACCTCGCGCGCGAGCGCATCAGGATGCGCCGGATACCACGATCCTGCCACCGCCGCGCGACGAACGGGGACCATACGGCATGGTAGCATTTGGCATGCCGGAACGGCTGACACGCGCCGACGTCGATCGCATTGCCACACTCGCGCGCCTCGAGTTGAGCGACGCAGAAAAGGATCTGTTCGTGCATCAGCTGTCGCACGTGCTCGAGTATGCGGAGCAGATTCAGAACATCGACACGACCGGCGTTCCGCCGACTTCGCAGGTGCTCTCGCACATGGCAGCCGATCGCGCCGACGAGCCCCGCCCGGGCCTGACCAACGCCGAGGCGCTGGCGAATGCGCCGGACGCGTCGCCGCACACCGGGCTCTTCCGCGTTCCGCGCGTCCTCGGGTAATCGTGAGCACGCTCCCCTTTCAAACAGCGCGCGAAATTCGAGACGCGGTCGCGCGCACGCCAGATTTCGGCCGTCGACGTGTGCGAGGCGGCGCTCGCGCGAATCGACGCGCACAATCCGACGCTGAACGCGTTTCTCACCGTCGCCCGCGATCGCGCGCTCGAGCGCGCGCGCGCGATCGACCGCGACAAGCATGCGGGCCCGCTTGCGGGTGTGCCGATCGCGCTCAAGGACAACATCATGACGCGCGGCATCACGACGACCGCCGCGTCGAAGATGCTGCGCACGTTCGTGCCGCCCTACGACGCGACCGTCGTCGGACGGCTCGAGGCCGCGGGCGCCGTCGTGATGGGCAAAACGAACTGCGACGAATTCGCGATGGGATCGTCGACCGAGAACTCCGCGTTCGGGCCCTCGCGCAATCCGTGGAATCCGGATCACATCTCGGGCGGTTCCAGCGGCGGATCGGCCGTCGCCGTCGCTGCCGGCTTCTCGCCGATCGCGCTCGGCTCCGATACCGGCGGCTCCATCCGGCAGCCTGCGTCGCTCTGCGGCATCGTCGGCCTGAAGCCGACCTATGGGCGCGTCTCGCGATACGGATTGATCGCGTTTGCGTCCTCGCTCGATCAGATTGGGCCGATGACGCGCACGGCGCACGACGCGGCCATCGCGCTGTCGGTCCTCGCCGGCGCCGATCCGTACGACTCAACAGCGTCGCAGCAACCGGGCGCCGATTACGTCGGCGCGCTCACCGGCGAAATCCGGGGTGTGCGCCTCGGCGTACCGCGCAAGATGCTGGAACAGGGTGTGGAGAGCGCCGTTCGCGACTGCTTTTACGGCGCGCTCGACATTCTGCGCGCGCGCGGTGCCGAGCTCGTCGACATCGAGCTGCCCCACGCACCCTATGCGATTTCAACCTATTACGTCGTCGCAACCGCCGAAGCGAGCTCGAACCTCGCGCGCTACGACGGCGTGCGTTACGGATTTCGCGCCGAAGGCGCGCGCGATCTCCGCGAGATGTACGAGAAAACGCGAAGCCAGGGGTTTGGCCCCGAAGTGAAGCGCCGCATCATGCTCGGCACGTACGTGCTGAGCGCCGGCTATTACGACGCGTATTATCTGAAAGCGCAGCAGGTGCGCACGCTCGTGCGCCGCGACTACGACCGCGCGTTCGAAACGGTCGACGCCGTCGTCATGCCGACCAGCCCGACGGCGGCGTTCCGGATCGGCGAGAAGATTGAAGATCCGCTGTCGCTCTACCTGACCGACGTCTTCACCGTCAGCGCGAACCTCGCGGGGCTTCCCGCGCTGAGCGTGCCGTGCGGGTTGACGCCGAACAATCTGCCGATCGGATTACAGCTGACAGGCAAGCCGTTCGACGAAGCGACGCTGCTGAGGGTTGGAGACAGTTACGAGCGGGATACGAACTGGTGGAAGCAGTGCCCGCTTTAGGAATTGGAAGAAAAAATCACGCTTTACGCGCGCGCTCGAGCAGTTCAGGCGTCTTCAACACGTCCATCGTGCCGCGGGGTTTGTCAGGAGTCATGTAGCGGACGAACGCTTCCTGCCCGACTCGCTCTTCGAGGCTCTTGACGACCATCGACTTGTGCCCGAGGGTCGAGCGCAGCTTCGGGAAACCGAAGATGATGCAGAACCCGAGGAACAAGGCCAGGATGAACGCTGAGCTCGCGGCGAACGCGGTCCCGAAGATCGCGCCCAGGTTAAAGACGAGCGGCCAGCCCTCCAAAGGCATCAGATACCGGTCTCGGGATTGTGAATCGGCTTCTTCGCGGCCGGCAGGTCGAACTGCACGAGCTGGCGCCGCACTTCTTCCATCGCAACCCGTTCTGCCTTATGGGGTTGCGGATGGCTTTCGTGGGTCGTCTGGTCGAGGCGCGGGCGGGCGCCGCGGCGAAGCTGCTTCGCGCGGAGAGCCGCGATATCGACGAAAAGAAACCGGTTCGAGACGGGCGGAGCCGGCTCGACTGGTTCGTTGACCTGAACAGATTCTTCGACTGGCGGGGTTTCAAGTTCCATAACGCCCTAGGATACTAGAACTTACGCACGGCAATTCGCAACATGGGATTAGGGACCAGGGATTGGGGATCGGGGCCTTGGGATTAGCAGGGATCCGGGCCTAATCCCGAATCCCTAATCACCAATCCCGTCAACGTCGCCGCGTTTAGGCAGCGACGTTGACTTTGATTTGCTTCGGCTTCGCTTCTTCGCGAAGGGGCAGCTTGATGCTGAGCACGCCGTCCTTGTACTCGGCCTCGACCCTGTTCGGGTCGACCGTGTGCGGCAGCGCGAAGGATCGGGTGAACGTGCCGTAGCTCCGCTCGACGCGGTGGAACTGCTCGTCCTTGATCGTCTGCTCCGCTTTCTTCTCGCCGCGAATCGTCAGCGTGAAGTTCTCGACTGTGATGTCGAGGTCGTCCTTGCTCATGCCCGGAATCTCGGCCTTGATGACCAGCTCGTGCTCGCCCGTGCTGTAGATGTCGACAGGCGGCAGCCACGCGCCACCGAACTCACGAAACGGATCCCAACGAACGATTGCCATTACTTGTTCCTCCTTAATTAATTGTCGCGGGGCCCCACCCCCGCGACCTGTGCCTTCGCCCCCCTTCGGGGGCTCGGCTATGTTTGCGACATCGATCTGCTTAGTGCGACGCTCATCCGGCTACCGCTACCTACCACCTACCACCTACCACCTACCACCTAGTTACGCGTCCACGACCTCGGCATCGATGACCTCGCCGTCTTGCACATTCGGCGCGTCCTTCGGTGCCGAGCCTGGGGCGCTCTCCTTCTGCTTGTACATCTGCTCGGCCATCGCGTGCGATGCCTGCTGCAGCGCGTCGGTCATGCGCTTGATGGCGCCGAGATCTTCGCCCTTCAGCGCGTCACGCACGTCGCTGATCGCGTTCTCCACGCGCCGCGCGTCCTCGGCCGACATCTTGCCGCGGTGCTCGTTGAGCGTCCGCTCGACCGAGTAGGTCAGCGCATCAGCCTGATTGCGCGCGTCGATGAGTTCGCGGCGCGCCTTGTCGTCGGCCGCATGGCTCTCGGCATCGGCCACCATCCGCGCAACCTCGTCCTTGCTGAGACCAGACGTGTTCGAGATGGTGATCTTCTGCTCCTTGCCGGTCGCGTTGTCTTTCGCCGACACATTGACGATGCCGTTGGCGTCGATATCGAAGGTCACCTCGATTTGCGGCACGCCCCGCGGTGCGGCAGGCAGCCCGATCAACTGGAACCGTCCGAGCGTGCGGTTGTCGCGCGCGAGCGGACGCTCGCCCTGGAGCACGTGCACTTCGACGTTCGGCTGGTTGTCGGTCGCCGTCGAGAACGTCTCGCTCTTTCGCGTCGGAATCGTCGTGTTCCGCGGAATCAAAGTCGTCATGACGCCGCCCAGCGTTTCGATGCCGAGCGACAGCGGCGTGACGTCGAGCAGAAGCACGTCCTTGACGTCGCCGGCGAGCACGCCGCCCTGAATCGCGGCGCCCACTGCCACGACTTCATCAGGGTTCACGCCCTTGTGCGGCTCCTTGCCGAAGTACTCCTTCACCAGCTGCTGCACTTTGGGCATGCGGGTCGATCCACCGACCAGCACGACCTCGTCGATCTTCTTCGGATCGAGGCCGGCATCGGCGATCGCTTTCCTGACCGGCTCCATCGTGCGCTGCAGCAGATCGTCGACGAGCTGCTCGAGCTTCGCGCGCGTCAGCTTCATCGCCAGATGCTTCGGGCCGGTCTGATCGGCCGTGACGAACGGCAGATTGATCTCCGTTTCGAGCGCCGACGAGAGCTCGATCTTCGCCTTCTCCGCGGCTTCCTTCAGACGCTGCACGGCCACGCGATCTTTGCGTGAGATCGATGCCGTCGGTCTTCTTGAACTCGGCCGCAATCCAGTCGATGATCCGCTGGTCGAGGTCGTCGCCGCCGAGATGCGTGTCGCCGTTGGTCGACTTCACTTCGACCACGCCCTCACCCACTTCGAGGACGGAGATGTCGAACGTGCCGCCGCCGAAGTCGTACACGGCGATGGTCTCGTCTTTCTTCTTGTCGAGCCCGTACGCCAAAGCGGCCGCTGTCGGCTCGTTGATGATGCGGAGCACGTTGAGGCCCGCAATCTTGCCGGCGTCCTTGGTCGCCTGGCGCTGCGCGTCGTTGAAGTACGCGGGCACGGTGATGACCGCGTCGGTCACCGTCTCGCCGAGGTAATCCTCTGCGGCCTGCTTCAGCTTCTGCAGCACCATCGCGGAGACTTCCGGCGGCGAGTATTTCTTGCCGCGGGCCTCGACCCACACGTCGCCGTTGTCTGCGGCAACGATGTGATAAGGGACGCGCTGCTGTTCGCCGGAGACTTCGGAGAATTTCCGCCCGACGAACCGCTTGATCGAAAAAACTGTGTTTTCGGGATTGGTGACGGCCTGACGCTTGGCCACCTGCCCTACCAGCCGCTCACCTTCTTTAGTGAACGCGACGACAGACGGAGTGATCCGCGAGCCTTCCTGGTTGACGAGCACGGCGGGCTGGCCGCCCTCCATCACCGCCACGACGGAGTTCGTCGTGCCGAGGTCGATTCCAATGACTTTCTTAGTAGAGCGTTTTTGCCATGTCCGTAGTCTAGGAATTATATTAGTCTTTGTCAAGCATGTTATATTAGTTATATATACTCATATATTATCGACGGACGTCTCGAGAGCTCTTTCTCAAAGTGTCCCGGAAAAAGGCTCCCGGAGCCGTTTTCGCTTATATTTGGGCCGTGAGTGAGATTCGACTGTTGTTTCTGGGGGATATCGTGGGAAAGCCCGGGCGGGAGCTCGTCCGGAAGGGGCTCACCTCCTTAAGAGAGCACTACAACGTCGACCTGGTCATTGCCAATGCGGAGAATGCCGCAGCCGGCCGGGGCATCACCCGGGAGCTCGGCGACCAGCTGCTGGACTGGGGGGTCGACGTGATGACCTCGGGCAACCATATCTGGGCGCAGCGCGAAGCCATCGATTACATCGGAGCCGAGGCGCGGCTCCTCCGTCCGGCGAACTTCCCCGCCGGCGTCCCCGGGCAAGGGAGCTATCTCGCGCGCACCGCGCAGGGACGGCCTGTCGGCGTGATCAACGTGATGGGGCGCGTCTTCATGCAGGAGCTCGACAATCCGTTTCCAGCGCGTCCTCGAAGAGATTGAAGCGTTGCGTTCGCGCACGCGGGTCATCTTCGTCGACTTCCACGCGGAAGCGACTTCAGAGAAGATCGCAATGGGATGGCACCTCGACGGCAAGGTGACCGCCGTTGTCGGCACCCACACGCACGTGCAGACGGCCGATGAGCAGATTCTGCCAGGCGGGACGGCGTATCTCACCGACGTCGGCATGACGGGGCCGCACGACGGCGTCATCGGCGTCGAGAAAATTCCCGTGATCGATAAGTTTCTGCGCGGCATGCCGGTGCGGATGGAGACGGCGTCGGGCAATCCGCGCCTCAACGGCATTCTGATTGCTGCAGACGAGGCGACCGGAAAGGCCACGTCGGTTCAACGCCTGAGTCTGTCTGCCAAAGAACTGGAACATGAGCTCGCAGTTTGATCTGTTCGGAACCCCGGAACCGACGGAACCGGAACCGGCCGGACACCCGTCGCGCGAGCGCAGCGAATTGTCCTGACCGTCAGCGACCTCACCGCGAACATCCGCGGCATTCTGGAAAACGCGTACTCCGAGGTCTGGGTCGAGGCAGAAATTTCCAACTGCCGCCTCTGGAACACCGGCCACCTCTATTTCACGCTGAAAGATCCCGGCGCTCAGATCAAAGCGGTCATGTTCAAGTCGGACGTCCGCTCGCTGAAGTTCAAGCCGGAAGACGGCCTGCACGTCATCGTGCGCGGGCGCATCAGCGTATACGAGCCGAAGGGCGAATACCAGATCGTGTGCGAGCGCATGGAGCCGCATGGGCTCGGCGCGCTGCAGCTCGCGTTCGATCAGTTGAAGCGGCGGCTCCAGGCCGAAGGGCTCTTCGATACAGCGCGCAAGCGCCCGCTCCCCTCGCTGCCCCGCAAGATCGGCATCGTGACCTCGCTCGACGGCGCGGCGATTCGCGACATCATCAAAGTGCTCGGGCGGCGCTATCCAAACGCGCATCTCGTCATTCGTCCCGCGCGCGTGCAAGGCGAGGGCGCCGCAGCCGACGTCGCCCGCGCCATCAAGGACATCGTCAAGGTGGCGGGCATCGACGTGGTCATCGTCGGGCGCGGAGGCGGCTCGGTCGAGGATTTGTGGGCGTTCAACGACGAAGTCGTGGCCAGGGCCATCGTCGCCTCGCCGGTTCCGATCATCTCGGCCGTCGGCCACGAAGTCGACTTCACGATTGCCGACTTCGCCGCCGACGTGCGCGCCCCGACACCCTCCGCCGCCGCGGAGATCGTCGTCGCGCGGAAGGAAGACTTCTGCACCCACATCGAACGGCTCAGCAACCGGCTTACGGGTGCCGTGCGCGGCTCGGTCGCCCGCCTCGAGTCGCGCGTGCATCTGTTGAATCGCAGGCCAGGATTTGCCGGCTGGTCGGCGCGGCTCGCCCTGCGCGGCCGGCACTGCGCCGAAACGACGCATGCGCTGCGGCACGCCGTCCGCGTCATCAGTGAGCCGCCGGATCCGCGCCTTCCAGGCGCTTCGGCTGCAGCTCGAGCAGTACCGATTTGCGGCGGCGTCTGGGGGCAGTGCGCGCGCGGCTCGTTCGCGTCGACGGCACTCTGCGCGCGGCGGCCATGCATCGCCATCACCGTGCCGAAGCGCGATTGCACAACTGCGCGGCGCGGCTCGACAGTCTGAGCCCGCTCGCCGTTCTCGGCCGCGGCTATGCCGTGGTCTGGGACGAATCGCGAACGCGCGTCATCCGCAAGGCGTCTGAAGTGAAGGCCGGCGACGGCGTCCGCGTGACGCTGTCTGAAGGCGAGTTGACATGCGAAGTGGTGAAAACTGATGGACTCGACAATTAAGGACTTCGAAGCCGCCATCGCCGAGCTCGAGACGATCGTCAAGAAGCTCGAGGAAGGCGATCTCGCCCTCGAGAAGTCGCTCGAGCTCTACGAGCGCGGCGTGCAGCTCTCGCGCTTCTGCCATACGCGGCTCGAAGAAGCCGAGAAGCGCATCGAGATTCTCAACGAACGCGGCGACCTGCGCCCCGCCGGGCAGATCTTTTCCAAAGACGAGAAGTAATGCAGCTGGCATCGCTCGCGGAGTACATCGGCGCGCGGCGCGCGCGAATCGACGAGGCGCTCGAACAGTTTCTCCCGACGCCGCCTGAGTATCCTCGCAGTGTGTACGAGGCGATGCGATACAGCCTCGACGCCGGCGGCAAGCGGCTTCGGCCCATCCTGACGCTCGCGGCCGCCGAAACCGTCGCAGGCACATCGGCGTCGGCCGAGTCGGCGATCGATCTCGGCGCTGCCCGCAGCCTGCGCCGTCGAGCTCATCCATACGTACTCGCTCATCCACGACGACCTTCCGGCAATGGACGACGACTCGCTGCGACGCGGGCGGCCGACAAACCACGTCGTCCATGGCGAGGGGATGGCTATCCTGGCGGGCGACGGGTTGCTGACCGAAGCGTTTGCGCTGCTCTCGACCGAACCGCGCGATCCGGATCTCGCCGCCAGACAGATTCGCACGATTCAGACGATTGCCGACGCGGCAGGCGCCCGCGGCATGGTCGGCGGCCAGGCGATCGATCTGCTCGCCGTCGGCTCGACGACGTTCGACGAGTACTCGCTGCAGGACATGCACGCGCGCAAGACGGGCGCGCTCATCCGCGCCGCCGCGGTCGCCGGCGCCATCATGGGCGGCGGCAGCTGACGAAGCAGATTCGCGCGGTCGGAGAATACGGCCGGCATCTCGGACTCGCCTTTCAGATCGTCGACGACATTCTCGATGTCGAGGGAGACGCGAAGGACCTCGGCAAGACCGCCGGTAAGGACGCCAAGGCGGGCAAGCCGACCTATCCATCCACCTACGGCCTCGACGCGTCGCGCCGCCTCGCCGCCGAACGGCACGACGCCGCCCTCGCCGCGCTGCGATCGGCAGGACTGCACGGATCGCGGCTGGCCGATATCGCCGGGCTGGGTCGATGACAAGACGAATCGGAGATTGAAACAGCGCCTCGACGTCCTGCTCGTTCAGCGCGGACTGGCCTCGTCGCGCGAGCGCGCGAGCGCGCTCATTCTCTCCGGCGTCGTGCTCGTCAACGGCCAGCCGGCGCAGAAGGCCGGAATGCCGGTGCCGGACGATGCGGCGATCGCGCTGAAGGAGCCGGACCATCCGTACGTCGGGCGAGGCGGGATCAAGCTGGCGCACGCGCTCGACACGTTCGGCATCGCCGTCGACGGCCGCGAGGCGCTCGACATCGGCGCATCAACCGGCGGGTTCACCGACGTGCTGCTCAAGCGCGGCGCGAGCCGGGTCGTCGCGCTCGACGTCGGTCACGGCCAGCTCGACTGGGGCCTGCGAAACGATCCGCGTGTGGTCGTCATCGAGCGCGCGAATGCGCGGACGCTCGAGCCCTCTCATCTGCCAACGCTCGTCGACATCGTCACGATCGACGTGTCGTTCATCTCGCTGCGCCACATTTTTCCGAGGGTACCGCCGCTGCTGCGCGAGGGCGCCGATGTCGTCGCGCTCGTGAAGCCGCAATTCGAGGCGGGGCGCGCGGAAGTCGGCAAGAAAGGTGTGATTCGCGATCCGGCCGTGCAGGCGCGCGTCGTCGAAGAGGCGTCACGCGCGGCCGCTGAGGTAGGATTGGTCCGCCAGGCCATGACCGAATCTCCGATCACCGGCGATACCGGCAACCGCGAGTTCTTCCTCCACCTGACAGGACCGCGAGCCGCGCGGTAGATGCGCGCCGTCGGCGTGGTTGCGAAAGCGCGGCCTCGACCGGGCGGCGAGCCACCTCGCGCAGATTGCGTCGTGGCTCGAAGAGCGGCAGATTGACGCCGGTCTTCGATCCGGAAACCGCCGCGCTCGCGACATCCGCGGGGACAACCGCTCAGTTCAAGGTCGTCGACAAGGACGATCTTCCGCGCCACGTCGACATGATCGTCGTGCTCGGCGGCGACGGCACGCTGCTCGGGCACGGCTGGCCGCATCGCGAAAGCGGACTCGGACATCCCGATTCTCGGCGTCAATTTCGGAAGCCTCGGGTTTCTCACCGAGGTGACGCTGCCGGAGATCTTCACGTCGCTCGAGAGCGCCGTCAACGGCACCGCGCAGACCGAAGAGCGGATGATGCTCGCACGTGACGGTGGAGGCGGGAGGACGCCGCCTCGCCGATCGCATCGTGCTGAACGACGTGGTCGTCACGCAAGGCGCGCTCTCGCGCATCATCGAGCTGTCGGTTTCGGTCGACGGCGAGTCGATGATGCGCGTCAAGGCCGACGGCCTGATCATCGCGAGCCCGACCGGCACGACGGCGTACAACCTGTCGGCCGGCGGCCCGATCGTGCATCCGCGCGTCGACGGCCTCACGATTACGCCGATCGCGCCGCATACGCTGACGAACCGTCCCGTGGTCGTGGCCGGCTCGAGCGAGATCCGGATTCAGCCGCTGATTCACGACGAGCAGAGCGAAGTGTTTGCGACGTTCGACGGCCAGGCGCTGATGCCGCTGAAGAGCGACCACATCGTCACGGTGCGCCGCGCGGAGAAACGCCTGCGCCTGATCCGCGCGTCCTCGCGCGGATATTTTCAGGTGCTGCGAGAGAAATTGAAGTGGGGAGAAATCTGAACTGGAGACTAAGATCTAAAATCTATAATCTGCGTCACATGTCTCTCGCCGCCGTCCGGATGTTGTAGCCCTCTTCGATATTCAGCACCCAGATCCTGCCATCGCCGATGTCTCCTGTGCGCGCCGCCTTCATGACGACGGCGATCACCTCGTCGACGAGCTCGTCCGGTACCGCCATCTCGATCATCGTCTTCGGCAGAAGGCTGACGTCGTACTCGCGGCCGCGATACACGGCCTTGTGTCCCTTCTGGCGCCCATGACCGCGCACTTCGGTGATGGTCATGCCGGACAACGGAGGCCTTCTCGAGCGCCTCGCGGACGTCGTCGACCTTGTTCGGCCGGATGATGCATTTGACGAGTTTCATTTTTGTCGCAAAATTCTACAGTACACTTCAGTCGTTTATGTCGACGCCTTGCACCGTCATCATCGGTGCCGCCGAACTGCTCGACGCGCTACGCGAGAGCGCCGCGGCGGACGGCGAGGTGCTGACCTTCGAGCGACAACGAGCCGTTGAAGGCGCTCGAGGCGATCACGACTCGGCGGCCCGGCGTGATTGCGCTCGAGCGGCTGTTTGCGGCGACGTCGCGCGGTGCCGCCCTCATCAATCGCATCAAGGCCGATCCGGCGCTCGCGGGCATCCGAGATTCGCGTCGTATCGCTCGACGGCACCTATCGCGTCTCTCCGCGCCGTACGCCCGTCTCATCGGCGCGTGCGGCATCCTCAGCCCAACCCGAACCGGCAGAGGCTGACACACGGATCGACGTTGTCGAGCCTGCGACCGTGGACGGTGACGCGACCCGCCGCACAGAGTCTCGACTATCGCGGCACGCGCCGCGCGCCGCGCTTCCGAATGGCCGAAGGCACAGAGGTGCAAGTCGACGGCGCGCTCGCGATACTCGTCGACCTGTCGACGCATGGCGCGCAGATTCTGTGCCCGACGCCGCTGAAGCCGCAGCAGCTGGTGCGGATGGTCCTGGCCGATGATCTCGGGATGGTGAAGTTCAGCGCGTCTGTCGCGTGGGCGTTGTTCGAGATTCCGAAAGGCGTGTCGCGCTACCGCGCCGGGGTCGAGTTCAAGGATGCGGAAGCGGAAAGCCGTCGATGCGTTCTGCAGACGCCACACATCACGGCCGCCAAAGGTCTAGCTACCTCGCGCCGACGCCGAACCACTCGGCCGCCGCCGATTTCTCCCGGATGATCGTGTCGTTGCGGCCGGACCCGGTCGACACGATCGACACAGGCACGCCCGTGGCCTCTTCGAGAAACGCGACGTACTGCTGCGCTTCGCGCGGCAGATCCTCGTAGCGCGTCACGCCCGAGCTCGGACGGCTCCAGCCCGGCAGCGTCTCATACACGGGCTCGCATCTGCGCCAGCACGTTCAGATCGGCCGGCCACTCGCTGATCACGTCCTTGCCGTAGCGATACCCGGTGCACACCTTGATCTCGTCGAGGCCGTCGAGCACGTCGAGCTTCGTCAACGCCACGCTGTCGAGACCGTTGATGCGCGCCGCGTAGCGCGCGACGACCACGTCGTACCACCCGCATCGGCGGGGCCGTCCCGGTGACCGATCCGAACTCCTTGCCGCTGTCGCGCAGGCGATCGCCGCTCGCGCCGAGCAACTCGGTCGGCATCGGGCCCTCTCCGACGCGCGTCGCGTACGCCTTCACGACGCCCAGCACGCCGTTGATCATCTTTGGGCTGACGCCGAGGCCGGTGCACACGCCGCCGATCGTGGAGTTCGACGATGTGACGAACGGATACGTGCCGTGATCGATGTCGAGCAGCGTGCCCTGCGCGCCTTCGAAGAGGATCGGACGGCCCGGCCGCGCTCGTTTTGGCCAGGAATACGGAGATATCGGTGACCCACGGCTTCATCCGCTCGCCGTACGCCAGCATCTGATCGAACAGCGGCCGCCAGTCGAGCGTCGACTCCTTGATCAGCCGGTTGCGCGCCTGCACGTTCTCGCGGATTTCCTGCTCGAGGCCCGCGCGATCGAACAGATCGCACACGCGGATGCCGCGGCGGCCGATCTTGTCTTCGTAGGCCGGACCGATGCCGCGCGACGTCGTGCCGATCTTGCGCTCTCCACGCCTCGCTTCCGACAGCAGATCGAGCTCGCGATGGTACGGGAGGATCACGTGCGCGCGCTCGCTGATGAGCAGGCGGTTCGTCGACGTCGTATCCGAACTTGCCGAGCTCGTCGATCTCGGTGAAGAGCGCCTGCGGATCGATGACGACCCCGTTGCCGATGGCGCACGTGACGTGCGAGTGGAGAATTCCCGACGGCAGGAGCCGCAGAATGATTTTCGTGGTGTCCGGCATACACCGTGTGGCCGGCGTTGTGCCCGCCTTGATAGCGCGCGACGACGGCAAAGTGCGGCGTCAGCAGATCGACGACCTTGCCTTTGCCTTCATCTCCCCACTGCGCACCGAGTACAGCGATGTTCATGGCCGACACATTCTACATTGTCTCGTGGAACGCGCAGGAATTACGAAAGCGAACACGGCCGTCAACTTCACGCGACGCTAACGCAGAACTTGTCAAACAAAATCTTTTTTATTTTCCAGATTGACAACGCAGCCGCGCGGTCTTAACTTCTGTCTTTCGTTTCTCGAATCCTCGATCTCTCACCTGTGCCCTCACACGAATCACTCACGGCGTCGCGGCCCGCACTCGAACGGCGAATTCTCGCCGCGATCGATGCGAGTCCATCGCGCATCCCGGTGGTGCTCGGCGATTTCCGGACCGGCCGCACGCAGCTGCTGTATCGCCTGCGCGAGCGGCTCGGCCGCACGCAGTGCCAGCACATCGATCTCGAGCGCGCGGCGACGACGCCCGAACGTTTTTATCAGGCCGATCACCACCGCGTCGCCATTCCGGGTGCCGCCGCGTCCCGAGCCCGCGTCGGCGCGCGACGCGTTCGACGCGATGCTCGCGTTTCTCGATCAGTCGCGCACCGGCGGCGGCAACGAGCCCGCGACATTCCTGCTCGACGAGGTGCTCGAACTGCGCACGTTCGAAAGCTTTCCCGGCCTGCGCACGGCGCTGCGGGAGCTGCTGAAAACGCTCGCCGACCAGCTCGAACCGCTTCGTCCTGACGACGCGCTATGTCTCACGGGCTCATAGACTTCTGAGGGATGCGACCTCGCGCTTCGAGGTCATCCACGTGCCGCCGCTGTCGTCGGCCGAGGTGCGCGACCTGATGCTGTCGATCGACGGCGGCCAGGCCATGCTGCGCGACGAGCGGCGGCTCCGACTCGCTCGCGCGCTCGGTCTTCACGCTTTCGGACGGCCGCGTCGGATACGCGCAGGCGATCGGCGAAGCGCTGAGCCGCATGGTCGACGCGCAAGGCGTCGGCGATCCCGTCAGCGCGCTCACGCGCTGCTCTCGCCCGACGGCCGTCTCGCGGCGTCGTGCGCGTCGTGCTACGAGTTGCGTCTGCATCGCGCGCGCGGCTACGGCGCGCTGAAAGCGATTCTGGAAATTCTCGCGCAGGAAGAACCGCTGACGCTCACCGAAGTGGCGCAGCGTCTCAGGCGCACGCCCGGCTCGACGAAGGACTACTTGTCGTGGCTCGAAGACGTCGATTTGATCGTGTCGCAGCGCAAGCGCTACAGCTTCGGCGATCCGCTGCTGCGTGTGTGGGTGCGCCTCTACTGCAGGCCGTCGTGCCCGTCGGACGAAGAGGTCGCGCGCGAAGTGCAGTCGTACGCGCTCGCGCGCCTGCCGCAGCCGGAGCCGGCGATGGTCGTGGCCGGAGGCGGCGAAAGCGAGCTCGCCGACGACGACCGCAAGCCGTGGGGCATCATCGAGATCGACTGATCCGAATCTGGAAACTAGAATCTGGATCTCAGATCAGATTGTAGATCTTTAGATCTACATTGTAGCCGTCGCGAGCGCCAGTCTCGCAGCTTCCTGCTCCGCTTCCTTCTTGCTTCGGCCGACAGCTTCGGCCATCGGCTTTCCGCCCACGCGCACCTCGCACCTGAAACTGTTTGTGATGGTCCGGTCCGGTCTCGCCGATGACCGCGTACTCCGGCGGCGGATCGCCGGCCGACTGCACGCGCTCCTGCAGCGCCGACTTGTAGTCGTGAAACGCAGCCGCCGGCGCGCGCGCCTCGTTGATGAGCCCCTCGAACTGGCGCGCGATGAACGGCAGTAACGTGCTCGACGCCGCCGTCGAGGTAGATCGCCGCAATCAACGCCTCGTAGCCGTCGGCGAGCAGCGCCTGCTTGCGGCGGCCGCCGGTTTTTTCCTCGCCGCGCCCGAGCAGCAGGTGCTGGCCCAGATCGAGCCCTTCGGCCAGCCGCGCCAGCGACGCGGTCGACACGAGCGCCGCTTTCATCTTCGACTTCCATCCTTCGTCGCGGGCGGGAAAGCGCCGGAACAACACGTCGGCAATCGCGAAGCCCAGCACCGCGTCGCCGAGAAATTCGAGCGACTCGTTGTCGATCACGCCGCCGCTGACGTCCTCGTTGGCGCGCGATGTATGCGTGAGCGCGTGCTCGAGCAGCCCGGGATCGCGGAAGCTGTAGCCGATCCGCCGCTCGAGCGCGGCAAACTCGTTGCGGAGCGGGATGACGCGGCCGTCGGTCGCGTCGATGCGATGGCTGTCGATCAGCCGCCGCGCCTCGTCTGCGTCTTCGGGCCTGACCGAAATTCTGATCTCGGCGATGCCGTCGACCTGCACCGGAAAAATCGATCGCGGCGAGCCCTGCGACACGAGCGACTCGATGCCGTGGCTTTCGAGCAGCCCGCGCACGACGCGCGCCTCGATATCGGACGCGCTCCTGAACACGACGGTCAAGTCGTTCATTCGATTTTCAGAATGACCATCGTAATATCGTCGTGCTGCGGCTGTCCCTGCACGAACGCGGCGACCTCCTCAACCAGGCGATCGCGAATCGCCTCGGGCGTGAGGTCCGCGTGCGCCGCGAGGAACGTGCTGAGCCGCGACTTCGCCGAAGCACTCCGCCTTCGGCGTCCATCGCCTCGCTGACCCCGTCGGTGAAGAAGAACAACAGATCCCCGGCGGCAATCGGAAGCGTCAGCTCCTCGAGGCATCGCTCGAAGCGCTCGCCGCGATCGAGGTTCAGGCCGAGGACCATTCCGTCGGGCGCCAGCACCTCGACGCGTCGCGCTCCCCGCCGGCGATGCGCATGAACGGCGTATGCCCGGCGCGCGCGCACGTCAGCGTGCCTGCCGCGCGATCGATCACCGCATAGGTCATCGTGATGAAGCTGCGGCTGTCGAGATGGTTCGCGATGATCTCGTTGGCCTCGATCAACAGCGCGCGCGGCGACGTGTGAATGCGGCTGAGCGAGAGCATCAGCCCCTTCAGCTCGGCCATGTAGAGTGCCGCCGACGTGCCCTTCCCCGACACGTCGGCGATCAGCAGGCCGACGCGGCCGTCGGCCAGCGGCAGAAAATCGTAGTAGTCGCCGCCCACTTCTCTCGCAGGCGCGCAGAGCGCCGCGACGGACATGCCGGGCGCTTTGAGCGCGCCTTGCGGCAGCAGCGACATCTGGATGTCGCGCGCGATCTGCAGCTCCTGCTCGAGCCGCCGCTTCTCATCCTGCTCGACGCAGCAGATGCTGGATGCGGCCCGTCATGTCGTTGAACGACGCCGCCAGCTGCCCGAGCTGGTCGTCCGATCGCACGGCGATGCGCTGCTCGAAGTTTCCGCTCTTGACGCGCTCGGTGCCGCTGAACAGCTCGTCGACCGAGGTCGTGATCGTGCGCGCCAGCGCGAGGCCGTTGCTCAGCGCCACCACCTCGATGACCAGCAGCAGCACCCCGATGCCGATCAGCATGGAGAGCAGGATCCGGTTGAAGTTCAGGTTCGCCGTCGCCATTCCGGTTGCCCCCCATCCAGTTGTACAGCGTCGGGACGTCGACGCTCATGGCGATCGGCGTCCGCTCCGACGCGCCGGTGTCCCAATCGACGTAGGTCAGGTACGTCGCGGTGTTGAACAGCAACCGCCGGCGCCGCTCGCCCAGCGTGATGCCGGCCTCCGCAAGCGCGGCCTCGTCCATCGTGCTGTCGACCGGGAGATCGACGACGACCGCGTCGCGCGCGGCCCGCTGCCGCGCGGAAACAGCACGGCCCGCGCAATCGTTCCGCGATCGACGAGGCCCGTAAAGCCTGCGCGCGACACCCACTTCGGCAGCTGGTCGCTCGGGCACCAGCGCGACCGACACGCCCGGATATCTGGCTGGCAATCGCCGACTGCCGGCGCTGGATGATCTCGGCGTGCTCGGACGGCGCCGCCCGCTCGATTTCGAACATCGTGGTGCGGCCGAACACGCTCGCCTGTTCGGTGAGGTGCGCCACGCGGTCGTGGACGAGGTACGAGCTGATGTCGAAGAACACGAGCAGAAACGCCAGCAGCGAAAAGGTGACGAGCAGCAGAATGGGAACCGCGCCGACCAGGATGTAGGACAGAATCAGCTTGCGGCTCACCCGCCACAGCAGACCCGAGCGCGCGAGCGTCGTGACGCGATAGACCGTGGCGACGGCGAGGACGATGAGCGCGAGGTTGACGCGCGCGATCGATCGCGACGTTGCCCGGAGCGGCAAGCCACACCAGCACCTTGAGCGCGATCGCGGCGATCCAGAGAGCAGGAATGGCGCGAATGATATCACCCGGCCGTCGACTCTCGGATCCAGTTCAGGTACGCCTCGCTGCCGCCGACGATCGGCATCACGATGAACTCGGGCACTTCGTAGTCGTGCAGCTCATGCACGCGCGCCCTGAGCGCGGGCACGCGCGCCGCCGTGGTCTTCATGATCGAGCTGCCGCTCGTGGTCGGTCTCGACCTGCCCCTTCCAGCGATAGAACGATTCCATCTCGGGCAGCACATTGACGCACGCCGCGAGCCGCTCGGTGACCAGAATCGATGCCATGCCGCGCCCGTCGGCCGTGCTTCCGATCGTCGTCCAGACGACCACGCAGTCGTTTTCCATCCCGCACCCCCTATTTACCGCTTGTACTTTGGCCGAAAATGCGGTACTAACATGTCGCCACGTTCGCGCTCCGCAAGCGTGGCGGCGACTACTAGAACACGCAATGGCCACCCGTCACACGATCAAATCCCAGACCACGCAGCGCGCGCAGCGCCTCGGCCGCCGCGTTCTCGCCGGCCTCTTCTTCTTCGTCGTCTGCGTGCTCGTCGTCGATGCGCTGGTCGGCGATCAGGGCCTGGTGGCCACGATGCGAGCGCGAAAACAGTATGATGAACTGGCATCCGACCTCTCGCGGCTGCGCTACGAGAACGCGTCGCTCCGCGAAGAGGCGCGCCGGCTGCGGGAAGATCCCGCGGCCATCGAGGAAATCGCACGCCGCGAGCTGGGCCTCATGAGCCCGGGAGAGACATTGTTCATCATTCGAGACGTCGAGCCGCCCGCCGGCAAATAAACCGCCTCCGAATGTCGCAGCTCATCGATTTTGTCCTTCATTTCGACAGGTATCTGCTCCAGTTCGTCCAGCAGTACGGCACATGGGTCTACGGCATCCTGTTCGCCATCGTCTTTGCCGAGACCGGCCTGGTCGTCACGCCGTTTCTGCCGGGCGATTCGCTGCTGTTCGCGGTCGGCGCGCTCAGCGCGACCGGCGTGCTCAACCCGTGGGTGTGCTATTTCCTGCTGATTGGCGCCGCGATTCTCGGCGACGGCGTGAACTACTCGATCGGCCGCCGCATCGGCCCGCGGCTGCTCGGTCTCGGCGACGGCCCGGCGTTCTCGCACCGCCTCATCAACGCGCAGCACATCAAGCGCGCCCACGAGTTCTTCGAGCTGCACGGCGGAAAGGCGGTCGTGCTCGCGCGCTTCGTGCCCATCGTCCGCACATTCCTGCCGTTCGTGGCCGGCGCCGCCGAGATGAGCGCGAGCTCGTTCCTCTTCTACAACATCACCGGCGGCATCGGGTGGGTGACGATCTGCATGGGCGCCGGCTTCCTCTTCGGCAACGTGCCCGATCATCAAAGAGAACTTCACGCTCGTCACGATCGGCATCGTCATCGTGTCGGTGCTGCCGATGGTGTTCGAGGTGATCAAGCACCGGACAGCTGTAACGAGTCTAGCTGGTAGCTAGCGTCGGAGCTCGCCAAGTCCGCTACCGTACGCTACCGCTATCAGCCTACTCCCCCAGGTACGCTTCTCTCACCCGCGGGTTATTGGCGATCTCGGCGGCGCTGCCTTCGAAGATCACCGCGCCGGTTTCGAGCACGTAGCCGCGATCCGAATGCTTCAGCGCGGCGTTGGCGTTCTGCTCGACCAGCAGCACCGTCGTGCCCTCGGCCTTGATCTCGTCGATCGTGCTGAAGATCGTCTGGCAGACGATCGGCGCCAGGCCGAGGGACGGCTCGTCGAGGAGCAGCAGCTTGGGGTGCGACATCAGCGCGCGCGCCATGGCGAGCATCTGCTGCTCGCCGCCGGACAGCGTGCCGGCGCGCTGCTTCACGCGTTCTTTGAGCCGCGGAAACAAGCGTGAAGCCGCGCTCGAGATCGCGCTTGATGGCGGCCTTGTCCTTCGTGAGATAGGCGCCCATCTCGAGGTTCTCGAGCACCGTCAGGTTCGCGAACACGCCCCGGCCTTCGGGCGACATCGAGATGCCGCGCGCGACGAGCTTGTGCGCCGGCGCGGCCGGTGATGTCGCTGCCGTCGAACGAGATGCGGCCGCTCTTCGGCGTCAGCAGCCCCGTAATGGCGCGCAGCGTCGTCGACTTGCCGGCGCCGTTGGCGCCGAGCAGCGTCACGACCTCGCCGGTCCGCACGGTGAGCGACACGTCCCGCAGCGCATGAATCGCGCCGTAGAAGACGTTCACCTTCTCGAGCGAGAGCAGGTCGGCCGTCTAGCCGCCGCCAAGGTAGGCCTCGATGACTTTCGGGTTCTTCTGAATCTCGGCAGGCGTGCCGATGGCGATCTCTTCGCCGTAGTCGATGACCTGAATGGTCTCGCAGATGCCCATGACGACCTTCATGTTGTGCTCGACGAGCAGAATCGTCAGCTTCATCTCGTCGCGCAGCCATCGAATGAGGCGCATCAGGTCGACGCGCCTCCTGCGGGTTCATGCCCGCCGCGGGCTCGTCGAGCAGCAGCAGCTTCGGCTCGGTCGCCAGCGCGCGCGCAATCTCCAGCCGGCGCTGGCTGCCGTACGGCAGGCTGGTCGCCGGCTCCTGCGCCGACCTTGTCGAGATTGAAGATCGCGAGCAGCTCCATCGCGCGCTCGCGCGTGTGCTTCTCTTCCGTGTGGTGCCTGCCGGTGCCGAGCACGGCGTCCGGCAGCAGCTGCCGCGATCGCAGATGATGCGCCGTCATGACGTTCTGCGAGCACCGTCATGTCTGCAAACAGCCGGATGTTCTGAAAGGTCCTCGCGGCGCCGAGCCTGGTAATCTCGTACGGCTTCTTCTTCTCGATGCGCGTGCCGTCGAACTCGATCTCGCCCTCGGTCGGGCAGTACACGCCCGTCAGCACGTTGAACACCGTCGTCTTGCCCGCGCCGTTGGGTCCAATCAACCCGTACAGCGCCTGGCGCGGCACCGTCATGTTCAGCGACTTCACCGCCGTCAGCCCGCCAAATCGCATCGTCACGTTGCGCGTACGCAGAATGGGGTCAGACGCGTTAGCTCAAGCACCGGCCTCCGTCTTCGACGGCCGCAGCCAGGCCCAGGTGAATTCGCGGCGGCCGAGCAGACCCTGCGGCCGGAAAATCATCAGCAGAATCAGGAGCAGCGCGTAAATCACCATGCGCAGGCCGGGAAACTGCTGATCGAAGGTCCGCAGCGCCTCGGGAAGGATCGTCAGGATCGTCGCGCCGAGCACCGCGCCGGTGATCGAGCCGATGCCGCCGAGCACGATCATCACGATCACTTCGATCGACTTCACGAAGTTCAGGTTCTGCGGATTCAGCGGGTTCGCGAACAGCTGCCCCGACAAGCCGCCGGCCACTCCCGCCAGCGCCGCGCTGACGACGAACGCCATCACCTTGTTTCGCGTCGTGTTGATGCCCATCGCCTCGGCCGCAATCTCGTCGCTGCGAATCGCAAACAGCGCGCGGCCGAACGTCGACAACGCGATGTTGCGCGTGATGACGATCGTCAGAATCGCCATCGAGAAGATCCAGAAGAAGTTCGTAATCGGAATCGCGTCGGTGAATCCCGTCGCGCCGCCAACCGCCGGGATGTTGAGGATGATGACGCGGATGATCTCGCTGAAGCCCAGCGTGACGATCGCGAGGTAATCCCCTTTCAGCCGCAGCGACGGAATGCCGACCAGCAATCCCGCGAGCGCCGCGGCGGCCGCGCCGGCCAGCAGGCTCGGAATCATCACAATCGAGCCGCCGAGCGGATCTGTCGGCGTGCTGCCGACGAGCGCCGCGATCTGCCTGCCGTGATACACCGTGAGATAGGTGGCCGTATATCCGCCGACCGCCATGAAGCCCGCGTGGCCGATCGAGAACTGCCCCGCCAGGCCGTTGATGAGATTCAGGCTGACGGCGAGCGTGATGTTGATGCCGATGAGATTGATGATGCGTGCGTAGTACGGATTGATCTGAAAATCGCCGAAGCCGTACTCGAATACGTAGTTCAGCACCAGCAGGCCCGTCACCGATGACCGCGATGACCGCGAGTTTTCGGCCCAGGCTCATGCGGCGCTAGACCTTTTCGGTGACGGACGTCCCGAGAATGCCGGCAGGGCGGAACAGCAGGATGAGAATGAGCACGGCGAACGCCATCGCGTCGCGATAGGTGGAGTACGCGGTGGCCGAGATCCACGTCTCCATCAGCCCGATGAGCATGCCGCCGAGCATCGCGCCCGGGATGCTGCCGATGCCGCCCAGCACCGCCGCGACGAACGCCTTCAGGCCCGGTCATCAGGCCCATCAGCGGATCGATGCGGGGAATCGAGAGCGCGACGAGCACGCCGGCGACGGCCGCCAGCGCCGACCCCAGCGCGAACGTGAACGCAATCACGAGGTCGGTGTTGATGCCCATCAGCCGCGCGACCGGCAGATTGAACGACACCGCGCGCATCGCCTTGCCGATCTTCGTGCGATGCACGATGAACTCGAGGCCGAACATCATGATGACCGCGACGACGATGATCATCAGGGCTCTGGTTGGTAATCTGCACGCCGCCCAGCGAGTAGGTCTGCGAGCTGATCATCTGCGGAAAGAATCGCGGCGTCGCGCCGAAGACCACCTGCCCGCCGTACTCGAGCAGCAGCGACACGCCAATGGCGGTGATGAGCGACGTCAGCCGTGAATGGTGCCGCACGGGCCGATAGGCGAACCGCTCGATGACGATGCCGATGCCGGCGCAGATGGCCATCGCGCCCATCGTGACGACGATGGCGCCGAGAATCGACGGGTTGGCGTCGAGATTCAGCGAGTTCGCAAGGTAGTAGCCCGCGAACGCGCCGAGCATGTACACGTCGCCGTGCGCGAAATTGATGAGCCGCAGCACGCCGTACACCATCGTGTACCCGAGCGCGATGAGTGCGTAGATGGCGCCGAGCGAGAGACCGTTGATGAACTGTTGGAGGAAGGTATCCACTAATTCGGGTTGATCGTGGTCTTGTACGACATACTTCACGTCCCCGTTGACGAACTGGATCTCTTCGATGACGGCCGGCTTTATCGACGTTGCGGTCGGCGTTCATCTTGAGCTGGCCGGTCACGCCCTTGACGTCGGCGGCCGCGATGGCGTCGCGCACCTTCGGTCCTTCGGTCGTTCCCCGCGCGGTTGATCGAGTCGGCCAGCACCTTCGCGGCATCGTAGCCGAGCGCCGCGATCGAATCGGGCTCGCGGTTGAACTTCGCGCGGTAGGCCTTCCGGAAGTTCTGCACGATGGGATCGGGGTTCTCGCCCGAGTAGTGATTGGAGATGAACGTGTTCTTGAGCGCCTCGCGCCCGTTCTTCAGCGCATCGCCGACCCACCCGTCACCGCCGAGAATCGGCATCGTCATGCCGAGCTCGCGCGCCTGACGGACGATGATGGCGGCCTCGGGATAGTAGCCGGTGGCGAAGATCGCATCGGGCTTCTGCGCGCGCACCTGCGTCAGGATGGCGCGGAAGTCGGCGTCGCCCGAGCTGTAGCTGACCGGATCGAGCACCTTGCCGCCGAGACCGGTAAAGGTCTTCTGAATCGAATCGGTCAGGCCGACCGAGTAATCCTGCTGAATGTCTTTCAGCACGGCAACCTTGCGCGCTTTCAGATCGTTGTACGCAAACTTCGCGAGCACTTCGCCCTGGAACGGATCGATGAAGCACACGCGGAAGATGTAATCGCCGACCTGCGTGACCCGCTCGTTGGTCGACGCGGGCGTGATGAGCGGTATCTGGTACTTCTGCGCGACGGGCGCGGCGGCCAGCGTGCGGCGGCTCGCGACCTCGCCGAGCACCGCGACGACCTTGTCCTGCGTAATCAGTTTCGTCACCGCGCTCGACGCTTCTTCGGGGCGGCTCTGATCGTCTTCGACGAGCAGCCTGATCTTCCGCCCGCCGAGCACGCCGCCGGCGTTGTTGATTTCCTCGACCGCCAGCTGCGCGCCCTCGACCGAAGACTGCCCGAACGACGCGCCGTCGCCTGTCAGCGAACCGTACATGCCGACCACAATCTCTCCGGTCGTGCTCTGCGGAGCACCCGATCGGCGCTCGCACGCGAGCGTGATGGCCGCCAGGCGTCGCGAAAAAGACCACAATCAGGGCGCGAATCTTCATACGGCGGATTATAAAGGAATATGGCTGGCATCCGAACGATTGCGCTTCCGGACGGAGAAACGATCCCTGCGCTCGGGATCGGCACCTGGAACATGGGCGACAAGCGACAAGACGCGCGCTGATGAGATTGCCGCGCTGCAGATGGCCGTCGACCTCGGGATGACGGTGGTCGACACGGCGGAAATGTACGGAAATGGCGCAGCCGAAGAGCTCGTCGCCGAAGCGCTTGCCGATCGCCGCGGCGAGATCTTCCTCGTCAGCAAGGTGCTGCCCCAGAACGCCACCAGGCGCGGCACGATTGCCGCCTGCGAGGCGAGCCTGCGCCGGTTGAAGACCGACCGGCTCGATATGTATTTGCTCCATTGGCGAGGCAGCGTGCCGCTCGACGAAACGCTCGAAGCGTTCGACGAAGCTCAGGCGCGACGGAAAGATCCGCCACTGGGGTGTCAGCAACTTCGACGTCGACGACATGGAAGAGCTCGCGGCGCTCGAAGCAAAGGTCGGCGAGCCGCGTCGCGACCAATCAGGTGCTCTACAATCTGACGCGCCGCGGCATCGAACACGACCTTCTGCCGTGGTGCCGCGACCCGCGGCATTCCCGTGATGGCGTATTCGCCGCTCGAACAGGGGCGGCTCACGCGGCGCAAGGCGCTTCAGACCATCGCCGCGCGCCTTGCGCGCCACGCCCGCGCAAGTGGCGCTGGCCTGGGTTCTGCGGCAGCCTGGCGTGATGGCGATTCCGAAATCCGGGAATGTCGAACGCGTACGCGAGAACCACGCCGCCATCAACTTGCAGCTTGCGCCGGAAGATCTCGCCGAGCTGGACGACGCGTTCCCGCCGCCGACCCGCAAAAAACCGCTCGAAATGATCTGATGAGTACCGGTATTGATTCGAATTCTCATGCTGATCACATATTCCATTCGCCGTATCACTCGCGCTCTCGCTGCTTCTCACCGTTCTGGTCGCCATGAGCGCGGCCGCGCAGACCGCGACGTATCGAGCCGACGCCGGGCCAGGCCGGCAAGGACGTCGTCTGGGTGCCGACGCCGCAGGAGCTCGTCGAGAAAATGCTCGACATGGCGAAAGTCACGCCGCAGGACATCGTGATCGATCTCGGATCGGGCGATGGCCGCAACATCATCGCCGCCGCCAAACGCGGCGCGCGCGCCTACGGTTTCGAGTTCAACCCCGAGATGGTCGCGCTCTCGCGCCGAAAGGCGCAGGAAGCCGGCGTCGCCGACCGTGCGACGTTCATCGAAGGCGACATGTTCGAGGCCGATATTTCGAAGGCCACCGTGCTCGCGCTGTTCCTGCTGCCGAGCAATCTCGACAAGCTCGCGCCCAAATTCCTCGCACTGCGGCCGGGGACGCGCATGGTGAACAACACGTTCCAGGTCACCGGGTGGGAAGCCGACGCGTCAGAGACGGTCGAAGGCATCTGCACGAGCTGGTGCACGTCGCATCTGAACATCGTGCCGGCTCACGCCGCAGGCACGTGGCGCCTTGGCGCGAACGACCTTGTCCTGACCCAGGAGTTTCAGATGGTGTCGGGCACGCTCGGCACCACGCCGATCGCCGGCGGGCGCCTGAATGGCGAACAGATCTCGTTCAAGGTCGGCGACACGCAGTACACGGGCAAAGTCTCTGGCGATCGCATGGAAGGCACGGCGACGACCAGCGGCAAGAAGCAGAACTGGACGGCGGTGAAGAGCAAATAGAAACTTGAATCTAAAATCTAGAATCTAAAATCTAGAACCTGCAATCTGTACCACGCGCGTCTTCGACAGCATCTCGAACGCCCGCTGACTCTTGTCGGTGAACAGCGCGAACATCACGTCGATCCAATACACCTGCATGAACATCGGGAGCTGCCGCACGATCGCCTGCCCCACGCTGATGCGCGCGCCGGTCTCGCTGACGACACGGATGCCGCGCAGGCGCTTTCCGATCGTCTGGCCCCTGACGGTATTCCGCGGTCATCGTATAGAGGCCGAACACGAGGCTGCTGCCGACCAATACGACCAAGGATCAATACGCGATGTGGTCCAAATCCTGCAGGCACGAGCCGCGACACCAGCCACGCAATGGGACACGATCACCGCGAGCACGGCAAAGGCATCGATGATCTTGCGACGACGCGCGAGCCGAAGGGCGCGCTCACAAGCGGCTCCGCCGACAGATAGGAATCGGCGAGCGTCGCCGGATCGCCGAGCTGCCGCAGCACGTCGTCGAGCGTATGGCCGTGCGCGAGCCGTTCGGCGATGTGGCTGCGCAGCTCCGCCGCAATCTGCTGCCGCTGCGGCATCGTCGATGGCATCATCTCGAGCACCGTGTTGACGTAGTCGTCTGCGGTCGTCATTCAACCCTCCCTGACTCTGGCGCAACAATTTCGTCATCGCTTTGGCGAAGCGTGGTCCACTCGTGCGTGAGGCGCGCGAGCTCGTCGCGTCCCGTGTCGGTCAGTCGGTAGTACTTGCGCGGCACGCCGCGCTCGGGCGTTTCCCATCGCACCGTCACGGAGCCCGCACGCTCGAGGCGATACAACACGGGATACAGCGTGCCGTCGGTCACTTCGAGTGCGCCGTTGGTTTCGGCGGTCAGCTTCGACACGATCTCGTAGCCGTAGGCCTCGCCCGATGCGAGCAAGTGCAGCACGATGAGCTCGAGCGAGCCGCGACTTCAGCTCTCGTTGCGGCGACTGTTTCCGTCGCGCCGGATCAACCCCTTGGCCACGAGGTGCATGCCGTAGCGCTAATATATCGTGCCGGCAATCTATATTGCGCCGCAAGTGTGCGTGGCGCACGCGCGACGAATTGCGCGAGTGACAAGACGGTTGCGGCAGGAGCAGTATCGTAATCACCGCGTGTCGGTGAACGAACCGAACGCGTGGCTCTTCGAAGGTTTTCCACCGGCACGCTTGTTGCGGGACGTCAGGCAGAAATGGATACCGAAGCACCAACAGATCCGCCTGCGCCCGTCCCTCCCGCAGCGGCGGTCGAGAGCCGCCGAACGGGTTTCCCGTTCTGGCCGCTGGTGATCGCGTCTGTCGCGGTGGGCACCGGCTCGCTGCTGGTTTTCGCGTGGATGGCGCGTCCGACCACGGCGTCGGTGGCCGCTGCAGACGCACCCGTCGCACCGCCGTCCGTCGCGAAATCGGAATCGCCAACAAGACCGACCGATACGCCGAAAAAAGTCGCCGCACCGAAATGGTTCGCAAGGCCGTCAGGACACTCACGCGACGGCAGAGACATCGTCACTTTCGAGCTGGCAGCGAACGAAGACGTCGTCGTTGCGGACTCGCGCGTGCGGCCACATCTCGGAATCCGATGCGCAGGCAGAACGAGCGAGGTCTACGTGATGACGCATTCTGCCGCGAGACCCGAAGGAAGCACGAGACAGCACACAGTCGAGCTGAGCTTCGATGACCGTGAAGTCCTCGTTCAGAAGTGGGATCACTCCGTCGATCACGATGCCCTGTTCGCCTTGGACAGCAAAGCTCTGGTGAGTCAAATCGCCGGAGCGAGCGCGATGGCATTCACCTTCACACCCTTCAAAGAGCCGCCAGTCCAGCTTCGATTCAACGTGGATGGATTCAGCAGGCATCTAGCGACTGCCGCCAGAACGTGCGGCTGGCCCGAAGCCAGACCTGCGAAGCGCCGGGTCTGACGCTCACCGCGCGCGCCAACCGCCAGGCTCAACGTCGCCGCGGCGAAAATCCCGTGAACGCGAACTTTTGAACGGTGGCGCCGCCACCCTTCCGTCAGATCCCGTCTGTGCGGCCTGGGGCGCGTAGATGTTGCCGCGCTGGTCTGCGGCAATCTGATGGCCGGGGGGATTGGCCTGCGTGGCCCCGATCACGAACTCCCCGAGAATTTCCAGCGTCTTGCGATTGAGGATGTAAATCACCGGGCTACCCGCGACGAAGAGGAACTGTTGTTGCGGATCGGGCGAGAATGCGGTCGAGCGCGCCTGTTGATACTCGGGGCTGTCGAGACCGACGAATTGCTGCGCGACGTACTTGCCGTCCAGCGTGAATACCTGAATGCGCTTGTTCCCACGGTCGGAGATGTACACAAGGTCATCGTTCGATAGAGCAACGTCGTGGACTGTCTTGAAGTGCTGAAGACGTTCCGCGATCCCGGCCGGAATCTGCGACGTCGGCGAGGTTGGCGCGCCGATCGCAATCGACGGCGGATCCACCGGCTTCCTGCCGTATGCACCCCACATGCGCTTGAAGGCGCCGGTCTCGGCGTCGTACACCATCACACGACTGTTGCCGTATCCGTCCGAGACGAACAGCTCGTTCGTTTTCGGATGCACGCGCAGCCCAGCCGCGCCCAGCAGAAACTGCGTCGTGTTACCTCCGGTCTGCCCGCTCTTTCCGATCTGCAGGACAAATTTTCCGGTCCTGGTGAACTTGAGGATCTGGCCGTCCTGCGGCATCGCGTTGCCAATCACCCAAACGAAGCCTTTCGGATCGACGTGAAGTCCGTGCTCGTTCTCCGGCCACTCGTAGCCCGCAGCCGCCTGCCCTGAGCCTGTCGAAGGGCCCCAGCCTTGAACGAAATTGCCGGCGGCGTCGAACTCGAGGACAGGAGGTGCGGCCACCGCGCGCAGATTTTCGGGAAGCGTACGCGGCCGATGCAAAACCCACACGTGTCCTTCTGCATCGACGGAAACGGCTGAGGTATTGCCGAGTCGCCACTTCGCCGGCAGCTTCAACCAACCTCGCTCCTCGGCGAATTGAGGGATGCCCCCCTCACCAATGTGTGGCGCGTCGGTCGGCACTGTCTGCCCCGACACGAAAAGGTTGGAATCGCACCAAACGAGTGCAAGCACGATCGTCAACATTCCGATTGGCGCGATGCGCTTCATCGTTTCCTCCAGAAGGGTAACTGCGGCGGCGATCCAATTTTTCGTTGTTGCGACATATTGACACAGAGGGGCAACAGCGGTAATTTCGCGCCACACATAGTTGGAAACCCAAGAACACTTCTGGAGGGGGAATTCAATGACCTCGATGTATCGATGGGTGTGCGCGCTCGCGGCGGCGCTGATGCTCGCCACGCCCGCTCTCGGGCAGGAGTACCGCGGCCGCGTTCAAGGCAGTCTCACCGACGAAACACAACTCGCCGTACCCGGCGCGCAAGTCACGCTGCGGAACGATGCGACCGGCGTCTCGGTCACCCGCACCACAGGCCCCGAAGGACGCTATCTCTTCGACTACGTCGACCCCGGCACCTACACCCTTACGGCCGAGCTCAGCGGTTTCGCGACCGTCGTCCAGCGCAACGTCCTCGTGCAGGCGCGCGGCGACGTCACCGCCGACGTCATGATGAAGGTCGCCTCGCTGTCGGAGACGGTGACGGTCGAAACGCAGCCCATCGCGATTCAGTTCAACACGAGCAGCAAGGATTTGACGCTCGACCAGAGCTTCCTCGAGTCGATTCCCAACATCACTCGAAACCCGACGCAGCTCGCCTATCTCAGTCCCGTCGTTCGCAACGCGGGCAACAAGAACGAGACGTCTCCCTACCATCACTGGGCGGGCAACGACATGGATATCGGCGGCGGCACGCGCCGGCGCAACGACGTGCTGCTCGACGGCACGCCGCTCGAGGCCGGGCCAAAGGTGGCGTACACGCCGCCGATGGACGCCATCGCGGAGTTCAACGTCTCGACCAACGCGGTCGACGCCGAGTTCGGCCACAGCGCCGGCGGCATCATCAGCATGTCGCTGAAGTCGGGCACGAACGCGTATCACGGCACCGGCTACTACGTCGGCCGCAACGCCGACTGGAACGCCGTCACCAATCGCGTGACGCGGCAGCACAGCGACAACACGTACAGCCAGACCGGCGGCACGATCGGGATGCCGCTGCGGCGGAACAAGGTGTTCCTCTTCACGAGCATCGAATCGTCGCGCGTGACGGAAGTGGTGCCGCGATCGCTCACGATGCCGACCGCAGCTCGAGCGGCAGGGAGACTTCTCGCAGTCGTTCAACCGCGACGGCTCGCTGCGCGTCATCTACGATCCGTGGACGTCGAGATTCGGCCCGAACGGCCAGATCATCCGCGATCCGTTTCCCGGCAACAGGATTCCGGCGAACCGGTTCGATCCGCTCGGCGCAAAGCTCATGTCGAGCCTCTGGGCGCCGAACGGTCCCGGCGACGACCGCACAGGGCTGAACAACTTCAAGTACAACCAGGAGTTCGACTTCGAGTACTTGAACTTCTCGACGCGCCTCGACTGGAATCTCAACGACAAGTGGAAGACGTTCGCGCGCGTCAGCCGATTCCAGACCGATCAGGTACAGCCCGACTTCACAGGCGGCGTCGACCACGTTCAAGATGCGGCCCGCGCAGGGCAGCAAACGCAACGGCTGGAACATCGCGGCCGACACCGTCTACACGATGAGCTCGACGACCGCGCTCAACTTGCGAGCTGCGTACTATCAGGTCGAGGACAAGCGCGATTATCCGGACATGGCGCTCGCGGCCAGCGACCTGTCGCAACCTCTGGTCGAACTCGTGGTACCAGCCTTACATGGATGGCCGGCCGATTCTGTACTTCCCCGAAATCAACATGGGGAACTACGGCACCTACGGCGTGGGCAGCGCGTGGTGGCAGATTCCCGAGGGCTACAGCGTGCATGCCCGCTTCAATAAATACCTGCAGAAGCACTCGATCAAGTCGGGCACCGAAGTGCGCATCAAGCGCGGCGAAGCGGCGCGCTTCCGCTACTTCAATTTCGCGATCAACGCGAACGCGACGGCGAACACGACGGCGAGCCCGAATCTGAACCAGGTCGGCCATCCGTGGGCCAGCTTCCTGCTCGGCGCGCTCGAGAACAGCTCGAGCGCAGAGTACGTTCCGATGCAGACGTCCGACACGGAGATGTATGCGCTGTACCTGCAGGACGACTTCCGCATTCACGACAAGGTGACACTGAACCTCGGTCTCCGTTGGGAGTACGAGGGCGGCTTCTTCGATCCGGAGTATCGGCTTCCTCGCGAAGTCGATCTGACTCAGCCGGTTCCCGGCCTGCAGGCGGCGATCGATCCGCGCATTCCCGCCAATATCAAGGCGATGATGGCGGAGTCGGCCGGGCAGAACAGCTATCATCTACAACGGCGCGTACTACTTCACGGACGAAGAGAACCCGCGGAACGCCAGGGTGTCGGGCCTGCAGTTGATGCCGCGAGTCGGCCTGGCCTGGAGCGTCAACCGCAAGACGGCCGTGCGTGCCGGCTACGGCCGCTTCTATACACCGCAGATGCTCGTCAACGAGAACTCCACGATGGGCCAGCTCAATCTCGGCGCGTTCAGCCCGCTGACGCCGATCATGCCCGCCGCGCAGGGCGTACCGCAGGTGACGTTGTCGAACCCGTTCCCGCAGGGACTCACGCCGGCGTACGGCAAGCGATATGGGACGAATACCTTGCTCGGCGACAACGTGCGGTGGGACGAGTACAACCAGCGGCCGGCGATCAGCGATCGCTTCAGCTTCTCGGTTCAGCGTGAGCTGTGGGCGCGCACCATCCTCGACGCGTCGTATCTGATGAACTTCATCGGCCGCGACGGCTACACGAAGAATCTCAACATGATGGACCCGCGCCTCAGCTTCAAGTACGGCGCGGCCCTGTCAGGCGACTGTCGCGAATCCGTTCTTCAATTACGGCACGGTCGACACGTTCCCGGGCGCGCTCCGCTCACGCGCCGACGGTCGCGGTGTCCGATCTGCTGAAACCTTATCCGCAGTATCTCAACATGTTCCAGGACTGGACCAACGGGCGCCAGTCGCGTTATCACACGATGGAGCTTCGCGCGCAGCGTCCCTTCTATCAACGGCATCTCAATGCTCGCCGGCTATGCGTACGTGCGCGGCTCGCGGCAGGAGTTCTACGACAGCGTCGACGAGTACGACGGCGTGTGGACGTGGACGGACGTGCAGGATCCGCGCCATCGCCTGAACGTCTCGGTCGTGTGGGACGTACCCGTCGGCCGCGGAAAGGAAAATCGGCAGCGGCATGAACAGCGCGCTCGACGCCGTCGTCGGAGACTGGGAGGTGGCCGGCAACTATCGCTATGAGTCCGGACAGTATCTGCGCTTCAACGGCACCAATAACGCCGGCATGATCGCGCCGGCCGAAACGCCGAAGACGATCGGCAAAGTCGGCGCCGGCAATTTCTGGTTCGATACGACCGGCTTCGCGAACATGCCGGCATTCACGCGGCGCGACGAATCCCTGGCAGTACGACGACCTGAAGGGCCCGAACTACAAGAACGTGGACCTCGCGCTCGCGAAGCGCGTTCCGCTCAAGGGACACTCGAGGCTGAACTTCCGCATCGAAGCGTACAACCTGCTCAACAACATGAACTGGGCGAACCCGAACACCACCATTGGCGCGTCGGACTTCGGTCAGGTGCTGACGCAGGCCGATGCGTACTTCGGGCGGCAGCTGCAGTACACGCTGCGCGTTGAGTTCTGACGAAGCGTTGGTGCATCGGTAGATTGGAAGATTGGAAGATCGGAGGATTGGTAGATTGTTGGCAGATTGGAAGATTCAAGATTGGCAGACTAGAACTGCCCGGTCGAATCTTCCAATCTACACGTTCGTAATCTGACAACATTCCCTCAATCGATCAATTGAATAAATTCAAAGACAGAAACAGAAGATCAGAAGACCAGAAGATTTCTTCTGATCTTTTGATCTTTTGTTAACCCTGCCTTCGGATCACTGCACACTCCATCCGTCGATGGTCGGTCAGGTTACGACCGTGCCGCCGGAACAGCCCGTATGGCGACGGCTGCATCGGCAGATTGGACGATCGGAGGATTGGTAGATCGTTGGCAGATTGGCAGATCCAACAAATTGGCAGAATAGAAACTGCCGTCGAATCTACCAATCTGCCTTCTCGTAATCCGTCAACATTCTGCCAATCTATCAATCTGCCAATCTACCAATTCAGCGAAGCCTCGGATCTCCAGCGGCGAACGTGCCCGTCAGCGGCACACCCATCGGGCCGGTTGGGATGTACACGACTGTGTGATTCGGCGAGTTCACCATCTGCTTCTGCGCTTCGATGGCTTCGTGCTGGATGTACATCGGACTCAGCTGTCCGCGGATGATCTGCATCGCATTCGCGATGCCCTGAGCCTGCACCTCGCGTTTCGTGCGCTCCTTCCGTTCGATTTCGATTTCGGTGTCCTTCCGCTGCAGTTCCTGTGTGGCGGCCAGCTTGCGGGACACCGCGGTGGCAACCTCTTCCGGGTACTGGACGTTGCCGACAACGACGCTACTGATCACGAATGGACTGCCGGCCGAATATGTGCGGATGCGCTCGAGTACTGCGTCGCCGATGGGGATGAGCGCGTCCTTGACCTCCATGCCGTTGCGCCGCTGCACTTCGTCGCGCGCGTAGGTGCGGAGTGGTTCGCGTACGAAATGTCCGTACGCGACCTTCACCACGGCATCGGGATCCTTTTCCAGATCACCATCTGATGACGTCGTGCTGAACCGTTCCATGAACAGCGGGATTCTGGTGTCGTCAACGCGCCACACGGTATGGATGCGAAAGGCGATTTTCAGATTGTCGCGGCTGAGCACGGCATCATCGCGCGTGAAGTCTTCGTTGTACGTGTACGGCGTGATGCTGACGTTGGTCACGTCGAGAAGCCAGGTGCGGCCGGCAGATGTCGGGCCGCGCTGGATTCCGTGGAAACCTGCCTTGCCGAACACGGCGCCTTTCGTCAGGTAGCCGACGTAGCCTGCGGGAGTGTAGGGGTTTCGCGAGCCGATGAGCCAGACGACGACGGTAAAGAACAACAGCAGGAACGCGAGCGCGAATACTAAGGGACGAACAGAGACACGATCGCCGAACTCCAGGGGACGCTCTAACAAAGCCATGGCAGGCCTCCAATCGCGCCGACGGAGTTAGCTGTCGGGCTAGAGGTTGGAAGTCCTCTATCCGCCGTCGCCCGTTCGGGCTACGGCGTGATTTCGCCCCAATTCCGTGGTTCCCCCGCGACACCTTTGGTGGTGTCTTAGGCGCAATTAAGTACGCTACACCTGCGCTGAGCTGGCGTCAAATACCTCAAATCTCGCATCGGTAGATTCGCAGATCGGAGGATTGATGGATTGTTGGCAGATGGAAGATTCAAGATTCGCAGATTAGAACTGTCCCTCGAATCCACCAATCGGCATTCTTCAATCCGTCAACATTCTGCCAATCTCTCAATCTTCCAATCTGCCAATTCAGCGGCAGCTTATCGGACTTTCACGTACTTGCGCAGCTGCCGCGGCCTAGGCTCTCCGCCGAACACGCTGCCGTGACGATCGACGGTGACGAACTCCGGGCCGCTGCCGGTGAGCGTCCGCGGATCGCCGCCGTAATCCAGGATGAAGGCGGTCACCCATCCGGTTTTCGCATCGCCGATTCTGATGCCCTGCTCCCATCCGGGATTGGTCACGTTGTCCGACTCGGAGTCGGCAACGTAGATCTGATCCTTGTCGTCGAACGCGATGCCGCTCGGCGTGCCGAACTGCAGCCACGTGGCGAGGTGCGTCCCTTCCTGGTCGAAGATCTGGATGCGGTTGTTGCCGCGATCGGCGACGAACAAACGCCCGCGCATATCGATGGCAATCCCGTGCAATGTGCGGAATTCGCCCGGCGCGTATCCTGTTTTTCCCCACGCCTTGATGAACTTTCCGTCCTTCGAGTACTTCACGACGCGGTTGTTGTCGCTCACGCCGTGCCCATCGGCAACGAAAATATCTCCGTTGGCAGCGACGGCCACCGAGCTCGGCGAAATGAAATGGTTCTGATCACTTCCCGGTACTCCAGCCTCGCCGAGCGTCATCAGCACCTTGCCGTCCGGGCTGAACTTGATCACTCGATGCCCGAATCGCCCGCCGGCCTTTGCGGCCATCGCCACTGCCTCGGGGCTGGCGCCATCGGTCGCCCACACGTTGCCCTCCTTGTCGACGTGCAGCCCGTGCGGCCAGATGAACATACCCGCACCGAAGCTTTTGACCACGTTGCCGCCCGCATCGAATTTGTAAATCGTGTCGATGTTCTTGATCCGGCCAGTCTTATCGAGACAATCGATGCCGAACCGCCCTCCGTTGGCAAGAGTGACAGGGTTGGTTTCATCGCACCTGATGAACGCCCAGATGCTCTCTCCGTCGACGTCGACATGCATCGACGCAGGCGGGCCCATCTCGCGCCCGCCTGGAAGCCGCGCCCAGTCGCCGCCTGGCACCATCGGTCCCGCGCCGTCGGCGAGTCCCTTGACGGGCCGATAGGGGTTCGGCAGTCCACTCTGCGCTGACAGCAGAGCTGCGGCCAGCATGGAAACAATGGTCACCGCGACAGATAGCCCGAGTCGATGTGCGTTCGCCATGATCACCTCTTTCAAGGGTCGTTGTTGTCGGCCCACGTTTACCGTCTCAGCGCGAGCGCGCGCCGACATACCTCGTCTACAGTAAAGCCGTACTCCCGCTGCACGACCTCGCCTGGCGCCGACGCACCGAAACGCTCCACGCTGAGCACATCCCCAGCATCGCCGACATACCGGCGCCACCCTTGAGACGCACCCATCTCGATCGCCAGCCGCGGGGTCACAGCCGGAGGGAGCACGACGTCCTGTTCAGCCCGCGGAAGCGCGTTGAAGAGCTCCCAGCTCGGCATCGACACACATCGAACGGCGACGTTCTGCGACTGCAGACGATCGGCTGCGGCCACCATCAGAGCGACCTCGGATCCACTCGCGATCAGAATCAGTTCGGGCCGGCCACCGGGCGCATCGGTTAACACGTACGCACCACGGCGCAACCCATCAGCCGATGCGAAGCGCTGTCGATCGAGCGTGGGTACGGACTGCCGGGTGAGCACGAGTATCATCGGATGGTCGCGCACCTCGCACGCCACTCGCCATGCGACCGCTGTCTCGTTGGCGTCGGCGGGTCTGATGACGATCACATTGGGGATTGCTCGTAGCGCGGCGAGCTGCTCGACAGGCTGATGCGTCGGGCCGTCCTCACCTAACGCGATGCTGTCGTGGGTAAAGATGTGAATCACATGCAACTTCATGAGCGCTGCCAGCCTGATTGGCGGACGCATGTAGTCGGAGAACACGAGAAACGTGGCGCCGTACGGCAGTGTTCCGCCATGAGCCGCAAGGCCGTTGGTGATGGCGCCCATGGCGTGCTCGCGAACGCCGTAATGGATGTTCCGGCCGGTGAAGCTGCTGCGCACCAAAGTCGCCGATATCTTTGAGCGCGGTGTGCGTGGAAGGATTCAGATCGGCCGAACCGCCAGTCAGCGCCGGCAGCAAAGGCGCGATCGCATTCATCACACGGCCTGAAGCGACGCGTGTGGCCAATCCTTTGGCGTCGGCGGGAAAGCTCGGGATGTTCGCATCCCAGCCGGCCGGAAGATCGCCGCGAATGCTTTGCTCCAACTCTTTCGCCAGAGCAGGAAAGGCGTGCAGATACGACGCCATGCGATCGTTCCACTCCCCCTCGATGCGTGTGCCGCGGGCAACCGCCTCGCGGAAGTGCGCCAGCGCCTGCTCGGGAATCAAAAAGCCCGGCTCGGCCGGCCATCCGAGCCGCTCTTTGGTCAGGCGCACTTCTTCCACACCCAACGGCGAACCGTGCGCCTCGAAAGTATCCTGCTTATGCGGTGAGCCGTAGCCGATGTGGGTTTTCACCGCGATCAGCGTCGGCCGGCTCGTCTCCGCGCGTGCCGCCTGCAGCGCCGCGTCAATAGACGCAATGTCATTGCCGTCTGCCACCGACAGCGTCTGCCATCCGTACGCGTCGAAGCGCCGGACGCGATCTTCGGTGAACGTCAGTTCGGTGCCGCCTGCCAGGGTCACGCCGTTGTCATCGTAGAGACAGATCAACTTCCCAAGGCGCAGATGACCTGCGAGTGACGCCGCTTCGCTGGCGACACCTTCCATCAAATCTCCGTCGCTGGCGATGACGTAGGTGGCGTGGTCGATGATGTCGAGTCCCGGACGGTTGTAGCGCGCGGCCAGTTGCGCCTCGGCGATCGCCATGCCGACGGCGTTGCTGAAGCCCTGCCCGAGCGGACCCGTCGTGATCTCCACGCCGGGCGTATGCCCGCGTTCAGGATGCCCCGGCGTCCTGCTGCCCCACTGCCGGAACTGCTTGATGTCGTCCAGTGAAAGATCGTACCCGGTGAGATGCAACAGGCTGTAGAGCAGCATCGATCCGTGTCCCGCCGACAGCACGAAGCGGTCCCGGTCGAACCATGCCGGATTTCCGGGATTGTGCTTGAGAAA
The DNA here is from genome assembly GCA_963787755.1 of Vicinamibacterales bacterium. Taxonomy (GTDB): domain Bacteria; phylum Acidobacteriota; class Vicinamibacteria; order Vicinamibacterales; family JAMQPK01; genus JAMQPK01. The sequence continues at coordinate 347,480 of CAWBEG010000012.1, forward strand.
TCGCATCCAGAGTGTGTAAGCCATCGGCGCGGCGCCAAGTGGCATGCCGGGGTGTCCGCTGTCGGCCTTTTGCACAGCGTCCACCGACAGAAACCGAACGGTATTGATGCAAAGCTGATCGAGATCGTGTGACATCTTCTTCACCCGGTGATGGATTGAGAGAAGAAAGGTTACTTGATGAAGCCGTTGTGGCGAAGGAAGGCGACAAGATGCACCGGCCATTCCTGATTCGACTGCCCTGCGCGCTCGGGACGAATGCCGAACCCGTGACCGGTCTTCGCGTACATGTGCAGCTCAGCCTGGACGCCGGCCTTCTTGAATCGTAGATACGCTTCGGGGAGACCGACGGAGATGTCCGGACGATCGTCGTAGCCGGCAGCCATGAACGCAGGTGGCGATCCGGCAACAGGCTGGATGAGCTGGCTCTTTCCCGGATAGATCAGCACCTGGAAATCGGGGCGCGAACTGAACCTTTCGATCGGGTCTGCCGCATCCGGTTTGCCAAGGTCGTGTTGCAGGGCCACGAGTTCCGCAAGCTCGCCACCTGCGGAAAACCCGGATGCGCCGATCCTGCTGGGATCGACGCCCCACTCGGCAGCGCGGCTGCGCACAACCTTGATGGCGCGCTGCATATCGGCCAGGCCTTCGACGTCGAACTTGTATCCGGAGCTCTGCAGCCGGTTCTTGAGGACGAACGCGGCGATCCCTTTTTCGGCGAGCACCTGCGCAGGGTTGAAGCCCTCGTGCATGATCCACAGGCTCGAGTGGCCGCCGCCGGGCGCCACGATCATGCCGACGCCGGTGTTGATCTCCTTCGGCGGTAGAAAAACGACCATCGAGGGATTGACGACGGCAGGCTTCGCGGTTCCGGCGCCGCCGCCGCGCTGCTGCTGCGCCGGCGTTTGCGCGCCGAACGTCAGCACGAGAGCAGACAAGAGTCCCGTCTGAAACAATGTGGATGACTTCACGATCTCTTTACCTTATCTTCACCTTATCTCCACCTTCATCTCAATTTTCATATGCATAATGCCAAGAGTGTGTTCGATTTAACACGAAAGTCGTTATCGGGTTACATCACCCAGCATATATTCTAGACTCTACATCGGCGCACGCTGGCGCCGCCTCTCCCTCGATCGCCGTCGACCAGGCTGAGCTCGGCTCCCCGCGGCTCTGGCCTTTGCGAATTGCTCTGAAAGGGTTCCGTTAGTTACTTATGAAGCCTACGATTTCGCGCACCCGCAGATTGGCGTTGTTCGCCATCGTCGCTGTCTGCGTCGTGTGGCCGTGCGCCAGCACGGCTCAACCGATCTCACCGAAGACAATCCTGGTGCTCCACACCTACGGCACCCAGTCGGCGTTGCGCCCGGTGTTTGACAGGGCTCTCCAAGAGACCTTGAACCGAAACGGCTTCGAAAACGCGGAAGTGTTTACCGAAACTCTCGAACCGAACCGTTCACAGGGAGGCACGCATGCGGTGCTGTTTCGTCACTATCTGGGTCAGAAGTACGCGGATCGGAAGATAGACGTTGTCATCACCCTCTGGGATCGGGCGCTGAACTATGCGCTGGAGCACCGGCAGCAGCTGTTTCCCAACGCGGCGCTTGTGTCGCTCGTGACGAGGCCGCGAACGCTTGAATCCGACGTCCCGATCGCGCTCGTCACGGCCGGTAATCACTTCTTCGACACTGCCAGACTCGCACTCAAGTTCCACCCGAACACACGCCGGATTGTCATTGTTGACGGATCGCTCCAGAGTAATGACGATGTCCAGAAAGAAGTTACAGATCAGCTCGCTCCTTTGGCACCGCAGATCGGAATTGAGTACCTGCGAAATCTACCGCTCGCCAGCCTGCTCGAACGCGTAAAGGGGCTACCTCACGATTCCCTCATCCTGTTCATCCGCCAGACGTTGAGAACCCACACACAGTCGATGACGCAGAATGAAGGCCTGGAACAGGTCCTCGGTGCGGCAAACGTCCCCATCTACGTTGCCGCGGAGTCGCTCGTCGGCCGGGGCGTCGTCGGAGGAGTCGTGTTCAAGAACGAAGCGATGGCCGAGTTAGCCGCCGATAGTGCGATCCGTGTCCTGAATGGCACGTCAACGCGGGACATCTCCCTTCGTCAAAGCCGGACGCTGCCGATGTTCGACTGGAGGCAGCTTCGCAGATGGGGTATCAGGCTCGACCAGCTACCGGCCAACAGCGATGTCCGCTTCCGCGAGTACACATTCTGGGAACAGAACCGGAATTATGCCCTCGGAGCGCTGGCCGTGTTTTTGATGCAGAGCGGACTGATAGCGGGTCTATTGGTTCAGAGAGCGAGGCGGCGCCGCGCGGAGAGCGCCCTGCGCACGAACGAGCATGCGCTGCAGGTGAGCCAGGACGATACTCGCGGGCTGGTGGGCCGACTCATCGCAGCCCAGGAAGTCGAGCGTGCGCGCATCGCGCGCGAGCTCCACGACGATCTCAGCCAGAAAGTCGCACTGCTTGCCATGGACATCAATCAGATCACGCTTTCCGACGTACCGGGCGTGCGGGGAAAAGCGACGATCATGGCGGAACGCGCAGCCGAGCTCGGGACCGACCTCCACAATCTCGCGCACGAGCTTCATCCTGCGAAGCTTCAGATTCTCGGGCTCGTGCAGGCAACGGAGTTTCTCTGCCGGGATTTCGCCGGGCGCCATCGTCTTCATATCGATTTCGTGCACGATCGCATGTCGTCGAACGTACCGCCCGAGCCGGCGCTGTGTCTGTTCCGCATCGTTCAGGAGGCGCTTCAGAACGTCGTCAAGCACAGTGGCGCCCGGAACGCCGCCGTGAAGTTGACCGGTTCGAACGATTCCTTGCAGCTCGAAATTTCCGATTCTGGCGGGGGCTTCGACACCTCGAAGCTGGGTGATGGCATGGGTTTGTTGAGCATGCGGGAGCGCGTGAATTTTCTCGACGGCCACATGACCATCCGGTCGACGCCAGGTACAGGCACTCGCATTGCGGTGCGAGTACCTGTTGCGCAGGCCAAAGCGACAGATGGTAAGGCCGCTGGACGAATGTCGTAACCGCAACAGCGGTGAAAGTGATTACGAGGCAGGCACGACGAAACCCACTCCCTTGAGCGCGCGCTCGAGCGCCGGCTTCAGCTCTGTCTCCATCGTTGATTTCACCACATAACCCGCAGCACCGACATCTCGCGCGGCCTCCCTGAATTCGGTGTCTTCGTGGACGGTGACGAATACAACGGGAGGCGCAGGAGGATTCTCCTTCAGCAATCGCGCAAGCTCAAGACCGCTAATCTCCGGCATCGAGATATCCATCACCACCACGTCCGGCTTCAGAATCGCCACAACATCGAGCATACGGGGGCCGTCCTGGATCGCCCCGACAATCGTATAGTCGCGGCTGAGCATTTTCACCAGGCAATCGAGGATCGCCTGGTTGTCGTCGACCAGCAGGACTCGCGGCTTAGACAATGTGCTGCCGCACCGCAAATTGAATGAGCTCTGCGCTCGACTTGATGCCGAGCTGCTGCATCATGCTGTATTTGTGGAACTGGACGGTTCGCGGGGTGACGTTCAGCATGTCGGCCACCTGTTTCATCGAATAGCCTTCGGCGAGCAGCTGCAGCACTTCCCGCTGGCGAGGGGTGAGCTGGTGCAGCGACTTCTTCTCCTGCGGCTGCAGGAAGGATCCCACTAACCCGGCCGTGACCAGAGGCGTGACGTACGAGCGTCCGTTGATGACTTCGCGAATCGCCGTCAACAACTCGGCAGTTGCCGACCGCTTCAAGAGATAGCCGGATGCGCCGGCACGGAACGCCTCGGCCGCAAGATCGGAATCCTCGTTCATCGTCAGAAAGATGAGCTTGGTTGCCGGAAGCAGCTGTTTAATCTGGCGCCCCGCCTCGAGGCCATTCAGCAGCGGCATGCCGATATCCAGAACGATCACGTCTGGCTTGAGTCGCTGCGCGGCCACCACGAGCTCCCGCCCGTCAGCGACGGTTCCCACCACTTCGCACTCAGACGACAGGAGCTTCTCGAACGCCCCCAGGAGAAGCGTGTGATCGTCCGCCAGCAGTACTCTCGTGGCACCCATCGCTACCGGCCAATTTTATGCCTCAATCGACGATATGACTATTTCTTCGCCGGGGTGAACCCCACAAGCAGCGCCTCGGTCCACGTGATGTCAATTTTGTCGCCGACCTTCACCTGCTTCAGGGCATTGATGTCCTGGACCTTTGAGCTGTACTTCCAGTTGTTCGGGCCGCTGAACGTGATTGACGGAATCTTCATGTCGATGGCGGTAATCGTCGCGGTAATCGTTCGCTGCTTCGCCGCGGTGGCGCCTGGCGCAGTGCCAGGTGTTTTGGTGAGAGCTTGTCCGGCGGTGTCGACGTCCTTCTCGCCGGGTTTCTTCACGCGCAAGACGATGTTGTCGTAGTACCTGGCCGTCAACGTATCACCAACCTTGATGGCATCGAATCGCTCGACGCTCGCCGGCGCCACGAGGGTCTCATAGGTACCGTCGTCCAACTTGAGTGTCAGCGTTCGGGTTCCGGTGTCGATGGCCTCGACCGTCGCCGTCACGGTCTCTGTTTCGCCGGGAATGACTTTTGTCTGGGCCGCTGCGATGCCGTTTACAGCAAGCAGCCAGGTGAGCACAATGAAAAGAGTGCAGGTGATCCGGGTCATCACTATCCTCCTTGGAAGGTTGAGTTGGAAGGTTGAGCCAGCCGTCACGATACAAGCCCGGCCGGCGCGCGACTATGCGAAATCGGCACGCGGGCCGACGGCATGCGAGCGCCCAGCTAGGCAGTTTCGGCATTGCCGCGGGAGGGGGTGACCGACTGTCAGGGAGCGAAGCGGAGCACGACCTTTATGGCGTCAATCAACTGGCGCCCGGCAAGTGATTTCAGAATGTAATCGCAGCCACCTGCGTTCAACGCGGCAAGTCTGACGTCTGGGTCGCTGTTGCAGCTGACGAACACGATTTTTGCCGCCGGGGCGACTTCGCGGATCTGTGCGGCCGCCTCAACGCCGTTCAAGTGTGGGAGCGCGACGTCCATGAGTAACCAGATCCGGCTGCAACGATCGGGCTTTGAAAACTGCCTGGAGCTCCATCGTAGGCCACATAGACCATGGTCAGGCCCGCGTCATAGAGATGTTTGATGAGGAACGACCGCCAGGCGGAGCTGTCATCGACCACAAGGATGCGAATATGGGGAAACTGCGACACCACACGACGATGCCACGCCACGACCGGCGTGTCGTTGCTGTAGGGCAACTACGCTGGCCCATTTTGCGACAAAACCGGTCTTTTTTTGTGCAAAACGCGACGAGTTGTACCGATTTAACACGAAAGTCGTTGTCAGCCGGGGTTCGTCACTTTACACTTAGACCCTCTTGATGGGCGCGTTGGTGGCGTCCACTCCCCCTTCGAACGCCTGTCCAACGGCCGGAATTTCCATCCGGCTTCACACTCGGAGCCGAGTGAAAGTGTGGTGTCTTATCGTCAGGTGTACTTTTCGCGCGGATTACTTATGATATCCCTGACATCGCTTGCCGTCCGAGTTGCGCTGTTCGCAAGCGTCGCCGGTCTGGTCGGATGGCCTTCGGTTATATCTGCCCAACCGCCCAGCGAACACGCCATTCTGGTGCTTCACACCTACGGCCAGGGCTCACCGTTTCGCTGGGCGTTTGACCGGGCGCTCCAACAAACGCTCCAGCAAAGAGGCTTCGCAGCCGCAGACTTGTACGTAGAGGCGCTGGAATCGAATCGCTTTCCCGGCGACAACCACGCAGCGCTGTTTCGGCAGTACCTGAGCCAGAAGTACGTCAATCGAAAGATAGACGTCGTTATCACTGTCTGGGATCGAGCGCTGAACTACGCGCTGGAGCACCGAGCCGAACTGTTTCCCAATGCACCTATAGTGTCGCTGGTAACGAGAGGACGCACGCTTACCACAGAAACCCCAGTCATTCAGATTACGGCTCCGAATCAATTCGCCGATACCATCAGACTCGCGCTGACGTTGCATCCAAACACACATCGGATTGCAGTCGTTGACGGAACGCTCCAGAGTAACGACGACGTCCAGAAAGAGATTACAGCCCAACTCGCACCATTCGCCAGCCAGGTAGAAGTTGAGTATCTGCGAGATCTGCCCGAGCGCGAGGTGGTCGATCGAGTAAAGGCACTGCCTGAGGATTCCGTCATCTTGTACGTGCGTCACGGGCTGAGAACACGAACGCAAGGGATGACAACTTTCGAAGGTCTGCAAAGCATTGCCGCGGCAGCGCGCGTCCCTATTTACACGGTCACGGATCAGCACGTTGGCCGCGGTGTGGTCGGAGGAGTGGTGTTCAAGACCGAGGCGCTCGCTGAACTGGTTGCTGAGAGTGCGATCAGTTCACTGAAGGGCGCACAACCGCGTGATATCCACCATGCCGAAAGCGGGACCGTACCTATGTTCGATTGGCGAGAGCTTCAGAAGTGGGGTATCCCGCTTGGCCAACTGCCGGCGCATAGCGAAGTTCTTTTCCGCCAGTTCACACTCTGGGAGGAGAACCTGCGTTATGTCGCCGCAGCGTTGACCGTGTTCCTGATCCAAGCCTCCCTGATAGCAGGTCTGCTGATGCAGCGAACGAAACGGCGCCACGCGGAGGGCGCCCTGCGCGTCAACGAGCATGCGCTGCAGGTGAGCCAGGAAGATAGTCGCAGGCTGGCGGGCCGTCTCATCGCAGCCCAGGAAGTCGAGCGCTCTCGCATTGCGAGAGAACTCCACGACGATCTCAGCCAGAAGGTCGCGCTGCTCGCAATGGACATTCATCAGATCGGGCTCAGCGAGGCACCTGGCATGCGAGGACGAGCGAAAATCATGGCCGAGCGCGCAGCCGAGATCGGGACGGACCTCCACAATCTCTCGCACGAGCTTCATCCCGCGAAGCTTCAGCTCCTGGGACTCGTGAAGGCGACGCAGTTTCTCTGCCGCGATCTCGCCGGGCGCCATCGCCTGGATATCGATTTCGTGCACGATCGCATGCCGTCGAACGTGCCACCCGATCCGGCGCTCTGCCTGTTCCGGATTGTTCAGGAAGCGCTTCAGAACGTCGTGAAGCATAGCGGCGCCCGGAGCGCCACGGTCAAGCTGAGTGGCTCGCCGGAATCACTGCAGCTCGAGATTTCCGATTCCGGGGGCGGCTTCGACACGTCGAAGCTGGGTGGCGGCATGGGCTTGCTGAGCATCCGCGAACGGGTGAATTTTCTCGACGGCCAACTTTCAATCCGATCAACACCCGGAATGGGCACTCGCATTGCGGTTCGAGTACCCATTGAGCCACCGAAGGCGGCAGAGAAGCACGCGACAGCGCGAATCGCGTAATCGCGACAACCCTGAACGGTCAGTGAAGGATCTGGATCTGGAGCGCGAACCTTATCGCATCAATCAACTGGCGCCCGGCGAGAGACTTCAGGACGTAATCGCAACCGCCTGCGGCCAGGGCGGCACGTCTGACGTCCAGGTCGCAATTGCCGCTGAGGAAGACAATCTTCGCAGTGGGAACAGCTTCTCGGATTTCCGCTGCCGCCTCGATGCCGCTCTTGTGAGGGAGCGAGACGTCCATGAGAATCACGTCCGGCTGCAACGTCTGCGCTTTGAAGACCGCCTGGACTCCATCGTACGCAACATAGACCATGCTCATGCCTGCGTCGAAAAGATGTCCGAGGAGGAACGTGCGCCAGATCGGGCTGTCATCGACAACCAGGATCCGAATACTGGAAGAAAGCACCACGACCGAACAATGCCACGCCGCGACGCGGCGTGTCGTTGCGCTGGAGCAACTACGCCGTGAGGCGGAAAAACGCTTCGGCGAGTGCAGGACGATTCGGCCACGACGCTTCGTGAGGGCACGTTCGGTCTGCCATTTGCTCAGGATTCGGCTGGCCGTAAATAGAGTGATGTTGGCAGCGCTTGCCAGCTCTTCGTTGGTGACGTGAAGCTCAACGCCATCCGGTACCTCGCGGCCAATCGCCTCCGTCAGGCGAGCCAGGACCGCTGCGAGGCGTTGCGGCGCTGTCTCCGAGATCAGCGCGGCATGCGCGGCGATGTACCAGTCAAGATAACCAACGCCGATCGATATCGCGTTGCGGCAGAGACGAGGATACCGCTCGAGCATCACCAGCATCGCCTTGCGATCCCAGGTGAGAAACGAACTCTCCTGGACAGTCTCCGACGCTGACACGATAGACGGAGGGTGTCTCGAGCAGTGCCGCCATGCCGAGCGCGTCACCTGGAACGAGCCAATGCAACAGCATCCTGCGGCCGTCGGGGTTGATGCAGTAGTAGCGCGCGCGTCCTTTCGTCAGTAGAAAGGACTCATTCGCCGGCCATCCCTGCTCGTAGATAATCGCGTGAGACGGAAATCGTCGCGTGGTCGCAGCGGCGAGGATCGCCCGAATGTCAGCAGGCGCCAAGCCGTGAAGAAACTGCGATTCTGTCACGAGCTACCGCCTTCGGCCACCACCTGAGGAACGCGGCCGCGAACCACCTCCGCTCGGGCGATAGCTGCCCCCGCTGCTTCCCTGGGTCTGCGCACGCCCTGCGTCGTTCGTCCGCTGTGTTCCCTGCGTTCGCGCGGCCGAATCACGGTCGAGCTGGCTCGTGGGCGATGCGCTGGTTGTTGCTGCCCGATCCCGCGCCTGCGCACCGGCATTCTGCGCCGCCTCGCGCTGCTGCGGCGTCGGCTGCTCTACGTTGTTCCAGCCACCGTTGTCGTACTTCTGCCAGCCGCCGCCTTCATTTTTTTTGTAGACGTTTCCATCGTGGCCGGCGTACATGTCGCCGCTGCCGCTGACGCCAACCGTCGATCTGTCTCCCTGCCCGCTTCTGCTGACCGCGGTTCCACCCCCGCTGCCCTGGGTGACACGGGTCGTGTTTCCCGTCCGGTTGTTCGTCACGCGCGATGTCGTCGCCCACTGATCGCCGCGCGCGACTGCGCTCGTCCCCCAGCTTCCGTACGCGTTCGCACCCTGACGCGTTCCAGCAGCCGTGCCGGTTCGAGGGTTGTAAGCCTGCGCCCTGCCAGTTGCGCCGTACGGGCCATAGGCAGCCGCGCCGCGCGAGTACGTGCCGGTTCTCGGGTTGTAACGCGCCGCCATGCCGGCCCCGCCGTACGGGCCGTAGACCGCGGCGCCACGTGTGTAAGCACCGGTCCACGGGTTGTACAAAGCGCCGTACCCGTATGTCGGATAGTGCCCGTAGTACACCGGATACCCCCCGCCGTAATACACGTATGGGGGATAGTAGTAACCGCTTCCCCAGACCGCGCAGCCGAACCCGATCATCACTCCCATGTACGCTGCAGCCGCAACGTACGTGACGGTGTCGTCTGTCGAGCTTTCCACTGTCACATACGTCACGTTGTGCGCCGGCGAGCTCACCGGAATCTCGTAAATCTGCTTCGGCACCGACGAGGTGACTTCCCAGGGTCCCGTCGGAGACTTCGACATGAACCAGACGGCCTGGAAGCACATGTAATACAGATCGCCAACCTTGAGGATGTCCTTATCGGTATTGACCGCACGGGAGACAGTCGTCTGCTCCACCGGAACGAACTGCGGATCACCCTGATAGCTGACCTCCGGCGCCATGATGGCTTTCCGGTTGACGGATGCGGTCTGCGGAATCTGGGCGAGAAGCACGGCGTCGATGGCCTGCGACGTTCCAGGTACCGACGCGAGCACGCGCGAGCGCGGATGCTCGAGGGGTATGCGCTTGAAGTCGGCCGGAAGCGCGAGCGTGGCGAAGGTCCACGGGCCGCCGAAGGCCGGAGCGGAGAACCAGCGGCCGGCGACAAGGAAATAGATCGGGCCGGTCGGCCCCGCGCGGAACACATCGCTCTCGGTGTTGTTCACCCACAGCAGGCGCGTCCCGGGCACGGGCGTGTAGGCGGCCTCACCGGTCATCAGAATCATTTCCGCCGGCATCGTGCTGACGAAAACCGTCGGCGCCTGCGCTGCATTGAGGGTCTTCCCCGGTACCGCTGACTTCACTTCCTTCCAGTTGTCATCCGCAGGCAATTTGCCGAAGCTCGGCGGCAGCTTGGCGACGGGCGTCCATGGGCCCTTCACGGCAGGAGCCGTCATCCAGCTCTGATTCACGCGCAGAAAATACGTTTTCGTGGGCGTGTGCTCGAACACATCCCAGTTCGTGTTCACCGCGAACTTCAGGTCGTTGGCTTCGATGGGGCTCCAGATCGGATCGCTGTCGAAGTTCACCAGTGCGGCGGGCCTGGTGCTGAAGAACACCACGGGTGGATCGGCTTTTATGCCAGGGATATTGCGCGGGACGATCTGACTCGAGTCGATGTTGGCGAGCACGCGATCGAGCGCGATGACGCGCTGTTCCCGCGGAACCGCGTCCAGGATGTCGGCAATCACGCCTTTGAGCTGGTCTTTCGGAAGTTGGGGGAAATTGGCTTCGGCAATCGTGAACTCGGAGAAATTGACGAGACGCTCGGGGACGGCGACACTCGTTCCGGCTTCGACCTTGATCGTCCCGAGCGATGGCGCCTTTGCACCTTTGCTCTGATACGACACCGCCGAATACATCGTCACCTGCTTCTGATCCTTCCAGCTTGCCACCTGCGGTTGATACAGAAGCAGGTTCGCTCCCGCAGGCGTGGAGTAGGCGCGCGGCCACCCTCCATCAACAGGTTGATCGGCTGCTGCGGCACTGGCGCCAGCGCGTGCTGGTGTCGCGCTCTGCCCGGCAATCACCATCGACGATGGCGATGCGAGCAGGCTGATAATGGTAGTGATGGAGATAGCGCTTTTCACCATGATGCGCAGTGTAGGAACGATTCGATCCCGCCGACTATGCGATTTCGGCACGTCGCGATCACCACATACCGTCACCCATCTGACGAGTAGTGATGAGTCAGTTCGGAGCACGTGCTGGCTAACGAGGGCGGCTCGCCTGCCGAGCATCGGCACGGGCGTTGCTAAACGTACCGCAGTTGACGCTTCGGCTCCTTCCCATACTCGTCGCCGTTTTCGCAACTGCTGGCAGCCTGTGCGCGCAGACCGCGCCCGACCCGGCGGCGGCTCCCCAACCGCTGTCGGATTCCCTCATCGCGAAGCTGAAGCAATCTCCATGGATCGCCGAGGGGCGCGCCTGCGAGGGCTGTCCCCGGCGGAGCGTCGGCAAGGCGTTTTCGCAGACGACGATCATCAACGTTTTTTACGAGCTGGCGAATCTCGCACGGGGTCAGGACACCGCGAAGATCACGCCAAAGACGTGGTGGGCCAACATGCAGCAGGGCTGGGTCTGGGACCTGGACGATTTCATGGTCAATCAGCTCGGCCACCCATACCAGGGGAACAACTACTTCACCGCTGGGCGCGCCAACGGCCTCAGTTTCTGGGAATCGGCTGGCGTCACCGCGTTCGGCAGCGGCACGTGGGAATACTTCGGCGAGACCAATCACGCGTCGCTGAACGATCTCGTCAACACGACCCTCGGCGGGATCGCGCTCGGCGAGATGTTCCACCGCACGGCCTGGCTGGTGCGCAATACGCGCGCAACCGGCGGCGGCCGGCTCGCCAGCGAAATCGCCGCCACGGCGCTCGATCCGATCACCGGCGTCAATCGTTTCATCACGGGAGACAGCTCGCGCGTATCCGAGAAACCTGCCGAGTTCGTGCCGACGCAACTGCGCGGACATGCGTCGCTGGGCGCACTCTGGCGAGGCACGAATACACGCGCCCTTGCGTCTTCTGGTGAGCCTTTCCTCGAAGTCGACTTGCTCTATGGAGACCCCACGGTTGGCCGCACTCGCACGCCGTACGACGCGTTCGACGTCAGCCTGCGTTTCGGCGGGGGCGCGAAGTTCAGCGAGGCACGCGTGCGCGGCCGCCTGATTGGTCAGCCCTTCAAACAGGGGCGCTTCCAGGTCAACGTGCAACAGGCCTACGACTTCGAGCAGAACGACGCCTATCAGTTCGGCGCGCAATCGTTCGAGCTTCACACATCGTTCACCACCAAGCTGTCGGAACGCACGTCCATGTATGTCGTGGGCTGGGGCGGCCTGACTGCTTTGGGAGCGGTGGATTCACTTCCTCCCGGATTTGTGCCAGAACCAGAAGAGCCTGAAGAGCCGCCCGACGAGGAAGGGCCGGGGCAAGGCGTGTCAGAGGGACCACGATTCTACGACTACGGTCCTGGCTCCACATTCGGGGCGGGCACCAGCTTGACCAGGAACGGCCGCGAGTTCGCGAATTTCTACTACAGAAGCCATCATCTTTACAGCCTGGACGGGGTTCGCGCGAACCACCTGCTCCAGCATCTGCGAATGGACCTGCTCGTTCCGGTGCACGGATCGCTGGGACTCGGAGTGTCCGGCGAATTCTTCCATCGCAAGACGTATTACCAGGACGGCGTCAGCGCACCGACGAAACTGCATTACCCGCAGTTCCGCGCATATCTCACGTGGAGAGTGGGATCGTGAGCCAGCCCCACTGCAGGACGTGGCTACTGGCCATCGTGCTGGCGTGCCTGCCAGCCGCTCGTGCGAGCGCACAGACGGAACCGGTCCGCGGAATGTGGATCGCCTTCGGCGGTTCGTCGACGACAATGCAGGGGGCGTGCGGAGAAGGCTGCGATACCGAGAGCCCGTACTTCCATACGGGCACCGTGCTCGCCGATATCGGCCACCGCGTGAACCCCCGCACTGATGCCGGGGTCGAGATCGCATGGACCCCCTCGACGTCCGCCGCCGGCGAGGACATCCGATCAACCTTTATCGTCGGCGTGGCCCAATTCAGGCCCTGGGCGTCGAAGGGATTCTCGATAAAGGGCGGTATGGGGATGGCATTCGTGCGGAATTGGGTTTACGACTTCAGCGGCGGCGTGTCAGCCCCGCCCTTCACGTCAAAAGCACTCGGTCTCACGTACTCCGCTGGGTGGACCTTCCGGCACACACAACGTGTGAGTGTTCAGATCTTCGGCGCACAACACGTCGCCACGCTTGGAGACCTCAAGACCAGCGCGCAGACATACGAGAACGTCATCGCCAACTTCTGGTCGGTGGGCGCCACGCTGGTTATTCGCTGAGTAAAACTCGGCGGCCGCATTACATACGGACGACCACGAGACTACAAAATACAAGAGGAGCTACACATGCAACGCACCACTCTCATCGCCGTCACACTCGCTCTCGCGTCGATCGGACTGACCGAGAGACCGGCATCCGCTCAGCTGATGCCAAAGGCTCAGGTAGCGAACCTCATCGCCAAGGTAGAAAACGGCGTGGATCAGTTCAGGGACTATCTGGAGAAGCGTGGCGACAACGCGCGTGACGCCTCGTCCACGGCCCAGGCGTCAGACCGCCGCAAGGGACAGGGGGCCACCGAGAGTCAGAAGGCCACAGCCAGCAACAAGAAGGATGCCCTGGACGATGCCCTGGGCGACCTGAACCGATCGACAAACCGGCTGCGGCGCAAGTTTGACCCGCTCGACAAATGGATCGAGACCAAAGGCGAAGTGGAGAGAGTGGTTGACGATGCGCGAAAGATCAACCAGGTGGTTGCGCGCGGAAGCTACGGACCCGAAGCGGCCAAGTTGTGGGCGGTGCTCCGAACGGGTATCAACGATCTGGCGCGCGCATATGGCGTGCCTCCGATGGCGATCTAACTGCTTAGAAGGCTTCTTGGACGGCCAGATAAACGCCCCTCGAGCCCTGCTTGCCAAACCCGACGTCGAAACACAGGTTCGTCTTCGAGCGCTTGTTGATCAACAGGCGAAGGCCGGCGCCGCCGCCAGTGGCGAAGCTGTCGAAGAGTTGCTCGCCGCCGGCGCTATTGCTGACGGTGGTCGTATTCAGAAACGCGACCATCCCAAGCAGCCCGTTGCGCGTCAACGTCCCACGGTATTCAATCTCGCCGTAGCCGAGCTTTTCCCCGCGAAACTGCCCTTCGCTATATCCGCGGGCTGAACGACCGTAGGTGTCGAGACCGGTCGCTGGCAGATCGAAGTACGGCGCCACGCCTCCGACAACAAGATCGGCGAAGAGCCAGAAGGCGAGTGTGTGCCGGCCGCCTCGCGCCACAGGGACGTAGGTTCGTGTGTCCAGATTCAGTTTCTGCCAGGTCGAGTCGCCGCCGAGGAATCCGTCGAACAGTGTCCGGTAGCTCGCCTTGGCGAGCCAGCCGCCGGCAGGGCTGATGAAGCTGTCGCGCGAGTCCCACAATAGATCGAGGCTCGTGCCTGCAGAGGTCTGCGCATCGAGCGGAAGACCGTGGCGCTGACTGTAGTCAACGTAGGATGACTGCGCCCATTCGGTCACCGCGTCTTCTGTTGGTTCGACGTTCGTGTGGTTGTCGTAGTACAGGCCGGCGCCGGCAAACAGGTGTGGCCGAAGCCGGTAGTACGCCGTGTGGTGCAGCCGGAAGAAGTCGAAGTTCGCGACGACGCCGGTGCGCGTGTCGGCGCTCGTGCCCAGGCCGTAGGTGTCGAGCGACGTCCACTGAAAGCGGTGGTCGCCCTCCAGGCGCCACCGGTCGTCACTCCCGAACATGGTGAAGCGATCGGTCAACGAGGTCTGTCCCTTGGTCGAGATCGTCAGGCTCGCAACCACCGACGAAATATGCGTGGTCGCAGGATCGCCGCGATAGAACGCGACGTTGCCGGCGACACCAAACAGTGCGCCGCTTGAGGGTTTCGAGCCAATCACCGGCGAAAAGGCTTTCATGGGTTTGCGATAGTCCCAGACTACCGCGGCGGGATCCGGCTGCTTATGACGCAGCCTGCGCACCAGGTCGAAGACATCGGTGGTCGCGGCCGCGCTGTCCTGTGGCGCGGCCGCCGGCGTCGGTGTCTGAGCGGCGCCGGGGGCAGGCAGGACACACAGCAGCGTTAGCAGAAGGGCGATGGGTTTGAACATTGTCTCGACCGGCGGTCGCAATCGACCCCGGTTCTGAATGTGTTTACTGCCGCGCCATCGCGATTCGGAAGCGTTCCTCCGGCGAGATCAGGTGGTCGTGATCGTCCTTCTCCAGATCGATCTGAACCCAGTTGACCTCGCCGCTGAACTCGTTGTCGGTCGGACCGTAGTCCGTCGAGACCGGCGAGCCGGTTTCCTTCCCGACATCGCAGGTCTCATCGGCCGAGAACAACATCGGGACCGTCATGTCGACGCGGCCCTCGCCATCTTTCTTGCCGTCCACGAAGAGCGACACGGCGCCACCCTTGGCCAGGCCGCCGCCGTCGTACTTGAACTCCATCCGAACCTGGTGCTTGCCGGCGGGGATCGGCTGCGTGCCCTCGGCAAAGAAATACTGAATCCCGAAGAAGTTGTAGCAGTGTTTCAACTTGCCGTTCAGTGCGTAGAGACTCCAACCGCCGACGCCGCCGCCGATCGCGGCGATGACGCCGTTGGCCCCGGATGCCGGCACCTCGATTTCCGCGGTCACTGAATAGGATTTGTTTTTCGTGACAACCATCGAGCCTTCGCTCAAGCGGGACATACCGCCGAACAGGATCTGCGAATTGCCCTTGATGAGCTGCGGCCGACCCGCTAGTTCCGCGTTGAAGCGCTCGAAGGAGCGATCGTCGAGCGGCAGGACGCTGTACTTGGTAGCCTCGATCAGGAAGAGTCGCTGCAGCTCGGCCAGCTTCTTCGGATTCTGTTTCGCAAGGTCCTTCGATTGGGTCCAGTCCGTGTTCGTGTCGTAGAGCTCCCAGACGTCATCGTCGAACGCCCGCTTGTACGCGCCGGTCCAGGGCACACCGTGCCGGGTGACCGCCGTCCATCCCTTGTGGTAAATGCCGCGGTTGCAGAACATCTCGAAGTACTGCGTCTCGCGCCGTTCGGCGGCCTTGGCGTCGTTGAACGCATACAGCATGCTGGCGCCCTCGTACGGCGCCTGTTGAATGCCGTTCACGACCGCCGGCGCAGGAATCCCAGCGGCTTCGAGGACCGTCGGCGCGATGTCGATGACGTGGCAGAACTGCGACCGGACCTCACCCTTGGCCTTGATGCCTTTGGGCCAGTGCACGATCGTACCGTTGCGGGTGCCGCCAAAGTGAGAGGCGATCTGCTTGGTCCACTGATAGGGCGTGTTCATCGCATGCGCCCAGCCCACTGCGTAGTGGTTGTAGGCGTCGGGCCCGCCGAAGCCGTCGATCTTGCTCTTCAGAAATTCAGGCGTCTCGAGAGTGCTCATGCCGTTGAGCACGGCGACCTCGTTGAAGCACCCGTTCAGCGTGCCTTCAGCGGAGGCGCCATTGTCGCCGAAGATGTAGTAGATGAGCGTGTCGTCGAGGATCTCGAGATCCTTCAGCGTGTCGAACAGGCGGCCGATGTGGTGGTCGGTATGTTCGAGGAACGCGGCATAGACTTCCATCTCACGCGCGAGAATCGGCTTGAGTGCCGCCGGCATATCGTCGTAGGCGGGGATTTCGGCAGGCCGCGCAGTGAGCTCCGCGTTGGCAGGAATCACGCCCAGCTTCTTTTGACGGGCAAAGGTTTCTTCGCGCAGCTTGTCCCATCCCGCGTCGAACTTGCCCTTGTACTTGTCGATCCATTCCTTCGGCACGTGATGCGGGGCGTGGGTGGCGCCTGGTGCGAAGTACATGAAGAACGGCTTGTCGGGCATGAGCGCCTTCTGCTGACGCACCCACCCCATCGCCTTGTTCGTCATGTCCTCGGTGAAGTGGTAACCCTCCTCGGGGCTCTTGCCTTGCTCCATCGGCGTCGTGCCTTCGTAGATCGCCGGATACCACTGGTTGGTCTCCCCGCCGATGAAGCCATAGAAGTACTCGAACCCGCCTCCCCCCGTGGGCCACTGGTCGAACGGCCCCATCGGGCTCGTCTGCCACGTCGGCACTTCGTGACACTTGCCGAACTGCGCGGTCGAGTAGCCGTTGAGCTTGAGCGTCATGGCCAGCGGCGCCTTGTTCTTCGGCAGCACCGAGGTGTAGCCAGGGGCCGACGTCGCGATTTCGCAGACGCCGCCCATGTTCACGGAATGATGGTTGCGGCCCGTGAGCAGCGCCTGGCGCGTCGGCGAGCACAGCGCGGTGGTGTGAAAGCGGCTCAACTTGAGCCCATTGGCCGCCAGCCGCTCGGCGTTCGGCGTAGGGATGGGGCCGCCAAATGCGCTCGATGCGCCGAACCCGCAGTCATCGATCAGGATGACGAGGACGTTCGGCGCCCCCTTCGGCGGGCGCAGCTGCCCGATCGCCGGGAACTTGGTGTCCGGATCCTTGGCGTCATACGTGGTCACGCCAACATGTTGCGTATCAGGGATTGGAAGGATTGAGCGTTGAATCTTGTCTTGATCACTCATGCTGATCGCTCCTCAACGGGTTTTGATCCAAGAGAACAACCACAAGTGCAGAACCAGATCCAGTCAAGAGTCTGGCAAGCATCTTCAGAACTCCCGAAAACCTTAAGAAATCGGCGGGGCTTGTCCCAGATGTCGAGGCTGAACGTTCAATGGTCACGAAATGCGGTCAGGTCTTTCCGACGCGTCGTGATCGAGTGCTGGTGGCTAGTCGCTGAGCATCGCCATCGCTTCGTCGGCGAACCGCCCCTCACGAAGAAGGGCGGCCATCGTCCGCATCGGCCGATCGATGTGCGTAAAGAAGGCTTTGTAGCCGGCGCAGAGGTAGTTCAGGCCCGGCTCGCCGTCCGGCGTCGAGATGAACCGATTCTTGGGACACTCGCCGTGACACGCGAAGCGCACCGAACAGTCGCGGCAATACCGCGGCAGCGTGTCCCGCTTCGCGAGGCCGAACTGCCGCTGCTGTTCCGAGGTCACGAGCTGCAGCATGTGAACCTTCTGGATGTTCCCGAGCAGATACTTCGGCTCGACGAAGTGATCGCACGAGTAGATGTCGCCGTTGTGCTCCAGCGCGACCGCCGTGCCGCATGTCTCCGAGAAAATACACATCGATGGTGGCGCGCCCACCCATGATGCGAGCGCCGCGTCGAACATCTGGACGAACACGTTGCCGACGTCGCGCCGCACCCATTCGTCGAAGATCGTGTTGAGGAATCGCCCCCATTGCTCCGAGCCGACTGAGCGCTCGGTGACCTGATTTCCCTCGAGCAGGTACAGAGGACGAGGATCGCTTCCCCGCTCGCCCCATCCCTTGTTGGCCACGGGCAGCATCTCTTCGGTGACACGTTCGATGATGGGAATGAACTGGATGAAGGAAGTTTTCAGTTCGTCCCGGAAGAATCGATAAACCTCGAGCGGGTGTTCAGCGTTGATCGCGTGGACGCAGCACAGGATGTTAACGTCGACACCGTGCCGGTTCAGCACGCTCCATCCGCGCATGACGTCTTCGAAGGTTCCGGCGCCGCCCTTATCGACGCGATACGCATCATGCAGCGCAGCCGGACCATCTATGCTGAGGCCGACCAGGAACTTATGCTTCTTGAAGAAGGCACACCAGTCGTCGTTCAGTTTGGTGCCGTTGGTTTGAATCGTGTACGTAACCTGTTGGTCGTGGCGCCGGAACCGCTCGACGTAATGGATCGAGCGCTCGAAGAAATCGAGCCCCATCAGCGTCGGTTCGCCGCCCTGCCAGCCCACTATCACTTCCGGACCGGCTTGCGACTCGAGCAGTTGACGTATATAGGTTTCGAGCAGGTCGTCTGCCATCTGGAAACGGCTGCCGGGATAGAGCATCTCCTTCGAGAGGAAGAAGCAATATTTGCAGTCGAGATTGCAAACTGCGCCGGTTGGTTTTGCCAGAAGGTGGAAGGAGGTTCTGTTCATAGCTAAACTTTCAGGGCTACCGCCACCAGCGCCACCACTCCCAAAACTGATACCAACGTCGCGACAATGGCGGAAGTCGAGTACGGGATCGACCCGTATTCCACCCGCATCGCCGCCATGCTCCGCCGATGCTCAATCGTCGAAAGCATCAGCGCCACGAGGCCAATACTGATCATCATCATTGCGAATCCGCGCGGCCCGATAGTAGCACCGGCGCCGGCAGGCTGCTTCGATGCGTCGAACTCGAAGAATTTGTAAACGGTAAAGCCAAAAGAAATCAGGGACGTGGCCGTCCTGACCCACGCCATCAACGTTCGCTCATAGGCCAGACGCGTCCGCTCAACGGCGAGCCTGGTTCCAGTGTCGATCATCGATGCCACCACCAGTGCGCAAGCCGATCAACCGGTCCGCGACATAGAAGATAGGGGACAAAGGCGAGCACGAAGGCGACGAACAGGGCCTGGAACGGGTAGATCCAGCGGAATTGGATCACCTGATAGACCGAGTCGAGGGCCAAGGCGATGACGAACACCTTCCAGACATCCTTCCATCCATCCCGCAGCAGGTCCCACCGGTTTGCCGGATTGGTCAGGAGAGCCCAGTTGTAGGGGGGCCGGCCTGCGCGTGCGTCCTTCAGGCCTGCTCGAAAGGCGAAGAGCGCGGCCATCATCGGTTGCATGATGAGTCGACCCGACATGGAACCACCCACTCTGGCCATGAGATCGGGGAAGTATCGTGCGATCAGTTCTTCCACGGCCAGTGGCCTTCCATCTCGACGACCAGCGACCAGCTGAGGAATGTGCGAACCAGCACGAGTACCGCGAGCATCAGAACGTTCTGCATCGTGGGTTCCAACGTCACCGTCTGGATGACGTCGGCAGCCACGAGCAGCTCGAGCCCCAGCAGCAGCGACTTTCCCAGCTGGGTCTTGTAGCGGGTGTACGCATCCGCGACTCCAGCCTGGGCATGAACCAGATACTTGACCGTGCCATGAGCGGTCGCCACGACGATGATCAGCACCGCGAGGCTTTCGATGCCCAGAGCTGCCGTTTCAATCCACCATCGGTTCACGGCCTATCATTGGCGCGGCGGAGGGCCGCAGCTATGCAGTTTCGGCAGGAGGAATGGCAGCGCGCGCTGCAACAGCCCTGGCCCGAATCATGAAAGGAGCGACCTCACGATGATGTTGTGGGCACTCGCATTCGCCGGAGGATTGTTCCTCGGCATGATCGTCATGCAGCATGTCGGTCATCGCATTGCGCTGCGTCGCATCGCGCTCGATCCCGAAACGGCAAAGAAGGGTGCCGGGGTCATCGAAGGAGCCGTCTTCGGGCTCCTCAGTTTGCTGGTCGCCTTCACGTTCTCAGGAAGCGTCGCGCGTTTCGATGCACGACGGCACCTGGTCAGCGAGGAAGCTATCCGCATCAGCACGGCATGGGATCGCATTCACCTGCTGCCGGCCAGCGCCCAGCCCGGCCTGCGCGATCTGTTCAGGCGCTACCTTGACTCCCGCCTCGAAACGTATCGGAACCCGGACGACAGCGAGGCCACCAAGTCCGCATGGGATCACTCGATGAAGCTACAGGAGGAGATCTGGGTGGAGGGTGTTGCGGCCGGCCAAGCGGCGCCGACGACAGTGGCATCCATGCTCTTTCTGCCTGCCGTGAACCAGATGATAGATATCACGCGCACCAGGTTGATGGCGACGCGCATGCACCCGCCGCCGATAGTCTTCGCGATGCTCGCAGCTGTGGCGTTGGTGGGCGCCCTGCTGGCAGGCTTCCACATGGCTGGTGGCAAGGCACGCAGCTGGCTCCACACCGTCGGATTTGCGGCCGTGCTCGCGACCACGGTGTACGTGATCCTCGACATCGAGTACCCACGCCTGGGCCTGATTCGCGTCGACGCGGTTGATGAAGTACTCATCGAACTGCGCCGAAGCATGAACTAACCTCTCCCCTTTCCCTTTTCCGACCGATACCGTACTTTGAAAATCACAGCCGGCTGTGATCGGTATCGGTTTCTTGTATCCTGAGAGAGAGGGAGGGTGACGTGCCTCACGCGATAATCAGGACTGGCTTTACCGGCCCCGATGGTTTCGAAGAGACCTTGACGACTTATTTGTGCGACGTTGCAGATCGCCCCGAGACGGCTGTCGAAGTTCTTGGCGTGGTGAAGGAACTCGCTGCATCTTTTGCCGTGTGCGAATCGCATGCGCTGGCCCTGAAACACAAACGCAAACCGCCGCTGGCCTGAACAACTCGGCTCACAATTTGCTCTGGTGGCTGTCACATGACAGCCACCCGCGGCTCCAGGCTCGCAAGAGCCCTGGTTGTCGTCGCGCTCGCTACCTCGCCAAGCGAGCTCGCCTGGGGGCAACCAAAAACCGACGTCGTAAGGCTTGCCAACGGCGACCACGTAACAGGCGAGATAAAGCACTTGGAGCGCGGTCGCCTCAGGCTGACGACAGACGATGCGGGCACGATTGATTTCGAATGGGACAACATCGCCAGCGTCGAATCTACGCGCCAATTCGAGATTGGCACCACCGACGGTCTCCGCATGCTTGGCAGCCTGCAACCAGCCGTGGGAAGGTCCATTCACCTCGTCGGCAATGGCGGCGACGTGATGCTGTCGATGAACGGGATTACGACCATCTACCCGATTGGCGGAAGCTTCTGGGCGAAGCTCGATGGGTCCGTCAATATGGGATACAGCTACACGCGCTCGAGCGCCATTGGGCAGCTCAGTGTCAACACGGACACGACCTTTCGCCGGCCGGCCTTCCTCTTTATGTTCTCGACGTCCGGAACCTGGACCGAGCAGCCCGGCGACGAAAAGGACGATCGGGGCAACCTGAAGATTGAATATTTGCGCTACCGGGGACGCTGGTTCGTCGGCGGCGGCGCCGTGTTTGAAAACAACGAGAGCCTGGGCCTGGTGCTGCGGTCGCAAGGTGGTGGAATGGTCGGCCAGCGTTTGGTAAACACGAACCGCGCGCAACTCGAGCTGGGAGGCGGCCTGGTGGGCAACAACGAGCAGGCGGTTGACAGCCCGTCGACGAAGAACCTCGAGGCTGTGGGCACGATTCGCTGGTCGTTCTTCACCTACGATGGTTCCAAAACCAACCTGGCAACGAGCTTCGACTACTACCCCAGCCTCAGCAACTGGGGCCGCCAGCGGCTGCAGTTCGACTTCAGCTTCTCGCGTGACGTGTGGAAGGACTTTGTTTTTGCGATCGACGTGTTCGACACGTTCGATAGCGCGCCGCCAGATCCAGCTGCCGCTCATAACGACGTGGGCGTCGTTACGTCGATAGGCTGGACCTACTAAAATCTCGCGTTACTTGGACACGAGCCCCTCGCGCCGGAGCTCCTTCGCAATCTCGGCGGCCAGACCGGCGATATAGGTCTGCACATTCTTCGGGTTGGTCGATTCAGTGACGCTGCCCCACAGGAGCCCGCCTTTGGCGACATCGAAGAGCAGCGTCTCAACCGCAATTGTCGTAATTTCGCGGGCACGGCCGATGGGCGTCGCGGTTCCCCAGCCCGTCGCGTAGTAGTTATTGAAATCCTGATAGTAACATGGTCGACCACACCACCGCTGAATACACCTTCTCCTTGTCGACGCTCACCAGTCGCAATACCACGATGTCGGCCACGCCCGTCTTCTCGAACCACGCGCGAGCCTTCTCGGGGTCCTGGAGCAGCTCTGCAGGAATCGTCCGGTAGGCTGCCACACCCACCGAACCGCGCGAGGTCAGCTCTCGGGCGACGGCTTCTTCGACCGACATCCGCAGGCTTTCGTCGTGGCTGATCATCACGGCGGCGACCTTCTTGCCGGCCAGGTCGAGCGCCTTCACACCTGGTGCCTTCCAGGTCGATCGAAACGCGTATGACTGCGCGAAGGTGGCGGCACCGAACACGAGCATGAGGACGAACGCGTGACGAACCGCTCTATTCGTTTGTCGTTCTTCGTTTTTCGTTCGTGTAGTCATCGTTCTTCGTTTCTGCTCGCATCACGGCGTATGGGTTCGCCCTCACCAAATCTCGTGACATGCCGTCGCACGAAGCGATCTGTGCGGGATTTTGGATGGCGCGTCGGTTGCAGTGCTGCGAGACGACCTACATGGAATGCCGGATTGACGTCTCGTATCAGGCTGGATGGCATGTCGTGCGAGTGGCCGGACGCCTCACCGATGAGCAGGTCCCGGACCTGCTCAGGGTATGCGCCGCACTCGAGCCCCTTCAACTTGATCTCGCCCAGCTCGACTCCGCGAACGCAGTCGGCATCGAGGCGCTGCAGCGCCTGCAGAAAGCGGGTGCGCAGATCGTCGGGGCCACGCACTTCATTCAGCTGCTCCTCGACGGCAGCCACTTCGTCCGCGAGTGACGTCAACAGGACCTCGGAGTCGTGGCCGGACGCGCAATCGCCAGCTTCTTCATCCGGAAGCGCAGCGTGTTGGGATGCAGCCCGAGCTTCGCCGCCGCGTTATCGACCCCGTTGATCCGCCAATTGCACGTGCGAAGCACCTCCTGGATATGGCGCCGTTCGATGACATCCAGCGTCGAGCCGCTCTCGATCGGGCTCTGGCTGCTGCGATTGCTCAGCGCCTCATAGAGCATCAGCGTGTCTCCAGAGGACCGGATCATGGCGCGCTCGATCACGTTCTCGAGCTCGCGGACGTTCCCGGGCCATTCGTACGCCTGGAGCATCTCCATGACCGATGCCGGCACCTTGGTAATCTCGCGCCGTAAGGCGCGCTGGCGCCGATGGATGATGTACCAGACGAGCCGCGGGATATCGTCGCGCCGCTCGCGCAAGGTCGGCACACGGATCGGAAACACGTTCAGCCGGTACAGCAGATCTGTTCGGAACTTCCCGGCGGCGGCCATCTCCTCGAGATCCCGGTTGGTTGCCGCGATCAGACGTACGTCAATCTTGCGGGTCTGCGACGATCCCAGCCGCTCGAACTCCCCTTCCTGGAGCACGCGCAACAGCTTGGCTTGCAGCTCCAGTGGAAGATCCCCGATTTCATC
Source organism: Vicinamibacterales bacterium (assembly GCA_963787755.1). Lineage (GTDB taxonomy): Bacteria > Acidobacteriota > Vicinamibacteria > Vicinamibacterales > JAMQPK01 > JAMQPK01. The sequence goes on from CAWBEG010000012.1 coordinate 371,298, forward strand.
GAGGAAGAGCGTCCCCTTGTCGGCGACCTCGAAGCGTCCGTGGCGGGGGTTCACGGCGCCGGTAAACGCGCCCCGCTCGTGGCCGAACAACTCGCTCTCGATGAGCGTGGGAGGAAGGGCCGCGCAATTCACGCTGACGAGCGTGCGCTGGCGTCTCGCGCTGCGCTCGTGCAGTGCGCGCGCGAACAATTCCTTTCCCGTCCCCGTGTCGCCCGTCAGAAGGACCGTCGCATCGGTGGGTGCAACCTCCATGACGCGGGCGAGGCTCTCCCGCAGAGCGGGGCTCGTCGCCGATGATTTCGTGAAATCCCTGCAGATGATCGATCTTCTCCCGCAGGTACTTGTTCTCGGACCCGATGCGCCCCGTGAGGCGATCGACCTCGGTGCGGAGCTGGTGGAGCGAGGACTCCTGTTCCGCGCGAAGCATGGCCGACGCCATGCTTTCCGCGATGAGGCGCAGCGGCTGCACGATGTCTCCGTTCAGGGCGCCGGATATCTTCGATGAGGACCCGGCCAGCGCGCACACCATCCGTCCAGCCGACGGCGACGGGAACGGCCACATGGGACCTGACCGTGACGCCGTCAAACGCGTGCAGGTCGGCCGCGAGCGTCGGGCGGCAGATCGGCGGCGCACGCTGGCCAGCACGACCGGCTGACCCTGAAGAAGCTGCTGCGCACACCACGGCACGGCGTGGAGATCGTCGATATTGGACCGTGACATGCCTGCACGCGCCGAGGCGTGCACCACGTCGAAGGTCGTTGCTCCCGTCGAGCACACGCTCAGGCTCGCGCAATCGATGTCGAGGAGATTGACGAGCTGATTCAACGTGTCATCGAGCACGAGGCCGACTTGATCCGCCTGGAGGCGAATGAAGGTCGAGGACGTCACTTCGGCGAGTTGATCGAGTGCTGCCAGCATGATGTGTCTCCCTGGTTGAGTCGACTTATTGAGCTTTCGGCTTCCGCGGATACTTTTCGAAAATGGCGGCCGTTAAGGTTTTGACTGTCGCTTCGTACGTCGCCGGGTTGAGATCGAGAGGCTGATCGCTGCGTGCTGCGAACAGCCTCTTCTGCCGATCGACAGGATCGGTGACCAACACCACAAGGGTTCCGACAGGATAATCACGCAGGGTTCCGTCCTTGGCGCTCGGCTTGGACTTCAAATCGACGTCCGTCCGCCGGACCGAGAGATATGACACGAGAACGTCAGAGGGTCCCGAGGCGACCTTGGTGACACCGCGCGCATTCAGCTCCCGATCGATGGCGGCGATGATCAACGCATCCACCGCCTTGTCGTACGCCGGCTGTCCGGGCACGAACGCGTATGTCGACGCTTTGAGCAGCGCGGGCGCGTTCGACGTCTCAACCGTGACTCCGTACTTTGTCTGTGCAGACACATTCGTGGGAGCGAGAGACACCAGGAAGAGAATCAGAAGTAGCGAGACGCATCGCATAACAGTCATTGCCTCATGTAGTCGAAAATACATTTGTGCCTGCACTTTCTCTGTCGTTGCCGCCAGCATGACTCTACGCATCGTGACTGAGTGCGACTATGCAGTTTCGGCAGCGAGTCCCGAGAGACCCATCGCTCGTGGCGACGACTTGGACTGTAGTGGAGTGTGATCTGAAGGGGAACTGTTACAAAGTACAGGTCCGCATGGAGAAAGTCGCAGCATAACGCACACACCCTGTCATTTTTTACCTGCAGATCTGCGACTTCACTCAGTTACGGAGCGGCGCCGCGAGGCGTAGGGTGGCACCATGAATATGGCACCCGCACACTCACGTCCAAATCCGTCGCGTATGGAGATCGTCGAGCGGGCGGAGCAGCTGCTACGCGACCGGGCGACCGAACCGATTCCGATCGCGCACCTCAGCTCGCTCGTTGGGGTCAGCGAGCGCGGCCTCCGGAATGCCTTCAACGCTGTGCGAGGCATGAGTCCGAAGCGTTTCGTGATCCACGACCGGCTCAACGAAGTGCGCCGCGCACTCAGCGAGCCTCGCGCGACTCACTCAACGGTCACGGACATCGCGACAGAGCACGGCTTCTTCGAGCTGGGACGGTTCGCCGGACGGTACAAAGCCGTGTTCGGAGAGACGCCGTCGAAAACCTTGCGCGGCCACTGCCAGGCCCAATGAGCGGCGCTGTGAGCATGAAGCGGTTCAGCCTTTCAACACTGGCAGCGGCAGTGCGCGGCGGTGCATCTGCGGACGAGCGCGAGGCTCGGGTCGTCGCGCTGCTCGATGCGTCGACGCTTGAACTGGCGCGCGTGCGGGAAAGCGAGGCCCGCTTCAGGCAGGTCATCGACACCGCTCCCATTCTGTTCTGGATGTCCGGACTCGACACCCGCTTCACATACTTCAACAAATACTGGCTGGACTTCACCGGCCGGCCTATCCAGGCCGAACTGGGACACGGCTGGACAGACGGCATTCACGAGGATGACCGGCGCGGCTATCAGAGCGCGTACCACGACGCATTCGTCCATCGGCGGTCGTTTCGCACGGAATTCCGGTTGAGAGGCGCGGACGGCGAGTATCGGTGGCTCCTGGATGTCGGAAGTCCGATGCACGGCGAGACTGGATCGTTTGCTGGATATGTCGGATCCTGCCTCGACATCACGGACAACAAAGTCGCCGCACATGCGGTCGCCACCGTAAGCGGGCGCCTCATCGAGGCTCAGGAGCAGGAACGAAGCCGTCTCGCCAGAGAGCTGCATGACGACATCAATCAGCGTCTGGCCCTGCTTGCCATCGAGCTCGAGCAATTGCGTTTGAATCCGCCGACCGTCAGGAAGGAGCTCGCGAAACGTATCGACGATCTCCAGCAGACAACGTTGGACATTTCGAGAGATGTGCAGTCGCTTTCGCACGAGCTCCATTCCTCGAAGCTCGACTTCCTGGGACTCGTTCCCGCGTTCTCGAGTTTTTGCCGGGAGTTCTCACAGCAGAAGAAAGTGGCCGTTCATTTCACGCACGCCGACGTCCCGGGCTCGATACCCCGGGACATTTCTCTCTGCCTCTTTCGTGTTCTGCAGGAGGCATCCCACAACGTCGTCAAGCACAGCGGGGCTCGGCAGTTCGACGTCGAGCTGCGCGGATTGTCCGACCATGCGTACTTGACCGTTCGAGATGCGGGCAAAGGTTTTGACCCTGCCGCAGCAATCAGCACGAGGGGACTCGGCCTCGTCAGCATGCGCGAACGCCTGAACCTGGTCGGGGGCACTCTTTCGATCAGATCGGCGTTCAATCGCGGGTACCGAGATCTTCGCTGAGGTGCCATTATCCCGGGCGGGAGAAATGCGTTTGGGCGTCAGAGCATAGAGCTTAGAGCCCGCCGGGACGCCCCTGATCACGATATGTCGCCGGACCACATTCCCTTGACACACTCAAGTTCAGATCGTTAACCTTCCGTCCATCACTGCTGCCCACAAGTCACAACGGGCTGCTAGACGCGTCCCGATCCGTTGGCTGACCGCGCTCACATTGTTGAGCCTGGTTCTTCCGGCCAGCCCGACTCCTGCCCAGACGAACCATGAGCCGACGGTGCCGCCAGCCCAAGCCGTGGCGTCAACCGACCAGACGCGAGTGACGGAGCTGCAGGAATGGATGCGCGCCTACACCGAGTGGAAGAAGTGGGCCGACAAATGGCTGGGGAAGCGGGAGCCGGGATGGTTCGGAACTCGAGAGCGCCGGGCCAGGCCTGATCCTCCCGAGTGGCTTTCGGATTACTGCCGCAATTCCGAGGAGGTCGAGGGTACGTTCGCCGCGGGATGCCGGCTCCTCAGAGACTGGCGGCAAGATCATGCCACGGCTTTGATCAAGGAGCAGATTCTCGATGAACGCACCCGCCGCGAGGCGCCAATGAAGACACGGTGGTGGAGTCACATTCATTTCGACGCGCTCTGGTTGACGACGCAGATTCCGGCCACCTACGGCGTCATTGGGATTCACGCTACGCACAGGATTGCCGGCCGTCTGCAGATTTTTCTGGCTCCAGGGGCGATGCTCCTGAATGTGCCTACTCCGAACGGCCGCGAATGGAGGCCTGCGACTGATCTTGGAATCAGTTATCAACTCTTCGACTTCAAATTTCCAGGTAGTCAGGCCGACGCCACGATGCACGTCAATATCGCCAAAGCATGGGTTGTCGGGAACCAGGGCTCCTTCATCGACTCGAGCGTCGAGCTTGCCGGTTTATCTGTCTCCTTTAAATAAACCGTCTGCTAAAAAAACCGTCTGCGGTTCTCGGTTCTTGGTGCTGTGGTTCTGGGTGCCGGTTCTGGGTTCGGGTTCTAGGTTCGCTGGAGTCCGGCTGAAGCCGGACACTACCGATGCCGGTAGCCGTACCGGTTGCGTCCGCCTTCAGGCGGACCCGGGCCGCGCACGAAGGCCGGAACCGGGGCGCTCCGGTGCGAGATTGCTTAGCGAACGCAGAACCAGGAAACTCAGAACCAGAACCCAGAACCGCAGCACCCATAACCAAGAACCGCAATCTGCTATCAACCGTTCGTGATGGGCCCGTCGACGATGGCGAGAATCGCGTCATTTGCTGAGATTTTCGCAGGCGAACGATTGGGCACGGCGGTTGCTGCAGGCCGCGTCATGAGCAGGTCCCTTCTCTTCACTGGCGCGATGCTCGCGCTCGCAGCCTCACTCGCCTGTCAGGCACAACCCCGCCAACGTCCGTTGGATGTCGGGCCTGTCGCGAGCGGGCCCGGTACCATCGAATTTGAGCGGCGGCGGTTAGAAGGTACCTGGCGAATGGATCGCTTCGAGGTCATCGACAGTGCTGGAGCCTCCCGCGTGGTAAAGGCAGAGGCGATCTTGACCTACGACGAGTATGGAAACCTCACAGTGCGCGGCAAGCTGCTGGAGCCGATGCCGTCGGCCAACGCCGTCGAATATCCTATGCTCGAATATGCCGGGCCGATCGTCCTCGACCCGACGCGGAAGCAGTTTCGGCTAGGCGCTGTGAAGGTAGCGAGCCCTGTAGATCCCACACTTGAAGGCAGCATTGACCCTGCCTTCGTGCGCCATTACGAGCTCTCAGACACAACCCTGAAGATTTCCTATCTGAATCCAGCCGGAAGCACAACCGCGATCGCGAGCTTCACGCGGAGGTGAGGGAGGCCTCGCCGCGTTCTTTCGCGGGAGGCCTCATGGCGGGAACATGGTGGCACGGACGAGCGGAAGTGGCAGTGGGCCGCTGACGGGGCCTGAGGTATTGACACCCAGAATAAGCAACGCCCACCGACAGTGCCTATGCAGTTTCGGCAGCGTTCGGCGAATCACTTGCCCTTGGCGATCTCCGCTTTCGCGGCGGCGCGTCGCTGCTGCTGATCGGTGATCAGACGGTAGGCGATGTAGTATTTGTAGATGTTGCTCACGTAGGTGACCGTTTCGCGGCCGATTCGCGCCGAGGCGACGCGCTCGACGTTGCCAAACCACACGTTCGGATTGAGACCCCGCTTCTCCGTCTCACGGCGCAGCTGCCTCACACGCCCCGGCCCGGCGTTATAGGACGCGAATGTCATAAGGGCCTTGTTCACCGGATCCATGGGCTCATCCTTGTCGTACTGGTCCATCATGAACCGCATGTATTTCACGCCGGCGTGGATGTTCGGCTCGAGCTTGGTGATGTCACCGACTTTCAGCTCTTTACCAGTTGCCGGCATGACCTGCATCACGCCAATCGCGCCGACCGGACTCGTGACGTTCTGGTCGAGCGTCGACTCCTGGTAGCCCTGCGCCGCCATCAGAATGTAATCGAGGTCGTACTGCTTTCCGTATTTCCTGAAGAGCTCGATCACCGCCTGGAGTTTCTTGCGCTCGGAATCGGCCGCGGCATTCTTCGCATACTTGACACTCTGGAGGTAGCGACGCTCGACCACGTTTCGAAAGGCGTCTCCCTCCGGGTGCTTCTGTAGAAACGCGTTGACGGTCTCCCGAAGCTGTGGATTTTCCTTCCGAAACGCAACGGCCAGCACGCCGCCGGTCCGCAGGGTGACGTCTTTGTGTATGTTGAGGTCAGTGAATACCTGGCTCCAGAAGCCGGCTAGATAATCATCGACGACGGTAATCGGGGCGAGTCCCGCATTTACCATTTCCAGCACGTCATCGTCTTCGAAGACAGCCGGCGCTTCGGTGATGATCACGGCGGGCTTACCGCGCGCCTTGAGCTGCGCATTCAGTTGAGTGATGCTCTCGTCGTAGATGCTTCCCTTCCGTACGAACACTTCCTGGCCGGAAAGATCGTCTACAGAAGTGATTGGTGGAGCGCCTGGTCCTGTCACGACCACTTCGCTCACATTCGAACGTGTGGGCGTCGAAAAGGCGACGAGTTTCTCACGCTCGGGAGTCACCGTCACCATCGCGGCGACCATGTCAACCTTGCCGCTGGTGAGAGCGGGATACAGCTGATCCCGCGTCATCGGCACCATCACGATGTGCACCTTCAGGTTGCCCGTCTTCAGTTTCGTGTTCAGGTCGTTCTCGAAAAGCTTGAGCGACTCGTAAGTGATCCCCCGCTCCTGCCCTTTGTCGACGAAGTAGTGCGTGCGGTTGAACGTCACCCCCACGCGAATCGAGCGACGCTTCACCATGGCGTCGAAATCGCCGGTGAACGGCTTGTCGAGTGCGAGCTGCACGGCTTCGGGAAGGGCGTCGTACGGCGATGCCGTTGCGGGGATTGTTTCGTCAGCCCCGGGTTGGGGGGACGCCGTGGACGCTTGGGGCGGCGCTGTCTCCTGCTGTTGGCCCGCACACGCCGCAGCCGCCATGAGCATCAAGGCGATGAGGCCGCGATCGATGCAGGATTGTGTGAATGAAGTCTTCATTGTCTGTCCCTCTCAGCGCGTCCAGGCGTAACTGTAGCTGGCCGCGATTGATGTGAAGTCGGCGCCGATTGTCGTGTACGCCCCGCGGCTTACCGACATCCGAATCGCCTGATGGCGACCGAGCGCCGACGAGAACGTCGCGCCAATGCGTGAGTTGCGCTGGAGATCGAGATTCTGCTTTCCGTCGATCGTCGTTCGGCCTCCAGTGAAGTAGTTGGCATCCGCCGCCAGCCACATGGTGCGCTTGAATTTGAAAGTCACGTGGATCTGGGTCGCGGTAATCAGGTCCTGCTGTCGCGTGCGTCCGCCGTAGAAGTCCGAGTTGTCCGTGAATAACCAGACCCCCGCCATGCCTTCCACAACCCAACGACCACGCGTTGTCGACACACCGAGCTCGGGCTTAAAGGACCAGCGATGGGTGCCGATGTTGATCAGCGTCGCCGGATCGTATTGACCAAGCGGCGGCACGACGGTGAGGCTGACGCCAAGGATCCGTCCCTGGCTATAGGATGCAAATTCCTTCAGCGTCATCGCAGGAGCTCCATACAGGTTGATCGCAAATTTCAGCCTCGGATCGCCCAGGCCAAAGCGACCCGTCTCTGCTGGTTCGCCTAGAAGAAGGCCTTCGAGATGACCACCGACAACAGGCATCACAACAGCGGCGTTCGCCGATCGTCCGGCGAGATTGAACGCCCGCGTAAACGCAAACGCCGTGGTGTTGATCGTGGCGCTCGCCTCGTCTATGGGGGCTGATGGATCGAACGCCAGATCGCCCCAATTGAGACTATTGACGACCGTGACGATGTGCAGCCCGACCGGGATGGGCCAATACGCGCCGGGTTCCAGCTCCTGTGCCACTGCGCACGGCGGCATCATCAGGACGATGAGCGCGGGGACGACACAGGCTTCACTAGAGTCGCGCGCGAATACCGAACAAGAACGGCATCGTCCATCGGCCGCTCTTGTCATTGATCGTCTCGAGGCCCGTCCCTGCAAGCCCGTCGATCTCGGACATGCCCGTCACAACCGCACACCAATCTGGCCGAACACCCCGTACTTCGTCGCCGCGTGCCACAACACGCCCACGTTACCACCGAGCGCAAATGCCGCTGTCCGATCGCAAAAGTCGGTGGCGTTCCCCGACAGATTCGCCTGCGGCGCCACGAGGACAACGTCCGTCTCGTCCACGAAGGCAGGACCAACAGACGCCTCGGCATACTTCTGCAGCGCCGGCTTGATGTCCGAGTAACGCCTATAGCCGAAGTCGAGCCCTACGCTCTGGTAGTCGGCGTACTGCCCGTACAGACTCGACGCCCCGATTTCTCCCAGTTGGACAAGATCGGCATCAAGGGATTGAATCGTAATCGCCGCGCGCACCTCCGTCCTCGCGTCGAGCATGTATCCCCCGCCTAAGCGAACGTGGAGACCCGTCCCGTACACATCGTCGTACTGGTTCTTGAGGATGACGGCGGTCTGGTTGTTGATGCGGCCGATGCCGCTGGAATTGATGTTGCCGCTCACTCCATTGTCCCAGCCCATGCCGACGTCGAAGGTGAATCGATATTCCGGGGCGGGTGTCTGCGCATATGTAGGCGCGGCCATGAACAGGATCGCCGCGGTGATCAACACCGTTGTGAGGCAGGTACTTTTTGTCATTAAGTGGCAAGAGGCAAGACACGAGCCAGACTGCGAAACAGTTCTTGGGTGCGTGCGTAATGCCTCCGTATTGCGACCCACAGCCGGCTGTGATCGCGATGCCGAGCGACCGTGAGAAACGCGGCCTCACTGCTGATCGCGATAGGCAGTAAGACCGCTCTCAATACCCCGTCACAACGGCAGCATCGCGAACGGGTGCATGCTCAGTTTTTGCTGGGCTTGCCTCTATGGCATCGCGTATCTGGCGTGGCACCTCTTGTGCTGAAACGTACGCCGATGACGATATCTTCGCGTCGACTTCTGCTCACTACAATTGTCTTCGGCGCAACGATCCTTCTCGCCGATTCCGTTTCCGCACAGAGTCCGCCCGACAAGACGTCAGCGGCGTCGGTGACGTGCGCATCGGAGCCAGGTGGACGGACGCAGTGTCCGGCTGACACGTCGGCGGGCGTGGCCTTGATGAAGTCCACCGGCGCTGCGGTCTGCCTTCTCGGCAAGAACTGGGGCTACGACAATGCGGGCGTGTGGGTCGCCGACGGCTGCGGCGGCGAGTTCATGCTGGGCCAGGGAACCGCAGGCGCTCCCGCATCGCAACCTGCCGCGCCGCCGGCCCGCGTGCCCGTGGAGACGTGGGGCGAGTTCGACCCCGGCCAGGGATTTCTCGTCGGCCGGAGCGACGCCGGCGAACTGGAGATCAGCGCCTACGCTCTGATTCGCTACGTCAACCAGATGCCCGGCACGCAGACGTTCACGGACCATCTGGGCGTCGAGCACACGGTGAACGGTCGCAACGACCTGTTCCCCCATCGAATCATGGTCTTCTTCAAGGGCTGGCTCGGCACTCCGAAACTCGTCTACAACGTTTTCTTGTGGACCGTAAACCCAACGGACCAGAAGAACTTCTTTGCGGGCATCGGCTACCAGTTCTCGCGTCGCTTCAGCTTGTATGCGGGCCTCAACGGGCTCCCAGGGACGCGTTCGCTGCAGGGCTCGCACCCCTACTGGCTTGGCCATGACCGCGTGATGTCCGACGAGTACTTCCGGCCGTACTTCTCGAACGGGATTTGGGCGCAGGGTGAGGTCACTCCTGGGCTCTGGTACAACGTCATGACGTCCACCAACCTGAGCGCGCTTGGCGTCAAGGCGACGCAACTGGACCGGAAATGGGGCACCGGCGCCTCGATGTGGTGGATGCCGACGACGCACGAATTCGGCCCGCGCGGCGCCTACGGGATTGGGAGCAGCACGAGAAGATTGCGACACGGTTCGGCTTTTCCAGCAGCTTCGCCCCTGCGGAGCAGCGCTACACGGATTCCGTGACGGGTGCGACGGGCAACACACTCATGAAACTGGCCGACAGCCTGAACGTGTTCGACACCAGCGCGTTGGCGCCGGGCGTCACAGTTCAGAACGTGGACTACCGCCTGCTGTCCTTCGATGCCGGCCTCAAGTACAAGGGGTTCTTCCTCCAGACCGAGATCTACAACCGGTGGCTCGATAAGTTCACGGCCGATGGGCCCCTGCCGGTCAACTCGATCCACGATACCGGCTTCTACGTGCAGGGCGCGTTCTACCCGATTCCGAAGAAGCTGGAAGCCTATGCTGCGACGTCGCAGATCTTCGGCGACACGTCGGCCGGCTTCAGTACGAGCAATGAATACATCGGCGGCGCGAACTTCTACCCGTTCAACACGCGCAACCACCGTATGAATCTGCAAATTCAGAAAGTGAATCGCTCGCCCGTGGGCAGCACGTTCGGCTACTACGTCGGCGGCCTGCACGGCACGATCGTCTCCACGGCGTTCTCGGTGTTCTTTTAGGAAGAGCATGAATACCCGTCATCATCTCCGACGCCTGATTCACGACGGTCCGGCTAAGGCCGGACGCTACGCCCTGCTATTTGTCCTCGTTGCGGGACTAGGCGGAGTCTCCGCGCAACAACCTGCGGCCGCGTACGAGTTCAACGATTCGCACTTCCACCTGACGAACTACATCCAGGAAGGCATCGATGTCCGCCGGTTCCTCGAGATCATGGGGACGCGAGCCGGGCGCTCCACGCTGTTCGGTATCCCCCTGCAGCAGACGTGGTCGTACCAGAACTCCGGCGACTTCGCACCAACTTACTACCTGCAGACAGACGCACCGCTCTACTACTACTCGTTCACTGACGCGTTCATCGCGAGCGCGTATAAATCTCTCCCGCCGGCCCAGCAGGCGCGCTTCGATCCGATGATCACCGGGTTCAACCCGGCCGACATGTACGGCGTCGACCACATCCGCCGTGTGCTGCGCGCATTTCCCGGCGTGTTCTCCGGCATCGGCGAGTTCAGCATCCACAAAGAGTTCGTGTCGTCGAAGGTGGCGGGCGAAGTGGCCAGCCTGACCAATCCCGCGCTCGATCGCGTGCTCGACTTCGCCGCCGAGGCCGGCCTTGTCGTCATCCTGCACAGCGACATCGACATGCCCTTCGCGAAGATGGATGCCGAACCGGTGTATCTGAGCCAGATGAAGGCGCTGCTCAAGCGCCATCCGAAAGCCTCGATCATCTGGGCGCACGTCGGCCTGGGCCGCGTCGTCCATCCCGTGCAGTCGTCGGCAGCGGCAGCGGCGGAACGTAGCCCTGGCACATCTGGGCATCGTCGAATCGATGCTGACCGATCCGGAGCTGGCGCACGTCTCCTTCGACATTTCCTGGGACGAGGTCGCCAAATACGCGGTCGCGACACCAGAGGCCACGGCGCGAACGGCAGCGATCCTCAACCGCTTCCCCGACCGCTTCCTGTTTGGCTCGGACACGGTGGCACCGGCCGGCGCGCCGCAATACTTCGCGGTCTATGAAATGTATGCGCCACTGTGGAAGGCACTCACCGCAGAGGCCAGCCAGAAGGTGCGCCTCGGGAACTACGAGCGACTGTTCGACGAAGGACGACGGCGCGTCAGGGCGTGGGAAAAGGCGAACGTGAAATGAACGTTACATCCAACCGGACACTTCTCGGTAAAGGTAGGAGGCTAGTCACATGAATCTATTCCAGCGTCTGTTCGTTCGAACCTCGCTCGCCGTCCTGACGGCGGCTGCGCTGAGCATGCCGGCCCTCGAAGCTCAGGCCCCTGGCGAAATTCAGAAAGCGGTCGATGCGGCGTACGCGAAGTACCGCACGCTCAAGGAAGGCGCCAACGCCGACTACATTCCGGCGCTGGCCAAAGTGGATTCGAACATCTACGGCATCGCAGTCGTGACGCCGGACGGCAAGTTGTACACTGCCGGCGATCTCGAAGTCCGAGGTGTCCATCCAGTCGATCTCGAAGGTGTTCACGATGGCGAAGGTCATGGAGGAGTCCGGCACGCAGGCCCTGGTTGACAACATGGGCGTTGACGCCACGGGGGAGGTGTTCAACTCGATCGTGGCCATCGAACAGTACCGGGGCGCCGAGATGAACCCGATGGTCAATCCGGGCGCGATCACGGCGACCAGCATGGTCACGGGCAACACCCGCGACGAAGTGTGGAACAAAATTCTCTCCTTCCACAGCGATTTCGCCGGGCGTGCTCTCTCCGTCAACAAGGAAGTCTTCAAGTCCGAGGCGGACACCAACCAGCGCAACCAGGCGCTCGCGATGCTGATGTTCGCCTACGGCCACATCAAGGCGAACCCGCTTCAGGCAACCGACATCTACACCGAGCAGTGCGCGATCAGCGTCAACGCGCGCGATCTCGCCGTGATGGCGGCAACCCTCGCCAACGGAGGGAAGAATCCCGTGACCGGCAAGCAGGTCATGAAGGCCGAGAACGTGCCCGAGGTTCTTGCCGTCATGGCGACCGCCGGTCTCTACGATGACTCCGGCAAGTGGCTCTACACGACGGGACTTCCCGCGAAGAGCGGTGTCGGCGGCGGCATCATCGCTGTCTCGCCGGGCAAGTTCGGCATCGCCGTCCTGTCGCCGCCACTCGACAAGGCTGGGAACAGCGTGCGCGCGCAGCGCGCGATTGCTGATATTTCGAACGCGCTGGGCGGCAATCCCTACGCGCCACGGCCTTAGGACCGCTACAAGTTCTTGAACAGAAGATCAGAAGATCAGGAGATCAAGAGTTCCTTTTAACAAATTCTTTTGGTCTTCTGATCTTTTGTTCAAGAATCGGGAATTCGAGAGCTCAACGCCGCTTTCTGCTGGTGCAATTCGGGATGATTCAGACGTCTCAGACCGCTTCTCAGCGATGTGGTATTGAAGTTCATCAGTAGCCCTGCAGGACAGCCGGTGAGCTTCAGGTACGTGATTACCTGTGCAAGGTGGACAGGATGGATGTTTTCTGCGGCTTTCAACTCGACAACAATGCAGCCGCCGACAAGAAGATCTATCCTGAGCTTGCTACGGATTCGGCGACCCTTGTATTCGATTGGCACGCGCCAATCGCTCTCCACGTCAAGGTTCGCGCTTTGAAGCTCGACCACCATACATTCCTGGTAGACAGACTCGAGTAACCCCGGCCCGAGTGTTTTGTGCACTTCAATTGCGCAAGCAATGATTTTGTTCGTCAACGGTTCGACATCGGTGCTGGAGGCAGGCATTCGCATCCACAAAGCACGATGCTGGCCAGCTGCATTTCCTCTACTTTTGGTGCCCGAAATAGCGAGCGTTGCAGTATTTGATCTATCGCACCGCTCCACATGTGATGCGATCTGCCACCTTGCGCTGGAATAGGACCGGTTCAAATTCCCAGACAGGAGACCAAGAAATTCAGGGGTTTTCTCTGAAACGAATTTTTTTATCTTCTGATCTTCTGATCTTCTGATCTTTTGTTCCCGTGGCAACGGGGACCGACGCAGGTCACGACTTCAACAGGAGACCAGGAGATTAGAAGATCAGGCGGTTTGAAGCGAATTCTTCTGATCTTTTGATCCTCTGTTCTTTCGTGAACGTGGCAACGGGGACGTCGCGGGTCGCAATTTCTTCAACAGGAGACCAGAAGACGAGAAGATCAAGAAGGTCTGAAACGATTCTTCTGAGCTTTGGATCTTCTGTTCTTTTGTGAACGCCGCAACGGGAACATCGCGGGTCACAATTTCTTCAACAGGAGACCAGAAGACTAGAAGAATCGGAAGGTTTGAAACGAATTCTTCTGATCTTTTGATCTTCTGTTCTTTTGTGAACGTGGCAACGGGAACATCGCGGGTCCACAATTCTTCAACAGGAGACCACGAGACTAGAAGATCGGAAGGTTTGAAACGAATTCTTCTGAGCTTTTGATCTTCTGTTCTTTGTGAACGCGGCAACGGGAATGTCGCGGGTCCACAATTCGCCAACAGGAGACCAGAAGACTAGAAGATCAGAAGGTTTGTAAAGGAATCCTTCTGATCTTTTGATCTTCTGTTCTTTTGCCCTGAAAACGGCGCGCTGATCAGGCTGGCGACGGGATTCTGCGCTTGCTTCGCCAACTCGTCTGGGCTCTGAGCGAACAGCGCCACAAACACCTTTGGGTGGGAACTATGCGTTTTCAGCAGGTTCCAACGCTTACCGACCTCCCTGAACGGGTTTCTGCCCATTCAGGATGATTCGCCGTGCTGCTCAGAACCGGAATCCGAACGTCAGCGGAAAGTACTGACCGTCCGCCTTCTGCGTCGTCGTGACCGTCGAGCCCGCAGGCGGTGTGATTTCCGGCCCCCATACCTGGTGGTAGCGCGTCTCGATGTAGAACTGCAGTCCCTCGCCGATCGGGAGCCCGACACCGGCGCCCACGTTGAAGCCGAAGTCCCAGCCGCCGCGCGAACCGACCACGGATTCGATCGGGTAAGTGCCGCAAACGTCAGTACCAGGGATCGCAGATGACGCCGTTCCCCTCGTATTCAGTGATCTCCACCTTCCGGTAGTACATGCCCGGGCCGCCGGTGACATAGAAACGCACGGGGCTGTCAGCACGCGTCAGTCGAGCTTCGACGTTGAATGCCAGTTGATGCGTCTGATGGTTGGCCGAGAATCGTCCCGCCTGGATGTCGATGTCGTCCTTCACCTGGAACCATCGATACGCATACTCGAACTGCACCCCGATTTGAGGATGCACGTCCACTGTCACGCCGACCGCCGGTCCCCATCCAGTCGAGAAGCGTTCGCCGAGATCTCCAAAGACGAAGGTCGGTCCGCCTCCGAAGTTGACGTGAAAGATGCGATCATCCTGCGCGTGCGCGCTTCCCGTCATCACCAGCACCAGCAACACGCCAATTGAAATTGAGGCTCCGATTCGCATTGATCCCACTCCTTGTGACTGAGCGATTGTGGCTACACCTGTCATCGATGAGGCAAAACACGGGCCAGCACGCGAATGGGTTTCACCAAGTGGGCAATTGTTCCGCGTCGTCCACTCTCAACCCTTCGTGATCGCAGTGGCAAGCAGTGGTGAGATCGAGGAATCACCGCGTTTCCGCGACGTGCGGCGGCGACGCTGGCGCGGCATACCAATTCTCGCGCGGCACGATCTTAGGGGCGTGGGGGTCGGCGAAGTAATTGGGCGACATGATTTGCACACCGAACTCGTTGAAGACGTCCTGAATGTTGGCGCGCAGCGCGCCGAGGGTCGTCGCACGAAGGCTCGGCTGCTCGAGGCAGACCAGGAGGGTGGTACTCGACGTAGAAGTCACGCAGGTCGGTTTGTCGCAGCACGGGTGCCGGATTCCGCTGCACCCCTTTCGTCCGCTCTGCGGCGCTCAACAGCATCGCATGAACCTGACGCCAGGGCACGTCGTAGCCAATGGTGACCGATACAGGAACGAGCACGCCTTCGCCATGCGCAATGCGGGAATAGTTGGTGATGAGGGTTGAAACCACGACGGCATTCGGGATCGTGACGTCCTCGAACTGATCGGTTTCGATCTTCGTCGACAGGCTGCCAAGGTGAGTCACCGTGCCTTCGATGTCACCGATTTTCACGTAATCTCCGATGCGGACCGCGCGCGAATACGTGATGGTCAGCCCACTCATCGCCTGGTTGACGATGCCGCTCGATCCGATTGAGATGAGCAACCCGATGAACACGCTCATGCCTTTGAAGGCGTCGGAGTCGCTTCCGGGCAGATACGGATAGGACAAAACCAGCGCGAACAGCCAGAGCAGCGCGGTCACGAGCCGGCGTGTCGGCTGCGCGGTTTCCGGATGGACCCCAGGGAGCTTCACGCGGTCCTGCGCGGCGGCATCGAACAGGCGGTGCGCGAACTGAACGACGAAGCGGATGATGAGAAAAATGATGGCGACCGTGAACAGATCCGGTACCGACCTGACGATCGCGAGCCCGATCGCCTCAAGCTCGGCGATCAGGAGCCCTTTGAGCGATTCACCCCACGGTCGAGTGTATGGGAACCGTGTGAGCACGAACGAGAGCCAGCTATAGACGAGCGAGAGTCCAAGCAGAACAGCGGCAATCGTGACGAGGCGACGAAGGGCATCGGAAGCTCGCGTCGCGCGAACGAGTTGAAGATCTCCCACTGAGAGCTTCTGAAGGCGCCGCTCTGCACCTTCTGGAAGCCAGGTAGCAAGCGCCCGATGGCCTCGCCGGATCGTCCACAGGAGCGCCCCGAGCACCATGGTGACAAAGAGTGACTGTGCCGCGCTCGAGGCGAGGCGCGCCGGCATGCGCAACTCGATCTGCTCGTCGATGGCCGTCTGAAGTCGTAAGACGGCAAGGGCCGCTTTCTGATCGAGCGTTTCACCCGCCAGCTCGTCGACGTCCCCGGACACGATGACAAACACATTCTGGCTACCGACAGCCACCACCATCACGCCTTCGACGCGCTGCGAGATCACGCGGCCGGGACGGCCGGCGGCGACGATCGAGTCCAGCAGCACGACTGCCGCGGCAGCCCGTTCTGCGGGGGTGCGCGCTGAGAAGACTGGCTCGAAACTCGATAATGGGTCGATTGCTGTAGACGAGCTTGGCAGGGGACGCTGAGGGCGATGACGGGGCTGCGGCCGCAGCGGAGGTTTGGGCAAACACCGGCGCCGCAAGCAGGAGGGCGCCCACTGCAAGCCAGCCCAGGCTCAGAACGTGCGCGCCCCTCGCGCAGGCAGGAATGATGGTCGTCGCTCTTCTCCTGCTCTTCCGTTGGCAACTGGCGTGCCGTGGGCGGTGCGGGTGTTTGAAATCTAAATCATGGCTGGGGTCACCGTATTTCGCTAGCCGCGTAACCGCTGTTGGTGAGCGGTCTCGATCTACGTGCAGCCGCATGTGCGAACGCCGGTTCGGTTCTTGCAGCCCGACAGAAACGTTACAGTTCGGCACTCAGGGCAAAGCGTGGCCGACCTGCACGCATCTCATTGTCAATCACAAAGCGGTTTACGGAGGATGCAATAGTGGCTAGAGCAGCAGCGCTTCCGGCACGTTTTGAGTTTCGCATGCCGAAGGCGGCGCCGTTTCCGAAGCGCGTTGAACTGGAGGAGTCCGCAATCGGCGCTGACAACCTCTTCGAGCTGGCGATCGAGTCGTCGCCGACCGGCGTCCTCATTGTCGGGCCGGAAGGGATCATCGCGTTCGCGAACCACGAGGTCGAGCGCCATTTCGGCTATTCGCGCGAGGAACTGATCGGTCAGCCGGTCGAACTGTTGCTGCCCGAGGGTCTAGGCCGGCAGGTCGAGGCTGACCGAACAGGCTCCGCCGGCGAGCTGATGGGCCGTCGGAAGGACTACTCCGAAGCACGCGTCGAAATCGGCCTGAATCCGATTCGGACCAGGCGCGGGTTCTTCATGGTCACCATCGTTGGCGTGACCGATCGCCCCCGGTTGGACCATACCTTCACCGCGTCGCACGCAGAGTCGTTGCGATTCGAGCAACTCGTCGGCGAACTGTCGATGCAGTTCATCGATCTGCCGCCGGGCGACATGGACGCCGCGATCCGCGAGTCGCAACGCTCCATCGTCGAGGCGCTCGATCTTGACAGCAGCATGCTGTTTCAACTCAGCAATGACGGCGACCTGCTCTATACACACGGCTGGCGGCGTCCGGAAGTTGCAGCGCTGCCCGGACGTCTGTCGGTCAGAGAACGCTTTCCGTGGATGCTCGAGAAACTCAAGGCCGGCGAGTTGGTGTACCCTGCCCGGCCTCGATGGAGTGCCGACGGGGCGATGGTCGCGATCCCGCTGTCGGTGACGCGTCGCATCATCGGAGCCATGACCTTCAGCGTGGCACGTGAAGATCGGCAGTGGTCTCTTGAGACTCTTCGGCGGCTGCGCGTGGTGGCGAGCACATTCGCGGGCGTGCTCGCTCATCGGCACAACGGCGACGCGCTCCGCCAGGCGGTTGCCGAAGTGGAGCGTCTCAGTGAAAAGCTGCGTGCGGAGACCGTGCACGTGCGCAGCGAAGCCGGGAGCACTCTTGGCAGCTCCGGAGTAATCGGCCAGAGCGGCGCGATTCATCGGGTGCAGGAGCAGGTGTGCCAGGTGGCCAAGAGCGACGCGACGGTTCTTCTCCTTGGCGAGACCGGCTCCGGTAAGGAATTATTTGCCACCCAGATTCACGAACTGAGCCGGCGCCGCGGCCGGCCAATGGTCCGCGTCAACTGCGCGGCCATTCCGACGACCCTGATCGAAAGCGAGCTGTTCGGCCGGGAGAGAGGCGCCTATACAGGGGCCCTGTCGCGCCAGATTGGGCGCTTCGAGCTCGCCGACAAGTCGACGATCTTCCTGGACGAAATTGGTGACCTGCTGCCAGACGTCCAGGTCAAGCTGTTGCGCGTGTTGGAGGAGAAGCAGATCGAGCGACTGGGCAGCTCGACGGCCACAAAAATCGATACGCGGATCATTGCCGCCACGCATCGGGATCTCGAGAAACGGATCGAGACCGACACATTCCGAGAGGATCTCTATTACCGGCTGAACGTTTTTCCGATTCAAGTGCCGCCCCTGCGTGAGCGGACCGAGGACATTCCACTGCTGGTATGGCGCTTCGTCGAGGATTTCTCGAAGGCCCTTGGGAAGCGTATCGAGTCGATCACGAAAGACAACATGGCAGCGCTCCAGCAATATGCCTGGCCCGGAAATGTCCGTGAGCTGCGCAACATGGTAGAGCGCGCGGTCATCGTCGCGGACAGCCCCCGTCTGACTATCGCGCTACCGCAGGGTTCGGCCGCGGCGACGCGACTGAGTGTGAGACTCGCCGACGTGGAGAGGGATCATATCAAGAGCGTCCTCGACAGCACCGGTTGGCGGATTCGCGGCGCCGGAGGCGCCGCGGAGCGACTGGGGCTCAAAGCCACGACCCTCGAGACGCGGATGGCGAAGCTGGGGCTCCAGCGCCCGCGTCCCTGACTCCGCTATTCCGGGCTCCCTCCATGATTCGGGGGACACACGCCCGCCCGTCGCTCGCGGCTAATACGTCGATCCGTCTACAACTCCAAGCTGGACAGGAGCATAGGACGGCCGCTCGTTGGATCCTGAATGTGGTACGTCTGCTGCTCTTTGCTGGCGCGTGGTGCGACTGGCAGTAGAGTTGTCGACGTCAGCTCTCGGCACAGAGCAATTGATTCACACCTTGCGGTTCCTCGCGTCACCCACGAGGCTAGAGCCGGGTTGCCTGCGGTGTCGCGTGTGGACCGAAGACAACGACGAGTCCTTCGTGCGGTACGAGGAAGAGTGGACAACTGAGGAAGCGATGCGCCTGCGCGTCCGTTCGGAGCAGTTTACGCGTTTGCTGGAGGTGTTAGAGTCCGCACCGGAGGCACCCCTCATCCAGTTCGATTTCGTTACTGAATCGCGTGGCCTCGACTACGTCGAGGAGGTGCGCAACGTGGATGGGGTTCGCTGACAACCCGATCCACGTTGGTCGCCCGATGCGGCTCGGTCAGCTTTCCTACTTCGTTTTCTTGACCGCCGTCAGTCGGATCATCTCGGCGCCGTAATCCTCCACGACGAACGCACCCTGATTCACCCTGAGCCTCGCGGCAGGTGCCAGCGTCCCAGAACCGCCGCCTTTGGCGTCTACTTGGATGTCGATGACACCAAAGTCGTAGCCCTCTTTGGGCTTCGCGCCAGGCATACCTGCGCCGAGAAATAACAGCGGTTGATCGGTGACGATCGTCAGAAGCCGGCCATCGCCGGTGGGACGCTCGAGCGTGAAGCGGGTGGGCGTAGCTTTGCCTGTGCCAAGCTGAACGCTTCCCGTAGCGGCGGTCCCGGCGAGCGCCTTCCGCAGGGCAGCCGCGCCGCCGGTTTTGAACGCCGCGACCAATGCCTCAGCTTCGCTCTGGGACATCTTCCGATCGATCGTCAGAGTCACCGGTGCGCTTGCCGATGCGCCGCCGGCGGTCTTGACTTCCGCTGTTGCCGTGAACGCCTCGGGTCCCGCCTGCCCCCGGGGAGTGGCGGTCGCCATCATCATCATCAAGGCGCTCGAAAGCACCGCGGTACCAATCATCGTCCTGTATGCAACGGTCAATTCCCACCTCCTGTAAGTCGCGTCATTATCCGCCTCTGTGTACGCATTCGCAAACAAGCACGCCACTCCAGCAACTCACATTCCAGATCCGTGGTCTCCTCTGGATCGGTGTCCCGACATCGATTTTCTTCGTCCGTCATGGTGCGTTATCGGCGCCGGCCGGCTGATGGCGCTCTTGGAGCAAACCTCCGGAGAGGCTGCGTCCCCCGGAATGACGGAGTGGCCCCGGAAAGCCGGAGATCAACGCCGCACGCTGCGGAGAGCCCTGACAAGCATCAACAGGCAAATCGTTTCAGCACAATAGCTTTGCGGCATTCGCGTTGCGCGTCGACTGGGCACGCCCTGTGCTCAGATCCTATATCCAGGTGACTCAATGAAGCCGAATCTTCGTCCCTTCGACTCCGCCGGACCCTCGCTTCAGACTTCGCGGGCTGTCGCCGTCGGTCTGCTCGCGGTCATGTGGTCGCTGGCCTGCCCGTCGACGGCACATGCATCGCTGCTTTCCCCGGAAGCCGAAGACGCGATGGCGAAATATATAGCCATTTTCGCGCTCTGCTTCGTCCCGATCGCACTCATTGTGCTGTTCTGGATGGTGCATGTGCTGCCGGAAAAAATCGCGCACAAGCGGCATCATCCCCAACTCGAGGCCATCAAGACGTTGTGCTTGCTGTCGCTGGTTTTTGGTGGACTGCTCTGGCCGATCGCCTGGCTGTGGGCGTATACAAAGCCCGTCGGCTACAAGCTGGCCTACGGAACCGACAAGAGTCCCGACTACTTCAAGGAGCACGGCCTCCCGGAGCCGGAAAACGCCGCTGTTGACATACGACAGCGCGTCTCCGCACTCGAAGCGCACGGTGTGCCCGCCAGTGAGCTCGACGCGATCCGTGCCGATTTGGCGGCGCTCGAGTCGCAGCTGGCCGCGAGCGACGTTCGGAGCGAGGTGCGGTAATGGAAGTCATTCTGCTTGGCATCTACTCGTTCTTTGTCTGGCTGATCTTCATCAAGTTCAAGCTGCTGCCGTGGACCACGCCCTTCAAGGTCGCCGTGGCGATCATCCCGGTGGTTGCCCTGGGGACGATGCTGCTGTTACTGAACGTCTTCGCACCGACCTCCACCGATGTCAGGGTCGTCAAGTACATCGTGCCCATCGTGTCGGGAGTCCGGGGACGGGTGATCGATGTGCCGGTCCAGAACAACCAACAGGTGAAGAAGGGTGATGTGCTGTTTCGAATCGACCCGGTACCTATGAGAACGACATCCGTTCGCTCGAAGCGCAACTGCAGTCGGATGAAGCCAGAGTCAGCGCCGAACGGGCCCGGATCGGCGAGGCGGATGCGCGCCTGCCCGACGCCACATCCGGCGAGCGCCAGTTGAACGAACAACTCAAACAGGCGACCGGCCAGATCGCGTCACTGCAAGCCTCGCTCGCGCTGGCCCAAAAACGGGTGGCACAGAACACGGAGCTGACCGCGGCCGGCGCCGGCAATCGCTTCGATCTGGAGACGGCGCAGACGAACGTCGTCGAGCTCACCGCACAGATTGCCGCGGCGCGTGCGGCCGAGCAACAGGTCAGAGAAAAGCTGTCGGGTCGCGTCAACGGCGACCTCGCGACGATAGTCGGGGTAAAAGCGCAGATCTCCACGGCTCAGGCGCAGCTGCGGATCGCGCAGGCACAGGCCGACACGACGCGCGCCAGGCTCGAGAACGCCCGTTATGATTTGACACAGACGACCGCCGTGGCCCCTGGGAACGGCACCGTGGTGAATGTGACGCTCCGGCCCGGCTTTTTTTCGGGCGGTACTGCGATGGCCGAGCTGATGACCTTCGTCGACAACGAGTACCAGGTGTTCGCGCTGTTCAACCAGAACGAACTGCACCAGGTCGAGGCCGGAAACGAAGCGGAGATCACGCTCGACACGTACCCGGGGCGCATCGTCAAGGCGCATGTGGACTCGGTGATCTGGGCCCAGGCGCAAGGTCAGATGGATCCATCCGGCAATCTTCCGTCAACTCTCATCGCCGCACCTCCTGGCCGGTTTCCCGTGAAGCTCGTGGTTGCCGATCATGACAGCGCTCTCTTTCTGGCGGCGGGCGCCCGAGGCGCCGCCGCGATCTACACGGAGCACCTCACGCTCATTCACCTCATTCGAAAAGTGCTGATAAGGACGTCGTCGTATCTCGACTACATCATCATCAAGCACCATATCAGTCTTCATTGATGGGCAACATCATGCCTCTTCCCTGTTTGACTACGCGGCGCCGGTTTCAGGCGATTGCAGCTCCGCTCGCAAGCGTACTCGTTGCGGCGATGGTTGCGGGCTGTGTGCTGAACAAGCCGCCCGATACCGCGGCGGTGAGAGAGCTTGCGCTGCCCGGGTTGCAGGCGCCCGCGCAGTGGACGGCGGCAGGCGCCGGCGCAGGGAACGTGTCCGCCGACAACTGGCTCGCGGGATTCCGCGACAATCAGTTGACAGCGGCCGTCGCCGAAGCTATTGCTCACAACGCCGATTTGCGTGTAGGCGCCGCGCGTGTCGAGCAGGCGCTGCTGCACGCCAAACTGGCAGGCGCGAAGCTGTGGCCGTCTGCGGATCTCCTCGCGCGTGGCGGCGGCAAGATGTCCGGTGACGGCTCGGGCCTGCAGGGCGGCGTTCTTTCCGTGAACTGGGAGCTCGATCTCTGGGGCCGCGTGCGCTACGGCCGGGCAGCAAGCGCGGCTCAAGCCTCATCCTCGGAGGCGGATTTCGTGTACGCGCGGCAGTCGATTGCGGCACTCGTGGCCAAGAGCTGGTTTCTCGCCACCGAGGCGGGACTGCAGCTCGAGGCGGCACGCGAGACCATTCGTGCGAGCGAGGAGCTTGTACGCCTGGCCGAGGCCCGGACGAACGTCGGCGTTGGCAGTCAGGAAGATGTGTACGTTGCGCGCGCCGGTGTCGGAAGCTATCGCGACGTCCTGCGCCAGCTCGAGCTCAGCCGCGCACAATCGATTCGTGCGCTCGAGATCCTGCTCGGCCGGTACCCATCGGCCGCCGCCGTCATCACACCAGTGTTACCGGGTTACCCCGGCGCGATCCCGACGGGTCTTCCATCGGCGCTTCTGGAGCGGCGACCCGACATTGTCGCCGCGGAGCGGCGCGTAGCGGTCGCGTTCAATCGGATTCACGAGGCAAAAGCAGCCAGGTTGCCGGCCATCGCGCTCACAACCGGTGTCAGCTCGATCTCGAGCGACCTTTTCCTGCTGCAGGATCACGATAATCCTGTGTGGAACATCGGCGCCAACCTGGTCGCCCCGCTTTTCAGAGGCGGCGCGCTCAAGAGGCAGGTCGAAATTCGAACGGCTGAGCAGAAACAAGCCGTCGCGGAGTACGCCGCGGTAGGATTGCGCGCGTTCGGCGAAGTGGAAGGTGCACTGGCAGCCGAGATCGCCGCGCGCGAGCGGGAGGAAATCCTGATGCAAGCGCTCACCGACAATCAGCAAGCGCTTACTGTGGTGCAGACGCAGTTCAAGGTCGGCAGCACCGATCTCAGGTTCGTCGAGCAGCGTCAGCTTGCGCTGAACGCCACACGATCCGCGCTGATCCAGGTACAGACCGAGCAGAGGGTGCAGCGCGTGAATCTTCACCTTGCGCTCGGTGGCAGCTTCGAGCTCCCGCCAGAGCCGCCCGCCACCACGGCTCCGGACGGCACCCAATCGCCATCGCGCTGATGGACAGTACGCCGCGTGCTTCGTGCTCCGACGCAGAGCCGCCGTATTCTCTGCGGGCTGCGTAAGAGGGCTTTGCGCGAGGCATCGACGTCGATGGGTGCTCCGCGTCTGCGTCAAGGGATGGCAAATGGGGCCATACGGCCCGGCCGCACGTTACAACAATGTGCAGAATGCTTTTTTAGGTACCGAGAGCTCGACCCTTCGCAAGAGGCGCTGGGGGGGCGGGAGACGCGAGTGAAGCGGCACTGCTATCAAGGATCTCCATGATCCCGAGCAGAAGCTCTTCCTGAATCGCCAGGAACACGGTCTGATCGGTCTCGAGCACGTATGCGAAGATCTCGAGGTCGAGTGCGGGGCCGCTCATTCGAATGAACCGGGTGCGTGCGGACGTCGAGTCCACCTTGGGATGATCGTCGAGCAGCCGCCGAATCCGGGCCAGCACGTCTCGCAACTGCACTGCACTCGTCTGACGGTCCAATCCAACCATGTGTTGAAACCGGATTCGGTCTCGCGTAGCGAAGTTTTCCAGGCTCATCGCCGCCAATTGACCATTGGGAACGGACACCACGGTTCGATCCAGCGTCCGGATACGCGTCGAACGAATGCCGATGTCTTCGACCGTTCCAAAGAACTCTCCAACCTTGCACACATCTCCCACGTTGACCGGCCTATCCGAAATCACCATGATGCCGCCGAACAGGTTCTCAATCGTTTTCTGGGCGCCAAAGCCAATGGCCAAGCCGCCGACGCCCAGCCCGGTGAGCGCGGCCGTGAGATCGACATCCGAAAGATACAAAAGAACCAGAACCGCCACAATCACGGTCGCCGCCTTCAAAAGGCGGCTGATCAAGCGCAACAGCGCCGTGCCTCCCGAGTGATGGGCTCGCTCCAGGCGCTTGAGGCTCAACTCTGACAGGACGTCCACCAGACGCAACGAGAGCCAGCACAGAGCCATGACCACCAAGGTCTGTGCCACACGAAGCCAGAAGTGCCGAATGGCCAGGCTGAGGCCCAGGCCCGAAGCGCCGTAGAAAAACAACGCGAGAACCAGCAGACGCAATGGCCCCTGGCTTGCCAGCTGGCGGTCCTCCTGCTCTCGCAACAGGTGGCGGAACAACGGACTGAGCAGACCGGTTAGAGCGCGGGTGCACAGCGCGGCGAGACCCCAAACGAGGGGAATGAGCAGAAGGATGCCGATCCATCGATACAGCGGGAGGGACAGCCATTGAAGGGTTCGGAGCCGCTCCGGCACATACCGTTCGATCCACGGCGGCTGGACTTCATCGTAGAGCCGGGGGATATCCTGCAACGTGGTTGAAGAGAACAACCAAATGAAGTTGTTTTGACCTCGCTGCACTCGGTCCAGAAACATCTCGACATTGCCGGACGGGCTTTCGACAAGACCGATGCGATCGCGATTGGTGAGCCCATCGCCAATATCTCCGGCTGGATCGTTACTGAGGCGATCCAGGCTCGTCAACAGCTTGCGGTCCAGAACGACCCGCAGTTTCCTGGCCAACTCCTGCCGGTCTGAAGGCGTGAGCCCGGACTCCAGATATTCAGCGGCGCGATCGAGGTTCTCCTGTTCAGCAGCCGTGATCAAGCCGACTGCTGTCCCGTGTGGCGTACTGCGCCCCAGGGGATCCTCGACGGGCGTCGGCGGAACCTGGGCTTCCACTCGTTGAAGCAGAAGCAAGCTGAGCAGAACCAGATACGTGTTGAATATCTTCGTCATGGTCAATGTGTTGAGACCGGATCACAGCGCGCCGTGAGCTGCGGACGGATGCGACCGGTGTTCGTGCCCATTGCCCGGTCGTCCCGTCGTGGCTTGCATCTTGCCCGCCAAGGTCTTGAGGCGCAGACAAAACGGATGACAGACGCACAGACCACGCCCCTCTCGACCGACCTCCCTCGCGCCACGTTGGGCGTTCTGATCATCGTCGTGCTGATCGCGTTGACGATCTGGATTCTGCGGCCCTTCCTGGGCGCGATCGTCTGGGCCCTGATGATCGTCGTGGCGACGTGGCCCGTCATGCGACGGCTGCAGGCGTCGCTGTGGGGCATGCGGACGTTGGCCGTTGCTGCCATGACTGGGGCGTTGCTGCTCCTGCTGGTCCTGCCGTTGTCGCTCGCCGTCGCCACGATCGTCTCCAACGCCAATGAAGTCGTCGACTGGGCCACGAGGCTTCGCTCGTTCACCATGCCGGCACCACCCGCGTGGCTGGGCACGCTGCCCATCATTGGGACGCAAGCCGTGGAGGTGTGGCAGAAGATCGCGGCCAGCCGCCTGACCGACGTCGTGTCGGCGGCGGCGCCATACGCCACCACAGCCGTGCTTTGGATGGCGAGCGCGATGGGAGGCGTGGGCTGGCTGCTCGTGCAGCTCCTGCTCACGCTCGTCATTGCCGCCGTCATGTACGCGAAGGGCGAGCGCGCGGCCGATGGATTGACACGCTTCGGCTGGCGCCTTGCGGGAGAACCTGGCGACCGCGTCGTGCGGCTCGCCGCACAGGCCATCCGTAGCGTCGCGCTCGGCGTGGTCGTCACGGCACTTGTGCAGGCAGCGCTGTGCGGCATCGGCCTGGCGGCAGCCGGAGTTCCACTGGCGGCGCTGCTCGGTGCAATCGCATTCGTCTTGTGCATCGCGCAGCTCGGCCCGGGGCTCGTGCTCGCGCCCGCCATGGTGTGGCTCTATTGGCAGGGCGCGGCCGGCGCAGCGACCGCTCTACTGCTCTGGACGCTGGTCGTCGTCAGTCTCGACAATATCCTGCGCCCGATACTGATGACCAAGGGCGCGGATTTGCCGATGCTGCTGATGCTCACCGGCGTGATGGGTGGACTGCTCGCGTTCGGTCTGATCGGGATATTCGTCGGTCCCGTCGTCCTCGCGATCAGCTACACGCTGCTCGGCGCCTGGATCGGCGAAAGTCGACCATGAAACAACTGCTCCAAGAAATCCAGCACAACAAACTGCTCTGGCTGCTGGCCTTCGTGCCTGTGGTGTTCGCGGCCGAAACACTCCAGCCCGAGGCGCACACGCTTCTCTTCGCCCTGTCCGTCCTGGCCATCGTGCCGCTGGCTGCGTTGCTCAGCCACGCCACTGAATCCGTCGCGGCCAAGACGGGTGATGCGGTCGGTGGGCTGCTCAATGCCACGCTGGGTAACCTCACGGAACTGGTCATTGCGCTCACCGCCTTGCGCGCCGGGCAATATGTGCTGGTGAAGGCGTCCCTCGCTGGCGCGATCGTCACCAACACGTTGTTCATGCTGGGCGCGTGCCTGCTCCTCGGCGGACTCAAATATCACGTCCAGGAATACAACCGCGTCAACGCCCGCATTCAAGCGGGCCTGCTCTTCCTGGCAACGGTCGCCCTGTTGATTCCTTCAGCGGTTTCTCAAGCCGACTCAGCAGCGGGGGCGGCGTTCACCCAGAAGTTGAGCGTGGGGCTGTCCGTCCTGCTCATCATCGCGTACGGGTTGGGCATGCTGTTTTCTATGAAGACGCACTCCGAACTGTTCGCCAGCGCGGACTCTGGTGAGGCCGGCGACGCGCCGTGGCCGATGGGGCTGGCCCTCGCGACGCTGGCCGGCGTCACCGTGCTGGTGGCGCTCGTGAGCGAGATTTTTGTCGAGTCGGTGCAGAAGGCGGCGGAGACGTTGGGGATGACCCCGGCGTTCGTGGGGTTCATCGTCGTGGCGCTGGTCGGAGGCGCGGCGGAAATGGCCTCGGCGTTCTCGGGAGCGCGCAAGAACCGGCTGGACTTGAGCGTGGGCATCGCGCTGGGCAGCGCGTCCCAGATTGCGCTCTTCGTCGCGCCGGTGCTCGTGCTCGTGAGCTATCTGATCGGACCGGCGCCGATGAACCTGCAGTTCTGGCCTGGTGCCGTGGTGATGATGTTCATCGCCACGATGGCCGCCTCGATGGTGACCAACAGCGGGCGCTCGACGTGGTTCGTGGGTGTCCTGCTGCTGATGGTCTATGCGATCTTCGCCATGACGCTGTACCTGTTGCCACCCCAAGTGGCATAGGAGAACCACGGATCCTCTTCAACCCGATATGGCCGATGAAATCATCGAACCCACCAAGCGAATCCTGGATCCGATTGATCGCGTCTCGGAAGTCCTCTTCGGGGGCTGATCATGGTCCTCACGTTCACCGGGTCACTCAGCGTCGCCGAGGCCGGCCGCGATGATGTGCGCACGATGCTCATCGGTGCGCTCGGGTGCAACGTGGCCTGGGGCATCATCGATGCGATGTTGTATCTGATGGGCTGTCTCGCCAAAAAGAGCCACGGGGTTATGACATACCTGGCCGTGCGCGAGGCCACCGATCCGCAAGAGGCCCAGCGCCTCATCGTCAACGCGTTGCCGCAGGTGGTCGCGTCGATCCTGGAGCCGGCGGAACTGGAAACGATGCGCCGACGGCTGATGCAACTACCCGAACCGCCGCAACGCGCGCGCCTGAGCAAGGACGAGTGGTTGGGATCCATCGGCGTGTTTCTAATAGTGTTCGCATCCACTTTTCCGGTGGTGATCCCGTTTATTTTCATGCAGAACGTCGGACCGGCCTTGCGTGTGTCCAATGCTGTTGCCATCGTGATGTTGTTTCTGACGGGCTACGCCTTCGGCAGCCTGACCGGGCGTCACCCGTGGCTTGTGGGTATTGCGATGGTTGTTCTCGGATCCATTCTCGTAGGCATGACCATGGCACTCGGAGGATAGTCACCACTGGCCTGCTCAGAACATGGCACTCAGCAGACGTTTGAGCAGTTCCTCGAGCGAGATCATCGTCAGGAGCAGTGGCAGCAACGGGGCGAGCGTGACAATCGCCAGATACAGGACCGTCTCCTTTGAAAACGGCACCAACCGCATCGCCTGGATCACTTCGAAGCTGTTGCCCAGGTCGGCAAGCGACTGGATGTCGGCACTGCCCACGAGCGATTCGTCCGGGCCTCGGCCGCCGCGTAACCATTTCGCATCGAACTCCCTGACATAGCGTTGCGCAAGAGCGCCATACTCTCGGATGCCCGAACGCTTGGTGCGTACGAGATTTCCCCCAAACACCATGAGAGGACAGAGCACCAGGAACACCAGGGCCCCCACGCCACCGACGATCTCGACCGTAAATTGCGGGAGCTTTGCTCCCACAAAGAAGATGCGGCCGGCAATCATGCCCGCGAGCATGCACCCATGCGCGAGGAGTACCGGAGTGAACGCGAAGACGATGTTGGCGAGGAATCCCAGCCCTCCGACGCGATCGGGATGCGTCGGGACGAGCTTCAGCTCGATGCGTGACACATGCCAGAGGAAGCGGGCCCAGATGAACAGGCGGAAATACCAGCGGAAGAGCAGGAACTGGAAGATGGGCATGCTGATCAGCACCTGCCACCAACCCGCAAGCGACAGATTGGAAAATCCGGAGGCGTTTCCCAGTTCCGGTCCTACGGCCCATGTGCTCGCGTCGACGGCGAGATAGCTCCGCCATGCGACGCCGAAGCTGTAGACCATGATGACGAGCAGGAGCTCGGCGACCAACGAGTTCCGCAGACGAATTGCCGATCCGACTGCCGCGTCGAAGCGAGGCTGGTCCGCGCCGGAAATCAGGTCGCGCGCGAGGAACTGCCGCGCTACGTGTCTCATGCGAAGGTGGACGACGAGCTCCGCCAGGATGAGGAGCGGCAACGCGACGAGGAACCGCGCGTGAGCCTCCGGGTCGAGTAGAAAAGGGACCTTGGTGTCTCCCCCCCAGGCCTGGCCCTCCCATATCGCGAGCAGCAGTAGAGGGAACCACGTAATCAGCACGCCGGCGACAATGCGCCGATGCACGAGTGTCAGGGCATCGTCGGACAGGCGCGACCGGCGAAGCAGCTGATACAGAGGGCCGCCCACCACGAGAGAGAAATCGGACGACCCGTTTGTCAGCGGCGGAAAGCTCGTGCCTCTCTGCGACGGCGCGGATTGAACGTCGGTCACACCTTGCGCCGGCGCCGAACCTGCAACTGCGCCAGCGAGCGGACAAGCGAGGCGTTGACGGATGCTATCTCTTCGTCGGAGATTTTTTCGCGCAGACGGGCCTCGGCGCGCGCGCGTGCCTCCTCGGCTCTGGCTTCGTCGATGCCCTCCGCCGGAATGGCCATATCCGTGATGACGGCGACATGGTGAGCGCCGATCTCGACGAGGCCCTCACCGACGGCGAAGAAACGCTCCCCGGCGTTCCCGTTCACGATGATCTCACCGGGCATCACCTGTGTGATCAGCCGGACGTGATGAGGATAAACGCCGATCTGCCCTTCGGCGGCAGGCAGCGTGACCATCGCGACGTCTTCGGAGAAGATCGTCCCCTGAGGCGTGATGATTTCGAATCTCAGCGTTTCGGTCATGCCTGCTGGATCTCGTCGATCCCGCCCTTCATGTAGAAGTTGCCTTCAGGTACGGCGTCGTGCTTGCCTTCGAGAATCTCCTTGAAGCCACGCACGGTGTCGGCGACCGCCACCTGCCTGCCTTCCCTGCCGGTAAACACCTGCGCCGAGCTGAACGGCTGGCTCAGGAACCGCTGAATCTTGCGCGCGCGGTACACTGTCACCTTGTCTTCAGGCGACAATTCGTCCATCCCGAGGATGGCGATGATGTCCTGCAGATCCTTGAATCGCTGCAGGACTCGCTGCACACGCCGCGCGACGTCGTAGTGCTCCTGTCCGACGATCTCAGGTGCAAGCGCACGTGAGGTCGACGCCAGCGGGTCGACGGCGGGATAGATGCCCAGCTCGGCGATCGAACGCTCGAGCACGATCGTCGCGTCCAGATGAGCGAACGTGGTCGCCGGCGCAGGATCGGTCAAATCGTCGGCCGGCACGTACACGGCCTGGAACGACGTGATCGATCCTTTCTTCGTCGAGGTGATCCGCTCCTGCAGCACGCCCATCTCGGCCGCAAGCGTTGGCTGGTAGCCGACTGCGCTCGCCGTGCGCCCGAGCAGCGCCGACACTTCCGAACCTGCCTGAGAGAACCGAAAGATGTTGTCGATGAACAGCAGGACGTCCTGTCCCTTTTCATCGCGGAAGTATTCGGTGATCGCCAGGCCTGAGAGCGCGACGCGAAGGCGCGCGCCCGGCGGCTCGTTCATCTGTCCGTAGACCAGCGCGATCTTGGAAGCGCCGAGGTTCTCCTGGTTGATCACGCCCGCCTGCGACATCTCGTGATAGAGGTCGTTGCCCTCACGCGTGCGCTCGCCGACGCCGGCGAACACCGAGACGCCGCCGTGGAGCTTGGCGATGTTGTTGATGAGCTCCATGATGACGACAGTCTTGCCGACGCCCGCGCCGCCAAAGGCGCCGACCTTGCCGCCCTTCAGGAAGGGGCAAATCAGGTCGATGACCTTGATGCCGGTGGACAGCACCTGAGGCGATGTCGACTGGTCGGCGAGCGGCGGCGGCGGTCGATGGATTGGATAGTACTTCTCCGCGGTAACCGGCCCGCGCTCGTCCACGGGGTTCCCGCACACGTCGAAGATGCGACCCATCACCCCTTCGCCGACCGGCATCGAGATCGGACCACCCCGGTCGGTCACCTTGACGCCGCGCTTCAGCCCCTCTGTGCCCGACATGGAAATGGCCCTGATCCAGTTGTCGCCGAGGTGCTGCTGCACCTCGAGCGTCAGCGTGACCGGCCGGCTCTCCACTGTGTAGTCCACCGTAAGCGCGTTGAAAATCGGTGGAAGCGCGTCGGGAAATTCGACGTCGACCACCGGACCCGCGATTTGCACGACTTTGCCGATATTCATGTTCCCACCTGACACAACGCGAGCCTGGCTGCGGTCATCCCGCCTGGCCGCCCGCTATCTCCAGTAATTCCTTCGTGATGTTGCCCTGGCGCAGCTTGTTGTACTCGAGCGTCAACGCCTTGATCAGGCTGTCGGCGCTGTCGGTCGCGTTCTTCATCGACACCATGCGGGCGCTCTGCTCGCTCGCCTTGGCGTTGAGCAGAACGTGGAAGATATAGATGTTGAGGTAGTGGCCCAGCAGGTAGCCCAGGACCCATTCCGCGCTCGGCTCGAACAGCGTCTCGGCGGTGTCGGCAGCGAGCGCCTCTTCCGATTCGGCGCCCTGGCACCTTTATTCCCGTGATCTGACCGACTGGCAGGTACTCGATGGTGGCCGCCTCCTGCATCAGCGTATTGACGAACCGCGTCGCGACGATGAGCACCTGGTCCACGTCGCCTTTGAGAAAGAGGTCCCGCGCAAACGCCGCAATGGACCGCGCCTCTTGAGACGTCGGGCTGTCGCCGTAGGCGAACTCCGCGACCAGCTGCCGCCCGGTGCGAACCACGAACTGTGATGCCTTGCGGCCCGCGGTGATGAAGACCGTCGTCTCGCGATCGAACTGCGAGGCCAGTCGAAACACGTTGGTGTTGAGCGCGCCGCATAGTCCTTTGTCGGCCGCGATGAGAATGACGGCGCGTTTGCGAACAGGACGCACGTCCATCAGTGGATGGTGGAAATCGACGACCCGGGTGGTGACGGTGCGCTGCATGCGATACAGCCGCCGCGCAAACGGCGCGGTGGCCAGCGCTGCCTCTTGTGCCTTGCGCATCTTCGACGCCGCCACCATCTGCATCGCTTTTGTAATCTGCGCGGTGCCGCCGATGGACTTGATGCGTCGGCGAAGATCGCGAGGACTGGGCATGATCTACTTCTTCCAGGTCGACTTGAACTGATCCGCCGCTGCCTTGATTTCGGCCGCCAGCTCCGGGCTCAAGACCTTCTCGCGAGCAATCTTCTCGAGGGCAGCCGCCTTGCGCGTTGTCAGGAAGTCGGTCCATGCAGCCTGGAACTCCTTGATGCGCTCGATCGGTACGTCATCCATGTATCCGTTCTGCACGGCCCAGATCATTCCCACCTGCATCTCGACCGGTATCGGGCTGTACTGCGGCTGCTTGAAGAGCTCGACGACGCGCTTGCCTCGATCGATCTTCGCCTGCGATGCCGCATCCAGCTCAGACCCGAACTGGGCGAAGGCGGCCAGCTCGCGGAATTGCGCAAGGTCGCCTTTGAGCTGGCCGGCGACCTGCTTCATGGCTTTCAGCTGCGCGGCCGATCCCACGCGCGACACCGAGATGCCGACCGAGACCGCAGGCCGGATCCCCTGGTAGAACAGGTCGGTCTCGAGGAACACCTGTCCGTCGGTGATCGAGATGACGTTGGTGGGGATGTAGGCGGATACGTCTCCCGACTGTGTTTCGATGATCGGCAAAGCGGTGAGCGAACCGTTGCCGTAGTTTTCGCCAACGCGCGCGGCCCGCTCGAGCAGGCGGCTGTGCAGGTAGAACACATCGCCCGGATAAGCCTCTCGACCCGACGGGCGCTTCAACAAGAGCGACACCTGCCGGTAGGCCACCGCGTGCTTGGACAGGTCGTCGTAGACGATGAGCGCGTCCATGCCGTTGTCCATGAACCATTCGCCCATCGCCGCTCCGGCGAAAGGCGCGAGGTACTGGCTGGTCGCCGAATCCGACGCCGGCGCTGCGACGATGATGGTGTACGGCATCGCCCCGGCCTGTTCCAGCACGCCGATGATTCGCGCGATCGTCGATTGCTTCTGTCCAATCGCCACGTAGATGCTGTAAAGCGGCCGATAGTCCTTGTCCCCCGATGCTTCCGCCGCCGCGTTCAGGTGTGCCTGGTTGATGATCGTGTCGATGCAGATAGTCGTCTTGCCCGTCGAGCGATCGCCGATGATCAGCTCGCGCTGGCCGCGACCGATCGGAATCATCGCGTCGATCAGCATGATGCCCGTCTGCACCGGCTGCCCGACTGGGCGGCGCCGGATGATTCCGGGGGCCAGCTTTTCGACCGGATACGCAACGTCGCTGGAGATGGGACCCTTGTTGTCGAGCGGCTCGCCGAGCGTGTTGACGACTCGGCCAAGGAGACCCTTCCCCACCGGCACTTGCAACAGCTTGCCGGTTGCGCGCACTTCGCCGCCTTCCGCGAGCTTTGTGTAGTCGCCGAGCACGACCACGCCGACCTCTGACTCGTCGAGGTTCAAGGCAAGGCCGATGATGCCGTTTCCGAAGTCGACCATCTCGTTGTACATGACGTCGCCAAGTCCCTCGACCTTGGCCACGCCGTCACCAATCTCTCGGATCACGCCCACCGACTGCCTGGCCGCCGTTTTGGCGCCAGCGATCTGGGCTTCGATTTCGGTTACCAAATCAGCCATGTCGTCGTTGCCTCATTTCAGATTCATAGGCGCGCTTCGAGCGCGGCCAGCTTGGCCCGGACACTGCCGTCGTACACGTCGCTGCCGATCTGGATGCGCACGCCGCCGATGAGTTGCGGATTGATCTCAAAGGACGTGGTCAGCTCTGGACCATACAAGCGGGTCAGGCCGGTCTGAATGTCGTTGCGCATGTCTTCGGCAAGCGGCGTGGCGCTCTCGACGAGCGCGCGGTGCTCGTCACGATCGAGCCGCACCAGCCTCAACAGTTCCCCGAGAATCGCGAGCGTGCCACGGCGTCCCGATTCGGCAGTCCGGCGCGCGACCAGCCGCACCCGCTCTGCATCGGATTGCCC
This sequence comes from Vicinamibacterales bacterium, assembly GCA_963787755.1. Lineage (GTDB taxonomy): Bacteria > Acidobacteriota > Vicinamibacteria > Vicinamibacterales > JAMQPK01 > JAMQPK01. The sequence goes on from CAWBEG010000012.1 coordinate 405,477, forward strand.
AGCGACCTGGCACAGCCGGTATAGTCGCCGCGCGGTGCGCTTCGTTTTCCTGGTCGCCTTCATGATCGGCTCCGGCTCATCGCTGGCTATTGCGCAAGTTGCTTCGCCGTTTCTTCAGCGAGGCGACGTTGATCGTCGGCCGTCAGAATTTTGCCGGTGACCGACGCTGTGGTGCGCACCACCAGACGGCCGACCTCGCGCCTGAGCTCGGCGAGCATCCTGGCGCGTTCCTGCGCTGTGGTCTCACGAGCGCGCGCGAGAATCTGTTCGGCGGCCGCAATCGCCTTCTGGGTCTCGGCGGCCTCCACGCGAGCGGCCGCGGCGCGGGCGTCATCGATCAACTGCCTGCCTTCCGCGCCGGCTTTCGCCAGAACATCCTGGCGCTCGACTTCGATTCGCGCCAGCTCCGTCTTGATCTTCTCGGCGTTGGCCAGGCCGCTGGCAATTTGCTGCCGTCGTGCCTCGAGGATCTGGAGAATCGGTTTGTACGCGAGGGCGTACAGCACGGCACAGACGATGCCGAAGCTGACCATTTGGGCGCCCAGATGAAGCCAGCTCACCCCGAATGCACGGGCGACTTGCTCGATCTGTCCGCCACTCTCCGCCGTCACCTGCGCCGCTAGAGCCAGCATGATTGCGAAACTCGTTTCGTTCGGGCGGTGCCGCCGTCAGGCGGCGCCGGAAAAGCTCTACCTATTGCACAAGGAAGAGCGCGTAAAAGACGATCGCTTCAGCGAAGGCGATGGCCAGAATCGACTGGACCATGATCTTCGTGGATGCGCCGGGATTGCGCCCGACGGCGGTCGAGGCGCCCATTCCAATCAACCCGACCCCGATTGCGGCGCCCAAAGCTGCGAGGCCGACGTGCAAACTTCCGATCATCTGCGTATCCTTCCTGTTTGTCGCGGCGTTTATCCACCGGTCGCCGCAGGCCCGGCTTCTTCGTGGTGGCAGATCAGCAGCGTGAAGACGGCGGTCAACAGCATGAAGACCATCGCCTGCACCAGCCCGACCAGCAGCTCCATGAAATAGAACGGAATCGGCAGCAGCCAGCCCAGTCCCGGCACGATCGTCGACATCGTTTCCAGCATGTTCTCGCCGGCGAACACGTTGCCGTACAGCCGGAAGCTCAGCGACACCGGACGGAAGAGGATCGAGACGATCTCGAGGCAGCCTGCGGCAAAGAACACCACAATCATCAGCAGCTTGAGCAGCCCCTCGGTGTCTCCCTTGGGCGCAAAGAGCTCCTTCGCCATCCCGCGAACACCGACTTCCTTCAACGCCCAATAAATCCAGAGCGCAAAGAACAGCAGGGCCATGGCGAGCGTCATATTGAGGTCAGCGTTGGCTCCTCGAAACAACGGCCGATCGATCGTGAAGCCCTCGGCGGTCTGGTGTCCCCAGCCGATCGTGCCGACGCCCGGCAAGAGGCCAATCCAGTTGGTCGCGAGAATGAAAATGAAGATGGTCCCGAAGAACCAGAACGTCCGCTCGACCAGGTGCTTGCCGATGATGCTTTCGAGCAGCCCGTAGAGACTCTCGACGAGCCATTCCAGAAAATTCTGCGCGCCGCCAGGCACCTGCGTCATTTTTCTGGTCGCAAGCTGCGCGAAGACGATGAGACCCACCGCCACTAACCACGTGACGATCATGGAGTTCGTGATCGGAAAGCCGAAAGGCCGCCCGATCTCCAGCGCCATTTGCGGGAGGCCGTGGTGTTCCGCCTGCGCGGCGAGACTCGAAGACGAGAGGGCGAGCAGGTTCATGTCAAAGTCCGAAACGGACATGCAGCACACCGTATGCCACCAACGCGCACGCGGTTGCCGCGTTGTTTTGCGGCCTCAGGCCGGCACTTGAAGCCCAGCATTTCGGATGCTCTCCGCGATGCCGGAGTCCGTCCGACGCCTGATCGACGCTGGCGATGGTTCGTCATCCCCTCTCAACATGTTGATGCGATGGAGCTAACTTTCACGGACGAGCGGGCGCCAGAAGTGGAACGGTTCATGCCAACACAGGCCACGTGCTGACCGCGCTCCTGGTGGCGCGTGTACGGCGTGTGGAGATCATCATGAAACGGGCGAAGTACGAAAAGGAGCTGGGGAAACTGCAGGTCAAGCTGGCCCACCTTCAGCGATGGGTGAAAGAGGCCGGTCTGCGGGTCATCGTCATCTTCGAAGGACGCGACGGCGCAGGTAAGGGCGGCACGATTCGCGCGCTGACCGAACGGCTGAGCCCACGCGTGTTCAGGGTCGTCGCGCTGCCGGCTCCCAGCGAGCGCGAGAAGTCACAGAACTACATGCAGCGATACATGCAGCATTTCCCGGCCGCTGGCGAAGTGGTCATCTTCGATCGAAGCTGGTACAACCGGGCGGGCGTGGAATACGTCATGGGCTTCTGCACGCCGAAGGAGCACAAGCGCTTCCTGGAGCTGTGCCCCCAGATGGAGAAGTACATCGTCGATGGGGGCATCATCCTGATCAAGGTGTGGATGGAAGTGGGCAACGACGAGCAGAAGAAGCGCTTCGAGGCCCGCGTCCAGGATCCGATCCGTCAGTGGAAGCTGAGTCCGATGGATTTGCCCTCCCGGCAGCGCTGGTACGAGTATTCCCGCGCGCGCGACATCATGCTCAAGAAGACCGATACCCGCACCGCACCGTGGTACATCGTCAACTCTGATGACAAGCGGACGGCGCGCCTGAACACGATCGCTCATCTGCTTTCAAAGATTCCGTACAAAAAGCTGCCCGAGAAAAAGGTGAAGTTGCCGAAGCGGTCGTCGAAGGGTGCGTACAACGACATGCGTCGATCGCGCGCCGGCGCTTCGTGCCCGAGCGCTACTGAGCGTCGGTCTCCCGCTCAGAAGCTGTAGCCCAGGTAGAACATTCCGTACGCGAAGTTCTTGGTCCGACCGCTCGCCTGCTGTACTGCCTTGCCGGGATCCGCGTAGGCGCCGACCACACTGACTGTGAAATTGCTGTTCAGCTCCCAGTCCACGTAGGCGTCGATCTCGTTCGCCAGATCCTTGTCCGTCACGCCCGGCGCAACCGAGGCGGGCTTGTCGGCCACAAACTTGAAGAACATCAGCCCGGCGCCGATCGCGTCGCTCGGCGACACGTGTGCGCGAAACAGGTACGAGACGAGATTCGAGTTGGAGAGAAAATATTCGCCGGCGATCTCTCCCTGCCACCAGGTGCCCCAGTCGCTGAAGCCCAGAAACAGCGCGTCGAAGGCCTCATTCGCCGTCGTGTCCGGGTCGTCGCCTTCGAAGAAGGCGTAGCGGTACGACAGCGTCGGTGTCCATCTCGTTTTGCTCAGTTCATACGCGCCCTGCAGCGTCCAGGCGTTGGAGTTGAGCGCGTCGGCGTTGCGCTCCGACGCGTATCGAACTCGAACGACAGATCGGGCGCAGTCTTGACAGGCGCGGAGTACGCCCGGACGTTGAAGACATTCAATCCATCGCGACCCGGCTTCATCTCCGGATCGGCAAACCACTTCATGTAGGTGGCGCCGAGCGTCGTGTTCTCGCCCAGCGTGAACTCGTAGTTGGCGCCCCAGAGCCGGCTGCCGCTGTCGCTCTCCTCGAGCTCGTCCTTGTCGAGGTAGAAGGTCTCGATCAGGTGATGCGCCCGGCCTGATGCGGCCGATCGCCGCGAACTCGAACGCCTTGCGCGCGTTCGTCCAATAGCCGCCGCGGCTTCCGCCTTCTGCCGCGCCGTCGAAGCAGCAGGAACCCATGACCGAGGTGGTACTGCGTTCGTCCAACGGTGAAGTCCAGCGCGTTCTCGCCCAACCGCTCGAGCGACGTTCCCGATCTCCAGCCGACCGACAGGTCCTCGGCCTGGAAGGACGAGACATCCTCGCCAAACGCCGATGGGACCGATCCGTAAGTACGCTCGCCGACGGCGCTCAGAGTGCCGTAGAACTCGCTGGAGGAACTGAGCCTGATGCTCCCGGACAAGGCCGGCTTGATGTAACCCTCGAACCATTGATCGCTGAGGTTTTCAGTCACGCCAGGTTCTTTGGGGTTGTTGAACAGCGAGTTTGCGAACCCGAAGGATCCCCATCCGGCATCGAAGTTGAACTTCCACGTGACCTGCGCTGGCAGCCCGGTCGGCCGTGCTTCCTGCTGTTGTTGTTGCTGCGTCGCGGCGGGTTGAGCCATCGTCGCCGGCGCTTCCTGCGCGCGCCCGACGCACGGAACAACCGCGATAAACGAAATGTACGCAATCCAGTGGATCGCCAGAGACATGCTAACTCCTGAGTTTGGGTTGTCGCGCCATCTCCACTTCAGAACAGCCGGCCCACCCCGATGTAGTACCGCCAGGCGCCACTGAAATCGAAGCTGCCGCCCAGCAGGACAGGACCGATCAGCGTGTCAGCCAGCATTCCAAGGCTCACGTTCGTCCGAAGCTTCGCGTTGTCGATGTCATCGAACGCAGAACCGGTCTCCACCCAACCGCCGCCGAAGATCGGGCCGCCCAGAAAGTCCGGCAGACGCCCGATGCCGCGGAGATAGCCCGCCGCGAGCACGCCGTAGTGATCACCTCGAAACTCGCCGATGTTGTACGCGCCGAGGCGCAGCGGCCCGCCCAACTGAAACTGTTCGTTCGCAAGCGGGTGCCCCCATGTCGTTCCGGCGCCTCCGGACGAGGAACAGGCGGTCGCGCGGCGCCGTCGCGACCAGAACGTCGAGCTGCGGATCTCGATTTGTGTCACCTCGTCGTTCGAGCGCTCGGTTGCGAATGTGGCGGGCACGTCGGGAGAGCGAATAATGTGGTCGACCGTGCCGATCGCCCGCACACCATTCGAAGGCACGACCGGGCTGTCCTGGCCATCGTGGCGGAACGCGAGCCGTGCCCGCGTCTCGAGCCCGTGAAGTTCCGGCAGGCCGGGATCGCCGGCCTCGACACTCGCGTTCAGCCGCCCTGCCGACATGCCCACCCGGACGTCACTGTCTCGGCCAACATTCACGCCGACATCGGCATTCACACGCAATCTGACCTCGCCGTACCGCGCAACGACGACGTCGTCGCTCACGAAGTTGAGCGTCCGACTGACTCGCGCCAGCCGCCCACCGCGACAAATAGCGGCGTCCTTCCCAAGGGCCGATACATCTCCGCGCCGATGCTCGGCTGAGCGCCAGCCGCTCCATCGATTCGCAGCTCGGAGCCGGAACCGAGGGCGTCGAACGTCAGATAACGCGCGGCGAGCTGAAACGAGAAATCATCCGTCGTCGTGTTCTGAAGGCTGATGCCCAGCATGAGAAACGGGGGGGCATAGCGCTTCGACCGCGCCTCCACGCGGAGGCCAGGCCGGCCTTCCACCTCGTCGATCTGCCAACCCACCGTTTCATACCGATCGAGTCCAGCAAAAGTCTCGAGATCCGTCTCGAGAGTATTGATGTCGAGCGGCTGTCCGACGCGTGCAGAGAGGACTTCCTCCATGCGGGCCCGGTCGGACGGGACCGCACCAACGACCGACACGAACTGCGGCACCGGCAACGCGGTCTTGCGGCGTGCTTGTCCACGTTGTTGATACGCGGCCCACTGAGCCTCGTCTAACGCGAACGGCAGCAGTTTTTCCTTCATCGCGTCAGCGGCGCGGTATCCGACGGCCGCAAGCTCTGCGCTGCGCCTCCAGTCGAGGCTCCCGAAGCCCTCGAGCGGCGGGTTGATCACGATGTCTGCTTCCTTCATCGTTTCCCGGGTATTGGCCTGCATCATGACGTCGATGGTCTGGCTGATGAGCCCAAGGAGCGAGTAGCTCACTGTGCGCTTGTCTCCCATGTAACCGACGTTGACGGCAACAACCACGTCGGCACCCATCGCGCGCACTATGTCGGCAGGCACGTTGTTCATCGCGCCGCCATCGACAAGCACCAGACCGTCACGCTCCACCGGCGGAAAGATGCCGGGCAGCGACATCGTGGCGCGCATGGCGGACGCCAGCGTTCCCTTGTCCAGAACGATCTGGTTGGCCGTGATGAGATCGACCGCAATGGCTCGGAACGGCGTCGGCAAGTCGTCGAAGCTCGAGAGCGTCGCGTACGGACCCGCGATCCGCGCGAGCAGAAAATCGACCTGCTGGCCGCTATTGAGCGCACCAGGCCCGGCGATGCCGCGCTTGACGCCAAATTCGATGCGCGAAGGGTACGCGCGCGCGTCCTCCTTGCGCCGCACGTTCTTGTATCGAAACGGCGAAAAGCCGAACATCTCGTCCCAATCTGTTGTTTCGAGCAGCGCGGTCAACTCTTGGGCCGACATGCCCGAGGCAAGACCTCCGCCGATGAGGCCGCCCATGCTGGTCCCCGCGATGAGATCAATCGGAATGCGGTGCTCTTCGAACCAGCGAATGACGCCAACATGGGCGAGCCCGCGTGCGCTGCCCCCTCCGAACGCAACGCCGATGCGGGGTCGGTCTGGCCTGGCCTGAGAAGGCGCGGGCGTTGGTGGCGCCGCCTGTTCGGCGGAAGTCGGCTCAGCCATAGCCACTAGCAGCCCAAAAGTGCAGGCGACACACGCGACGCGTGATACCGAATTCATGGGCTCTTAGTCCGGCCAATCGACTGCGTGGGTCTTGAGATAGCGGCTGACGGCCACACCGAGAGTCGGGAAGAAGCGCTCCTCACCAAGACTCGCGAAGAGCCCGAATCGTTTCAGCTTGTCCTTGACGGGGTCCTTCATCTCGGCAAAGCACAACTCGATGCCGGCCGCGTGCAGCGTTTCGTGCAATTCAGCGAGGATATCTGCCGCGGTGACGTCCACGCTGGTGACCGGTTCTGCCGCCACGACCAGCCAGCGCACCGGCGTAGGTGATGCAGCCACCGCATCCAACACGCGGTCACGGAACAGTTCGGCGTTCGCGAAGAACAAGGGCGCATCCCAGCGAAACAGGACCAGGCCGGGAGCCCGGCTGGCATCGGGATAGCGCTCGATGTCGTGATAGCCATCGAGATCCTGGGCGCGACCCAGGACCGCGGAGTACGGGCGCCAGCCGTCCCACAGGAATTCGATCACGGCAATCACGATCGCGAGGCCGATGCCCGGAATCGCGCCCAGTACCGCCACGCCGATCGTGCAGACGATCGATAGCCAGAACTCCCAGCGCTGGATGCGAAAGATTCGACGGAGGTCGGTGACTTCGATCAGGCCGATGGCCGAGGCGATCACGACCGAAGCCAATGCGCTGGAGGGCAGATGCCGCAGGAGGTCCGGCGCCACCAGCAGCAGCAGGGCCACGCTGGCCGCACCGACGACGCCGGTCATCTGGGTTCTGGCACCTGCGGCTTCAGCCACGGGCGTGCGTGACGAACTGCTGCTGATGGGAAATCCCTGAAAAAATCCAGCCGCAAGGTTGGCCGCACCGAGGCCGACCAACTCCTGGTTGGGATCCACATACATCCGCGTCCGCGCCGCATAGGAGCGTGACAACACGCTCGTGTCGGCGAATGACACCAGGGCGACGGCGAGGCCGCCGATGAGAACGGGGCCAATATCGGCATAGGTGATCCATGGGATTTCGAACGCTGGCAGGCCTTGCGGGAGGGAGCCGAGTACCGACACGCCCGCGCGGGCCGCCAAGTCCAGCGCACCCACGACAATGGTTGCTCCAACCACGGCGACCAGGATTCCTGGCACGCGCTTGCTGCCTTTCAGCAGCAGGATCACAGCCAGGGTACCTGCGCCCACCAGAAACGCAATCCAGTTGGCTCGACCGTCGAACACCGCTGCGGCGATGGCCAACAGGTTTCTGACCGGGCCGTCGCTCTCGATCGAGAACCCGAAAACCTTGGGTAGCTGACTGATCAAAACAGTCAGGGCAATGCCGTTCATGTATCCGTAACGGATAGGCTTGGAAAGGAGTTCGGTGACAAATCCCAGGCGTGCCAGGCCGGCCAGAATGCACACGATCCCGGACACGATCGCCATCATGCCGGCCAGAGCGACGGCACGGATGGGTTCGCCGCCAGACAGCGGCAGGACGACGGCGAGGATGACGGCAGCCAGGGACGAGTCGGGTCCCAGCACAAGGATGCGGCTGGGACCGAACAGCGCATAGGCCAGCAGTGGAACAATCGTCGCGTAAAGTCCGTAGATGCCCGGCACGCCCGACGCCACCGCATAGGCGATCCCGACGGGCACCAGCATCGTTGTCAGCACCAATCCGGCCACAAGATCGTGACGCAGCCAGGCGGACTCGTAGCTGCGCAGGGTCTGCAGACCCGGCAGCCAGCGTCTCCAGCCCGCCTGATCGCCGCTCCGCCTCGCGAGCACGATGCGGCCGGGTTCGGGGATTGCCTGCTCCGGTGTCACAGCAGCGCCGCGACAATATCGACAAAAAGGATTTTGACGATGGTCATGCCGGGAAAGATCGTCGCGTAGCCGATGTCCGGCCGATCCGTCGGTGTGAGCCTGTTCGCGTAGGCAAGGACCGCCGGGTTACCGCAGGCACCGGAGATGATGCCCGCAACTTCGTCGTACGGCATCCGAAACACGAACAGCCCGAGAATCAGAATAGGAAGGACGAGCGCCATCAGTACAACGGCGCCCAACCCCAGCATCAGGAATCCTGTGTCCGCTACCGTCGCGGCGAATTTGGGGCCGGAGGCCATCCCTACCTGTGCGAGGAACAGCGTCAGCCCGAGGTTGCGCAGGACGAGGTTTGCCGAAAGCGGAATGGTCCAGTTCATGCCGCCGGTGCGCCGCAGGTTACCGAGGATCAACGCCACGATCAGCACGCCCGACAGTCCGACAGCGAGCGTGCCGATGCCTGGGAGCGGAATCGGGATCACGCCGACGAGAAAGCCGAGCGCCATGCCGATGCCGATGGAGATGTAGCTGAGCTCAGCCGTGCCCTTGATCGAGTCCCCGAAGTACTTGCGCATCGCGGGGAAATCGCCGCGATGAGCGAGCACGCCGACGCGATCGCCGAACTCGAGCACAAGATCGGGGCGCGGCATGATGTCCGCGTCTCCGCGCCGCACCTGGATGAGTACGGCGGCCTTGTCCCCCGGCAGATCGAGATCGCGCAGCGCTCGGCCGACCACGACCGGGCGCGATGCGAACACGCGCAGGTAATCGAGCGCACTGCGATCCTCGAGCAGCCGGCCGTGCGCCGCCACTCCGAGGCTCTGGCTCGCCTGCTCGAGCGCGTTCCTGCTGTTGCCGACCGCGAGCACGACGTCGCCCTCGGCGACCACGAAGTCAGGGGAAGCCGCTTCATTGCGGCCCGCCCGTCGCACCGCCGCGATCTGCACTCCGGCCGGCAGCGCCGCCATAACGTGGCCGAGCGTCTTGCCGGACAACGCGGGATTGCGCAGCGCGATTTCGAGCAGGTCGAGGTCCTTGGCCGAAGGCACCTCGATCTTCGGCTTGAGCACCATGGAGACGATGTACAGGAGCAGGATCGGCCCCGCGACTCCGAACGGATAGGAAACCGAGTAGCCGACTGCGGGATCGTCGTTGCCGAGCGTCGCAATGGCGGCCTGGAGGGTCGGCGTGCTCGTCCCCGATCCCGCGAAGAGGCCCAGTGCATAGCCCAGGTTCAAGTCGATCACCTTCACGAGCAGGATGCTCACGACGCCCGCCAGCAGCACTCCGATCAAGGCGACGAGGTTCGCCTTTTGTCCGGCGGCGGTAGTCAGTCCGATGAAAAACTGCTTGCCGTACTGCACGCCCACGCCATAGAGGAAGAGCGCGAGACCGAGTGTTCCGACCATCGGGGCCGGCACCGACTTCGGCGCGAACCAGCCAATGGCGAGCGCGACGAACAGCACGGCGCCCACACCGAGGGAGAACCCCTTGATGTTTATCTCGCCCATGAGATAGCCGATGGCGATGGTGAGGAACATCGCCATCAGCGGTTGCTGTTCGAGCAGCGTCCTGACGAATTCCAATGTTCCGCCAGCTCCTCTAGTAGACGGTCAGCCCGCGGCTGCGAAACTGCCCGCGTACGCGCTCAGTCAAGTCGGCATCGGGCGGCTCGACGTCTTTCAGCGGATATTCGAGGCCGAGCTTTTCCCACTTGTTGCTGCCCATCTGATGGAAGCGCAGGATCTCCACGCGCTCCACGGTCGTCAGCCCGGCGCAGAAATCAGCTACTTTCTGGACGTTGTCGAAACCATCGCTGAGCCCTGGAACGAGCACGTAGCGGATCCACATCGGGCGCCCGAGTGCCGAAAGCCTCTGCGCGTAATCGAGCGTCGGCTGCAGCGGCTGGTGCGTGATCTGTTCGTAGATGGCCGGGTCGCCGGACTTGATGTCGAGCAGGTTGAGGTCGATGTCCATCAGCTCGTCATCGGTGAACCGGTCGCCGAGGCGGCCGGCGGTGTCGATGCAGGTGTGCAGGCCGAGCTCCTTGCAGCGGCGGAAGATCCGGGTCACGAACGGCCGCTGCACCATCGGCTCGCCGCCGGAGAGCGTGATGCCCCCCTTGGTGGCCTTGAGCACCTTCACGTACTTGCCGATCTGCTGCATCGCTCGAGACACGGTCACGGGATGACCGTTCTTCTTGTGCCACGTATCCGGGTTGTGGCAGAACTGACAGCGCAGGAGGCAGCCGGTCAAAAACCCGACGAAGCGGAGGCCGGGGCCGTCCACCGTGCTGCCGACTTCGTAGGAGTGGACGTAGCCGACGAGGTCGTCCTCGTCCTCGATCTCCTCGACGTCGCCCGGATGCACGGCGAAATAGTCGTTCGCCACCTTGCTCTCCTTCATCCCTTGGCGCGCGACTTGGAGCTCGTAACGGCTCCCGGTACGGGGCTCGCTCATGGTCCACCTTCCTACATGGACCCGTGGAATGTCCGGTTGAGGACGTCGAGTTGCTGTTCCCTCGTGAGCTTGACGAAGTTCACCGCGTAACCGGACACCCGGATCGTCAACTGCGGATACTTCTCCGGGTTCTTCATCGCGTCCTGCAGCGTCTCGCGATTGAGCACATTGATGTTGACGTGAAAGCCACCGCTCGAGAAATACGCGTCGAGCGCGCCGCATCCGCGTGCGATGCGCTCGGCTTCGCTGCCGAGCGCGGCGGGCACCACCGACAGCGTCAGCGAGATGCCGTCCTCGGCGTCGTCGTACGGAATCTTCGCGACCGACAGCAGCGACGCGAGGGCCCCGTGCGTGTCACGACCGTTCGAGGGGTTTGCCCCAGGGGCGAAGGCCTCGCCCTTCTTGCGGCCGTCCGGTGTGTTGCCCGTCTTCTTCCCGTAGACGACGTTGGAGGTGATGGTCAGCACCGACTGCGTGTGAGTTGCGTTGCGATAGGAGGGATACATCCGGATTTTGCTCATCATCAACGACACTATCAGTTTCGCGAGGTCGTCGGCGTGGTCGTCGTTGTTGCCGAAGCACGGAAATTCGCCCTCGGTTTCGAAGTCAACGATGATCCCGCGCTCGTCGCGCACCGGCTTCACCTTGGCGTACTTGATCGCGGACAGGCTGTCAGCCGTGTGCGAGAGGCCGGCGATGCCGCAGGCGAGCGTACGCAGGATGTCGCGATCGTGCAGCGCCATCTCGACGGCCTCGTAGCAGTACCTTGTCGTGCATGTAGTGAATGATGTTGAGCGCGTTGACGTACATCTTCGCAAGCCAGTCCAGCGTCGGATTGAGGCGGTCCATGACGTCGTCGTAATTCAACACGTCGGTGGTGATCGGCGGGACCTTCGGCCCGACCTGCTTTCCGCTCACCTCGTCACGCCCGCCGTTCAAGGCGTACAGCAGCGCCTTCGGCAGATTCACCCGCGCGCCGAAGAACTGCATCTGTTTGCCGACCCGCATCGCCGAGACGCAGCAGGCGATGGCGCAGTCGTCACCCCATTTGGGTCGCATGAGGTCGTCGGACTCGTACTGAATGGAACTGGTATCGATCGACGTCTTGACGGCGAAGCGCTTGAAGCCATCGGGCAGTTGCGGCGACCAGAACACGGTGATGTTGGGCTCGGGCGCCGGTCCGAGGTTGTAGAGGGTGTGCAACATGCGAAACGCGCTCTTGGTGACGAGCGTGCGGCCGTCCTCTCCCATCCCGCCCACCACCTCCGTCACCCATACCGGATCGCCGGAGAAAAGGTTGTTGTATTCGGGGGCGCGCAGGAAGCGCACGATGCGCCATTTGATCACGACGTCGTCGACGATCTCCTGCGCCTCCGACTCGGTAAGCGTGCCGGCCAGAAGGTCGCGCTCGAAATAGATGTCCCAGAACGTGGAGAGGCGCCCGGCCGACATCGCCGCCCCGTTCTGCTGCTTGATGGCGGCGAGATACCCGAAGTACGTCCACTGCACCGCCTCGCGGGCGTTGGTGGCCGGCCCCGAGATGTCGCAGCCATAGCTCGAGGCCATCTCCTTGAGCTCTTTCAGCGACCGGATCTGTTCCGCCAGCTCCTCGCGCAGGCGGATCGTGTCCTCGGTTGAATGACGATCGTCCAGTTCCTGCTTCTCGCGCTCCTTGTCGACGATCAGGAAATCGACGCCGTAGAGCGCGACCCGGCGGTAGTCACCGATGATCCGGCCGCGGCCGTACGCGTCCGGCAGGCCGGTCACAATGCCCGACGACCGCGCATTCCTGATGTCCCTGGTGTAGGCGTCGAAGACGCCGTCGTTGTGCGTCTTGCGGTACTTGGTGAAGATCTCGGCGACGGCCGGATCGGGCTTGTAACCGTAAGACTCGAGACTCGCCGCGACCACGCGCCAGCCGCCGAACGGCATGATCGCCCGCTTGAGCGGCGCATCGGTTTGCAGGCCGACGATGATCTCCCGTTCCTTGTCGATGTAGCCGGGCGCGTGCGCGACGATCCCGGAAGGAATCTGCGATACGTCGAGTATGCCCTTCTCGCGTTCCTGAGCGAACAGCGGCTGCAGCGTCTCCCACATGCCGCGCGTGCGCGCGGTCGCGCCCTGCAGAAAGCTGCCATCGCCCTCGTAGGGGGTGTAGTTGCTCTGGATAAATTCGCGGACGTTGACGTGGCTCTGCCAGCTCCCGGGCGCGAATCCGCGCCATGCCACGTCCCATTTCTCGCTGGCGGGCTTCTTGGGAGTTTCGGTGGCGGGTTTCAGGATTGTCGACATGTTCGTCTCCTGGTGAGTTAAGCGGGTTGTGGTAGTGCTTTATGGCAGCGGTTACGCGACGTCGGCTCGTGAGCCTGGGCGCGCGATGAGCCGCCGCGTGTGCTGCGCGATCATCAGTTCCTCGTTGGTCGGGATAACCCACGCGGTTACTCGGCTACCCGCCGTGCTGATGCGTGGACCGCCCTTCTCATTCGCCGTGCGGTCGAGTTCCAGCCCCAGCCATGCCGCATCGCGGCAGATCCGTTCCCGGACCACCGGGCTGTTCTCCCCGATGCCGGCCGTGAACACCAGCGCATCGAGCCCGCCGAGCGCAGCGGCGAGTGAGCCCAACTCGCGCCGGATCCGGTAAACGTACAGGTCCACAGCGAGCATCGCCCGGGGATCGTCCGAGACAAGGAGCTTGCGCATGTCGCTCGAGATGCCGGAGACGCCGAGCAGACCCGACTGACTGTAAATGAGCTTCTCTATCGCACGCGCGTCCATGCCGCGCTGGTCCATGAGGTAGAGCAGCACTCCAGGGTCGATCGCCCCGCACCGCGTTCCCATCGCCAGGCCGTCCACTGCGGTGAAACCCATCGTGCTGGCGACACTGCGGCCGCCCTCCAGCGCGCACATGCTCGAGCCGTTGCCGAGATGGCACACGACGGTTCTGCCCGCCGCGGCGCGAGCGTCGTTAACCGGCAGCGCCGATGCGACGTACTCGGTACGACAAGCCGTGAAAGCCGTACCGTCTCACACCGGCGTCGTGCAGTTCGGTAGGAATGGCGAAGCGTCGAGAGACGTCAGGATTGGTGGCATGAAACGCCGTATCGAAGCAGGCGATCTGCGGCAACTCTGGCTGGCGTTCGAGCAGGAGGCGGATCGGAGCCAGGTTGTGCGGCTGATGGAGCGGCGCAAGCGGTACGAATTTTTCGAGCACGGCGAGTACATTGGAGTCGAGCCGGACTGGTTCCGCGTATTGCATCCCACCGTGGACGACCCGATGGCCCACCGCCGCAAGCCGGAAGCTCCCACCCTGGCCGCGCAGAAACTCCGCGAGATGCGCCACGGCCGCATCGTGGCCGAGGTTTACTCCCTCGCCCCAGGACTTCTCGGCTAGCAGCGTGCCGTCCGCGCCGCGCGCCGCGAACCGCGGAGCTGTGTGTATACCCTCTATCTGTCCTTTGAGGACAGGATCGAGCGCCCCATCCCGCTCGACGAAGAGCAGGAACTTGATGCTGGACGAGCCGGCGTTCAGAACGAGAATCGCGTCACTCACGCCATGACCTTCGCGACATTTCCGCGGCGCACGTTCGCGACCAGGGCGGCTACCGCGCACGAGGCAAGGCGCGTCATCAGGGAGTCGGCGCGGCTCGTGAGAATGATCGGCACGCGCGCGCCGAGCACGATGCCGGCGGCGTCCGCCCCTGCAAGGAACGACAGGCTCTTGGCCAGCATGTTGCCCGCTTCGAGATCGGGCACGACCAGCACATTGGCGCGCCCAGCCACCGGCGAATCGATCTTCTTGATTCGCGTGGCCTCGAGATTGATTGCGTTGTCGAGCGCGAGCGGCCCGTCCAGCACGGCGCCCGTGATCTGCTTGCGGTCCGCCATCTTGCACAGGGCGGCTGCCTCGAGCGTTGAGGGAACATCGGGATTGACCGTCTCCATTGCTGAGAGAATCGCCACCCGCACGTTGGTCTCCCCCAGGTCGCGCGCAAGGTCAATCGCGTTCTGCACGATATCCACTTTGTCCTTGAGCGAGGGCGCGATGTTGATAGCGGCGTCGGTAATGATGAGCGTGTCAGGATGCCCGGGGACGTCCATGATGAAGCAGTGGCTGATGCGCCGGGACGTGCGCAGGCCCGTCTCGCGCCTGACCACCGCGCCCATCAGCTCGTCGGTGTGCAGGCTGCCTTTCATCAGGGCTTCTGCCTTGCCCTCGCGTACCAGCGCAACGGCCGCGGCGGCCGAAGCTTCGCTGTGCGGAGCATCCACGATCTCGACGTTCGAAATGTTGATGCCGTGCTCTCTTGCCACAGCCTCGATGCGCGCGCGAGGTCCGGCCAGGATCGGGGCGATCAGCTTCGCGTTCGCCGCGTCGATGGCCGCCCGCAGCGAACTCTCGTCGCACGGGTGCGCGACGGCGGTCGGTGCTGGCGGAAGCGATTCGCAGCGCGCGATCAGGCGCTCGTACTTTTCGTGTGTGCGTTCCATGTTTTCGACTCCCTTCACCGGATTTCCCGCGTCGCCTCACCACATGTTGAGAGAGTCTCTCAACGACGCGTGACCCTTCGCGACCTCACGTTATCGCGCGCCCTCTGCGGGAGCCCGTGCTGCGAGGGCGGCCATCGCAATCTGACATGCGTTTGAGCACAGTGCATGCCACTACCGCGGCCATTCATGCGCAGGCTGCGGACGACGGCAAGAGAATTGGAGGGAGACGACCCACGCTTATGGTGTTGCTCGACTGGCTCATCGGTTATCGGAAGGAATGGCTGCGACCGGACATCATCGCCGGCCTCATCACGGCGGCGGTGGTCATTCCGAAAGCCATGGCCTACGCCACCGTGGCGGGCCTTCCGGTCCAGACAGGGCTTTACACCGCGTTCGTACCGATGCTGATTTATGCGGTGTTCGGCAGCTCGCGCGTGCTGAGCGTGAGCACCACGACGACGATCGCGATCCTCACGGGGGCCGACCTGGCCCTGGTGGTCCCCAACGGCGATCCGGCTCTCCTGGTGCGCGCTGCCGCAAGTCTGACCTTGATGGTCGGCGTCCTGCTCGTGGTCGCATCTATCTTGCGCGTCGGTTTTCTTGCCAACTTCATCTCGGAACCTGTGCTGTCCGGCTTCAAAGCGGGAATCGGCGTCGTCATCGTGCTCGATCAGGTGCCGAAGCTCCTCGGCGTGCATTTCCCCAAGGGCTCGTTCCTGCAGAATCTCCTCGCTCTGTTTCAGAGCCTGCCCGGCACGTCGGCCGCAACGCTCGCAGTGGGCCTCGTGATGATGGCACTGCTCCTCGGTCTGAAGCGGTTCGTGCCACGGGTGCCCGCGCCGCTCGTCACGGTGGGTGCGGGCATCGCCGCCACTTGGCTGATGGGGCTCGAGGCGTACGGCGTAGAGACCGTGGGCGAGATTCAGCGGGGCCTGCCCGCCCTCACGCTCCCGGACTTTTCGCTCATCTCACAGCTCTGGCCCGGCGCCCTGGGTATTGCGTTGATGAGTTTCACCGAGACCATGGCCGCGGGGCGGGCCTTCGCGCAGAGCGGGGAACCTCCGTTGCGCGCCAACCAGGAACTGCTGGCGACGGGCATTGCCACGGCCGGCGGGGCCGTTCTCGGCGGCATGCCGGCGGGCGGCGGCACGTCCCAAACTGCGGTGAATCGCCTGGCCGGAGCCCGCAGCCAACTGGCGGGTCTGGTCACGGGTGGCGCGACGCTTCTGACCCTCCTGTTTCTTGCGCCCCTGATCAGCCTGATGCCTCAGGCGACGCTGGCGGCGGTCGTGATCGTTTACTCCGTCGGGCTGATTCAACTGCCGGAGTTCCGGGCGATTCTGGCCGTCCGGCGCACGGAGTTCATCTGGGCGGTCGCCGCATTCGCCGGGGTCATGCTGCTCGGTACTCTCAAGGGCATCCTCGCCGCCATCATCATTTCCCTGGTGTCTCTCGCGCATCAGGTGAGCGACCCGCCGGTATACCGTCTGGGCCGCAAGCGGGGTACGAGCGTGTTCCGCCCGCTCTCGGAAGAGCATCCCGACGATGAGATCTTTGACGGCCTCCTGATCCTGCGCCCCGTGGGCCGGCTCTTCTTCGCCAATGGCCAGCGGGTGGGGGAGAAGTTTCGGCTGCTGGTCGAGCAGGCTCAGCCCCGGGTCGTCGTGCTGGACTTGAGCGCCGTGTTCGACGTGGAGTACACCGTTCTCAAGATGCTGGCGGAGGGCGAGGCACGCGTGAAAGAGCGTGGCATATCGTTGTGGCTCGTGGGCCTTACCCCGGAGGTGCTGACAGCCGTGCGGCGCTCGCCATTCGGCCAGGCCGTTGGGCAGGAGCGGATGTTCTTCAACCTGGATGATGCGGTGGCCATGCACCTTGCCACGCAAGGCCGGGGGTAGCTTCCGCTCCCTCCGTCGGGTTTTCCCAGCCTCCAGGCGGTTCGATGTTCGGTGCGGGATCGACGGGGCCCCAGGTCCCGGGCTCGTATTCGTGAACTGGGGTTTTCATCTTCAACACCGGATCGACAATGCGCCACGCTCTTCGACGTAGTCCATCCGCGGAAACAGCTCGGGGTTTCCGTCGAGCGCATCGCTCAGCACGCGATCGTAGGCGTCTCTGTCGTTGGCGCCAGGCTGCCGGCTGGCGATGAGCTCGGTCCGCTGCCCGATCATCTGGTCGCCCTCATCCATCGCCGTGACGCCGAACGCGGTCGTCTGCCGGGGGATGATTCGAAATCGGAAATAGTTCTGCAGCGGAGCCGCGTTCGGAAACAGGAACGCCATCGTGATCTGCACGCTCTCGACGTGGGTTCGATTCCAGAACGCCTCCAGGATCGGATTCGTGAAGCGGGAGAACAGCATGTTGTGAACGGGACGTTTTCCGAGGTAATGGTCGATTCGGAAGATGTCGCTCTCCACGAACTTACTGAGCAGGATCCGATTCAGATCGCGCGCCGAGACGAGGTCCTCACCGAACGGCTTCTCGACGATGACACGCGCCCCTCGAGCGCAGCCCGATCGAGCCAGTTGTTCCACGACAGGTCCGAAGAGCGGCGGCGGGATCGCCAGATAGTGCGCGGGATGCGCTGCGCCTCCGAGCTCGCGCCGGACCGCCTCGAAGGTCGCCGGCTCTTTGTAGTCCCCGTCGACGTACCGAAGCAGTCCGCACAGCCTGTCGAACGCGGCAGGGTCGAGACCTCCGTACTTCTCGACGCTCTCCTGCGCCCGCGCGCGCAACTGCTCGAGGGTCCAGCCGGCCTTAGCCACGCCGATGACAGGCACCTTGAGCTGACCGCGCCTGGCCATCGCCTGCAACGAAGGGAAGATCTTCTTGTACGCCAGATCGCCCGTGGCCCCGAAGAACACGAGCGCGTGGTAATGTGTGTCGCCCATTCTCCCGCGTGCCCCGGCTCGCGCGCTCGGAGGCATCGTCGGCCTGTGTGCAGCATAGGAAGGACCAGTGAGAAGCGCTATGCAGTTCCGGCAGAGCCATTTGCGGATCCGGGGAACCCTCGGTTACCGCATTTCGCTGGCTAGCTCACCACCAGTCGTGAGTCTTCGCGCCAATGAGAAGCCCACAACGCTATGGAGGACCGGAATGGAGGTTGCAACACGCGTTGCTCCATGAGACTTCTGTCCCTGATCGCCGTTGGCATGGTCGTGGCCGTGCAGATCGGCGCCGCAGCCGTGAAGGTTCATGTGGACCTCGACAAGGCGTTCGACTTCCGCAAGGTGAACAGCTGGGCGTGGGCGACGCCGGAAGCGGGACGTGTGATGGTGGCCCGCACGCCGACCGATGACCCTGAAGCCATTCGGCGACTGGCCGAACCCATCATCATGAACGCCGTCGAGGCGGAGATGCCGAGCCGTGGACTGACGCCGGCCGCGTACACACCGGACGTTACGGTGAAGTACTACCTTCTGTTGACGATTGGTGATTCGGCGCAGACGGCCGGGCAGTTCCTTCCGCCCGTTACCCAATGGGGCGTGCCGCCGTTCCTGGCTTCGACTCAAGCGCTGAAAGTGATCCAGCAAGGGTCGATCGCGATTGACTTCAGCGCCAACGGAGCGATTGTCTGGAGGGGTGTCGGCGCGGCGGAGATCAAGCCGGGCTCCAGTAACGACACGCGGGCAGCGCTGATACGCGAGGCCGTGCGCGAAATTCTGAAACGTTATCCCCAGAAGAAAAAGTAGAACAGCCACATCTAGGATCTAGGAGGTAGTGATGAAAGTGTTATTCGCAGTGCTCACCGGTTTGCTTCTCTCGCTTCCCACAATCGCCGCCGCGCAAGACGTGAAAATCGATTTCGACAAGAATTTCAATTTCTCGCCGATCAAGACGTATTCGATGAAGCTCGGGACGGCGTGGGGCAACGACCTTTCACAGCGCCGCGTCATGACCGAGTTTGACGAAGCGATCGCGGCCAAGGGCTGGAAGAAAGTCGACGAGGCGCAGGCAGACATCCACGTCGTCCTCCACGGCGCCACCCAGACCAAACGCGATGCCACCACGTTCTACAGCGGCGGCATGGGCGGCTATGGCTACCATTATGGTGGCATGGGTATGGGCACGGCCTCGACCGTTGTAAACGAATACCAGGTCGGCACGGTTGTCGTGGACATGTTCGACCCAAAGTCGAAGAGCCTCGTGTTCCGCGGTATTGCCGAGGGCGAGATCTCGGACAACGCCGAGAGAAACGCGAAGCGGCTCGACAAGGCGTCTACGAAAATGTTCAAGGACTTCCCGCCGGCAGCCAAAAAATAGGCGTGACGAAATCCGTTTTGGTCAGGAGAGAACGCTATGTCCGAAAGAAAAGACGAGAAGATCGATCCGCTTGATCCCGTAGCCACCCTGCCGTCGATGGTGCCGACCGGCTTCGACCGCCGGCGGTTCATCATGCGCAGCGCCACGATCTCCGCGGCCGCGGTGCTGACCGGCTGCGCGCGATCGGAGACAGAAAGCAAGGCGCCTCCGCCGACGCCCGCGACGGCCGCTGCGCCTGCGCCCTCGGCGCCCCCGCTGTCGCCGGACCTGAACGTCGTGAAGAAGGGCCAGGGGCCGGTGATGACGGTGGTGGATGAGTTCTACAAGGTGGGGCCAGGCCCCTCGAGCTCGCACACGATCGGGCCTATGCGCATCACCTATGACTTCTATCAGCGCTGCACGAAGCTGCCGGCGGAGACACTCGCGAAGGCGACAGGGCTCAAGGTGCACCTGTTCGGCAGCCTGAGCGCGACCGGCCAAGGGCACGGCACGGAGCGCGCTGCGCTCGCGGGGCTGCTCGGGCAGGAGCCGGCCACCGTCGACCCCTTGTTCCTCGACAAAATGCGCGACGAACCCAACCAGTCCTTCCCGTTGAAGCTCGGCGGCAAGACGTTCAATCTGACGCTCAAAGACATCGTCTACGACGCAACCAAAGGCGAGTTTCACCACCCCAACACCATGACCGCCAAGCTGATGGCCGGCGACACCGTGCTCTTCGAGCAGGAGTACTACTCGGTGGGCGGCGGCTTCATCGAGTGGAAGGGCTACACGCCTCCCAAGAAGAACGCGCCGAAGTACCCGTTCAGGACGATGGGGGAGCTGCGAAAGCACGCCGAGGACAACAAGCTGTCGATCGCGAAAGTGATGCTGGCGAATGAGATGTCCATCTCCGGCAAGAGCGAGCAGGAGGTGTATGCCTTCGTCGACAAGATCACCAATGCGATGGTGGCCATCGTGAAGTCCGGGCTCAACGCACCGGAAGGCGTCTTGCCGGGTCCTATCAAGCTGAAAACCAAAGCGGGAACCGTTTACAAACGCGCCCAGGATGAGCCGAATCCGGCCGACCGCGGAATCGGCCTCTTGTCTGCGGCCGCCCTCGCGGGGTCGGAGGAAAACGCGCGGGGCCACCTCGTCGTCACCGCCCCGACCGGTGGGTCCGCCGGCGTCATGCCGGCGCTCGTGTATGCCCTGGGCGAAGGCGGCCGCAAGCTGCCGCCGGCGAAGATCCGCGACGGCATGCTGGCGGCGGCGGCGGTTGGGTACCTCTGCAAGCACCACGCGACGCTGTCTGCCGCCGAAGGCGGCTGCCAGGCGGAGATCGGGGTCGCCTCAGCGATGGCGGCAGCGCTCATCGCGACGGCACACGACGCGGAGCCCCGCGTTGTCGAGAACGCCGCCGAATCGGCGCTCGAACATCATCTGGGGATGACCTGCGACCCGGTCGCCGGGTACATGCAGATCCCGTGCATCGAGCGATGCGCCTTCGGGGCCGTCAAAGCCTGGACCGCTTATGCGATCGCCAGCAACGAGGTCGCGTCCAGTCATCGCGTCAGTCTCGACCAGACCATCATGGCGCTGGCTGAGACGGCCAAAGACATGAACAGCAAGTACAAGGAAACGAGCGAGGCCGGACTGGCATTGTCGGTGACGCTCTGCTGACGGAAGTCGAGTGATCCTGGCGACGGAACCCCGCTTCGAGTGCGGCTCGAAGCGGGGCTCCTCGTCGTCTTCCCGAGCTGGCTCGATCATGTCTCCTTACAACACCCGCATGGCCTCCGCGTCGAGCGGCGAACGATAACACTGCGCGGCGTTAGCCGCGGGAAAAGGTGAAGATCAAATGAAGCGACTCATTGCGGTGATTCTGCTGGTCGGTCTCGGCGCCTCGACCGCTCGAGCCCAAAGCCAGCCCTCGGCACCCTCGATGGAGATCTACGGCTTTGCGATGCTCGACATCGGACACGACTTCAAGCAGATCCATCCGGACTGGTACGACACGCTGCGCCTGACAAGGCTGCCGTCGTTCGAGGACGAGTTCGGCAAGGACAACAGCACCTTTTCCGGCGTGCGGCAGAGCCGGCTCGGGTTCAGGACGTCGACCCCGACGAGTCTGGGCGAACTCAAAACCATTTTCGAATTCGAGTTGTTCGGCACCGGCGTGGACTCCGGCCAGACGACGTTCCGGCTGCGCCATGCGTGGGGTGAGCTGGGCGAGTTCGGCGCGGGCCAGTACCTGGAGCCCGTTTACCGATCCGGATGCGTTCCCCAACTCAGCTCGAGTACTGGGGGCCGACCGGCCTGGCGTGGTACCGCAACGTCCAGGTCCGCTGGACCCCGGTGGCGAGCGAGCACAGTAACCTGATGGTCGCGCTCGAGCGCCCCGGCGCTAGCGGCGACGCGGGCGTCTACTCGGACCGCATCGAGCTGCAGAACATCAAGGCCCGCTTCCCGATTCCGGACTTCTCGGCCGCCTACAAGACGACCCAGCACGTGGGGCTACGCGCGCGTCGCGGGCCAGCTGCGTAAGATCAACTGGGACGACGTGCTCGCCGACCAGTTCGAACTGTCGGGCAGCGCCACCGGCTGGGGCCTCAATTTTTCGAGCAACCTCAAGCTCGGCGCGAAAGATGTCATTCGGGCAGCGTTCGTCGTGGGTGAGGGCATCCAGAACTCGATGAACGACTCGCCCATCGACATCGGGATCCAGAACAACCTCCAGAACGCCGTCACCCCGATCGTGGGCAAGCCACTGCCGATGACGGCACTGAGCCTCTTCGTGGACCACTCGTGGAACGCGAAGTTCAGCTCGGCCGTCGGGTATTCCCGCCAGGACATCGACAACAGCGACGGACAGGCGGCCACGGCGTTCAAGACCGGCGCAGTACGCGCTCGGCAACCTGCTCTACACGCCTGTGCCGAATGTGATGGTCGGGGGCGAGCTGCAGTGGGGACGCCGGACGAATTTCTCGGACGGATTCAGTTCCGACGGGCTCAAGTTGCAGTTCTCGTTCAAGTACAACTTCTCGGCCAAGTTGGAGGCTAGTTGTCGGGTCGCGCGCACAAATCATGCGCTCCGACACTCGTTTCCGCAGAGGAACCGTAGCATGTCCCGATACTGCAAGTCCGCGCGCTCCAACTCCGTTGGACTGCCACTCGCACTAGCAGTGACGTCAGTAATGTTGCTGGCGAGTTCCGCGTATGGACAGACCTCAGGGTCTGAAGCTGAGAGCCCTGATAGTGGAGTCGCTGGTCCCCAGGCCTCTCAACTAGCCATTCCAGAGAACATTCTCACTCTGCCAGCAGCTGGCACGGCGCAAAGCACGGCGCAGGGAGCCGCGGCTCCAGCGCCTCCGCCAAAGACCAACGGTCGTTACCAGGATGGAATGGTTATCTGGCAAACTCCCGACGACGATGAAGTGCCCTTCCTGCTGAAGTTCAACCTGAATACCCAATTCCGATATCTCAATACCCTGGCATCGGACGACTACCTTCACCGATCATCTCGGTAATGTCCGCGACGTTCATGCCCGCCATGATCTCACGGTCAATCGCGCGATGTTCATCTTGAACGGCTACGTGTTCGACAAGAGGCTGATATATAGCTACACCGTGTGGACGTCCGCCGGGGCTGCGTCGATCGTCACAGCCGGGAACATTGGCTGGCGATTCAACCAGGCCCTGTCGATCATTTCAGGTTACAACGGTGCTCCAGGCAGCCGATCACTTGTTAACACGTTCCCTTTTTTTGCAGGCGTCGATAGGAGCATGGCGGACAATTTCTTCCGCCCCGGCTTCACCCAGGGAGTCTGGGCGCTCGGGGAACCCGTAAAGGCGCTGAACTATATGGCGTTCGTCGGCAACGGTCTCAATACGCTGAATATCTCGGCCAACAAGATCGACACGCATCTACTGCTTGCCGGCAGTGTCTGGTGGGAACCGCTGGGGGCCTACGGGGAACCCGGCAAATCACGCAACATGTACGATGATTATTTCGCCTCCAACAACACTCGTATTCGAATTGGTACGTCGTTCACGAGATCCAGGGAAGACCGTTTTTCAAATCTCGATCAATCGAGTCCCGAGAACACGTCACTGTACAACTCCGACGGCGTGCTGACCTTCGCGACTGGAGCATTTGCGCCGGGAGTGACCGTCGACTAGGCCACCTACCGCCTGTGGGCGATCGACGGTGGCATCAAATGGAACGGGCTTGCCGTCAACGGGCAGTACTTCTTTCGCTGGCTGAACGACTTCGATGCTGACGGCCCGCTTCCGCTCGCATCGACATTCGACGACGGTTTTGAATTGTCGGCGGGCCAGTTTGTCATTCCCAAGAAGCTGATGGTGTATGGCCGCGGCTCCAAGGTCTTTGGACAGTTCAGCAACTCGTGGGAGTACGCCGGCGGCGTCAAATGGCATTTCCTTCCGACCGAGCGCCTGTGGTTGAGCGCCGAGGTGATGCGCTACGAGAAGGTTCCTTATAGCGGAGCCTTTACTCCGTATACCGCAGGTATGACTGGCTGGGCGCCAATGGTTCAGGCGGTTCTCGCTTTTTGACGTTGGCGACGGGCGTCAGCATTACCCTTAACGGAGGATTGATGATGATGATGATTCGACTCGTAGTGGCATTCGTGCTCGCGACCGGCCTGGCAGCTCCCGCAATGGCCCAGGATCCCGGAACGCAGAACATGGAGATCCTCCGTCAGAAACTCAAGGCGGACAGGAAGCTCGTGATCGCGCAGAACCTCGGTCTCACCGATGCAGAAGGGGCGCATTCTGGCCCGTCTACGATGCGTACCAGAAGGACCTGCAGCAGATCAATCAGCGTATGGCCGCGGTGATCACGGCCTATGCCGATGCGTACAACAAGGGGCCAGTCACCAACGAAGTCGCGAAGAAGCTGCTGGATGAGGCGGTGGCGGTCGATGAGGCGGAAGTGAAACTGAAGAGCTCGCAGTGCCGAAAATCCTGGCCACGCTTCCCGCGACCAAGGCGGCACGCTACATCCAGATCGAGAACAAGATCCGGGCGGTCGTGCGCTACGAGCTGGCCGCAAACATCCCGCTCGTGAAGTAGCGGTAGGGGGAGGATTGGTCGAGTCGGCGGCGCAAACGGGCCGGGCCGAACGACAACCATCTCTCCGACTTCACGTCGTTCTCCGAGATGTTCCACGTCGACGCGGTGCGCGTCAACGGATTCTTTGACGTCTATAACCTGCTCAACACGAATGCCGAGCAGACGTTGAGCACCAGCTCGGGCGGCTCGTGGTTGCGGCCGACGGCGATCACGGGGCCTCGTGTCTTCCGGATAGGCGCCCGATTGGAGTGGTGATGAGTTCGGGTCACCGTCATCTGGTCGATGGTCGCGTCTGCGTGTCTCACGCTGGCCGTGATTTACTTTCTGGTCTGGTGTCGGAACCGCACCGCCTGGGCCCATCTCCTGTTCTCCTTGACTGCTGCCTCGACGACGGCCTACGCGTTCTGTGAATTGTGGTTGATGCGGACGCAGACGCCTGCAGAGTTCATGGCCGCGACACGATGGGCGCAATTGGGGATCTTCTTTTTGTTCGTTTCCATCACCTGGTTCGTCCGAATCTACCTGCGTGCCGGGCGGTCATGGCTCGCATGGACGATCACCGGCCTTCGCACGTTCTACCTGTTGCTCACGTTCCTGGCCGGGATCAATGTCAACTATCTTGAAGTTTCGAGCCTGCGGCACGTCCGGTTTCTGGGAGAATCCGTCACCGCCTTTGGAGGAGGCGTCCGTAATCCTTGGACGCTGTTCGGCCAATTTGCAACATTGCTGATGCTCGTCTTTGTCGTAGATGCCAGCGTCATCGCGTGGCGGCGAGGCGATCATCGAATGGCGCGAATGGTCGGTGGGAGTGTCGTGTTCTTCTTCGTGGCCGGACTTGGGACGTCGTCGGTGGTGTTTTGGGGAAACATCCAGGGCCCCCTCGTCGTGAGTCTGTGTTACTTGGGACTGGTCGTCGTGATGGGGTACGAGTTGAGCCGTGACTTGCTCCGCGCATCGCAACTTGTGCGCGAGCTCGAGGCGAGCGAGGCCGGACTGCGCGAAAGCGAGGCGCGGATGAGCCTGGCAGTCGATGTCGCGGATTTCGGCATCTGGATTCGGGACCTCGTGCGAAACGAAGTCTGGGCGAGCGGGAAGTG
Source organism: Vicinamibacterales bacterium (assembly GCA_963787755.1). Classification (GTDB taxonomy): domain Bacteria; phylum Acidobacteriota; class Vicinamibacteria; order Vicinamibacterales; family JAMQPK01; genus JAMQPK01. Next base: position 431,167 of record CAWBEG010000012.1, read on the forward strand.
GCGAGAACTGTTTGGCTTCGCGCCGTCTGAACCGCTGGCATTCGACGCCATCCTCACACGCCTGCACCCCAACGATCGGGAGAGCCTCGCGCATGCGCACTCGATGGCGATCGATGGCGCAAATGAGGGCACGTACCAGGCGGAATATCGATTGCTCCTGCCGGATGGCACAACCCGTTGGATCGCGTCACGCGGCCGTGTCGAGCGTGACGCCGCCGGTCGGCCTTCCTGATCCGTGGCGCTGCTCGCGATATCACCGAGCGCAAGCGCGCCGAGCTCGCGCTCTTCAATCTGAGCGGCCGGCTGCTGTCGGCCCAGGAAGAGGAGCGCAGCCGAATTGCGCGGGAGCTGCACGACAACGTGAGCCAGCAGATGGCGTTGCTCGCGAACGGGATCGATGAAGTGGCATTGAGGATGGTGATGCCGCCAGCGACGGTGACGCAATCCATGCAGGAGATACGCGAACGGACGGCGGAGATTTCAACCGAGATCCATAACCTGTCACACCGGCTGCACTCGTCGAAGCTGGAGATGCTCGGCCTCGTGTCAGCTCTTCGTGGCCACTGCCGGGAGCTCATCGCGCAAGGTATCCAGGTGCGTTTTCACCCTGAGAATGTGCCGCGATCGCTGCCGCCGGACGTGGAGCTCTGCCTCTTCCGCATCGTCCAGGAAGGGCTGAACAACGTCGTCAAACACAGCGGCGCGCAAGAGGCGCACGTGATCCTTCGCGCCACGGGAGGGGTGCTCCATGTCAGCGTGGCCGACTCGGGCCGCGGGTTCGACGAGAGAAGGACGACAGCGATGCAGAATGGGTTGGGTCTGGCCAGCATGCGCGAGCGACTGCGCCTGATTGATGGGGAATTCACCGTCCGCTCCCAGACGGGTCACGGCACCACAATTATCGCGCGCGTGCCGATCTCCAAGATGAGCCGCGCGTCGGCCGCCACGCCGACGCGCATGGCGTGATGGTTGGGTCGCGCCCAGGCGCAGCTCACGGTGGGTTGTGAGAGCCCACGATATGTTGGCGACAAAGTAGCGGACCAGATTGAAGCGTTTGGCTATGATTGTTCCGTTTCACCGACTTGGGGCGAGATCGCGATTCATTCTTCTTCTGGCGCCTGCTCTCCGGAACTGGCATGTCGAGTGCTTTGGAGCTGTGTCGGAAAGGTAGGTTGTCATGAGATACAAGTGGCTGTTCGTGTTCGCGTTCGCAGCATGTTTGGGGATGGCGGGAATCGCCGAGGCTCAGGAGAAGCCGGTCAGCTTCTCGATAGGGGGCGGTTACACGGCTCCGAACGCCGAGGTGCGGGATCATCTGGGCGATGGTTACAATTTCAACATCGGCTTACAGTTCAACGTGACCCCGGTCGTCGGCATCGAGACTCTTTACAGTTTCAACGGCCTGGGAGAGAAGCGTATCTCGATCCCCGTAAGCGGGGAACCGGGCGGGACTCCAGTACCAACCGACTTCTTCGCCAACATGAATATGCAGTTTTTCGATGTCAACGTCGTGCTGCAGAAGCCTGAAGGTTCAGTGAGGCCGTACGGACTGGTGGGTATGGGCGTGTACTACCGACCGATCCAGGTCACGACGCCTGCCGTTGGCTATATTCCCGGATACTGCGATCCGTGGTGGTATGTCTGCTACCCCGGCGGGTTCGTGCCCGTGGACAAGATCGTCGGCGAGCGGAGTTCCACAGATTTCGGAATGGACTTTGGCGGAGGCGTGAAGTTCGGCCCCGTGTACGCCGAGTTGCGGTATCACTACATCTGGGGTCCCGAAGTCGAGGTCCCCTCAGGTGAGCCCGCGCCAACGGTGCGTAAGGCCAACGGACAATTTCTGCAGACTACTTTCGGCTTCCGCTTCTGAGCTCTGACGGAGGACTGATCATGATTCGACTCGTAGTGGCAGTTATACTCGCGGCCGGCCTCGCCGCCCCCGCGATAGCCCAGGATAGCGGAACGACGAACATGGAGATCCTCCGTCAGAAACTCAAGGCGGACAGGAAGCTGCTGATAGCAGAGAACCTGGCTCTCACCGACGCCGAAGGGACCGCATTCTGGCCCGTCTACGATGCGTACCAGAAGGATCTGCAGCAGATCAATCAGCGCATGTTGACGGCGATTAAGGGCTATGCCGACGCGTACAACAAGGGACCGATCCCCAACGACGTCGCGAAGAAGTTGCTGGATGAGGCGGTGGCCATTGATGAGGCGGAAGCGAAGCTGAAAAGCGCTTTGGTGCCGAAAGTACTGGCCACTCTCCCCGCGACCAAGGCAGCGCGCTACATCCAGATGGAAAACAAGATCCGGGCGCTCGTGCGCTACGAGCTCGCTGCCAACATACCACTCGTCGACTAGTGGCCCGGATCGACATCTCGCCTGACGAGCGCTTCCGGCTCGCGATGGCGCGACAGTAAGAACATTCACGACCGGCGGTCTATGGCGGCCGCCGGTCCCCAGAACTTCTTTCGGTTTTTGACAGAAGTTCAGAAGACCAGAAGAAGCGAACTTCTGAACCTCCGTTAAGAATTTCCCCGCGATTCAACTTCTGCTAAGAAATATCTAACCTACGTATGGACGATCCCCGTCTTCGCTGCCATGCTGCTCTCGAGCCTGTTTGGATTCGTCAGTGAAAACGCGATGCGCGGCGCTGTTGATGGCCAGGATGGACGACGTAGGCTTCGGCTAGTAGGCTATCTGCTGGCCCTGGCCGCCGCCGCAATCTACCTCTGGCGCTTCGTTGGCCGTGGATGGATTCCGCACGACGAAGGAATGCTCGCCCAGATTGCCGAGCGTATCCTCGCCGGTCAGCTGCCGCACCGCGACTTCGATGACCCGTATACCGGTGGCCTTGGCTATCTGCACGCGATGGCGTTCCTGGTCTTCGGCGTGCGCATTGTGTCTTTGAGGATCGTGCTCTTCCTGGCCGCGCTGGCTTGGATGCCGGCTGTGTTCGCAGTGGCACGCCGTTTCGTGTCGTCATCGAGCGCGGCATTCGTCACGGCGGCGGCCGTGGCGTGGACGCTGCCTAACTACTTTGCGAGTATGCCGTCGTACTACAATCTGTTCCTCGCGACCTGGGGAACGGCGGCCCTTTTGCGTCACCTCGACACGAATTCCAGGATCTGGCTGTTCATCGCGGGACTCTGCGGTGGCTTTTCGTTCCTGATCAAGTCTTCCGGCGCGTATTTCCTTGGCGCCGCCATCCTCTTCCTCCTCTATCGGGAGCAGCTCCAGCAGCAGTGCAGCACCAAGCAGCGGTCGCTGGCTGTCTTTGTGGCGAAGACCGCTTTCGGATTGCTCTTCTTGACAGGGCTCGCGGGGCTCGTGATTGCCCATCCCGGCACGACCGAGTTCCTCCACTTCTTCGTGCCTGGCGCGGCTCTCATCGCGATACTGCTATCAACCGAATGGTCCGGCGGGCGGGGCGCTGCGAGTGGGCGTATGCGAGGGTTCGCCCTTCTGCTCCTGCCGTTCCTCGCAGGTGTGCTGCTGCCTATCGCTTTGTTCATCATGCCGTACATCGTGACGGGCTCCATGAGTGCCTGGTACGACGGTGTCTTCGTTGCGCCGAGATCGAGGTTCTCATCGGCTGCGGTCGCGCTGCCGCCGCTCATCACGATGTTGGCGGCGCTTCCTTACGGCCTGGTGCTCCTTGCCGGTGTGAGTCGGTGGCGCATGCTCGACCGCGGTCTTGGGGTTGTGCTGCTCACCGTTCCAGCCGTTATCGCAGTGTTGCCAGTTGCGGGCGGCGCCGTCGATCCCATCTATCGCTTTGGGTGGTACTCGGTACCGCCACCTGGTGCTTCCAATAGTGCTGGCGGCATACCTCCTGCTCGTGAGCGAGAAGCACAGCCTGACTATGTCCGCGCGACAGGAACTGTATCTGCTTGCATCACTGGCCGCCCTCATGCCGCTGGTGCAGATTCCCTTCTCGGCCGCCATCTACTTCTGTTACGCGGCGCCGTTTCTGTTACTGGCGGCGTTGGCGGTGGTCCGAAGCAGCTCGACGCGGCGACACTGGGTGCACCCGGTCGTGCTGGGCAGTTGCCTGCTTTTTGCCGTCATTTGGACCAACACGAACTATGTGTGGACATTGGGTGCGCACCATCTCCGTTACACCTTCGTTAACGCACCGATCCTTTCGCGTGCGGGGATCAGGATGACCGAAGGTGATCGAGCGCAATACGCAAACGTGGTTGGGCTGATTCATCAGGCCAATGGAGGGAAGCGGTATATCTACGCTGGTCCGGACTGTCCCGAGGTGTACTTCCTCTCCGGGACCAGCAACCCGACCCGCACGCTGCATGAGTTCCTGCACCCCATGAATGTCGATGAGACCCTCGACGTGCTCGACCGCCATGCGATTGACGTCGTGGTCATCAACCAAAGCCCGGAATTTTCAGGCCCGCTGGACAGCCGGCTCGCCGAGGCGTTCGAAAAGAGATATCCCTACAGCGCTACGGCGGGACGCTTCCTGGTACGGTGGCGGGTGTGACTCGAGCGCCTCAGCGATTAGGGCTTGCCAGTCTGTTCCAGGGCGAGCAACCGCTCCAATTCTCCGAGATCTCCAGTTTTGGTGAGATAGGCATCAAACCCAGCGGCAAGGCACGCCTCACGGGTCTCCGGCTCTCTGAACGCGGTGAGCGCGATCAGGTACGGCCGCCGTGGGAGGCTGACTTCGAGTAAGTGACGCGCGAGATCGATCCCAGTCATTCCTCGCAAGGAAATATCGAGAATCGCGAAATCCGGCTGGAAGGTTTCTGCAACGGCGATGGCGGTTGGGCCGTCCGCGGCAACCGCGACTCTGTGTCCCCATGCGCGAACGAGCCGTCGTATCGACGTCCTCAGTTCTTCGTGATCGTCGACGATCAGCACTTTCATTGCGTGCGACGCAGGCAACTGCTCGCCTTTGCCTGGATCGGACAGCGGTATTCGGAAGCGGAACGTCGCGCCTTCATCGACGTTGGCAACGGCCCAGAGAGAGCCGCCGTGGCTCTTGAGAATCGAACGGCTGGCCGTCAGGCCCATTCCCACACCGTCAGGCTTGGTGGTGTAGAACGGATCGAACACTCGTCGCACGTCCTGCTGGTCAAGGCCACGGCCGGTGTCTCGAACGCTCACGACTGCGCCATTTCTGTATCGGCGCGAGCTGATGCGAAGCACGCGAGGCCTGTCCGTTATGCCATCCATCGCTTCGACGGCATTCCCGACGAGATTCAAGAGGACCTGTTGAATCTGCACAGTGTCCCCGAGAACGGCCGGTAGTTCCTCGTGAAGCCGCACCTCGAGCATCACGTCGCGCTCGCGCAGTCGGCCGCCCGCGATCTCCAGAACGTTGCGAATGGCAGCGTTCAGATTCAGGACGTTCTTCTGCATGGGGCGATTCGTAAACATTTCGTGCGTGCGCGCGACGATATGATTCGCCCGCTGGGCCTCCTTTACCACATCGATCAGCGCCGCCCGAACCTCGGCGACGGGCGCCGCCGCGTCTATCCACCGAAGACAGGCGTTCGCGTTCGTGGCGATCGCACTCAGAGGCTGATGCAATTCGTGGTCGATCGACGCGCTCAACTCAGCGAGTGCGCCAATTCGCCCCATACGTATCAGCGCGTCATTCGCCTCCTTCAGTGCGAGCGCTGAAGCTTTGCGCTCGGTGATGTCGGCAATCGTTCCGATGAAACGGGTCGGCGTCGCGCGGGCACGTTCTGCCACGGCGCCCGTACTGACGAACCAGCGCACGGACCCATCCTTATGCGTCATGCGAAACTCGACCTCGAAGCTCGAGCCGGTGCCCCCCGTATAGGACATGAGCCGCGCGCGAACATCGTCCCAGTCCGCAGGGACAACCAGGCGCTCCCAGTCGGTCAGATGCGGACCGATCTCGTGCTCCTGAAAACCAAGCGTGGCATGCAGTGCGCCCTCGACACAGACGCTGCCGGACTGAACGTCGAAGTCCCACACGGCAATGCCCCCTGCGGCCGTCGCCAGCGCGTATCGCTGCTGCGCCTCGCGCAAAGCGTTCTCGGACCGCCATCGATCCGTGATGTCACGCACGACGCTCAGAACTCGATCTCCATCGAGGCCAATGAACCGGGCCTCATATCGTCGAGGTTCGTCGTTCATGACAAGCGGGTATTCGATAACGGTTGACTCCTGGGAACTGACGGTTTGGAATGCACGCGCAAATTCATTGGCCAGGTCCGGCGGCAGCACATCGCGCATGTGCTTGCCGAGGAACCAATCCGGAGACACCAGCAGGTCGGCTGGATTCTTTGCGTAGTAATTCAGGTATACGCCTGCCCGGCTCTGCACGAACATCAGATCTGGATGAGCCCGGAAGACTGCGGTGTTCTGTCGCTCAGCCTCGACAAGCGCGAGGTGCTTTGCGCGGTTCTGTTCGAGAAGGCCGGCAATCAGCATCATCGGCACGGCCGTCACGACGAGGAACAGCTGGATCCCGATGACGGTGTCTGCCCCCACGCTACTGGCCAGAGGGCCGTGACCGACCAAAGCACTGGAGATGGTGAGCAGCGTTGTCCACAGCAGTGCCACGGACAAGCCTCCGCCGCCGAAGCGGATCGTCGCCCAGAGCAGGAACGGCACGGGTGCATAGAGCACCGCTAACAACCCAAGAACATCCGTTCGCTCGATGTAACCGGTGGCAGCATGCGCAGCGAACACGCCGAGCAGCAGCAGCCCGTACTCGCCCAGGCGTTTTGGAACTCGCCGGGGCTTGGGCCATAGGTATCGCCACAGCATCACGATTGACGGGACGAGCGTCAGCGAGGCGGCCGCATTGGAGACCGTGCGGGCTCGCCAAGCCTGCGAGACGTCCGTTGCCCACCCCAAATGCACGTACACGTACGCCGGAATGAGCGACGCCACGGCTGGCGCAATGACACACGCCCCGAGGATGAACGTCAGTACGGTGTGGAGATCACCGAACAGCAACGAACCGGTCGAATGGCGTCGCACGATGAACGCGCCGAGGACCGCCTGAGTGGCGTTGCCCAGGAACTGAACAGGCCATGCGGCGACTGGAACCCCGTTCTGAGCGTGCGCAATCGCATGAGCCACGAATGCGGCGACGAGGAGCCCGGGCCATGTACGCCGCGCAGTGAGCAGGAGCGCCGCCATGAGCAGCGCGGTTGGCGGCCAGAAGAACGAGATGCCGCTCGACGGGAAGCGAGCGGCAAAGCCGGCTAAACAGCCGGTGTAGTAGCCGGCGGCAACAATGAGTGGCGGCAGCAATACCTGCGCGGACAGCCACGGAGCTGCCCGAGCAGAAAACGCCGGCTCGATAGTGACTGTGTTCATCTCATCAGGGCGCGTGAGTTCGGTTTTTTACAGAGCGCAAAATCGAGCCGCTAACAATGGTGTCGTTGCATCAGTGCGCGGTTGGCCCCGGCTATTGAGCCTTCGGCATCGCACTGTGGGTTCTAACAGGCATGCTCCCTGTGCATTGTAACAGGGTCATTTCGTCCGCAGGCGCTGGCGACCAATTCAGGGGGGTCCTATCTGAGGCCCACGGCCATCACGGGACCTCGCCTCCTCCGGATATGAGCCCGATGCGACTGGTAGCCGCGTGGCTTCTTGTTGCTGGTTTCTGCGCAGCGGGGGCAGGGGTCTCGTCAGACGATGCCGCGCCGAAGAGTGTCCTCATCCTGGCTGAGGGGTGGCAGCCCTTCGTGGGCACTGCAAGGAGCTCCTCGTGCAAGGTGTCCCCTTGTTTCGCATCGTCCAGGAAGCATTGAACAATGTCGTCAAGCACAGCGGCGTGCGCGAGGCCCAGGTGACGCTTCGGGGCGGTGGACGATGTACTCCTGCTGAGCGTCGCAGACTTTGGCCGCGGGTTCGAGGAGACGGCCTCGATTCGGAAGGGGTTGGGTCTTGCGAGCATGCGCGAGCGGTTGCGGCTGATCGAAGGTGAGTTCTCCATTCACTCCCAGCTGGGTGAAGGCACTACGATCATCGCGGAAGTGCCGATCTCGAAGACGAATGCCCGGTCGGCCGCGAAGATCGCGTCATGATTCTTCGCGGCCGGCCGTTGGCTGATTATTTCTTCTTCGGACTGAACGCGTCTTTGACCTGCTGCTCGATGTCGCCGTAGTTCTGTGACAGCGTCCGCTCTTCGTCCTCGGTCAGTATTTTGAATGGCACGCGCACGAGCGTCTTCGGGAACTTCACGTTGAGCCAATGCTGGCCGTATTTAATGCCGCCCGGGACGTGGAAATAGACCCGACCGATGCAGGCGCGGTCGTTGCTCACTTCGACCTCGTCCCACGCCATCGCGCGATCTTCCAGATCGGAGAAGAAGCCGAGGCGGCACGCTCTGCTGGCGCCGGGCGGAAAGTAGTTGATCGAATCGCGCTGGACCTTCGCCCGCGCTTGCAGCGCGGCGGTGTTCCCCGCCCGGAACTCGGTGACCGACGGCAGGGGAAGCGTCTTGCCGTCAGGCGTCTCGAGTGACAGCGCATCACGGGTCAACTTGAACGCCGGCACCCTGTCGCGCACCGTGACGCCGATCTCGAGGAGCAGCCATTCCTCACCGAGCGACCGGTTGGCGGGCTGGTAGCCGAGGATGACGTACCCCTCGTTGTTGTAGGCCGCTCGGACGAACTTTCCCTCCATGTTCATGATTTGCGGGACGCCAGACTTGGGTATGTCGATTTTTGGCGCTTCCTGTTTCTGAGCATGGGTGGGAATAACGGCGGCCCACAGAATGACCGCGCCGGCAAGGGTAAGTGAGAGTTGCAGCGTCTTCTTCACTGGAGCCTCCTCAAAAAGTGTGGGCCCAGCATATGAAGCGCGGCAGCCGGGGGCTATGCAGTTTCGGCAAACCCCATAAACACCGCTTCTGGATAGGTGCCCGATTGTCCTCATGCTGCGGGAGGCATAGAATGCCGCGAAGACCCCCCGCGTTTACCCTACTCGAGGAGAGTGCTTCATGAAGTGCAAGCTCGCGAGCATCGTCTTTGCCTCCCTGCTTACTCATGCCGGCAGCCGCGTTGGCTCAGCAATCGGCGTCGTCCGGTCTGGTTGGGCAGGTGACGGACTCGTCACAAGCCGCGATACCAGGCGCCACAGTCACCGTCACGAACGTGGGTACCAACGCTCAGCGCACGACGGTCACCGACGGCGAGGGACGGTTCTCCGTTCCCGCGCTTCCGCCGGCCACCTATCACATCAAAGTCGAGCTGCAGGGGTTCCAGACCGCCGAGCTTCCGAATTTCGTGCTGCGCCAGGGCGAAACGGCGCGGCCGACGATCACGCTCGGCGTCGCGACCGTCAGCGAATCGGTGACCGTGACCGGCGAGGCGCCGTTGCTGCAGACGCAGAGCGCATCCGTCGGGCAGGTGATCAATGAGAAGCAGATCGAAGATCTGCCGTTGAACGGCCGCACCGTGCTGTCGCTGGCGTCGCTCTCGGCGGGCGTCACGCCGCGAAACTTCGCGCGCAATACTCAGTTCGGACGCCGCAATCAGTTCATCACCGTCGAAGGCGGGCGCGACAGCTCCACCAACTACACGATCGACGGCGTGTACGTCCGCTCATTGCGGTTCAACAATCTCTCGCTGAACCCGCCCATCGACGCCGTCCAGGAAGTCAGCCTGCTTCGAAACTCGTTCTCCACCGAGTACGGCCAGGGCCAGGCGGTCGTCTCCATCGTCACCAAGTCGGGCACCAACCAGCTGCACGGCTCGGCCTACGAGTTCTACCGCGGCGATCGGTTCGATGCGAAAAACTTCTTCGCGCCGACCAAGCCGGAATACAAGCGCAACCAGTTCGGCGCCACCGGCGGCGGGCCGATGATGCGCAACAAGTTCTTCGTGTTCGGCGCGTACGAAGGATTGCGAACGATTCAGGGGCAGCCGTTCCTGGGCAGCGTGCCGAGCCAGGCGTTTCTCTCGGGGAACTTCTCCGCGCTGGCCACGCCGATTCGCGATCCGCTGACCGGCCAGCCCTTTCCTGGCAACATCATCCCCACGAGCCGGTTCTCGAAGTTCGCGAACATCCTGACGCCGACGATTCCCGCGCCGAACACCGCCGGCGCGAACAACTACACGGTCATCAAGAACTTCGTCGACGATGCGAATACCGCGACTATCCGCGCGGACCAGACGCTCAACAACAGTCACAGCCTGTTCCAGCGGTTCATGTACTACAAGGGATCGCAGCTGCAGCCCGGGACGTTCAACGCCACCGACCTGCCGCAGCGCGGACGGAACCTCGCGGTCGGACACACGTGGGTGCTCTCGTCTTCCTGGGTCAACGAATTCCGCTTCGGATACAACTACGCGTACCACCTGAACGCGCCAAATCAGTCCCGAGGGGCGCAACTGGACGAGCGACCTCGGACTGCAGGAATCTCGCGGCGGCGACGTTTCCGCTCGCCTACGGACGCCCGGTCCTGACGATAGCGGGCTTTTCGGGCCAGGGTGAGGGCGGCAACACGCAGGGCGCGACCGAGAACATCTACAGCGTGTCGAACGCGACCAGCAGGACGTTCGGCGGCCACACGCTCCGGTTTGGAATGCAGGCGCAGTTCCGCAAGTTCGAGCACCTCACCGACAACTCGACGCGCGGCAACTTCACGTTCAACGGAAACTTCACGGGCAATGCTGTCGCCGATTATCTGCTCGGTTACTGTTCGACCTGCGCCGGGGCGTTCGGCGCCTCTGCGAGCGACGTACAACTCACCGACCATCGCGCCGTTCATCGACGACAACTGGCAGGTAAGCGACAAGCTGAGCCTCCAGCTCGGATTGCGGTGGGAATACCTCGCGCCGTGGGCCGAGCAGAACGGCGTGGAAGCCGCGTTCGACGCCGCAACGGGCAAGATCGGATACAACGCGCTGCCGACCTCAATGCCCGCCGCGCTGGTGCCGCTGGTGCACCAGCAGGAGCACTACTTCCCGGACGGAATCCTCCAGAAGGACTTCAACAACTTGGGTCCTCGCATGGGGATGGCGTACAACCTGACTGACCGGATGGTCGTGCGTTCCGGGTTCGGCGTCTACTACGACAACCTCAATCTGAACGAGCTGCAGTTCACGCGGCTGATTCCGCCGTACTACGGGCAGTTCTCGTTGAACCCGCCCGTCACCGCTCCGCTTCAGGTCGACACGCTCTTTCCGGATCTCAACAACATCCCGCAGTTTCCTGCGCCGTTCTCGCATGGATCCGACCAATCGCTCGCCGTACACGATGCAGTGGAACGTGAACTTCCAGCGGAGCCTGGGCGTGACTACCTGGTCGAGGCCGCATACACGGGCAGCCGAGAGCCGAAATCTGCACAAGCGGTACAACATCAATCAGGCCGACTTCGGGACGACGCCGATCAACTCGCGGCTGCCGTTCCCGCAGTTCCAGCCGGCGATGCTCTACTCGTCGGCCGAAGGCTGGGCGAATTTCAAGGGCCTCTCGCTGCGCCTCGAGAAGCGATACTCCGCCGGGCTGTTCTTCCTCGCCAACTATCAGCTGTCGGAGAACCGCGACAACGGTTCCGGCGAGGTCGAGGCGAACGACACCGCGTTCAGGACCGATTTCGACGCCGACGAGAGCCTGTCGCGTTATCACCAGCGCCATCGCGGCGCGTTCAGCTTCGGCTACGAGCTGCCGTTCGGCGAAGGCCGCCGTTGGCTGAACAGCGCCGGTCCCGTCGCGTACGTGTTCGGAGGCTGGCAGGTCCAAGGCGTGATTCGAGCAGGCAGCGGATTCCCGTTCACGCTGTCTGGAACGAACGTCTGCCAATGCGGCTCGTTCGTGCCCCAGCGGGTGAACTACGCACCTGGTCGCGAGGGGGACCGTGGCGTGCTCGAAAACCCGACGGTGGCGCAGTGGTACGACCGCACGGCGTACGTGCTGCCGGCAGCAGGATTCCAGGGCACGGCTGGACGCAACACCTTGATCGGGCCCGGCTCGAAGCAGGTGGATTTCTCGGTCAGCAAGCGCTTCCCGATGGGAGCGACGCGCCTCGAGTTCCGCGGTGAGATCTTCAATCTGTTCAACACAGACGAACTTCGGACAGCCGGACGGGAACATCAGCAACGTCACCGCCGGCGTGATCTCGACGCGCGGACGATGCGCGGAACATGCAGTTCGGCATCCGCCTCGCGTGGTGAGCCATGAAAACTACAGCCGCCAAGAACGTCGCCGCCTATATCGCGGGGTTCCCTCGCCCTGTGCGAGCCGTGCTGAAGCGTGTGCGGAGCATCATTCGCAAAGCAGTGCCCGGAGCGGATGAAGTGATCTCGTACCAGATACCTGCATACAAATTGCACGGCCGGACGGTTTTATATTTTGCCGCGTGGAAGGAGCATTACTCCGTCTACCCGTCCAATACCCGCCTTGTCGCCGCGTTCAAGAACGAACTTGCCGGATACGAATTGTCAAAGGGCACGATCCGATTTCCACTCTCGGAGCCCGTTCCCGTGAAGTTGATCGAGCGCATCGCGAAGTTTCGTGCGAAGGAGGTTGCCGCGGCAGGGAAAGCGAAGTCGCGATGCGAAAACGCGTGAGCAGGTTTCAATGAACGCGCGAGGCGCCGGAGCGCAGCATCTCTGTCCAGTTGAAAATAACTGTGATGGGTCGTCCGCCGTGTTCGCGTCCGGTTTGAGCATGACGAAACGGCCATCCGCCGCGACATCGTAGGATGGAGGTTGATTGCTCCTGCGATGAGACGTCTCGAACAACCTGATCGCGGGCTTGAAATTGAAGTCGCTGGCGGCGTCAACGGCGACGGCCATCATGACGTTGTCCTGAAGATAGTAGAGCTCGCGGCCGTTCTTCGCCCACACAGGTTCCGACCCACCAGCGGGAGACACGCGAATCGGCGCACCGGGACCTGGATAGGGTCGTACCCAAATCTCCTGCGCGCCGGTCGTCTCGGCCGTATAGGCCAGCCAACGGCCATCAGGCGAGAGCGCAGCCGAGAAGCCTCCCTGCGCAATCGGTCGAGGCACGGCACCTGGCTGTAGCGCAAGGCTGACGAGTGAGTTCGAAGTCGCGCCTTCCATGAGCTGCACGGCCACAATCTCACGAGAGTCTGCCGTAAACGAATGAGGATGAAAGTGTCCTTTGGGTGCCACGTCTTCGGGTTTGCCGCTGCCATCGGCGGGCACCGCCCGCAGCGTCCCGCCTCCCTCATACACAATTCTCCGGCCGTCGCGCGACCACACCGGAGACAGTGCCCCATCGGACGTCAGCTTGACGGGCGGACGTCCGTCGAGGATCGTACGTCCACAGTTCTCTCGCAACAATGAGCGCGAGGCTGCGGCCGTCGTGGAGACACTCTCGGATGCTCTGCTCCGTCCAAGCCCGGAGCGATTGAGCCGGATTCCTTGCCTTCTCTGTTGATGAAAACGGGCGAGGCCAGCGTCCGATTGCGCGCGACGATAGGCGATCGTGCCGCTCGCCGAGACTGAAACGGCCGCCACGACACCCTCAAAGAGATATACGCCGTCCATGCCGGGCACCCGCACGGGATCGCCAACGGTCTCGAGCCGCCGCGGGTCGAATGCCTGCACCATCACTGCGCCCTCTCTGGGCGAAGAGCAGATGGCCATTGCCGTCCCCGCCGTTTTCATTTGGGGCATACGCGACACTTGAAGTGACATCACGCAATTTGGTCAATGCTTGATTCTGAGGTGTGGCGTCCACGCTGCCCACATAGATGCCCGCATTGCTCGGGTCGGTGGACCCACGGAAGTACAAGAAGTGACGGCGGTCAGGAAGCGGCGTTCCACCCGCATGAAACGTCTCGCCGCGCTCGCGGTTGATTTCCGTCAACGGAACCGGAACGCCACCCGAGGCGGGAATCCGTACCAGACCCGTGCCGGTCGAAAAGACAATGACGTCGTCCGCGAGCCAGCACCCTCCGGAGTAGCTCTTCAGATCGGCAATCGCCTGGGCTGCGCCGCCTGCCAGACCGACCTTCTTCAGCTTGCCGTCTGACAAGAATGCGAGAGACTTGCTATCGGGTGACCAGAGCGGGGTGAATGCGACATTGTCCTGCGATGCAACGATGCGCGACTGCCCATCTTCGAATGAGTACACCCAGAGCCGGCTTTGCCGTCAGAACCGCGGTTTTTCGTGCTCGCAACGAAGGCCAGATGGCGCCCATCTGGCGACAATGCGAAGGCCACACGTTCGAAGCTTCCTGTGCAGGCGCAGGCACATTGACGCGAATGGGAGATCGCGCGATAGGGGCTGGGCGCGTGATAGTCCAGACAAGCACCGGCCGCCAGCGAGGCTGCAACCAGCGCGCCGACGCGATGCGATCGCGATGAGTCGCGATCGACTTGTGCGATCGTTTCTGCTCGCGGCATTCGATACTGGCGCATCGAATGCACCGTCAAGCAGCAGTCGCACGTCACCCATGTCGCGAATCCGTTGTCGTCGGGTCCTTTTGAAGGCAGCGACGAAGCAGCAGACGCACGGCGTCTGGCGTGCCAATGAGGGAGAGCACTGAGATCCAGCTCTTTATGGATCACGGCGCCCGCGACTTCAGTGACCGTGTCGCCGACGAACGCGCGGCTGCCGGTCAGCATTTCGTACAGCACGACGCCAAATGCCCAGATGTCTGCGCGTTTGTCGGCCGGCTTGCCGCGCGCCTGCTCAGGGGCCATGTAGGCCGCGGTGCCCATCAGCACACTCTGCCCGGTCACGAGAGCAGGACTCGTCATCGTCGGCGACATCGACGAGTCGAAACGGCCGATGTCGCCGAGGAGGCGCCGTCATGGGATGCCATCATCCGCGCCAATCCGAAATCGAGCACTTTCACATTGCCTTCGGGCGCGATCTGAATATTGGCGGGCTTCAGATCGCGATGGACGATGCCTTGCTCGTGGGCCGCCTCGAGCGCATCCGCGATTTGGCGCGCGATGGCAACCGCCTCGGGGACAGGAACGGCTCCGCGTGCGATGCGATCCTGCAGCGTTTCGCCCTCCGCCAGTTCCAGCACGAGCGCGCGAAAGCCGCCGCCTTCTTCGATGCCATGAATGGTCGCAATGTGCGGATGTTTGAGGGCGGCGAGCGCCTGGGCTTCGCGTTCGAATCGAGCGAGACGTTCGGGGTCGGCTGCAACGGCTTCAGGCAGAAACTTGAGCGCGACATCGCGCTTGAGCCGTGCATCGCGCGCCCGGTAGACCTCTCCCATGCCGCCCGCTCCAAGCGCGGCGACGATCTCGTACGGCCCGATGCGAAAACCAGGACCGAGTGGCATGCGTGGACGCGACGATTCTACATGCGGAGAGAGGCTGCCGCGCTGGTCCCGTCAGAAACGTCGTCTCTCAGCCGCCACCGACCTTGCGTGGCGTCCGCGAGCGCGGAACGAAGCCGCGGGTCGAGCTCGAGCCTCCCGCCTTCCACGGCTGATCGGTTTTTGGCTTCGGCGCGCGCGCAGGTGGCTGCAGGTGCCTCCTCGGATGGCGCGGGTTCGGGTTCCGCCGCCGCTTTTTTCCGCGCGGTGGCGTCCTTCTTCTCGTCCTTCGCGAGGCAGCAGTGTTTGTATTTGCGGCCGGAGCCACAACGGCAAGGCTCGTTCCGGCCGGGACGTGCGTCGGTTTGAATGGTCATCAAGTCAGGATACTTTATTGAGAAGTATCGCCAGCTTCTTGTGCGTCTCAAACAGCACAACACGAGAGCCAGCGCGCGGTACGGCCTCCCCCGCGCGATATCACGGGACAGGCCGTACTGGCGCGAGGAGACTAGGGCAGACGCAGCACCTGTCCAGGCTTGATCTTGTCGGGATCGGTCAGCTGGTCCTTGTTCAGATCGAAGATCTTCATATAGGCGCCGGCGCTGCCAAGGTGCTCCTTGGCAATGGCGCTCAGCGTGTCACCGGCCTTGACCGTATACGTTTTCGCAGCCGCGGGGCGGGCGCGGGCGCGGTCGATCGCGGAGCGGCGCCGCCGGTGACCTGAATGTCCGCCACCACGTCTTTCTGCCACGTCGGGATGGTCTTGATCGCGGTCCAGATCTCGTTTTTCTCCGCTTCCGTGGCGACGGTGCCTTTGAAATGGAGCTTGCCGTCACGTTCCTCGGCGTTACCCTGGAACTTGCCTTTTGCTGTTTGGATCGCGTGCGCGTACGTATCTCTCAAACCCATTTGTCACCTCCCTAGTCATCGAGCACGAACGTCACCATCATGTTCACCTGGAATTCGGTGATGCGCGCGCCATCGCAACGCACCTGATGCTCCTTGACCCAGGCGCCCTTGATATTGCGCAAGGTCTTGGCGGCGCGCGTCAGCCCCTGCTGTATAGCGTCCTCGAAGCTCTTCACCGATGTGGCGCTGATCTCGGATACTTTGGCTACTGCCATCTGCGTCCTCCTTTATTCGACCTTACCTCATCCGCAATCAATCCGTATACACTGGCGTCCTGACGCCGCCCCCTCTTCACACCGACACGCTGGGTGCCAGCACGATCGCGCGGCTGAATCTGAAACTGATTCCGTTTCTGATGCTGCTCTATCTGGTGGCGTACATCGACCGCGCGAACATTTCCGTCGCGGCGTTGCGAATGAACGCCGACCTCGGGCTCACGACGAGGATGTACGGCGTCGCCGTCGGATTGTTCTACGTCACGTACGTTCTGCTCGAAGTCCCGAGCAACCTGATTCTCTCGCGCGTCGGCGCCAGGCGATGGATTGCGCGGATCATGGTGAGTTGGGGCGTGGTCGCCGCCGGCATGAGCCTCGTGCACACGGCGACGCAGCTGTACGTCATGCGGCTGCTGCTCGGCGCGGCCGAGGCGGGCTTCACACCCGGCATCATTTATTACCTTTCCTGCTGGTATCCCCGCAGCGATCGCGCGCGCGCCATGTCGTTCTTTTACATCGGCGCGACCCTCGCGTCGATGATCGGCGTGCCGCTGTCCGGGACGCTGATGGAATTGAACGGCCTGCTGGGAATTGCCGGCTGGCGGTGGTTGTTTCTGCTCGAAGGGCTGCCGGCGGTTGCCCTCGGCTTCGTCGTCCTCCGATACCTGCCCGACACGCCGCTCAAGGCGCCCTGGCTGAGCGATGCGCAGAAAACCTGGCTCACGGGTGTGATGCGCAAGGAAGCAGACAGCTCGCCGGTCGTCGCACTCCACTTTGTGGCATGTGGCGTTGCGCAATCGCCGGGTGTGGCTGCTGAGCCTGTTCTGGTTCCTTCAGGCGTTTGCCACGCTCGGCATCACGGTCTTCCTCCCGTTGATTGTCCGCTCGGTGTCGACGGAAAGCGATCTGGTCGTCACGCTGCTTTCCGGGCTCCCCTTCTTGTTTGCGTGCGTGTTCATGTACCTCAACGGCCGCCACTCGGATCGCTCTGGCGAGCGCGCGCTGCATCTCGGTCTCCCGCTGCTTGGCGCCGGCACACTGCTGATCGCGGCCATCTACTCCGGAAATCAGACGCTCTCCTACACGCTTCTGGTCGTCACGATCGCGCTGAGCTGGTCCGCAACGCCCGTGTTCTGGGCAGTCACCACCGAATATCTGTCTGGCACCGCCGCCGCCGTATCCATCGGGCTGATCAATGGAATCGCGAACATCTGCGGCGTGGCGCTGCCGCCGCTGATGGGGTACATCAAGGACACGACCAATACCTACGATTACGCGCTGCTGCTTGGTGGCCGCCGCGTTGCTGTGTGGCGGGGCGCTCGGACTGTATCTGGCGCCTGCAACGGCGCGCGCGCGTCTATGTTGCACATCGTGCATGACGTCAGGATAAGATTGTGACCCATTCGAGTGTCCACCACACTTCGGGAGGCTTCATGAATCCAACGACAGCTCGCCCCCTCGTCAGACTCGTTGCGCTCCTCGTTGTGTGCCTGCTGCCATCGGTGGCCGCGGCTCAGATCCCGCAGTTCGATTGTTTGTACGTATTCGGTGACAGCCTTGCAGACAACGGAAACGTCTTTATTCAGACGGCTGCCTTGGGACTGGACCCACCGGTGCCCCCCTCGGCGACTCCACATCGAACATATTTCGAGGGGAGGTTCTCGAACGGCTACATGGGAGTCGAATTCCTATGGCAGCATCTCTCTGGTCATGCGCCAGGGTCGGCTCTTGGATTGAAGCCATCTCTGGCGTCACCCGACGGATGCGCGATCAACTTCGCGTATGGGGGGACAGGAAGTGCGGAGGTCGATCAAACGCCGGGGGGATTCTCCTCTCCTGGCCTGAAAGGCCAGGTCGAACTGTTTCGATCGGCGCTTGGGGGCGAACCGCCCTCGACTCGTGCCCTGTACGTGGTGTCAACCGGCGCGAACGACTACCGCGACGATCCGTTCAACGTGCCTATGAAACAGGCGGATGTCGTTCGAAATATCGAATCCGCAATTGTCACCCTTTACGAGATTGGCGCCCGTGATGTGATGGTCGTCGACCTGCCGGATTTCGCCAAAATTCCAGCGTACAGCGGCGACCCAAAGGCGGCAGGAAAAGTCAGCAGAAAACACAATGATCTCCTCAGGGGAATGCTGGCCCGTCTGCAGGCTCAATATCCCGAGCTCCACCTGATTCCGGTGACGTTGGATCCACTATTCGAACGACTCGACGAAAGCGGTATGAATCACGAGTGAGTTCCCTTAATCGAAGTGCTCTCCGACGTACACCTGGCATGTCGGCATGCCTCGGCATTGATCCCGTCAGTTGCCTCGACATGCCGCTCACTTCGTTCAATGTAGATTCTGGATTCCTTTACTGGGATGTCGTGCATCCGACGACTGAGGCGCATCGCGAGCTGGGGACTACATGTACGAAGTGCTCCCCAGCGGATATGAATAACTGAGGATTCAGCCGGCGCCGCGCCCGAACACCTGAGGATAGGCTTTCAGGAAATGATCCGTTAGCTGCGCAGGTGAACGGCGGAAAAACTCGGTGAATCCAGGTATCCAAAAAAGAGGCGGCACCGCGAGGAGCATGATAATCCCGATGCACGTCATCGTCGCAGTGACCCCGAACGCGCCGACCAGTGCGCCTCCTGCCGTGACGCCGACGGGCCCGGACGCGTCGAAAATGAACGCGATGATCGAGTTTACGCGAGAGCGGAAATGATCGGGAACGGCGACCGCGACCCTCGTGCCAATAGGGATATTCGTCCATGCCGCGCCTAGTCCTACGAGAAACATCATCGCCATCGGGGCCACGATGCCGGGGACGTGCGGAAGGGATGCCGTAGCACTTCCCAGGAGCAGAAGACCCAGCACGACGCTGGAGACGAGCCGGCGTGCCTTTTCCAACACTCCTATGCACAATGCGCCTACGACAATCCCGACGCCCAGCGACGATTCCAGGCCGCCAAGAAACCAGGCGGGCATGCCTCTCGTCACCTTTGCGTAGGTAGGCAAAAGCACTTGCATCGGGCTCAACAGGAGATTGAAAAACACCATTGCGATGCATAACCAGAACAGCAGCGGCACTCCTTGAACGGCGGCAAACCCGCCCTTCAGCTCCGAAACGAATGACGACTTAGGACCGTTCGCTTCGCCGGATGACCCGGCCTCGGACACTCGTCTCGCGGGGCCAACGATCGCTGCGGTCATCAGCGCGGCAACGGCGAACGAGCCGGCATCGAGCAGCAAAGTCCAGCCAACACCCGCCGTGCTGATGAGAAGCCCTGCGACAACTCCTCCCGCAACACGCCCTATTGCTTGAAGCGACTGGCTCATGCGCACGGCTCCCTGCAGGGCGTCAGCCGAGACGAGCTGCGGGACGATGCTCATGTGATTCGAATTGAAGAGCGCAGATCCCGACGCAAACAGGGCATAGATGCCAATCATCACAGGAAGTGTGAAGGAGCCTGAAAGCGCCAGCCACGCAAGCACAGCGGTTGCGCTGCCGCGAATCAGATCTGAAGTGAAAATGAGCCGCTTGCGGGAAAGCCGATCACCGAGTGGCCCCAGTGCCGGCGTCAGCAGCATCTGCACAATCATTGCGGGCGCGAGGATCGTAGAAATCATCGCGGGCGACCCGGTGACGTCGAGTATCCACCAGGTGAGCGCAATGTTCCCGCACACGTCGCCAACGGTTGAAATGATCTGTCCGCCTTGGTATAACCAGAAATCTCTGCCCAATTCGGATTTGCGCGCCGTGTTCAATTGAGCAGAGCTCCGTCCATTGACGAGGAGTATCTTGCATCATTCCGGATCTGACACCTAACATAGCGCCATGAAAACATTGGTATTTGCCGCCGTGGAAAGCGGTTTTGATTTGAGCACGGTTCCGCACGGCGGCAGCGCGCCGGTCTGCGCGTTCTTGACGGAGGAATGGCGGAAGCGGCCGCCTTTCGACATTCGCATGGCGTCGCTGGATCTCCTCGGCAATGACGCGCCTGGAGAGAAGGATTTTTTTCGCTATACGCCGAAGGAATACGCCGACTTCATGTTCAAGTTCGAGCAAGCGCTCAATCAGGAGATTCTCCGCCATGATCCGCGCGACACGGTGGTCCTTTGCAACGGTGTCCCGGACGGGCCGAGTTTCAAATTCCTGGCGGACAAGGGGTACTCAGTCTTCTCGATCTTCCATATGAATATGGTGAGTTACTTCACCGGCGTCTTTCTCAAGAACCTGATTCAACCCGAGACCACCGCGGCGCTGTATCGCTTTGTCAGCCGTTCCTGGCTGAAGTTCATCCTTCCGGACATGCTGAAGTTGGTTTTCGTCAAGGAAGAAGAGAGCGTCATCTATTGCAAGGGTGTCATCGTGCCGTCCGAGGGCATGAAGCGCCAGCTGCTGCGCATGTACCCCGATGTTTCTGCCGAGAGGGTTCACGTCGTCCCTTGGGGAGCCGAAGCCATCCACTTCGACGAACGCGAGACGCGGGCGGACGTCGAAGCATTGCGGCGCAAATACGAGATCCGCGACGATGAACCGGTCTTGATCATGCTCAGCAGGGTTTCGCCGGAAAAAGGCCACGATCGATTGCTCAAGGCCCTGGAGCTCTGGGAAGCGAGCGAAGAATTTCCGAAAAGCGGTATCTGCGTACTGATCTGCGGCGTCGCCGGCTACACGCAAGCACAACCTTTCGAAAAGACAATCATCGACCGGGCGAATCGGCTGAAGAAGACACGGGTGATTTTCCCCGGGTATGTGTACGGGGCGGACAAGCACGCCCACTTTCGACTCTCCGATCTGTATGT
>CAWBEG010000013.1:0-15000 GCA_963787755.1 Vicinamibacterales bacterium
CCCCCACCAATATACGCACAGATGGCCCTCAAAGGGTGCACCGATTCGTTTTGTGGCCATCAGCCGCAATTCTGCGTTGATTTCCGGTCCGCCTTTCGCTAAGGTTGCGCCAATCTTCCTACCAGACGGGATCGAGTTTCATCATGCGCGACCCATGCATGTCGCGGAGCCTTTTGGACACTCAGAGAGGAGCCCTGCTATGCGAACGATGTTCGTCGTCGGCTTCCTGCTATTGGTGGGCATTCCGGCTGTCGCTCAAGAAACCAGGAGCACCATTTCAGGAACGGTAAGAGATGAACAGGGAGTGATCCCGGGTGCGACCGTCAAGGTCACCAACCTCGGCACCGGTGTCACTCAACAGCTCACCACCAACACCAGCGGATACTTCGAAGCCCGGCTGCTCAACGCCGGCACCTACGAGGTCGTCGTCGAGATGACCGGCTTCAAGACCCTTCGCCGAACGGGCGTGACGTTGTCCTCAGGACAGGAGCTCAGCGTGCCGCTCACGCTCGAGATTGGCACCATCGCCGAAGAAATCACCGTCACCGGCGAGGCTCCGCTGCTGGAGGTGACCACGCTGCGGCAAGGGCTGGTGCTGGACGAGAAGAAGCTCGGGGAGCTTCCGCTTCAGTCGAACATGCCGGTGCTCTTCGCGCGGTTCGCACCAGGCATGATGGCGAGGGGCGTGATTCCCTTCGCAGGTCAGGGATTCGTCGGAGGGCCCACGACCAATGCCACACCACTCGGCGGTGTCGGCGGCGTCGACTGGTCGATCGATGGGGCGACAAACAGCGGTGTGAACCGGCAGATGTCTACCTCTCCGAACTCTGACATGGTGCAGGAGATGCGCGTCGAGTCGACGAACTTCATGGCGTCAATCGGCCACGGCACCGGCGTCGGCATCTCGATGATGACTAAAGCAGGCACCAATCAGTTCCGCGGCACAGTGAATCACCAGTACCTGGACGAACAAGTTCAACCCTCCGAACCAATTTCAGCAAGTCGTGTTCGACCGAGATCCTCGCGCAGAGGCCGCGTACGAAGAGGGGCTCTCGAACAACCTGTCGACGACCTTCGGTGGCCCTGTCCAGATTCCGGGCATCATCGACGGCAGGAACAAATTCTTCACGTTCGTCAACTACTCGTACGGACACGATGATTTCAACGGCAAGTCGGCCAGTCCGAACAGGACGCTTCCGCGAAGTGATCCCGGTCACAACCATCTGGCCGGCGATTTTTCGGACCTCCTCTTGCTGCCGAATCCCGCTCAATATCAGATCTACGACCCGTTGACGACGCGGCCGGATCCGCAGCGGCCAGGGCACGTGATTCGCGATCCGTTTCCCGGCAACAGGATTCCCGCGGATCGGATCACCAACCCGCTGTACAAGCTCTACACGGGATTCCTGCCGGCCCCCAACACGAATCCCACGGCGGCGAACCAGCAGCCTCTCAACAACTACTACGACGTCGGCCAGCCAGATCCATTGAGAAGCCACGTCTTTGGCGTGCGCCTCGATTACAACCACTCGGACCGGAATCGATTCTTCGGACGTGTGAGCGGCAGCAACTTCACCGAAGGCGCTGGAGATTGGACGTACGAGAGCGCCCCCGGGCTGCACCCACTATCGCGGGTACGAAAGACGCGGGCCGGCACCGGGACGTGGACTCGCGTCTCCGGTGACACGGTCATCGACGGTCAGCTCGGCGCCAACCGCTTCCTCGAGACGGATCAGCGCCTCGGTCTGAAGGACTTCACGCCGAGCGGAATCGGGTTACCTGCCTACATGGATCAGTTCTGCCAGTCCCGCGGTGACTTCGGCGGCGTGACTCCCTGCCAGTTGCCGCGAATCAACTTCGGGGGAAACAATCTCAATGGCAACTTCTACCAGGTCATGGGTGACAACTCCGGCACGTTCGACCAGGGCACGCACTACCAGGGCCAACTGAACCTGAGCCAGGTCCGCGGCACGCATACCCTGCGCGCTGGCGTGGACTTCCGGAGACACGAGCGCTTTCGCAACTTCCCCGGAAATGCGTCTGGCAACTTCACCTTCGATAACACTTACACCCGCAAAGCCGACGACACCACCGAATCGCCTGCTGCGAATCTCGGCCTGGGCTGGGCGGCGTTCATGCTCGGCATTCCCACGCGCGTCGAGGCCGAGATGACAGCGAGCTCTCTCATATCGAACCACTGGGTTGGCAGCTTCTTCCAGGACACGTGGCGTGTGTCGGAAAGCGTCACGCTGAATTTCGGGTTCCGGCATGAATACGAGACCGGCCTGACGGAGACGAGCGACCAGATGCTCACCGGCTTCGACCCGAACGTGGACGTCGCGATCTCTCAACTGGCCGAGGCGGCGTATGCCAGGAATCCGATTCCACAACTTCCAGCGAGCGCCTTCGACGTCCGGGGCGGAACTGTCTACGCCGGCGATCCGGGCCAGACGGGCCTGAGCTGGGGCGGACAATCGATGTGGATGCCGCGCGTGTCCGGGTCCTGGTCGATCAACGAGCGGACCGTGTTTAAGGGCGGGTACGGCATGTACTACGACGTGCTGAGTGCCACGAACTTCACGCCTAACCAGCTCGGATACAGCGCGACGACGGCCAACGTGGCGAGCGTGGATTTCGGACAGAACTGGCTCCTCGGCGATCCGAAGAGAGGCATCTCGCCGATGTCGGATCCGTTTCCGATGCGGGCCAGCGGGACGCGCTTCGACGCGCCGCTCGGCAACTCGCTCGGCGTTAACGCGGCGCTCGGCACCCGCTTCCAGGCCCAGAATCCCAGTCGCGTCCATCCGCGCGTGCAGCGATGGCGCGCGAGCGTGCAGCGCGAGATCAGCCGCAACATGGCCGTCGAGATCGCCTACAACGGCAGCCGGGGCGATAATCTCGATCGCACGATCCGACAGGATTACTTGCCGGAAGAGTGGTGGAACGGCAGCAACGTGCGCGACGTCACCCAGCAGAACCTGCTGAACGCGAACGTGACGAACCCGTTCTTGATCAGCAACTTCGACGCACTCAGGACGTCGAATCCGGCGCTCTACAACCAGATAGCGGGGAACTCGTTCTTCACCAGCCCCACGATTCAGCGGCATCGTCTGCTGCGCCCGTACCCGCACATGTCGAGCGGCGATGGTCTCGATTACCTGACCCTTCCACTGGGAGAGAACAACGCACACTCGCTCGAGATCAGCTTCAACCGCCGGTTCGCGAACGGCTTTACCACGAACTTCTTCTATACCGCCACGAAATTCAGGGAGAACAGGACGGTCGAGGAGTACGATCGCGAGCCGACGATCTGGCAGACGAGTCAGGACTCACGGCCGCACCGCATCACAGCCGACTTCATCGCAGAGCTCCCGTTCGGCAGCACGAAGCCCTTCCTGAATGACGGCGGCGTGTTTGCCGCGATTCTCAGCGACTGGCAGGTCGGCGGGACTTACGAGTGGCAGCCGGGCGCGCTGCTCGAGTGGCCAGGCAACATCTTCTTCTACGGAGACCTCGACGACATCAAGCTCGACAATCCGACGATCGAGCGATGGTTCAACACCGACGCCGGCTTCGAGAAGGATCCCGCGCAAGGTTCCGGCAGCATTCCAGAAGCGCGCGTTCCCGTTCCGGATCGACGGCGTGCGCGCGCCGGGCCTTCGGCATCTGAACATGAACATCGGACGGACGGTGCGGTTGCCTGGCAACAAGACGTTGCAATTCCGCGTGGACGCGCTCAACGTCTTCAACAACGAGACGTACGACACCCCGAACCTGAACCCGACCTCGACACAGTTCGGTATGATTACGGCCAACAACGGCACGTACATGCGGTTCGTGACGTTCGTGACGAAGTTCAACTTCTAGCGCTATCCTCAACGCCGAGGCGTCGAGGCGCCGGGAAAAACAGGAATTCACCCTGAAATCCCGGTTTTCTCGGCGTCACCGGCTACCCGACCTTGACCAAGTCGCGAGTCCTACCAGTGCGACGGCGAACCGTCGCGCCGCCGGTAGGTGTTGCCGTTCGCTGACGTCGTGTGTTCCGCCACCGGCGTGAGCTGCGCCATGTTCGAGAGAGATTCCGAGTCCTGGTCGATCGTTCGGCCAGCACTTCCCTTCGCGGAATTCCACGAACTCCGTGATGTACGCGGGCATTGTCGTCCCGTAGTTGTATTCCATGACGACCTGCCCCGGGAACGCGGTCATCATGTGAATGTGACCGGCGGTGCCCACTGGACCCGTAAAGTGCGGCACGATGCCGACTTTGTGCGTGTCGCACATAGCCATGATCTTGAGCATCTCCGTCACACCGCCGACGTTCGGCAGCGTCGCGCGCGCGAAATCGATGTCGCGATCTTCGACGAGCGTATTGAATTCCCACCGCTGACCCCACTGCTCCCCTGGCGCGAGCGGCACGCTCGTCAGCAGTCGAAGCTTCGGGATCTGCGTCCGGAACTGCTCTTCTCGTAGACGGATCCTCGACGAAGTACGGCCGGAACGGCTCGATCAGACGGCAAATCTCGACGGCTTCCTGGAAGTCGAACTTCTGGTGAATGTCGATGCACCAGTTGCCTTCGGGTCCGACGCCCTCACGAATCTGTTCGGCGGCCTTCGCGATCGACAGGATGCGCGCGCGGGAGTCGAATGTCTGTCCGCCGCGGCCACCACCACCGCGGCCGGCCGCCGGCAGGAGCTGCAGCGCCACCGCCGCGGCCCGCGCCTGCCTCCGCCGGGGGACCTCCTCCCCGAACAACGCCGTCGAATCCCGGGTTCGGCTGGATGGATCCATCGACGCGGTACGCGTAGTAGCCCGACGCCATCGTCGCCGCCGCTCGCTCCTTGAGAGTCGGGCCGGACTGCACATCGCGCGGGAGCCCGGGCGTGGCGTACAACTGAACGTGTTCACGCACCTTGCCGCCGCACAACATGTAGAGCGGCACGTTCAGCGCCTTGCCTTTGATGTCCCACAGCGCCATGTCGATCCCGCCCAGCGCGTGAATCTTTTCACGGCCGGGCGAATAGAACGGATCCATGTACATGTGCTGCCAGATCAACTCGGTGTCGAACGCGTTCCTGCCGATCACACTCGGAGCGAGGGCCGCAACCAGATCGGGCGACCCACCTTCGCCAACACCCGTAATGCCGGCATCGGTCTCGACCAGGATGATCATGTTGCTCTGGTTGAAGGAGGCCGTAATGCTGCCTCGGTTCGACCCTGTCGTGGGCGTCAACACACGGATCTTCGTGACGATGGCCTTCGGAAGGGTGGCTGCGGCCTTCGCCAGGGCAGGCGGTGTTTTCGCCTGCGCCGCCTGGGCCCACACCGGATCGTTCCAGGGACGGAAAGCGCTTCCAATCGCGGCGGCGGTCAAGGATTTCGCGAACGTTCTTCGATCGGTGTTCACAGTGCCTCCTCTCGGAATGCGCGCGATCCTACCACTGATACCAGGTTTCACTGGATGCACTTCTCGAGCGGTGAATAGCGTGGCATGGAGTTGTGTTAGCCTCATCGCCATGCCTCTACTGCTGGCGTTGCTTTGCGCGATATTCGCCACGTCTGCCGCTGCGCAGACTCCGGATCCGGGCCGTACGGTTTTCGCCACCCGCTGCGCCGGATGTCACGGCAGCAACGGCGGAGGCGGCGAGCTCGGGCCGTCGATCGTATCGCGCGTCCCCGCACGGACCGATGAGGAGCTGACGACCGTCATCCGGCAGGGACTGCCGACGGCCGGCATGCCGGCATCGCCCGGGCTCTCCGACACCGAGGTGCGCGACGTCATCGGCTTCATGCGCACGCTCCGTCCGCAAGAGGGGTCTGGGCCCGTTCGCACGAAAATCGCTCTCGCGACCGGCGGTTCGCTCGAAGGCCTCGTCCTCAATCAAGGCACCGTCGACCTCCAGCTGCTCGGGGACGACCGCAAGATTCACCTGCTTCGGAAGAGCGGCGATCGCTATCGGCCGGTGAGCTCCCAGACCGACTGGCCCAGCTATAACGGGCAGACGACAGGAAGCCGCTACAGCCAGCTCACCCAGATCAACAGGAGCAACGTCGGCCGCCTGGTGCCGAAGTGGATGTTCAACCTGCCCAACACGCCCCCGCTGCAGGTGACGCCCGTCGTCGTGGACGGCGTGATGTACGTCACCAGCGCGAATCAGTGCTACGCGCTGGATGCGGGATCGGGCCGTGAGATCTGGCACTACTCGCGTCCGCGGACGAAAGGGCTTATCGGCAACGCGGCGGGGGCGTCAATCGCGGCGTGGCGGTCGCGGGCGATCGCGTGTTCATGGTGACCGACCACGCGCACATCATCGCGCTCAACAAATCCACCGGATCGCTGTTGTGGGAAACCGAGATGGCGGACTGGCGCCAGAACTACAACGCCACCGGCGCTCCGCTCGTGGTTGGAAACCTCGTCATCTCAGGATCTGCCGGCGGTGATGAAGGCGTGCGCGGGTTCCTGGCCGCGTTCGATCAGGCGACGGGAAAAGAGGTGTGGCGATTCTGGACCGTGCCTGCGCAAGGGGAGCCCGGATCGGAGACGTGGCAGGGCGGCGGCATTGCGCATCCGGGAGCCACGACCTGGCTGACGGGCACGTACGACGCCGAGCTCGACACCATCTATTGGCCCACCGGCAATCCCACGCCGGATTTGTATGGAGACGATCGCCAGGGCGACAACCTCTACTCCGACTCAATCCTCGCGCTGGATGCGAAGACCGGAAAGCTCAAATGGCATTTCCAGTTCACGCCGCACGACGTGTGGGACTACGACGCGCAGGAGACGCCGGCACTGATTGATGCGAACTGGCAGGGGAAGCCGCGAAAGCTTCTCGTCCAGGCCAACCGCAACGGATTTTTCTACGTGCTCGATCGCACAGACGGCAAGTTCCTCTTCGGGACCAAGTACGTCAAGAACGTCACCTGGGCGAGCGGCCTCACGCCCGAAGGGCGGCCGATTCGCGTGCCCAACATGGAGCCGTCGCTCGACGGCCGGCGGGTGTGTCCGTCGCTCGAAGGAGCATCCAACTGGTACTCGACGTCGTTCAATCCGGCCACTGGTCTCTACTACGTGCAGACCAACGACAAGTGCGGCATCTTCACGAAGATTCCAATGGAATGGGCCGCCGGACGCGGGTACATGGGAGGCTCGTTCATGCAGGCCCCCGACGAGCCCGCGCACCGCGTGCTGCGCGCGATTGACATTCAGACAGGAAAGATCGCGTGGGAGCTCCCGCAGCCGGGCCCCGTCACGTCATGGGGCGGCGTGCTCAGCACAGCGGGCGGCATCGTGATCTTCGGAGAAGACAGCGGTTCGTTCATGGCGGTCGACGCATCCTCCGGCAAGCCGCTCTGGAGCTTTCAGACGAACCATAACTGGAAGGCGTCGCCGATGACGTATGTCTTCGACAAACAGCAGTACGTCGCGGTCGCCGCGGGCTCGGCGATCATCGCATTTGGATTGCCAGACTGATTAGAGGAGTGACCATGCGCGCGTTCCTCGCACTCTTGCTCGCGTCCTGTGTCATTGTGCAGTCGGGTGCGGCGCAGTCGCCGCCCGCCAAGACGCTCCAGATTTATTACATCGACACGGAAGGCGGCCAGGCAACTCTCTTCGTAGCTCCGTCAGGTGAGTCGCTGCTCGTCGACGTCGGCAATCCCGGCGGCCGCGATACCGACCGGATGATGCTGGCGCTCGAAGATGCGGGCGTCAAACAGATCGATCATCTGGTGTTGACCCACTATCACGGCGACCACGTCGGCGGGCTCGCCGAGTTCGCCAAGCGCGTCCCAATCAAGCGGTTCTACGATCACGGCCCGGCAGCTGAGGGCGATCGCGCCGGCGGACAAGCGTTCATGGAGCAGTACGCGCAGATTCACGCGGGTGCGATTCGAACCGTGGTGAAGCCGGGTGACAAACTTGCCGTACCCGGGCTCGACATCACCGTCGTCTCTTCGGCGGGGCAGGTACTCAAGAGCAATCTACCGGGTGCCGGACGTCCCAACCCCGCATGTGCCGGATTCACCGAAAAGGACCTCAGCAAAGTGTTCGATCCGGACAACGCGTTCTCGGTCGGTTTCGTGCTGGGGTTCGGCCGATTCCGGACCATCGATCTTGGCGATCTCACATGGAATCACGAGGGACAGTTGATGTGTCCAGCGAACCGCATAGGAACGGTGGACCTGTACCTGACGACGCATCACGGGATCAACCAGTCAAATGCGCCCGCGATCGTGCACGGCCTGCAGCCGCGCGTGGCCATCATGAACAACGGGACGCGCAAGGGCGGTTCGCTCGAGACGTTCCAGGCGCTCGAGTCGTCGCCGGGTCTCGAAGACCTGTGGCAGCTCCACTGGTCGCACAACGTGATGGTCGAGCACAACGCGCCGGGCGTCTTCATCGCAAACATCGAAGACAACGCGACGGTGGCAAATATTCTGACGGCGCCGCCCCCGGCGCCGCGCGGAGCCGGGGCAGCGGCCGGACACGGGAGCAGGTGGCGGTCGTGGCGGCGGTCGCGGCAACCAGCCTCCTCCTCACACGCCGGCGTATTGGATCAAGGTGACTGCGCAGCAGGATGGCACGTTCACCGTCACGAACGCGCGGAACGGGTTCAGTAAGACTTACGCTGTAAGTAAAAAGTGAAAAGTAAAAAGTGGGAAGTGGAAAATCAGTTTGCTCCTCCTATCATCACAAGGCCGATCCGGTTGATGCTGCTCTGATGGAAGACCAGGTTTCCATCAGGCGACACCGTCATGTGCCTGATAAGGCCGACTCTTCGACGGAATGGCCCAGCTCTGGAATTTTTCTGTTTTCGGATCGAATCGGACCAGCGCGTCGGGTCGCTGGTTCGATTCGTTGTACCAGACGACGTCGTTCACCACGGCAATGGCGTAAGGTTGAGAGCGCGGACCGCTTGGGGACGGCCACGTCTTCACCTCTCCCGTCGTCGGGTTCAAGCGGCCGAGTAATCCAAGCGCGAAATCGACGTACCAGACCGTGTCGTCGCTCGAGAGCGCGAGCCGTCGAATCCTGGACGCCGGTGTGGGCACCGGATACTCCCGCACCTCCATCGTCTCCGGATTGATGCTGGCCAGCTTGTTGCTGCCGTTGTAGCAGAGCCATGGCACGCCTTGCGAACTCACCTTTATTCCGTACGGCCTCGCATCGGCTGTCGGCAACGTGATCAACTTGATCTCGCCGGTCTCGGGAATCAGGCGGCCCACCATGTTCGAGCCCTGGAGCGTGAACCACAGACGGCCCTTCTGATCGAAGATCGGCGTGTGCGGATCGCGCGCGGCGGGATCGGGCATTTTGTAAACGGTAATCGCGCCGGTCGCCGGATTGAGCTTGCCGACCGTGCCGTTGCCGTTCCCCATATACCAGATTGTGCCCGCGCGATCGGCAGCAATGCTGTGCGGCCGCACTTCTGGTGGGAGCTCGAATTCCTTCATCTCGCCGGTCTTCGGATTGAGGCGCCCAATGAGGCTGGCGTACTGCCCGGTCCACCAGATCGTGCCGTCGGCCAGCTGCAGCGGATCGCGTGACCGCTGTCCGAGCGTCGGCACCATCCACTCTTTGAACGTGACGGAGACAGGACCTGCGATGAGAGTCGGACGCCGGCCTGGTTTCTCTGGAAAATGTGCGGCGAGGTATTGCGAAGCGGCCGCCATTTCGCCGGCAGGCAGCGCCATCATCGACTCGATGACGTACTTCCATCCTTCCTGGTCGTAACCGGCGGCACCCGTAATCTGGTTGAGACCATGGCACGCGACACAGCGTGCCTGAACGACATCCCTGCCCGCTCCGTCCGGAAGCTGAGGCTGAGGCTGACCGCCACGTTGAGCTTCGGCGACGTAGGGACCGATCAACACAATCGCTGCGACCGCCAACAGAACGCGGAGAGTTTCGAGCATGGTCTGCCCTCCAGCATGGCGAGAGAAAACTAAGAGAATCCTAATCCCTTCCTGACGACCTGGCAACGCCCCGGCCGCTTCAATGGACCCCTCACGCAATGCGGAGGTGGCCATGAAGCGAAGGGCGGGATGGACGGCGGCAATCACTCTCGCGATCGGGATGACCGGGCTGGCTCAACAGCCCGAGTCGAAACCTGTCATCACGGTTTGTCTCACGTTTTCAGAGGGGCTGGCGATCGATGCACCTCTGAAAGGCGCAATCCTTTCTGAAGTAAAGCGCGTGTGGGAGCCACTTGGCGTTCTTGTCGGCGAGAGAGTGGCTGACACCTCTTGCGACCGGCCGATTCTCGTCAAGTCGGACCGTGAAGCCACGCGGGAAGACGGGGGCGGCGAAACCGCGATTGCGTGGGTCACGTTCGTCGCGGGACGCGCCCGGCAGCTGGTGTTCGTGCGGATGGGCCGTGCGCGCATGTTGATCGACGCCTTCAGCCCCGCCAGGTCTGGTAAACGGCCACCTGGCCTGACCGATCAGTTGCTGGTGAAGCTTCTCGGTCGAAGCCTGGCTCACGAGCTTGGGCATGTGCTGCTGAACAGCCTGGCACACGAACAGTCGGGGCTGATGCGCGCGCGCTATGGCGCGCACGACGTTCTGCGCGATCTGCCAACCGCCTACACGCTCAACGCCGACCAGCGTCAGCGCCTTCTTGCGCTTGCCAGTCTCGGTGTGCAAATGAGGACGAAGTAACTGCCGCACGCGTTACAGCAGTAACGTCGAGCTCTCCGGAGAGACGATCCTGAACGTGATCCGCACGGGCCCGATGCGGATCTCATCGCCGTCCATGAGTGCGACAGCACCACTGATCTTCTCAGTTCCCCGATAGGTGCCGTTCTTGCTTCCCATGTCTTCGAGCGTGACCTGATCGCCAACCACCAGGAGTCGTGCGTGGCGGCGAGAGACGCCCGGCAGATCGAACCGGACGCCCGCATCAGGTGCGCGCCCCAGAACCGTCTCGGCATCGACGAGTGGCACGCACTGTTCTCCCCAGACCAGCCAGCCGTGACTGACCTCGGGACCGTCTGTCCCCGGCGGGCGCTGTGCCGTCACCTTCGCACAGAAGGCGTACCCGAAACGCTGCACGGTGCGAATGTATTGCGGCCGCTGCGCGTCATCGCCGAGGACCTCGCGAATCTCAGCAATCAGAATGGTGAGGCTGCCATCCGACACGAACGTGTTCGGCCAGAGGTGTTCGTGCAGCTCTCCCTTTGAGAAGGCTTTGTCGTGCGTGGCGAGCAACGTGAGGAGATCGAATGCCTTGGGTGACAGGCGCACGTCCACGCCCTCTCGAAGCAGCTGCCGGCGTTCGGCGTCGAGCGTCCATGGCCCAAAGACCAGCGGCATGGAAAACTGAGCGAATCCTAATCCCTTCCTGACGACCTGACAACGGTCGGACCGCTCCAATGGGACCACCACGCAATGGCGGAGGTGGCCGATGTGGAAGCGGTGGATTGGCGAAACATTCGCGGTCGTGCTCGCGCTGGCAACACTGGGGGTGGCTCAGGAGCGCGAGACGATCAGCATCACCGTGAGACTTCGCAATGATGCGGGCATCAGCGAGAGCGTCATCGGACTGGCGCGGGCCGCGGCGGTGAAGGTGTTTTCTGCCGCAGGTGTTCAGTTGATCTTTGTGGCGCGGGCGCCGCACCTGACGATCGTCCTGCTCTCGGCCGACGGAGGTCGGCGCATGCACCAGGTGGCAGAAGCGATGGGCTACGCGCCCTCCAGCGGCGGTCAGGGCGGCCGTATCGCCTACGTCCTGAGCGACCGGGTGGAGCAGCTCTCACATACCCGCGGAACGGATATGGCGGCCGTGCTCGGTGTGGCCGTCGCGCACGAGCTTGGCCATCTCCTGCTGCCGTCACACGTGCACACAACGGATGGCCTGATGCGCAAGGACTGGACTCGCCGTGACTTTCAGAATGCGCGGGACGGGCTTCCCCTTTTCACACCCGAGCAGGCGACGGACGTGCGTGTCATCGCAGGGAAGCTTTCAGCCATGCCGATCGGCAGATTGCCAGATCGGTAGATGAAAAGTCCGGCTGAAGCCGGACACTACCGAGATGTAGCAGCTCGCATTTTGGCGGCCGTCGCGCAATTTTGAACGACAGTGAAATAGCGGGCAACGCCGTCCTTGCCGACGTCAAACGGATTGGATTCACCCGCCTTCCGACTGGCGGCGGTGTGTGCCTTGTAGTACCCGTTGTCGAATTCAGTGTGGTTCGACAGCAGCATCGTGGCGCCGTAATCGGTGGCGGCCTTTGCAAATTTCTGCGCCGACGCGATGTACTGATCGTAGTAGGCTGGCGCGCCATTGAACGGGATGGCCGTTCCGCCGACGTACGCAACGCGGAGCGGC
This sequence comes from Vicinamibacterales bacterium, assembly GCA_963787755.1. GTDB lineage: Bacteria > Acidobacteriota > Vicinamibacteria > Vicinamibacterales > JAMQPK01 > JAMQPK01. The sequence continues at coordinate 12,331 of CAWBEG010000013.1, forward strand.
TTGCCGTTGTCTTTTATTTCGAACAGGTACGAGAGCGTCCCAGGCGTATGGCCCGGCATGGTCACGATCTGGATCGACGCGTCGCCGACCGATATCTTCGAGCCGTCGTTGCCGACCATGTCGCGCTTCGGCTTGCCGCCGGGCCGATCCGTCAGCTTGTCGATCGCGTCCCAATCGGCCGCGCCGTAGACCAGGCGCATGCCGGGAATGGAGTCCTGCAGATACGCCGCTCCGCCATCGTGGTCGCCGTGCGCGTGGGACATCACCGCGTACTTCACCTTGTTGATGTCCAGGCCCAGCTTCTTGAAGCCTCCGGTCACTTCATCGGCGACCGCGTAGTGATAGAGCGCTTCGATCAGGATGATCCCGTCGCTGCCGGCGAGAGCCCAGGAGTGGTGAACTTTTGTGCCCAGGAAGTACAGATTGTCCGCAACCTTCGCCGGCTCCGCGTGCCAGCGTTCACGCGGCGGGGTCGCCGGCGCCGTGCCGCCCGCTCCCGCGCCGCGGCCCCGGCCGGCGCCTGATGCAGGGGGCGGCGGAATGCACAGGCGTGTGAAGGTCCCCGTCCAGTCAGTGCCGGCGGCAACCTTGGCGGCTGACACGAGATCGTCCACCGTCTGCGGCGTTTGTGCGGATGTGATCGCCACGCCGGCGGCGACAACCAGCGCTGCGCCGATGCTCAAGGCACTCAGTCTCATCGGATGCTCCTTGGTAGACCGCGAGTTCAACACATCGAACAGGTCCACGTCAAACTCAGCTCTCAGCTCTCAGCTCTCAGCCCTCTAAAACAACAACGCCCGCTGCGATTTCTCAACAGCGGGCGTTCTTGTTTTTGGAATACTCCCGGCAGCGATCTACTCTCCCATGCAGTTTCCCACACAGTACCATCGACGGTAGCAGGCTTAACTTCCGTGTTCGGAATGGGAACGGGTGTGGCCCTGCTCCTATGACCACCGGGAACTCGTTGCCGCGCGGAGCGCGGCGAAGGCTTAACTTCCGTGTTCGGAATGGGAACGGGTGTGGCTCTGCTCCAAAGATCACCGGGAACTCGATCTTCACGCGGCCTTCAAGCTCAGGCTGCAGCACGGCTCGGAGCTGCCATCCGAATCGCACAACTTTGCAAAGATCAGATGCTGATCTTCAACAACTCAATATTCTGCACACGGTCGCTTTTTTCCGAATCCACATTGCACGCGAGCGGTAGCGAGAAGAAAATATGGTCAAGCCTCACGACTTATTAGTACCAGTCAGCTAAAAGCATCACTGCTCTTACACACCTGGCCTATCAACCTGGTCATCTTCCAGGAGTCTTTAGGAGCCTTATGGCTCGGGAGATCTCATCTTGTGGAGGGTTTCACGCTTAGATGCATTCAGCGTTTCTCCCTTCCGGACGTAGCTACTCGGCGCTGCCACTGGCGTGACAACCGATACACTAGAGGTCCGTCCAACCCGGTCCTCTCGTACTAAGGTCAGCCCCACTCAAATCTCCTGCGCCCATGATAGATAGAGACCGAACTGTCTCGCGACGTTCTAAACCCAGCTCACGTACCACTTTAATCGGCGAACAGCCGAACCCTTGGAACCTGCTACAGCTCCAGGATGTGATGAGCCGACATCGAGGTGCCAAACCCTAGCGTCGATGTGAACTCTTGGCTAGGATCAGCCTGTTATCCCCGGCGTACCTTTTATCCGTTGAGCGATGGCCCTTCCACGCGGAACCACCGGATCACTAAAGCCTGGTTTCCCACCTGCTCGTCTTGTAGGACTCGCAGTCAAGCTCGCTTATGCTTTTGCACTCTATGGCTGGTTTCCAAACAGCCTGAGCGAACCTTCGCGCGCCTCCGTTACTCTTTAGGAGGCGACCGCCCCAGTCAAACTACCCACCTAGCAGTGTCCTCGACCTGGATGACAGGTCTAAGTTAGAACGCCGGAACAATAAGGGTGGTATCTCACCGTTGGCTCCCCCAAGCCCGAAATCCCGGGTTCAAAGCCTCCCACCTATCCTGCGCATATTGCGCCAGCATTCACTACTAGGATGTAGTAAAGGTGCACGGGGTCTTTTCGTCTAATCACGGGCAACCGGCGTCTTCACCGGTACCACAAATTCGCAGTGCCCCTCGTTGAGACAGCGCCCAAATCATTACGCCATTCGTGCAGGTCGGAACTTACCCGACAAGGAATTTCGCTACCTTAGGACCGTTATAGTTACGGCCGCCGTTTACCGGGGCTTCAGCTCGAAGCGTCGCCTTGCGGCTAACCTCTCCCTTTAACCTTCCGGCACCGGGCAGGCGTCAGACCCTATACGTCGTGTTCGACTTCGCAGAGTCCTGTGTTTTTAGTAAACAGTTGCTTGGGCCTCTTCACTGCAACTCTTTCCCGCTTCGCGGCGCGAGGCCGCTGACGGTAATAGAGCACCCCTTATTCCGAAGTTACGGGGCTAGTTTGCCGAGTTCCTAAACGAGGGTTCTCACTTGCGCCTGAGGATTTTCTCCTCGCCTACCTGTGTCGGTTTGCGGTACGGGTACCCGAAAGACTCCTTAGAGGATTTTCTCGGCAGCGTGGCGTCTGCGACTTTGCGGGCCTTGCGGCTCTCGCTATAGCCCCTCAGGGAATATGACTCACCGGATTTGCCGGGCGAGTCCCCCTACAGGCTTAAACCCACACGTCCAA
>CAWBEG010000013.1:20000-223260 GCA_963787755.1 Vicinamibacterales bacterium
CACGTCGCGCGCGAGCTCGCGCTGCGCGGCGCGGCGCTCGGGATGCTCCTGCGTCTCGCGTCTCGAGCTCGGCAATTTCGTCCTGCGACTTGAACGTGAAGAACTTCAGGTACGCTGACAACATCCCGATCCTCGGAGTTGAACCAGAACTGATAGAACCGGAACGGCGACGTGCGCTCGGGGTCGAGCCAGACCGATCCCGTTTCGGTCTTGCCGAATTTCGTCCCGCTCGATGTCATGAGCAGCGGCGTCACCACGCCGTGCGCCTGCGTACGCCCGCAGCTTGCGAATGAGATCGGCGCCGGCGACGATGTTGCCCCACTGATCGCTGCCGCCCATTTGCAGCCGGCAGTTGAAGCGATCGTGCAGCACGAGAAAGTCGTACGCCTGCAGCAGCGAATAGCTGAATTCGGTGTACGAAATGCCCTCTTCGCTTTCGAGGCGCCGCTTGACCGATTCCTTCGCGAGCAGGTAGTTCACGGTGAAGTACTTGCCGACGTCGCGCAGGAACTCCATCGCGCTCATCGAGTTCAGCCACTCGCCGTTGTCGACGAGCCGAGCGGGATTGGCCGGCGCGTTGAAGTCGAGAAAGCGCTCGAGCTGCGACCGGATGCCGCGAACGTTCGCCTCGACATCCTCCTTGCTCAGCAGTGTGCGCTCGACGGTTTTGCCGCTGGGATCGCCGATCAGGCCGGTGCCGCCGCCGACCAGCGCGATCGGTGAGTGGCCGGCGCGCTGCAGCCGTGCGAGCCCCATGATCTGCATCAGATGGCCGACATGCAGGCTCGACGCCGTGGGATCGAATCCCGAATACGCGGTGACCTTCTCGCGCGCGAGCAGATCTTTCGCGCCCTGCGTCGAGTCGTAGACGAGGCCGCGCCACTGAAGTTCGGAGAACAGATCGCTCATTGAGTCCATTATCATAATGCCGTGTTGGTCAGCCGGCGCGCGGCACTGAATACCCTGATGGCGGGCGGAGTGGGCACCGTCGTCGGCGGTGCCGCATACGGGCTCGCCTACTCCCGTCACGACATCCAGGTCGTCCGCACGGCCATCCCGGTTTCAGGTCTCAACCCCGCGCTCGACGGCCTGCGCATCGGCCTCATTACCGATCTCCATCACAGCGAGATGGTGCCGGCGCGGGACGTCAGTGCGCGCCGCGTCGCTGATGATGGCGGAGCGCCCGGATCTGATCGTGCTCGGCGGCGACTACGTCACGTGGGGCGATCGATCGTACGTCGTGCCGTGCTCGGAAGCGCTCGCGGGACTGGCCGCGCCTTTCGGCGTCTACGCGGTCGTCGGCAATCACGACGACGACCGCGACATGCCGGCCGCGCTCATCTCGCACGGCTATGAGGTATTGCGCGATGCGCGCACGACGGTGCGGATTCGCGGCGAGACAGCTGGAACTTGTCGGCGTGCGCTTCTGGACGCGGCGCGCGCGCGATATCGCCAGGTTGATTCGCGGCGCCGAAGTCGACGGTGATCCTGCTCGCGCACGATCCGCGCCGCCTCGACGAAGCGGCGGCGCTGGACGTGCCGCTCGTGCTGTCGGGCCACACACACGGCGGCCAGGTTGTGCTGCCGGGACTCGGCGCCGTCGCCGCGAGGAAATTTCCGGTCGTCGCCGGCGCCGGCCGGCGCGAGAACACGTCGATCTTCGTCAGCCGCGGCGTCGGCACGGTGTATGTGCCCTACCGACTGAACTGCCCGCCCGATGTGTCGGTGATCACGCTAAGAACACGAGCGTCGTGAAAAGGCGCTCGGAGCCTTTTGTCGATCGAAAAGCTCGACCCTTTTCACGTCGCGCGATAACCGCCGCCTTCGATACGCCAACCGCCATTCAGCAGCAGCTGGATCGCCAGCGGATAGAGATGATGCTCCCGCTCGAGAATTCGTGCCGCAAGCGTATCGACATCGTCGCCATCCTTCACCGGCACAGGTTCCTGCAGCACGATCGGGCCGCCATCGAGCTCCGTCGTCACGAGATGCACCGTCGCACCTGTCCATTTCACGCCGTGTTCCCACGCCTGATACTGAGCGTTCGTCCCGGGAAATGCTGGCAGGAGCGATGGATGGATATTGACGATGGCGTTCGGGAAAGCATCGAGAAAACCTTGCGTGAGCAGCCGCATAAATCCAGCGAGGCAAACGAGACGGACGCCGCGCGCTTTCAGCACGCGAACAAGCTCTCGATCGTAATCCTCACGCGTGGAAATCTCGCCTTGTCGCGATGATCGAGAACAAGCGTGTCGATACCGGCCTGCTTTGCTCGCTCGAGCCCAGCGGCGTCAGGCGTTGTTTGAAATGACCACTGCCAACTCGGCGTTCAGTCGCTTCCACGACAATGGCGTCAATGATCGCCTGCAGATTGCTGCCGCGCCCTGAGATCAGGACACCGATGCGCTGCGAGGAAGAGCAGTCAGAGCTGGGCTCTGTTCCCGTTCAGTCGGCATACGGTACTTGCCTCGTTGTTATTGCGCTCGATGCAGCTATGCCGCGACAGCCGCGATCACACTGGAGAATCATGTCTATCACGTGATGAATCGCGCCGCCAAACGCTCGGCTGCTCTTCGAGAACGCAGCGACTACCTGCAGCCTTCGAGCGAACTTCTGCTCGAGTCGCGCGCACGTTACCGCATGCGAATTCTTGCGTACTGCATGATGCCCAACCATTGGCATTTACTGCTATGGCCACGGCACGACGGCGATGTGTCGCAGTTTCATGCAAGTGGCTTACGGCAACTCATGCGCAACGATGGAACGAATGCTCACGGAACTGTCGGCACTGGAGCGGTTTACCAGGCGCGATTCAAAGCATTCCCATCGAAATGACGACATTTCTTCGACGCCTGCCGATACGTCGAACGAATCCGCTCCGAGCCAGACTTGGTCGGCGAGCGCGAAGATTGGCGATGGTCCAGCCTCTGGCGACGCATCACACGGACCGACTTGCTCGATCATGGCCGTCGCCTGTACCAAGATTGGTCGACATTGTCAACGGATTGGAGCTGGAGAGCTGAATGTTCGAGCGATTGAACGCAGCAATATCACTACGGAGATCGCTGACAGAGGCGTCTGAGCCCGCTCGGATCGACGTACCGCAGGCGGTCAGACCCCGGACATGCCTGAAAGCCCTGACCCCTTTTACCTGACGCCTAGCGTGTCGGCCGAGTACTCGAGGCCCTTGGGCGCGATGACGACGCGCTTGGTGGCGCTTTTTTCCACATGCCCGGCATGGAGCGCGCCGAACGGAAACGCCTTCGCGACGTCCAGCACTGCCGGCAACGTCGCTTCTCGGGCACATACATCGCGAATCCGGCGCCCATGTTGAAGTTGCCGTACGCCTCGGCATCATCGACGCCGCCGATCGACTGGATGAAATCGAAAACAGGCTGCGGCGTCGGGACGCGCTCGACGACATAGGCGAATGGATCGGACGCGCGCATCAGCTTTCGCCAGCCATGCCCGGTGATGTTGACGGCATAGTGAATGTCGATGCCGCGGTTCAGGCAATCTTCGACCGCACCGACATAGATGTGTGTGGGATCGAGCAGCGCCTCGCCGTACGGCCGGCCATCGCGCAGCGGCGTGAGGTAGCCGTTCGGCGCACGCTCGGCGATTGCGCGCGCGAGCGTAAGCCCGTTGGCATGTATGCCGGAGCTCTCGAACAGCACGATGGCATCGCCGTGCTGGACGTTCGCGCGAATCAACCGGCCTTTCGGCTTGACCATGCCGATCGCTGAGCCGGCCAGGACGACCGTGTCGGCCTCGACAACCCCGCTCAGCGTCGGCGTCTCTCCGCCGCCCCACGCGCATCGGGCAAGCTGGCACGCCTTCCGCCAGCCATCGACAAGGTCCCCGGTGCGCCGTTCGTCCTTGAACCAGTCCGACGAGCCGACGCCGAGATGCATGGCCACGGCGAGCGGCAGCGCGCCAAGCGTGACCATGTCGTTCACGATCATGGCGACCGTGTCCTGCGCGATGTGGTCGTAGTAGGAACGCGCAGGCACCAGGCGATACATCGCATCGGCGACGAGGTTCTTCGTGCCGAGTCCCTCTTCGACGTGCGCGAGATAACTCTCCGGCGTCTCGATGAGATACGCGCTCTCGCCGCGGCTCATCTCGACTTCGGAGACGCCGAGTCGTCGAATCACGTCGGCCGTCGATCGGCCGGCGAGCTGCGCCCGGCGTTTGAACGGATCGAGCGCGCCATAGTCGACGCCCGAACCCGCGTAGGTCATGCGTTCCATGGACAATTCAGCAGGAGATCAGAACTCGAGCTTGTCGATGAGCGCCTGTCCGACCCTGCGTGTCGGCGACGACTCTGCCGCGCCTGCCAGTAGCCGCGCCGGACGGTCGCGAAGAAGCTCTCCTCTTCGTAGTCTTCCTCGAGCATGTCGAACCCCTCGCCGATCAGGCTGATGGCGGCGTCGGCATTTTTGTAGCTCTCGAGGAACGAGAGCATCAGCGGCGTGTTCCGGATAGCGACCGTGCCCACTCCGAGTGCCATCGGCGCGCGCGGCGGATCGACGGCCGATGTTCCGACCTCGAACAGCGCCGTCAGCGCCTGCGCGTTGCCGGAATTCGCGAGCGCGACGAGCGCCGCAACGGTGTTGCGCAACAACTCCTGATAGCCCGGGTTCTTTTCGGCAAATCCGAGCGTTTCGATCAAATACGCGCACGATGCGCATCGCAGTTGATGCCAAGCAGGCAAATCGCCGCCGCGATCGTGGGCTGGCTTTCGCGCGGCGCGCTCCGCTGCAGCGCCGCAAGCGTTTCCATGGCGCGCTGATCTTTCAGCTTTCCGAGCGCGATGACCGCATCCGTCTGCAGAGGCCCGGTCAGGCGCGCGATCGCCATGAGCGGCTCCACCGCATAGGTTGCGCGGTAATCGCCGAGCGCCTCGATGACCCCGCTTCTGAAGAAGTCCTGGCCGCGCCCGACTTCGACGAGCAGCGTCTCACGCACGCGCGGATCGCTCCCTTGCGCGGCAAGCGCGCGCACGAGCGCCGGACGCACGAACTCACTGTCCTCGCGCTCCAGCGCCTTCAGCAGCGCCGGCAGCATGGCCGCCGTCGGATGATGCTCGTAGTACATGTATGCGACCGTCCGCAGCCGATCGTTCGGGTTGGCGACGATCTCGCGGACGAGCTCGGCGGTGCGAGCATCGTTGAATCCCGTGAGCAGCACGAGCGCGCGAAACCTCACGAACTGATCCTTGTGGCTCTGCACCGCTCGAATCAGCGCGGGCGAGACAGTCGCGGCCGGCGCCCGCCTGAGTGCACGGGACGCGTTCATCCGCATTGGGAAATCGAGGTTGCCGAGCGAGTCGATCGCCGCCTGGATGGCGTCATCGGACATCGTCTGCGGCCCGCGCTCCTGGGCCAGCCGTGCCCAGCGGAACACCGGCCTGACCGGACACATTTACAGCGCCGGCGAGTGCGGCCGTGCAAGGCAAGAACAAGAACGTTAGGTTTTGACAGCATCGGTGTCGAGCTTCAGCGCCAGCTGCAGATAGGCTGCTTCGTTGCGCGGGAACGCCACCGGGTACTGGCCGGTGTAGCAGGAGGTGCAGTAGGACGAACGCCGCGTGCCGACAGCGGACAGCATCCCCTCGAGGCTGAGATAACCCACGCTATCTGCGCCGATGTACTTCTGAATCTCTTCGAGCGTGTGAGTAGCCGCAATCAACTCGGATCGGCGCGGAGTATCGACACCGTAGAAACACGGAGAAATCGTCGGCGGGCAGCTGATGCGCATGTGCACTTCTTTCGCGCCTGCAGCCTTCACCATTTTGACGATTTTGCGGCTCGTCGTGCCGCGCACGAGAGAGTCGTCTACCAGCACGACGCGCCTGCCCTCGAGAATGCTGCGCACGGGGTTCAGCTTGATACGCACGCCAAAATGTCGAATCGACTGCTGTGGCTCGATGAACGTGCGCCCGACGTAATGATTGCGAATCAGCCCGACGCGCATCGGAATGCCCGACTCCTCGGCAAATCCGATTGCTGCGCAGACGCCGGAGTCGGGAACGGGAACGATGACGTCGGCTTCCACCGGTTTCTCGCGCGCGAGCAGCCGTCCCAGGTTGGTGCGGACTTCGTTCACGCTTTCGCCGAAGACGTAGCTGTCAGGGCGCGCGAAATACACGTGCTCGAACACGCACTGCGCCGACGGCGCCGGCGCGAACGGCTTGAACGATTTCACACCGGCGGCGCTGACGATCACCACCTCGCCCGGCTCGACATCGCGAACGTAGGTCGCGCCGATCAGATCCAGCGCGCAGGTCTCTGAACACACAATGACAGCATCGCCGAGGCGGCCAAGGGCCAAGCGGGCGGAAGCCGTGGGGATCGCGGATCGCAATCAGCCGATCCTTCGTCATCAGCGCGAGCGAAAACGCACCCTGCACGTGCGAAATGGCCTCGACGATCGCATCGTCGGTCGTCATCGCGCGCGATCGCGCATACAAGTGCAGAATCACTTCGGTATCGGTGCTCGTCTGGAAGATCGCGCCATGACGGCCGAGCTCGTCTTTGAGCTCGCTGGCGTTCACGAGATTGCCGTTGTGGGCGATGGCAATCTGCCCGTGCACGCACTCAATCAAAATCGGCTGCGCGTTGTCGACGTTGCTGTCTCCGGCGGTCGAATAGCGCACGTGCCCGATCGCGATAGTGCCCCGGCAGTTTTTCGAGCGTCTTCTCGGAAAACGCGTCGGCGACGTGCCCCATCGACTTCGAGATGCGCACCTGCGCGCCGTCCGATGCGGCTATTCCTGCGCTCTCCTGGCCGCGATGCTGAAGCGCGTAGAGCCCAAGGTAGGTCAGGTTGGCGGCTTCGGGATGACCGAAGATGCCAAACACCCCGCATTCTTCTCTTGAGTTTGTCGTGGGGCCCCACCCCCACGACCTGTGCCTCGCGGACCTGCGGCCGCTCGGCTTTGGTTGCAGCGATTTTCTGCTTAGTCGTCATTTGGCCTCGGCTAATTCTTCCTCGGCCTATGCAGCTCGCTGCTTGAAGTATTTCCCCAGAGCGCTGTCCCAGATGCTCTCGGCCTCGCTCACGGCGATGTCGATCGACGCTCTGCCCATTGATTGAGACGTTGATCCGGCCGGTTCCGGTCGTGCCTATCTCCCGCGCCGGTACCCCAAGCGCTCCGGCGCGCTTCAGCACATCCACGACGTGCTCGCGTGCGACGGAGACGACGACGCGTGACGCCGACTCTGAAAACAGCGTCGCGACCGATGTCCACGCGGCTGACGCCTCGACGGGCGTCAGATCGACGGTCAATCCCACACCGCCGGTGCCGAACGCACACTCCGCGAGTGTGACGGCCACACCTCCTTCGGCGCAATCGTGCGCCGATCGCAGGAGCCCTTCACGCGTGCCCTCGACTAACAGCTGCTGAAGCGCCTTCTCGGATTTCAAATCGACATCGGGCGGCACGCCGGCGATGACGCGATGCATCACCTTCAGATACTCGCTGCCGCCGAGCTCCTGGCGAGTGCTGCCGAGCAGCACAATCGCGTCGCCGGCTGCCTTGGAAGCCGCGCCCCAGCACCTTGCTCGCGTCCTCAATGAGGCCTACGACGCCAAGAACCGGCGTCGGGTAAATCGCTTTCCCGTCGGTCTCGTTGTAGAGGCTGACGTTGCCGCCGGTAATCGGGATATCGAGCGCTTTGCACGCCGCGGTGATGCCTTCGACGGCTCGCCCGAACTGCCACATGATCTCCGGCCGCTCGGGGTTGCCGAAATTCAGGCAGTTGGTCGCGCCGATCGGTTCAGCACCGGCACACGCCACGTTTCGCGCAGCTTCGACGACGGCCAGGATCGCGCCTCGGTACGGATCCAGATAACAGTAGCGACCGTTGCCATCAACCGACAAGGCAAGGGCACGATTTGTCCCCTTCACCCGCACCACGCCGGCACCCATGCCAGGCAGCACCAGCGTGTTGGTGCGCACCATGTGATCGTACTGTCGATATACCCAGCGCTTGCTCGCTATAACCGGCGAAGCAAGGAGTGCACGCAGAGCATCCACATCGGACACCGAAGGCTGCTCAGGCAGCGAGAGCTTTTGAACGTCCACGAGATAGGACGGAGTCGCCATCGGGCGTTTGTACACGGGCGCGTCGTCCGTCAACGCACCGGTGGGAATCTCGGCAACGACGGTGCCCCGCTCGCGAACCCGCATCAACCCGTCATCAGTGACTTCGCCGATGTGGGCGGCGTGCAGATCCCATTTCTCAAAAATCTCTTCGACTTCGCGCTCGCGGCCGCGTTTGACGACGAGCAGCATGCGCTCCTGCGATTCCGAGAGCATGATTTCATACGCCGTCATCCCCGTCTCGCGCTGCGGCACGTGCGCGACGTCGATGTCGATGCCGGCGCCGCCGCGCGATCCCATCTCGCACGTCGAGCAGGTGAGCCCGGCCGCGCCCATGTCCTGAATACCGATCAGCGCGTCGGTCTTCATCACCTCGAGGCACGCCTCGAGAAGCAGTTTCTCCATGAACGGATCGCCGACCTGAACCGCCGGCCTTTTCTCCGCCGAGTTCTCATCGAATTCTGCCGACGCCATCGTCGCGCCGTGGATGCCGTCGCGGCCCGTTTTGGATCCGACGTAGTACACGGGGTTGCCGGTGCCTTTCGCAACACCCTTGATGATTTCGTCGGCCTTGGCGATTCCGAGACAAAACACGTTCACGAGCGGATTGCCGGTGTAGCACTCCTCGAACGCAATCTCGCCGCCGACAGTCGGGATGCCGATGCTGTTGCCGTAGCCGGCGATACCGGCCACCACGCCTTCCATGTTCCGGCGCACTCGGGGATCGTCGAGCTCGCCGAACCGGAGCGAGTTCATCAGCGCAATCGGACGCGCGCCCATCGTGAAGATGTCGCGGATGATGCCGCCGACGCCTGTCGCCGCGCCCTGATACGGCTCGATGAACGACGGATGGTTGTGAGATTCGATCTTGAAGACTGCTGCGAGCCCTTCGCCGATATCGACGGCACCCGCATTTTCGCCAGGCCCCTGGAGCACGCGGGGACCGGTGGTCGGCAGGTTGCGGAGATGAACGCGCGAGCTCTTGTAGCTGCAGTGCTCCGACCACATCACCGAAAAAATACCCGAGCTCGGTGAGGCTCGGCTCGCGGCCAAGCGATTTCACGATGCGCTGGTATTCTTCCTCGTTCAGTCCGTGGCGCTCGATGGTCGCCTTGTCGTGTTTCTGCGGCGCTGTCATGCCGATGCGCTCCCCGCTGCCGTCAGCGTCCCGGCGGCATGCGCCTGCACCACCGACTCGAACATCACAAGACCGTCTGCGCTCCCGAGCGACAACTCGCAGGCGCGCTCGGGGTGCGGCATCAGGCCGACAACGTTCCGGCGCTCGTTACAGATCCCCGCGATCGCCTGAATCGACCCGTTGGGATTGGCATCATCGGTCACCGCGCCAGCTGCGTCGACATAGCGGAACACGATCTGCCGATTCTGCTCCAGCTTTCGAAGCTCGATCCGGTGTCGTGAAGTAGTTGCCTTCGCCGTGCGCGATGGGAATGCGGAGCACCTGCTGTGGACGGCACGCCAGCGTGAACGGCGTGTCGGTCTGCTCGACGCGGACGTGCACGTGCTCGCAGCGAAACTTCAGCCCGCTATTGCGAAGCATCGCGCCCGGCAACAAGCCGGCTTCGAGCAGAATCTGGAATCCATTGCAGATGCCGAGAACCGGACCGCCGTCGGCCGCGAATGTCCGAACGGCATCCATGACAGGCGAAAATCGCGCGATCGCCCCGGTGCGCAGGTAATCGCCGTGCGAGAACCCGCCCGGGAGGATGACGGCATCGGCGCCGCGAAGATCTGTCTCCTTATGCCACACGAACTCCGCTTCCTGGCCCAGCACTTCCTTCGCCGCGTGATACGCGTCGTGATCGCAGTTGGATCCTGGAAAGACGATGACCGCGAATCGCATTTTGTCAGCCAATCTCAATTCGGTAACTTTCGATAACCGGGTTCGCCAGCAGCTTGTCGGCAACTTCCGATGCCATCGATCGCGCCTTGTCGCTCGAATCGGCGGCGAGCTCGAGCTCGAAGTACTTCCCCTGCCTGACATCCTCGACGCCGCCGTACCCCAGCGAGTGCAGCGCGTCGACGATGGTCTTCCCCTGCGGATCGAACACCGATGGCTTCAACGTCACAAACACCCGCGCGCGCATCAGGACACTCCCGCCGCAACCGGCATCTTGAACACACGGTCGAAAATTTGGTCCACGTTCTTGAGCTGCACCTTCAGATCGAACGCATCGTCGACTGTCTTCTCGTCGAGCACGCCCATTACGTCGGCGTCGGCCAGCAGCAGCTGCTTGAAGTCCTTCTTTTCGTCGTACGAACGCAGGGCGTTGCGCTGCACCCATTCGTAGGCTTGCTCGCGCGAAATTCCTCGCTGCGCGAGCTCGAGCAGCACCGTTCCGGAGAAGACGACACCGCGCGACAGCTCGAGGTTCTCTTTCATGCGATCGACATTGACGACGAGCCCCTTCACGATGCGCGTGAAACGCCGCAGCATGTGGTCGAGGGCGATGAAGCTGTCCGGGAGAATCACGCGCTCCACCGACGAATGCGAAATGTCGCGCTCGTGCCAGAGCGCAATGTTCTCGAGCGCCGCGTGCGCGTTGCCCCTCAACAGACGCGCAAGGCCGGTAATCTGCTCGCAGCCAATGGGATTGCGCTTGTGGGGCATCGCCGACGAGCCCTTCTGGCCCTTGCCGAACGGCTCCTGCACCTCGCCGATCTCGGTTTTCTGCAGCCCGCGGACTTCGAGCGCGAACTTCTCGAGCGATGCCCCCGTAATGGCAATCGTCGTCATCAGCTCGGCGTGACGATCGCGCTGAATGACCTGGGAAGACACCGGCGCGGCCTCCAGTCCGAGCTTCCGGCAGATCGCCGCTTCAATGGAGGGATCGAGGTGCGCGAACGTCCCGACGGCACCCGAGATTTTTCCGACGGCGACGACGACCCGCGCCCGCTTCAGACGCTGCAGGTCGCGCTGCAACTCCGCGTACCACAGCGCCAGCTTCAGCCCGAACGTCATCGGTTCGGCGTGGACGCCGTGGGTGCGACCGATCATTGGAGTGCGACGATGCTCTTCGGCGCGCGCCCGGACGGCGTCGAGCAGCGCCTCGACGTCGCTGATCAACAAGTCGGTCGCCTCGCGCATCTGAATAGCCTGCGCGGTGTCGACAACGTCGGAAGAGGTCAGTCCAAAATGCAACCAGCGCGCGGAAGGACCGATGTGCTCGGCTACCGCGGTCGTAAAGGCAATGACGTCGTGTTGCGTGGTTTCCTCGATCGCCGCGATGCGGGCAACGTCGAACCGCGACTTCTCTCTGATGTCGCGCGCGGCATCCTGCGGAATGATTCCAACCTCGGCCATCGCCTCGGCAGCCGCAGTTTCGACCTGCAGCCAGGTCTCGAATCTCCGCTCTTCGCTCCAGATGCGCCCCATGTCGGGGTGTGTGTAGCGAGGAATCATTAATTCAGATTGAGTCGCTCTCGCGGCAGCTGCAGTCCATTCACCTGTCCCAGCACCGTGGCAGACAGCGACCCGTTCGAGAACAACTCGGCTGCCACGCGCTGCACGTCGGCGGGCGTCACGCGTTCGATGCCTTCGAGCGTTTCATCGAGGCTGAACTGCCGGTCAAAGTAAATCTCCTGGCGGGCCAGATGCGACATCCGGCTCGAGGTGTTCTCGAGGCTCAGCATCACGCTGCCCTTGAGATGATCCTTCGCGCGCCGCAGCTCGCTGTCGAGCACCGGCGCCTGCTTCATCGCTTTCATTTCTTCGACGACGAGGTCGACGACCTCTCCGACAGCCTCGTTCGCGCAGCCGGCATACACGGTGAGGTACCCCGCGTCGCGATACGCGTTGATGCCCGAGAACACCGAGTACGCGAGGCCGCGCTTCTCGCGGATGTTCTGAAACAGCCGCGAGCTCATCGAGCCGCCGAACATCGTGTTCATCACGTAGCTCGCATAGCGATCGTCGTGGTTCTGCGGATAGCTGGCCGTGCCGAGGCACAGATGGCTCTGTTCGAGCTCTTTGTTGCGAATGATCACCTTCGGAATGACGCGCGGCGGCCCGCCGTTCTGCCCGAGGCCCGCAGCCGGCATCGAGCCGAACGCCTTCTCGAGCGCGGCGCGCAGCTGCGAATGCTCGAGGTTGCCGGCGGCGGAAATGATCACGTTCTCGGCAGCATACGCGCCGCGGAAATGATCGCGCAGCCGCTGCTGGGTGATCGCCTCGACGCTTTCCTTCGTTCCGAGGATCGGCCGCCCGAGCGGGTGCCCTTCCCAGAATGCCTGCGTGAATATCTCGTGCACGAGATCGTCGGGAGTGTCCTCGACCATCTTGATTTCTTCGAGGATGACTTTTTTCTCGCGCTCGATGTCGACGTCCTGGAAGGCGGGACGCAGGACGATGTCGGAAAGGATATCGACCGCGATCGGCACGTGCTCGTCGAGCACCTTCACGTAATAGCTCGCGTACTCCTTGGCTGTGAACGCATCGAGCTGGCCGCCGATCGAATCGACCGCCTGCGCGATGTCTTCGGCCGTGCGCGTGGCGGTGCCCTTGAACAGCATGTGCTCGACGAAATGAGCGATGCCGCTCTCCTCGTCCGTCTCATGGCGCGAGCCTCGCGCCAGCCAGACTCCGAGGCTGACCGACCGCACGTGGCTCATCGATTCAGTGACGAGACGAATCCCGTTGTCGAGTGCGTCGCGAACAATCATGGGTTTGATGACTAACGCCGTGCAATCGCTCGGGCCCGCGCGTGGGACCCGTTGGAGATGAAAGGGTTGAGAGCGAGCTAGAGAGATCTTAACACGAGTACAATCGAGATATAGAAGGCAAGATGCCCAACGTTCGGAACAGTTTAGCGGCAGACAGCCGTCCCGATCTGGGATCGATGGATCTCGCAGAGCTCGAGGCCGGGCTCGAAGCGCGCGGACACCCGCGTTTTCATGCGCGTCAGATCTTCTCGTGGATCTACGCCAAGGGGGTCGACCGACTTCGAGAAGATGACAGATTTGTCGCGTCCGCTTCGAGCCGATCTCGCGGAGCACTTCCGCATCTCGAGCCCGGCCGTCATCGCACGAGAGACCTCATCCGACGGCACGGTGAAGTTTCTGCTCGGCCTCGAAGACAACCGGCGCATCGAATCGGTGTTCATTCCAGACACGCCGAGCCAGACGTTCTGTATTTCGACGCAAGTCGGGCTGCGCGATGAAGTGCGGCTTCTGCCTGACAGGCAAGATGGGCCTGGTCCGAAACCTGAGCGCCGGCGAGATCGCCGGACAGGTTCGCGTGCTGGCAGCGCGAGCTCGGCCTGCGCGACTCGAAGTTCAACATCGTGCTCATGGGCATGGGCGAACCTCTGCACAACTACGACAACACGATGAAGGCCTTGAGGATGCTCAACGACGAGCACGGCCTCGCCGTGTCGCCGAAGCGCGTGACCCTGTCGACTGTCGGAGTGCTGCCGGCGCTCGATCGGCTGGCTACCGAGCCTCTCATGCCGAACCTCGCCATCTCCCTGCATGCGACGACGGAAGACCAGCGCGATGCGCTCGTTCCCGTCAATCGCAAGTACGGTCTCGAGGACATCCTCGCCGCCGCCCGCAAGTTTCCGGCCAGGCGCCGAAACCGCATCACGTTCGAGTACGTGCTCCTCGAGTGGAGTCAACGACACGCCGGACGACGCGCGGCGCCTCGTGCGGCTGCTCGGCAATATCCGCTGCAAAGTGAACCTGATTCCGCTGAACGAAGCGGCGGGCATCGAGTTCGAGCGCCCGTCGGACGAGCGGGTGAACGCATTCGCGCGAATCCTCGCGCAGGCGGGGCTTACGGTGTCGGTGCGCAAGAGTCGCGGCCGCGACATCCGAGCCGCGTGCGGCCAGTTGATTGTCGAAGGGACGGCAAAAGTCGACCGGGCAGAAGGCCGCGGCGTTACTCTAGATCAGTCACGGCTCCAACCAGCGCGCCATCGCTGCGCGTAAGAACGACGGTCACCCATTCGTTCCTGACATGCCCCGGCGGGATCCTCACCTTCAAATAGTTGTCCGTCACAACGAGCGAACCATCCTCGATCGTTAAACCCGGCCGGACGCTGCCTTCCTGAGTGTCAATGAAACCTCCGGTTGAGCTCGCGCCCGATCGCCCGCACGACACCTGCGCGCTCACGCACGATCGAACCGTGCACTTTGTCGGTCAAGGCCGAGGCCGCGGTGCCGGGCCGATCGGAATAGGGAAACACGTGCACGTGCGTGATCGGCGACTCCCGGAGGTACGACTCGAGAACGGCGAAGTCCTCATCGGTTTCGCCAGGGAAGCCGACGATGATGTCGGTCCCGATCGACGCGTGTGGAATTTCCTCGCGAATGCGATCGACGAGCCGGCGGTAATAGGCCAGCGTGTACGGCCGGCGCATCGCGACAAGCATGCGCATCGCTCGCGTGTTGAAGCGGGAGATGAAAATGCGGCGCGAAGCAGGTCGAAGCCGCCACGAGATCGACAATCGCGTCCGAGCAATCCATCGGCTCGAGCGAGCTGATACGAAAGCGCATCTCCGGCGCGTGCCGTTCGATTGTCTCGAGCAGGTTCAGAAGCGTCGGCCCGTCGGCCAGATCGCGGCCGTACGAGCCCAGATGCACGCCGGTGATGGCGATCTCCCGATAGCCGGCATCCCTGACGCGGTCGATCTCCGACAGCACATCGTGCAGCGGCCTGCTGCGCCCCGTCCCACGCGTGGACGGGATGATGCAGTACGAGCACGTCTGATCGCAGCCGGTCTGCACGCGCAGCGTGAACGCCGTGCGCCCTGCCAGACCAGGCGCGATTTCCGCGCCGCACGCGCCATCACCGCCGCCGAACCGCTGCGCCGTCGTCAAGCCGATTTCATGCGCAAGCCGATCTTTCCGATCGTTCGGAACTATCTGAACGACACCAGGAAGGGCAGCGACTTCCTCGGGACGCCGCGTCGCATAGCAGCCGGTCACGACGATTCGGGCGCGGGGATTTTCGCGCGCGATCTTGCGGACGATCTGCGCGTGCCCTTGATCGGCGGAGCCGGTCACCGAGCAGGTATTCACGACGACCAGATCGGCGTCCTGCGTGCTCGACGCGGTGCCGCCGGCGCCGATCAGCTGCTCCTCCAGTCTGAAAGGAGTCGGCTTGATTGACGCGGCACCCGAACGTGACGATGGAGTACTTCATGCGGGATTAGGGATTAGGGATTAGGAACGCTGAGCTTCCTCGCGGCTTCCTCCACTTTCTCAGCCAATCCACGTTTGTACTCTTCCAACGCGCTCCGCAATCGCCTTGTCGCCCAGCGCCAGAATCTGCGCCGCGAGGACGCCGGCATTCGTTGCCCCGGGCTTTCCAATGGACACCGTCGCAACCGGCACGCCGGGCGGCATCTGAACGGTCGACAGCAGCGCGTCGAGTCCGTTCAGTGCGGACGAGTCGATTGGCACGCCGATGACCGGCTTCGTCACGTGCGCCGCGACGACACCACCGAGGTGCGCGGCGGCGCCGGCACCGACGATGAAGACGCTCACGCCGCGCGTGCCCGCCTCGGTCAGCAGACGCATGACGCGCTCTGGCGAGCGGTGAGCCGAGGCAACGGTCATCTCGACCGAGATGCCGAGCTCCTTCAACACGTCGACAGCGCCCTGCATGATCGGGGCATCGTTCTGGGAACCCATGAGGATGAGAACTTGCAGTGGTGTGAGTGGCATATGTACGCGACTTAGTCTAGTAGCGCTTTCGCCCCGATGTCTTTGCGATAGTGCATGCCGTCGAAGCTGATCTTGCCGACAGCTTCATACGCGCGATCGATCGCGCTTCGATAATCGCTGCCGGACGCGACGACCGTCAACACGCGGCCGCCCGCGGTCACGATCTCCGATCCGCGCTTCGCCGTGCCCGAGTGAAACACGTTGACGTCAGGAATCGCCTCGGCATCCTCGAGGCCGTGAATCACCTTGCCTGTTTCGTACGTGTCCGGATAGCCGCCCGACGCGAGGACCACGCCGACGCGCGGCGCCGGCTCGAGCGACACGCGCGGCGTCTCCAGCTCGCCGGCAGCCGCGCTCATCAGCAGCGTCGCACAGATCGTCGGCGATCATCGGCAGAATCACCTGCGCTTCCGGGTCGCCGAATCGAACGTTGAACTCGATCACTTTCGGGTCCATCAGCCGTGAGCATCAGCCCGACGAAAAGAAAGCCGCGGAACTCGCTGCCCTCGCTGCGCATGCCCTCGAGCACGGGCAGCACAATCTCGCTCATCACACGCGCCTGCGTGGCCGCATCGAACAGCGAGCTTGGCGCATAGGCGCCCATGCCGCCGGTGTTCGGGCCTGCATCGCCGTCGAGCGCGCGCTTGTGATCTTCGGCGGATCCCAGCGGGAGCGCGCGCGTGCCGTCGCTCAGAACGAAGAATGACGCTTCGCGCCCGACGAGCAGCTCCTCGATGACGAGGCGCGCGCCGGCCTGGCCGAACCGCTTGTCGACCATCATCGACTGCACCTGCGATTCTGCGTCGGGAAGATCCGGCGGCGATGACGACGCCCTTGCCCGCGGCGAGACCGTCAGCTTTCAGCACGACCGGAAATCCGAACTCGCCGCTCCGCAGCACGGTGATCGCCTGCGCCGCCGTGTCGCACGACTTGTAACGCGCGGTCGGCACATTACAGCGCTGCATGAACTCTTTGGCGAATACCTTGCTCGACTCGAGACGCGCGGCGCGCTGCGTCGGGCCGAACAGCAGATCGCCTTCCGCGGCAAATACGTCGGCGACGCCGCGGCTCAGCGGCAGCTCGGGTCCGATGATCGTGAAATCGATCTCTTCGCGGCGAGCGATCGCGGCGACCGCGTGCGGGTCGGCCGGATCGACGGGAATGCATCGCGCCACGCGGCTGATTCCGGCGTTTCCGGGTGCGCACACGATGTCCGACACGGCGCGCTCGGACGCCAGCTTCCATACCAACGCGTGTTCGCGCCCGCCGTTGCCGATGACCAGAACTCTCGTGGAACCCACGTTCTTTGCAGTAAACTCTTGGATATAAAAGGGTTAAAATGAAGGACTAATTCGTTGACGGGGCTGCAGCTTTGCGCCTAACATTCGCAGTCCCGAATTAGCGTAACACAATCGTTATTCAAGACCGCGTGATGACACGGCAACCGTCGTCACGATCGCCCGAGTTGAGGGGGTGTCATCAAACGTGGCGGAAGTCAAAGTCCAGGACGGGGAATCGATCGAAAGTGCTCTTCGGCGGTTCAAACGGAAGGTTCAGCAGGAAGATATCATCAAGGATATCAAGAAGCATTCCTTCTACTTGAAGCCCGGAGACAAGCGCAGGGCCAAACAGGCGCTGGCGCGCAAACGTAACCGCAAGAAAATGCGACGCGACGCAGAGTAAAGGGCGCGAGCAAGGGGCGACACGATGGAGTTCCAAGACAAGATCCTGAATTGCGTGGATTGCGGCGCGGAGTTCGTGTGGACGGCTGGTGAGCAGCTCTTTTTTGCGGACAAGAACTTCAAGAACGAGCCGAAACGGTGCAAGGCGTGCAAGGCCAAGCGGGCTGCCCGGGCAGCATCGCCCGGGATTCGCGAACGGGTCGAGACCACGGCCACATGCTCGGCATGCGGCAAGGAAACGACCGTTCCGTTCCGTCCAACGCAGGGTCGCCCCGTGTTTTGCAAAGAATGTTTTCAGCAGAGGAAGTTTGCCGGAGCGGGAGGACTGTAAGTCCTTCCGCTTCGGATGCCTAGTTCTCAGGGCCGTCGTCCCGTCCTCCTCAATCTCCTAATCTCATTGCGCCCGGGTCAATGGACGAAGAACCTCTTCGTCTTTGCGGCGCTCGTCTTCGCACAACGGCTCGGCGACACGGACGCGGTCATGAAGGCGGTCATCGCCTTCTTCGTCTTCTGCGCGCTCTCGTCGACGGTCTACCTCATCAACGACGTGCTCGATCGAGAACAGGATCGACGTCATCCGCTCAAAGCCCATCGGCCGATCGCATCGGGCGCACTCAGCCCAGCGCTCGCGCTGACTGCCGCGGCCGTCCTGGGCATCGCGGCGATGATCGCGGCGTCGGCATTGGGCTGGCAGTTCTTTCAAACGGCTGCGGCGTATGTGGTGCTGCTCATCGCCTACTCGGCGTTCCTGAAGCACATCGTCATTCTCGACGTGCTGACGATCGCCGCCGGCTTCACGCTGCGGGCGGCGGCCGGCGCGGCGGCGATCGCCGTGCCGATCAGCCATTGGCTGCTCGTGTGCACCACGCTGCTCGCGCTGTTCATCGCCCTCAGCAAGCGGCGGCACGAGCTGACGCTGCTGACCGACACGGCGATCGATCACCGGCCGATTCTCGGCGACTACACGCCGTACCTGCTCGACCAGATGATCTCGGTGGTCACTGCGTCGACGCTGATTGCCTACGCGTTCTACACAATCAGCCCTGAGACGACGGCGAAATTCGGGACCGACCTCCTCAGCTTGACGATTCCGTTTCCCCTCTACGGCATCTTCCGCTATCTCTACCTCGTCCATCTCCGCGACAAGGGCGGAAGCCCGGCCGAACTGGTCGTCAACGACCGTCCGCTCCTCGCCTGCGTGGGACTTTGGGCGCTTTCGGTCATCCTCATCATTTACCAGTAAAATCGTGGGAATGCCCAAGGCACGCGTTGCCATTCTCCGCACCAGCCCCGAGACCGTCATTCGCGACTACCACCGGCTGATGAACCTCGCGAACTACCAGGACGTCATCGCGAAAGACGTCGACACGGCCCTGAAGGTGAACATCTCGTGGCACTTCTTTTTTCCAGGCAGCTCGACCACGCCGTGGCAGCTCGATGGCGTCATCCGCGCCATGAAGAAGGACGGCTATTCCCCCGATCTCATCCACGCGTGCCACAACCGGACGGTCGTCATCGACGCGCACCTCGGCGAGCGCGAGAACAAGCAGCTCCCGGTCGTCGAAGCGCACGGGCTGCGGAACGTTCACATCTACGAAGGCGAAGAGTGGATCAATATTCACGACGCCGTCGGCGATCTCACGAAGGATTTTCTCTGCCTCAACGAGGTGTATCCGAAGGGATTCATGATTCCGCGCCGATTCATCGGCGAGAACATCATTCACCTGCCGACGGTGAAGACACATGTCTTCACGACGATGACCGGCGCCATGAAGAACGCGTTCGGCGGGCTGCTGAACGAGCGTCGCCACTGGACGCATCCGGTGATCCATGAAACGCTCGTCGACCTGCTGATGATTCAGCAGAAGATCCACCGCGGCGTGTTCGCCGTGATGGACGGGACGTTCGCGGGCGACGGCCCGGGGCCGCGCTGCATGATTCCGCGCGTCAAGAACGTCATCCTGGCGAGCGCCGATCAGGTCGCCATTGACGCGATCTCGGCAAAGCTCATGGGTATGGACCCGCTGTCGATCAAGTTCATCCGGCTCGCGCACGAGCGCGGGACTCGGCTGCGGCGACCCGCGCGATATCGAGATCGTCGGCGACGAGGACGCCGGAGCGGAGAACTGGCACTTCGTCGGCCCATTCAAGAAAATGACGTTCGCGTCGCGCATGCAGCACCAGATCTACTGGGGGCCGCTGCGCAAACCGATCGAGTGGTCACTGAAGACCGTGCTCGCGCCGTGGGCCTACGCGGCGAGCGTGGTGTATCACGACAGCTTCTGGTATCCGCTGAAGGCCAAAGCACTCATGCGCGAAGTACTGGCGAGCCCGTGGGGCCGCCTGTTCCGCGGATGGGAGACGGCGGTCGCCGATGGCGAATGGCTACCCGAGTTTCGGGAGCGAGTCCCGGACAACCGAGCGCACCGGCATGCGCGCGCTCATCCGATCAATCGGCATTCTGGGTACGTGTCTGAAGGAAGCGCCGGAGTTCGCCGCCCGGCAACGAGCACATCACAGAAAGGTATGAGGGCAGAGAGCAGGAGGCCAGACATCGTAGGCCCTCTGATCTCTACCCTGTCACTATCAGGTGAATATGGCAGATTTCAACATTCGCACCGACGCCGTCGACGTCGAGCAGATCATGCGCCAGATTCGGGCGCGGATTCAATCGAAGCGAGGCGTCGACTACACCGAAGAGCAGATTCAGGAGCTCGCCAGCGTCAAGCTCGAGCGCTTTCTCGATCCGAAAGGGGTCCGCTCCGATCTCGTCGAGCAGTTCAGGCGCGCCCGCGATCGGAAGCTCGAGCCGTTTCAGCCCGAGCAGTACGCGCTTCGACGCAACCTTGATGTACGGGAGCCATCGGGGCATCATTCGGATACTCCGAAAGCTCCTGAACCCGATTCTGAAGCTCTTCTTCAATCCGAACACGCTCATCCAGGTGCTGGACAAGCAGACGAAGATCAATGCGCTCTACGAACAGCAGTTCTATCTGCTCCGCGAAAAGAGCCAGCAGCGCGACGAGGTCGACGTGCTGTACTACGAGCTCGTGCACAACCTCGTGCTGGAACTGACGCGCGTCGGCATCGAGAATCGGAACCTCAAGATGCGGCTCGAATCGCTGTCGAGCCGGATGGACTTCGACGAGCGGCGCGCACGGGCGCTGGAAACCGTCGTCCAGTACCGGCCGGGCACCGGGCCGTCGCGCGAGCCGCCGCAGACGCGAGCACGGCCGCCGCAGGACGATCGACAGCATCAGCAGCCGCGTCCGGCACCACCGCCGGCGCCGGAGCCCGCCGAGGCAGCAGCCAGCGCCAGGCCGATGCCAGCCCCACAGATCCGGCGAGTGAGTCGAACACTGCGCGCCGGCGTCGCCGCAGGCGGCGTGGACGCCGCGGCGGTCGCGGACGCACGCCGGGCGAGGGCATGGCAGCAGACGGAACGCCTCAGGAGCTGGAGTCACCCGAAGGCTCCGCAACGCCGCCGCATGGCGACCCCATGGCAGACGCAGCGCTGGCCGAAGGCCCGGACACCGATTTCGACGATGGTCCGACTGAAGCCGGGTCCGACAGGGACGACTCCGGCGAAGAGCCGGATCCCTCAGCGCAGTGAAGCTCGCTGTCGTGGTGCAGCGCTACGGCGCCGACATCAACGGCGGCGCCGAGCTGCATGCCCGCTATGTCGCCGAGCACCTGTCGCAGCACGCCGAGGTCGACGTGCTGACGACGTGCGCGCGCGACTATGTCACGTGGCGAGACGACTATGCGCCGGGCACGGAAATGGTGAATGGCGTGCCCGTGCGCCGGTTTCGAGTCGATCACCCGCGCGATCCTCGTGTGTTCGGCCGATGGTCCGATCGTGTGTTCAATCACCCGCATTCACATCTCGACGAGCTGAAATGGCTCGACGCCGAAGGACCGAAGAGCACGCCGCTGCTCGCGGCATCTGCGATCTGCGAACGCGGGATACGACTACGTCTTTTTCTTCAGCTATCGCTACTATCACTCGTATCACGGGGCGAAGGCATTGCCCTCGCGCGCTATCCTCGTGCCGACGGCGGAGCGGGACGAAGCGATCGGCCTCGGGTTGTCGCCGCGCATATTCCGCGGCGTGCGCGCGCTGATGTACAACAGCCCGGAAGAGAAACGGCTCATCCAGACGGTGTCCAACAATCACGACGTGCCGGGCGTCGTCGTCGGCATCGGTTCCGAGATTCCGTCTCGGCCGCAGGCGGAGCGATTCCGGCAGAAATACGGGATTACGGGGCGCTTCGCGTTGTATGTCGGCCGCATCGATCAGAACAAAGGATGCAAGGAGCTCTTTTCATTCTTCCTGAAGGGGCTGCCGGCACTGCCGAAAGGACTGCAGCTCGTGCTGATCGGAAAGGAAATGCTGCCGATTCCCGACCACCCGCGCATCCGGCATCTCGGCTTTCTTGGCGATCAGGACAAGTTCGACGCGCTCGCCGCGTCCGATCTGCTGGTGATGCCGTCATATTATGAAAGCCTCTCGATGGTCGCGCTTGAAGCGTGGGCGCTCGGAAAGCCAGTGCTCGCAAACGGCAAGTGCGAGGTGCTGCGCGGCCAGTGCATTCGGAGCCAGGCCGGCCTGTATTACGAAACACAGGCGGAATTCACCGAAACGTTGCGCGCGATTTCCGAAAGCCGCGGCTTGAACGCCGCGTTCAGCGCAAACGGCCGCCGGTTCTTTCAGCAGCACTACGCCTGGCCGGTCATCGAGCAGAAGTATCTGGATATCCTCGCGCGATTGAAGGAAGACGACGCCAGGGGCGCGTCCACGCCCGGGATGGATCCCGAGCCGGGCTGGTTCGCGAAGCGGCGGAAGGAACTGCGGCCCGCCAACGACGTGCTGGCTGAGCTGCCATTCGGACCGGTGCTGAATTGACAAAGCCGAAGATCCACCAGGTTCTCGCAACCCTCGGCTACGGCGATGCCATCGGCCACGAAGTGCTCGGCATCCAGCGCGTGCTCCGTGGCGCGGGCTTCGAGTCCGACATTTTCATTCAGACGGCCGATCCGCGCCTCGAAGACCGGACGCGCGACTATCGCGACCTCATCCTGGAGAGCGACCCATCGAACATCCTGATTCATCACTTCTCGATCGGCTCGCGCGCTTCGCGCATCACTTACGCGCTGCCGGATCGCCAGATTCTCGTGTATCACAACATCACGCCTCCCGAGTTCTTCGTCGACGTGCACGAGCAGCTCGTCGAGCAGTGCTTCAAGGGTCGCCGCGAGCTGAGCATCTACCCGGCTCGCGTCGATCTCGCGCTTGGCGACTCCGAGTTCAATCGCCAGGAGCTCGAAGCGCTGGGGTTCAATCCCGACGGGCGTGCTGCCGGTCGTTCCGGATTTCTCGCACCTCGATCTTCCGCCGAACGATCTGATCGCGCAGGAATACGACGACGACTGGACGAATATCCTGTTCGTCGGTCGCGTCATCCCGAACAAGCGCATCGAAGACGTGATCCGGTACTTCCACGCCTATCAGCGTCACTTCAACCCGAGGTCGCGGCTGCTGCTCGTCGGGTCTTACGGCGGCTTCGATAAATATCTCGCGATGCTGCATCAGCTCACCGCCCGGCTCGGGGTGACGAACGTGCATTTCGCCGGCCACGTCACCGATGCCGAGCTGTCGGCGTATTACGACGTCGCGGATGTATTCCTCTGCGCGAGCGCCCACGAAGGTTTCTGCGTTCCCATCGTCGAGTCGTTCTACAAGCAGATCCCGGTCGTTGCCTACGCCGCAAGCGCGGTGCCGGCGACGATGGACGGCGCCGGTGTGCTCTTTACGACGCAGGAGCCGCTGGAAGTCGCCGCACTGGTGGACGCAATCCTCGACGACACGCAGCTCTACGAGCGCATCGTGCAGCGCCAGGAGGAGGCGCTCGAGCGTCTTCGGGCGAAGGACTTCGACGGCACGCTGCTGCGGTTCGTCGACCAGGTCCTGAAGGGCCCTCGGAAACCTGCGCCGCCGGTCGCGTGGGACTTCTGGGATCAGGTCCGGCTCGCCGAAGAGCTGTTCGAGCTGCAGCAGTACCGCCCCGCCATCTTCCGCGGCTTGCCGGAGAGCCCCGAATCGAAAACGGGACTGGTCGAGGAAAAGCGCTGATGCGCGTGAACCAGTGGGTGCCGGCCGCCCACAAGGGCGACGCCATCGGCGACAGCTCCCGCCGCATGCGCGACCTTCTCCGCGCGATGGGCCACGAATCGGAAATCTTCGCGATGACGATCGACGACGATCTGCGTCACGACATCCTGCCGTTTTCCGATCCGGCGTCGAGGCGCGGCGAGGTCACGATCTTTCATTACGCGCTTCCGTCGCCGATGTCCGCAGCATTCGCTGCACTCCCGCACGGGCGCGTCCTGCAGTACCACAACGTGACACCCGCGCGATTCTTTGCGCCCTACGCGGCGTCGTTGTTCCGGCTTGCGTCGATCGCGCGGGACGAGCTCGCAGGACTGGCGCCGGCGTCGGAGCTCGCGCTCGGCGACTCGGAGTACAACCGCCAGGAGCTCGAAGAACTGGGATTCGCCAATACCGGGGTTCTGCCGATTGCCGTGAACACCGACCGGTTGACGAAGGCGCCCCGGCATCCAGTGCTCGAAGAGATTCTCGACGACGGCCTCGTGAATTTTCTGTTCGTGGGAAGAATCGCGCCCAACAAGAAAATCGAGGACCACATCAGGCTCGCCGAGCAGTACAAGCGGTACATCGACGCGTACTACCGCTTTATTTTTGTGGGACGCTACGATGTCGTGCCGCAGTACTATGCGACGATCCGCGCGCTGCTCTCCGAATACAAGATGCTGGAGGACCGCTTCATCTTCACCGGGCCGGTACCTGACGTCGAGCTTGCGGCCTACTACCGCGCGTCGAGCGTCTACGTCTCGCTCAGCGAGCACGAGGGGTTCTGCGTTCCGCTCGTCGAGGCGATGGCGATGGATGTCCCGGTGCTGGCGTACGGCGCCGCAGCCGTTCCCGATACGCTGGGCGGCGCGGGCGTGCAGTTTGCGCCGAAGGATCTCGAGTATGCGGCCGAGCTGCTTGGCATGCTTGCCTTCGAGGAAAGCCCGCGTGAGGAAGTGCTGGCTGGCCAGCGGCAACGACTTCAGGACTTCGGGGATCCCGTGATTCAACAACGGCTGGCGTCGATCGTTTCCGGCTTCTAGCCTCAATCCAGTGCGAATTGCCTTTATCGTCCAGCGATACGGCATAGAGATTCTCGGCGGCTCGGAGTACCACTGCCGGCTGATTGCCGAGCGCATGGCCGGACAGCACGACGTCGATGTGCTGACTACCTGCGCACGCGACTACATCACCTGGGCGAACGAGTATCCCGAAGGCAGCGAGCGCATCAACGGCGTCACCGTGCATCGCTTCGCGAACGCGCACACGCGGGACATCGACGCATTCAACCGCTACTCCGAATGGATCTTCCACAATCCGCATACGCGCGACGATGAGATGTCGTGGCTGGAGCAGCAGGGCCCATGGTGCCCGGCCCTGCTCGATCACCTTGCCGGACACTGGCAGTCCTACGATGCGGTCATATTCTTCACATATCTCTACGCACCGACGGTGCTCGGCCTGCAGATCGCTGCCGAGCGCAGCATCCTCGCCCCGACCGCACACAACGAGCCGGCGATTCATCTCGGGATCTACGCGGAGATGTTCCAACGGCCCAAAGCGATCGCTTTCAACACCGAGGTCGAGAAGGCGTTCCTCAAGGCAACATTCGACATCCGCGCAGTCGCCGAGGAAACGGTAGGGTGCGGCGTCGATCTTCTCGCGGGTACCGTGCTCACGACGTCGCGCCGGCCGAAACGGCCTGCCCGAAGGGCCGTTCCTCCTGTACGGCGGCCGCATCGACCCAGGCAAGGGCTGCGATCAGTTGTTCGACTTCTTCGAGACATACAAGGAACAGGGCGGACCTGCCACGCTCGTACTGATGGGCGCGAAGCTGATGCCGCTGCCCGATGTGCCGTGGGTGCGATATGCCGGACTGCTGTCAGAGGCTGACCGCCTTCGAGCACTCGAGGCGGCAACGATCGTCGTGGTGCCTTCCCCGTTCGAGAGCCTCTCGCTGCTGGCGCTCGAAGGCATGGCGGTCGGTAATCCCGTGTTGTGCAACGCGCACGCGGACGTTCTGGTCGACCACTGCAGGCGGAGCAACGCCGGCCTCTTTTATTCCACCCGCGAGGAATTCGTGGAGTGCACGCACCTGCTGCTCGCAGACCGGGATCTGCGCGAGCGGATGGGGCGCAATGGCAAGACGTACGTCACCGCCAACTACGCGTGGAACGTGATCATGGCCAAGTACGACAAGCTGATTGCGGCGCTTCCGAACGGCATGAACACCACGCTCGTCCGGAGAATGGTCTTCGCAGCTATCTTCGTCACGACGTTCGGAATCTACGTGATGCGCGCGTCGAACAGCGGAGCACTTCGCGAGCCGCCAGAGACCGGCGACGGTCACGACTACGATGCGATCGCGTTCAACGTCTGGCAGGGCCGCGGCTTCGGTTACGAGTGGAGCGACGAGAGCTGGCGCAAACCCTACGAAGGCATCCCCAGGTACCGCCTGCTGCTCACTCGACAATCCGAGTACTATCCCACCACCTATCGGCCGCCAGCGATGCCGTATCTCCTTTCGGCAATCTATGCGGTCACCGGACGAAACTTCACCGCGTGGCGCGTCGTGAACTGCGGCATCACGGCCGGTGCCGTCACGACGGCAGCGATCATCTCGGCACAGTTCGCCGGAATTCCTGCCGCGGTGATCACGGCCGCGATTCTCTGGCAAAGCCGCGAGTTGACGCGCTATTCAGGGATGTTCATGACCGAGCCGCTCGCCACGCTCATGCTGGCCCTGCTCGCGTGGACATGGGTCAGGAACGCGAGCGCCGGATGGACTACTCGGCGCGCAATCGCGTCGGGTGTCGCAATGGGATGGCCTGCTCGCGGCGCGCACGATTTTCATTCTCACGACACCGGTCCTTTTGATCCTGCCAGGCAGGGATCTCTCGTTCGGCTCGAAAATGGCGTGGAAGACGAAGGCAATCTGTCTCGCAGTCGCGATCGTCGTGATCAGCCCGTGGTGGATTCGCAACATCATCGTGCTCGACACGTTCATGCCGCTTGGTACGCAGGGCGGCATCAACCTGCCCATGGGCTTCGGCCCACGCGCGCTGCGAAGCCAGGGCGTGTGGGCGTCAAATCCCGGCGATGGCTGGCCCGAGATCGCGGCGCTGAAACTTGACATCGTCGACGTCGGAAGTGATGCTCGCGAAGCACCGGCAGAGGCTGACCCTCAACTGGATGATGGACAATCCTGGACAGGTTCTTCACCTGATGCGTCTGCACGTCTCGCAGGAACTGAAACCAGGACGGGATCTCTATTCGCAATGGTTGCTGCCTGCTGCTGCGCTTTCGGCCCTGATTCTGTGGAGGTTCCCCGCGGCATGGGTGCTGGTGCTGATCGTGGCCGGCAACATTCTCAGCATTGCGATGACTTACAGCGCCGGC
Source organism: Vicinamibacterales bacterium (assembly GCA_963787755.1). Classification (GTDB taxonomy): domain Bacteria; phylum Acidobacteriota; class Vicinamibacteria; order Vicinamibacterales; family JAMQPK01; genus JAMQPK01. Next base: position 47,029 of record CAWBEG010000013.1, read on the forward strand.
GGCCGATTCATGGTCCCTTTGCAACCGCTGCTCGCCGCGTTCGTGGCAGGCGGTGTGGTTTACGGGCTTCGTCAGGCTCTGACGTTGTTGCGCGCCTCGTCAGCGGCAAGCCCGCGCGCGTCGGCCTGATGGCCGAGGAACCATCGGTAGGTCGATTCGATTCCCGAACGTAAGGAGAGCCTCGGCGTCCATCCGAGATCGCGCAGGCGCCTGACATCGAGCAGCTTACGCGGAGGGCCGTCCGGCCTCGATGCATCAAACACAATCTGCGCCTGCGGATAGACGACGTCGCGGATCATTTCCGCGAGCTCGTGAATGCTCAAGTCTTCGCCCGTACCGACGTTGATGTGCGTCTCGCCGTCGTAGTTCTCCATCAGAAAGACGCACGCCGACGCGAGATCGTCGACGTGAAGGAACTCGCGCCGTGGCCGTCCGCTTCCCCATACAGACACATCAGCCGCTCGCGAGAGCTTCGCATCATGGAACTTGCGGATGAGTGCCGGCAGCACGTGGGAGCTGTTGAGATCGAAATTGTCGTTCGGGCCGTACAGATTCGTCGGCATCGCCGAAATGAAATTACAGCCGTACTGGCGCCGGTATGCCTGGCACAGCTTGATGCCGGCAATCTTCGCCACCGCATAGAACTCGTTGGTCGGCTCGAGCGCGCCGCCGAGCAGCGCCCCCTCTGTCATCGGCTGCGGAGCTTCGCGAGGATAAATGCACGAGCTCCCCAGATACAGAAGCTTCCGCGTGCCGTACAAATGGCACGCGTGCACTACCGTCGCGTGAATCATCAGGTTGTCGTAGATGAACTCTGCGGGCCGCGTGCTGTTGGCGAGAATGCCGCCGACCGTTCCCGCGACCAGGTATACGGTCTCGGGGCGATTCGCCCTGAACCACTCGTTGACCGCGGACTGGTTACGAAGATCGAGCTCGTCGCGCGTGGCCGTGAGAGGCGTGACTCCGTCCTCCTGGAGGCGCCTGACGATGGCCGAACCGACGAGTCCACGATGGCCTGCGACAAACACCTTCGAAGTGGCGTGCACCTGTGCTCCGTTATCGCAAACTGCCGAACTTGATCCGTAGGAGACCCGTCATCGACATTCGAAACAGAATGGCGCCGTCACGAAACCGCCGGATATTGGTCGTTCCATAGGTCCGCGCCCGGTAATAGACGGGAATGTCGATTATACCGGTACCAAGTACGGCCGCCGGAAAGAGCAACTCGAAGTCGCCGAACGGGTCGAAGTCGCCGAAATCGTTTCGCCACCGCACGAACCGCTCGTAGTCCCGCCGCGACACCAGCTTCGTCCCGCACAGACTGTCGCCCAACCGAACGTCCAGCACGAAGCTCAACAGCTTGGCGAAAAACACATTGCCAAGTCTGTTGAGAAACCGCATCGCCTCGCCTTCCATCGGATAGACGAGCCGCGTGCCGTTCACGAAATCTGCGGCGCCCTGACAGTAGGCGTCGAAAAACCGCGTCAGCTTCTCCGGCGGCATCGTGAGGTCGGCATCGAGAATCGTCAACACTTCGCCCGTCGCCTTCGAGAAACCGAGCCGAACGGCATCGGCCTTGCCTTTACCGGCCTGCTGAAGCGCGCGAACGCGCAGTCCGGCGCGCCCGTCCCACGCAGACGTCACGCGCTGGATCTCCTCCCACGTGCCGTCGCTCGAATGTCCCTCGACGAAAATTACTTCGGTAGGAGCGCCGAAGTCCGGCATGCGTCGAAGCGCGTCCTCGATATTGCCTCTCTCATTGCGGGCGGGGATGACGATGCTGAGCGAAGGGCGCTACGCGTCCCGCCGTCATGACGGGACGCAATACCGCAACTGTGACGAGCGACAGCCATCGAAGCCCCGGGACAGCAGGCATCACCACATTCAGGAGCGAGCCGAGCCCGAAGAAGTGCCAGGGCAGGTAGGCGACGGGCCGCAAGCGGACCACTTCGAATCCGGCGAGCCGTGCCAGCTGATCGAGATCCGCCTGCGTGATGAACGTCACGATGGGCGGTCCCTGCCGCAGGCCGAACCGATCCGCAAGCCGAAACAACCACGCGAAATACGAGTTGTACAGCGCGACCACGATGCGGCCGCGCCGCCCTATGTGGGGTCGAACGGTCTCGAGCAGACTCTGAATGTCGGTCGAGTGATTGAAATTTCCGTTGAACAGAATGACGTCGACGGCGTCGGAACCTGACGCGATCTCGTCAAGATTCGCCGATGCGCCCATCTGCTTGAGCGGGGCGTCGACAGCCTCGAGCAGGAGTCCCGTATCGCTGGGCAGAGGATCTACGATGGACGACGCGATCGGCGTAGCGGCTGATTCGGGAGATTTCGCGCCCGACGAGGGCGTAGGTCCACTTCCTAAGATGACGGGAAAGTGCGAGACGCAAACGGCAAATGCTAGCATACACATGATTACAACGTGCGGATCGCTTTCATCGTTCAACGATACGGAACAGAGATTCTCGGCGGACCGGAATACGCGTGCCGCCTGACGGCTGAGCGGCTCGCGGAGCGTCACGATGTCGATGTCCTGACGACGTGCGCGAGCGACAACACCACCTGGAAAAACGACTACGCCGAAGGGGCCGACCGTGTACGCGGCGTCACCGTTCGCCGCTTTGCGAACTCGCACGTCCGGGACCTCGCAGATTTCACTCGCTACTCCGACTGGATTTTTCAAAACCCGCATAATGCCGCCGACGAGATGGAGTGGCTGAAGCGGCAGGGGCCCTGGTCACCGGGCCTGATCGAATACCTGAAGCGCCACAACAAACAGTACGAGGCGCTCGTCTTCTACAACTACGTGTACGCGCCAACGGTGATCGGGCTGCAGATCGATCCGGCCAGGAGCATCCTCGTGCCTGCGGCACACGACGAGCCGGCGATCCATCTCGAGCTGTATCGGGAAGTGTTCAGGGCGCCGAGAGCAATCGGCTATCTCACAGAGCCGGAGCGCCGATTCGTCGCGGAGACGTTCGATCGAAATGCCGCTATCGAAGAGACGGTGGGCTGCGGCGTCGATCTGCCTCCCCATCACGCATACCCGAGAGCGCCGGAGCCGTCTGGCGCATCCGATCAGAATCAGGCTGCGGAACCGCCCCAGAGCGACAGCGACGAAGGTGCCGGCGGCGACAGCGGCCGCTTTCCGTCGCATGTGTCATCGCGCGGGGCGAGCTTCAAGCGGCGCCATCGCATCCATGGGTCGTTTGCGCTGTATGGCGGGCGCATCGACCCGGGCAAGGGGTGCGAGGAGCTCATCGAATATTTCAGCACCTACGTCGCGGCCGAGGGGGATGCGTCGCTGGTGCTGATGGGACTGAAGCTGATGCCGCTGCCGGAAGAGCCGTTCATCAACTTCGCGGGCATGCTGTCTGAGCAGGAACGCCTGCAGGCATTGGAAGCAGCGACCGTCGTCGTGTGTCCCTCGCCGTACGAAAGCCTCTCGCTCATCGCGCTCGAAGCGCTCGCGGTCGGTACGCCGATTCTCTGCAACGCGCGCAGCGACGTGCTGGTCGATCACTGCCTGCGCAGCAATGGCGGACTGTTCTACCGGGACCGTGAAGAGTTCGTGGAGTGCATGAAACTGCTCGTGGCGGACGAACGCCTGAGAGCGGCCATGGGACGCTCTGGCCGCGACTACGTGCGCAGGAATTATCGGATGGGACGTGGTCCTGGGTAAGTTCGACAGGATGATTGCGAAGGTTAGACAGTGATGGTGATGGTGTAACGAAGAACGAAAATCGAAAAACGAATTAGAGATTGTTTCGAGATGATCTCTATTCGTTCTTCGTTTTACGTTCTTCGTTACACCACACACTCACACAGCACCTTACTCAGGCACCGTCACTGCCTCTACACGCTCCCCGCTCTCGTGCTCCACCCGCGACGACTCCGAACGTTTCCGGCGCGGGCGGATATCATACCGCTTGATCATCTCGTTGAGCGTCGTCGGCTTGATTCGAAGCAGCTCTGCCGCACGCTTCTGGACGCCGCCGGCGGCTTCGAGCGTCGACTCGATGAGCCGCTTCTCGAAATCCGTTATGACGTCCTTGAACGAAATGCCCTCGGGTGGAACCACGAAACGCGGCATCTGAAAGATCGTCGGGCGGCCGATGTGATCGGGCAGCAAATCCGGACCGATCCGGCGCCCGGTTGAAAGCACCACAGCGCGCTCGATGACGTTCTCGAGCTCGCGAACGTTCCCGGGCCAGTCGTACGACATCAAGATGTCCAGCGCGTCGGGCACGAGCTCGAGGTCGGGCTTCCGGTTTTCCTCGCCGTACTTCTCGAGGAAATGCTGCATCAGCAGAGGAATGTCGTCCTTGCGATCGCGCAGAGGCGGCAGGACGACGTTGACGACGTTCAGGCGGTAGAACAGATCCTCTCGGAACCGCCCCTCCTCCATCGTCTTCTTCAGATCGACGTTCGTCGCGGCGACGATGCGGACGTCCACCTTGATGACTTCCATGCCGCCAAGGCGCATGAACTCGCGCTCCTGCATCACGCGCAGCAGCTTCGCCTGCGTTTCGAGCGGGATGTTGCCGATCTCGTCGAGAAAGATGGTGCCCTTGTCGGCAAGGTCAAAGAGGCCCTTCTTGGGATATACCGCGCCGGTGAATGCGCCCTTCACATGGCCGAACAGCGTCGATTCGAGAAGGTCGGGCGGCACGTTGCCCGAGTTCACCGTGACAAATGCGCGATCCTTGCGCTGCGAATGCATGTGCACAGCGCGAGCGACAAGCTCCTTGCCGGTGCCGCTCTCGCCCTGAATCAGGATGGTCGAGCGGCTGGGGGCCGCCTGAATGATCAGGTCGAACACGCGCCGCATGGACGGGCTGCGTCCGACGATGTTGTCGAAGTGGCTGTACTGCTCCTGAATGTTCTGCCGGAGCGTGCGGTTCTCATTGACCAGGCGCCGGCGTTCCAGCGCGTTCTTGATGACGACGAGCACTTCGTCGTTCTTGAACGGCTTGGTGATGTAGTCGAACGCGCCGCGCTTCATGGCGGTGATCGCGTTCTCCACCGACGCGAACGCGGTCACCATGATGACCGCAAGCTCGTCGTCGAGTTTTTTGAGCGACTCGAGCGTCGTCATGCCGTTGATGCCCGGCATCATCACATCGACGATCGCAGCGTCGAACGGGATGTTGCGGGCGAGCTCGATGCCCTCCTCGCCGCTGGCGGCCAGGCGCACGGCATACCCCTCGCCCTTCAGCAGGGTCTCGAGGATCTCGCGCATGATTTCTTCGTCGTCGACTACGAGGATCGAGCCGTTTTTCTGCATAATCTCACTCAGTTCCTGGCCGTGCCGGGGCGCGCGGCCGCGATCGATGCGGGCAGCGACACGGTGAATCGCGTGCCTTGCCCCACCGCGCTCTGACAGGTCAGCGTGCCTTCGTGCTCGCGGACGATGCCATAAGTAATGGACAGGCCCAGGCCAGTCCCCTTTCCGATCATCTTCGTCGTGAAGAACGGGTCGTAGATTCGCGAGAGGTGCTCGCTCGGGATGCCCGAGCCCGTGTCGCCGACTTCCGCAACGACGTGGCCGTTGTCGAGGCGCGTTTCGACCGACAACCATCCGCCCTTCGGCATCGCATCGCGTGCGTTCAGGAACAGATTCAGAAAGACCTGCTGCAGCTTGTGTTCGATGCCTGCCACGAGCGTGGGCGACGGGCACAGCTCCCGCCTCACTTTCACCTTGCTTACCATCAGCTGCGGCTCGAGCAGCGCGAGGACATCGCTGATGACGGCATTGAGATCGACCGGAGCGTTGTCCTCGGAGCTGGCGCCACCTGAACGCGAGAGGTTGAGCAGGCCGTTCACGATCTTCGCCGCGCGGAACGTCTGCTGCTCGATCTTCTCGAGCATCCGTGTCTTCGGATCATCCGGGTCGGCAGTGCTCAGCAGCATCTGCGTAAAACTCGAAATGCCGGTGAGCGGCGTGTTCACCTCATGCGCGACACCGGCGGCCAGGATGCCTACCGATGCCATCTTGTCGGAAATCTGCAGCTGCTCTTCGAGGTGCACGCGCTCGGTGACGTCTTCGATGATGATAATGTTGCCGACCGTGGACATGTTGAACTGCCCGCTCGGCGCTCTCAGCGGAACGGTTGCAATGTTCACGCGAAGACGCTCTCCTGCCTTCGTCGCACGCCCTGCCATTGGCACGCGATAGAGGGATGCGCCGTCCGGGGAGTCGCGTTGCGCCGCGCGCAGCGCCTCGACGAACGGGCCGTCGAATACTTCCTCGAGCTTGTGTCCTCTCGCCTCACTCGCCGACAACCCGTACATGTGTGCGAGGGCCCTGTTCCATCGGACAACGCGGCCGGCCAGGTCTTCGACGACGAGGCCATTGTCGAGAGACTCGACGATGTTCTCGTTGAACTCCTGCAGGCGCTGCAGTTCCCCCGCCTTCATTTGGAGCTGCCGGTACAGCCGTCCGTTTTCGAGCGCCGTCGCGACGTGGCTGCCGACAGCCGACAGCAGACCCATGTCTTCGCTGCTCAACGGCTCGCCCTGGCCGCGCTGACCGAGCGCGAGCACGGCAATCGTCCCCCCTTCGACACACAGGGAACGAAATAGTGGACCCCGCGCAGACGCCAGAACGCGAGCTCTTCGGTCGGAAATGCGCCATGGAGCCGCGGATCGTCGAGCGACAACGCGGTGCCGCCGGCAAGGCTGGCGGCGATCTGCGATTGGCGGCTCAGTCCCGAAACGGTGAGGTCGCCAAATCCCTCGGCGCGAATCACCTCGTAATCGCCGGACGCCTCGTCGACGAGCAGCAGCGCCATGCGATCGATGACGAACGTCTCGCGAATGCGCGCGACGAGCCGTTCGGTGAGCCGGTCGAGGTCGAGGTCGCTGTTGAGATCGCGCGCGAACCCGACGAGCGCGCGCCGGTAATCGTACTGGTCCCGATAGAACGCGCGGTCCAGCGCGTTCTGGATGGCGCTCTTGACAGGACTGAATAACAACACGACCACGATCGTCGCGAGCATCGCGATAATCATGTTGTGACGCTCAGCGGCGGCAGGCAACAGCTCTGCGGCGACACGCAGGAGCGTCGCGTAAATCGTGAAGATGGCAAGAATGACGGCGGTGTAGACAAGACTCCGTTTGACGATGACCTCGACGTCCATCAGGCGATAGCGGATGAGCGCCGATGCAAACGCGAGCGGCACGAGGCTCAACGGGACAACGGAGAGCTCCATCGGCAGGGACATGCGAAAGCCGAGCGCATACGGCAGCGCGTATCCGATCGCGAAGGGGCCGGCGCCGAACGCGGTGCCCCAGATAATCCATCGCAGCTGCCGGCGCGCAGTTGCCGACCGCACGCGGTCCATCGCGCGCGTCAGCACAACCAGCCCGGCAATCATGAACACCGACAAATAGAGCGGTTCGATCTGATCGAGCAGCGTGAGGATGCGCGAATACAGCTGCGTGTCGCGCGAGAGACGGCCGACGGCAATGACGTTCGCCGCAAACAGCAGCCCGGCGGGCATGTACAGGAACGCAAGCAAGCGCCTCCCCGCTCCGCGCACCCACGCGCCCGGCCGATCGGGGAATTCGAGGGTGAAGTGGAGGAACAGCGGTCCCAGCACCAGAGTGGCGACCACATCGGCCCAGTAGAAATACCAGTCGAGCCGGTCCAGCCGGCTGAACGAGAACGTCAGCGTGCCGAAGAATGCAAGGCAGAGCCAGAAGAAATGCAGCGTGGCTGGATCGTTCGGGCGCCGCAAGCGGACGGACGCGCCGACCAGCAGGGTGAAGATGCCGATGGCGGCTCCGATGATATAGAGCGTGGGATTGCCGCCGGGTACGGGTGCGACCTCGACGTTGAGCATCCGCTGCTCGCCGAGGCGAAGCACCGTGTATGACAACGGATGAGAGCGCGTGGCGCCGGCGAGGGCGCGCTGCACCTCCTCGACGGTCTCGATCGGCGCGCCGTCGACAGCGACAAGCACATCGCCAGGATAGATGCCTGCCGCCATCGCCCCGCCGCGCGCGGCGACGGCGGCGGCGGTGACCCCTTCCGGACGCGCTTCCCAGAAGACGCCGTCCTCGAGTTTGTGCGATGTAGTACGTACGGCGATGTTCAGGGCGCCAAAGCTCAGCAGCACGCCGACCAGGGCAAAGAGACCCCAGCCAGCCAGCGGATGCCGTTGCGTTCGATGGATCTGCTCTTTCATTGGGTTACGGCCAGAACGCTCACGAGACTGCAAACGCTATACCCCAAGGCCATGCACGAATGTGGGCATAATCTATTGACTTATAGTGGTTTATCGGCTGATGAGGCCTGAAAATCCAACACAATGGACAAAAAAATCCAAAGAGTTGAATCTATTTTAGGTGGAATCGAGGCTAGAACCTAACCTGCAGGCCGCCGACGATGCGCTTGGGCGCGCGGATCGCGAAGACTTCGTCGTACATCGAGGAGTCGGCTTCGACGTCACGGAAAATGTTGCGGATGTCTACGAGTGCTTCCCAGTCGGCGTTGGAGAAACGCAGGAACGGAAGCGACTGATTCACGCGCACGTTGAAACGCCCGTTCGCGCTCGAGCGCATCGACGCATCCGGCTCGCCGCTCCAGAACGCGGTGTTCACCCGATACTTCGCAGACACGCGCGTGGACGTCTGCGGAATCGTCGCTTCGATCGATGTCTGCAGATCGTAAATCCGCTCGCTGGACGTCACTGGAATCGATCGCACTGCGCGCGCCATTGTTGTGTCCGACGCGGGATCCCAGTCCGCGTGGGTCACCGTGTACTCCAGCGTTCCGCGCACATAACCCGGTACCTCGTGCGTCATCGCCGCGCCCCAGCCGCGCGCGTCGAAGTCGCCCCCGGTTGCAACGTAGTAGTGGCCGAGGGCAACCTCGGCGCGTCCCGGAGGCGCGTTGAAGATCTCAATCAACTGATTCTCGACGCGCTGATCGAAGCCGCGCACGGAGACGGTCACACCCGACGCGAGGTCGCGCTCGAGCGAAATCTGCATGTGTCGAACTTGCTCGGGCGTAAAGCGGCCATCGTGCGACAGAGACGAGAACGTGCGCTCGGGCGGCAGCCACATGCCGGTGACTGACGGCGCGAACTCCTCGGCGCCGGGTACCAGTGCTTTGCGCGAAGCGAGCGCCTTCAGCCGGAACCCCTCCGCGGGCAGGGTGATGCTGAGGCGCGGACTCCACACTCCGGGGCCGCCGAGGTAATCGTAGCGGGCGTAGCCTGTGCCGTACCCGATCACGAGCCGCGGCGACACGGTCCACTCGTCGTATCCGTAGACGCTGCCGACGTTGCGGGCGCTCTCGCGAATGGCCCCGAGCGCAGCCGCGTTCCCGCCGTCGTAGCGCTGCGTGCTGTAGGCGAGGCCCAGGTCGTACGCGTGGTTCGTCGATTCGATTGACTTGTAGGAGCCGGCGACAATCCACGATGCGAGATCGCCCTGCGTCATCGCACCCTGCATCGACCACGCGCCGCCGGCAGCCTGTGTGTTGACCGAAACATAGGCCACGCTGCGCGGCGCATTTTCGGCGAAAATTTCTCCCGGACGATCGAACGACTCGATCGTCATCAAATTGAGCTGTCCAGACAATGGAAGGTCGCTGAAGAACGCGATCGGGACGAACGCCGCGCCCGAAGGACGGCTGAACCATCGTGGCTCGTCGGAACCGTCCGCCGCCCACACCGCGTCGGCCTCAGCTGCCGCATCCTTCAGGATGCTCCGCGGCAGATGCCGCAGGCGCCATGCTGTCTCCCCTTGCTCTCCGCTTTCCTCCTCGGACTCCACCACGGGTGTCGCGGTGGTTTGCGATGCTTCCAGTCCGAACCCCGCGAGCTGTGTCACCTGCGCGCTGGTCGCGTCTGCCACCGCTTCCGCCGCCGAGGCCGACTCTTTCCTGGTGCTGGCGAGTTGGAGCTGGATTTCAGGAATGGAGACTTTCGATGTGGTCAGCTGCACCGTACGGCCGTGCGACTTGAAATAACCGCGCGAGTGCACGCTGAGAATGTAGGGACCGTACGGAAGCGCACGCAGCGTGTAGCGCCCGTCGCGATCGGTTGTTGCGGCGGCGGTCGTTCTTCCAACCACCGACACCATCGCGCCAACAACAGGGATATGGCCGTCGTCGAGCACCCGGCCTTCGATGATGCCCGCAGGAAACGCGCTGCGGTTGGACCGGGGGTCGCCGGATGGACCCTGCGCGTACGCAGTTGGGGCGCCAAGCACGAACGTCGCGATTGCCGCCGCAGGGATCCATCGGATCATAATCCCAGCCTTAAGCCGGCCCGAAGGCCGGCACCACCCTACGACACCGTGAACGGAACGTTCCTCGTAACCGTCTGCCCATTGGTCTTATCGGTTACCTTGATCTCGAGCCGATAGTCGCCGGGCTTGAAGGCGTCCTTCACTGGAATCCCCTGGCCGACGAAGACCTGGTGGCCGAGGTTCAAGTCGAACTGCCCCGGCAGCGTGGTCGCGTTGAACGACTGCGTTGCCAGCTTCGTGAAGGCCTTGTCTTCGCTCGCGCGATAGAAGAGGTATTCCACGTCGAGGTCGGGCTTTCCGCTCGCCGCGACCCCCTCATTGTAGATGAAAAACACGAACATGAGCTCGCCGGACATCGGGATGGGAGCCCCGAACGATGGCACGATCCTGTAGCCGGAAATGGTGAACGGCTGCTCGAGTTGCTGCTGGCCCGTCAGCTGATCCGGGGCAGGATCCAGCGACTTTGCCAGAATCACGCTGCTCGTCGTCAGCCCCGTGTTCATGTCGGGCACCGTGAGCGGCTGCGCCAGCACGACCGACTTTGGCAGCTGTTTGCGATCTTTCGGCTGCCGTTCGCGCATCGCGATGTAGAGCGTGTACTCGCCCGCTGGCAGCTCCAACGCTCGACCGAGCTCGGATACATCACCGTTGGTCGTCAGGTTCTTTTCGGTCAGGAAGTACACGTCGGCAAACGGCCAGTTCGTCTCGACCCCCTTGGTTCCCTCGCCCTCTCGGCCCCCTTGGTCGCGGCGGCCGGCGCGGCGCCCGCATCGGCTTTGCGTACGGCACGCACATACATCGTGACCGGGTACGAACTGAACGTTCCGCCACTGATCTCCAGCGCGTAGGGGATGTAAACGTTCTTGCTCGACCTGAGGAAGTGATTCTGGAACTTGAGCTTGACGTCGGCCGGGGCGGGCTGTTTGCCGGCGGTTACGGCGTCGACGAGCTCGTTCAGCGCGACATACTCGCGCCGCTCATCGTTGCTCAACTTCCTCTGCTGCTGCTGTTCGGCATCCGGTTTCTTGTCTTGCGCGTATGCGGGGACTGATGCGGAGGCTGCGAGGACCACTGCGCCGGCGACGGCAAGAGCGCGACGGAAACTCATCTCAAAGATCTCCTGTAATTCCAAATAAACTGACGAAACGCGGTAATTCACGATTATGGGACGGTGCCGCAAAACAAGTCAATCGGGTTGCGTCCGAACCCTTTCTGATCAAGGGTTTTACTCGTGGTCGACGACGCACTGGTCATTCTGCTCGCGGGCGGTGCCGGCGAGCGTTTGTACCCGCTGACGAGAGACCGCGCCAAACCAGCGGTGTTTTTCGGCGGCCCGTATCGGATTATCGATTTCACCCTCAGCAACTGCATCAACTCAGGCCTGCACCGCATCTTCATTGCTACGCAATACAAATCGCTGTCGCTCAATCGCCACATCCGCATGGGCTGGAGCATCGTCTCGGAAGAACTTGGAGAATTCGTCGAGATTCTGCCGCCGCAGAAGCGCGTCAGCGAGCATTGGTATCAGGGCACGGCGGACGCGGTGTACCAGAACCTGTATTCGATCGTGCAGGAAACCCCGCAGCACGTGATCGTGCTGTCAGGCGATCACGTGTACAAGATGGACTACGCGAAGATGCTGCGCTTCCACAAGGACCGTGGCGCCGCGGTGACACTCGCCGCGATCGAGATTCCCATCCAGGAAGCCTACCGGTTCGGGGTGCTGTCGGTCGACGAGCAGGACAAAGTGACCGGCTTCATCGAGAAATCCAAAAATGCGCCGACGATTCCGGGGTCTCCCGATCTGGCGCTTGGCTCGATGGGCATCTACATCTTCGACACCAGCGTGCTGCTGAAAGAGCTCGAGGCCGACGCGGCGAGACCGTCGAGCCACGATTTCGGCAAGGACATCATCCCGACGCTCATTACGGAGGTGCCGATTTTTGCATACCGCTTCTACGACGAGAACAAGAAGGCGTCGAAGTACTGGCGCGACATCGGCACGCTCGACGCGTTTTACGACGCCAACATGGACCTGTGCGGCGTCGATCCCGAATTCAACCTGTACGATCCCGAATGGCCGATGCGGACGTATCAGCCGCAGGCGCCGCCGGCGAAATTCGTGTTCGCCGAAAAGAGCCGGCGCGGCGAGGCACTCGACTCGATTATCTCGCCTGGGTGCATCATCTCGGGGAGCCGCGTCGAGGGCAGCGTGCTCTGCCCGAACGTGCGCGTCCACAGCTACGGCGTCATCGAGCAGAGCATGCTGATGCCGGGCGTGCGCGTGGGCCGGCACGCGCGTATCCGGCGCGCCATCATCGATCGCGACGTGCTGATTCCGCGCGGCGCGGTCATCGGGTTCAATCCCGAAGAAGATCGAAAGCGACATACTGTGACAGACCTCGGAGTTGTCGTCGTCACCGAAGACGACGATCCGCTTGTTGAGCCCATCAGCGAAGAAGCGCTCCGCATCGAAGCCGAAGACGACGGGAGATAAATCGTGAAAATCGCCAGCGTGCATGGAAGAGAAATTCTGGATTCTCGCGGAAACCCCACTATCGAAGTCGACATGACGCTCGCGAGCGGCGCGTTTGGCCGGGCGGCGGTACCTTCGGGCGCGTCGACCGGCGAGCGCGAGGCGCTCGAGCTGCGCGACGGCGACAAGAAGCGCTATCTGGGCAAAGGCGTGCGCAAAGCGGTTGCGAACGTCAACGGCGAGCTCGCAAAGGCCATCACCGGCGGCGAGTTCGACCAGCGGTCGCTCGACAGAAAGATGATCGATCTCGACGGAACGCCAACGAAGAGCAGACTCGGTGCGAACGCCATCCTCGGCGTGTCGATGGCCGCCGCGCACGCCGCGGCAGCGGAGGCGAAGAAGCCCTTGTACGCGCACCTCGCCGAAGGCAGCGGCGAGCGACTGTTGCCCGTGCCGATGATGAACATCCTCAACGGCGGGGCGCACGCCGATTCGAACGTCGACGTCCAAGAGTTCATGGTGATGCCGGTTGGCGCCCCGACGTTCGCCGAAGCGCTGCGGACAGGCGCGGAGATTTTTCACACACTGCGCGCCTCTTTGAAGAAGCGAGGCCTGTCGACCGGCGTCGGCGACGAAGGGGGCTTTGCGCCGAGTGTGAAATCGAATCGCGAGGCGCTCGACCTGGTGCTCGAAGCAATCGCGAACGCCGGGTTCACCGCCGGCGGCGACGTGTTTCTCGCGCTCGACGTGGCGTCCAGCGAGATGTGGGACAAAGGGCGGTACGTGTTCAAGAAGTCGGGCGAGCCGGACCGCAGCATCGAGGAGATGGTGGCGATGCTGGCCGACTGGGCGCGGCAGTACCCCATCATCTCGATTGAGGATGGCGTCGCCGAGAGCGATTGGACGGGCTGGAAGCTGCTGACAAAGGAGCTGGGCGACAAGGTTCAGCTCGTCGGCGACGATGTGTTCGTCACGAATCCAGAAATCCTCGAGCGCGGTATTGCTGAAGGCGTAGGGAACGCGCTGCTCGTGAAGGTGAATCAGATCGGCACCATGACGGAAACGCTGGAGGCGATGACCATGGCGCGCCAGGCGAGCTACGCATGCATCGTCTCGCACCGTTCCGGCGAGACCGAAGACGTGACGATTGCCGACCTTGCCGTCGCGACCAATGCCGGGCAAATCAAGACAGGATCGGCCAGCCGCACCGATCGCGTCGCGAAGTACAACCAGCTGCTGCGCATCGAGGAGGCGCTCGGGAAAGGCGGCCGGTACGCCGGGCGCCAGGCCATCCGCCAACTCGCGGCGCGCTCATGAAGCACTTCGACGTGCCGCAGGGCGGGGTTCACGGACCACTCGTTCTTGTCGTGCTCGACGGGTGGGGGCTGCGCGAAGAGACCGCAGGCAACGCCATCAAGCTGGCTCGAACACCGAGCTACCTCGAGCTGCTCGATCGTTTCGCGCACTCGTCGCTCCAGGCATCCGGCGAACAGGTCGGCCTCCCGAAGGGGCAGATGGGCAATTCAGAGGTTGGCCACATCACGATGGGCGCGGGACGGGTCGTCTATCAGGATCTGACGCGCATCGACAAGAGCGTCAGCGACGGTGGTTTCCTCGACAAGCCGGCGCTCGTCGACGCGATGACGAGGTGCGAGAGCGACAGGCACGCGCTGCATCTCGTCGGTCTGGTCTCACCGAACGGCATTCATAGCCACACCCGACATCTGAACGCCCTTGTTGAAATGGCCGCGCGTCATAAAGTGCAGCGAGTGTTCGTGCAGGGATTCACCGACGGGCGCGATACCTCTCCGGCCGGCGGCGCCGGGTTTTTCGGCGAGCTCGAACGGGTCATGCACACAGCGGGCACAGGACGAGTGGCGTCGGTTGGGGGACGCTATTACGGAATGGATCGTGACAACCGGTGGGAGCGCACGAAAAAGGCGTACGACTCGATGGTCGGTGGGAAGGGACCGCGCAGCCGGTCAGCCGTCGAGTACATACGGAAGTCATACGAGGCAGGCGTCTCGGACGAGTTCATCGAGCCGGGCACGATTGTCGATGCGAACGATCAACCGATAGGACTGATTCGCGAGGGCGACAGCGTCATCTTCTTCAACTTCAGGTCCGATCGCGCGCGGCAACTGACGCGGGCCCTTGCGCTGGAAGGGTTCGACGGGTTCGAACGCAATCCGCATCCCACGGTCGACATGACAACCGATGACGCAGTACGACCGGACGTTCACCTTTCCGGTGGCGTTCCCGCCGCAGTCGTTGAGCGGATCCTTTGCCGAAGTAATCGCTGCGCAAAACATGACGAACCTCCGCGTCGCGGAGACGGAGAAGTATCCGCATGTGAGCTACTTCTTCAACTGCGGGATCGAGAAGCCGTATCCAGGCGAGGATCGCATTCTCGTTCCGTCGCCGAAGGTTGCGACCTATGACCTGCAGCCAGAAATGAGCGCCAAAGGCATTACCGACAACCTCGTGAACGATGTCGAGGGGCGGAAGCACGACGTCATCATCTGCAATTTTGCGAATGCGGACATGGTCGGGCATACAGGGAACATCGAGGCTGCCGTGAAGGCCGTCGAAACGATCGATCAGTGCCTCGGGCGCATCGTCAGGGCGGTGCGCGATGCGGAGGGCGTGCTGCTGGTCACGGCGGATCACGGCAACGCCGAAGAAATGTGGAACACGCAGTTGAACGAGCCCCACACGGCACACACGTGCAATCCGGTACCGGTCATCGTCGTGCAGGAGGTGAAGGGAATGCGTCTGCGCGAGGGAGGGTCGCTTCGGGATATTGCACCGACGATGCTGGGGATTCTGGGAGTGCCTGCGCCGAAAGAGATGACAGGGGAGGATCTGCGTGTGGTGTAACGAAAAACGCAAAACGCAAAAGGAATAGAACGCCGTTCGGTCGGCGGTCTATTCCTTCTTCGGTATTCGTTCTTCGTTACTCGACTTCCTCTTTTTTCGGCTGCTCTTCCGACGCGATTCTCAGCGAGCGCAGGAACCGGCGATCGTTCGCAGTCATGTCGAGCGCGCGCTTCGAAGCGACGACCTTGGCAGGCGTCGGCACCTTCACCATCGCCCCGCCTTTTTCCGCGGGCTGCGTGCGGTTGACGAAACCCACAACCGCCTCGAGGGTCACTTTCATCTCGAAGCCGGCGGCGCGCGCCTTCTCGCGACACGCCTCCACTTGAGGATCATCTGCGACTGAAGCAGCAATGGCATCGGCAAGCTCGCGAGCCAGCCGGTTGACGACGTCATCCATTGGTTGATCCTCCTGAACCGGGTTATTGAGGCTCTATACCTAGTGTGCCTCGGCGGACCTGTCGCAATTGGATTCCTGCTTACACCATCAGCACGACAGGAATCTGTCCACCGGACTCGTCATTTTTTCAGAAAATCGGACTCGGAAACTACGATGTAGGTCGAGTTTCATTGTAGGGCCGTGTCTGGGTACTGTCAAGAACGCATACAATCACAGTACTGCCTTATATGGTTGATTCTTATCGCGTTCCGGCCGATCTGTCGAGCTGGGATCCCGACACGGATCTGGGCCAGCCTGGTGAATTTCCCTTCACTCGGGGTATCCAGCCGACGATGTACCGCGGCCGCCTCTGGACGATGCGGCAGTATTCCGGTTTTGGCACCGCCACGGAATCGAATCGACGGTATCGGCACCTGCTCGCGCAGGGAGTGACAGGGCTGAGCGTCGCGTTCGACCTGCCTACTCAGATGGGTTACGACTCGGACCATCCCCTCGCTGCCGGCGAGGTGGGTCGCGTGGGCGTCGCCATTGATTCGCTGGAAGACATGGCGGAGCTGTTCGACGGCATTCCGCTCGATAAGGTGTCGACGTCGATGACGATCAACTCGACCGCGATCATCCTGCTCGCTATGTACGTCGCGATCGCCGAACAGCAAGGCATCGATCGCGCCGGGCTGTCGGGCACAGTACAAAACGACATCCTCAAGGAATATCTGGCGCGCGGAACGTTCATCTATCCGCCACAGGCGTCGCTCCGGCTGGTGACCGACATTTTCGCTTTCTGCGAGCGCGAGCTGCCGCATTGGAACGCCATCTCCGTGAGCGGGTACCACATTCGCGAGGCCGGCTCCACGGCCGTGCAGGAGGTTGCGTTCACGCTGGCGAACGGCATCGCGTATATCGAGGCCGGACGCGCGCGGGGGCTGTCAGCCGAATCGCTCGGCGAGCGTATGTCGTTCTTCTTCGCGGCGCACAACGATTTTCTCGAGGAGATTGCGAAGTTCCGCGCCGCGCGCCGCATGTGGGCGCGCATCATGAAAGAACGATTCGGCGCAACCCGGCCGCGCGCGCAGCAGCTGAGGTTTCACGCGCAGACCGCCGGCAGCACCCTGACGGCGCAGCAGCCCGACAACAATCTCGTCCGCGTCACGGTGCAGGCCCTTGCCGCCGTGCTCGGCGGCGCACAGTCGCTGCACTGCAACAGCCGTGACGAGGCGCTTGCGCTGCCGACGGAGGAATCTGCGACGCTCGCGCTTCGAACCCAGCAGATCATCGCGCACGAATCGGGCGTCGCCAACACGGCCGACCCGGTCGGCGGCTCGTACGAGATCGAAAGCCGTACCAACGAGATCGAGCATGACGCCAGGCTGGTGCTGAACCGCATCGAAGCTGCCGGCGGAACGCTCGCGGCGATCGCGTCAGGAATGATCCAGCGGGAGATTCAGGAGTCCGCGTTTCGCGCGCAGCGAGCCATTGACAGCGGGGACTCGCCGGTTGTGGGCGTCACGAAATTCCAAACCGGCGAGGGCGTGACGATTCCGACCTTCAGCGTCGATCCGGACGTCGAGCACGTACAGCAGGCGTGCGTCGTCCGTGTTCGCGGCGCCCGCGATGTGGCCGCCTGGCGCGCGACCCTCGATGCGATCCGCGACGCCGCACGCGGCGACACGAATCTCGTACCGCTCGTCATCGCGGCAGTCAGAGCCAAGGCGACGGTCGGAGAAATCTCGGATACGCTACGAGAGGTGTTTGGCGAGTATCGCGAAAATATTACCTAGTCGATCGTTCTCGCGTGGGGCCCCACCCCCACGCGCTGCCGTCCCTTACGCTCCGGATCTTGATACCATCCCTTGTCTGCTTGGCAGTCGACATGAGTGCGGAACGACCCCTCCTGCGGGTTCAGGACCTGACAACCACCTTCAAGATTCCTGGCGGCATCGTGCGCGCGGTCGATCACGTCAGCCTCGAGCTGCGGCGCGGCGAAACTCTCGGCATCGTGGGCGAGTCTGGCAGCGGCAAGTCGATGACGGCGCTGTCGATTCTTCGACTTGTGCAGCCGCCTGGCGAAGTCCACGGCGGACCGATCAGCTTCAACGGGCGCACCGATCTGCTCGAACTCAGCGAGCGCAGCATGCGCGCCATCCGGGGGGCGGAAATCGGCTTCATTTTTCAAGAGCCGATGACGGCGCTCAATCCAGTGTTTACGATCGGCAATCAAATTGTCGAAGCGCTGCGCGTGCACCGAAGGGAGACGCGATCGGGCGCAAGGGCGAAGGCGATCGAACTGCTCGAGGCCGTCCGGATTCCGGATCCCGTGCGTCGTCTGCGCGATTACCCGCATCAACTGTCGGGAGGCATGCGCCAGCGCGTGCTCATCGCCATCGCGCTTGCGTGCCAGCCGCTGCTGCTCATTGCCGACGAGCCGACGACGGCACTCGACGTGACGATTCAGGCGGAGATTCTCGACCTCCTGCAGGAGATGAAGGAGAAATTTCATCTCGCGTTGATGCTCATCACGCACGATCTCGGGGTCGTCGCCGGGCATGCCGACCGCGTGGCGGTCATGTACGCGGGGCGCATCGTCGAGGAAGGTCCGATGCGGCAGATTTTCGAATCGGCGAGCCATCCGTACACGCAGGGCCTGCTCGCATCGATTCCGGGTGGAGCGCCGGGGCAACGGCTGCGCGCGATTGAGGGGACCGTTCCAAACCTGGCGAAGCTGCCGCCGGGGTGCGCGTTCGAGCCGCGGTGCCCACATCGATTCGACCTCTGCACTTCGGCCCCGCCGCCGCCGTACGACGTCGGGCCCGGTCAGCGCGCCCGCTGCTATCTGTACGATCCGAGGCACACCTGATGCCGCCCTTCGACTCCGCTCAGGGCAAGCGGCCACTCGTCGAGGTTCGCCATCTCGTCAAACAGTTTTCGCGCCGCGAAGGCTTCCTCACCAGACCGAGTATCGTTCGCGCGGTGAATGACGTGAGCTTTGCGGTTGATGAAGGAGAGACGTTCGGACTCGTCGGCGAATCGGGCAGCGGCAAGACGACGACTGGACGCTGCATCCTGCGGCTCATCGAGCCGACCGCTGGTGAAGTGCTGTTTCGCGGCGAGAACGTGCTGGGATATTCCCACGACGAAATGCGACGAGCGCGGCGGCAGATGCAGATCGTGTTTCAGGATCCGTACTCGTCGCTCAATCCACGGATGCGCGTGCGCCAGATCATCGAGGAGCCGCTCATCATCCACAGGATCGGAAACGCAGAGTCTCGCACGGAGCGCGTGAAGGAACTCTATCGGCTCGTGGGACTCGATCCGGCAACGCTCGATCGCTATCCGCACGAGTTCAGCGGAGGCCAGCGCCAGCGCATCGGCGTCGCGCGAGCACTGGCGTTGAATCCATCCTTCATCATCGCGGACGAGCCGGTCTCGGCGCTCGACGTGTCGATACAGGCCCAGGTCGTGAACCTGCTGATTGAGCTTCAAGAGAAGTTGGGGCTTGCGTATCTCTTCATCGCGCACGATCTGCGGCTGGTCGAGCACATCTGCCGTCGCACGGCCGTGATGTATCTCGGCCGGATCGTTGAAATGGGCGACACGCATCGACTCTTCAGCAATCCACAACACCCTTACACAAAAGCGCTGCTCTCGGCGATCCCGGTGCCCGATCCCGACTACAAGCCAGCGAGGGTGACATTGAACCCCAAGGATGTGAATTTCGAGGCGCCGCTGAAGGAAGTCGAGCCCGGCCATTTCGCCGCGGTCTGAAATGCGTCCACAATTTGAGCAGGAGATAAGGAGACTAGGCGAATGGCGCACCACGGGCCGGCTAAAGCCGGACACGACCGATGTGTTTCAACGCACGCACGTCCAGAAGATCAGAAAGAAACTCCTAATCTCCTAGAAGTGGTTTCAAAACCTCCTCAGCGTGATTAACGCGGCGGCGAAATAGAGGAATGAACAATACATCGATGTAAGTCGTTCATGCCGAATCAACAATCGGCGGAAACTGCCGAACCACGCAAAGGTCCGTTCAATCTTCCAACGATGCCGACATCGTCGCAGCCATCGTCCATCCTCGAAGTGGCGTCGCTTCGTCCACCAGCGATACGGCAGGATCGGCGTAATGCCGCGCTGCCAGAGCCGTCGGCGGAGCCCCTCGCTGTCGTAACCCCGGTCGCCAATCAGGCGCTCGGGATTTTGGCGAGGCCGCCCTCGACCGACGCGCGGCACGCGAATCGTGTTCAACGTCGCCTCGACGAGATTGACTTCCGCGGGGGTCGCCGAGGTGACATGTATTCCCAGAGGAATACCCTGGCCGTCGACCACCACCATCCACTTCGAACCCTTGCCGCGCTTGGTTTTTCCGACGTCGGAGCCCCCTTTTTCGCCGAGGCGAATGAGCCATCGACGAACGCGTGCTCCCACCGGATCCGTCCGCGCGCGTCGAGCTGGCCGAGGAAGGCGCGCCACATGCGAAGCCATGTGCCATCCTCATCCCATTGCCGCAACCGTCGCCAACACGTGGCGCCACTGGGATATCCTTCGGGCAAATCGCGCCATCGCGCGCCCGTCTTCAACACCCAGAGGATGCCGTCGACGACTTCGCGGTTACTGACGCGCGGCCGGCCCCCTTGCGGGGATCGACGCGGCCGTGGGAGATGCGGTTCGATTTTGGCCCACTGCGCGTCGGTCAGCGACACGCTGCGTCTGGGCACGAGCACCTCCGCCCAGTGTGGTACCGCAGCGCGACGTAAAGTACAAGTACTAATTGCCTCCGTTACGAGGTTTTGAAACCGTTTCTAATCTCCTGTTTGAATTTTGTCAGAGAACTTGGGCGGCGTGGGCGTCGGAGCGCACGTCCTTCTCGACGACGCCGTCCCGGAGGTGAAGCGTGCGGTGCGCGTAGGCGGCGACGTCTGCTTCGTGCGTGACGAGCACGATTGTATTGCCCCCTTCGTGCAGGCGCGCGAAGAGTCCCATGATTTCGGCCCCGGTCTTCGAATCGAGATTTCCCGTCGGCTCGTCGGCAAGCAGGATGGACGGATTGTTCACGAGGGCGCGCGCGATCGCCACACGCTGCCGCTGTCCACCGGACAGCTCGTTGGGCCGGTGAGTCATGCGGCTCGTCAGCTCGACTTTGTCGAGCGCCGCCTTCGCTCGCGCCTGCCGATCGGCAGATGGCACCCCCGCATAGACGAGCGGCAGCTCGACGTTGTGCAGGGCGGTCGCGCGCGGCAGGAGATTGAACGTTTGAAAGACGAAGCCGATTTCCTCGTTGCGGATGCGCGCCAGCTCGTTGTCGTTCATCCGCGCCACTTCGTGGCCGTTCAGCAGGTAGCTGCCCTTGCTCGGCGTGTCGAGACAACCGATGAGGTTCATCAACGTAGACTTGCCCGACCCTGACGGACCCATGATGGCGACGTATTCGCCGCTCTCGATCGAGAGCGACACTCCCCGAAGGGCGTGGATTTCCTCGTCGCCCATGAGGTACGTCTTCCAGAGGTCGTGTGTCTCGATGAGTGCCATGGGAATGGATACGATGGCGGCCGTCCGCCGGTTCCAATCTTACATCTCAGGGCGCTGCCGTCAACACGCCCTGGAGAGATCTATTCCAGTTCGTCGCACACGTTGTCTACCTCACCCCGCCTCTTCGTAGTCGGCCTTCAGCTTGGCGACGACGGCCGGATCCGCGAGGGTCGTCGTATCGCCGAGCGCTTTGCCTTCGGCGATATCTTTCAGCAGCCGCCGCATGATCTTCCCGGAGCGGGTTTTCGGCACGTCGGCCACGAAGAGAATGTCTTCGGGCCGCGCGATCGAACCGATCTTTTTCACCACGTGCTCCTTGAGCTCAGCGATGAGCGCCGGAGTCGCCGCGTTGCCTTCCTTGAGAATGACGAAGGCCGAAATCGCCTGGCCTTTCATTTCGTGAAGGCGTCCGACGACGGCCGCCTCCGCGACTTTCGGGTGATCGACGAGCGCACTCTCGACCTCCATCGTGCCGATGCGATGGCCGGCCACGTTGATCACATCGTCGACGCGTCCGAGCACCCAGAAGTACCCGTCTTCGTCGCGCTTCGCGCCGTCGCCGGTGAAGTAGGTGGCGCGATCCCACTTGCTCCAGTACTGCGTGACGAAGCGCTCGGGATCTCCGTAAATGCCGCGCAGCATCGCCGGCCACGGCCGTGTCAGCGCGAGCAACCCTCCACCGACGTCCACGGCGGTGCCGGACTGCGAGCGAATCTCTGCTTTGATGCCCGGGAACGGCTTCGTTGCGGATCCGGGCTTGAGCGGCGTTACGCCCGGCAGCGGCGTAATCATGATCATGCCCGTTTCGGTCTGCCACCACGTGTCGACGATCGGGCAGCGCCCTCCTCCGATGAACGTGTGATACCAGATCCACGCTTCGGGGTTGATGGGCTCCCCGACCGATCCGAGCAGCCGCAGGCTCGACATGTTGCGGCGCTTCGGCCAGTCGGTGCCCCACTTCATGAACGCGCGAATCGCCGTCGGCGCGGTGTAAAAAATCGTCACGCCGTAGCGCTCGACGATTTCCCACAAACGATCCTTCTGGGGAAAGTCGGGCGCGCCTTCGTACATCACCACTGTTGCGCCGTTTGCGAGAGGGCCGTAGACCACGTAGCTGTGGCCCGTGACCCATCCAATGTCAGCGGTGCACCAGTACACATCGTCTTCTTTCAGATCGAAGACCCATTTCGTTGTCGCATACACGCCGGTCAGGTAGCCGCCGGTCGTGTGCATGATGCCCTTCGGCTTGCCCGTCGTGCCCGACGTATAAAGGATATAGAGCAGATCTTCCGAGTCCATCGGCTCGGCCGGGCATTCGAGCGGCGCTTTCGCCATCAGCTCGTGCCAGTCGTGCACTCGCGCCTCGCTGTTCGACGTGAGGTCTGCCGACTTCGCCGCATCGGCCGCCGCGAGCCGCTTGAGCATGATGAGGTGTTTCACGGACGGCGCCCCGTCGATCGCTTCGTATGCCACCTTCTTCAACGGCACGATCGCACCGCGGCGATATCCTCCGTCGGCGGTGATCAGCAGCGTGCATTGGGCGTCGTTCATGCGATCGCGCAGCGAGTCGGCGCTGAATCCGCCGAAGACGATGCTGTGCGGCGCGCCGATGCGCGCGCATGCGAGCATCGCGATGGCCAGCTCGGGCACGAGCGGCATGTAGATGGCGACGCGATCGCCCTTCATGACGCCAAGCGACTTGAGCACGTTCGCAAACGCGCTGACCTGGCGATACAGATCGAAGTAGGTCAGCGTACGGCGATCGCCGGGCTCCCCTTCCCAGATGAGAGCGGCTTTGTTGCGGCGCGCCGACCGAATGTGACGATCGACACAGTTGACCGACACGTTGATCTGGCCGCCGACGAACCACTTCGCGTGCGGCGGAGTGCTCCAGTCGAGCACGCTGGTCCACTTTCGGCTCCATTCGAGCTCGGATGCAAAACGGGCCCAGAATCCTTCGGGATCGCGTTCCGCTTCTTCGTATGGCTTGGCGTCTTTGACAATTGCGTTGGCGCGGAACTCAGCGGGTGGTTCGAAAACGCGATCCTCGTGCAGGAGCGCGGACAGCTCCGGATCCATCGTGTCGGACATGGGAAGAAGCGTACTTAATCTAAAAACTAAAATCTAGAATCTAAAATCTGGAATCTAAAGTTTATGGGGTGAGCCAAATCACCACGAACCACAGCACCGTCAACAGCACGACCGCGAGCGCAAGGTACCCGAGCACGCGCTTCAGCAGGTTCAACGGCGTGTTCGGTTTGACACGCCCGTAGCCGAGCGTATGCAGGACGGCATCGGTTTGTGCCGCATTTGGACTCCGGCCAGGTGTCTGCCTTCCGCGCTCGCGCCGCAGCGCATCGAGAATGATCGACATCGTCAGGAGGGAATCACACCGAGCGGCAACAACGCGCCCGCCGCCATGACGGCCTGGGATGCGCGGCGGCGGAGCCATCTGAATCGCGAGGGACGCTCATCGACGAGCTCGAGGCTCTCGGCGGCCTGAGACACCATGTCTGCCGAGATACGGTTCGTCCGCCCCGTATACGCTACGAGCAAAGCGCGGTCGCACACGAGATTGATCAACCGGGGAATGCCCTGCGTACGGCGGTGCATCATGTCGAGCGCCTTCGAGTCGAATGTCACCGATGCGGGCCCGCCTGCGACCGTCAAACGATGTGATACGTAATTCGCGGCTTCGTCGCGGGTCAGCGGGCGCAGTTGATAGCGGATCGACACGCGCTGATCGAGCTGGCGCATCTCCGGCGCCTTGAGCAGCGCGTTCAAATTCAACTGGCCGACGAGCACAATCTGCAGCAGCTTGTCCTTGTCGGTTTCCAGGTTGGACAGAATACGAATCTGCTCCAGCACGGGCATCGGCAGGTTCTGCGCTTCGTCGATGAGGAGCACCGCGCTCGCGCGCAGCGGCAGCAGGCTCAGCAGAAAGTCGTAGATTGTCTCGATGAGCTCCTGCTTGCTGACGTTCGCCAGACGCCCGCGCTTGACGTCTTCGCGCGAGACGACCCCGAAATCCTGCAGGATCAGCTTCAGCAGGTCCTCTTCCGAGAGAAACGGGTTCAGCACCAGCGCCGTGAACGTTTTCCTGTCGATCTCCTCGAGCAGCGCGCGGCACAACGTCGTTTTGCCGGTGCCGATGTCGCCGGTGATGACGACGAAGCCTTCCCGCCGGCGAACGGCGTACTGAAGCAGCTCCAACGCGTTCGCGTGCGGCTCACTCTTGTACAGAAACTTCGGGTCTGGCGTCAGGCTGAACGGCTTTTCCGCGAACCCGTAATATTCCTCGTACATTCGCCTTTGTCCTCACGCGCGGAGCGCTCTACCGCGTTGAGACCCGCTCCGGCTCGTTGACCCTCGTTTCGGTCGTTTAATGGCTAAACGATAGGAACTTCTAGACTTTCGGCGGGATCCGCCTTACCCCTTACCCCTTACCCCTCTCAGTCGTAGTACTCCAACCCCAGGTGCGTGATCAGCTCCTCGCCCATCATGTAGCGCAGCGTGTTCTTCAGCTTCATCAACTGAATGAAGAGATCGTGCTCGGGGTAGAGACCGGGGGCGTGCATCGGGCTCTTGAAGTAGAACGAGAGCCATTCCTGGATGCCCGACATGCCCGCGCGCTTCGCGAGGTCGAGAAACAGCGCCAGGTCGAGCACAATCGGGGCCGCAAGGATGCTGTCGCGGCACAGGAAGTTGATCTTCAGCTGCATCTTGTAGCCGAGCCAGCCGACGAGGTCGATGTTGTCCCACCCCTCTTTGTTGTCTCCGCGCGGCGGATAGTAATTGATGCGGACGACGTGGTGGAGATCTTCGTAGAGGCCGGGATAGAGATGCGGCTGCAGGATGTAATCGAGCACCGACTTCTTGCTTTCTTCCTTCGTCTTGAACGACTCCGGGTCGTCAAGTACCTCGCCGTCGCGGTTGCCGAGGATGTTGGTCGAGTACCAGCCCTCGACGCCAAGCAGCCGCGCCTTGATGCCCGGCGCGATGACCGTCTTCATCCATGTCTGCCCGGTCTTGAAATCCTTGCCGACGATCGGCAGCTTCTTCTGCTGCGCGAGCGCCATCATCGCGGGAATGTCGACGGAAAGATTGGGCGCCCCGTTGGCGTACGGCACATCTTCCATCAACGCGGCGTACGTGTAGACCATGCTCGACGGTATCGTCGGATCGTTCGCTTCGAGCGCCTTCTCGAACGCCTCGATCGACTGATGCGCGGCCGATTCCTTCATGAAGACTTCCGTGCTGCCGCACCAGACCATCACCATGCGATCGAGGCCGTTGTCTTTCTTGAAGTTACGGATGTCCGCGCGAAGCTGTTCGGCAAGATCTTTCTTGTTCTTGCCCTTCTTCACGTTGGGTCCGTCGAGCCGCTTCACGTAGCGCTGATCGAACACCGCGGGCCACGGCTTGATGGCTTCGAGCTCGGGCTTGATCTGATCGAGCAGGGACGGCTCGAGCACGCCGGCGGTGCGCGCCGCCTGATACGAGTTCTCTTCGAAAATATCCCAGCCTCCGAACACGACGTTGTCGAGATCGACGAGCGGAACCGCCTCTTTGATCTTCGGAGAGCGCCCTTCGGTGCGTTTGCCAAGACGGATCGTCCCCATCTGCGTGAGCGAGCCGATCGGTTTCGCCAAACCATTTCGAATGGCCAGCACGCCGGCAATGGTCGTGGTACTCACCGCGCCGAGGCCGACCAGCAGAATGCCTAATTTGCCTTTTGCCGGAGCGATTTCAAGGTTTTTCACAGCCGGCAACTATATCATCTATGGGTGTTCTTCAGACGGCCGCAGCAGAAACATTCGGTCGCGATCGCAATGACCGGCGTGACGCTCGGCGATCGTCTGTTGCAAGTCGGGCTGCACTGATGCGTCCCTACTGGGAGCGATTGGGTCGAAAGTCGGGTTGAGTGGGCGCGTGTGCGCCATCGTGCCCGATGAGCCGCATGCCGCACGCGCGCGACGCGCAGCCGAAAAATCAGGATTTCTGCTGGAGCTCGAAACCGGAAACCTGGAGCATTTTCCGTTCGAAGATGGCGCGTTCAATCTGATCGTCGTCGACAATCAAGACGGGCTGCTGTCGAGCATGCGGCCTGAGCAACGCGTCGCCACGCTGCAACAATCGTTTCGCACGCTCGCTCCGCGCGGCCGCATCGTCATCATCGAGCGCGGTGAGCGCGGCGGACTCGGTGCGCTCTTCGGCTCCACCGCGTCCGCGCCAGTCGATCCGCACTACAAATCTTCGGGAGGCGCTCTGGTTGCGCTCGAAGCCGAAGGCTTCCGCGCGGCCCGCTTGCTGGCCGAGCGCGACGGCCTGTCCTTCTTCGAAGGCGTACGTTAGCGGGGACACCTCGAGAATAACCCTCAATTCTCCAAGTAATTCGCGGCACTGGTACGGCAAGGGATTTGCCTTGATAGGGGAGCAGGCATATCCCTAAATGGCGTTTACACCGAAGAATCCCTCAGTGGACGTGTACTCAGTTGGCGAAGTCGCCCAGGCCGCCGGCGTTCCGGTGGCACGCGTCGAGGCGCTCGTCACTTCGGGTCGAGTCCGTTCCGTCGCGATCAGTCCGGGCTACTTTGCCTCTGATCAGGCCATTTCCGCCGTACGCGCGCTGCGCGCCGATGGCGGGCGCAGCGCGGCGATGCTGTTCGACAAGCCCGAGTTCGCTCACGCCTCTCCGAAAATGCCGGTGGTGGCCGCGAGCGCGGTTCACGCGGGCATCGCCGCCACGCTGATTTTGATGAGCACTATCGGGCTGCCGCAGGCTGCGGAAACCCGCGTGCGTGTCGAACCCGTGACCACAAGGCTCGTGTTCATTGCATCACCTGGACCCGGCGGCGGCGGTGGCGGCGGCGGTCTGAAACAGAAAGCTTCCGCCTCCGCGCGCGCAACGCAAGGGCAAGTCGAAGCTCGATAGTCCGGTGCCGGTGCGAAAAGCGCCGAAGCCGATCGAGGCGGCGCCGAAGCCGGAACCGCCACCTCCTCCACCTCCCGTGAAGCCGGAGCCGCTGCCGCCGGTCGTCGCGCCGGTCGCAACGGTGGCCGCCAACGAAATCGATCGCCCCGGCGTCATCGACGAACCGGCGCCGAAACAAAGCGAGAGTCGCGGACCTGGTGTCGGCGGCGGCGTCGGCTCAGGCAGCGGCACCGGCCTCGGCAAGGGCGAGGGCTCGGGCATCGGCGATGGATCCGGCGGCGGTATGGGCGGCGGGCCGTATCGTCCGGGAAGCGGCGTCATGCCCCCGCGACTGTTGCGCGAAGTGAAAGCCGGCTATACCGAAGACGCGCGCCGCGCGAACATCGAAGGCGAAGTCGTCCTGGAAATCGTCGTACGCCGCGACGGGTCAGTCAGCGATGTGAAGCTGCTGAACGGACTTCCACGCGGGCTGAACGAGCGCGCGATCGCGGCGGTGCGCCAATGGCGGTTCGCGCCGGCAACACGACTGGGTCAGGCGGTCGACGTCATCGTCGAGGTCGCCGTCGAATTCAAGCTGAGGTAATAACATGGATACCGTACTTCTCGTCATCACGCTCATCTCGGCTGCGACCGCGATCGTCGCACTGGCATCCGCGCGCCGCCTTCGACGCCACGAGCGGGAGCGATCTGAGGCTCGCGTGGCCGCGCTCGCCAGCGCGGCAGAAACGCACGGCAGCACCGATGGCGGCTGGACGTCGGTTGCTGGTGAGTGGCAGTGGAACCCTAACGCTGAAGGGATTAGTGATTCGGGATTTGGGATTAGTGGAGCGACAGGTATCACGCGTTCGTCGCGCGCAGCGCGACCGGCGCTAATCCCCAATCCCCAGTCCCCAATCCCGGACGTCGAGCCGCAGATCTCCGGGCGCGTTTGTTCGGTACCGTTCAGCGTGAGGAAACTTCAGGAAGCCGGCTGCCACTATTCGCTGCGGCGGCGTTGATACTCATGCTGGGCGGCGCGCTGATTTTTCTGAACACGTCGGCGCTGGCGATAACGCGGCGACCGTGTCCCCGGTGAACCACACCGAGCCGCTCGAGCTCGTGGCGCTCGGACACGCGCGCGAAACCAATGCGCTCACGATTACCGGCACCGTCCGTAACCCGGCGAGCGGCGTCAAAGTGGAAGGGCTCACCGCCGTCATCTCGCTGCTCGATCGCGGCGGCGCGCTCGTGTCAACCAAGGACGTGCCGCTCGACTACCGCGCGCTCGGCCCCGGCGAAGAAGCTCCGTTCAAGGTGAGCATTCCCGATCCGGGCTCGATCGCGCGCTATCGCGTGAGCTTCCGCGCGGGCAGCGACGTGGTTCCTCATGTCGATCGCCGCACCGATACGAAACTGGCAAGTGCGCGCTAATGAGCGCATATTGGAAGCAAGGGTTCAGACCATGAAACATATGCTGCGGTCGTCGATCGGTCTCACGGCGGCGCTTGCCGTTGTCGTCATCGCCGGCAGCGCCAGCGTCGCCGGGCAGAATCAGGAAGAATTCCGGTTCCGCAGCGGCGTCGACCTCGTCAACGTGACGGCAACGGTCGTCGACCGCAACGGGCGATTCGTCCCCGGCCTGCGCCAGAGCGACTTCATCGTGTACGAAGAGAACGAGCTGCAGGAGATCACGCACTTCAGCAACGAGCGCGTGCCGGTCAGCCTCGGGCTGGTGCTCGACACGAGCGGCAGCATGGTGGGCGAAAAACTCACTAACGCGCTGATGGCGGTCGATCGCTTCCTGACGAAACTGCTGTCGCCGGAGGACGAGATCTTTCTCTACAAGTTCAACAATTTTCCCGAGCTCGTGCAGGATTGGACGACCGATCGTCAGCGCCTGAGCCGCGCGATCCGCCGCATCAACGCCAACGGCGGCACCGCGATGTACGACGCGATCGCCGAATCGGTGCCGCTGGCGCAGACCGGCCAGCACCGCAAGCGCGCCATCGTGCTGATTTCGGATGGCAACGACACGGACAGCCAGGCGTCTCTGGCCGAAGTGAAGCAGATGATCCGCGAGTCGGAAGTGATGGTGTACGCAATCGGCATCGATGGCCAGGCCGAGGATGTCTTCGGGTTCCCGCCGACGACGCGCGGTCCGATTCCGCCAGCCGCCGATGCCGAGCCCGTTTCCTGGCGGACGCCGCCCGCGTGGTCCCGGCGGCGTCATTCTTCCGCAGATGCCTCAGTTCCAGTGGCCGTTTCCGCAGGGCCAGAGCCGGAGGACCGGTACGCACGAGCGACGATCGCGTCAATCTGAACGCATTACGCGAGATCACCGACGACAGCGGCGGCCGCACGGAAGTCGTGCGCTCAGGCCGAGACCTCGAGCCGGCCACCGCGAATATCGCCGACGAACTGAGCCAGCAGTACTATCTCGGCTACTCGTCGACAACGAAGAAAGACGGGCGCTGGCATGCGATTCGCGTGGAAGCACGCGACAAATCCCTGCGCGTCCGCGCGCGCCGTGGCTATATCGCAGCGCCTTAGCTAGGTCGTAGGCGGTAGGTGGTAGGTGGTGGCTAGTAGCTGGTAGCTGATAACATGCCTGCGTGCGATCGCTCGCGTGGGCCCTGGGCCTGACACTCGCAGGCAGCCTGGGCGGCGCTCTCGTCGCTTCAGCGCTCCTCCTCGTCAACGATCGTCTTCGCGTCCAGCTCGTGCCGTGGCTCGTCAGTTACGCCGTCGGCACATTGCTCGGCGTCGCGCTGCTCGTCCTTCTCCCTGAAGCGCTGGAAAATCTTCCGCCCCGCGCCGTGCTCGGCTCAGTGCTGGCCGGCATCATGCTGTTTTTCCTGTTGGAGAAGCTCGTTCTCTGGAGGCATTGTCACACGCACGACTGTGAGGCGCACGGCATGGCCGCGCCGATGGTGATCATCGGCGACGCTTTCCACAATTTTCTTGACGGAGTGATTATCGGCACGGCGGTGCGCACGTCAGTTCCGCTCGGCATCAGCACCGCGCTGGCTGTGGCGACGCATGAAATTCCCCAGGAGATCGGCGACATGGCGATTCTGCTGCACGCCGGCTACTCACGCCGCAAAGCGTTCGTCCTCAACCTGGTGTCAGGCGCCTCGGCTGTGCTCGGCGCGCTCGTTGCGGTGTTCGCGCTCGAATGGGTGCCGGACATCACGCAATATGTGCTTTCCGTCGCCGCCGCAGGTTTCCTGTATGTCGCGATGGCCGATCTCATTCCCGATCTGCATCGCGGCCGAATCGACGCGACGACACTTCGCCAGCTTGCGCTCGCGCTGGCCGGAATCGGTACGGTGGTGGGTCTCAACGCATTCGTAGGAGGACACTGATGTACGCCCTGTCGATCATTCGTTACCGCAAGCCGCTCGAAGAAGTGCTCGTGCACCAGGACGCGCATCGCGCGTACCTGCGCGGGCTGAAAGAGAAGGGCGTGCTCATCGCCTCCGGCCCGATGAACCCCCGCTTCGGCGGGCTCTTGCTGCTGCGTGTAGGAGACGATGATGCAGGCGCGCTCGACGCCGTCCGCGACAACGACCCGTTCTACCAGTCCGGCGTCGCGCAGTACGAGCTGATCGGCTGGAACCCGGTTATCGGGAAGGACGATTTAGATCGTTTGTAACGATCGCGATAGTCTTCTACGGGGCGCCCGCCTATCAGATGCTCGTCGATGATCCGCGCGAGCACTGGCGGATCGCACCCGCGATACCACGTCCCTTCCGGATAGACGACGGCAATGGGGCCTCCTTCGCAAATGCGAAGGCAATTGGCTTTCGTGCGGAGGATCCCGCCGGCCTCCGACAGTCCAAGCTGCTTGAGACGCTTCTTCAGAAATTCCCACGCCTCGATCGATCGGTCTCGATCGCAGCATTTCGGGTTTGTCTGATCGGCGCAGAGAAAGATGTGGCGGCGCGCGCTCGGCACGCCGACCGTTGCGGCGAGTTCCTTCAGGCGTGGCAGTTCGTCGGCTGGCATATGATTAAGGGTGAAGATGCCTGAAGCGGTCACGAGAAATGTTCGCGTGCAAGTGGATTCGGAGTTCGCGCCGGGACGATCGAGCCCCGCGCAGAATAAGTGGTTTTTCCTCTACACCATCCGCATCACCAACGAAGGACAGGAGAGGGTTAAGCTGTTGAGCCGTCACTGGGTTATCACCGACGCGATGGGCGACGTGCGCGAGGTGCGCGGCCCCGGCGTTGTGGGCAAGCAGCCCGTGCTCGAGCCAGGCGAGAGCTTCGAGTACACCTCCGGGTGCGACCTGACCACGCCGTTCGGCACGATGCGTGGAACCTACCAGATGGTGACGGACGCGCGCGAAGACTTCGAAATCGAGATTCCGATTTTCACGCTCACGGAACCGTATACGACGGTCCATTAGGCGCGGCCGGCCGGCGCGGCCCTCGCGTATTTCCGTTCGACGTAGTCATCGACAATCTGGCGGAAATCGTTTGCGAGCTCGTCGTACGTGCCGCGCAGCGTTTTCACGTGATGGCCGTCGATGTAGATCGGGCAGCTTGGCTCTTCGCCGGTACCCGGCAGGCTGATGCCGATGTTCGCCGCCTTGGATTCTCCTGGGCCATTCACGACACAACCCATCACCGCCAGCGTAAGCTCTTCCACGCCTTCGTAGCGGATCTTCCAGGTCGGCATCATCTCGCGAATGTAATCCTGCGTGCGCTCGGCCAGCTCCTGAAACGTCGTGCTCGTCGTCCGGCCGCAGCCGGGGCACGCTGTGACGCTGGGCGCGAACGAACGAAGTCCGAGCGCTTGAAGCATCTCGCAGGCGGCATACACCTCTTCGCGGCGATCGCCGCCCGGGCGCGGCGTCAGGGAGACGCGAATCGTGTCGCCGATGCCTTCGTTCAGCAGCGCACCCATTGCAGACGCAGACCAGACGAGACCTTTGATGCCCATGCCAGCTTCGGTCAAGCCGAGATGCAGCGGCTGATCGGTACGCTTCGCGAGCTCGCGATACACCGCGATGAGATGCAGCGGCCGCGATACTTTGCACGAGATGATGATCTGATTCTTGCGGAGGCCTGACTCGAGCGCGAGCGCCGTCGAATCGAGCGCGGATAGCACCATGCACTCGTTGATGATTTCTTCGGAGCTGTGACCCAGCCCGCGGTCGGTGTTTTCCTGCATCTTGTTCATGACGAGCTCCTGATTAAGGGAGCCGCCATTGACGCCGATGCGTACAGGCTTGCCGTGGTCTGCCGCAACCTGGCAGATGGTCGTGAACTGCTCGTCGCGCCGCCTGCCGGTGCCGACGTTGCCGGGATTGATCCGGTATTTGTCGAGCGCTCTTGCGCAGTCGGGGTATTTCACCAGCAGGATATGGCCGTTGTAATGGAAGTCGCCGATGAGCGGAGCGGTCACCCCCGCGTCGAGCATGCGCTGCTTGATCGCAGGCACAGCCGCAGCCGCTTCTGGCAGATTCACCGTGATGCGCACGAGCTCGGAGCCGGCCTGTGCGAGCTCGATGCATTGCCGCGCGGTCGACTCGACGTCCGTCGTGTCGGTGTTCGTCATCGACTGGACGGCAATAGGAGCGCCGCCGCCGACCTGCAACGGCCCGACCCGCACAGCAACGGTTTTATGAAGCCTGATGGGCAGCATTTACAAGATTCGTAAGAATGGGGTCTGACCCGATTTTATCGTCAGGCGTGGATTCCTCCCACAGAGGGACGCCGACGCCCGAGAGCGGGCTGATGCGGGAGCCGGGCGTGATGATGCCAGCCAGATTCAAAGGATCGGCGGCCGATACGCGGGGCGCCGCACCGATATTCTGATCGCGCCTCACTTCGCGCAGCAGCTCGACCGCCTCCGGCCGCGCAAATTGCTCGCCGACAAAACCCGAGACAAACCGCCCGCCGCGAATCTCTCCCTGCGCTTCCATGCGGCGGAACGTGATGAGCAGGTCGCGCCACGGCGGCGTGATGGTCTCGCGCGCGACGAGATCGCGGAACACCACTCCCCAGCGCAACAGCAGCTGCCGCGCCACCGCCTCGAGCGTGTCTGTCGACAGTCGAGTCGGCGACGCGCTTATCGCGTCCGAGCGCTTCATCCAGCCGCGGAGGCGCGAAGGCAGCAAGCAGCGCCCATCGACCGGGGACGAACCTCGGACGCCGCGACGGATGTTTGGCGGTCGCAAGGCGCCGCTTCGGGTCGATGAGCGCGCGAAGGTTTTCGAATCCGTCCGCCGTCACCAGGCCCGCGGCAGCAAGCTCCCACAACGCGTCTTCCACAACGCTTGTCAGCTGGCGCGTGTCTCTCACGACATCGGCGAGAAACGAAGCGCCACGACGACCCAGCGATTCGAGCACCTGGCGCGCGGCTCCGGACAATCCCTGCTGCTGATCGGGCGCCTGCCGGCCTGTAAGCTTGTCGCGCCGAAGCTCCGCCAGCATCGAAGGAGCGACGGCGGACGCGCGCGTGGCTGCCGCCTCGAGCAGCCAGGAGGCGTCCTCTCGCAGGAACAGCGCGACAGGGGCCGACGCGCGTGGGGCGCACGCGCCTCGCGGTCCCGCTCTTTCCCCGCTCCTGATCATCGAACGCCGGATGCGGCGACAATCGGCCCCAGACGACCGCGCCCGAAAGACACAACTGATCGAGCAGCTCAGGCGCGTACTTTCCGACTCTTCGCGCGGAGCACATCGCCCTCCCATGCTGCCGCGGACACTTCGTATCCCTGCAGCTGCTTGATGACGTGAAGCGCGCCATCGGGGCCATGCAGCTGCGTGCCCGGCTTCACGTGCTGCCAGTGATACAGGAACCGCATGAAGTCGCGGGCGTTCACCGGCTCGATCTCGCGGCGCAGCCGCCCGAGGGTCATCCTGTGAATGCGGGCGAGCACCCGGCGATTGCACCATTCGATCTCGCTGCCGTGGGCCGCCGCCGATGCGGTAAAGCGGCCGCGCAGAATCTGTCCTTCGGCTTCGAGCCGGAGGAGCGCCGCCTCCATCACGTCGGCGGGCAAGCGCGAATCGCTGCGACGAGGCTGCTCTGCGTCTGCGGGCCGCTCGATTCCAGCCAGCCGCGCAGGGTCTCGGTCGCCGCCGACTCCTGATCGGATGTCGGCGTGCGATCGTGGTCGTCGATCTCGGGGGCAATCGTGGAGTCCGGGTAGAGCAAGCGCGCCGACTTCAGCCGCTCGGCCGCGACCCAGAAATTCGCGCCGCCTGCACTGAGAACCGTTGCCCGCCGCGATTCGCGCAGCGTCGTGAAAAAACCTTCCCACTCGCGAACCGGCGGCACGACGATCAGCGTGAGAAGCGCATCGTGCAGCTCTTCCGCATCGCGCGCGACGGGAAACGACTCGGCAGCGACTTCGGCAATCGCCGCAGGGTCGAGCGCGCCGACGCCGCCGGCGTCGGGCCCGATCGTGCGGCGCATCTGCACGGCGCGCGCCCTCCGCTCTTCCAGCGGCGCATCGTCGAGATAGGCGTACGGATTCGCATTGAGAATCTCGTGCGAGAACGGCGATGGCTCGGGTGTGTCGATCGCCACCGTTTTCAGCGCCCCTGTGCCGATGTCCTCGACGAGCTGCTTCAAGCCGTCGAGATCCATCGCCTCGTGCAGGCAGTCCTTGATCGTCTCGTTGACGAGCGGATGATCGGGAATGCGGATGTCGCCGACGATGTTTTCCTGGCAGGCGGCCTGGTCCGGAAAGACCGCGGCGAGCAGATCGTCGGCGCGCATGCGCTGGATCTGCGGCGGCACCTTCCGTCCGCCGGCGAACCGCAGGACGGCGAGCGCGCGCGACGTGTCCCATCGCCACCGCACCTCGAACATCGGCGCCGGCAGCATCGCCTGCGTGAGCACCTCTTCGACGGTTTCCTTGCTCAGGAACTTGAACACGAGCTCGAGCGGAAAGCTGTGCTGATCGCTGAGCGAGATGACGATGCCGTTGTCGGTGGCGGCGGCCTGCAGCTCGAAGTTGAACGAGCGGCAGAAGCGCTTGCGCAGCGCGAGCCCCCACGCTCTGTTGATGCGCGCGCCGAACGGCGAGTGCAGCACGAGCTGCATGCCGCCCCCTTCGTCGAAAAACCGTTCGGCCACGACGGTGGTGACGCTGGGCAGCGCACCGAGCGCCGCCGCGCCTGCGCGCACGTACAGCACAGCCTGCTCCGCGCCGCGCGTGTCGAGATGGCAATCGCTGATAAGGAAATCGACGGCCGGCGAAAAGGCTCCGGAGCCTTTTCGTCTGCGGCCTGCGAAAAAGGCTCCGGGAGCCTTTTCTCGCTCAGCTCGAGGATCTTCGCGCGCAGATCTGAGACCGCCTCGACAGCTCCCATGTCCGGCCCGGCGCTTCACCGCGCCAGAACGGAATCGTCGGCGCGGCGCCTCTCGCGTCTTCTACGCGCACGCGGCCCGCTTCGACGCGGCGGATGCGCCACGACGTCGAGCCGAGCATGAACACGTCGCCGGCCATGCTCTCGACGGCGAAATCCTCGTCGAGCGTGCCGACCACCGTTTCGTCCGGCTCCGCGAGGACGAGGAACTGCGCGTTGTCCGGAATCGCGCCGCCCGACGTAATCGCCGCCAGCCGCGCCCCGCGCCGGCCGCGGACGACTCCATGCACGCGATCGCGATGGAGAAACGCGCCGCTGCGGCCGCGCTTGGTGCTGATGCCCTCCGACAGCATGTCGATGACGGCGTCGAAATCGCTGCGCGTCAGATCGGCGTAGCAATACGGCGCGGCGAATCAGCGTGAACAGATCGTCTTCCTGCCAGTCCTCGGCGGCGGCCATGGCGACGATCTGCTGGCTCATCACGTCGAGCGGCGTCGCGGGAACCAGCAGGCGATCGAGCTCGCCCTGCAAAATCGAGCGTACCAGCGCGGCGCATTCGATCAGCTCGTCGCGCGACGTCGCGAAGATCCGTCCCTTCGGCTTGGTCGTGTGCTCGACCTGATGTCCCGACCGGCCGATGCGCTGCAGCGCGACGGCGATCGATCGCGGAGATCCGATCTGGCAGACGAGATCGACGGTGCCGATGTCGATCCCGAGCTCGAGCGACGCGGTGGCGACAACCGCCTTCAGCTTTCCGGTTTTGAGCTTCTCTTCGGCCGTCAGCCGCAGCTTGCGGGACAGGCTGCCGTGATGGGCGAGCACCGCGTCTTCGCCAAGCCGCTCGGCCAGATGATGCGTGACGCGCTCGGCCAGCCGTCCTCGTGTTCACGAAGACGAGGGTCGTCCTGTGTTCCTGAATCAGCGCCGTGATGCGGTCGTAGATCTCCTGCCACATCTCGTTCGACGCGACCGGCCCAAGCTCGTCCTGAGGCACCTCAACCGCGAGATCCATCGCGCGGCGATGACCGTGGTTGATGATGTCGACCCTCGCGTGCTCGTCGGGCGCGAGGAAGCG
The DNA here is from genome assembly GCA_963787755.1 of Vicinamibacterales bacterium. GTDB lineage: Bacteria > Acidobacteriota > Vicinamibacteria > Vicinamibacterales > JAMQPK01 > JAMQPK01. The sequence goes on from CAWBEG010000013.1 coordinate 83,890, forward strand.
CGCGACGATCTCAATCGGCCTTACCGTTGCCGAGAGGCCGATCCGCTGCGGACGCGGACCGCCGGCCTTCTCCACCAGATCGTCGAGCCTCGCGAGCGACAGCGCCAGGTGCGCACCGCGCTTGTCGTCGGCCATCGCATGAATCTCGTCGACGATCACCGTCTTGACGCTGCGCAGCGCCTGCCGGCTGCGATCGGCCGTCAGCAGAATGAACAGCGACTCGGGCGTGGTAACGAGAATGTGCGGCGGATGCTTGATCATCCGTTGTCGTTCGGCCGTCGGCGTATCACCGGTCCGCACGGCCGTGCGTATGGCCGGCAGCATGAGGCCGCGCTCGGCTGCGAGCGCGGCGATGCCCGACAGCGGTACGTCGAGATTCTTGTGAATGTCGTTGCTGAGCGCCTTCAGCGGTGAAACATACAGCACCTGCGTCGTGTCGGGCAGGCTGCCGTCCAGACCCGCGCGCACGAGATCGTCGAGGCAGATCAGGAACGCCGCGAGTGTCTTGCCCGACCCGGTCGGTGCGGAAATCAGTACGTTCTCGCCCGAGCGGATGGCCGGCCAGGCACGCTCCTGCGGCTCGGTCGCCGAGCCAAAGCGCTCCGCAAACCAATCGCCTACGATCGGGTGAGAGATTAAAGGACACGCTCAATTTCCTGTTCGAGCTGCGTGACCCGCCTGTCGAGCTGCTTGACGACGGCCTCGGCCGGTGCCGCCGTGCTCAAGTCCACACCGGCGCGCTTGAGGAGGTTCATCGGATAGTCACTGCCGCCGGCGCGCAGCAGCTCGAGGAACCGCTCGACGCCTTCGCGCCGCTCGTCGAGGCTGCCCGACGTAATCGTCTGAATCAGCTGCGCGGACGACGCATAGCAGGTCGCGTACTGATAGACGTAGTACGGACTCCCGAAGAAATGCGGCACTCGCGCCCATGTAATCTGCGCCGAGTCGTCGTAGGTCATCGCGTCGCCGTGATACGCCTTGAACAGATCGAAGTACACGCGGCTCAAGGCCTCGGCGGTAATCGGCTGCCCCTGCTCCGCCAGGCGATGCGCCTGCAGCTCGTAATCCGCGAACAGGCACTGTCGGTAGAACGTGCCGACGATATCGTCGATGGCGTGCTGCAGCAGCACGATGCGCTCACGCTGATCGGTCGTGCGCGTCAGCATGTGATCGAAGAACAGCATCTCGCTCAGGGTCGACGGCACCTCGGCGACGAAAATCGTGTAGTCCGAGTACACGAACGGCTGATGCGCCTCGGACAGCATCGTGTGCATCGAGTGCCCCATCTCGTGCGCGAGCGTAAACACTGAATCGAGCGTGTCGTTGTAATTCAGCAGCATGTACGGATGCACGCCGTACACCGGCGCGGAATACGCGCCGCTTCGCTTGCCGGGATTCTCGTACACGTCGATCCAGCGCCCGTCGAACGCCTGCCGGACGCCCCGCTGGTAGTCCGAGCCGAGCGGCTTCATGGACTCGACAATCTCGTCGACGACTTTCGAGGTACTCGTACTTGCGATCGCAGTCGATCAGCGGAACGAGCTGGTCGTACGCATGGTAGGTCTCGAGGCCCGAGCACCCGTTTGCGCAGGCGGTGATATCGACGCAGCGGCTCGGTGCCGGCCTTCGCCGTCGCCACGAGATTCTCGACGACGGCCGGTGGAATATCGTTGCCGTGAAGCGCGGCCTCGAGCGTGCTCGTGAACTGCCGCGCCTGCGCGACGAACCAATCGCGCTGCAGGACACCGTTGTAGACGGCGGCGTATGTATTCGCATTTGCGGCAAACGTGCCGTGGAACGCCTCGAATGCGGCCGCGCGATCCGGCTGATGACGATTGGTCTGGAGCAGCGCGTTGTACTGGCCGTAGGTCAGCGTCACCTGCTTCCCGTCGTGGAGCGTGATGACCGGATGCTTGATGTCGGCATTCGAGAGCATCGAGTGGATGTCGTGCGGCACATCGCCGAGGCGGCTCGACAGCGACAGCAGGAGCTCACCCTTCTCGTCGAGCACATGCTCCTGCTGGTGGTACGTGCTCTCGATGGCAAACCGATACGTCGCGAGATCGGAGCTCGTGTTCATCCAACCACGCACCGTCGCGAGCGGGATGCGGAGGAGCTCCGGTGTGAACCACGAACGCGCTTCAGCGGCTTTCGCGAAGAGAATCTGAACCTTCTGCCGGCTCGCGTTCGCGGCGTTGTCGCGCTGATCCTGATCGTAGTTCAGGCCGGCGTAATACCAGATCCTGTAGGAGAGCTGTCCGAGGTCGTCGCCGAGACGAAAAGCCTTCAGCAGACGTTCCGGTCCCTGTGCCAGCGTGCCGCGCAGCTCGGCATAGCCCGCGAGCATGCGGTCGAACTCGCCAAGGCCGGCTTCCCATTCGCTCCAGCCGGGATAGATATCGGAAAGATTCCAGGTGAAGCCCGCAGGTATTTCGTCGCGCGTTCGCGCGCGGGCATCAAGAGGGGTTTCGGTTGCCATCTTTCGATCTTAGTGGATCTTCGGATTACGCAAGCCTGCCGCGGACGAGAACAAAATAAATAACGAGCAACGCGGCTATTCCATAGGACATCTTCCCGATCTGCCCGCCTCGGCCGGTCAGCACCTTCAGTATGGGATAGGTGATGAAGCCGAGCGCCAGACCGTCCGCAATCGAGTACGCCAGCGGAATACCGATCATCGTGAGGAACGCGGGGATCGACTCCGACGCGTCGTCCCACTCGATGCGCGAGGCGTTGCTCATCATCATCGTCCCCACGATGATCAACGCGGGCGCGGTGATGGGCAGGTAGTTTCCAATCATGCCGATGAGCGGGCTGAAGAGCAACGCGACGAAGAACAACGACCCGGTAACGAGGGCGGTCAGCCCGGTGCGTCCGCCCGCCGACACGCCGGCGGCGCTCTCGACGTAGGTGACGATCGTGCTCGTGCCGAGCGCGGCGCCGAGCACGGTTCCCGCGGCATCGACGACGAGCACGCGTTCGGCCCTCGGAAGCTTGCCGTCTCGCATCAGGCCGGCTTGCTGGGTGACGCCGATAACCGACCCGATCGTGTCGAACACGTTCATGAACAGGAAAACTGCCACGAACGGCAACAATTTCGGATCTGCGGCAGTCGCAAGATCCAAGCGAAATGCCGCCGGCGTACTGATGTGCGGGAGTCCGAACAGGCCGGCGTAGTGGATCTTTCCGAGCAGGAGAGCCGCGATGGCCGCGACGGCAATCCCGATGAGCATCGCGCCGCGCACGCCGCGAATGTGCAGCACGGCAGCGGTCATCAAGCCCGCCGCGAACACGGCGACGTCCGCCGACACGAGGTTGGGCTGCAACGTCACCAGCGTACCGGCGTGCGCGACGATGAGGCCGCCGTTTCTCAGCCCGATGAACGCGACGAACAGGCCGATGCCGGCCGCAATGGCGTGGCGCATGCTCGGGCTGATCGAATCGAGGACCGCCTCGCGCACGCCTATCACCGAAAGGATCAGAAAGATGACGCCGGAAATGAAGACGATGCCGAGCGCGACGCGCCACGGCTCGGGCACGCCGGCGGCACCCAGGGCCATGATCACGGAGACGAAAAAGAAGTTCTCTCCCATCCCCGGCGCAAGCGCGATGGGATATTTCGCCCACAGCCCCATCAGAATCGTGGCCGCTCCAGAGACAACGCATGTCGCCAGTAGAACCGCGCCGAAGTCGAGGCCCGTAGGTTTTCCTGTGAAGTCTGTGGAAAGGACTGCCGGCTGCACGAACAGGATGTACGCCATCGTGAGGAACGTCGTAATTCCGGCGATGACCTCGGTTTTCGTCGTCGTTTCAGCGCGCGTCTGACTCTGCATGCGTAAGATACGGCCTCATTTCAGCACAAAAACCCACGTCATCTCCCTTGCTGTCGCGACCGCGCAGTCGGGGGCGCAATCAGCCCGCTGGTGCAGCACAACTCAGACGCGGCACGATGGCCGTGAACGCGCGATTCCGATGGGAGCATCGTCCGGGAAGCGATCTTCGTGGTTTACAGCGATGGTCGGAACACGCTCATGGAAATAGAAAAAGGGGTCGGGAGACCCCTTTTTCTATTTCCATCCGACCAGTTTTCGGAGTTTTTCGAACAGCGAGGGGTTTGTTCGCGCCGCTGTGGCTTGAATCAGCAGGTCGAGCACGTCGTGAATGTTGCGCGCGGTGCCAATGCCGAGGCGCCGCGCACTGGTCTCGGCGAGCGGATCATCGGCGTCTACGAGAAGGATGGCGCGAGTAGACGAATCCGATAGCACATCGACACAGTTCTGCGGCGTATCGTCGATGAGGTAGTCGAGGTGGAGCGCCGCAGCGCATTTGCCGCGGCCGCCGGACAGCGGAATGACGCTTGGAGTGAGGAATCCCTGCTCAACGAGCCAGGTGTGCGTCTGCCACTGCACGGTCGCGCCGGCCGTCGCCGGCCGCTGCGTGATGAAGAACACTTCCCAGTTGTGCTCGCAGGTCAGTTGATAGAGCCGCTCGACCGCGCCGGTCTCGAGCGGCTTGAGTGTCGTCCAGAAGTTCGGTGTCCCCTCGATCTCGCGCCACACTCGATCGCGGTGCCGGGAGCTTCCCCGCGACGAACGACGTTCCACGGGCGCATTATTGTCGCCAATTGTCGCAGCCGCTAGCGCATCTTCTTCGACGTGCTGTGCCACTTCGCGCACTTCCGGCGCCGGTGGCTCGTGCGCGGCCAGTTTCGGGCCGAGTACACGGTCCTCGATCTCGGCGTAAGCCGAAGAAAGATCGGCCAAAGTGCCATCCATATCGAAGGCAATTCGAAGCGGAATCATTGGAGTACCGACCTCTATACTACGGTGTCGACTGAATTTAGGCTATTCAATCAGGCCCAGGAATCGATAGAATTGCACTTTCCCCCATGCCTCATATCAATCGCCTAATTTTCGTTCTGTTAGTAGGGATGACCGCGGCGCTGCCGGCCTGTTCGGCAAGCGACGCTCAAGCCCCGCGCGCGGGCTCGTCTCAAGCCGCAGTTCCCATCACCGTGGGCAATGTCGTCGAGAAGGAAATGCCGCTCGACGTGAACGTCGTCGGTGTCGTGGAGGCGTTCTCGACAGTCGCCGTACGGGCACAGGTGACGGGCGAGTTGAAGGACGTCAATTTCCAGCAAGGTGACGACGTGCAGGCCGGGCAGGTGCTCTTCACGCTCGATCATCGACCGCTCGAGGCCGCGCTGAATCAGGCCGAAGCGAACCTGGCGCGCGACACCGCGCAGGCTGCCAACGCCAAAGTGATCGCGCAGCGAATGGAAGATCTCGTCGAGCGCGGAGTCGGCACGCGCGAGCAGCGCGATACGGCGCGCACGACAGCCGCCGCGCTCGATGCTGTCGTCGGGGCCAACACCGCTGCCGTCGAAAATGCGAAAGTCCAATTGCAGTACGCCACGATTCGCGCACCGATCGCCGGGCGCACTGGAGCGCTGATGGTGCACGCCGGCAATCTCGTGCGCGCAAACGATCAATTGCCGCTCGTCGTCATCAACCAGGTGAGCCCGATCTATGTCTCGTTCGGCGTTCCCGAAGCGCTGCTCCCCGAATTGCGGCGCTACATGGCAATGGGGCGAGCTCGATGTCGAAGCGCTTCCTCCCAACGAAGAGATCGCGCCGGCGACCGGACGCATCACCTTCGTCGACAACCAGGTCGATCAGACGACCGGCACGATCCGGATCAAGGCCACATTCCCGAACTCCAATCGCCGGCTTTGGCCTGGTCAATTCGTCAATGTGAGTGTGAAGCTCACCTCCGATCTGCGGGCGATCGTGGTGCCCTCGGTGGCCGTGCAAGCCGGTCCTGAGGGACAGTACGTGTACGTCGTGAAGAACGATCAGACCGTCGAACTACGGCCGGTCGTCGTGGCGCGCACGGCTGGCGCGGAGACCGTTCTGAAAGAGGGCGTGAAACCCGGTGAGACCGTCGTCACCGATGGGCAACTGCGCCTCGTGCCGGGCGGCAAAATCAGCATCAAGGGCGGGACTACACAAAAGGCGGATTCATGAATCTCGCAGCCCTGTTCATCAAGCGTCCGATTACAACGACGCTCATCACTCTAGGCATGGTCGTTTTCGGCATCATGTCGTATCGCGTGCTGCCTGTCGCAGACCTGCCTGCGATCGACTTCCCGACGATTTCGGTCAACGCCTCGCTTCCCGGCGCCAGTCCGGAAACGATGGCGTCGGCCGTGGCGCTACCGCTCGAAAAACAGTTCTCGACGATTTCCGGTCTCACGTCGATGAACTCGACCAACTTGCAGGGCTCCACGAGCATCATTTTGCAATTCGACTTGAGCCGTGACATCGATGCCGCTGCGCAGGACGTGCAGACGATGATTGCGAGGGCGACACGTCAGCTGCCACCGCAGATGCCGTCTCCGCCGTCGTACATGAAGGTGAATCCCGGCGACTATCCAGTCATGCTGCTCGTCATGCGGTCGCCATCGCTTCCTCTCTCGACGGTGAATGAGTACGCCGAGTCCAACGTCTCGCAGCGCATCTCCATGGTGAATGGCGTCGCGCAGGTGAACGTGTTCGGACCTCAGAAATATGCGGTCCGCATCGACGTCGATCCGCGGAAGCTCTCCGCCCACGGCATCGGCATCGATGAGGTCGTCACCGCGGTGCAATCCTCGAACGTCAACCTGCCGACGGGCACGATGGCCGGCCGCGATCGTATCTTCACGGTGCTCGCCGACGGTCAGCTCTTGAATGCTGCTTCGTACGCCCCGATGGTGATCGCGTACAGAAATGGCAACCCCGTGCGGCTCGGCGACGTGGCGCGTGTGTACGATGGCGTAGAACAGGACAAGACAGCCAGCTGGTATCAGGGCGTACGGAACATCAGCCTGATGATTCAGAAGCAGCCTGGATCGAACGTCGTGCAGGTGGTCGACGATATCAAGGCACTGCTTCCGTCTGTCCGCGCACAGCTGCCGCCTTCGGTGCCGCTCGACGTCAGAATGGATCGGTCGGAATCGATTCGCGAATCGGTCCACGACGTGAAGCTCACGCTTCTGATCGCACTTGTCCTCGTCATCGCCGTGATCTTCGTGTTCCTGCGCAGCTTCACGGCGACCATCATCCCGAGCTTGACGCTCCCGGTCTCGCTCATCGCGACCTTCGCGGTGATGTACCTGCTGAACTACAGCCTCGACAACCTCTCTCTGATGGCGTTGACGCTGTGTATCGGGTTCGTCGTCGACGACACGATCGTCATGCTCGAGAACATCGGCCGCCACATGGAGATGGGCAAGCCGGCCATGCGCGCGGCGTTCGACGGTGCGAAGGAAGTGGAGTTCACGATCATCGCGATGACCGTGTCGCTGGTCGCCGTGTTCATCCCTGTATTGTTCATGGGCGGAATCGTCGGACGCCTACTGCAGGAGTTCGCGGTCACCATCGGCGTCGCGATTCTCGTGTCGTGCTTCGTCTCGATCAGCCTCACACCGATGCTGTGCAGCCGATTCCTCAAGACGGCGCATGGCAAGAAGCACGGACGCCTCTACAACTTCACCGAAGGCATTTTCGACGCCTCCCTGCGAGCCTACGATGTGTCGCTGCAGTTCACGCTGAGGCATCGTGCCGTCACGATGGCGCTTTCGTTTCTGTTCATAGCCGGCGCTGCATATCTATTCGTCATCGTGCCGAAGGGTTTCCTGCCGACTGAGGATCAGGGCCGTTTCAACGTCAGCGTTGAAGCGATCCAGGGCATCGGCTTCGATGAGATGGTCCGCCATCAGCAGGAAGTGGCGGCGATTCTCGCGCAGGATCGCGACATCGCCGGCTACAGCAGCAGCACGGGCGAGGGCGGCGGCGGGAGGGGCGGCGCGAGCTCGTCGAATCAAGGCCGTATCAGCGTCGACCTGAAGCCGCGCACCGAACGTACGCGATCGGTCGATCAGATCATGGCCGAGCTGCGGCCGAAGCTTGCAGCAGGTGCCTGGCGTGCGCGTGTTCATGGTCAACCAGCCTCCCATCAATCTTGGCGGCATGGGCGGCGCGCGCTCGTCATATCAGTTCACGCTGCAGGATCCTGATACCGAGGAGCTCTATCGCGCGGCCCCTGCGTTCGAAGAGGTGATGCGGAACATCGACAGCATTGAAGACGTCAACAGCGATCTCCGGTTGAATAACCCACAGGTGCAGATCAGTCTGAACCGCGACCGGATCGCTGCGCTTGGATTGACCGTGAATCAGGTGGAAACGGCGCTGTTCAATGCGTACGGCACGCGGCAGGTTTCGCAGATTTACGCGGCCAGTAACCAGTACCAAGTCATTCTGCAGGTCTCGCCGGAGTTTCAGCAGGACCCCGCAGCGCTGTCGATGTTGTACGTGCGATCGACGAGCGGCAAGCTCATCCCGCTCAACACGGTTGCAACGGTCACGACGGGTGTCGGGCCGCTGTCGGTCAGCCATACCGGCCAGCTTCCATCAGTGAACCTGACGTTCAACCTCAAACCTGGCCATGCGCTCGGCGATGCGGTGAACGCCATCGAGGAAGCCGCCAGAACCACACTCCCGTCGACGGTCACCACGAAATTCCAGGGCGCGGCGCAGGCGTTTCAGGAGTCGCTGCAGGGGCTTGGCCTCGTGCTCCTGATGGCGATCGTCGTGATCTACATCGTCCTCGGCATTCTGTATGAGAGCTTCACGCAGCCGTTGGTCATTCTGTCCGGCCTGCCGGCGGCGGGGTTCGGCGCACTGCTCACCCTGATCATCTTCAAGACGGAACTGAGTTTGTACGCGTTCGTGGGCATCATCATGCTCGTCGGGCTCGTGAAGAAGAACGGCATCATGATGGTGGACTTTGCATCGGCCGCCGAGCGCGAGCAGGGCAAAACGCCGCTCGAAGCGATTCACGAAGCCTGCCTTGTGCGCTTCCGGCCGATCATGATGACGACGATGTGCGCGCTGGTCGGCACGCTGCCGATTGCGATGGGGCTGGGCGCCGGCGCCGAATCGCGGCGGCCGCTGGGTCTCGCCGTCGTCGGCGGCCTGCTCGTTTCGCAGTTCCTGACGCTGTACATCACGCCGGTCTATTACGTCTACATCGAGGGAGCGCGCCTGCGCCTCGTCAAGCGGAAGGCGAAAACACCGGACGAGATGGAAGCGGCCGTCGCGTAAGGACACGCATCGGTGGAACGCCCCAGGATTCCGCTCTGGATCCTGCCGCTCATTTTCATTCTCACGGTCTGGAATCCGGCGACGCTCGCGCTGCAGGCAGCGTCAACGGTGTCGAACATCGAATCGCGATCGACGTTGTCGCTCGCGTTTCTCGCCGCACGCATCATCATCACCAGCGTCGGGGTCGCCGCAGGCATGGCCCTCTGGCTGCGGAGGCCCGGCGCCGTCTGGCTTGCCAAGCTCTCGTTGATGCTGTTCGGCGTCGAGGCCGTCGTGAGACTGGCGAGCCGGGTCGACCTTGGGAGCGCGCCGCCGGGCACGCGGCTGCCGCTCGCGATGTTCATCATCCTGCACAACGGCGCGTGGTACTTGTATCTCCAAATCTCCGGTCGCGTCCGCGCGGCTTATGACCTAGAATCGCACGTCCCGAACGCGTAGTGTCCGGCTCTAGCCGGACCTTCAAGGAGTGCTTTCAATGCGCAGCGCTTTGACTTTGTTGATCGTGCTGGCCGTGTGTGCGATGCCGGTGATGTCGTCGGCGCAGGCACAGGCGGGCAAGGCCCTCGACATTTATTACATCGATACCGAGGGCGGTCAGGCCACGCTCTTTCTGTCACCCACCGGACAGTCGCTGCTCGTCGACGCCGGAAATGCGGGCGAGCGCGACTTGAATCGCATCCTCGAGGTGCTGAAGGTCGCCGGGGTGACGCAGATCGATCACTTCTGGCTGACGCACTATCACGGTGATCACTACGGAAGCCTTATCGACATCTCAAAGCAGGTGCCCATCAAGCATCTCTACGATCACGGGGCCTCCATCGAAGGAGACCGCCCGAACATCATCAAGTTCCAGGCGGCCTATGCGGAATTCTACAAAGGCATCCCCCGAACGATCGTGAAGCCCGGCGACAAGCTTGCGTTCACAGGAACCGACACCACGGCAGTGATGAGCGACAGCGTTCCGCTGAAAACCCCGATCGCGAAGGCGCCCGGGGCCGGAAGGCCGAATCCGCTCTGTGCGGAGCACAAGCCGCGCGATGAAAGCAAAGTCGACCCCGATAACCACCACTCCGCAGGGTTCGTCATGACCTACGGCCGCTTCCGCACGATCGATCTCGGCGATCTGACGTGGAGTCGCGAGTTCATGCTGATGTGCCCGAACAATCCCGTGGGCACTGTCGATCTGTACCTGACGAACCATCACGGCCTCGATCAGTCGGGCGCGCCTGCATTCGTGCACGCGATTCAGCCGCGCGTGGCGATCATGAACAACGGCACGCGGAAAGGCGGAGCGGTGCAGACGTTCCAGACGCTCGAGACTGCGCCTGGCCTCGAAGACATCTGGCAGCTCCACTGGTCGTATGCGGGCGGCGTCGAACACAACGCGCCCGGAGTGATGATTGCGAATCTCGACGAGCGGGAGCAGCTCGCGGCCGTCATCAGCGGCGCCGCGACGCCGCCTGCGGGTGCCGGTGGAATGGCCGCGCACGCGCCGGCGCATTACATCAAGGTGTCGGCGCGCAATGACGGCTCGTTCACCGTGACCAACAGCAGGAACGGATATTCGAGAACCTACGCGGCTAGACCGTAAGCACGATCTTCCCGATGTGGCTGCCGGACTCCATCAATCGATGGGCTTCGGCAGCCCGCTTCAGCGGGAACGTGGCGTGAACAATAGGCCGTATCTTCCCCGCGTCGACGAGCGGCCACACTGCTTTTTCAACTGCGTCCGCAATCGCGCCCTTCTCTTCCACGGTTCGCGAACGCAATGTCGATCCGGTAATCGTGAGGCGCTGGCGCAGCACGCGCACGAGATTGACTTCCGCCTTCGCGCCTTGCAGCACGGCTATCTGCAACAGCCGCCCTTCGAGCGCGAGCAAATCGACGTTGCGGCTGAAGTACGGCGCGCCCACCATGTCGAGGATGACGTCGATGCCGCCTCCGCCAGTCAGCGGCATCAATGCAGAGCCAAAATCGCTGGTCTTGTAGTTGATCGCGCGCTCGGCTCCGAGGAGCTCGCACGCCGCAACCTTCTCGTCAGTACCGGCGGTGGCGAACACACGGGCGCCGAAAGCCCGCGCCATCTGGATCGCCGTCGTCCCGATGCCGCTCGCGCCGCCATGTACCAGAAATGACTCACCCGCTCGAAGCCGACCGCGCTCGAAGACGTTCGTCCATACCGTGAAGCATGCTTCGGGCAGACCAGCCGCGGACACGAGATCGACGGTCGACGGAATTGGGAGACACTGCACGTCCGGTACGGCGCAGTATTCGGCGTAGCCGCCTCCAGACACGAGCGCGCAAACCTGGTCCCCCTCGCGCCAGCGCTGCGCGCCTGATCCGCACGCAGTGATGGTCCCCGCCACCTCGAGACCAGGAATATCGCTCGCGCCAGGCGGAGGCGGGTACTTTCCTTCGCGCTGCATCAGGTCGGGCCGATTCACGCCCGCCGCAGCGACCTGAATCAGGACTTCTCGCGGTCCGGGCCGCGGCGTCTGTATGTCGACCGCCTGAAGCACTCCAGGTCCACCGGGCTTGGCGATTCTTATGGCGATCATCCGTCTATTTGTGTGCCGCTCGAATTGTGGGGATCAGGTACTCGTGGAACGCGCGATCAAAGTCGTAGGCCGGCGCAAAGTCCCAGTCGCGGCGCGCCGACGTGTCGTCGACGTCCTCGGGCCACGAATCGACGATCGCCTGCCGTTTGGCATCGACCGTATAGGAGATGTTGGCGTTGGGGAACGCCCGGAGCGCCGATGCGCGAATCTCGTCAGCCGACGGATTGAAGGCGCGCACGTTATACGCCAACGACGACAGCCTGTTGGGCTTCGCGAGCGACAGTTTCAGGAGCGCCTCGATCGCATCGGGCATCGCCATGAATGGAATCTGCGTGTCGGGCCGCACGAAGCATGCGTAGGGCTCGCTGCGCGCAGCCGCATGAATCATCTCCGACGCATAGTCGGAGGTGCCGCCAGAGGGGACGGTCACCGCTGAAATCAACCCTGGAAACCGCACGCAGCGGAAATCGACGCGCGGCGCTCGGGCTTCGAGCAGCTGTTTATAGTGCTTGGAGTAATAGCGTCCAAGATGCTCGCAATAGAGCTTGTTGCAGCCGTACATCGTGATGGGTTTGTTCCAGTCGTCCTCGCGAACGCGGCCGGCCTTGCGCCGAGTCTCGATGTCGGGCAGCCCGTAGGCGGCGATGGATGAGGGATACACGAATACGACAGGGCGACCGTGCGAGTCGGTTTCCCGCGCCGCGAATTCGAGCAGATTCAGGGTCCCCTCGACGTTGACGTGGTGCGCAGCCATTGGCGTAAATTCCGAACGTGTCGACAGCAATGCCGCGAGGTGAAAAATCAGGTCGACCTCGAACTCCGACAGAATGCGCTCGAGGAGATCGGTATCGAGGATGGATCCGGTGAACTCGCGGTGAACCAGTCTCGAGACTTTCGGGTCGAGCGCGTTTACGTCGAGCGACACGACCCCCTGGTTCCGCTGCTGGACAAGATTGGCTACCAGGGCGTGACCGATTTCGCCATTGGCGCCGGTTATCAGGACAACGGGTTTGCGCATATGTGCGTGGGCTGAGGCCCGCCTTCGCCAAGGCTGCGGCGGGTCACGCCACAGCTCGACGAACTCGTGCGAGCGACGGCGGACGGACCGTCTACGTTACTATATGTAGGTGCGCGCCATGGAATACCGGGCCGTTTTTAAATGCATTGCCGGCTGCGACGCCGAACACGACCTCGAGCAACCGCTCTACCGCTGCCCGACCTGCGGCGATCTGCTCGAAGTGGTGCACGATCTGACCGCGCTGCGCGGCCGTTCCGCCGAGGAATGGAAAACTCTGTTCGACAGCCGGTACAAGCGTACCGAATGGCCTTACGGGTCGGCCGTCTGGGGTAAGAAGGAATGGGTGTGCCCCGGCGTTCGCGACGAGAACATCGTCTCGATGGACGAAGGGGGCACGAACCTGATGTGGGCCGAGCGCTTCGGCCGCGAGCTCGGTATGGACGAGCTCTGGATCAAAATGTGCGGCCAGTCGCACACCGGGTCGTTCAAAGACCTCGGGATGACGGTGCTGGTGTCCATCGTGCGGCAGATGGTGGCCGACCACAAGCCGGTACGCGCCGTCGCATGCGCCTCGACCGGTGATACATCCGCATCGCTCGCCGCGTATGCAGCCGCGGCAGAGATTCCGTCGATCGTCATCCTGCCGCGCGGCAAGGTTTCGACGGCGCAGCTTGTGCAGCCGCTCGCGAACGGCGCGCTCGTGCTGTCGCTCGACACCGATTTCGACGGCTGCATGGCGATCGTGCAGCGGCTGTCCGTCGAGGAGGGCGTTTACCTTGCCAACTCGATGAACAGCCTGCGCCTCGAGGGACAGAAAACCGTCGGGGTCGAAATCGTGCAGCAATTCGACTGGTCGGTGCCTGACGTCATCATCATCCCAGGTGGAAATCTCGGCAACGTGAGCGCCCTTGGCGCGGGCTTCGACATGATGGAGTCGCTCGGGCTCATCACGAAGCGTCCGCGCATCATCGTCGCGCAGGCCGCGGCCGCAAATCCGCTCTACCTCGCGTACAAGAACAACTGGGAATTCCATCCGATTACGGCGAACCGCACGCTGGCGTCGGCAATTCAGATCGGCAATCCCGTCTCGGTGAAAAAGGCGATCCGCGCGCTGGAGAAGTACAACGGCATCGTCGAACAAGCGACGGAAGCAGAACTCGCCGACGCGGCTGCCCGCGCCGATCGCACCGGTATGTTCAACTGTCCGCACACAGGTGTCGCGCTCGCCGCGCTTATCAAGCTTCGCGAGCAAGGGCGCATCAAGCCGCACGATCGCACGGTCGTCATCTCGACCGCCAACGGGCTGAAGTTCACAGATTTCAAGGTGGCGTACCACTCGAGCACGCTGGCGGGCTTCACGTCGCGACTCGCCAACAAGCCGGTCGAGCTGCCGAACGACTACGACGCGGTGCGCCGCGCCATCGACACCGCCGAGAAGTCGCAGACCGTCAGCCAGTAGTGTTTCTCTAACCCTTGCAGCTTCAGGGCAACGTCTTCTTCGTAACCGGCGGCGCCTCGGGACTGGGCGGAGCGACGGCGCGGATGCTCACCGAATCGGGTGCGCGCTGTGTGATCGCCGACGTGGACGAGGCGTCTGGGGCAAGGCTCGTGTCGGAACTTGGCAGCAGCGCGCGATTCGCGCGCGTCGACGTGACCGACGAGTCAAGTGTTCGCCGGGGACTGGAAGTGGCGTCGGAGCTCGGCGCGCTGCGCGGCGTCGTCAATGCCGCCGGCATCGTGCTCGCGGAAAAGGTGCTCGGGAAGAACGGACCGCATGGGCTCGATACCTTTGCGCGCGTGATCCATGTGAACCTGGCCGGCACCTTCAATGTCATTCGCCTCGCTTCGGCCATCATGAGCGCGACCGAACCGACCTCGAGCGGCGAGCGGGGCGTCATCGTCAACACCGCATCCGTCTCTGCATTCGACGGACAAATCGGCCAGGCCGCCTACTCGGCATCAAAGGGCGGCATCGTAGCGATGACGCTGCCGATTGCGCGCGAGCTCGCACGATACGGAATTCGCGTGATGACCGTCGCGCCGGGCATCTTCGACACTCCGCTGATGGCGAGCCTGCCTCAAGCCGCGCGCGACAGCCTCGCGACGCAGGTGCCCTTCCCGCCGCGCCTTGGCAACCCGCCCGAGTATGCTGCGCTCGTGAGGCACATCATCGAAAACGAAATGTTGAACGGTGAAGTGATCAGGTTGGACGGCGCGATTCGGATGGCCGCTAAATAGAATTGGTAGATTGCAGGATTGTTAGATTGAAAGAATGTTGGCAGATGGAAGAGTGACGATTGGCTGATTACTGCGAGTATTCTGCTAATCGACGTTCTTCCCTCTATCAGCATTCTTCCAATCCAACAATCTTCCCAACTGCCAATTCACGCCGCACTCCTCCCCCGCCGGCTCACCCACCAGAGGATCGTTGCCAGCACCAGCATTGCGGCGACGAATGATCCCGCGAAGAGCCACAACGTCGTGTAGAGGATCGATTCCGTCTGCATGCGCACTTCGATGCGCAGCGGCCTGCCCGACAGTCGCTCGCGCAGCGTCTGTTCCCACGCGACGACGTTGCCTCGCTCGACAGCAAGTGGAGAGTTTTCGAAGTTGATGCGGCTGGGGAGATGCACCCGGAACACGACCAGCTCGTTTCCGGTCCAGCCGACGTCCCCGACGTCGTGCTGCGCCGCGGGACCGACTTCCTGCGCGAAGCGGAACTCGTCATTCAACCGATCGAGCCGATAGCGCGACCACGAGAACGGCACGAGTCGTCGGCAGTTCCACGATATCGCTCACATCGAGCCGGACGTGCACGAAACGGCGGCCGTGGCGGCGGAACGCGCTCACTTCCCGGACGGTGACGCCTGGACCTTCGTAGAGGCGCCGGAACGCCTGACGATCGAAGCGAGCTTCGGGATCGACGCTCAGCGTCGCGCCACGGAGGGCGACCAGCGCAGGAATGGACGCGTTGATGTCGACGACGGCCGACCCGTCCAGCGACAGCTCCACGCGCTCATCGTATTCGGTACTGCTTCACGAGGCCGAGCGCCTGACACGCAGTGATCATCAGGGCGGCCAGCGCAAGGCCGGCGCGCTTCCCGAAAGCCATAACCCCAAATGATATACTCACTTAGATAGCTTCGGACTCCTTGCCAAAACCCACCCTGTATCTCATCGACGGCAGCAACCAGATGTATCGCGCCTACCACGCGATACGGGGCCTGACCGGGCCAGACGGCCGCTCGACGAACGCGGTCTATGGCTTCGTGACGATGCTGCGCAAGCTCATCGTGGACCACGATCCGCAATGCATCGCTACGGCGTTCGATCTGTCGGGACCGACCTTCCGATCGGAGCTGCGCGACGACTACAAAGCCAATCGGGCGCCGATGCCGTCGGATCTCGCGGAACAGATCCCGTTCGTGCATCAGGCGTGCGAAGCGCTCGGCGTGCAGGTGCTCACGTTCGTCGGCTTCGAAGCCGATGATGTCATCGGCACGCTGGCGATGCGCGCGGTCGCCGAAGGCCGGCCCGTGGTAATCGTGACCGGCGACAAGGATTTCTTTCAGCTTGTGAACGACACAACAGGCGTCCGCGTGTTCAACCCGCGCGACGAAGGCGCGTGGTACGACGCGGAAGGGGTCAAGGCGAAATTCGGCGTCGCCCCCGAGCAGGTCGTCGACGTGCTTGCGTTGATGGGCGACTCCATCGACAACATCAAGGGGGTCCCCGGCATCGGCGAGAAGGGCGCGCGCGATCTGATTGCGACGCACGGTTCGCTCGACGCGCTTCTGGCCAATGCGCCGTCGCTCAGCGGCAAGAAGCGCGAGCTCCTGACGACGCACGCCGATGCGGCGCGCGAGAGCCGCGTGCTGCTGCGAATTCGCACCGACGTGCCGCTACCCGACGTGGACGTGTCGTGCTTCGATTACCGCGGCCCCGATCGCCAGAAGTGTTTCGAGCTGTTCTCCACGCTCGGCTTCCGTTCCCTCGTCACGGAATACGCCCCGACTGCCGACACCGTCGACACAGACTATGCGGTCGTCTCAACGGAACAGGAGCTGAGCGCCCTCATTTCGGAGTTCAAGAGCGCGGGCCGCTTCGCGATGAGCGTGATCGGCGACTGCCCTGGCGGCATGCGGGCGGCGCTGGTGGGAGTCGCGTTCTCGACCGGCGCGCGGCGCGCGCGATACCTCCCGATCGGGCACACCGCGCTCGACGAGCCGTCGGCCCTGAATCCGAGAACGGCCTTGGCAGCGCTCAAAGAGGTCTTCGAAAACCCCTCGCTCGCAAAGATCGGCCACGATCTCAAGTTCGATCTGCTGATGCTGTCGCACGAGGGCATCGCCCTCGACGGGCTCGAGTTCGACACCATGCTCGCGAGCTACGTGCTCGATGCGACGAGGTCCAGCCACACGATCGAGGAGATCGCGCTCGAGCATCTCGGCTACAAGGCGCTCACGCAGGAAGACATCTGCGGCACCGGGCAGAAGGCCATCGCGCTGCCGCACCTGCCCGCAGCGGCGCTGCTCAGCTTCGCCGGCGAGCGCGCCGATCTCGCGTGGCAGCTCGCCGAGACGCTGCGCGGTCGCCTGCGCGATGATGGCCTCGAGCCGCTGTTCCGCGACATGGAGCTTCCGCTTGTACCGGTGCTTGCGGACATCGAGCGGCATGGCGTCCGAATCGATCAGCCCGCGCTCGCAAGCCAATCGACCCGCATCGATGCCGAACTGGCTTCGCGGAGCGCAAAGATCTTCGAGCTTGCCGGCGAGTCGTTCAACATCAACTCCCCGAAGCAGCTATCGGTGATCCTCTTCGACAAACTGCAGCTTGCCGCCGGAAAGCGGACCGGCAAGACGAAGGTGGCGTCGACCGCCGTTGACGTGCTCGAAGACCTCGCGCTGACACATGAACTGCCGAAGCTGATTCTCGAGTGGCGCGCCCTGATGAAATTGAAGGGCACGTACATCGACGCCCTGCCGCAGCTCGTGCACACGCGAACGACACGCGTACACACGTCCTTCAACCAGGCGGTGGCTGCGACCGGCAGACTCAGCAGCAGCGACCCGAACCTGCAGAATATTCCTATCCGCACCGATCTCGGACGCGAGATCCGGCGCGCGTTCATCGCGGATCCCGGGTTCGTGCTGATCTCGGCAGACTACTCGCAGATCGAGCTGCGCGTGCTCGCGCACATGGCCGGGGAAGATGCGCTGATCGAGGCGTTTCGCCGGGGCGAAGACATCCACGACCGCACCGCGCTGAAGGTGTTTGGGCCGAACAGCGGCCTCGACAAGCACGAGCTCCGGCGCCGGGCGAAGATCATCAATTACGCCCTGCTCTACGGAAAGACGGCCTTCACGCTCGCGCGCGACATCGGGGTCACGCCGGCCGTCGCGCAGGAGTTCATCGACGCGTACTTCGGCGGGTTCCCGCGCGTCCGCACGTTCATCGACAGGACCGTCGAGCACGCCCGGACAAAGGGGTTCGTTGAGACGATGTTCGGGCGCCGGCGCATGGTGCCCGAGCTGAACAGCCGCAACGGCCAGATTCGGCAAGGCGCCGAGAGGATGACGGTGAACTTTCCCATCCAGGGCACGGCCGCGGACATCCTGAAGAAGGCCATGCTCCGCGTGTACGAGGTGCTTCGCTCTGATAGAGCAGAGAGCGAAGGGCAAAGAGCACGAATGATCCTCACGGTTCACGATGAATTGCTCATCGAAAGCCCTGAAGAGTCCGCGCCGGCCGTGGCCGAGCTCGTGCGCGAGGCAATGCAGGGCGCGGCACAACTGGCGGTACCGTTGACCGTCGACGTGGGAATCGGCCCGAACTGGCGCGAGGCCAAATCCTGACCAATTTGCCTCAGCCCTCAGCCCTCGGGCTTCAGCCCTATTAGAATCATCCAGATGCCCGAGCCCGTCATCATCCCGCGCAGCGATCATCCGATTTCACGCCAGCACATCGACGCGGACGCTCTCAAGGTCCTATACCGGCTTCGGCAGTTCGATCACATCGCGTACCTGGTTGGCGGAAGTGTGCGCGATCTGCTCCTCAGCCGCACGCCGAAGGACTTCGACATCGGCACGTCGGCGCATCCGTATCAGGTGAAGCGCCTCTTCCGGAACTGCTGGATCATCGGCCGGCGTTTCCGGCTGGCGCACGTGAAGTTCGGTCTGAAAGTCATCGAGGTTGCGACATTCCGCCGCCAGATTCCGGCGGGCACAGAGGAAGAGCCGGCCGCGGCGCCGCCCGTGCCGGCTGCCACGAGCGCGGCGGTCGACGATTCCGATCTGCTGATTCATCACGACAACACGTTCGGCACACCAGAGGAAGACGCGTTTCGGCGCGACTTCACGCTGAACGCGCTCTTCTACGACATCGAGACGCGATCGATCATCGACTACGTCGGCGGCCTCGACGACATCCGCGCCGGGCTCATCCGGTGCATCGGCGTTCCGGAGGAGCGCTTTCAGGAAGATCCGGTGCGCATGCTTCGCGCGGTCGCGCTGGCGGCACGGCTCGATTTCAGAATCGACGACCCGATTCTTCAGGCCATCGACCACTATCACGGCGAGCTCGCACGCAGCGCGCCGGCGCGCCTCATGGAGGAAATCTACAAAGTGCTGCGTGCGGGTGCGGCCGAAAACACCTTCCGCATGCTGGTCGAAACAGGATTGCTTGCGGCGCTCGCGCCGGAAGTTCCGGGACGCATTACCGACGCATTCTGGCAGTCACTGGAGGCCATCGACCGCTATCGGCGCGCGTTCAAGCGCAATCCCGAGTCGCTCGGCAATGCGATCCTTCTCGGCTCGCTGCTGATTCCACTCGGGCTGCTCGACCAGCATCACGGCCGCACGAAAGAGCTCGGGGCGCGCTTCGGCATTCTTCCGCTCGCGCGCCGCGATGTGGAGTTCCTGCGGCAGATCCTGATGCTGCAGCGGCATCTGCGCGATCCGAATGCGTCGCCGCGCCACAAGCGCGGCATCATGCACCGCGCGGCATTTCCGGCCGCGCTCATGTGGCTCGAGCTCCACGGCAACACCCCGGCGCTCGTCGAGTCCTGGCGCGCGCTGCAGGCAGAGGCGTCTGCACACGATGCCGCAGACGCTCCGGGCGACGCTGCCCCTGGCAGCCGATGCGCCTCCCCGACGCAGACGCCGCCGCCGAAGACGCAGGCGGCCTCCATTTGGCGGGTGGAGCGGTAGGTCATTGAGTGATTGGCGCTCGATCACCAATCACTCAATCGTAAATTTCGTGGATTGTCTTGTACGGATGCGCGAGACGCAGCGCGATGAGCAGCCGGATGATCGGCCACGACGGATCGATCTCGCTGGAGCGAAAGCTGAACTTCGGGCTGCGCGGGTGCCCGTGATGATTGTTGTGAAGCCCTTCCCCACCGGTGAGCAGCGCAACCCATCTGATGTTGGTCGCCGTATTGTCGAAGTTCCTGTAACCGATGTAATGGCAGAGGCCATTGATCGACGACGACAGCACGAACACGTACATGAAAAGGTGAAGCCCGGCGGCAAGTAATCCCCACCAGAGTCCCAGCACGTAGCACAGCCCGATGATCCCCAGTACCGGCCCGGCCAATCCGTACCGAAACAGCGCCCGGTCGAACCCGTCCTCCTCGATATCCTTCGCGTACCGGTCGAGCGTCTCCGACGTTCTTCGCTTCCTTGAGGTAATGGAAGACGTTGCCGAGCTGCACCGACCAGAAGCCGCTCAGGTGCGGACTGTGCGGATCGCCTTCGATTTCGGTGAAGGCGTGATGCTTGCGATGCACAGCGACCCACTCTCGCGTACAGAGTCCGGTCGTAATCCAGAGACAGAAACGGAAGATGAACGCCACGGCGGGATGCAGCTCGAGCGCCTTGTGCGTCGCACTGCGATGGAGAAAGATCGTGGTGCTGAAGACGGCGACCTGCGTGACGAGGGCAGACGCGAACAGGCACCAGGCAAGCTGCCGGAGCACGCGACAGCCTACCACATCACCCGTTGCGCCGTTCGAAGTCCTTCATGAAGTCGACGAGCGCGTCGATGCCTGCTTCGGGAAACGCGTTGTAGATGGAAGCGCGGATGCCGCCGACCGATCGGTGTCCTTTCAAGCCGTCCAGCCCTGCGGTTTCGGCGTCCTTGACGAAGCGCTTTTCCAAATCTTCGCTCGGGAGGCGGAACGTCACATTCATCAGCGACCGGCTGTTCTTCTGCGCCGTCCCGCGATAAAAACCGGTTCGGTCGATCTCCGCGTACAGCTTGCCGGCTTTGCGCTCGTTCGCCGCCGCAGCCGCCTCGAGCCCGCCCTGACCAATCAGCCATCGCATCACGAGCCCGAGCATGTAGATCGCAAAAACTGGCGGCGTGTTGTACATCGACCCATGTCTCGGCGTGCACCGCGTAGCTCAACATGACGGGCAGCGACGCCGATGACCGCGCGAGCAGATCCTCGCGGATGATGACAACCGTGACGCCCGCAGGCCCCATGTTCTTCTGCGCCCCGGCGTAAATGAGCGCGTGTCGAGCGACGTCGATCGGACGGCTGAACATGTCGGACGACGTATCGCTCACGAGCGGAATGTCGCCGACATCCGGAAGCAACTTCCACTCGGTGCCGTAAATCGTGTTGTTCGACGTCATATGCACGTAGGCCGCGCCAGGCGTCAGCACGATCTCTTCGACTCGCGGGATGCGCGTAAACTGCTCGGCCTTCGTCGTCGCCGCGACGTGCACCTTGCCGAATCTTCTTCGCTTCATCCACTGCCTTCGACGACCACGCACCCGTCACGAGGTAATCGGCCGTCGTCCCTTCGGACAACAGGTTCATCGGCACCATCGAGAACTGCAGGCTGGCGCCTCCCTGCAGAAACAGCACTCGGTAATTCGCCGGTACGTTCGCGAGCTGCCTGATGTCGGCCTCGGCGCGAGCGAGCACGCCCTCGAATACCTTCGAGCGGTGGCTGACCTCGAGGATCGACATGCCGACACCGGGAAGCGATACGAGCTCGCTCTGGGCCTGCTCGAGCACGGACACCGGCAGAACGGCCGGGCCTGCGGAAAAATTGAAGATGCGCTCAGATTTCATGAATCAGTAATCCATCTCGAAGCTTCGGCTCGAACCACGTCGACTTCGGCGGCATGATCTCGCCGGCATCCGACACGTCCATCAGCTCCACGATGCTGACCGGATACATCGAAAACGCGACCGCCATCCTGCCGCTGTCAACCAGCTGTTCGAGCGTCTGTGTGCCTTTCGCGCCGCCGACGAAATCGATCCGCTTGTCGGTGCGCACGTCCTGAATGCCGAGGATGGGCTTCAGCAGCCGCTCCTGCAGCACGTTACCGTCGAGGGTGTCGATGACGCTCGTTCCGGACACGCCCGCGCTCTCGAGATCGACCGTGTACCACTTGCCCGCGACGTACATCGACACCTCGCCCTTCTCTGAAGGAGTCGCGGGACCTGATTTCATCGCAAACGTGCGCGCGACTTCACCGAGAAAATGTTCCGGCGTCATGCCCTTGAGATCGCGGACGACGCGATTGTACGGAAGAATCCGGAGCTGATCGGAAGGGAACGCAACGGCAAGAAATGAATTGGCTTCATCCGAATCGCGGACGGCATCGCGCGCTCGCGCTGCGCTCGCCGCGCGATGATGCCCGTCTGCGATGTAAAGGGTGTCCACGGCCTCGAACGCCTCGACGAACGCCGGCACGAACTGTCGTCTCGACCTGCCAGATCGCATGGCGCACGCCATCGAGCGCCGTGAAATCAACGAGCGGATCGTCGGTTGACCGTATGCGCCGCGCGAGCTCATCGACCTGCGCATTTGGACGATGCGCGAGAAAGACGGGGCCGGTCTGCGCCCGCAGCTCGACCATATGGCGCGTGCGGTCGTCTTCCTTGTCCTTCCGCGTCCGTTCGTGTTTCTTGATGACGTCGCGGTCGTACTCGGCGAGCGAATAGCACGCGGCGACACCCGTCTGGCCGTGCCCGTCAGCGTCGAGATGATAGAGATACACCGTGGGCTCGGCTTCCTCAACGAAGGGCGCATCCCGTTTCATCTCCCGGTACCGGTCGGCTGCCGTGCGATACACGACATCGGCGTGCGGGTCGGTGCCGGCGGGCAAATCGATTTCGGCCCGCGAGACGTGGAGAAAACTGAACGGATTCCCGCCGGCAAGCGCGCGCGCTTCCTCCGTGTCGACGACATCGTAGGGAACAGCGGCGACCCGGTGCGCGACAGCTGGATCGGGGCGAACAGCGCGAAAGGGTCGGATGACAGCCATCTCGAACCTTCGATTATATGAGATTGGGTGTTTATCGGCGGGGAACGAACTCGATGTACTGCGCGACTCGATCGCCGCGTGTGACGTGCACCTTGAAAATCCTCGGCCTGCCTGGACCCTGCAACTCGACCTCGTGGATGCCGGCCTCCACCCTGAGCGTCAGCGGCGTGACACCCTGCGGCTTGCCATTCACTGTCACCTTGACGCCTTGGGGAGTCGATTCGATGACGAGAGTGCCGGTTTGGGCGAACATCCACTCGGGCGCAGGAATGAACTGTGCGGCGGTGAAGGCGGCGGACATCAGGCCAATGATTCCCGCAACGAGAAGAAACTTTTTGAACATTGCGTTCAATGGCTTGCGTCCGTTCTGGATGGTGGTGCCCGACTGCGTGAAACTCGGCGGAGTCGACATCGTGTGTCTGCCACACGTCGCGCTTCGGCGCGGGCACAGCGGCGGCCGGCCTGGGCACCGGAACGGACTTCGCCGGAGCGACGGTGATAGGCGTGGGGGCCGGCGGCTTCGGCGTCGCGGGCGGGGCGACTCTCAACGACCGTGATTGCTGAAGATCGAGATCGCGTGGAGCCGGTCGCAGTCCGCTCTCGTTTATCGCCTCCGTGAGCGCCTTCGACGCTTCTCCCGCGTGCACGAACACGCGCCTCGGGTCCATGTGCAGCGCTCGAAGCAGCCAGCTGCGGATCGGCTGCGGAATCGAGATGCTCATCAGCACATCGCCGATACCGCTCAAGTGCTCGGAGTCGCGCAGCGGCCTTCCGGCGAACATCGCCACGGCCATCAGAGCCGCCTGCACAACATCAACGCGGCGATCGAGACGGGCGCCGCCGGCCGACGAAGGCACTGCAACGCGAAGCTCTTTCCAGTACCGCTCGGTCGTATAGCGCAGCTGCTCGATTCCAGGCCCGAGCACGTAGTCGGCGATGCGCACTTTTCCGTCGGCGAGCACGATGCGCTCCGGCGCGATCGCGCCGTGCGCAAGATCGCCGCTCTGGCGGTGGAGCTCGGCAAGCGCGTCAAGCACTTCCTTGAGCAGGAACACGGTCGCGCCGGCGGTAATCGGCTGGCCGCCGCCCGATTCCGCTCGCGCGAGAACGTCAGAGAGCCGCGTCCCGCCAGTCAGATCGTGGACGAGGCTGATCGACGTGAGCTGACCGGATGCGCGGATGATATTGCGGACCGTGAGGAATCCGGGATGATCGAATTTTTCGACGAGCCACAGCCGCTCGTTCAACGCGAACTCGAACGCGGGCACCGAGGACAGCTCGGGCCGAATCAACAGACACTCGTGCGCGGGACGCCCGTGCGCGTCGCGAATCAAGAGCCGGTCGCCAAGCCCATCCCTGAAAAGAAGGTCTTCGGAAGGCGCCATTGATGTGGCGGCAGACACGTCCACGAGCCGCCGTACAGCGGAATTGATGCCTGGTCGCGATCGGTCGTTTTTGGCCTGAAATCGCGATCTGTGTCCAAAAGGCGGTTTCAAGGACGGAACAGAACTCACGGATCTGTAAGCGATGAAACGCCGTATCGCGAACGATGACCGTCAATCGTCAGACTCCAGGGTCGGCTGCCAACGGCCCGTCTGATAGCTCCAGCGCGCCAGCCGATTTGCGCACTCCACGGCGTCGGGTTGGGCGGCAGCCGTGTCGGACGGCCACGGGAGCACGTACGTCCAGTTCTCATCGCTGATTGTCGCGGGCAGATTGATCCGATCGCGCCATCCGAACACATCCTGTATCGGCACCAGTACGAGATTCGAGCCCGCGTTGTAGATCAGCTCGAGGATGCGATCGCGGACCGAGGCATCGTAATGCGGGAGGTCGGAGCCAAAGCGTCTGCGTTCTTCCGGCGTCAGCGAGTCCCACCAGTCTGCCAACGACTCCGTGTCGTGCGTTCCCGTCATCGCGACAGACAACGGCGGATACAGCATCGGGTCTGCCGGTTCCCAGCGCAGGACCTTGTACCCGGGGAGACCGAGCCGCGCAATCGACTCGCGCACGAACCCGGGCACGGTGCCGAGATCCTCGACGCTGATGTCGGCGTTGGTGTCGATCATGATACGCATCACGGTCTCGCCCAGCTCGACCTGCGCAGGCTCCTCGGATGGCATGAAGAACGGAGGACGCCCGTCGAGCGGCCTGACGTAGGTACGATAAAAGCCGACGAGGTGATCGACGCGAAACCCGTCGTACAGTTCGGACTGCCTTCGCGCGCGCATGCGAAGCCATGCGAAATCGTTCTTGCGCGCTTCCTCCCAGTTATACGGCGGCAGCCCCCATTCCTGGCCGGTTTCGCTGAACGCATCTGGCGGCGTGCCAACCGACGCGTCGAGGAGAAAATCGTGCCTGCGGCTCCAGACGTCGGCGCTGTCGAGCGTCACCATGAATGGAAAATCGCCAAGAATTTCTATCCCCTCGGTCCCCTGCCGGATCGTCTGCCATTGCCGCGACGCGATCCATTGCACGTACTGATAGAAAAGGATTTGGCTGTCGAGGCGTTCGCGCGCATGCGCAATGGCAGAGGGCTCGCGATCGCGAAGCTCCGCGGGCCATTCGGGCCACGGGCGTTCGCCGAGGTCCGCGCGCAGCGCGCGATACACGCTGTACTCGTCGAGCCACCACGACTCGTCCGCGATGAACGTACGGAAGGCGACGGCACGGCCGGTGTCGAGCACCCAATCGTTCTTGAGAAACCGTTCGAAGGACGCCCTCAATACATGGCTCTTCAACGCGCGCACGGATTTGTAGTCGACCTTCGCTGGTCAAACGAACGCGTTCCACCTCGTCGCGCCATTCACGCTCGAACACCTCGGCGTCGTCCATCATCCAGATGCTGATGAACTGCGGGTCGATTGCCATCGCGCTGAGCGCCGAGTACGGTGACGACTCAGACGGCGCGAGCTCGTTCAGCGGCAGAATCTGCAGCACCGACTGATTCGCGGCGCGCAGCCACCGCGCAAACGCCGGAATATCGCCGATTTCGCCGATACCCCAGCTGCGGGTCGAGCGAAGAGAAAACAGCGGCACGTTGACGCCCGCGCGGCGCGAACGCGGGATCATCGACGCGCGCCTGTCTGGCCGAAGAGGGCCTGTGCCGCACACGCAAACACATCGGGCTCCGGAAGCAGGCTGATGACGAGAAACGCCTCGCGCTCGAAATCGAAGAAGTAGCCTGGATGCACGAGCACGCCCGTCTGCTCGAGCAGGTCGAGCACGATCGTATCTTCGGATGCAATCGCCGGCACCTGCACGACGGCATACCATCCCGCTTCGGCCGGCAGCACGGAGCACGCAGGATGCGCAGACGCGAGTGCCGTCAGCTGTGCCCAGTTTCCGCGCACGCGCTCCTGGATCTGTGTTCGGACGGCCGCACCAGCGCTCAGCAAATCAGCGTGCCGCGATCTGGACAGGCGTCGATACCGACAGATAGGCGTCGCAAATGGTCTCGAGCCGCTCCAACGCATCTGCGACGAGCGCGGCAGGGCCTCCGACGGCAATCCAGCCCAGCTTGACCTGGGGAAGGCCGACGGATTTCGACAAACCTCCGAGCGTGAACGTCAGCGCCGTCTGCTGGCGAAGCGCGCTGGCCGGCTGTGTTCCGGCGATCGGATAATCGGTGAACACCTCGTCCGAAATGAGCGCGAGGTCGTTGTCGCGCGCGATTGCCGCCATCGCGACGAGCTCCGCGTCGGTCACCACCGAACCGGTCGGATTGTTGGGGCTGATCATGATGATCGCGCGCATCCGTCCTCGCGCCCGCCTTCTCGCGGAGGCCCTGCAGGTCGAGCTCCCACCGGCCGTGAAACTCGAGACGGTAATGTTCGAGGGCCACGCCGTCGAGATCGGTCAGGTGCTCGACCAGCGGGTAGCTCGGCCGTGGCGCGAGCACCGCATCGCCAGGGTCGCATAGCAGCTTGAACAACAACGAATACGCCTCGCTCGTGCTGGCGGTCAGTACGATTCGACTTGCGGGAACCGGCAGACCACGCCGCGCGAAGTCATCCGAGACGGCGTGCCTGGCAGAAAGCAATCCGAAGGGTTCCGGCTCGTAGCGAAGCGACCGGTCGTGCGCCATCGGGGCGAGCAACCCGTTCGGATACGCCAGGCCTGCGCGCGTGGGATTGGAGAGCGTCAAGTCGATAATCGGAAGGCCGGCCGCGCGACGCCGGTCGAGCGCGACAGCAAGCCGATTGCGCCCCGCCGCCTGGCGCAGACGCGAGGAGAACATCAGCGGCTCGAAGCACGGAACTGCTCGCGGCTGCTCCTCGTCGCCTCGGAGTATTCGAGCATCTGCCTCGTCAGATCCCGCGGATAGCTGATGCTCACGTCGCGGATGGTGCCGTCCGCATCGCGCACAGGCTCCAGCTTCGGCTGCACGAAACCCGTATACGACGGCAGCTTGAGCTTGTCGACGCGAGCGACGATCTCGTCGCGCAGCGCGGAATCGAAGTGAATGCCGTACGTGTCGAACAGCGCCTTTGCGGCGGGGTAATCGCCGTTCGCCTTGATGCGCTGCACCTCGGCGAGCAGCCGGCCGACGCCTTCGCGGAATGCTTTGGGATCCAGCATCACGTAAAACGTCTTCCCGTCGCGTGTGCGCTTCTCGATGGCCTTCGTATTCGCCATCAGCCAGTGCACGATCATCTGGCGATTGCGCATGTGGTCTTCCTCGATCGTCGTCCCCTCTCGAATACGCCGCAGCTGCACGAGCGGGGTGCGCGCGTAGTTCTCGTACTCGGCCCGCACCACGTCATCGTGGTCCTCCGCGCGGATCAGCCCCATCTCGACGAGCTTCGGGTCGGGAAGGAAATACAACGCCACGAGATCGGCGCGCGATTCCTCGATGGCGGAGTACTGCTCCTTCAACACTGTCTGCGGCGAGCATCCGAGCTTCGGGTGCATCTTCCCTGACGCATGGCCGATGACCTCGTGCAGATCGGTCGCGAGCTCGTGCGCGAAGCCCTGCCACTTCCGCGCGCGTGCGACTTCGTCGGGCGACCACGCGAACTCGCTGCGAAAGCCGTCGTCCATCGAGCGATCGTATGCCTCGTTCACATTGGAGATCGATACGGACTTGCTGCCGTACTGCTCGCGCACTTCCTGCTCGTTCGGCAGGTTGATGCCGACCGCCGTCACCGGACCCGCATCGCCGGTCTCGATGACGACGTCGATGACGTTCGCGGTGACCCCTTGCACGTTTTCCTTGCAGTACTGCGGGTCCCATGGCATTCGGCTCTCGAACCACTGTGCTTCGGCGGCGAGTTTCTGGATCGCGGCCGTCTTGGTCGTGTTCACGTAATAGACCAGCGCTTCCCACGCGCCTTTCATGCCGCGGGCGTCGAGATAGACCTCGGTGAATCCGTTGATCGTGTCGACCGGCGACGACTTGTCGGCGACCCAGGCGATGTCGTACGCGCGGCGATCGCGCTCTTCGCCGGAGCGGTACCACTGGATGAGCGCACGCAATGCCTTCGCCATCGGCTCTGTGGCGTATGGGATGGCCAACGTCAGATGGCGAATCACTTCGCGGATCTGCGGGTCGTACAATCCGCCAACGCGGTAGACCTCTTCCACAATCGATCCGTTCTTCTTCACCAGCCGCGAATTGAGCGGGTATCGCTCGTCAATGCGCTCGACATCCTTCATCGTGACGCCGGAGTACAAGTTGTTGGCGCTCGCCTGAAGGATGTCGCGGCCGTCCGCGGGCGTTTTGGTCGTCACCGCCGGATCGACGGTCACGTCGAAGAACATCGGTTTCAGCCGATCGAGGAGCGCCGCGAGCGATTCACCCTTCCGCAGCGGAAATGTCGCGCCCTTCGCTGCGGCCGCATGCGCCGCTGCCGCGAACTGCTCCGGCGTGCACGCCAAGACAAACTTTCGCGCGGTGAGGTTGTTATATGGGCCCGTGTTGATCCAGAACAGTTTTGTGTACCGCTGGATCTCGGCGTGGGTGGCCGCATCGCCAGACGGGTGCGTGAGAATGGCCTCGAGCACGTCGCGCATGTCGAGGTTGTGCGCGTACCGCTGATCGTAAAAAATATCGCGCCCCGCGATTGCCGCCTGGTAGAGATGCCAGATCAGAATGCGCTGATTGACGGGCAGCGCCTCGAAACCGTCGGCGTACAGCTGCACGACCGCGGCCTCGTCAACCCGCTCCAGCAGGTAGGTGCGTTCGACCGTCTGGTCGGCGTTCGTTGGGGCCGGGGTGGCGCGTGAGCACGATATCGACATCGCAGCGACCAGTTCAGCTTAACTCCACTTGCTCGAGGTGCGTGGGCGCGTGCACCTTCCACTTCAGCTGCGACTCAAGTGTCGCTTTCAGCGCATCCATCGGCCCGGTCTCGCCGTGCACGAGATACGTTGTATGTGGCGGAGTCTTGAAGCCGCCCAGCCACCGAAGCGTTTCCTGCGAATCGGCATGGGCTGACATCGAATCGATGCGCTCGACTCGCGCGTTGACCGGCACCAGCTGCCCCCGAATCTTCACTTCGCGCGCACCATCCACCAGCTGCCGCCCGCGCGTGCCGGCGGCCTGGTAGCCCACGAACAGCACGGTATTGCGCTTGTTGGGCAGCGCGCCGAGCAGGTGATACAGGACGCGCCCGCCCGTCGCCATGCCGCTCGAGGAGACGACAATCGACGGGATTTTCGATCGGACGAGCTCGGAGGACTGCTGCGCGGACGATACGGGCTGAAACCGCGCGGTGAAGAACCGGCGGATTTCGTCGGCCGAGCGGATATCCTCATCCAGCTCGTTCGCGCGGTTTGCGTAATAGCGCAGCGCATCGAGCGCCATCGGACTGTCCACAAACACGGGAAGCTTCGGGATCATTCCCTCGTCTTCGAGCTTCTTGATCCAGTACAGGACCTCTTCGACACGGCCGATCGCGAACGACGGGATGATCAGCTTGCCGCCCTTGGCGACCGTGTCCTTGATGATCGCCGCGAGCCGCGCGCCCTGATCGTCGGGTTCGTGAATCCTGTCGCCGTACGTCGACTCGAGCAGCAGCACATCCGCCTGCGGTGGCGCCGATGGATCGGGCAGCACCGGCCGCGAATAGCGCCCGAGGTCCCCGCCGAACAGCACGGTCGGTCCCCCCTTGATCGTCATCCTGACGAACGCCGACCCGAGCAGGTGCCCCGCGTGGATGAACTCGATGTCGACGCCATCGACAAGCGACAGTCGGCTTGTTGAACGCAACCGGCTGCAGCTGCGACAGCGCGCGAAACGCATCCGACTCGCGGTACAACGGCAGCGCGGGGTCGTGCCGCGAGTAGTGCAGCCGATTGGCTTCGCGCGCCTCCTCTTCCTGAAGGCGGGCCGAGTCGGGGAGCACCAGCTTGCACAGGTCGGCGGTGCCCGGCGTGCAGAGTACGCGGCCGTGATACCCGTCGGCCACGAGCCTCGGCAGGTAGCCGGTATGATCGAGATGCGCGTGCGTGAGAACGGCCGCCGAGATCTCGGATGGATCGATCGGCAGCGGCTCCCAATTGCGCAACCGTAGTTCCTTGAGCCCCTGGAACAGCCCGCAATCGATCAGGATTTTGTGACCGCCGGCCTCGAGCAGGTACTTGGAGCCGGTCACTGTGCGTGCCGCCCCCATGAAGGTGAGCTTTGTCATAATGTGAGCTCGTATGGTACTGCGTTCCGTCTACCGGCCGCTCGCCGCCGCCGTGCTTTGCCTGACGGCCGCCGCTGCTGGAGCGCAAACCAAGCCACTCACCGTCGAAGAGATCTACGGCTACGAGGGATGGAAGCGTTTCAATGGCAGCCAGGCAGCCATGATGACCTGGGTGCCGGGCGGTGACCCGTGGCTCAGCGACACAGATCACCTGTGGCCTGCCCCGAGCGAGGCCGAAGGCCGAGTCGAGGCGCCTGCGGCTGCCGGTCCGTGGCTGCGCGTTGATGCGTTGTCCGGCGCGAGCCGGCCGCTCTATACCTACGCGCAGCTCGAGCGCGCGCTCGTCGGAACGGGCGTCGCGTCTGCCGAGGCGCGCAACGCGTCTCGATTCCGGCCTTCGATCTTCAACGCACAGCGCGATGCTTTCCTCGTCGCCATTGGCGACGATCTCTACGCCTACAAGATCTCGACGCATACAGCGACTCGGCTGACAGACTCCGCCGGCGCCAAACTAGAGGCAACGTTCAGCCCCGACGGCCGCAGCGTTGCGTTCATCAAGAACAACAATATTTTCGTCGCGAGTACAGACGTCACCGGTGAGCGAGCCCTCACCTCGGATGGCAGCGCGCAGATACTGAACGGCACGCTCGACTGGGTTTACTCCGAGGAGCTCTACGGTCGCGGCAATCATCGCGCCTACTGGTGGAGCCCGGACTCGTCGCGCGTGGCGTTTTTGCAATTCGACGAACGGAAGGTCCCCGAGTACACGCTGATCGATGACATCGCGTACCACCCGGCTATCGAGCGCTGGAATTATCCGAAAGCCGGCGACCCGAATCCGTTGGTGCGGCTCGGTGTTCTTTCGACGGCCACAGGACTCCTACGGTGGATCGACACCACCAAGTACACGGATTTCCTCATCGTCAACGCCGGCTGGACGCCCGACAGCCGCGACGTCGTGTATCAGATTCAAGACCGCACGCAAACGTGGCTCGAGCTCAACCGTGCCGGCGCCGAAACGGGCGCCCCGCGAAATATCCTCAGGGAAACTGAGCAAGGCGTGGGTTGAGCGATGGCAGGACGCGAGCGTCGATCCCATCTGGCTGAAGGACGGTTCGTTTCTCTGGCTCAGCGAGCGCAGCGGCTGGCGGCATTTTTATCACTACGCCGCCAACGGGACACTCATCGGCCAAATCACGCAAGGCGAGTGGGAGATTCGGCGCACGCACGGCATCGACCCTTCCGGCACCTGGGTCTATTTCACATCAACAACACACAGCGTTGTCGGTCTGGATCTCTATCGCGTTCATCTGGACGGCTCGAATCTGCAGCGCGTATCGACAACCAATGGACGCCATCAGGTGTTCGTCAATCCCTCGCGCACGCTGTTTCTCGATTCGTGGAGCGACATCACGACACCGCCGCAGGTCCGCGTCCACAACACGAGCACGCGCGATGTGGTACGGGTGGTCGATGCGAACGACGTTCCGGCGCTCAACGAGCGCGGGCTTTCGAAGCCGGAGCTGTTGCAGGTGAAGACCCGCGACGGGTTCGTCATGGAAGCGATGATGATCAAGCCGCCGGACTTCGATCCTGCTCGGCGGTATCCCGTTTATCAGTTCACCTACGCGGGACCTCATTTTCAGCAGGTCCTAAATGCGTGGGGCGGCACGGACTTTCTGTATCACCAGATGCTCGCCCAGCGCGGCATCATCGTGTGGATCTGCGACAACCGCACCGCGAGTGGCAAGGGCATGCAATCGGCGTGGCCCCTCCACAGGAACTTCGGCGCGCTCGAGCTGCAGGACATCGAAGACGGACTCGAGTGGCTCAAACGACAGCCGTACGTGGACGGATCGCGCATAGGTATCTCGGGCATCAGCTTCGGCGCGTACATGACGTTGTATGCGCTGACGCACAGCCGCAGCTTTGCGATGGGCATCGCCGAAGGCGCCATCTCTGACTGGCGCAACTACGATACGATCTACACCGAGCGCTACATGGGACTGCCCAGCGACAACCCCGACGGCTACAGGCGCAGCTCGCCGCGGTTCGCCGCGTCCAACCTGACGGGCGAGCTGCTGCTCGTACACAGCGCGCTCGACGACAACGTGCATCCCCAGCACGCAATGCAGTTTGCCTATGAGTTACAGCGGGCGGGCAAGCCGTTCCGGATGATGATCTATCCCAGGTCGGCGCACGGCGTCAACGATCCGCAGCTGACGCTGCACCTGCGCCGCATGATGCTCGACTTCACGACGCAGAATCTTCTGCGATAGGATGTGTCAATGAACTCGGCAGTCCAAAGCTGGGTGGCCGATGTCGAAGCCCTCACGATGCCGTCAAAGGTCGTGTATTGCGACGGATCGAAGGCCGAACGCGAACGTCTCATCGCAGAATGCCTCGCCACCGGAGAGCTGATCGAGTTGAATCAGCAGAAGCTCCCGGGCTGCTATCTGCATCGAAGCGCGCCGCACGACGTCGCCCGCACGGAGCATCTCACCTTCGTCAGCACCACAGAGAAGGACGATGCGGGTCCGACCAATAACTGGATGGCGCCGGACGCCGCGCGCGAGAAGCTGACGCCGCTCTTCCGGGGATCGATGAAGGGACGCACGATGTACGTGGTCCCGTTCCTCATGGGCCCTCCCGGCTCACCATATTCAAAAGTGGGCGTCGAGATCACAGACAGCCGTTACGTCGTGTTGAACATGCGCATCATGACGCGCATCGGGCAACCAGCACTCGACCACCTGGGCGAGTCCCACGACTTCACCCGCTGCCTCCACTCGCTCGGCGACCTCAGCCCGGACCGGCGCTTCATCGTGCACTTTCCCGAAGAGAACGCCGTGTGGTCGATCGGGTCCGGCTATGGCGGCAACGCCCTCCTCGGCAAGAAGTGTCTCGCGCTTCGACTCGCAAGCTATCAGGCGAGCCACGAGGGTTGGCTCGCCGAGCACATGCTCATCGTCGGGTGCAAATACAAGGATGGACCGGTGCGCTACATCGCCGGCGCCTTTCCTTCGGCGTGCGGCAAGACCAACATGGCCATGCTCGTGCCGCCCGCCTCAATGCCCGGCTGGAAGACATGGACCGTCGGCGACGACATCGCGTGGATTCGTCCGGGCTCGGACGGTCGGCTGTGGGCGGTGAATCCTGAGGCCGGATTTTTCGGCGTGCTGCCCGGCACGAGCCGCAGTACCAACCCGACGGCCTTCGACATGATCCAGCGCGACACGATTTACACGAACGCGGCGCTGCGACCTGACGGGACACCCTGGTGGGAAGGGCATGACGATCCGGCGCCGCCGCAGGCCCTCGATTGGCAGGGACGCCCATGGACGCCCGACTCGCCAGAGAAGGCGACGCATCCGAACGCGCGCTTTACGACGCCGGCGACCAACTGCGCGACGCTTTCGCCTGAGTTCGAAAACCCACGCGGCGTGCCGCTCGACGCCGTGATGTTCGGGGCCCGGCGCCAGCACCGCGTGCCGCTCGTGTACGAATCGAAGAACTGGCAGCACGGCGTGTTTCTCGGCGCCACCCTGTCGTCGGAAACCACAGCGGCCGCGTCCGGCAAGACCGGCGTGCTGCGCCGCGATCCCATGGCCATGCTCGCGTTCTGCGGCTACAACATGGGGGACTACTTTCAGCACTGGCTCGACATCGGCCGCACCGTGACGAAGCCACCAAAGGTGTTCCGCGTGAACTGGTTCCGCACCGACGCCCGCGGCAAGCTCATCTGGCCCGGCTTCCGCGAAAACCTGCGCGTCGTAAAGTGGATCTTCGAGCGGTGCGACGGCGTCGGCAAAGGCAAGGAGACGCCAATCGGCATCGTCCCAACGCCGGACGCAATCGACCAGACCGGGTTGACGATTTCGAAAGAGGCGATGGAAACGCTCGTCGCCGTCGAGCCCGGCGACTGGGCGGAAGCGTCGGCGGATCAAGCGACCTTCTTCCAATCCCTCGGTTCGCGGGTACCTCGCGAGATGTTCGAGGAACAGAAACGACTCGCGGATGCGTTGGGAGGGGCAGCGGTGAAGTGAGTGCGGTGTAACGCAGAACGCAAAGCGAAAAACGAATAGAGAACGCGCGAGCCGGTGGCACTATTCGTTTTGCCTTCTTCGTTTTTCGTTATCTCACATGCCTTCCACCATCAACGCGAAGGGTTTCTCCGGTTACGAAGTCACATTGCAGCAGTGCGAGCACTGCCTCCGCGATCGACTTCTCCCCTCCCCACGATCCGAGCGGCGTGGCTTTTTCGACCGATGTCAATTCGTCTTCAGTGGTTTCCGGCGGTGCGAGAATCGGACCCGGCGCGATCGCGTTGACGCGAATCTTGTCTGGCGCCAGCTCGAGCGCCAGCGCCTCGGTGAGACCGATGACGCCCGTCTTCGCAACATAATACGGAAGGTAGCCCGTATACCGCGGACGTCCGCTTCGTGAGAGCCAGTCCGAAAAATTGATGATGTTGCCGCCGCCGGCCCGTCGCATGTGCGGCCACGCCGAGCGAGAGCAGATGAACGCCGACCGCATGTCGACCGCGAGGTTCTCGTCGTACTCCTCGACCGTCAGTTCGCTGAACGGCTTCGCCACGTAGATCGACGCCATGTTGACGAGGATGTCGAGCCGTCCCAACTCCGCCGCGCCCTCGTTGACGAACGCCTCGCAGTCTGCCGCTTGGGTCAGGTTCGCCTGTCTGATGAAGACGCGGCGCCCCATCTCCCTGATTGACGCCGCCGTCTTCTCGGCTTCATCGCGCGATCGGTTATAACAAAGCCCGATGTCGGCGCCATGCTTCGCCATCTCGATGGCAACGACCGCGCCGATCCGTTTGCCTCCGGTCACGAGCGCTACACGATTTGAGAGATCCATCCGGAAATCCTAATCCCAAATCCCTAATCCCTAGGTTCTGTTGTTTGACATCACTCGGAGAGGGATGTATGTACGTCCTTTCAAATCTTTGTAATCCAACGAGCACAGGAGAGACGCATGCTGAAGAAAGCGGTCGGAGTGGCAATTGTGATCAGTGGGCTCGCCGTGGCGCCGCTCGCTCAGGCCCAGGCACCGGCGGCTCCTGCACCGGCCACGCCAACGCCGGCTACAGGCCAGGACCCTGCGACCGCGAAGCCCGCAGGCGGCGGTCAGAAGGTGGGGCAGACCGGCAATCCCGATCCTGGCGTGAACTTCCTCAACGTCGTTGAGAACCCGCACGTGCGTGTCCTGCAGGTGACATTGCAGCCTGGGGCCGTTCGCCGGCCGCACGTGCACAACGACGTCACCTTTCACATGCTCGTTCCGATTACTGGTTCGCTCGAGCTGACGGTTGAGAAGGATCCCGTGGTCACGACAGTGCCAGGGCAGGCTTACTACATGGTGAAGGGTCAGACGCACACATTCACGAACAGGTCGGCGGCTGCCGTGCAAGTCATTGAAATCTTTGTCAAGCCGGATCCGGGAGCTGTCGCACCTGCTGCTGCCGCGCCCGCTGCCGCGCCTGCAGAGCCGGCGCCGGCGACCCCGCCGGCGAAGTAAGAGCAGAGAGCAGAGAGCAAAGAGCAGAAGAGCGAGAGCGAAGAGCAAAAAGCCAAAGGAAAAGGGGCGCCGGCATTTCTGCCGCGCCCCTTTTTTGTCTCTCTGCTCTATGCTCTCGGCTCTTTCAGTTGCTCGTATTACTTGGCTTCCGTACTTTCGATGGGTTCTTCGCCGCCCAATCGCGCGCTTCCTGCGATGCCGCCCACTTGATCGCGTTCCGCATCAGCGTCTGAAACGCCGGGTTCTTCCATGCAACAGCGTCGTGGCCGTTCTGCAGATACACGAGCGGGCTCTTTTCCGCGGTCCTCACCCAACCCGCCAGTGTGCTTCCGACACCCGGATAACGCCAGCCACCGGCATAACGGCCGGGGAAGTTCTTGTCGATCGGTTCGAAGTCGGTGCGCAGCAGCGGAATCAGCCCCTTCGCTTTTTCATCAACCGGGCAGAGGTACGTCTCGTCGACGATGTCGAAGCCATCGCCGATGCCCTGGGTGATCGGATGGGTCTTGTTGACGACGGTAATGTGTTGTTTCACACCCCCCTGCGCGCCCGAGTTGGGATACGTCTTGCCCTTGAACGTCACTTCATTGCCCCAATCACACGCCATGCCGATCATCTCGCTGTATTCGGGCCACGTGTGGTTCCACGCGGCCGGCGAGTGATGGAAGAACACGAGCCCCTTCCCTTTCTGCAGGAACGGAATCAGGTTCTTCTTCGCCGACGCGTTGGGTTGCTCGTAGGTCGGCTTGCCGTCAGGCCCTGGCGTCGCGGTGCGGCCCGGGGCGTCGTAGAACGCATAGACGTCGAACGTGTCGGCGATCGCGGGATCAAAAAACTCGAGCGCCGCCGGATGCTGCAAGTGAGTCCACGTGATGTCCTGCCCGAGCGAGTCCCAGAAATTGAAGAACCCGTCTCTGTCGAAGTTGTGCCCTTTGGTGATGACGGCGACCTTGATTGGTCCGCTGCCCCACTGTCCCTGGGCGAGCAGCGATGCCGATCCCACGCCGATCGCCAGCGCCACCGCGAACCAGAGGAATCTCCTGGAGATCATTCTCATATCGTCCCCCGACTAGTTTGACGAATTAAAGATGCGTTTCGGATTCGCCTTCGCCCAGGCCAGCGCCTCAGGCGACGCGGCCCACTTGATGGCATTTCCGACGAACTGCCGGTAGGCCGGGACGGCCCAGGCGGTTGCGCCATGTCCCACTTGCGTAAAGAAGACCGGACTGTTTTCGGCCACTTTTACCCACGCCGCAAGATTGCTGTATTTCACCTTCGGGTTCAGATTCTTCGTCGGGTCCGCGGGCTGGAAGTCGGTGCGCGCGAGTGGCTGCACCGAGTCTTCGAACCAGTGGCACGCATACGCCTCGTCGGTCACGTAGAAACCATCGCCAAGCCCTTTCGTAATCGGATGGCTCTTGTCGACGAACGAGATGAACTGCGGCGTCATGCCGAAGTAACCGTGATTCGGATGGTCGATGCCGCGCACGCGGTTGGGAGCATACCAGTCACACGCGCCGCCGACGACTTCCGAGTACTCGGGCCAGGTATGGAGCCATGCCGCCGACGCGTGGTGCAGGAAGACGAACCCTTTCCCCTCGCGCAGTAGTTTCGGGAACTCCGTCTTGAACTGTTCCGACGGCGGTGGATAGAACCGGTTGTTGGCGGTCTTGAACGATCCAGCAGGAATATTCGTCGGCGGCGGCTGTCCGGCACGGCTGCCAACTCCGGGCCCGCCGAGGTCGAAGAATGCGTAGACGTCGAAGAGCTTGCTGTACTTCGGCGACAGCATCGCGTCGGCCGCCGGATGCTCCACGTGCGACCAGGTAATGTCGCTTCCCCACGAGTCCCACATCTGGAAGAAGGGCTCGCGCTCGTAGTTGTGCCCCTTGGTCACGACCATCACCTTGATCGGACCGCGTCCACCCTGTGGCATGCCGCCGCCGCCGCGACCGCCGCGCGCTGCGGGAGCCTCAGGCGCTCCCGCCTGCCCGCCTGCGCCGCGCTGACCAGCCAGCTGCGTGCTCGCCGCCGAGGCGACGAACAGCGCGCCCACGGCCACAGCCATCAACTGCTTCAATAGCCTTTTCGTCATGATCGCTCCCTCAGTTCTTGAAAATCTTCTTCGGATTTTTCTTCGCCCATGCCAGCGCGTCCGGCGACGCCGCCCAGCGAATCGCGTTGTCGAGCAGCGTGCAGAATGACACCAGAAACACTTTTAAGGGTGGCAAATTCTACTACGGAGAGGCTTTAACCGGTTTCCCCTCATCGTCCAAAACTTCCACGCGTCCGAACGACTGGAGATTTGGCGCGATCCTGACCGCATCGCCCACGGCGACGATCTGCAGCCGTTTGGGGTCCAGGTATTTCCGGGCCACCGCCTGCACCTGGGCCGGAGTCACCGCGGCGATGCGATCGGTGTACCGATCCCAGTAATCGACGGGGAACTTATAGAGCTGCCGCACGATATAGAGGTTCAGCATGGCTGCCGGGTTCTCGAGCGACAGCGCGAACGAGGCGGTCAGCGAGCGCTGGGCGTCCCTGAACTCGTCGACGGGGACCGGTTCGTCGCGCATCTTGCTGATCTCCGCGAGCATGTCGCGGAGCGCCGGCTCAGTGACGTCGGTGCGCACATCCATCTGCGCCCGCCAGTCGCCGCGGTACCGGAGGGCTCTCGTGTTGCTGTAGACGCCGTAGGTATACCCTTTGCGCTCGCGCAACTCGCGATACAGCCGGCCATTCGATCCGCCCAGAATCTGGTTCATCACAATCATCGCGTCGTAATCGGGATGGGCTCGGTCAATCGCCGTCTCGCCGAGCATGTAGGCGGTCTGCACAGATCCTGGCCGATTCACGAGAAAGATCTTCATCGGCCCATGGTCAGGGGGGTCGGTGACGCCGGGCAGCGGTTTCCCACTCTTCGCCCAGCTCTTGAGCGCCGCTTCGAATTTCGTGCGCGCTTCAGCAAGCGTGATGTCGCCCGATACGCCGATGATGGCGTGATCGGGCACATAGTTGTTCTTGTGGAAGCTCACGAGGCTATCGCGCGTCATCTTCTCGAGCGACTCGCGCGTCAGGCCGACGCTCGACGCAGGATGATCGCCGTAGATCGCTTTCGAGTAGCGCTCCTGCCTCAGGAAGTTGGGATCGCTGCGCTGTTCTTCGAGCCCGGCACGGGCGCGCACCTTGTATAAGCCGAGTTCCTTTTCCGGAAAGCTCGGATTCAGGAGCACGTCCGACGCCAGCGCGAGCACGGCGTCGAATTGATCCGTGAGCGCCGAACCGGTCACGGTCGCAATCTGCGATCCCACACTCGCCGACACCGCGACCGTAGCAGCCATCGTGTCGAGCGCCTGCGCGATCTGCTCGGAGCTTTTCGTCGTCGTGCCTTCGTCCATCAGCGACGCGGTCGTGTCGGCGAGGCCGGGCATGCCGGGGGGATCGTAGTACCCGCCGGCGCCAATCATGATGATTTCGAACTGAACAGAGGGGACGCGGTGATCCTCGAGCACCATCAAGTAGGCGCCGTTGGAGAGCTGCGTTTCCTGCGCGCGGGGCAGCTTCACTTTGATGACGTCGTTGCTGACCGGCGCGCGGTTCTTGAACGGCGCGGCCGCCGGTGGCGCGGGAGCGGCCGCGGCGCCCTGGCCGAGGACCGGCGCCTGCACGACGAGCAGCGCCACTGACAGAGCAGAGAGCAGCCGCCTCCGCTTGTCGGATGCCCACCAACGACAAGCTTCGGCGAGCCTCGCCGAAGCACTCGCGAAGGCGGGATGGCAAAGGGCAGAGCGCGGCTTCATTGCGCACCCACCTTCGGCGCCTGCTTCGCGGGCACCGTCACCACCACGGCGCGATTCGCGGGCACGAGATACTGGCGCGCGACGCGCTGCAGGTCCGCAATCTTCAACGACGCGATGCGCTCGTAGCGCGTGTTGATAATCGCGGGATCGTTGTAGAACACGGTGTAGCGCGCGAGCAGAATGGCGCGCTGCAGCGAGCTGCCGAGGCTGCCCACGAGGCTCCGCCGCGCCGCGTTGCGTGCCTTGTCGAGCTCCCATTCCTGAATGGGGCCGTTCTGAACCTTTTCCACCTCGGCGTAGATCGCTTTTTCCACTGCCGCGGGGTCCTTTCCAGGCCCGGCCATGCCTTCGAGATAGATGAACGTCGGTCCTTTCGCGGGCACCACGCCGGCACCGGCCTGCACCGCGACCTGTTGTTGCCGAACCAGGTTCTCATACAGTCTCGAGCTGCGGCCCGAGCCCATGACGGTCGACAGCGCCGAGAGCGCATCCATATCGGGATTGATGCCACCGGGGATTTGATACGCGATGTCGACGAGCGTGAGCCGCGCGAGTGGGTCGTTGACGACGGTGCGGCGCTCTTCCTTCTGCAACGGTTCCGTCGGTGTCGAGCGGCGCCACCGCCGACCCGGCCGGAATGCTCTCGAAGTATTTCCGCACTTTCTCGACCGCGATTTTGGCGTCGACGTCGCCGGCAACGGTGAGCACCGCGTTGTTCGGGGCGTAGTAGGTCTTGAAGAAGTTCGTGAAGTCCTCGAGCGACGCGGCGTCGAGGTCGGCCATCGATCCGATAATCGAATGCTCGTTTGCGAAGTTTTCGAACAGCAGCTCGCCGATTACT
Organism: Vicinamibacterales bacterium; assembly: GCA_963787755.1. Classification (GTDB taxonomy): domain Bacteria; phylum Acidobacteriota; class Vicinamibacteria; order Vicinamibacterales; family JAMQPK01; genus JAMQPK01. Next base: position 124,709 of record CAWBEG010000013.1, read on the forward strand.
TCAGAGGTCTTCCCGTAGGGCTGGTTATCCATGCGCAGGCGGCGTTCTTCCTTCACTGCCTCCCGCTGGTTGTTGACGTTCTCCTGCGTGATGGCCGGCGCCCGCATGCGATCGGCCTCGAGGAAGAGGACCATGTCGAGCTGGTTTGCCGGCACCTGCTCGAAGTAGAGCGTATGGTCCTTGTCGGTCTGCCCGTTATGGTTGCCGCCGTAGTTCTCGATGAGCCCGGCCAGCTCGCCATCGGCGACGTTCTCCGAACCTTTGAACATCAGATGCTCGAACAGGTGCGCGAAACCGGTGCGCCCTTTCCGCTCGTTCCGCGACCCGACGTTGTACGCCACGGCCACCGACACCACCGGCGCCGCGCGATCGGGCGAGACGATCACGCGCAAGCCGTTCTTCAAGCGTGTGTCTGTGTACGTCACCTTGGGGATCGTTATGGCGGCGGCGGTGGCGGCGAGCGCAACGGCAATCAGCACCGCGGCGAGGAGGCGATAGCGTTTCATGATTGACTCTCCAGCGCGTCCAGCAATTCCTTCAGGTGGTCCAATTGATCCTTCGCGGCGTGAATAATCGCCCGCCGCTCCTGCACCGACGGCGTAGACCAGTCCTCGTTATCGAATCGGATACGGCCGTGCTCATCGAACTCGACGAGAAACGCATCCATCGTAGGAACGAACAATTTCATTATTCGTTTTCGTTATTCGTTTTTCGGTTCAGATTCCCGCGATGTATGAGGCCTTCTGCGCATCGGCGACGGCGATGACCACGCCGACCATCGGCACGCGATCGATGCCGCTCGCGTACGCGTATTCGATATTGATGCCGGCCTCGCCGAGCAGCCGCAGCGCGCGCGATAGCGAGCCTGGCTCGTTCGGCATCACGGTGTAGAGCACGTCGCGCTCATCGACGTTGTAGTGCTGTTCGCGCAGCGTACTCGCGGCGTGCAGCGGATTGTCGACGACCAATCGCAAGAGACCCGACGGCTCGATCGACATCGCGAGCATGTTGATGCGCTCGGCGCCGAGCAATTGCGATACGCGGCTCAGCGTGCCCGGACTATTGGCCAGTTTGACGGTGATTTCTCTCTGTATCGCCATGCGAGGAATGTAGCGTACCTTTTGATAAACTCGACATCCAATGGGTACCCCAAAGACCTCCGCGATGATCCCGCCCGCAAGCCGCATGGCGACGGTGAGCTATTCGATCCGCCGCGTGGTGGCGGAGGCGCGGAAGGCTGAGGCTGCGGGCAAAAAGATTCATTACCTGAACACAGGCGATCCGGTCCATGCCGGCTTCATGCCGCCCGCCCATATGGTGGAAGCGGTTCATCAGGCGCTGCGGAACGGAGAGCACGGCTACGGGCCGTCTGTGGGTTTGCCCGACGCGCGCGAAGCGGTCGCGGCAGAGAACACGTCGCGCGGCTGGCCCGTTTCTGCCGATCGCGTCGTGATGACATCGGGCTCGTCCGAAGGGATCGACTTCGTGCTCACAGCCCTGGCGGATCCGGGCGATGAAGTGCTCGTGCCGCTGCCGACCTATCCGCTCTACACGGCGATCCTGCACAAGATCGGCGCGCGCGAGGTGTACTACCGGACCGATCCGAAGAACGGATGGCAGCCCGATCCGAAGGAAGTCCGCAGCCTCATCACGTCACGCACCAGGGCGCTGGTCACCAACGACCCGAACAACCCGACCGGCGCGTCCTACGCACAGTCGATTCGCCGCGAGCTGCTGAAGATCGCCGACGAGCACAACGTGCCGATGATTGCCGACGAGATTTATCAGGACGTCGCGTTCGACGGCCCAATTGCGCCCATCGGCGCGCTCGATCCCGAAGCGCCGGTCATTTCGCTGTCCGGATTGTCGAAGGGATATCTGGTGCCAGGTTGGCGTACCGGCTGGCTCGCCGTCGGCGGCGGCGACCGTCTGAACGATGTGCTCGCCGCGATTACCAAGCTCGCCGAAGGGCGGCTGTGCTCGACGATGCCGATGCAGCGCGCCGTTGTGGCGGCTCTCACGGGAGACCGATCGCATCAACCGGCGTTCCGCACCGCGCTGCGCGAGCGCGCCGACCTCGTCTACACGCGCGCGAACGCGATCCCCGGCATCTCGTCGACGCGCCCGTCCGCGGCGTTCTACGCGATGCCGAAGGTCGAGCTGCCGCCGGGAAAGACGGACGCCGATTTCATCATCGACCTCGTCCACGCCACCGGCGTGTTGTGCGTGCACGGCTCGGGATTCGGGATGGATCCCGCCGACGGCTATTTCCGCATGGTCACGCTCGCGCCGCCCGATCAGCTGAATGAGATCTGGGATTTGATTGCGGGATTTACCGCTGGATACAAGTAAGGGGCAAGGGGTAGGCCTCACGCCCTCACCCCTCACCCCTTACCCCTGTCACAGCGGCGCTGTCTGTATCTTGCGTCGCTCTCGTATTCACGTGGCCTCTCGCCGCCGGTCTCACCCGCGACATCCCGTGGGATCTCGGCGACTCGCTGCTGAACGCGTGGATTCTTGCGTGGGATGCCGACCGCCTGCTCCGATTTCTCGGCGGCGACGTCGACGCGATCCGCAACTTCTGGAACGCGAACATTTTCTATCCCGAACCGCTGACGCTCGCGTACTCCGAACATCTGTTCGCGCAGGCGGTCCAGATTCTTCCGGTCTACGCCCTCACCGGCAACATCATCCTCTGTTACAACCTCCTGTTTCTCTCGACGTTCGTCTTGTCGGGGCTCGGTATGTTCCTGTTCGTGCGCGAGATCACCGGCAGCGCGCGCGCGGGACTGGTCGCCGGCCTGATTTACGCGTTCGCGCCCTATCGCGTGCCGCAGTTTTCGCACCTCCAGGTGATCTCCTCGCAGTGGATGCCATTCGTCCTCTACGGCCTGCGGCGATATTTCGTGACGAGGCGCATCACACCGCTCGTCGGCGCCGGCGCCGCGCTCATCGCGCAGAACCTTTCGAACGGGTACTTCCTGCTGTTCTTCGCGCCGTTCGTCCTGGCGTACGCGCTCTTCGAGATCGCCACGCGGAGGCTCTGGGCCGATGCGCGCGTATGGGTGGCGCTGTCTGTCACGGCGCTGGTCGTGACCGCGGTGACGCTGCCGTTTCTCCTTCCGTACCTCGAGCTGCGCCGGCTGGGGTTCGGTCCGCGCGTCTTGAACGAAGTGAAGGCGTTTTCGGCGGACGTCTTCAGCTACTGGACGTCGCCCTCCGAGTCGTGGCTGTGGGGCGGCCTGATTCGCGCCTTTCCAAAGGCAGAAGGGGATCTGTTTCCCACGGTTGCCGCGCTGTTGCTCGGCGCGGTCGGGGTAGCGGGCAGCCTGTCTGCCGCGTGGGCTCGTGCGCAGGCCAGGCCGGCAGCCGCGTCACGCACATTGATGGCGGCCGTCTGGGTGCTCATCGCGGCCGCAGCGGTGTACGCGCTGTTCGTCCTGCTGATTCTGACCGGCAACGGATTCACTCGTATCGGGCCGTTTCCGATCAGCGTCAGAAACCTCTGGCGAAATTCCCGCGTGCTCGCCGTCATTCTCGCGCTGCTGATCCTCGTCTCTCCGCGCGCGCGATCGTTCGCGCGCCAATGGATCGGCAGCATCGCAGCCTTCATGCTGATTGCGGCGACGGCGGCATTTCTCATGTCGCTGGGTCCTGAGATCAGAAGCGGCGGAAGGCTGATCAGCGAGGTCGGCCCGTATCACTTTTTCTACTGGTATGTGCCAGGCTTCGACGGACTCCGCGTGCCGGCGCGGTTCGCGATGCTCGTGATGCTGTTTCTGTCGATCGCCGCGGGACTCGGCGCCGCCGCGATCGAACGGCGGTTCCGCAGCGGCGGCGCCATTGCTGTGGCGCTTGGTGCGCTTGCCGTTGTCGAGGCGTTCGCCGCGCCCATCGTCATCAACGGCACCGTCGCCGAAGGTCGCTACGCGACGCCGCCGGCGCGCGTTTATACCGGCGACGAGGTGCCGGGGGCGTATCGCTTTCTGAAATCTCTGCCGGCGCCCGGCACGGTCGTCGTCGAGTTTCCTCTCGGTGAATGGGCGTACGAAGTGCGTTACGTGTTTTACTCGACCGCGCACTGGCATCCGCTGTTGAACGGCTACAGCGGCCAATTTCCGCTCAGCTACAACATGAACGCGACGCATCTGCGCCATCCGCTCGACTATCCTGACGCGTCATGGGAAACCCTGATGCGATCGGGCGCCACACACGCTGTGGTGCATGGGCCGTACTACCGCGATGATGAAGGCGAGCGCATCGGCCAATGGCTCGTTGCAGAAGGGCGCCAGGCTGGTCGGCGAATTCGATGGCGATCAGCGTGTTTCGCGTATGCGATACGAGCTGTCAGGCTTCAACCAGTGAAGCCTGTATGCGCAGCGATCCCCTCTCGTTCTTGTCCGACGAACTGGCTGCGCTCAAGATCTCAGGGTCTCTACCGCCGCCTGCGCGTGCTCGACGACAGGCAGGCGGCGCGTACGACGATCGACGGCCGCGACGTCATCAATCTTTCGTCGAACAACTATCTGGGGCTGACGACGCATCCGCGGCTCAAGGAAAAGGCGCTGGCGGCGATCGAGCAGTTCGGCGTCGGCACCGGCTCGGTGCGCACAATCGCCGGCACGATGGCGATTCACATGGAGCTCGAGCGGCGGCTCGCGGAGTTCAAGAAAACCGAAGCCGCCGTCGTGTTTCAGAGCGGCTTCGCCGCGAACGCCGGCACCGTCGCCGCCATCCTCACCAAGGAAGACTTCGTCATTTCCGACGAGCTGAACCACGCGAGCATCATCGACGGCGCGCGTCTCAGCCGCGCGACGATCAAGGTGTTTCCGCATCGCGACGCGGACGCGGCGCGCGCCATCGTGCGCGACTTGCCGGCGACGGCGCGCAAGCTGCTGATCACCGACGGCGTGTTCAGCATGGACGGCGACCTCGGCGCGCTGCCCGAGCTGTGCACCCTCGCCGAGGAGTACGGCTGCATCATGATGGTCGACGACGCCCACGCGAGCGGCGTGTTTGGAAAGAACGGGCGCGGCACGATCGATCATTTCGGGCTGCACGGCCGCGTCGACGTTCAGGTGGGCACGTTGTCGAAGGCCATCGGCGCGCTCGGCGGTTACGTCGCCGGCAGCAGGAGCCTGATCGATTTCCTTCATCATCGCGGGCGGCCGTTTCTTTTCTCGACCTCTCATCCGCCATCGGTCGTCGCGACGTGTCTTGCGGCGCTCGACGTGCTCCTCGAAGAACCGCAGCTCATCGACCAGCTCTGGGCCAACACGAAGTTCTTCAAGGAGGGGCTGAAGCGGCTCGGGTTCAACACAGGATCCAGCGAAAGCCCGATCACGCCGGTCATCGCCGGCGACGCACCGAAAGCGATGAAGCTGTCCGACCGCCTGTTCGAGGAGGGGGTGTTCGCCCAGGGCATCGGCTTCCCGACGGTCGCGCGCGACAAGGCGCGCGTGCGCACCATCGTGATGGCCACCCACACGCGCGAGGATCTTCAGTTTGCGCTCGATGCATTCGCGAAAGTCGGCAAGGAACTCGGGCTTATTTAGCATTGGCTGGCGTTTGTACTGACCTTTAGGTGGGCCCAGTACGTGGTCTAATACTTCTGTGAGGGTGTTCCTTCTCGCGCTCGCGCTTGCTCGTGCCGGCGTCTGCGAACGCCCAGACTGTTCCTGCGCCCAACGACGGTATCTCCCGCATCCTGCGCGAGATCGAGCGCGTGCTCACGACGGGCGATGCGCGCGCCTACGCGGCGCTGGTCGCGCCAGGCGCAAACACCAGCACCGAGTTCCACGAAGAATGGCTCCAGCCCGGCGTCACGCGCGCCGTCGTGCAGGAGCGGCTGCGCGCCGAAGTCTCCGGGGTCGCGAAAGGGCTCGCATACGACGTCTATGTCGACGTGCTGGCCGAGTTCGGCAGAAATGCGCGGGTCGGCACGTGGCTCATCAGAGTCTTCCGCGAAACGTCCGACGCGACCGAGTGGCGCATCGCGCGGCTGAACGTGCTGACGACGGTCCGCGGCCTGTATCGGCTCTCCGTCAGCCCCGAGAAGCAATACAGGATCGTGAACCTTGCGCTGAGCGCGGAGGATTTCGAACTGCGTGTGCCAAGCGGAGTCGGCTTCGTCGCCGAGACCGACGCCGGCGTCACCGGCATCGTCATTCTCGGCCGCGGCGAGATGACGTTTTCGCCGACGCCGACCGCAGAAAAGGGGCAGGTCAGGATCTACAGCGGCAGCGAGGTCCAGACGAGCCGCTTCGACTGGGTGTACCTGCGCGCGCACCCTGCCGAGTTCGACCGCCGGCTCGACGTCACCACGTTTCATGCGCGCGAGGTCGACGCTCGCGATCTGCGCCGCGCCGAGGCGGTCTTTCAGGAAAACCTGCCGCGGTCGTTCGGGATCGAGCTCGCCGACCTCAGCCGCGACCGATGGTCGGTGATTCCGAAGTTCGGCGATCTCGTCGCCGAGATGAACACCGACCGCGCGCACCTCACCTACATGAAATCGGTGAACGACGCCGAGGACATCCGGTTCTTCGATCGCACGCGCAGCCGGACGATCGCGATCTACCCGTCGAAGGAAAAGCTCGCGACGCGCGGCCCGTTTTTCAACGAAGACGACCAAGTCGACTTCGACATCGTCAACTACGACATCGATGCGAGCTTCGATCCGCGTCGCGAATGGATCGACGGAAAGGCGACGCTGCTGCTGACGGCACGCCGCGATCCCGATCTCGTCGCTCGTGTTGACGCTCGCCGAACCGCTCACCGTACGTTCGGTCACCAGCACGCGCCATGGCTATCTGATGGCGCTGCGCGTCAGCGGCCAGGACGACATCATCATCAACCTGCCGGAGCCGCTGCGGCCGGACGAGCTGCTCGATCTCGAGTTCGTATACGGAGGGCGGCTGCCGGCGATACCGCCCGAGCGCGAGGCGATTGAGGTGGGACGGCCGCGTTACGAGCAGGCGAACGAGTTCTTCAACATTCAGGCGCTTCCAAGCTACATCTACACCGGGCGCTCGGGCTGGTACCCGCAGGGGGACGTCACCGACTACGCGACCGCGACGCTGCGGCTGCGCGTGCCTGAAGGGTATTCGACCGTCGCGAGCGGATCGCTGGACCAGGGATATCCGAAAACGCTGCCGCCCGAAGGGCGCATCTCGTGGGTGGAGTATCGCTTCAGCGCCACGCAGCCCGTGCGCTACCTCGGCTGGGCCACCAGCCGCTTCGTTCACGTGGACTCCACGTCGTTCTCGATCGCGGCGGCTGAAGAGGACGATGCGCCGTTGACGGGCGCATCGTATACATTCGGCGAGATCACCGTCGAGTCGAGCAGCATGCTGCAGCGCAAGGGCCGCGAGCTGTTCGACGAAACGCAGCGCGTGATGAAGTTCTACGGCTCGGTCCTCTCGGACATCCCGTACCCGAGCTTCACGCTGGCCATTGTCGAGCGGGAGCAGCCGGGCGGCCACAGTCCGCCGTACTTCGCCGCGCTCAGTCATCCGCCGCCGGCAACGCCCATCTCGTGGCGCACCGATCCGGCCTACTTCGACGGGTTTCCTGAGTTCTTTCTGGCGCATGAGACCGCGCATCAATGGTGGGGACAGGCGGTCGGCTGGAAGAATTATCACGAGCAGTGGATCAGCGAGGGGTTCGCGCAGTACTTCGCCGCGATGTACGCCGAGCATATGAAAAAGGGCAACGTGTTCCGGCAGGTGATCGCGCAGATGGCGCGCTGGACGCTCGACCGCTCCGATCAGGGTCCCGTCTATCTCGGCTACCGACTCGGCCACATCCGCAACGACGGTCGGGTGTTTCGCGCGCTCGTCTACAACAAGGGCGCGCTGACGCTGCACATGCTGCGCAAGCTGATCGGCGACGACGCGTTCTTCCGCGGGCTGCGCCGCTTTTACGCCACGTGGCGCTTCAAGAAGGCGGGCACCGAAGATGTGAAGGCCGCGTTCGAGCTCGAGGCGAACCGCGACCTCGACGCGTACTTCGATCGCTGGATCTACGGATCGTCGCTTCCGCGCCTGAAGTTCAGCTACACGATCGAGCCCGGCGCGGTGGTCGTGCGGTTCGAGCAGATCGGCGAGCGGTTCGAGCTGCCGGTGACGGTGACGCTGAAGCACGCCGCATCATCGACAGACGTCATGGTTCCCGTCACCGAGCAGGTGACGACGCAGCGCATTCCCGTCACCAGTCCTGTCCGCGGCGTCGGCGTGAACGAAGATGACGCCGCGCCCGTCATTTTCGTCCGCTGATACGCCGGGTCTGCCCGCGAAATACACTAGAATTGGATAGAGAATGGACACGGTCAAGGTCACCATCAACGGGCGGGAACTGACGGTCGAAAAAGGCAAGACGGTCCTTCAGGCGGCCCTCGAAAACGGCATCGAGCTTCCCTACTACTGCTATCACCCCGGCCTCGGCGTCGACGGCTCCTGCCGCGTCTGCATCGTCAAGATCGAGAAAATGCCGAAGCTGCAGACGTCGTGCTCGACGACGTGCACCGACGGCATGGTCGTGCACACCCAGACGCCCGACGTCGTCGAAGCGCGCGCCGGCGTGTTCGAGTTCCTGCTGATCAACCATCCGCTCGACTGCCCCGTGTGCGACAAGGGCGGCGAGTGCCCGTTGCAGGATTTTTCGTACGAGTTCGGCCCCGACCGCAGCCGCATGGAATTTCCGCGCCGCACATTCGACGGCGAAGGCGTGGAAGCAGACGTCGACTTCGGTCCGACGCTGATGCTGAACCGCAACCGCTGCATTCTGTGCACGCGGTGCATCCGGTTCATGCGCGACATCGACGGCGATGCGCAGATCGGCGTCACCGACCGCGGCGCCGGCAGCGAGATCTCCACCTATAAGGAAGAGGGCGTGCATTCGCTGCTCTCGGGCAACCTGATGGATGTGTGCCCGGTCGGCGCGATCACGACGCGCGACTACCGGTTCAAGTCGCGGCCGTGGGACAACCCGCTCGCGGGCGACACGATCTGCACCTTCTGCTCGAAGGGCTGCAATACGACGGTCTGGATCAAGGCGAAGCCCGAGTGGGCGCGCGGAGCGCAGATGGCGCGCGTCACGCCGCGATTCAATCCCGAGGTCAACAGCTACTGGATGTGCGACATCGGCCGCTTCGACTATCACTGGGTCGAAGGCGACCGCCGGCTCGTGCAGCCGCTCGTGCGGGCGTCGAACGGCGTGCAGCAGCCGGTCAACTGGCACGACGTGTGGCGCGCGCTTCGCGCGCCGGTGGCCGACGCGCGAGACGGATTCCAAATCCTGACGTCGGCTCACGCGTCGCTCGAAGAGCTGCATGTGCTGAAGCAGCTGGCGAAGGGCCTGGGCGCGCCGATCTCGGTTGGCTACACCGTCACGGAGAAGAAGCAGCCCGAAGGCGCGAAGTTCAAAGTGCCGGCCGCCAACGCGCCGAACGTAAACGGCGCACGCGATCTCGGCCTGAAAGTGCCGGCAGACAATGCAACGGCGCCCGATCTCAGCGAGCTGCGCCGAGCTGTCGAAGGCGGCCAGGTGAAGGCGCTGTATGTGTTCGATCCCGGACCTCCCGGATCGCTCGGCGACGTGTCGTGGATTGTCGCCGGCGCGCGAGAGCGGCCGCCTGCCATTGCTGATCGTGCACGGCGTCGTCCATTCGGAGCTGACGGCCGCCGCCGACTGCGTGCTGTCCGGCTCGACGTCGTTCGAGAAAGACGCGTCGTACACCAACGACCAGGGGAAGGTGCAGGGGGCCGCGACCGTCATCGCGGCGCCGGGCGACGCCCAGGACGATTGCCTCATCCTGGCGAACTTCGCAATGCTCGTCGGCCTCACCGTTTCGACCCCTGAGCGCGCGCGAACCGAGATTGCCGCCGAGCTCATCCACCTGCAGGCCTATGGGATGCTGCAGCAGATGATGTTCAGCCGGCCGGTCTCGGTGCGCACCTGGCTGCAGATGTCGAACCCGTCCGAGCGCTGGAAGTGGGATTTCCTGTTCCAGGATCTGCCTCCCGTCAAAGGCGCGCTCGATCCGAGCTCGCTGCCTCCGGCGCCCGCATCGAGGCCGGGCGAGGGCGGGCCCCCGGGCTGTGATCAGACTGAAGCCCGTCGAATAAATGCAGGAGGTCTCGCTCTTCGCGGCGTTCGTGGCAGGGATTCTGTCGTTCATTTCCCCCTGCGTGCTCCCGCTCATCCCGGGCTACGTCTCGTTCGTGTCCGGGGTCACGCTCGACGAAATGCGTGGCACCGGGGCCGCGGCGGCACTGGCGTCTTCCGGTACGAAGCGGCGGGCGGTCATCATGTCGCTCGCCTTCGTGCTCGGCTTCTCCATCGTCTTCATTTCGCTCGGGGCCTCGGCCACGGCCATCGGCACGCTGCTGATGGAGCACCTGCAGCTGCTGGGCAAGATTGCCGGCGTCATCATCATCCTGTTCGGTCTCCACATGATGGGGGTGTTGAAGATTGGCTGGCTCTACAACGAGAAGCGCGTGCAGACCAACAAGAAGCCTGCAGGGTTTTTCGGCGCGGTTCTCGTCGGTATCGCGTTCGCCTTCGGTTGGACGCCGTGCATCGGGCCCATTTTGAGCGCCATTCTGTTTGTGGCCGCCGCTCAGGACACGGTCGGCGAAGGCGTTCAGCTGCTGGCGGTGTACTCGGCCGGCCTCGGCGTGCCGTTCATCGCCACTTCGCTTGCGATCAATCAGTTTCTGGCGGCGTCGGCACGCATCCGGAAGCACTACCACACCATCGAAGTGGTCTCGGGCGTGCTGATGGTCGTGGTTGGTGTCCTGATCTTCACCAATAAGTTCACGGTCATCGCGCAGCTGCTGACGCCGTACTTCCCAACGTTCTGAAAAACTCGCGAAGAACACTGTACTATTGTCTTGGTGTCTGCTATATTCTCGTCTTCGATGAATTCACGACTGATACGCACGCTGATCGTCGTCATCGGCATCGCCATCGGCGCTTACCGCAAGTTATCTTCTCAAGAACATCGACAACGACATCAACAGCCAGCGCTCTTCGACAGACGACGCTGCGCGCGCAGGCGTCCGCTCTCTCCGCGACGATCGCCGATGTGCGCGGCGGCCAGTTTGCGTATGTCGCGCGCGGGCAGGGCGAAGCGTTCTGGATGTCGCACGTCGAGAGCCTCATACCCGCGCTCCAGAAGCAGGCCGCCGAGCTTGGCGCGTCGCTCACGTCGCCGGCTGCCCAAAGCGCGTTCGAGCCGGCGACGGCCGCACTCGAGAATTTCCGCACGCTCGACGCCAAGGTGAGGGAATTCGTGCGCAGCGGCAACTCGCTGCTCGCCGCGGACATGATCTTCTCGGATGGCCTCGAATCGACGACAACCGCCTCGACTCAGTTGACAGCGGCACTCAACGAAGAGCTTCAACAGCGCAATGCCGCGCATCGCCGCGCTTCGCAACCGCCAGCTCGCCGTGCTTGGCGGCGGCGCAGGCGTGATTCTGCTGCTGATGGTTGGTCTCGCGGTGGCTGGCGAAGCCGTGAGTCGATACGGCTGAGGCCGAAGTCGCTCCAGCGCCCGCGGTTGAGCCCGTCAGATTCGAAGCCCCCCTGCCAAAGGCGAGGGCGGCGGTGACGCCGAAGCTCCTCATCACGGCGAAGCTCTGCGGGGAGCTCGCGCGCGTGGCCGAACCCAGGGAGCTGCCGAACCTCCTCGAGCGTGCGGCGAGAGTGCTCGACGCGTCCGGCATCATCGTGTGGGTCGCCGAGCCGTCGCGCCAGGCACTTGTTCCGGCACTGGCTCACGGCTACGAACAGAAAGTCGTCGCGAGAATGGGGAGCATCCACCGCGACGCGAATAACGCCGCAGCCGCCGCCTATCGATCGTCTGAGGTGCGCACGGTCGCCGGGGATGCTGCGACCAGCGGCGCGATGATCGTTCCGCTGATGACCAGCGACGGATGCATCGGAGTGCTGTCCGCAGAAATGAAGGGGGGCTGCGAGAAAGACGAGAGCGCACAGGCGCTCGCCACCATCTTCGCCGCACAACTCGCGACAATCGTCGCCACGCCTGAAACCATACCTGTCAAAGCTGCCGCGCAAGGGTAGCTGTCCGCGTTAGGGTTGTCACTGTCTGCGGACAGTGACGTTTCTCCCGCAAAATCAACGATTTTAAGGTCTTTTTTGCGGCACACCTTTTGGATTACTTCCGTCGGGGTCGCGCCGTATCACCGGAATGCGCTACAGGCAGGCGCTGGCATCGCCGCATTCCGCGAACGTTCACGATGCGTGCTCGGCCCCGTTTATATAAAGGGCAAAGGGCCAGGAACCCCTCATCCCTTGGAGGATTTCTTATGAATCTTATTGCTCGTGGCGTTGCAGCTTTCTCGCTCGCCCTCGCGCTTTCCGCGTGCGCCGGCATGTTGCGGAACCCTGACATCGCCGATGTCAAACAGAACGCCGGCCACTACTCCGACCACACTGTGACGGTCGACGGCACCGTGACAAGCTCGTGGGGAATCCCGCTTGTGCCGTTCAAGATGTACAAGGTCGACGACGGCACCGGCGAAATCACCGTGCTGTCGCGCGGCGGCAACCGCACGCCGTCGAAAGGCAGCCGCGTCAAGGTGAAAGGGGTCGTCCGGGACGTCGCCATGTTCAACGGCATGCCGCTCGGACTGCATCTGGAAGAGAGAGACCTGAATATACGAAGAAACTAGTCAGAGCAGAGAGCATAGAGCAGAGAGCTTAAACTCTTTCTGCTCTTTGCCCTTGGCTCTCGTCACGCGGTTATCTTCACAGCCACCGCCGTCATGTCGTCGGCGCGGGCACCCTCCTGGCGAAAACCCTCCACCGCCTCGAAAATCCCATCCACAATCGCCTGGGCCGGCTGATCGGCCAGTCGATCGATGACGCTGATCAACCGTGCCGCTCCGAACTCCTGCCCCAGGTGATCTTCGGCCTCGTGAATGCCGTCGGTGCAGAACACATACAAATCGCCCGCCTTTAGATCGAATGTGAGCTCCTCGTAGGTCGTGCCTGGAAACGACCCGAGCGGCACGCCCGGCAGTTGAATCGCTGTGGAAACACCATCACTACGCCTGATGGGATACGGCAGCCCGGAGTTCGCCATCACGAGCTGGCGCTTCTTGAAATCGAATGCGGCGTAACAGAGCACGCAGAAATATTCCTCGAGCTGCCGCTCGTGCAGAATCGCGTTCATCGACGCGAGCACGCCCGACGGGCTCGACCGGATCGTCGTGAATCTCCGGCGAAACGTGCGTGAGCGCACCAGCTCGCCGGCGAATGCACCGTAGAGCGCCGCGGGCACGCCCTTGCCCGATACGTCGCCGACGGCCACGACGAGCGAGCCAGGGTCAGGGGTAAGGTAGTCGTACAAGTCGCCGCCAATCTGCCGCGCCGGCTCGAACCGCGCGGCGAGCTCGATACCCTTCAATCGCTTGGGCGGCTCGGTCGGAAGCAATGCGCTCTGCACGCGGCGCGCAAACTCGATCTCGCGCTCGAGTCGAAGCTCGCTGGCCCTCACGGCCTCGTACAGCCGCGCGTTCTCGATCGCCACGGCCGCCTGGCTGGCGAGAATGCCGAGAATCTCGGCGTGCCGCTGCGTAAACGCGCCGAGCTCGGGGCTCTCGAGATCGAACACGCCGAGGCACCGCTCTTTCAGCATCAACGGCACCACCAGCTCGGACCGTACGTCGTCGAGCACCTTGATGTAACGCGGATCCTTCGAGACGTCCTCGACGACCAGCGGCACCTTGTGCTGCGCCGAATAGCCGACGAGCCCCTCCCCAATCGGGATGTTGAGCATGTTGGTCTTCTCGCCGTACTGCAGGGCCACCTTCGGCTCGAGCACCTGCTTGGCCTCGTTCACGAGCAGAATGCCGAATGTGCGGTAGTCGATGACGCGCTTGGCCAGAATCGCGATGCGGCTGAGCAGCTCGTCGAGATCGAGAATTTCGGCGACTTCCCGCGCGATTTCGGTGAGCGTCTCGAGCGTCTCGGCGTAATCGCGCTCCTGCTCGAACATGCGCGCGTTGGCGAGCGCCTGCGCGATATGAACGCCGAACTGCGAGAGAATCTGCTCGTCGCGCTCGCTGAAGGCGCCCATCTTGTCGCTCAGCAGGTTGAGCGCGCCCAGCACCCGTTTCTTGTGCCGGAGCGGCACGACCAGCTGCGAGTTTACTCCCGGCACGAGGCCGAGATAGCGCGGATCCTGATGGACGTCGTTCACCAGGATGGCCTTCTCCTCTGCAACGGCGGCGCCCACAATGCCCTCGCCGACTTTGAGGCGGAAGTTCAGCACCATATCGAGCGGATACCCCTCGGCGTACGCGATCTTCAGCACCTGGCGCTCGTGGTCGAGCATGTAGACGGAGAACACCGTGAACGACGTCAGCCGGGCGATGAGCCCCGGAATACGCCTCAGCAGCTCGTCGATGTCGAGCACCGCCGACACTTCGCGGCCGAGCTCGAACAACGTAGCAACGAGTTCCTGATCGTGGGGACGCGCAGCGATTTCAGACATGTGGGGCCAGGCTTCCGACGCGTTCGGGCTCAACGCCAGAAGCCTGAAGCCTGAAGCTGACCTGTATAATACCAGTCCCGATGGAACCGCTGACGCTGCCGCTCGATTACGCGGCGATTGAAAAGATCCTTCCGCACCGCTACCCGTTTCTACTCGTCGATCGCATCACCGAGCTCGAAATGGACAAGCGCATCGTCGGATTGAAGAACATCTCGTCGAACGAGCCGTATCTGATGCGGTCGCCGACGGGTCCGATGGTGCTGCCACCCACGATTCTCACGGAAGTGATCGCGCAAGTCGGCGCCATCCTGATTCTGGCGAAGCCGGAGAATCAGCAGAAGCTGCCCTTTTTTGCGGGCATCGAGCGCGTTCGCTATCGGCGGCCGGTTCACCCTGGCACAGTGGTCGTCATTGAAGTGATCGTCAAGCGGCTGCGCAGCCGGATGGGCGTGCTCGCAGGCAATGCCAAAGTCGACGGCAAAATAGTCGTCGAAGGCACGATGACGTTCGCGCTCGGACCTCGCTAGCTGGTGGCTCGTAGCTTGTAGCTGGGCTACCCCACTACTAGCTACTACTGCTACCGGCTACCACCTACCAGCTACTTGATCACCAGCGCCACGCTGCCCATCTTCACCCCGCGCGAAGTCCATGTCGCCCAGCGCGCATCCGGATTGAAGTAGCGGTACATGTCGAGAAGCGCGGGCGCGAGCACGATCGCGCCGATCCAGCGCTCGTCGATGCGTCGAGACGAAGCCATCCCGCGCGTGTCGCGTTCGAGCGGGCCTGTCTTTCCGAACGCCGCACCCGAATACACAAGAGATGTGACGACGTGAAAAGCGAGCATCCCTTTGCGGAACGGGCTCTGCTCGTCCTTCAGATCGGGGATGATGCGTAAGAATCTGCTCGCTGTAGAGATATTGCGCCCAGAAGCCTGCCGACGAGACCACGTACTCGCGCCGAGGCGACAGATTCGGGGCGTGCGACAACGCGAAGAACGGAATGCCTTTGTAGTCGACCTTCTTGATCGTGACCTTCTCTTCGAACGCCCAGTTCGCGATGAGATGGCCGCCTTCGTGAAGGCCAAGGCCAGCCGCTCCGCCGAGGAGACCTTTCCGAACTTGAGAAGCGCCGGATTCCTCCTGAGCGAGGACTGGCGATGCCAAAAATAGTACGAGCATAGCGCTGCGTCGATACTTGTCGCAGCACCAATCCCCAATCCCTAGTCCAGAATCCCTGGATTATCCTCGCCAAAGGACCCGCCCCAGCCGCGAATGGTACGCCGTGAATTCGCCTTCTCCGTCCTCGGCAAGGGCCTGCCGCACCTGATTGATCTTCGCGTCGAGATCGTCCGCGGCTGAAAGAATCATCGCTTCGATCGTCATCGGCTCGACCGGCGCGCCGAATTCCTTGTGGCCGTGATGCGACACGATGAGGTGCTCGATTTGCGTGCGCAGCACGTCGGGGAAGTCGGGTATGGCCGCCATCGCCGCGCGAGCCATCATGGCGCCGAGCGTGACGTGCCCGACAAGATTGCCGTCGCGCGTGTAATGCGTAGACCGGTCGTACTCGAGCTCTTCGAGCTTACCGATGTCATGCAGCAGCGCGCCGGCGGTGAGCAGATCCTGGTTCGCGCCGTACGCCGCGCCCAGCGTAAGCGCCGATCGGGCGACCGAGAGGATGTGCTCGAGAAACCCGCTCCGGTAGGCGTGATGGACCGTAAGCGCAGCCGGCCAAATGCGCAGCTTCTCACCGTGCTGCGTGGTGATGCGCTGCAGCAGCTCGCGCACGAAAGGGTCGCGAACGTGCAGGATCAGCTGATCGAGCTCGCTCCACATCTCCTCGACCGAACGCGGCGCGCACAGGATGCAGTCTTCCTCGCGGAAGCCCTGCGTCCTTATCCTGGTCGGGATTCACCCGGCGGATCTTCTCGACAAGCAGCTGCAACCGTCCGTTGAACAGATCGGTCCGCCCCTGCACCTTCACGAAGTCGCCGCTGTCGAACTCTTCGCGAAGACGGGCCGCTTCATTGAAGATGCGCGCCCTCACGAGGCCGGTGCGGTCCTGCAGCGACAGCGAGATGAACAGGTCCCCGCCGCGCCCCTGCCGGACGTCTTTCTGGGTGCAGAGAAAGAATCCCCATCCGTCCAATTCCGGACCCAGCATCCGGACATTCGGGAAGCGCGTCGATGACATGCGTGGTTCATCATATCGAATCCCGTATCCGCCTCCCGTATTCCAAATCCGCCCATCCGCGAATCTGGCAATTCGCGATACAATCAGGGTTCCATGCTGAAGCGTTCACTCGCTATCGCTGCGCTCTGCGGCGCCCTCGCGCTGGGTGCGTGCTCCGGAAATCAGACTGCAGACACGGCAACGCCTGGCGCCCGCGACACGGCCGGTGCGGGCACCGCCGCCAGCAACGCCGCAGCCCAGCCGGCTGTTGCGCCTCAAGAGCCGGACTACCCGCAGCCTGCAGTCGTCATTCCGCCTCGGCCCAAGCCCGGCGCGCCGCACGGACCCGGCTTCGACATGCCGCTCATCGACGTCGAAGGATATATGCCGGCGCGTCCGATGGACGTGCTGAAGGACGCGCACGTGTTCACCGCCGATCATCCCGAAGTCGCGAGCTACGTGCCGTGCTACTGCGGCTGCGGCAGCGCCGGCCATAAGAACAACGCCGATTGTTTTGTCAAAGGGCGCGACCCCGAAGGCCGCGTCACCCAATGGGAGCCGCACGGCGTGTCGTGCGCCGTATGCATCGACATCGCTGTCGATTCGATGAAGATGAGGAACTCAGGCGCATCGGTCATGGCGATTCGCAAGAAGGTGCAGGGCGACTACCGCCCGCGCTTCCCGACCAGCGAAACGCCGACTCCTCCCCCGCTGCAGGGTAAATAACTTGTCCGAGCACCGCGCCGACGCCTTCGCAAGGCTGTTCGAGGCGGTTCACGAAGGCATTTACATCGGGCTTCTCGGGCCGCGTGAGACGAAAACCCTCGCGGCCAATCCCCACCTCAAAGTGATGTTCGGCTACGCCGCCGAAGCCGGCGACGCGCAAATTCGCCCGTTCGATGCGCCTCGCTTCGTCGATCCCAACGCGCGCGTTGCGTTCATCGATCGCCTCGCAACGGAAGGCGCGGTCACCGACTACCTGCTGCGGCTGCGGCGCGTCGACAATTCGCCTGTCTGGGTCGAAGTAACGGCGCACGCCGATTCGCCGTCGCAGGATGGATCGGTCCGCATCGACGCGCTGGTGCGCGACGTGAGCGAGCGCAAGAAACTCGAGGACCAGACGCGCGATCTGTATCACCAGCTGCTGCAGGCCGAAAAACTCGCCGCGCTCGGGCAGACCATCTCCGGCGTCGCGCACGAGCTGAACAACCCGCTCGCGACCATCCTGACCTGGGCCGAGCGGCTGTCGCAGCGGCCTCCCTCTGAGATTGACGAGCAAACCAGACGCGGCCTCGAGACCATCCTCAGCGAGTCGGAGCGCGCTGCCAAGATCGTGCGCAACCTGCTGACATTCGCGCGCAAGCGTCAGTCAACCCGCGCGATGGTCGACCTGAACCACGTCGTCCGTGAGACGCTCTCGCTGCGCGCCTACGAGCAGCGCATCACGAACATCACGATCGTCGATGCGCTGGCCGCCGGCCTTCCGCAGCGTGTTCGCCGACGCGCATCAGGTGCAGCAGGTGCTGCTCAATCTGATCATCAACGCCGAGCAGGCGATGCTGACGGCGAACGGCCGGGGCACGCTCGTCGTGCGCAGCTGGCACGACGTCGAGCGCGAGTCGATTGTCCTCGAGATCAACGACGATGGGCCTGGAATCGCGGAGGAGCTGCAACCGAAGATTTTCGATCCGTTCTTCACGACCAAAGAGGTCGGCAAAGGGACCGGCCTCGGGCTGACCGTCGCGTACGCGATCGTGCAGGAGCACGGCGGCCGCATCCGCCTCGCGTCGAATACAGGGGCGGGCGCATCGTTCTACGTCGAGCTGCCCGTCAGCGGCACGCCGCTTCAGCGGCCCACGGCGCCGCCGCCACGAGCCGACTTCGAAGCACTCGCAGGATCGACTGTGCTGGTCGTCGAGGATGAGCCAGCACTGGCCGCCGCCGTCAGCGAGGCGCTGACGGATGCGGGGTTCGTCGTCGATCGCGCAGGGGACGGCGAAGAGGCCCTGGGCCGCGTGGCCGCGAAATCCTACGACCTGATTGTGTGCGATTTGAAGATGCCGAAGATCGACGGCATCCGTTTCTATCAGAAGCTGTCGACCCTGCATCCCGACGTGGCGCGGCGCGTGATCTTCGTCACCGGCGATGTCGCCGGCACCGAGGCCGAACGCTTTCTGCAGGACAGCGGCTGCCGCTGGCTCGCCAAGCCGTTCAGGCTCGGCGATCTGCTGCGCACCGCCAGGGAGATCCTCGCATAGCTGCGGCAGGGGCGCGACGTCAGCCGCGCAAAAAAAAGCCCGGCGACATACGCGCCGGGCTCTTCCGACAACGACCGTCGACTGCTGGCGACTACCTCGCCGCGGCCACCGCAACGCGCGACGTTTGCGGAGTGACGTGCGCCGCCACGTAACGCTTCGGGCGGCTCGGCATGATGTTGACCACGACTGCCGGCGCCTTCGCCGCAATCGTCGCGGGCATGTGCGCCGCCGCCGACGGCAGCTGCGGCAGCGCCGCTTTCGCCATCACCGGCTTCTGGTGGAACGCGAGCACGGCGCTCTTCAGCGCGCTCATCGCTTCGGCCGGCGCCATGTCGGCGAGCACGATACGGAGCCGCTTAATCGCGCGCGCATGGAGCTGCGAGACGCGCGACTCGTTCACGCCAATCTCGGCACCGATCTGCTTCATCGTGACGTCGCCGTAGTAGTAGAGCGTAATCACCTTCTGCTCGCGCGGCGGCAGCGACCCGATGGCGGCCCGAACCTTGTCCTGCATTTCGCATCGCTCGTAGGCCGCGTCCGGCGCTTCCGGTTCGGAGGGCACCAGCGCGGTCGGCAGACACGCTTCGTCGACGGTTTCGCTCGTGGCCAGCGGTGATGTGGATTCGATTGTGTGGATGCGGACGATGGTGCGGCCAAGTCGCTTCTCGTCCGTGCCCACCTTCTTCGCAAGATCCGCGAGCGACGGCTCGTGGCCCAGCTCGCGGCGCAGTGTTTCGCGCGCAGCTTCGAGCTCGCGTCTGACGCGGCGGACGCCGCGCGGCCAGGCGTCGCGGCGAAGCGCGTCAATCATCGCGCCTCGAATACGCCGCTCGGCGAATGTCTCGAACTTGATGCCGCGGCTCTCGTCGAACCGATGGGAGGCGTCGATCAATCCGATGACGCCATCCTGCACCAGGTCTCCCACATCAATCGAGTGGGGCATCGTCGACGCCATGCGGCGTGCGAGCGCTTCCACGAAGGGCAGTCCATTGACGACACGACGGGTTTGGGCGGCAGGCATTGGTTGGGCGCGCATTTCGTTTTTGGCTCCTGAAAGGCCGGAATGTCCGGCAACGAGCCCGTGTATCGCAAGCGGAGTACCAATATCGACACAAAGGAAAACCGAAACGTGGCTGGCCGGAGTCTGCTATCTATAAGTCGTTTGTTTTAAGGTAGTTGCAGCTTCACATGAGGGCGAACGGAGGGGGAAAGCGGCCGGTGTACCGCCCGTACATCGCCAATTTATTGACGAAATGCCCAAGAATTCGTCAAATTAATGGCAGTTTCTGATCACAGTTTTGGGTGTTACAAGTTGCAATTCTGCACAGTGTCAAATCGAACAGTGCGGAATACATCGGTGTAAGTGGAAGGGAAATGAGGAGATCCATGGATTCAGCGGGCAGTTCTAGTTTTGGAACGCGCGACCTGCTTGCCCGCTGACCTACGCTTTTAGGCTTCTGATGCCCGGTTCCCCATCTGCATCCGGATTTCTTTCGCGGTGCCCATCGCATCGAGCACGCTGCTGACGACTTGCGTCGCGCGCGAGCGGCTCGTTTCATCGGCAGCTTTCTTCTCCAGGAGCTCGGCGTGCGCGAGGATGATGCCGAGCTGATTGTTCAACTGGTGGAAGAGCTGCCGAAGTTCCCGTGGCTGTTCCATAGCGCCCCGCTCGAGCAGATCTGCAACCGAGTAAGAGAGACGATTCATTTTATCTCCGCGGAGTTGACGCCTGCGCTCGACCGATTCAGTGCTGAATCGTCGGCGTGTCCTGCGTCGGCTGGGGTGTTCTCCACAGTGAATCCGCATAGATGCGGACCGAGCCGCCTGCAGTACGCACGTACTGCACTTTGCCACCAGCCATCCAGTTGTAGATGGTGCGTCGGCTGACTCCCACCACTTCGCAGGCCTTCATGATTGAGAGCGTCTGTCGTTCGATATCCAATGTCGTTCCTCCCTCAAAAATCCGTATCGGAACCGCGTATGCAGTTCTGTAGGGGTCTATTCGCCTATGTCACTTTCTTGGCGGCTCAACCCTCAATTTTTACTTTCAACTTTCTACTTTTCACTTTCTTGTGTCAAACTCTTGACGCTTCCGTGAATGGCTGAGTCGAAGAAACATCTTCTGCTCGTCGAAGACGAGACGCCGCTTCGCGAGGCGCTCGCCGAGCGCCTCGCGGAGCACGGTTTCGAAGTCCAGCAGGCCGAATCCGGGGAGCAGGCCATCGAGCAGCTCGCCGAATTCGCCTTCGACATCGTCGTCACCGACTTGCGACTCCCCGGACTCGATGGCACGCGCGTCCTCGAAGCCGCCCTGCTTCGCTACCCCGACATCGTCGGCATCATCGTCACGGGATATGGAACGGTGAAGGATGCGGTCGAGGCGATCAAGCGCGGCGCGACCGATTTCGTCACCAAGCCATTTCAGTTCGACGAGCTGCTGCACGCGCTGAACTCGGCGCTCGAAAAGCGCAAGCTCAAAGCGGAAAACGCGTATCTGCGCTCGCAGCTGCAGGAGCGCTACAAGTTCGAGGGGCTCATCGGCCGCAGTCCTGCGATGCGCGCGCTGTTTCAGCTGCTCGAAACGGTGTCGGCGTCAGCGAGCACGATTCTCGTGACCGGCGAGACCGGCACCGGCAAGGAAGTCGTCGCGCGCGCGATCCACCACAACAGCCCCCGCCGCGCCCTACGCTTCGTCGCGCTCAACTGCGGCGCGATTCCCGAGACGCTGCTCGAGGCTGAGCTGTTCGGTCACGTGCGCGGCGCGTTCACGGGCGCGATCGGCACGCGGCAGGGCCGTCTCGAGCAGGCGCACAAGGGCACGTTGTTCATGGACGAGGTCGGGACCATGAGCCCCGGGATGCAGATGAAGCTGCTGCGCGTGCTGCAGGAGCGCGAGTTCGAGCGCATCGGCGACACGCATACGACCAAGGTTGATGTGCGCGTCGTCGCCGCGACCAACAGCGATTTGCAGAAGATGGTGGC
Organism: Vicinamibacterales bacterium; assembly: GCA_963787755.1. Lineage (GTDB taxonomy): Bacteria > Acidobacteriota > Vicinamibacteria > Vicinamibacterales > JAMQPK01 > JAMQPK01. Next base: position 146,642 of record CAWBEG010000013.1, read on the forward strand.
CGAAGGGACCTTCCGTGAAGATCTGTTCTATCGCCTGAACATCATCCCGATCCATTTGCCGCCGTTGCGCGAGCGGAAGGAAGACATCCCGCTGCTCGTCCAGCATTTTCTGAAGAAATTTTCAGTTGCGGAATCGGGCGTTGTCGGCGCGAAACCCGCACATCGCCCGTTCCACGGAACCCGAAGCGAGAAGCTTGTCGATTTCCCAGCAGGCAATGCGGTGCCTCATGGCGTACCCGTGGCCCGGAAACGTCCGGCAACTCGAGAATGCCATCGAGCGCGCCGTCGCGTTGAGCGGCGGGACGCACGCAGATCGAGACGGCCGACCTCACGCCGGATATTCAGCAGGCCTCGCAAGCCGCGGCCGCGCCCGACGTGAATCTTCCTGAGGGTGGGATCGATTTCGACCGCTATATCAACCGAATCGAGCACGACCTGATTCGACGCGCGCTCGAGAAGACTGGCGGGAACAAGGGGCAGGCGTCGAAGCTGCTCAACCTGAAACGGACGACGCTGGTGGAAAAACTGAAGCGGTTCGAAACGTAGTGTTGCTGCACATCGTCCTCTTCCGCCCCAAGCCGAGTATCTCGGCATCCGATCGTGCGGCGATGTTTGCTGCGTTGAACTCCGCCGCGAGCGAAATTCCGAGCGTACGGCGCTTTCAGGTGGGCGCGCGCGTCACGCATGGAGCGGCCTACGAAAAGTTGATGCTCCGCGATTTCCCATTCGCCGCGATTATCGAGTTCGATGATCTCGCCGGTCTTCAGGCATACCTGCGGCACCCCATCCACGAGCGGCTCGGCCAGTTGTTTTACGAATTGCAGGAAGCTGCGCTGGCTTACGACTACGAGATCAAGCCTCTGTAGGCCAACTGACCTACGGCTTCCGATAGTCGATAGTGGTCGTGGGCTTGCCGGACCTGGTGGTATCGAACGACGACGCTGACGAGCGCTCCGGATTCATAGCGTTCCCACTTGTCGACTCGGCCGTCACCATTTGTGTCTTCCTCGGCTCGTGCCAACGCGCCATTCTCGTAGAACTCGGTGCGATTGGGCTTGCCGTCCCGCTTCGTCGACACCTCGACTCGCTCTATAGACCCGTCGGACCGGTGAAATGCCCACGCGTCAGCAATTCCATCATTTGCCCTAGAAAAGCCGACGCGCTCCAGCTTCTGGTCGGCGCCGTAGTATTCCCATCTATCGATCTTGCCGTCTTCGTTCGTGTCTATTTCTATTCGCAGAAACTTGGAACCGTCCATGTAGCTTGTGATATTGGGTTTACCATCCTTTGTTGCATCAACGGTCAACTGACTTAATTTGCCGGTCGTCTTGTCGTAGGCGGCTTGGACACGTTGGTCTCGAGGCGCGTCTCCGCAGCCATTGAAAGCCATAAAGGCAAGCACAACGGAGAGGCACTCATTGTTAGGTCGAGAGGCCAATAAATATGCCCTTGCTTAAAGCCGAAACACCTAACGGACGGCCGGGACGACGGTCTCGAAGAACTCCCCGATGAGATCTCGCGCGTGAGAAATGGAATTAGCGGCGTTGATGTCCGTTCGGAGATGTCCGCCGTTGTGAAGCCCCTTCGAATACCAGGACATGAGGGCGCGCAGTTTATTGATGACCCATCGTTCGTGACGCGCGCGTGCTCCCAAGGACTTAGGATTTGGGATTGGGGTGGTGTCCTGTCCCGCCCGATGCCTGAACCCGGTCGGTTCGCTGCCATCTTCGGTCAGCAACAAATCCATGTACTCGAGGAGAAACTGGCCGCGATCCTCAAGGGTCACGTGTCGCGCAGGACGTCCGGCCGCGAGATCGGCTGCTTGCGCGAGAATCCACGGATTCCGAAGGACGCCGCGCCCGACCAGTACGCCGCTGACGCCGCTCTTCATCCGCGCGAGGATATCCTCTGGCTCCATGCAATCCCCCGAGCCGAGGACCGGAATCTTCACCGACTCTGCCACCCGATCGATAAGGCTCCAGTCGGATTGTCCCGAGTACGACTGCGAAGCCGTGCGGCCGTGGACGGCGACCGCGGATGCGCCGGCCCCTTCCACGCGCCTGGCTAACTCGGGCGCATTGATCGTTTGCTCGTTCCATCCCGCGCGCATCTTCACCGTGACGGGAATCTTCACGCGCTTCGTCATCGCCGCAATCACCGAGGCGGCGTGCTCGGGCTCGCGCATCAGACTGCATCCGGCGTTGTGCTTCGCGATTTTCGGCACCGGACAGCCCATGTTCACGTCAACGATGTTCGCGCCCAATCCCTCGACGATTTGCGCGGCATCAGCCATTTTTTCGGGATCGCCGCCGAAGATCTGAATCGACACCGGGCGCTCTTCCTCGGTGTATTCGGCAAACTCGAGCGTGCGATCGATGCCACGCACGAGTCCTTCAGAGCTGACCATCTCGGTCACAACGAGCCCGCACCCCCCATGCCGCTTGACCAGGCGCCGGAAGGCCGTGTCGGTCATGCCCGCCATCGGGGCAACGATGAACGGTGACTCGAGAGCCTGACTCCCAATCTGGAGGGACTTGGAATCAGGGATTGGGGATTGGCTCACCGGATCAGTATAGCTGGCGCCCGCCGTTACCGCGCGGCGGCCGCGCTTTGCGCAATTCCCTTCCAGCGGCTTCACCGCATCAACTTCGAACTTGTACGTGGGGACCTCTGCATCGAGTTTCATGGCACCCATCGAGCCGAACCACGCATCATCGACCTTCACTTTACGGCGCTCCGACGTCACTTCCGTCGTCACTTTGCCGTCGTCGTGTCCGCACCTTTACTTTCCCCTTGTCGACGTCATCCAGGTCGGCCTTTCCTCGTACTTCGACGCGGTGCCCGACGTAACCCTTCAAACCCTTCGTAGTGTTGAACCGATAAAACGCGTTCGTGGGCGCCAAGGTCGTTCCATCCACAACGACGTTGGTCAGCAGGTAGCTATCTTTGGCTTCGCCTGCGACGACGCAACCGGACAGCGTCAGCGGGACGTCATCCATGTCGGGTGGTGCCGCCGCGGCAGCCAGGTTGTAGCTTCCGATGAGCGCGCTCAACGCCAGCATTCCGAGTAATTTCGTTTGCATGTTGTTCTCCTTCCAGAAACACGTGTCCCCAGAGAAAAACGATGCAGAACGCAGGCCAACCGGTGTGCAGAAGGGGAATTTAGTACGGCTTGACGTCGGCTGCGTCGACCTCGACGCTGACGCCCTGGCCGATGAGGTCCACCGACAGGATGAGGCGCGCGTGCGCCCCCTTGCGGACGAGGCGTCCCACAACACCTTTGAGGGCGCCGTGCGTCACTTCGACCATCATGCCTTCGCGAATCAGCGGGCAGGGGTCGTATTGCAGATCGCTTTCGAGCAGGAGTCGAATGCCTTCGATCTCGTGATCGGGAATAGGCGCCGGCTTTCCTTCGACCGACACGATGTTGACGACGCCGGTGCATTTCAGAATCGACAGCGTCTCCTCTTCCTCGAAGCGCGCGAAGCAGTAGCCGGGAAAGAGAGGCCAGTCGATCTTCTTCTTGCGATCCTTCCAGCGGCTCCACCGGGTGATGGTGGGAAGAAACGCGTCGAAATGCTTGCGCTCTATTTGCTCGCGCACGACATGCTCGTGACGCGAGCGCGTCCAGATGGCAAACCAGCTTGCAGACATGCGCCTTTAGAACGTCGGTTCAGCGGCGATGCCGATCTCCCACGCTTTTTTCAGATCCTCGTTCTTCCACTCGATGATCGCCTGCGCGCGGAGGCGCGCCATGTACTTCTTGAACTCGGCGTCCATCTTCTCGGAGGCAGATCCTGTCGGCGACTCGCGACCGGGCTGATTCGAACGGAAGCGTCGTCGATTCGATCGAGGACTGCAGCTGGAACAACTGGGCGCCGGTCGCCGTATTCATCACGGCGGTGATGTCCCCTGCCTTCATCTTCGCGATCATTTTCAGGAGCTCTTCGTTCATTTCATCGCGAGAGATCGGGCCGATGAGTCCTCCGTTGGCTTTCGACGGAGAATCCGACACCTCCGCGGCGACCTTCTCGAACGGCTCACCCTTGACGATGCGCTCTCGGATTGCCGCGGCTTTCTCGCGCGCATCGTCGAGCGCGCCGACGCTCGGGATCTTCTTGACCGGATCGACCGTCGCGTTCACCTGAATCTCGCGAAGCGTCACGCTCGGCGTCGTTGCAAACTCTGAAAGATGCGAGTCGTAGTAGGCGCGCTCTTCGGCCTCGGTCACATCGATGCGACTACCAACTTCGCGCTGCTGAACCTGCCCGATGAGCATCCGCTTGCTGAGCATCTGTCTCAGCTGCGCCAGCGTCATCCCTTCGCTCTTCAGTGCAGCTTCGAATGCTTCCTGGGACTCGATCTTGTTGTCCTTCCTGATCGATTCGAGCACTTGTGTGAACTGCGCGTCGGTGACGGCGAGGCCCATCTCTGTCGCGCGCTGCATCAGCAGCATTTCATCGATCACGGTAACGATGGCCTGCGGGGTGATTTGCGCGAGGGTCTTCGACAAGCTCGGCGTCCGACAAGCGGCTCGGGTCGCGGCTGGTTCTGCAGCTCCCGCAGTGCCGCGAGTTGAATCCGGTGGAACTCGGTCTGTGTCACGATTTCGCCGTTCACCTTTACGAGCACCTGCTCCAGGATCTCGGCCGAGAGCGCGGCAGTAAGCAGGCAGACGAAAAGAGCGGCGCCAGTCAGCGTTTTCTTCATCAGATCCAATCCCCAATCCCTAATCCCTAGTCTCTAGTCTCTATTGTATTCCGGCCAGTTCGGCCAATAAACCGCGCACCTTGGTGAACACGCCGCCCGGTGCACTCGGATCTTCCTTCGGCGGCTTGAGAATCTCTTCCTTGGTAAAGCCGGCTTTCACCTCGCCAGCAGTCGCGCGGGCCGTCCACCAGCTGGCGCCACTGCTTTGCCGTGCCTTGGCCTTGGTCCCGACGGTGCTGGCCCGGCAGAAACGGTCCCCCCAGGGCCCGGCCTTCGTGCCGGACCGGTCGTGCCGGCCTTCAGGCCAGCCGTCTGGCCAGCCCTCAAATCCAGCTTTATGGTCGCGGGCGGCATCAGCGTCGTATCGCCCCTGCCGGTGACGACCCTGAGCAGGCGCTCCACATTCAGACGTCCGCCCTGGCTATCCGGCCTGAACTTGATGACAACCGTCTGAGCTTCGCGGTCGATCGACTCTATCCCAAGCCGGTCGGCCATGATGCGGATGCGGCCGTACTGCTCGAGGTGCTCGACGGTCTCGGGCACCGGACCATAGCGATCGCGCAGCTCGATGAGAATCTGGTCGAGTTCGCCGTCACTGCGCGCGTCAGCAATCTTCCGATAGATCATCAGGCGCTGGTTCATTTCCGGCACATACGACGCGTCGATCTTCAGGTCGACGCGAAGATTCACGACGGCGCGCACGTCGTCGATGAGCTCCTCGCCCTTCAGCTCGCGCACGGCCTGCTCGAGCAGCTTCATGTACATCTCGAACCCGATGGTCTCGATGTGGCCACTTTGTTCGCCGCCGAGGAGGTTGCCGGCGCCGCGGATCTCGAGATCGAGCGCCGCAACGCGGAATCCGCTGCCAAGATCGCTGAACTCGCGAATGGCGGCAAGCCGTTTCTTCGCGACCGGCGACAGCGTCGTTTCGGGCGGAATCAGCAGATACGCATAGGCGGGCCGGTCCGAGCGTCCGACGCGGCCGCGCAGCTGATATAGCTGCGATAGACCGTAGCGATCGGCGCGATTGATGAGGATGGTGTTGACGTTCGGAATATCGAGCCCATTTTCGATAATCGTCGTCGCGAGCAGGACGTCGTACTTTTTGCTGATGAAGTCGAGCATCGCTCGCTCGAGCTGATCTTCTGCCATTTGTCCATGCGCCACGACCACACGTGCTTCGGGGACGAGGCGCTGCACCAGGTCGCCGATCGAGAAAATCGACTCGACCCGGTTATGAACGATATAGACCTGACCGCCCCGCTCGAGCTCGTGCCTGATGGCGCGGGCGATGACGTGCGAATCGAACTTGACGACGTTCGTCTGAATCGAGAGACGATCTTTCGGCGGGGTTTCGATAATCGACATGTCGCGGATGCCCACGAGCGACATGTTCAACGTTCGCGGTATGGGTGTCGCGCTCATCGTCAGCACGTCGACCTTCCGCCGCATCTGCTTGATGCGCTCTTTGTGCGACACGCCGAAGCGCTGCTCTTCGTCGACCACCAGCAACCCGAGGTCCTTGAACTGAAAATCTCTCGACAGCAGGCGGTGGGTGCCGACGATGATGTCGATCTTCCCAAGGCCCACGTCCTTGATGATCTGATCCTGTTCGGCTTTATTGCGGAACCGGCTGACCATGTCGATCGTCACCGGAAATCCCGCGAACCGCTCCGTCAGCGTCTTCTGGTGCTGAAACGCCAGCACGGTGGTCGGCGCGAGAAACGCTACCTGCTTCCCATCCATCACCGCCTTGAACGCGGCCCGCATCGCCACTTCGGTCTTGCCATAGCCGACGTCGCCGCACAGCAGGCGATCCATGGGCGTCGGCGACTCCATGTCGCGCCTGATGTCGTCGATGGCGTTCTGCTGGTCGACGGTGAGATCCCACTCGAAGGCGTCATCGAACTCGCGCTGCCAGTGCGAATCCGGGCTGAACGCGTGGCCCGGCACGGCCTTGCGCGCCGCGTAGAGCTTGAGCAGCTCCTCGGCCATGTCGCGCATGGCCTTCTTGACGCGCGTCTTGGTGCGTTCCCAGGAAGTGCCGCCGAGCTTGTCGAGCGCGGGCTTCGCGGTGCCGCTGTACTTCTGGACGAGGTCGAGCCGCTCGACGGGAACGAACAGCTTGTCTTCCCCGAAGTAGCGCAGCTCCATGAATTCCTGCATGGAGTCGCCGACGCCGATCTGTCTGAGCCCCACGAACCGGCCGATGCCGTGATCGACGTGCACGACCAGGTCCTCGACCTTGAGATCGCGCAGGTCCGAGAGGAATGTCTTGGCGATGGAACGGTGCCGGTCTCCCTTGCGCTCGACCTTCGTGCGCTCTTCCTCGAACACGTCCGGCTCGGCAATGACCTGCAGCCCGGCGCCCGGCAGACGGAACCCTTTCGACAATTGCCCGACGGCGATGTGCACGGCAACGTTGAGCAGCTCGTCGGTTCGATCGATGAGGATGCCGCGAAGTCCGTATTCGGTAAGCAGCTCGGCCGTGCGCTCCGCCCGCCCTTCGGTGCCGGCGACGAACAGCACGGTGTCGCCGCGCTCGCGCATGCGCTTGACCTCGGCGATCCATTCCTGGATGCGGCCGCGAAACTCGACGGCCGGTTGACACGAAATGTCCAGCGTCGAAGCTTTACGCGAAAGCTCGCCTGAAGGCGAGCCCTCCCCGATCGCCAGCTGATCCAGACGTATGGCATTCGCAAGCCGCCCGCTGACTTCGTCCCACGGGATCAGCAGCTCATCGGGTACAGGCGCATCCGGGTTGTCGGCTTTCGCATCCGCGAAGCTCGCGTGCGTCTGCTCGGCGAGCTTCCTGGCTTGCAGCGCAGCGTCCTCTTCTTCGATCACGATGAAGGACAGATCGCGGTCGCCGGGCAGGTAGTCGAAGAAGGTTGCCGAGCCTGACTTTTCGGTGAGCGGAACAACGGCCGCCTGATCGAGTGTTTCGATCGAGCGCTGAGTAGAGGGATCGTACCGGCGGATCGACTCCACAGTCTCGCCAACAAACTCGACGCGAATCGGATTGTCCGCGCCGGCCGGAAAATAATCGACGATGCCGCCGCGAACGCAGAACTCGCCGTGCTCGTCGACTGGGTCCTCGCGCGTGAAGCCGGCGTCGGCGAGCAGATCTCCCAGTGCGACGGGGTCGAGATCCATCCCGTTCTTCAGCTCGACGGCCGCGGCTTCGAGCGTGTCGGGCGCGCTGAGGCGAGTCAAAAGCGCGGCAGCTGATGCCACCACGACCTTGGCTGTCCCGGCCGCGATCGCGTGCAATGCTGCTGCGCGCGCCGAGGCGACACCGAAATGCGGGGCGATGTTTCTATACGGATCGATCTGTAGCGAGGGGAACGGTTTGACGGCACCCTCGAGAGCAGCCGCCGACGCGCCTTCGAGCGCCGCCATGAAGAATCTGGTGTCGATGCAGAATCGATCGACGTCCTCGTCACCCGGCACGACGACCACAGTCACGGCGCTCTTTCGATGGCTCGACTGGACGGCGACAAACAACGCCTGCGCGGACGAAGAAAGCCCGCGAACGTGCGCCGCGGACGAATCCATTCCTGTCCGGGCGGCGGCGGTTTTGAGAAGAGCCTGGAGGTTGAGCGAAGTGGTTGTCGGCATACGTGCGGGTCCAGCCAAAGCCGGACACTACCGATGCGGTAGTGTCCGCCCTCAGGTGGACCGTATCTTGTCAATTATCGCAGACGTTGAATACCCTTCCGCGAGCGGGATGCGCACCACTCGGCCGCCGCGCGCCTCGACGGTTTCGCGGCCGATGATCGCATCCGCCTTCCAGTCGGCGCCCTTGACGAGCACGTCCGGCTGGAGGCGGCTGACAATCTCCTGCGGGTTGTCTTCGTCGAACACCACGACGGCGTCGACGCACTCGAGCGCCGCCAGAACTTCGGCGCGTTCGGATGCCGGATTGAGAGGTCTGGCCGGTCCTTTGATCGCGCGTACCGACCGGTCCGAGTTGACGGCGACGACGAGCGCATCCCCTTCACCCCGGGCATCACGCAAATAGCGCACATGGCCTGGATGCAGCAGATCGAACACGCCGTTAGTGAACACAACTGTCCTGTGCGCGTGCCTCAGTCGCCCGGCAAAAGCCTCGGCTTCGGGGATAGAGAGGACTTTGCGCATGATCTCAGGAAGGAAACCCGAAGAACGAAAAACTATAGCCCCTCTTTTCTGAGTTTGATACTTGGCGAAAACGTCCAGGTGTGGCGTGGGCGGTAAATCCCCACTTCCTTGCTGCGCGACTTCACGCGAAATGTGTAGAGCAGGCGGTGATAGTCGTACGGGTATCCGTCTCGCTTGTGGACGGCTACATCGAGCTTGTAGGTGCCTTCGACGAGATCGAGGCTCTCGATACCGAATGTGACTTCTCCGTCGCCGCGGGCCTCCTGCGGCATGAAGCCCTCGAGGTGCGTATTGGTGCCGTAGCAGTTGACCCCGTCGGCGCTGTAGATGCCGATGCCGAAGACGAAATCTGACGACGCCTGATGCGCGCGCACACTCAGGTGGATCGACATCGGATCGCCGGACTGAAAAATATGCGCCACCTCGCCCTGCGCGGTTTTGAAGGTCACGCCGGTTATTTCCACCTCGCGCGAACCCCAGCGGCCCTCGTCGCTGCGCGTCATGTCGTCGAGAGTGGAAGGTGTGGCGGCTGGACTTTGGACGCTGGATTCCAGGGCCGCTTCGTGAACAGCGTCTTCCTGCGCGCGCTCTTCGGTTCGCGCGAGCTCCTTCTCTTCGCTTCGGCCCACGTCTGTCAGATACGCGCCAACAACACGCTTCGGGTCTCCAGACCCGCGTACCTTGCCGCTGTCGAGCCACAGCGCTTCGTCGCAGAACCTCTCGACCAGACTGAGCGAATGGGTCACGAGCAGGATCGTTTTGCCCCGTCGCTTGAATTCGCCGAACTTATCGAGGCACTTGTGGGTAAAGCCTTCGTCTCCAACGGCGAGTACTTCGTCCACGAGCAGCACGTCCGGATCGACGTGAATCGCCACGGCAAAGCCAAGGCGCATGTACATTCCTGACGAGTACGTTTTGACTGGTGCGTCGATGAACTGCTGCATCTCGGCGAACTCGACGATCTCGTCGAAGCGCCGAGTGACCTCGCGCTTGGTGAGGCCGAGCATGATGCCGTTGATGAACACGTTCTCGCGGCCCGAGATCTCCGGATGGAATCCGGCGCCCAGCTCGATGAGCGCAGAGATGCGGCCTTCGACCTTTACGGTACCGGTCGTCGGCTTCGTGATGCCGGCCACGAGCTTCAAGGCCGTGCTTTTGCCCGATCCGTTTCGCCCGATGATGCCGTACGTGCGTCCGGCCGGCACGCTGAACGACACACCCTGCAGCGCCGGAAACGTCTCCTCGGGCTGCAGATCCCGGATGAGGCTGCCGCTGAGGAGCGCGCTTTTCAGCGTCGCGAATTGCTTCCGTCTCGCGTACTTGCGATAAATCTTGGTGACGTTGGTCAGCTCGATCGCGTTCATCACACTTCCTCGGCGAACGAGTCGCGCAGCCGATCGAACAGGAAGTATCCGAACAGGAACAGCCCTGTTGAGGCAACGCCGAGCGCCAGCAGCCACTTCCAGTGCCCCGGAGCCCCGCCCGCGGCCGCGGTATTCGGGAAGATCAAGATCTGCTGATAGGTGATCGCCAGGTGCGTGAACGGATTCAGATTCAAATACGGACGAATCCGCTCGGGGGCACTGAACCAGGCATAGATGATGGGCGTGGCGAAAAACCATAACTGCATCACGTTGCCGAGAATGTCCTTCAGGTCTCGGAAGTGCACGGTGAGGGCCGAGAGAATCAGCGCGAAACCAAGCGTGAGCAGGAACTGCACCAACAGCGCGATCGGAAACCACGGCAGCTCCGACAACTCGATCGGCGCGTCGGAATAAATGAGGAACGCAATCAGGATCGGCAGGCCCAGGAGAAAATGCACAAGGTTCGAGAGCACCGTCACGATCGGCAGAATCTCCGCCGGGAACATCACTTTCTTGATGAGATTGCCTCCCGTGATCAGCACGCTCGACGATTCCAACAGCGACGCCGAAAACCACGTCCACGGCAGAAGCCCGCAGAAAAGGAACAACGCGTAGTTGTCGATCTTGCCGGGCGGGGGCATCACGTAGGCAAACACGAACGTGTAGACCAGCAGCAGCAAGAGCGGGTTGACGAACGACCAGAAAAAGCCGAGAACCGAACCTCGGTACCGGGCCTTCAGTTCTCTGGAGACCAGGCTCTGGATGAGCCCGCGATAGCGCGGAAGTTGACGCAGGTTATTGAACACGAAGATACGAGCAAGCCATGGCGCGCCGCAGCCTGGCGAAGGCGGGCCGCCTACAGTTTACACGCGCGTGCGGGCTCTCGTAGAAACCTGGAGCCGGACGATCGACTTCACGAGGGCGATCTTCGCCCGCTCCAGGTCGACGTCTGCCGACGGTTTCGCGATGCGCTCTTCGGCGCGGCGCTTCGCCGCCTCAGCCCGCGCGACGTCGATCTCTTCAGGACGCTCGGCGATTTCGGCGAGGATGGTGACGCGATCGGGCAACACCTCCGCAAACCCGAATGCGATTGAAAGATAGTACTTGTCGCTGCCCTTGCGGTACCACAACTCGCCGGCTTTCAGCATCGCCAGCAGCGGCGTATGCCCAGGCAGCACGTCGAAATAGCCTTCGGCTCCGGGAATCTCGACCTCGTCCACCTTCTCGGCAACGACAGACCGATCGGGGGTGACGATCTCAAGAGCCAGGTGCGTCGGAAGTGCTGGGATATCTGCCATACCTGTGCTCTACGCCGCCGAAGCCATTTTCTTGGCGCTCTCGACGACTTCGTCGATCGTGCCGACCATGTAGAACGCCTGCTCGGGCAGCGCGTCGTGCTTCCCTTCGATGATTTCCTTGAACCCGCGAATCGTTTCCGCAATCGGCACGTACTTGCCCTCGCGGCCGGTGAATTGCGACGCGACGAAGAACGGCTGCGACAGGAATCGCTGCAGCTTGCGCGCGCGCGCCACCGTCACCTTGTCCTCTTCGGGAAGCTCGTCGATGCCGAGGATCGCGATGATGTCCTGCAGGTCCTTGTAGCGCTGCAGCACGCGCTTCACTTCCTTCGCCACGTTGTAGTGCTCGTCCCCGATGATGCGTGGGTCGAGAATGCGTGACGTCGACGCCAGCGGATCGACCGCAGGATAAATGCCCAGCTCGACAATCGCGCGCGAGAGGTTCGTCGTCGCGTCGAGATGCGCGAACGTCGTCGCCGGCGCCGGATCGGTGTAGTCGTCAGCAGGCACATAAATGGCCTGCACCGACGTAATGGAACCCTTCTTGGTCGATGTGATGCGTTCCTGAAGCTCGCCCATCTCGGTGCCGAGCGTCGGCTGGTATCCAACGGCCGACGGCATGCGCCCCAGGAGCGCCGACACCTCTGAGCCTGCCTGTGTGAAACGGAAGATGTTGTCGATGAAGAGCAGCACGTCCTTGCCTTCGGCATCGCGGAAGTACTCCGCGACGGTCAGACCGGACAGCGCCACGCGAAGACGTGCGCCCGGTGGCTCCGTCATCTGTCCGTACACCAGGGCAGCGCGCGACTTCGACAGGTCATCCTTGTTGATGACGCCGCTCTCCTGGAATTCCAGCCACAGGTCGTTGCCCTCGCGCGTGCGCTCGCCGACGCCGGCAAACACCGAGACGCCGCCGTGTTTCATCGCGATGTTGTGGATCAGCTCCTGGATGATGACGGTCTTGCCGACGCCGGCCCCGCCGAACAATCCGATCTTCCCGCCGAGCAGGTACGGCTCGAGCAGGTCGACGACCTTGATACCCGTCTCGAACATCTTCAGCTCGGTCGACTGCTGTTCCAGTGTTGGGGCGCTGCGGTGGATCGACCACCGCTCTTTCGAGTCCACCGGGCGATCCGGATAATCCACCGGCTCGCCGAGGACGTTCATCACGCGGCCAAGCGTGGCCGGCCCCACTGGCATCGAGATCGGCTCCCCCAGGTCCACGGCTTTCATCCCGCGCTGCATCCCGTCGGTCCGCTTCATCGCGACTGTGCGCACCCGCGACTCACCCAGGTGCTGCTCGACCTCGCAAATGACATCGACCTTCGACTCGCCCGCGAGACCCTCGGTCTTGATCTGAACCGCGTTATAGATATCCGGCAGGTGGCCGTCGGCAAACTCAATGTCCACGACCGGACCGATAATCTGAACGACCTTGCCGATTTTCTGCTTCGTTGCGACGTCAGTTGCCATTCATGTCTCCAGATTTCACATAACCTATCGTGCCGCGGAGGCGCCGGATACCACTTCGATGATTTCGCGCGTAATCGCCGCCTGACGAACCTTGTTCATGTAGAGCGTGAGCGAATCAATAATCTCGCCCGAGTTCTTCGTCGCCGCATCCATAGCCGTCATGCGCGCAGCGTGCTCGGCGGCGGCCGACTCGAGCAGCGCGCGATACACCTGAATCTCGATGTGCTTCGGCAGCAGGTCACCCAGAATCTGCGCCTGGCCGGGCTCGTAGAGGTAGTCGATGTCGCCGGCAACAGGAGCCTTGCCGCTTACTTCCCCGTCTTGGGAATGGGCAGCAACTGCTCCGTGGTCACGCGCTGCTGCATGACTGATTTGAACTCGTTGTAGACGATGAAGACCTTCGAGACGCGGCCGCTCGTAAATTCCTCGATGGCCGCCTCGGCGATCCGCTTCGCGTCTGCGTACTTGACCCGCTGGAAAATCCCGACCTCTTCGACGCGCACTTCGAACCCGCGGCGCTTGAAGAAGTCACGGCCCTTGCGGCCGACGAGGCCAAGCTCGATCGGGCTGCCGGCCTTGTTGATGAAGCCGCTCGCCGCTTTGATGACGTTGGTGTTGAAGCCGCCGCAGAGCCCCTTGTCGGCAGTCACGACGATGAGCAGAACTTTCGAATCGGCGCCGTCATTGCCGGATCCGAGGGCCCCGCCCCCCCGGTCGCGCTCCGCCAACAACGGATGCGAGGACGGATCGACGCGGCTCGCGAGGCTGTTCAGCACGCGCTGCATCTGCAGCGCGAACGGCCGCGCGCCGACGACGCGCTGCTGAGCGCGGCGCAGCTTGGAGGCCGAGATCATCTTCATAGCCTTGGTGATCTGCTGCGTCGATTTCACCGCGCGAATGCGCCGCCGAAGATCAAGCAGTGACGGCATTGCTAGGCGCTTTCCTCGCAGCGAACTGCTGGCCGAACTCCTTGAGGGCCGCGTTGATCTGACCCTTCAGCTCATCGTCAATCTGCTTTTTCTCGGCGATCGCTTTAAGGATGCCCGCGTGCCGCAACTCGAAGGTGCGATAGAGCTCGATTTCGTACGCGCCCACATCGCTGACAGGCACCTGGTCGAGATAGCCGTTGGTGCCGGCATAGATGATGAGCACCTGCTTCTCGACCGGCAGCGGGTTGTATTGCGGCTGCTTGAGAATCTCGACAAGGCGAGCGCCGCGATTGAGCTGAGCCTGGGTCGACGCATCGAGGTCGCTGCCGAACTGCGCGAACGCCGCAAGCTCGCGATATTGCGCAAGATCGAGACGCAACGAGCCGGCCACCTGACGCATCGCCTTGATCTGCGCTGATCCGCCGACGCGCGACACCGAGTTGCCGACGTTGATGGCGGGACGGATGCCCTGATGGAACAGGTCGGACTCAAGAAAGATCTGACCGTCCGTAATGGAGATGACGTTGGTCGGGATATAGGCCGACAAATCGCCCGCTTGCGTCTCGATAATCGGCAGCGCCGTCAACGATCCGCCGCCGAGCTCATTGTTGAGTTTCGCCGCGCGCTCCAGCAGGCGCGAGTGCAGATAGAAGACGTCGCCGGGGTACGCCTCGCGGCCCGGCGGTCGCCGCAGCAGCAGGGAGATTTCGCGGTACGCCTGCGCATGCTTCGATAGATCGTCGTACACGCACAGCGCATGGCGGCCGCTATCGCTGAAAAACTCGCCCATCGTGCATGCGCAGTACGGAGCGCATGTACAGGAGCGGCGCGGGATCGGATGCGCCCGCCGCGACGATGATGCTGTAGCGCAGCGCGTCGGCCTCTTCGAGGGTGCGAACCACCTGCGCGATCGTCGACTGCTTCTGCCCTATCGCGCAGTAGATGCAGATGACGTCCTTGTCGCGCTGATTGATGATGGTATCGACGGCCACCGCGGTCTTGCCGGTCTGGCGGTCGCCGATGATCAGCTCGCGCTGGCCGCGGCCAATCGGGCACCATCGCGTCGATCGCTTTGAGGCCCGTCTGAAGCGGCTCGCGCACCGGCTGGCGATCGACAACGCCGGCTGCGATGCGTTCGATCGGCATGAAGGTCTTCGTCGCAATCGGACCCTTGCCGTCGATCGGCTGCCCCAACGCATTGACGACGCGCCCGAGCAGCTCGTCGCCGACGGGCACAGAGATGATGCGGCCGGTCCGCTTCACCACGTCGCCTTCCTTGATTTCCGTGTACTCGCCCAGGAGCACGGCGCCGACGCCGTCCTCCTCGAGATTCAGTGCGATGCCGAAGACGCCGTGCGGAAACTCGAGCATCTCGCCGGCCATGGCGCGCTCGACGCCGTGCACGCGCGCGATCCCGTCGCCGAGCGACACGACGCTGCCCACTTCGGCGACGTCCACCTCGACGGCGTAGCTGCCGATCTGCTCGCGGATGATCTTGGAAATTTCTTCAGCTTTGATATTCATATTTTAGTTCGCATGGGGCCCCACCCCCATGCGCCTGCGCGCTCGATCTGCTTGTGATTACGTTGTTAAGCGCTCTCGTATCTTCTTGAGTTGCGTCGCGATGCTCGCGTCGTAGACGGTGCTGCCGACGCGGGCGACGACCCCGCCGATGATGTCCTTGTCGACCCTGGTCGTCATCGACACGCGCTTGCCCGTCACGGTCACGAGCCGCAGCTCTATGGCCTGGATGCGTTCGTCCGACAACGGCTCCGCGCTCGTCACCTCGGCGTGCACCACGTTCTGCCGATCCGCCAGAAGACCACGGTACGTGGCAGAGACGTCTTTGAGCAGGACCAGGCGGTCGCGATCGGCGAGCAGGACCAGCAGTTTCGAGACGATGGGCGTCAGGCCGGAGATCTTTGTGATTTGCTCCATGGCCGCACGCTTTCGCGGCGCGGGCACGGCTGGGTTGAGCATCAGCCCTGCGAGGGCCGGCTGCTGCATGAAAAACGCATTGAACTCGTCGAGCTCCCGGGCAATCGTGTCGAGGTCCGCCGATTCCTTGGTGGCGACATCGAGCAAGGCGCGAGCGTAACGAGCGGCGGCGGTGCGGCTGGTCATTTTTTAGTCCGCATGGGGCCCCACCCCCATGCGCTGCCGTCGCTTACGCTCCGGATCTTGAAGTCACCGACGGTCTGCTCAGTCATCAACTGGAAGCCCTCGGCGCGCCATGTGCTGCTTGCGATAAGTTTCACAAGCGCAAAACAGCCATTTATACCACGAAAAGGCGGCGCCTTGCCGCTGTTACGACGTCAAATGCTCGTATACGCGCTGTAACTCGTCCTCCGACCCGAAATCTATCTCGATTCGACCGCCCTTGCCCTTGCGCTTGATGCGCACGCGCGTGCCGAGCGTCATGCGCAACTTCTCTTCGGCAGCGCGCGTGTGAACGTCGGTGGCGACCGGAACGCGCCGCTCGGCGGCTGCCGAATCGCGGCCGGTGCGTTTCACCATCGCTTCGGTTTCGCGCACCGAGAGATTGCGCGCGATCACTTCTCGTGCGATCTGCCGCTGGCTGCCTTCATCAGCGATCGCGATGAGCGCGCGCGCATGCCCCATCGAAAGGCGCCCTGCGGCCACTTCGGCGCGCACTTCCTGCGGAAGCTTCAGCAACCGCATGTGATTGGCCACCGACGAGCGGTCCTTGCCGACCGCGGCGGCAATCTCTTCCTGCGTCATGCTGAAGTCGCTGCTCAGTCTTTCGTACGCGGCCGCCTGGTCGATCGGATTGAGGTCTTCGCGCTGGATATTTTCGACGAGCGCCATCTCGAGCAGTTGCGCAGCGCCTCCAGGGCCGACGTCCTTGATCACGACCGGCACGCGGGCGAGCCCCGCTCGCTGCGCGGCGCGCCATCGGCGCTCGCCGGCGATGATGCGGTACCCGCCGTCGACCTTGTGCACCACGATCGGCTGAATGACGCCGTTCGCTTTGATCGACTGGGCGAGCTCGTCGAGCCGCGCGTCCTCGAAACCATGGCGCGGCTGATGTTCGTTCGGCAAAATCTGATCGACGTCAACCTCGGTCGGCGCGCCGCCCGCGCGCACCTCGGGCACATCCGGAATGAGCGCGCTGAGGCCTTTACCGAGCGCCGGTCGTTTTTCCATCGCAGTCCCTTTCCAATTCAACACGGAGACACGGAGTCGCGGAGACGCAGGGTGAATGCCTTTCGAGAAAATTACTCCGTGGAGCTCCGTGCCTTTGTGCCTCCGTGTTGAGACATGCCGTTCCGTCCCAGAAATTCTCGCGCGAGCGCGGCGTACGCCTCCGCGCCTTTTGATTTCGCGTCGTAGGTGATCACCGGCAAGCCGTGGCTTGGCGCCTCCGCGAGCCGCACGTTCCGCGGAATGACTGTCTGAAACACTTTGTCTTTGAAGAATTCGCGCACGTTCGCCGCTACCTGCGCGCCCAGATTCGTTCGCTCGTCATACATCGTCAACAGCACGCCATCGACATCGAGCGTCGGATTCAATCCTGCGCGCACACGCCGCAACGTCGTCATCAGATCGGCTAGTCCTTCGAGCGCAAAATATTCGCAGTGCAGAGGAATGAGCACCGCTTCAGCTGCGACAAGCGCGTTCAAGGTGAGCAGGCCGAGCGACGGAGGGCAGTCGATGAAGAT
The DNA here is from genome assembly GCA_963787755.1 of Vicinamibacterales bacterium. GTDB lineage: Bacteria > Acidobacteriota > Vicinamibacteria > Vicinamibacterales > JAMQPK01 > JAMQPK01. The sequence goes on from CAWBEG010000013.1 coordinate 164,242, forward strand.
GTGATCGAAGCGATCGCGGAGCGGCGTGACGAATCGCCGCAACTGGGATTCGCGGCCGGGCAGCGCGACCATTTCGATTTCTGCGCCCGTCAGATTGCGATCGGCCGGCAGGATCGCCAGATTGGCGACCGTCGTCGCGAGAATGAAGTCGTCAGGATTCCTGAGTGCGGCGCCGTCGCTGGCCGTCAGAACGTCGTAGATGGTGCCTCCAGGCGCGCGCTGCCCGCGGAGGCCGACGCCGCTCGTCAGGTTGGCTTGGGGATCGACGTCAACAAGCAGCACTTTCCGGCCTTCGGATGCGAGCGCGGCGGCCAGATTGATGGCAGTCGTTGTCTTCCCAACGCCGCCTTTTTGATTCGCGACGGCCTGTATCTTATTCATTTACAAGCAGATATAAACATTGGTCGGTTGACCAATAATATGAGTCTAAGTAACTCAACTTCGTCGCCCAGCATACCCCAGGTGTGCATTACTTTCCAGATGTTCCACGTGGAACATTCGACCGCAACGGTCGACCCAAACGCTCTAGTGAGCAGTCTTCTGGAATATCTGGACGGAACTTCCCCATTGATTCAGCAGCATGTGGGTTGCGACAGCAGAGAGGTAAGGGCCAGCTACTTTAGTGGGTGTCGGCGCCGCCGTGCCGAAGAGGAAGAGCACTCCACCAGGTTTGATGAAGGACTGGAGTTCCATCAGTGTCTTCCGGTCAACGCGAACAGCCCTCAACGTAACCAAGTCAATCCCATCGTGCAGCGAGGGCCGCGCGAGAAGCTCCTCAAACCTGACGGCATCAACGTCCGTCCGGTCCAGTTCCAAAGTGCGAACCACCTCCCGTAGGAATGCGGCCTTTCGCGTCTTGGACTCGACCATGCGCAAGGAAATTCCTGGAGCAGCCAGTTTCATCGGAATCGCGGGTGAGCCGCCTCCAGACCCGATGTCGAGGGCATTTGCATCGGCCCTTGGAAGATACTTCGTGGCAAGAACCGGCTCGATGAGTAGCCTGTCTATGGCTTCATCGCCGGCGTCTTCCACTGGGAGGGCAGTAAGGGAAACCTTGCGATTCCATTTCCGCAATAACTCAAAATATGCGTGCAAGCCGTCGATGACGTCCGCGGGAAGCGTTAGACCGGCCTTGGAGGCGCGTTTGACGAGCTTTTCGCGGATCGACACGCTGTCAGGATATTTCAGTTCGAGCGTAAAACGTAGCTCGAGAGAACGGTGATGGCAGCCGGCGTCACGCCTGGCACTCGCATCGCCTGACCGATGGTCTCGGGTCTGACCTGATCGAGGCGCTGAATGACTTCAGATGACAGCCCGGGGACTGCGGCGTAGCGGAACTCCCGCGGAATTTGCCGGTGCTCGTCTCGCGATCGACGCTGAACATCTGATTCCTGGCGCTTCAGGTAGCCCTGGTACTTCAGCATCGTTTCAACGCTCGGAATATCCAGGCGGCTCACCGGTCTCTCGAGCTCGAACCCTTCGGCCACCAGCTTCTCAATCTTCGAAGTGGGTTGTCGAAGCCACTGCTCGGCCGAAAGCCGCGCACCTGCGGAATCCTTCACTGAAGTGGCTCGGAGGCGGGTGAGGTTGCCTGTGTACCGCCGCGCGCGCGACTGATAGCTTTCCCAGCGCGCGTCATCTACCAGCCCGACTTCTCGCCCTCGCGGCGTGAGCCGCATATCTGCGTTATCGACTCTCAGAAGTAGCCGATACTCCGCGCGCGATGTAAACATCCGATAAGGCTCCAAGCAACCCTGTGTTATTAGGTCATCTACCAGAATACCTAGATAGCCTTCGCTGCGCGGCACGGTGAACGGCGCCAACCGCATAACCCGCAACGCTGCGTTGGCGCCTGCCAGGAGTCCCTGGGCGCCTGCCTCTTCGTAGCCGGACGTGCCGTTGATCTGTCCCGCGAGGAACAACCCTTCCACCCGTTTCGTCTCCAGCCCGCTCGTCAGCTCCGTCGGCTGAATGAAATCGTATTCGACAGCGTAGGCCGGACGCAGCATGCGCGCCTCTTCGAGGCCTCGCATGGCGCGCACGATTTCAAGCTGCACGTCTGCCGGCAGACTCATCGAGAATCCGTTCATGTAAATCTCGTCGACGTCGCGACCTTCCGGCTCGAGATAGATCTGATGCCGCTCGCGCTGCGGGAATCTCACGATCTTGTCCTCGAGCGACGGACAGTAACGCGGTCCAACACCCTGAATCTGTCCGTTGAACAAGGGGGATTTGTCGATGTTCGCCATCACGATTTCGCGCACGCGATCGTTGGTGTGCGCGAGATAGCAGGGCGTCTGCTCGATATCGATCGACTCGGTCAGAAATGAAAACGGCACCGGCGGGTTGTCGCCGGGCTCGAGCGCGAAGCAGCCATCAGCGACACAACGATCGAAATCGATCGAGCGGCCATCGAGACGTGGGGGAGTGCCGGTCTTCAGTCGACCCCACGTGAACCCGAACGACTTCAGCGACTCGGCGAGCTCGCGCGATGGCGGCTCGTTCGCGCGCCCGGCCGGCCGCTGCTCGCGCCCAACGTGCACGAGTCCGTTCAAGAATGTGCCGGTGGTCATGACGAGCGCTCCGCACTCGTACCTCACACCATCTTCGAGCGCGAGGCCGGCGACCCGGCCGTGCTCGACGAGAATCTGGCCGGCTCTGCCGAAAATCCACTCGATAGTTGTCTTCCGCGCGCAGCGCGGCGAGCATCCACTCGCCGTAGCGCTTTTTGTCGGCCTGTGCGCGGGGCGACCACACAGCAGGACCGCGGCTGCGATTGAGGACCTTGAACTGGATGCCGGTCGCATCGATGGCGCGCGCCATCAGTCCACCGAGCGCGTCGATCTCGGCGACGAGGTGCCCCTTCGCGGTGCCGCCGATCGCCGGATTGCACGGCATGTGCGCGACCGTGTCGGCCGACAGCGTGCAGATGGCAACATGGCGCCCCAGGCGCGCCGCCGCATACGCAGCCTCGCACCCCGCGTGCCCCGCGCCGATCACGATGACGTCGTATTTCACAACGTATCTCTTTACTCACGCAGAGGCATCGGACGCAATGTTTCTCGAGGAAAATCAAAGAGGCCTGCGTCCTCTGTAGTAAAGGACAGGCAATCACTTCCCGATACAGAACCGCGAGAAGATGTGCCGCAGCAGATCCTCCGACGTGCGCTTGCCGGTCACTTCTTCGAGCGCAGCCCGCGCGTCCTGAAGGTCCGTCAGCACGAACTCTTCCGCTACCGGCCCGCCCGCTGCTTCCACGGCGTCACCGGCGCGCCCCAGAGCCACCCGCGCCCGCTCGAGCAGCGCTGCGTGCCGCACGTTGGTCACGGCTGCCGTATCGCGCGCGGTCGCGGGATTGGCGCCCTCGAGCGCCGTGCGAATCTCTCCACGAAGCGCCTCGAGGCCGTCGCCCGTCTTCGACGATACGAGAATGAACGGCGCAGCGATATCCCCACCGCGCCATACCGCCGGCAGATCTGATTTGTTCGCGACGATCAGCCGCGGGCTATCGCTGGTCTCCCGCAGCAGAGTGAAATCCTCTTCTTCGAGCGGAGCGGACACGTCAAGCACAACGAGTACGAGATCCGCAGTCCTCCAGGCCCGGCGCGCGCGCGCAACTCCCTCGCTCTCTACCTCGTCCGTGGTCTCGCGCACGCCGGCCGTGTCCACGAGCTCGAGCTTCAGACCGTCGACGTCCGCTGTCTCAGTGACCAGATCGCGCGTCGTACCGGGAATGGCCGTGACGATCGCCCGGCCAGAGCGGAGAAGTGCGTTGAACAGGCTGGACTTGCCGACATTCGGCTTGCCGCCGATGGCGACGCGCGCGCCTTCGCGAATAAGACGCCCGCGTCTGGCTTCGCAAAGGAGCGCCCCGATTTTGCGCTCGATCGCGCGCACCGTCGTGCCCGCTTCGCCTGCGTCGACGAAGTGGTACCCCTCGTCCGGAAAATCGAGCGATGCCTCGAGCTTCGCTGTGAGATCGAATAACTCGGCATCGATTTCGGCAATGCGATCGGTCAGCGTCCCTTCCAGTTGATCGAACGCGGCGCGGGCTTGCAGCGGAGTGACGGCGTCGATGAGATCGGCGACGGCCTCGGCCTGTACGAGATCGATCCGGCGGTGGAGGAACGCGCGAAGCGTGAACTCGCCAGGTTCGGCAAGCCGCGCTCCCAGCGCGATCGCCTGCTCGACGATCTGCCTCAGCACAACCGGACTTCCATGCGCGCTCAGCTCGACGACGTGCTCGCCGGTGTAGGAATGCGGAGCGGGGAAGTAGGTCGCAACCACTTGATCGCTGTGCGTGCGCGCGAACGTCGCATGCCGTGGCTGCAGAGGCGCGTCGAGCTGCAGCAGCCCGTTCGCAACCTCGGCGGCCGAGGGTCCGCTGATGCGCACCACTCCGATGCCGCCACGGCCGGCCGGCGTCGCAATGGCCACGATGGTGTCGGAGGTGGAATACATCGGAGCTGAGCAGCTGAGCTAGAAGCTGAAAGCTATTGAGAGCGCCAGCTGATCTCCTGATCTAGCTTTTCGTTGCCGTGATCGTGACCGTTTTCACCGCTGCGTCGCCGATGCTTTCGGAGGTGACGCCGGGAACTTCGGCGACCGCGAGGTGCACGAGGCGGCGCTCGTACGCATTCAGCGGTCCGATGCTTTGCTCGATGCCTGAGGTTTTCGCTTTCTCCGCAAGGAACTTCGCCATCTGGCGCAGCTCGTTGTCTTTCCCGCGGCGGAAGTCCATGCAATCGACGAGCAGCCGCTGGTCGCCGAGCGCTTTGCGGAAGGCGCTGTCGACGATGTGCTGCAGCGCCTGCAGCCCCTCGCCGCGGCGCGCGAGCAACGCTTCGGCGCCGTCGCCGGCAAGATTGATGCGCGTGCCATCTGCCGTCGTCTCGACCTGCGCCTCGAGACTGAGGCCCATGTCTTTCACGACCCTCACCACGAAATCGGCCACCTGCTCTTGTGCGCTCATCACCTTTTCACTTTCTATTTTTGACTTTCCACTCTCTTCACCGCCCCCGGCACTCCGATCATCCTGTTGGTCAGCACCTGCTGACCGATCACGAGCACGTTGCTCGCGAACCAGTACAACGCCAGGCCCGCGGGCGACGTGATAAACAGGAACGTGAAGAGGATCGGCATGAACAGCATCATCTTCTGCTGCACGGGATCCGCTCCTGTCATCGGCATCATTTTCTGCTGCAGCACCTGGGATGCGCCCATCAGGATCGGCGTCACATAAAACGGATCCGGTGCCGCCAGATCGTGAATCCACCAGATGAACGGCGCGTTCCGCAGCTCGATCGCTTCGGACAGCAGACTGTAAAACGCGAGCAGCACCGGGAAGGTAAGCAGCATCGGCACGCAGCCGCTCGCGGGATTGACTCCCTTCTGGCGGTAGAGCTCCATCATCTCGGTGTTCATCTTCTGGCGCGCGGGATCGGTCGCCTTCAGGTTCTTGTAGCGATCCTGAATCGCCTTTACCTGCGGCTGGATTGCCTGCATCTTGCGCATCGACACGTTGCTCTTGTGCCGAAGCGGGAACATCGCCGCGTTGATGATGAAGGTGAGCGCGATGATCGACCAGCCGTAGTTGCCGATGAACCCGTTCACCCAGTTCAGCGCCGAGAGCAGCGGCACGCTGAGAAACGCGAACATGCCGAACCAGATGGCGCGTACCAGATCGGGATCGGTTTGCCTCAGCGTCTCGAAATGCTTCGGTCCGACGAAGAACCGCAAGGTCGCCTGCCCGGTCGGCGTCGCCTGGGCGCGGATGTCGTAGCCGACGTAATCGCGCGACACCGCGGTGTCCGCTGTTTTCGAGGGAATCGACAGCGGGTAGTACGCGAGCTCGGCAGCGCCCGGCTTCACGGCCGCGGACATGAAGTAATGCGTATCGACGCCGGCAAAATCGTAGGCTCCTTGATACTGCGGCGTCGTCGCAAGAGCCGCCGCCTGAATGCGTTCCACATCGCCGGCGACCGAGAACAGCGCTTCCGACTTGCGCAGCGGCATGAACATCCCGCCGCCGGCGATCGCAAGCACATCGCCCAGCCCAGGACCCCAGCGCACGAACGGGTTAACCGTGCTCCCGCCGTCGGTGACTTGGATGGTGGCGGTCACCTCGTAGGAATTTGGCGCCATGCTGAACTGCTTGCGCGCGTGCAGGCCGGCCGCGTCCTGATACTCAAATGCAATCGTCACCGGAGCACTACCGGCGTTGAGCGAACCGCTCGACGCAGAGGTAAAGAGCGCGCTGTTCAGCCGCGCACTCTTTGCCGCATCGTCAAGCTTCAGCGAAAAAGGCTTCGGTTGATTCGGTGGTACGTCGTGGGGGACGAGATCGACGGGTTTGCCGTCCGGACCCAGGTAGGTCAGTAATTCCCAGGCTACCAGCGTGGCGCCACGGTTTGAAAAAACTGCGCGCACGACGCCGTTGTCGACGGTAATCGTCCGCTCAGCGGGATCGGCCTGAATAGCCTCCACGGCGACTGGCGGTTCGGGCGTCGTAGAGGCGGGCGGTGGTGGCGCTGCACTTTGCGCCGGCGACTGCGCCGGTGGCGTCGCCGCATCGGGCGTCGGCGTCTGGGTCGCCGGCGTCTGGGTCACTGGCGCCGGCTGTGACATCGGCACGAGCCACTGATAGGCCGTGAGCACGACGAACGTGAGAACGATTGCGAGGAGAAGGCGGCGTTCCATCAGCTAAGGGACCGGATCCAGACCCGCGCCACCAAAGGGGTGGCAGCGAAGTACACGCTTGAGGCCCATCCATCCGCCCCTGAGCGCGCCGTAAGTGACGATCGCTTCGGCCGCATACTCCGAGCAGGTCGGGAGATACCGACATGAGCCCGTAAGCATCGGCCGAATAAGGAGTTGGTAGCCTCGAATAGCCGCAAGTGCCACGCGGACAGAGACAGGGCTAGCGCTTCTCAAAGCGCTCGAGTGCAGCACGGTAGTCGGCTTCAATGTTCCGCCAGGGCGCATCAACCATCTCCCGGCGAGGAATAACAACGATGATCTATTCCTGTCAATGGTTTGCGGCATCTAAACAGTTCGCGAACGAGCCGTTTCGCCCTGTTACGAACGACCGCGTTTCCAATTTTCTGGCTGGCCGCGATGCCGAGGCGAGGAGAGCCGACCTCGTTTGGCAGGGCGAAGCAGGTCATGAGCCGGCCCCTATACCGGGTACCGCGGTCGTAGACTCTGGTGAACTCCGCCCGACGGCGCAGTTTCACCGCGATGACGTGACAGACAGCCGCTTGCGTCCCTTTGCACGACGGCGCTTCAGCACGGTGCGTCCGTTCTTCGTGCTCATGCGGACGAGGAAACCATGGGTGCGGCGCCGCCTGCGCCGGTTGGGTTGATACGTACGTTTCATCGAAAATCCTTAGGAAATTGAAAAATTTCGCAACGCGCGAACCTACAATCCTAATGGGCGTTGCACCAGCCTGTCAACGAACGCGCGCGTATGCTACATTCGCCGTTCTGTTTCAAACGCGAAAAACGACTCGAGTGCCGCGTATGGATTTTGGTCTCCTCCCAAAGTTTTCCACACCTGTGCAAAAACCTGTGGAAAATGGTGTTCTTCGGCGTACGAAACTCAAAAACCGCCCTTTTTATGGATGTTTTTTGAAGGCGAAAGTCCTCCGAGCACGATTTGAGGCCACTCTCGGCGTTCCTCTAGAACTTCGAACGCAAGCCGCCGTCTGGCGGTAGGGGCGAAAGCGCAAGAATCGCCAATGATTGCCAGCAATATCTGGGAAGAAATCCTGTCGCGCGTTCAAGCCAAAGTGAACCGCCACAGCTTCTATACGTGGTTCAAGCCGACGGCGTTCGTGGCGGACGACGGGATGACCGTGACCGTGCGGGTGCCGAATGCGCTCTTCAAAGATTGGATCACGAAGCATTATTCGGGCGTCATCGCCGAAGCGCTCGACGAAGTGCGCCGCACGGACGCGTTGGTGAATTTCGTCGCCAGTGGAACGCCAGAGGCCGAAGCCCCGGTCCCGTCTGCGCCGCACGTGTCCGATTCGAAAACGTCAAACCCTCAACTCGGAACCCGGAGTTTCGAACCGGGATCCCGAAACGCTGAGCAGGGAACGAGGACCCAGGAACCAGGAACACTCGGCATCGAGGATTCGCTTCCGCCGGTGATGCCTACCTCATCGGCTGGGCTGAATCCGCGTTACACGTTCGACACGTTCATCGTCGGATCATCGAATCAGTTCGCACACGCGGCGTGTCGCGCGGTCGCCGAAGCGCCGTCGCGCTCGTACAACCCGCTGTTCATTTACGGCGGAGTGGGACTGGGCAAGACCCACTTGATGCACGCGATCGGCCACTACGTGCTGCTCCACGATCGCAACCTGGTGCTGACCTATATCTCGTCCGAGCGCTTCATGAACGAAATGATCAACGCGGTTCGCTACGACCGGTTGATCGATTTCCGCGAGCGGTATCGAAGCGTCGACGTCCTGCTGGTCGACGACGTGCAGTTTCTGGCGGGAAAAGAGGGCACGCAGAACGAGTTCTTCCATACGTTCAACGCCCTGTACGACTCGCAAAAGCAGATCGTGCTGAGCAGCGACTGCCCACCGCACGAAATCGAGCAACTCGAAGAGCGGCTGCGGTCGCGCTTCGAATGGGGCTTAATCGCCGACATTCAGTCCCCCGACCTTGAAACGAAGGTCGCGATTCTGAAGAAAAAAGCGGAAGCGGAAGCTGTGCCACTGCCCGATTCGGTCGCGATTTACATCGCCGGCCGCATCAAGTCGAACATCCGCGAGCTCGAGGGTTCGCTCATCAGGCTGATTGCGTATGCGTCGCTGACCGGGCGCGAGCTCTCTGTCGACCTCGCGCAGGAAGTGCTGCGCAACGTCAAGGACCATGAAGAGAAGGCCATCACGATCGATCACATCCAGAAGTTCGTGTCCGACTACTATCAGTTGAAGCTGGCGGACCTGAAGTCGCGGAACAACTCGAAGTCGATCGCGATGCCGCGGCAGGTGGCGATGTATTTGTGCAAGAAGCTGACGCATGCGTCGCTGCCGGAGATCGGCCGCAGCTTCGGCGGAAAGCATCATTCGACCGTCATTCACTCGATTCGCAAGGTCGAAGCACTGCGAAAGGCAGAGGCGCAGTTCAACACACTTCTCAACAGCTTCATCGAGAGTTTACGGTGAGAAATGGCGATTTCCACAGACGCCGCGGGAGAACCTGCACAGGCCTGTTCGACGGAAATATTTAGGGCGAAAGCCTCCCCTCCGGCAAGGGGTTGGTACCACTGTTTATCCACAGGAAAACCCACAGTTTAAGTACCTGTAGGACAAGCACTTCCGGCCACATTTTGATTTCTCAACAGCACCTTTTTCTTGTATAATTCTTTATCTCTCTTTTCCTCCTTCATAACAAGAGATCGCCGGGCAAGAGCCGCCCAAATTTGAGGTTCAGCCAGCTATGGAACTAGTCGTTAAGAAAAACGACCTACTGCGAGAACTGCAACTTTTCCAGGGCATCGTCGAACGGAAAAATACGATTCCGATTCTGGCGAACGTGCTGATGGAGGCAAAGGGCAGTGAAATTCGCATGCTGGCGACCGATCTCGAAGTCGCGCTTCGCAGCCGCTGCGATGCGGCTGTCGAGAAAGCCCGGAACGCTGACGCTGCCCGCGAAGAAGTTATACGAGATCGTGAAGGCGCTTCCTGAAACTGACGTGCGCATCGCCGAAGACAAGAACGGCGTGAAGGTTGCCGCCGATCGTTTCGACTCGCGCATGCAGACGCTGCCTCGAGAGGATTTTCCCGCGGTGCCGGAAGCAAGCGGCACCACGAGCGCGATGCTGCCGCGCGCGGCGGTGAAAGAGATGGTCGCCAAAACACAGTTTGCGATCACCGGCGAAGACACGCGATTTTTTCTGAATGGGGCGCTGTTCATTCTCGGTGGAAACCAGATGAGCCTCGTTGCGACCGACGGCCATCGCCTGGCGCTCGTCACCGTCGATCGGAAAGGCGGCAAACCGTCGAAGGAAGGCGAAGAGGTGCGCGCCATCCTGCCGCGCAAGACGCTGTGGGAGCTCGGCAAGCTGCTCACCGAAGGCGACGGAGATATTCGATACGAGCGCGGCGAGAACCATCTGTTTTTCGAAGTCGGCGGGCGGATGCTGATTTCGCGGATGATCGACGGGCAGTTTCCGGCTTTCGAGCGCGTCATTCCAAAAGGCAACAACAAGCGCATCGAGTTCGAGCGCGAGCGGCTGACGAACGCGGTCAAGCGCGTGGCGCTGCTCTCGAACGAGCGCTCGCGCTCGGTGAAGTTTCAGCTCGACAAGGGCAAGGTCGAAGTGACGTCGAGCAGCCCGGAGTTCGGTGAAGCGAAGGAAACGCTGCCGGTGGATTACTCCGACGCCAGCATGCAGATCTGTTTCAACGCGCAGTATGTGATGGAGTTTCTCGGCGCGGTCGACACCGACCAGGTGGCGTTGGAGCTGAAAGACGAAGTGAGCCAGGCCGTCATGAAGCCCATCGGCACCGAAGGCTATGACTACACCTACGTGATCATGCCCATGAGGGTGTGACGCTCCCAGAGCACAGGGCTGAGAGGCAAAGAGCAGAAAAATAAAGAATGGCAGATACCAACCAGAGCGTAGAGCTCGAGCAGGCCGCGGCGGATCAGATCAACCAGGATTACGGCGCGGACAAAATAAAGGTTCTCGAAGGCCTCGAGGCGGTCCGGAAGCGGCCCGCGATGTACATCGGATCGACCGGGCCGTCGGGATTGCACCACCTCGTCTACGAAGTCGTCGACAACTCGATCGACGAAGCGCTCGCGGGCTTCTGCGACCAGATCAACGTCACGATTCACATCGACGGATCCATCACGGTCATCGACAACGGGCGCGGCATCCCGACCGATCAGCACACGAGCGGTCGATCGGCGGCCGAAGTCGTGCTCACGGTGCTGCACGCCGGCGGCAAGTTCGACAACGACAGCTACAAGGTCTCCGGCGGCCTGCATGGCGTCGGTGTGTCGGTCGTCAACGCGCTTTCACAGGAGCTCGACCTCGAGATCTGGCGCAACGGGCAGGTGTTCAAGCAGAAGTACGCGCGCGGAAAGCCGCAGGCCGATCTCGACATCACCGGCACGACCAAGAAGCGCGGCACCAAGATCACCTTTCCGCCCGACAAGGAAATTTTCGAGACGGTCGAGTTCAGCTTCGACACGCTTGCGCAGCGTCTTCGCGAGCTCGCGTTCCTGAACGCCGGCATTCTGATCACGCTCGACGACGAGCGCGACACCAAGAGCCACAAGTTTCAGTACGACGGCGGCATCATTTCGTTCGTCAAGCACCTGAACAAGAACAAGAGCGCCGTCAACGAGAAGCCGATCTACATGAAAGGCGACCGCGACGGCATCGACGCCGAGATCGCGCTGCAGTGGAACGACGGCTATTCCGAGGCGATCTACACGTTCGCGAACAACATCAACACGCACGAAGGCGGCACGCACCTTTCCGGCTTCCGCTCGGCGCTGACGCGCACGATCAATTTCTACGCGGGCAAGAACAACCTCGCGAAGGATTTGAAGGAAAGCCTCAGCGGCGACGACATCCGCGAAGGGTTGACCGCGGTCATCAGCGTGAAGATTCCGCGGCCGCAGTTCGAAGGGCAGACGAAGACCAAGCTCGGCAACACCGAGGTCAAGGGCATCGTCGAGGCGATCGTCAACGACAAGCTCGGTTCGTTCCTCGAGGAAAATCCGGCGATTGCCAAGCGCATCATCGGCAAGACCGTCGACGCGGCCCGCGCGCGCGAGGCGGCGCGCAAGGCGCGCGATCTCGTGCGCCGCAAGGGCGCGCTCGAAGGCGGCGGCCTGCCGGGCAAGCTCGCCGACTGCCAGGAGCGCGATCCCGGCGAACAGCGAGCTCTACATCGTCGAGGGCGAGTCGGCAGGCGGCTCGGCGAAGCAGGGGCGCGACCGGCGGTTCCAGGCCATCCTGCCGATCAAGGGCAAGATTCTGAACGTCGAGAAGGCGCGCTTCGACAAGATGCTCGGCAGCGACGAGATCAAGACCATGATCGCGGCGCTCGGATGCGGCATCGGCGGCGAAGACTTCGACATCGCGAAGCTGCGCTATCACCGCGTCATCATCATGACCGACGCGGACGTCGACGGATCGCACATCCGCACGCTGCTGCTCACGTTCTTCTACCGGCAGATGCCCGAGCTGATCAACAACGGCTACATCTACATCGCGCAGCCCCCGCTGTTCCGCGCGAAGCGCGGCAAAGGGCGAGACCTACATCAAGGACGAGCGCGAGCTCGAGACCTACCTGATTCACCGCGCCGCCGAGTCGCGCACGGTGAAGCTGAACGGCCGGGAGATTTCCGGCGCGCCGCTCGAGCAGCTGCTGCACCGGCTGATGACGTATCGGAAATACCTGCGGCTCGTGGAGCGCCGCGGGCACGTGCGCGAGGCGATCGAGGCGCTGCTCGACGCGGACGCGCACGACAAGTCGTTCTTCGACAGCCAGCGACGGGCTGGCGGCGCTGGCCAGCGCGCCTGACGACCGCGACGGCGGTCGTCACCGTGCAGCCCGACGAGGAGAACAAGTCGTTCAGCCTGGCGATCGAGGATCGCTCGAACGGCTATCCGCGGCACAACGTGATCTCGCTCGACTTCGTGACGTCGCCCGATTACCGGACGCTGCTGAACAGCTACCGCGAGATTCGCGACATCAAGCCGCCGATGACGGTCGTCGACGACCAGCGGGGCGACCGGAACCGGAACCGGAATCTGGAACCGGAATCCGGAACCGATCAGCGCGGCCGCAGCGCCAGCTGGGGGCCGCGCGAAGGCGGAACCGCGCTGTCACGATCACCTCGCTCGACGAGCTGCTCGAGTACTTCATCAACGCCGGCAAGAAGGGCGTGGCGATCAACCGCTACAAGGGCCTCGGCGAGATGAACCCCGAGCAGTTGTGGACGACGACGATGAATCCGGAAGGGCGCACGCTGCTGCAGGTGCGCGCCGAAGATCACACCGAAGCCGATCAGATGTTCACGACGCTGATGGGCGACCAGGTCGAGCCGCGCCGAAAGTTCATCGAAGACAACGCGCTCGACGTGAGGAATCTGGATATCTGAGCTTTGAACAGAAGATCAGACGCTAGACGCAAGAATTCTTAGAAGCAAATCTCTTCTGCGCCTTCTGCATCTTTGCGTCAAACAAAACGACATGGCCGACCAGACCCAGAAAATTCCCGTCAACATCGAAGACGAAATGAAGCGGTCGTACATGGATTACGCCATGAGCGTAATCATTGGACGAGCGCTGCCCGACGTCCGCGACGGATTGAAGCCGGCCCATCGCCGCGTGCTGTACGGCATGAAGATGATGGGGCTCGCGTCGAACCGCGGCTACCGCAAGTGCGCGAAGATCGTCGGCGAGGTGATGGGCAACTATCACCCGCACGGCGACGCGTCGATCTACGACACGCTCGTGCGGCTGTCGCAGGACTTCAACATGCGCTACCCGCTGGTCGACGGGCAGGGCAACTTCGGCTCGATCGACGGCGATCCGCCCGCGGCGATGCGGTACACCGAAGCGCGCCTCGAAGGCGCTCGCCGACGACGTGATGGCGGATCTCGACAAGGAGACCGTCGACTACGTCCCGAACTACGACGAGACGACGGAAGAGCCGACGGTGCTGCCGGCGCCCATTCCGAATCTGCTCGTCAACGGCTCGTCCGGCATCGCCGTCGGCATGGCGACCAACGTGCCGCCGCACAACCTGCGCGAAGTCATCGACGGCGTCATCTGGGCGATCGAGACCGAGCAGGAGCGCGGCACCAAGCTCGACAAGAACGAGAAACTGCACGGCCTGATGAAGTTCGTGAAGGGCCCCGACTTCCCGACCGGCGGCTACATCGTCGGGCGATCGGGCATCGGCTCGGCGTATCGCACCGGCCGCGGCGCGATTCTGATGCGCGCCAAGGCGTCGATCGAGCAGGCGAAGAAGGGCGACAAGCAGTCGATCGTCGTCACCGAGATTCCGTATCAGGTGAACAAGGCGCGGCTGATCGAGAAGATCGCCGAGCTCGTCGGCGAGAAGACCATCGAAGGCATTTCGGATCTTCGCGACGAATCCGATCGCGAAGGCATGCGCATCGTCATCGAGCTGAAGCGCGGCGAAGTGCCGGAAGTGATCCTGAACAACCTCTACAAGCACACGCAGCTGCAGCAGAGCTTCGGCGTCATCATGCTGGCCATCGTCGGCGGCCGCCCGAAGGTGCTGAACCTCGCCGAGCTCGTCGAGAGCTTCATCGACTTCCGCCGCGAGGTCGTCATCCGCCGCACGCAGTTCGAGCTGCGCAAGGCCGAGGCGCGCTATCACATCCTCGAAGGGCTGAAGATCGCGCTCGACAACCTCGACGCGGTCATCAAGCTGATCCGCGGATCGAAGACCGTTCCGGAAGCGCGCGACGGCCTGATGACGCAGTTCTCGCTCAGCCAGCTCCAGGCGCAGGCGATTCTCGACATGCAGCTGCAGCGGCTGACCGGCCTCGAGCGGCAGAAGATTCTCGACGAGATGGCGGAGCTGCTGAAGACGATCGAGCGGCTGCGCGCGATTCTCGGCAGCGAGCGGCTGCTGATGCAGCTGATCGTCGGCGAGCTGAAGGACGTGCGCGACAAGTACGGCGACGACCGCCGCACCGAGCTCATCGACGGGGATGCCAGCGAAATCAGCATCGAGGACCTGATCGCCGAAGAAGACATGGCGATCACGGTGAGCAACACCGGCTACATCAAGCGCACGCCGATTACGAGCTACCGCAATCAGCGGCGCGGCGGCAAAGGGCCGCATCGGCATGCGCACGCGCGAGGAGGATTTCGTCAGCCACCTCTTCGTGGCGTCGACGCACGCCTACATCATGATTTTCTCGGACCGCGGCCGCGCGTACTGGCTGAAGGTGCACGAGATTCCCGACGTCGGTCCGGGCGGCAAGGGCAAGGCGATCGCGAACCTGGTGTCGATGGCGCCGGACGAAAAGATCGCGGCGCTTCAAACCGTGAAGGAGTTCGAAGAGGGCAAGTTCATCGCCATGGGCACGCTGCGCGGCATCGTGAAGAAAACCGAACTGCCGGCCTTCAGCAACCCGCGGGCGGGCGGCATCATCGCCATGGGCGTCGAAGACGGCGACCGCCTGATGGCCGCCCAGATAACCGACGGAACGGGCGAAATCTTCATCGGCACACGGGATGGGCTGGCCATCAGGTTCCCGGAAGGCGACGTCAGGCCGATGGGGCGCACCGCCTACGGCGTCAAGGGGATAACCCTCCGCGAGGGAGACGAGGTGGTCGCCATGGAGGTGGTTCGCCCCGGGAGCACCCTGCTGACGGTCACCGAGCACGGCTACGGAAAACGCACCGAGCTGGACGAATATCGGGTGCAGTCCAGGGGCGGTGTGGGTATTATTAACATCCAAACAACCGAACGGAACGGCCGAGTCGTCGGGATGGCGTCTGTGCACGACGAGGATGAGTTCATGCTCATCACGCAGCAGGGCAAGATCCTGAGGACCGTTGCGCGCGATATCCGAACCATCGGGCGAGCGACGCAGGGCGTGCGCCTGATCGAGATCGACGCGGACGACCGGGTCGTCGCTCTGGCCCGGCTGGCCGAAAAAGACGACGAGAACGGCCCCGAAGAAACGCCGTAGCGAGTGGGGCTAACGCGGGCCCCACGACTTGAAGAAGCGGACGACGTGCGGCTATCAAACAAAGAGGAGGCTGGTATGTTGCGGCCGAAGACTAGCGTGTATCTACTGGCGCCCATGGTTCTGGCGGTCGCCGCTCTGAGCGCGTGCTCGTCACCGAACGCGTCGGAAGAGAATCTGGTGCGGCAGTTCTTCCGCGCGTCGGGTCTGCGCGACAGCCAGACGCTCTCGAATTTCGCGACGGTCAGCTTCGACCCGAAGACCGAAGGCACGGTCGGCACCGGCGACTTCGAGGTCACGGCGGTCAGTCCCGAGCGGACCGAGCCGCTGCGGGTCATCGAGCTCGACCAGGCGGTCACCGAGGCCGAAGCGGCGAACAAGGCGTTCAACGAAAAGAAGAAGACGTATCAGGACGCCAACGCCGAGGCGATCGATCGCGTGCTGAAGGCCGAGAGCGCGGGCCGCAAGCTGACGGGCCGCGACGCGCAGGTACAGGCCGAATGGACGAAGTGGCGCGACGACAGCGGCGCCGAAGCGAAGAAAGTGTCGGCGGCCAGAGCGGCGCTGTCCGACGCGCGTCCGATCGCGGAGCTGAGCCTGATGGCCAACTCCGGATCGCCGACGCCCACGGTCGAGGAGCTGAACGGCACGCTCGTCTCGAAGGACATCTCGGTGAAGGCGCAGGTCAAGGGCGCGGACGGCGCGACGACCGAGAAGAATTACGTGATGACCGCGCAGCGCGCGGTCGTGAAGACCGACAAAGGCGAACGCCAGGGCAAGTGGATCATTACGGCCATAAAGCCTGCCTAACCCTAGGGATTAGGGATTAGGGACTTGGGATTGGGCCTGCGACGCGTATCACGCGTGCTTCAGACCTAATCCCGAATCCCTAGTCCCCAGTCCCTTCACGTCGATCAGGCCAGTTCCAGTTTCGCGTACTTGGCGCGAAGCGTTTTCGGTCCCACGCTGAATCTCACCACCAGCTTCACATCGTCGGCCAGCTCTTCGACGCTGAGAATCGTGCCGACGCCGAACTGCGGGTGACGGACTTTCGCGCCGAGCCTGAGGCCGAGCAGCGAGGACTGATCTTCGTCTTCGTACGAGTATGCGGGCTGTTCGCGCGTGTTTGAGCCGAAACTCTCCGAGGGACGCCGGGTCGGTGATACGTCGACGATCGCCCGCCGCCCGTACGAGTTCGCACGTCCATAGCCGCCGCCGAACGAGCTTTGATAGCTGCTCGTCGGATAGGCCGGCTCGATTCGCTCGACGAGCTGCGGCGGCACTTCGTCCATGAAGCGCGAGGGCTCCATCGACTGATACTCGCCGAAGACGCGCCGCCGCGCGGCGCCCGTGAGCACGAGCTGCGAGCGCGCGCGCGTCATGCCGACGTAACAGAGGCGCCGCTCTTCGGCCATCTCGTCTTCTTCTTCGAACGCGCGCGAGTGGGGAAAGACCCCCTCCTCGAGACCGCTCATGATGACCGTCGGAAACTCGAGGCCTTTCGCGGCATGCAGCGTCATCAGCCAGATGCGCGCCTCGATGCTGCCTTGTCCTTCGTCGGCCTCCGAGAGCAGCGACAGCTTGTCGGTAAAGCCGCCGAGCGACGCTTCGGGCTCGCGCCCTTCGTACTCGCGCGCCGCCGAGACGAGCTCCATCAGGTTCTCGATTCGCCCCTGCGAGTCTTCCGACTTGTCGTCGCGCAGGTCCTGCAGGTACCCGGTCTGATCGAGCACCTTGCCGAGCGTAATGGACAGCGGCTCTTTCCGCGCGACGTCGGACAGGCCCACGATGAGATCGCGGAAGGTGCGCAGCGACGTGAGCGCGCGCTGCGGCACGAGGCGCTCGTCGATCGCGCGGTTCAGCTTCGTCCACAGCGAGTTCGGCGCCGGCACGGCGATGCCGCTCGCGAGCAGCAGCGGTGGCGCTTCCTCCGCCGACACGTGATCGATCGCATCCAGTCACGCCCTTGCCGTTGCCGCGCGGCGGCACGTTAATCACCCTGCGCAGGCTCACATCGTCGTGCGGGTTGATCAGCAGCTTCAGATAGGCGAGCGAGTCCTTGATTTCCTTGCGCTCGTAAAAGCGCACGCCGCCGACGATACGGTATGAGAGACCCGAGCGCATCAGCGAGTCTTCGATGACGCGCGACTGCGCGTTCGTGCGATAGAGCACCGCGACGGTGCAGTCGGGAGCGGACGTAATGCCCGAATGCGCCGTCCGCATGATGAAGTCGGCTTCTTCGAGCTCGTCCGATCCGCGGAAGTACTTGATGAGGTCGCCTCCCTTGCGCTCGGTCCACAGCCGCTTGTCCTTGCGACTCTTGTTCTGGCTGATGACCGCCGAGGCCGCGTCGAGAATGACCTGCGTCGATCGGTAGTTGCGCTCGAGCTTCACGATTTTCGCTTCGGGGAAGTCGTGCTCGAAGTCGAGGATGTTCCGCAGGTCGGCGCCGCGCCAGCGATAGATCGACTGATCGGGATCGCCGACCACCGCCAGGTTGCGGTGCCGCTCGGCCAACCGCTGGATGAGGTGATATTGCGGCCGATTCGTGTCCTGATACTCGTCGACCATGACGAACCGGAATTGTTCGGCGTATTTGTCGCGAACGTGCCCGACTTTGTCGAGCAACTCGACGGCCTTCAGCAGCAGATCGTCGAAGTCGAGCGCGCCGTTGTCTTTGAGACCCTGGATGTATTTCTCGTACACCTTCGCGAGCTGCTCGCCCCGCTGGCTCCAGCCCTGCGACTTGAAGAAGTCCGGCCCGGCCATCGTGTTCTTCGCGTGGCTGATCTTGGACAGCGCCATCCGAGGCTGCACGACGCTGTCGTCGATCTGCAGCTCTTTGAGCACCTGCTTGACGAGCGCGACCTGATCGGACGAGTCGTAGATGACGAAATCTCGCGGCAGGCCGATGGCCGTTGCTTCCCGCCGCAGCAGGCGCGCGCAGAGCGCGTGAAACGTCGAGATCCACGAGCCGACCAGCGACGCGCCGAGCAGCGTCTCGACGCGAGTACGCATTTCTTCCGCGGCTTTGTTGGTGAACGTGACGGCAAGAATTTCGTAGTGCTGCGCGTACCCTTCGGACAGGAGGTACGCGATGCGCTGCGCGATGACGCGCGTCTTGCCCGAGCCGGCGCCCGCAAGGATGAGCAGCGGGCCGTCGATGTGCAGGACGGCCTCGCGTTGTTCGGGATTGAGGGCTTGTAACGTGATCCAATGGGGCTTGGGCTGGGACTCCAGACTTGGGCCTGGCCCAAAGCCTGAAGCCTGGAGCCAGGAGCCTATTCTACCGTGACGGACTTCGCGAGATTGCGCGGCTGGTCGACGTCGCAGCCGCGCCGCACCGCGATGTGATACGCGAGCAGTTGCAACGGCAGTACCATCGCGATCGGCGAGAGCATTTCCGGGACGCGCGGGAGGGAAATAATCGCGTCTTGTGCGGGATCCAGAATGCGTTTCAGCGTGTCGTGGCCTTCCGTCGTGATGGCAATCACCGATCCGCCTCGAGCCTTGACCTCTTGAATATTGCCAAGCATTTTCTCGAAGACGTGATCATTTGGTGCAATGCTCACGACCGGCATGTTGCTGTCGATGAGCGCGATCGGCCCGTGCTTCATCTCGCCGGCCGGATAGCCCTCGGCGTGGATGTACGAAATTTCTTTCAACTTCAGCGCGCCTTCGAGCGCAATCGGGTAGTTGATGCCGCGGCCGAGATACAGGAAGTCGCTGCGGTCGAAGAAGCGGCCGGCGACCTCTTCCACAACGCCTGACGCCTTCAGCGCCTGCTCCATCTGCTTGGGAAGCTGCACCAGCGCGTCGAGATGGGTTCTGGCGTCGGCTTCCGCCAGCGTGCCCTTCATCTGGCCCAGGAACAGCGCCAGCAGATTCAGCGCGACGAGCTGCGACGTGAAGGCCTTCGTCGACGCCACGCCGATTTCCGGCCCGGCGTGCGTGTAGATCGTGCCTTCGGATTCTCGCGTCGCCATGCTGCCGACGACGTTGCAGATGGCCAGGCTGCGCGCGCCCTTTTTGCGCGCTTCGCGAAGCGCGGCCAGCGTGTCGGCGGTTTCACCCGACTGCGTGATGATGACGACCAGCGTATTGCGATCGACGATGAAGTCGCGGTAGCGGTACTCGGAGCCGTAGTCGACTTCGACCGGCAGGCCGGCGAACCGCTCGATGAGGAACTTGCCCACCAGCGCCGCGTGCCATGACGTGCCGCATGCGATCAGCGCGACCTTGTTGATGCCGCGCAGGTCGGCGTCGGTGATCGCAATTTCTTCCAGGAACACGCGGCCCGTATCGATGCTGAGGCGGCCGAGCAGCGTCTCTTCGGCCGCGCGCGGCTGCTCGAAGATCTCCTTGAGCATGAAATGGCGGTACCCGGCTTTCTCCGCCATGATCGGGTCCCACAACACCCGCTGCGTCGCCTTCGAGACCGGCGTGCCGGCGAAGTTCGTGAACTCCACGCCGCGGCGCGTGATGACGGCCATCTCTTCGTCGCCGAGAAACACCACGTCGCGCGTGTGGCTGAGAATGGCCGGCGTGTCGGACGCGACGAAGAACTCGTTGTCGCCAATCCCGACGACGATCGGCGGCCCGTTGCGGACCGCGATGATTTTTTCCGGGTCGTCGGTCGAGATCGCCACGAACGCAAAGAGCCCGCGCATGTGCAGGAGCGCCCGCCGCGCAGCCTCCTCGAGCTTGTGGTCGGACCCCATTTCCTGCTCGATCAGGTGCGCGATGATTTCGGTATCGGTTTCGGTGACGAACGTGTGGCCGAGCTTCTGCAGCTCGTGCTTCAGGTCGAGGTAGTTCTCGATAATGCCGTTGTGCACGACGACGATCTTGCCGGTGCAGTCCTGGTGCGGATGGGCGTTCTCTTCGGTCGGCCGGCCGTGCGTGGCCCAGCGCGTGTGGCCGACGCCGTAAATCCCTTCGAGCGGCTGCGTGTCGATCGCCTGCTCGAGGTTGACGAGCTTGCCCGCGCTTCGGCGGCGCTCGATCTGGCCGTTGCGGACGACGGCGACGCCCGCCGAGTCGTAGCCGCGATATTCAAGCCGCCGCAGCCCGTCGATGAGGATGGGCACGACTTCCTTCGGGCCGAGATAGCCGATGATTCCGCACATACGTTTTTACTTTCCACTTTCTACTTCTTACTTTCGTGCTTTTTCCTATCGACCCAGCCTTCGATGTTCCGCTGCTTCCCGCCGCTGACGGCGAGCGAGCCTGCCGGCACGTTCTCGCGCACCGTCGTGCCGCTGCCGACATAGGCGCCCTTGCCGATCGTGACCGGCGCGACGAGCTGCGAATCGCTGCCGACGAACACGCCGTCTTCGATCGTCGTCTGATGCTTCCGGCTGCCGTCGTAGTTGCAGGTGATCGTGCCGGCGCCGATGTTCACGTTCTCGCCGATCACCGCATCGCCAAGGTAGGACAGATGTCCGGCTTTGGTGCCCTTGCCGAGCACGGCCTTTTTCAGCTCGACGAAATTGCCGATGTGCACCGAATCGCGCAGCTCGGTGTCGGGCCGTATGTGGACGAACGGCCCGACCGTGACGCCGGTTGCGAGGCGGCTGCCGTTGATGACGCAGAAGTTCTGCACAGTGACGCGATCGGCGAGCACCGAGTTGACGATGCGGACGCCGGCGTGAATCTCGCACGCCTGGCCGATCTGCGTTCGGCCCTCGAGGTGCACGCCTGGATGGATGACCGTATCGGCGCCCACCACGACGTCATCGTCGATGTAGGTCGTCGCGGGATCTTCGATCGTCACGCCCGCCGCCATCAGCTCTTCGTTCTTTTTCTGTCTCACGATTCGGCTCGCTTCTGCCAGTTCAGACCGGCTGTTGATGCCGCGAATCTCGTTCGAATCGTCGACCATGACCGTCTCGACGCCGAGTCTGCGGCGGCGATAGGTCGACACCAGATCCGTTAGATAGTACTCGCCCTGCGCGTTGGCCGTCGCCAGCCCGCGCAGCGACTCGAACAGCGGAGCCAGCGAGAACACGTAGACGCCGCTGTTGATCTCCTTGATTTTCCGCTGCGCCGGCGACGCGTCGCGCTCTTCGACGATCCGCGAAATCCGCCCCTTCACTCTGACGATGCGCCCGTATCCGTAGGGCTGATCGACGATAGCCGTCAGGACGGTTGCGGCCGCTTTCGATTCGTCGTGTTTCCGCACCAGCGCGGCAAGAGTGTGGCCTTTCAGCAACGGAACGTCGCCGGACAGCAACAGAAGGAGCCCTTTTCTGCCCTCCAGCACGCCTGCCGTCTGCAGCAGAGCATGGCCGGTGCCAAGTTGCGGCTCCTGCGTGACGTACGACAGACCGGGATAGCGCTCGAGCCCCTGGCGCAGGAGCTCCTTCATATGACCGACGACGAGCGTGGTCGTGCGCGGCGCAAGCGACTGCGCGGCCGCCATGACGTAGTCGATCATCGGCCTGCCGGCGACGTGGTGCAGCACTTTCGGCCGCGCGGATTTCATGCGCGTGCCCTTGCCGGCGGCCAGGATGACGACGTGGAGGTCGGACATCGATACAATGATTGTAGTGTCCGTCTTCAGGCGGACGCAAATCAGCACGCCGTCGGCGGGAACCCTTACGGCGTTCGTGTTTGGGGCTGGACGTGGCTTCGAGCGCCGTGCGGACGCTCTCGAACTCGCGCAGCGCTCGAGGTCGGGGTCGTGGCGCGCGAGCGCGCGATTGTCGGGATTGAGCTCGATAGCCCGCAGCAGAAGCGGAACGGCCTCGTCGATCTCGTCGCGCAGCGCGAGGACGGACGCGAGCATATAGAGGGCGTGGTCGTGCTCGGGCGCTTCGGAGCTGGCGGTCCGCAGGTGCTCGAGCGCCTCGTCGTAGTTGCCGGCATTGACGGCGAGCGTCGCGGCAAAGACCCGTTCTTCGGGCGTGGACGGGGACGCGGCCCGCGGCGCCATGTGGCGCTCGCAGACATTGAGATAGAGCCGGACGCGCTCGTGGAGTTCCCGTTCCTCCGGGATAGCGCGACAGCACGGATCGCAGCAGCGACGATGCGCGCGAAAATCGTGCGCCTGAAGCGCCGCCACACCCTGCTCGTAGAGGGCGACGGCTTCGAGGTGTCCGGCGCGGGGAATAGGGGCGACGCCGGCGTGGTTGCGCGCCTTGGGACTCACGACCGCTGTTGAGCATGCGGGAGTCTTGGGAGACCGACGCGTCGGCCGGTTTCGACCGGCCGGAGCGGGAACTGGCCCGCTGCTGCTTCGCCATTGGGTTCGACCTGAGAGGGCGCTACGGTAACAAATCGCTGTTGCGTCGGTCAAGGCGGCCCGGACGCTTTGAACCGCTCGAGCATCGCGTAGACGTTCATTGGTCGATAGACCAAATTTCTCGGCCGTTGAGACGAGGGCTGCTCGCCGAGACAGCCCTTCAGATTCGGTCATTTGATAGAAATACGCATTCAGCGTGGCATCGTCGACGCTGTCAGGCTGAGGCGTTACCGCTTACGATAAGGAGCCAGAACGATCGTAAACTCGCCTCGCTCGGCAATTTGAACCACGGTGGCCTAGGCGCGCGGTTGTTCTGATGACTTCTTCGTGCAGTTTGGTCAGTTCACGCGCGAAGTTATTGGTCTATCGCCCAATATTTCCGCCATGTCTGATAACGTCTTGGTAATTCGGTGCGGCGTTTCGAAGAAAACGATCGCTCGAGGGTCCTGAGACAAGCGCACGAAGCCATTGTTTTCTGTCTTTTGACCTAGACGGTGCGAAGCCGGCAAAGACGAACTCGTCTCCAGCGAAGCCGGACGCGGCCAGTGCCGACATCACGGCGCTTGCCCCAGGAATCGGGACGACGCGGATACCGTGCTGGATCGCGGCGGCAATCAGCCGCTGACCAGGGTCGGCAAACAAGCGGTGTCCCCGCGTCGGACACCAGCGCGATGTCGACGCCGTCGGCCAGCTTTCGCAGAAGTGCCGGCAATTTCTGACGTTCGTTGTGCTCGTGAAGGCTGGTGGTCGGCGTGGCGATGCCGAAGTGGCGTAAGAGAAGCCCCGTGCGCCGCGTGTCTTCTGCGGCGATCAGACCGACCGATTTCAGCGTGTTAAGGGCGCGGAGCGTGATGTCGTCGAGGTTCCCGATCGGCGTGGACACGACGTACAGGCTGCCGGGCATGCGGGGATAGGGTATTGTACCATTGTGGTTTGTCGGAATTTGCCGTTACAGAACAGGGATTCGAGCTGCTGCCTACATGATGCGTTCGTCCGAGCCATTTCATCATTTCGTCGACGACTATCTCGCCTATCTTCACGAAGTTCATCCCACTGGCGCGACGCTTGACGGGATTCACACGTACGACGACCACATCGAGGATCTCAGCCGGCACGCCATCGAGCAGCACACGCGTGCGCTCTCCGGCTTCGCGCGGCGCCTCCAGGACATCAATCAGAACGATCTGACGGCGGTCGAAAAGGCCGAGCAGCCGATGGTGGCGGCCAACATCCAGGCGCGGATGTTCGAGCTGGAGCAGATTCGCACCTGGGAGCGCAGCCCGCAGCTCTACTCCGACACGCTCTGCTCGAGCCTCGCGGCGCAGGTGGTGTTTACGCACGCGCCGCTTCCCGAGCGGGCGCGCCGGGTGCTGTCGAAGCTGCGCCAGACCGCGCGCCTCGTGCAGGCGGCCCGCGACAACGTCAAGGATCCGCCGGGCATCTTCGTCAAGGTCGGTCTCGAGACGTTCCGCGGCGCGCTCAACTTCATCGAGAAGGATCTGCCGCGCGCGTTCTCCGCGCTCGACGACATGCACCTGCTCGGCGATCTCGCCGATGCCTCGACGGAAGCCGTCCAGGCGATTTCGAGCTACATCCAGTACCTCGAGGAGGAGGCGGCGCCCAAGGCGCGCGCGTCGTTCCGGCTCGGGCGCGAGATGTTCGAGCGGAAGCTGGAGCTCGACGAGGGCATCACGATGGACGCCGATCGGCTGCTCGCCATCGCGCTGCGGGAGTTCCAGGCGACGCAGGACGAGTTTCGATCGCTCGCGGGCAAGCTCGACGGCGGCGATCCGATTGCGGCCTGGCGCAAGGCGAAGGACGAGCATCCCGCGCCGGGCGCGCTTGTCTGCGGCGGCGCAGCAGCAGCTCGAGGAGATCAGCACCTTCATCGATCGCAATGGCATCGTCACGCGGCCCGAAGGGGAGCCGGTGATCGTCGCGCCGACGCCCGAGTTCTATCGATGGTCGTTCGCGAGCATGTGGGTGCCGGGCCCGTTCGAGCAGAAAGCGACGCGCGCCTACTACTACCTGACCGACGCCGATCCGTCATGGCCGGCGGACAAGCAGGAAGAGCATCTGCGCGATTTCAACTACCCGACGCTGTGGGCGATCTCGATCCACGAGGTGTATCCAGGACACTTCCTGCATTATCAGTTCCTGCGGCGGTCGAATCGAAGGTGCGCAAGTCGATCATGTTTGCGCCGGCGTCGTTCGTCGAAGGCTGGGCGCATTACACCGAGCAGATGATGGTCGAGGCGGGGTTCCGCCGCAACGATCACACGTTCAAGCTGGGCCAGCTCGCCGAGGCGCTCATTCGCCTCGGCCGGTTCATCGTCAGCATCCGGCTTCATGTGGAGGACTGGTCGGTGGAGCAGGGCGTCCGCTTTTTCCGCGACGAGTGCTTCATGGAGGAAGGCGGTGCGCGCCGCGAAGCCGAGCGCGGCACGTTCGATCCGACGTACCTCGTGTATTCGGTCGGCAAGCTGATGCTGCTGAAGCTGCGGCGCGACTACAAGGAGCAGCAGGGCGCGAAGTACTCGCAGCGCGCGTTCCACGATCAGCTGCTTGGCAACGGCACTGCGACGTTCGCCGTCCACCGCCAGCTGATGCTCGGCGACGCGAGCCGGCGACCTGCTGGAGTAGACTGGTTCAGCTGCTATGCCGATGTACGAGTACGAATGCGCCGCCTGCGGACACCGCTTCGAGCAGATCCAGAAGTTTTCGGATCCGCCCGTCGAGGTGTGCCCGAACTGCGGCGAGCGCAAGGTGCAGAAGCTGCTGTCGAGCCCGGCGATTCAGTTCAAGGGAACCGGCTGGTACATCACCGATTACGCGAAAAAGAGCGGCACCGGAACGGATGCGAAGTCGGGCGCGTCGACGGACGGATTCGAAGGACAAGGATCGAAGGAGTCGATCAAGAGTCGAAAGAGTCGAAGGAGTCGAAGGAGTCGAAAGAGTCCAAGGAGTCGAAAGAGTCCAAAGAGTCGAAAACACACTCCTTCAACGACCGGCACGACGAGCACCGCCAAAGCGTCGGGCGAGTAGGTTACTTTACCGTCCTGAACGTGCTGCGGCGCTCGATGTTTTCCGAACGCAGGTAGGCGCGGAACGGCTCGCTGAGATCCGGGCGTCTCAACGCGAAGTAGACCACCGCCTGCAGGTAGCCGAGCTTGTTGCCGGTGTCGTGCCGCGACCCTTCGATCTCATACGCGAAGATTTTCCGCTGCTTGCAGCAGCCTGCGCAGGCCGTTGGTCAGCTGAATCTCTCCCGTCCGGTCGCTGGCGGTCTCGCGCAGCGCCGGGAAGATGTCGGGCGTCAGCAGATAGCGGCCGATGATGGCCAGGTTCGACGGCGCGTCTTCGCGCTTCGGCTTTTCGACCAGGTCGCGCACGAGGTGAATGCCCTTGCCGAGATCGACCGACGGGTCGACGTCGACGATGCCGTAGTTCGAGACCTGCTCGGCCGGGACGCGCTCGACGGCGAGCACGGGACCGCCGACTCGTTCGAACACGTCGATCATCTGCTTCAATGCCGGCGGATCTGCGTCGATCACGTCGTCGGCGAGGATGACGGCAAACGGCTCGTCGCCGACGAGATCGGCCGTGACGAGCACCGCATGGCCGAGCCCCAGCGGCTCGCCCTGCCGCACGTAGGCGACGTTGATCATGTTGGAGATCTTGCGGATCTCATCGAGCAGGTCGAGCTTGCCGCGCTGCTGCAGGAAGCTCTCCAGCTCGATGTTGACGTCGAAGTGATCCTCGATCGCGTTCTTGCCGCGGCCGGTGACGATGATGATGTTGTCGACGCCGGATGCGACGGCTTCTTCGACGCCGTATTGAATGATCGGCTTGTCGACGAGCGGCAGCATTTCTTTCGGCTGCGCTTTGGTCGCGGGAAGAAATCGAGTGCCGAGGCCGGCGGCGGGGAAGACGACCTTGCGAACGGATGATTTCACGCCGTTATCGGATACAATTTCACCATGCTTGATCCGGCTTACATGCGCGACCACCAGGAGGAAGTGAAGCGCGGGCTGGAGAGCCGCGGGATGAATGTCGACGGCGAGCTCGAGCAGCTGGCGACGCTCGAGAACCGGCGGCGCCGGCTGATTCCCGAGCTCGAAGGTCTGAAGCGCGAGCAGAACGCGGCCGGCGACGAGGTGGCGCGCGCGAAGCGGCAGGGCAAGGACGCGAGCGCCATCTTCGACGCGAACCGGCAGCGGGCGCAGCAAATTCGCCAGCTCAGCATCGAGCTCGATCAGGTCGAGCAGCAGCGCTCACTGCTTCTGATGTCGCTGCCCAATCTGCCGCATGCCTCGCGTGCCCATCGGGAAGAGCGAAGCGGACAACGTCGTCGTGCGCACCTGGGGCGAGCCGCGGACGTTCGATTTCGAGCCGCAGGCGCATTGGGATCTGGGCCCGGCGCTCGGCATTCTCGACTTCGAGCGCGCGACGAAGATGTCCGGCGCCCGGTTCGCCGTGCTGCTCGGCGCCGGCGCGCGGCTGTCGCGCGCGCTGACCGACTTCATGCTCGATCTGCACACGCGCGAGCATGGGTACCTCGAGGTGGTGCCGCCCTATCTCGTGAATCGCGCGTCGCTCGAAGCGACAGGCCAGCTGCCGAAGTTCGAAGCCGATCTGTTCAAGATCGGCGGCGAGTGGGATCTGTTTCTGATCCCGACGGCGGAAGTGCCGCTGACCAACCTTCATCGCAACGAGATCCTCAACGGCGATGCGCTGCCGCTGAAGTACACCGCCTACACGCCGTGTTTCCGCAGCGAGGCGGGATCGTACGGCAAGGACGTGCGCGGGCTGATCCGGCAGCATCAGTTCGAGAAGGTCGAGATGGTGAAGATCACCCATCCCGACACGTCGTACGACGAGCTCGAGTCGATGACGCTGAACGCGGAAGAAGTGCTGAAGCGGCTCGGCCTGCCGTACCGCACGATCGTGCTGTGCACGGGCGACGTCGGCTTCTCGATGGCGAAGACCTACGACGTCGAGGTGTGGCTGCCGGGCCAGAAGGCGTACAAGGAAATCTCCTCCTGCAGCAACGCCGAAGCGTTCCAGGCGCGCCGCGCGAACATCAAGTTCAAGGTGGGCGGAACGGGCAAGGCGGAGTTCGTCCACACGCTGAACGGCTCGGGCCTGCCGATCGGCCGAACGCTGGTCGCGGTGCTCGAGAATTATCAGCAGAAGGACGGATCGGTGCGCGTCCCCGAAGCGCTGCGCCCGTACATGGGCGGGTTGGAAGTGATCGAGCCGAGAAAGCCGATAACGAAAAAGAAAAACGCAGTCCATGCCGGATCTCTATTCGTTTCGCATTTTTCGTTTTTCGTTTGCGTATATTCCTCTCCAATGTGTGCGACGTCATCTCGCGGATGTGCGCGAGCGTGGCCTCGCCGAATTTCTCTTTCACCATCGTCAGATACGGCTCGTGCCTGAAGTACGTGTCGAAGGCGCGATCGCGGAACCTCAGCACCTCGCCGGCCGAGATGTGGCGCGTCGGCAGCGGAAGCGTGTCGACCGAGTGCTGCGAATAGCCGCTCCAGGTGTCTGGCAGCCGCCAGCCGCGCCGAATCGCTTCTTCGTACAGCGGCGATCCGGGATACGCCATCGCGGAATAGAAGTTCGCGAACTCGCAGTTGAGATCGAGCGCCAGATCGAGCGTCCGCTGCATCGTCTCGGCGTGTCTTCGGGGAGCCCGAAGATGTAGTTGCCGATGATGTTGATGCCGGCGTCCTTGATGCGCCGCACGGTGTCGTAGACCTCGTCGACCTCGTAGCGCTTGTCGACGTCGGTCAGCACGCGATCGTCGGCAGCCTCGATGCCCAGCGCGAGCCAGCTGAAGCCGGCGCGCTTGAGCTTGTCGAGCATGTTGTCCTTCACCGTGTCGACCCGCGCGTACGCCCAGATGTTCAGGTCGTAGCCGCGCTCGATGAGCAGGTCGCAGATGCCGATGACATGGCGCTGATTCAGCACGAACATCTCGTCGGCGAACTTGATGTTCCGCACGCCGTATTTGGTGACGAGCAGATCGATCTCCTCGACGACCCTCGCAGGCGACCAGAAGCGATAGCTGTTGGCCTCGGCGCGCAGCCCCATCATCTGCTCGCCCGCCTTGAACGGCGCCTGGATGCAGCAGAACGAGCAGCGATACGGGCAGCCCAGCGTCGTGTAGATCGCGGCGTAGGGCTCGCGCTCGAGATCGCCGAAGCAGTGCCAGTTGTGCGCGCGGTAGCGTGTCATCGGCAGCAGATCCCACGCGACGCCCGGCATCTCGCCATCGAGGTCCTTGACGAGCGGCGCCGCGGCGTTGCGAACACGGGACTGCCCGTGATCCCGATAGACCAGGCCGCGAACTCGGGAGAGATCGGGCTCCGGGCTCGCCTTGAACGCCGTCAGCAGATCGACGACCGTATGAAGCGCTTCGTCGCTCGACACGAAATCGCACGCTTCTTCGGCGAGCGTGCGCTCGGGCAGCGACGCGACATGTCCGCCGAGCATCAGCAGCGGGCATTTCGGGGTCGACGTTCTTGATGGCGGTCGCAAGCGCGGACGCGCCGGTCATGTTCTGCGTCGACGCCGACGGCTGATGGCCGTAGACCACGATTGCGACGAGAACAGGCGAGAGGGCTTTGACGCGAGTCGGCGGCCTGCTCGGGCGTCAGCTCGTCGGCTTCCGCATCGACAATCTCGACCGAGAACCCTTTGGCGCGCACGAACGTGGCGATGAGGCCGGCCCACACCGGGTTCTCGACCGCGGTCAACCGCTTGCCGAGAGACTGGTAGATTCGCGCGCGGCTGCCGGGATTAACGAGAACGAGATCCGGGCTCGGCTGTCTTCATTGCCAATGACGGATTCAATTATGTACGGCGGGCGGCCTCGCACATCCTTATAAACGCGGATGAGATAGGTGCCGATGACGGCGATCGCGCCAATGGTGGTGGCCCAGAAGAACGTGAGGGCAGCCATGAACGTCGATCCCGCGAGCGGCAAGCAGGAGCGCCGCGACGAGGCCCGACGCGGCCAGCGCGAAGCAGACGTAGATCGGCATGAACGAGAACGACGTCAACCCGGTCGTGAACGTCTTCCAGGGGTTCCGGCTGAAGAACGGAAAGTGCGTGCGGCCCGCATGGCGCGAGTCGCGCTCGTAGGGGATGCAGACCTGGTTGAAGCCGAGCCACACAACCAGGCCGCGCAGATACGGATCGGATTCGCGCAGCCGCAGCAGATGATCGACAGCGGGGCGCGACAGCAGCTTGAAGTCGCCGGCATCGACCGGCAGCTCGATCGACGAGCCGAACTGAATCAGCCGATAGGCCAGCCGCGTGGCCGCCATTTTCAGCGGGTTCTCGCCGTGGCGCTGCGTGCGCACGGTGTGGACGACATCGGCGCCCTGCCGCCAGCGCTCGATCAAGCCGGGAATGACCTCTGGCGGATCCTGCAGGTCGGCGTCCATGTAGACGACGGCGTCGCCGCGCGACGTCGCCATGCCGGCGATCACGCCCTCGGCGACGCCGAAGCGGCGCGACATGTTCACGATCTTGATGCGTGGGTTGCGCTGGCGTTCCTCGCGCAGGAGGGCGAGCGACGCATCGGTCGAGGCATCGTTCACGAAAAGCACTTCGTACTCGACGTCCTGCGCCGCGAACATCTTGTCGAGCCGCGCGACCAGCGTCGGGATGTTGTCGGCCTCGTTCCGAAAGGACAACACGACGGAGATGAGAGGCCGGTGCGGTCTCGTCATGCTCAGATGTTCGAGTACTTCGTGTTGCGGATCATCGCGAAGCCTTTGACGAGCTCGCGGATACCGTCGTCCAGCGAGAACGCCGGCTTGTAGCCCGTCCGTTCGATCTTCTCGTTCGAGACGATGTAGTCGCGCTTGTCGGGATCCTTGCCGACGTTCGACTCGTGAATCACGAATGCCGGCAGGTGCTTCTGGATCCGCTGGCACAGCTCGAGCTTCGAGAGGTTGGCATCGGACAGGCCGACGTTGTAAATCTGACCCTTCATCTCCTCGAAGCGATCGATGGCGTGCAGGAACGCGCGCGCCACGTCGCGCACGTGGATGAAGTTGCGCTTGAAGTGGCTCTCGAACAGCACGATGAAGCGATCGGTGTACGCGCGGTAGGTGAAGTCGTTGACGAGCAGATCGAGCCGCATGCGCGGCGACATGCCGAACACCGTTGCGAGCCGAAGGCTGATGGCAGCCGGATGTCGCTCGAGCAGCGTTTTCTCCACCTCGACCTTGTCGCGGCCGTAGAGCGACACCGGCCGAATCGGCGTCTCCTCGGTGCAGAACTTGCCCGCCTCGCCGACGCCGTAGCCGCTGTTGGTGATCGGCAGGATGACGCGCTGATCGCGGCTGAGCAGCGCGAGCATGTCGACGATCGCCTGTTTGTTCGTCGAGGTGGCGGCGAGCGGATCGCGATCGCACAGCGGCGCGCCCACCAGCGCCGCGAGCGGAATGATGACGTCGGCATCCTTCACGAGCGGCCGCATCGTCTCCATCGACCGCACGTCGCCGCGGACGAGGGAGAAATTCGGGTGATAGCAGACCGCGGCCAGGCTGTCCTGCCCGTACATGAAGTTGTCGACGACCGCGACCGAACAGCCGCGGTCGAGCAGAGCCGGCACCAGCACCGAACCGAGATATCCCGCGCCGCCGGTGACAAGCACCTTCGTCATACATTTCAGAAACGTAACAAGGGGTCAGACCCCATTGAGTACTGCGCGAAGGTGGTCGAGCTCCGCGGTGATGTCGCGCGGATGGTTGCCGACGAAGAAACCCGCGCTCGTGCGCGGTCTTCGCGTTGTCGATGTTGCCGACGATGTCGTAGTCGAAGAACTTGACCGCCTCGTGATGCGGGAAGCAGCCGCCGGTGATCATCCGGAATTCGACGTCGGCCGTTCGCAGCGCGTCCATGACGCGCGCGCGATCGAGGTTCATCGCCGGATTCAGGATGATCGTGAAGCTGAACCACGAGCTCGAGCCGTTCTCGCGCTGGATGATGAAGCGCGTGTCGTCCTTGAACAAGCGCGACGAAATGCGCGGCGTTCTGGCGGCGCACGGCCAGCATGCCGTCGAGCTTCTTGAGCTGCTCGATGCCGACGGCGCCGGCCAGCTCGAGCGGCCGCACGTTGTAACCGGGCACGACGAATCGGTACGCCTCGAAAAATGGGTCGTCGAGCCGCTGCCCTTGATTGACGACCGAGTCGGCCGGCACGTCGCGCGCCCACCCGTGATTGCGGATCGCCCGCGCGAGGTGATCGATCTCCGTGTCGTTGGTCACCAGCAACCCCCCTTCCATCGTCGAGATGTGATGGGAGTAGAACGTGCTGAAGGTGTTGATGTCGCCGAACGTGCCGCACAGCTGGCCGTTGAGGCTGGCGCCCATCGACTCGCAGTTGTCTTCGAACAGGATCAGGTCGTGCGCGTCGCAGAACGCCCGTATCCGATCGAGGGGCGCGGGATTGCCGAGAATGCTGACCGCGACGACCATCCGCGTGTGCGGCGTCAGTGCGGCCTCGAGCTTCGACGCGTCCATGTTCAGCGTGTCGAGCTCGACGTCGACGAACCGCAGCTTCAACCCGTACTGCTGCAGCGGATGGAAGGTCGTCGCCCACGAGATGGCCGGCACGATGACTTCGTCGCCCCGCTGCAGCGGGCGGTTCGATCGGTAAAAGAGCGCGGCAATGCCGACGAGATTCGCCGACGAGCCCGAGTTCACCATCACCGCGTGCTTCATGCCGAAGCGCGCCGCGAACGCATCTTCGAACAGGCGCACCTGCTCGCCCATCGTGAAGCGGCCGCTGCGGAGCACGCGCTGCATCGCGTCGAGCTCTTCCTGCCCCCAGCTTGTGCTCGACAGCTCGTAGGCCATCAGGAACGCACCAGCCGACGCGCCGCATCGGCGATGCGCGCGGCGTCGGGATAGTAGAACTGTTCGAGGGTGTAGCCGGCCGGCGTCGGGACGTCGGGCAGTCCGATGCGCACGACCGGCGCCTTCAGATCGCCGAAGCCTTTCTCCGCGGCGAGGCAGCCGATCTCGGCGCACAGGCCGCCCTTCATCCACGCCGTGTCGACCGCGATGATGCGCCCGGTCTTCTTCAGCGACTCGAGCACGATCGCCTCGTCGATCGGCTTGACCGTGCGCAGGTCGATGACCTCGGCGTCGATGCCTTCTGACGCGAGCAGCGTGGCGGCCTGAAATGCCAGCTCGATTGCGTGCGACGCGCCGACGATCGTGAGGTCGCGGCCGCGGCGCCGGTAGATGCCTTTGCCGATCGGCACGCGATACGCGCCTTCGGGCACGACGCCGTCCTTCTTCATGAGCCACCGATGCTCGAACACGCACACCGGGTTGTTGTCGAGAATCGCCGACAGCAGCAGGCCCTTCGCATCGTACGGCGTGCTCGGCATCACGATCTTCAGACCCGGCACGCCGAGCAGCATGCCGTGGATCGCCT
This sequence comes from Vicinamibacterales bacterium, assembly GCA_963787755.1. Lineage (GTDB taxonomy): Bacteria > Acidobacteriota > Vicinamibacteria > Vicinamibacterales > JAMQPK01 > JAMQPK01. The sequence continues at coordinate 197,676 of CAWBEG010000013.1, forward strand.
GCGAATGCTGCGCGCCCGATCCCCAGCCGCGGCCGATCGCGGCCCAGACGACCATCGGCACGGTCGTCTGGCCGTTGTCCATGAAATGAAATTTCGACGCGTGCGTCACGAGCTGGTTGAACGCGAGCAGCACGAAGTCGGGGCGGTTGTGCATGAACACGGGGCGCATGCCGTTCATGGCGGCGCCCGTGGACACGCCCATCATCGATTCTTCCGAGAGCGGCGTATCGAACACGCGATCGGCGCCGAAGCGCGCAGCCAGATCTTTCGTCGTCCCGAACATCGCCGTCGGATCGTCGACACCCTGGCCGAGGACAAAGACGCTCGGATCCTGCTCGAGCGCGATCGCCAGCGCCTCGTTGACCGCGCGGACGTACGACACCACGCGCCCCTCGCTCGGGTCCGGGCGATCGTAGACGAGCGAATTAACTAGTCCTTCATCCCAAGGCATGCGTTAATCGGCGTAGACATGGCGATAGAGATCCTCTTCGGTCGGATTCGGGCTCGCGAGCGCGAGCTCGAACGCGTCGGCGATCTCCGCGGCGATCTCGCGTTCCATTGTCTGGATGGCTGCCGCGTCGAGCTTTGCCGAGCGCGTCAGGTACTCGCCGAACAGCGGAAGCGGATCGACCGCCTCCCACGCGATTCGTTCGGCTTCGGTTCGATAGCCGGTCTTGCTGTCGTCGCCGGCGCCGCCGTGCGCGCGGAACCGATAGACCGCGACTTCGATGAACGTCGGTCCGTCGCCGGCTCGCGCGCGCGCGACCGCGTCGCGGACGGCATCGTGCACGGCCAGGACGTTGACGCCGTCGACCGACACGGCCGGCATCCCGTGCGCCTCGGCCCAGGCACGGATGTCGCGCGCAGGCTGGCGAGTCGCGAGCGGCGACTGCACCGAATAGAAATTGTTCTCGCAGAAGAAGATCACCGGCAGCTTCTTCAGCGCCGCAAAGTTGAGGCTTTCGGCCGTCACGCCTTCTTCTGTCGTCGCATCGCCAATGAACACCACGACGACGCGATCGTCCTGCTTCATCTTTGCGGCGAGCGCCGCGCCGGTGGCGATCGGGACCGCGCCCCCGACGATCGCGGAGGTGCCCGCCATGCCGACCGACTTGTCGATGAGGTGCATCGATCCGCCGCGCGAGCCGACGCAGCCGTTGATGCGGCAATGCATCTCGCACAGCATGCGCCCGAGATCGCCGCCTTTGGCGAGATACGCGCCGTGCGTGCGATGGCTGGTGTAGACGAGGTCGGTCTTGCGAAGCGCTGCGCAGCATCCGACCGCCGCCGCCTCCTGGCCGATGACCAGGTGAATCGGCGTCTTCATCTGATCCTGGTGATAGCGGCGCTCGATCTCCTCCTCGATTCGGCGGATCCGCAGCATCGCGCGATACCACGCGACGAGTTGCTCCGTGGAATGCGCATGTGAGACGCGATCGAATCCCGCGAGCCCCTGGCCTTTATAGGGATAGCGGATCGTCATAGGCCGTTGGGCTGATACAGCACGATGCGCCCGCCCGACATGTCGAATTTGAACGGCACGGTGATGAGATTCCCGAGCGCAGCGCGAACGTTATCCTGATCGTGCGGCCGCACGAACAGCAGCATGAACCCGCCGCCGCCCGCGCCTAGCAGCTTGCCGCCGACCGCGCCGGCATGCATGGCTGCATCGAGAAGTTGATCGACAGTCGCGTTCGTGACGCGATCCGAGAGCGACCGCTTGAGCTGCCACGCCTGCTTCAGGAGCTGGCCGAATTCGACGAGGTCGGTCGTCGCCGACGACACGATGTGGATCGCCTGATCCACCATCTGCTGCAGCGTCCTCATGTCGGCCGCCTTGTACTTCATGTTCGTGACGACGGTCTCTGCGACTTCATTCGCTGTTCGCGAGATGCCGGTGAAGACGAGCATCAGATGGCTCTGCAGCGCATGCAGCCGATCTGGCGGCAGCACCATCGGCGTGACGCTGTAGGTTCCATTCTGCGCGATCGCGATGTGATTGAAGCCGCCAAATGCGGCGGACACCTGATCCTGAAGCCCGACACGCTCGCGAAGCACGCACTGCTCGACGTGAATCGCCTCGTTCGCGAGCGTCTCCTTCGCGATGTGGCGGCCGTCGAGCGCATGAACGGCATTGATGAGTCCCACGGTGAATGCCGAGCTCGATCCGAGGCCCGATCGCGCCGGCAGATCGCCGTCATGGTGAATCTCGAGCCCCCGGCCGACCTTGAGCCACTCGAGCACGCCGCGTACCGCGGGATGCTGAATCTCGCCGATCTCCTTGACGTTCTCGACAATGGAGTAGACGACACGAAAGCGATGGTCGAAGAACGGAGGCAGCTCGCGGACGCTGATGTAGCAGTACTTGTCGATGGTGGTCGCCAGCACGGCGCCGCCATGCTCGCCATACCACTCTGGATAGTCCGTTCCGCCCCCGAAGAATGAGATCCGAAACGGTGTCCGGCTGATGATCATGCGCGCAGTGCCGAAAGAATAACAGCTTTATCGCTCGGGAATGTCATAGAGCAGCAGCCGGCGGCTCTGCGACGCCACCGGGAGCTGCAATGCCCAGTCGGCGTACGCGAGCACCTGCGTGACGCCGAAATCGCGGCCGATCGCGCGCCACGTTTCCGGCGAGTAGCTTTCCCAGGTTTCGCGGTGCGAGAGCGCGGGAATGCGGCCGGCGCCGACGGCGTCGGGGGGCGGATTGAAGAGATCGAGGCCGTAGATCTCGCGCAGCATCCGCTGCATGGCGGCGCCCGTTTCGAGCGAATACATCACCGTGTCGAGCGCGCCTGTGTCGAGGAGGACCGGCCGCCGCGTGCGCAACTGAATAAGGTGCAGGTCGCCTGCAACGAGCAGCACGCCGGGGCGCGCGGCGATGTCGGCGAAGAACACGTCGTTGGTGCGATCGGCGAAATGCGCGCCCGATTGATCGGCGTGTTGATGCAGAGTCATCAGCACGACGAGGGCGAGCAAGAACAGGTGCGATAGGTGCAACGGGTGCAATGGGTGCGATGGGTGCAGTGGGCGCAACGCCTCTTTGCTCTCTGCTCTTTGCTCTCTGCTCTTCCATGCGGCGCCGGCTAACAGCGCGGCCGTCGCGATCCACACAATCTGCAAGCGGCCGTGATGTGGCTCTGATAGAGAACGTGGTGATGATGCTCGAGGAACTCCCACAGCATGCTGTGATCGCCGGCGAGCAGACCGCACGTCAGGAAGAGCAGCACCAGGCGGCTCCAGAGCTGGCGGCGGCTGCCCAGGAGTCCGACTAGCAGCGCGACGAACGTCATCGCGCCGAAGTTGAGGTATCGCCCTGGCATCAGGACGAGGAGCGCCGCCGGCAGCCGCTCGGGCGGAATCCACGAGACTGGAATCATCGCGAGCGCAAGCAGCGAACCCGCGGCAGTGATTCGCAGCAGCAGATGCCCCGAACCCGGCAATTCGCCGGTAGTGTCCGGCTTGAGCCGGACCATAAGGAGCCAGACTGTCGCGACCACCAGCGACGCGACGTTCAGCATCACGCCGTTGTGCCAGATGTTGACGGCAGCGCGGTGACCATCCCACAGCCTGATGAACGTCGAGAAATCGTTGGGAGACAGCCGCGTCATTCCTGCCGGGGTGTCCGGCGAGAGGGCGAACTGAATCAGCAGGCTGACGAGCGTGACACCACAGCCCGCAAGAAACCACGGCAGCGCCGGGCGCAGCTCGACGCGCAGCCGGCGGAAGTCCGAAAGCACGGCAAGCGCAACGATCGCGCCGGTCCACGAGCCAAGCGCTGGATGGATGCACGGCGCGATACCAAGCAGGAGGGCACCTGTGCGATACCAGCCCGCGCCGAGAAATGCGACGGTCGAGCACGCCCGTCGAAAGGCCTATGACGCCGTAGGTGTGCTCGGTGCCCAGCAGAAAGAGCGGATAGACGGTGCCGTACTCGGCGGAACGCGTGAAGAAGATGAGCGCTGCGGCGCCGATGGCGAGAAGGACGTCCCGGCTGAGCGCGTAGACGAACAGTGCGAGCGCCTGAAACGTCAGCATCCCTTGCACGCCGCTGACGACGAGCGAAAGCGTGAGCTCGCTCGACGCCCGCGCGCAGTGCGAGCGCGAGAACCTGGTGCAGAGCCGTCCATAGTCGCGTGTGATAGATGTAGAAAATGTTGTCGGGCGGGTAGGTGACGAGCCCGGCTACGACCTGCGCGGTCTCCACCGCGACCTGCCAGTCGGGAAACCCGAGCATTCCCACGCGAAAACCCAGAAAGCCGCTCAGCAGCAGGACCCAGAGAGCGCCGTTCACGTCCGGGAAGTATGTCGCAGATCGTATCGATTCCGACGGCCCCATTGACTCCCGGTTACACTAGCCGCTCACGTTCAGGAGGCCATTCATGAGAAATACGAGCTTGGTGTTGTCGCTCGGTGCCGTGTCCGCTGTCGTCGGCGCGCTCATCGTCTCTCCAGTGTCGTCCGAGGTCAGCGCCGCGAATCAGGCTGCACCGGCGCTCAATTGCGACCTCACTCAGTACAAGGCGAGCACGGGACTCACCACCGCGCTCGACGGAAGTGTGCTGACCGTCTCGTGGAATGGCCAGGGCACATCCCAGTTGCGCGCGCGGTTTGCGATCGACGGCGGCACGCCGACGATTCGCGACCTGTCGGTGCGCCGCGGCGGCGGCGAGTGGGCCATGCTCGGCCAGAACCTGACGCCTGAGTACCAGGTGACGACAGGCCGGCGCCGCATGTCGAACGACCAGGCGAACGCATTTGCCAGCCTCGGCATCGACGTCACACCCGAGCTGATGGAGAAATACAAGTGGTACGCCTTCTGGGACGCGCCGCTCAGCGTGCCCGGATACTACCCGGCACCGGCGGGCGGTCGCGGCGGCGGGCGAGGCGAAGGTGCAGGCGGCGGTGCAGGCGCTCCGGCCCAGACGCAGGCTATGGGACAAGGCGGCACCATTCCCGAGCAGGTTGCAGCTCTGCAGTCGGGCTCGCGCGGCAGACCCGGCTTACAACCCGAATCCCAACCCGCCCGGCTTCACTGGCGGCCGCGGCATTCCGTCTGCCGCGGACGAAGGAAGAAATCCGCCGCGGCGTCTCCGCGTTCTCGGCCTCATCGTGCGAGGTCAAGAGCGACGGCGCCAGCCTCGCGGTGACGTTCCCAGGTATGAAGCTCGGCATCTTCGACGGCAACCTGCGGTTCACGGTGTATCGCGGGACGAACCTCCTTCAGATGGACGCCATCGCGCGGACCAACGAACCCTCAGTGGCCTACAAGTACGACGCGGGTCTGAAGGGATTCTCGACGGCGACGATGCCGCGGGTGACCTGGCGCGACACCGGCGGACATCCGCAACAGCATCAGTTCGGCGGGCCCAAGGCGATCGGACTTTCGGCCATCCGCGCGTCCAATCGATTGCTGCTGGCTGAGGGCCCGCGCGGTTCGATCGCGACGTTCCCGCCGCCGCATACGTTCTTCTTCACGCGCGAAGTGGACGTGAACCTCGGGTACGTCTTCTATCGCAACGACGGCGGCGGCACTTACAGCATCGGCGTCACGATGCCCGAAGCCGAATCCGACACGTTCCCGCAATACGAGCAGAACTACGCGCTCTACAACGCGCCGCCTGGCACGTGGCAGAAGATGCGATGTTCTTCTACGTCGAGCCCGGAGTCAGCCGAAGCGACCCGGCAGGCTGCGCTGGCGTTCACGCATGACGACGTCTTCAAGGCCGGTTCCGGGCTACAAGACGTTCGTCAACCACTTCCATCTTCGCGTCGTCGACCGGATGCGCGTCGGCGGATTCGACACGCCGCTGCAGGATCTGATGGCGATGAAGGCGATCGGCCTCAACGTGATCGGCTTGAGCGATTTCCACGCCGATAGCCTTGCGGCCAACGATCACGGTCCGCTGCGCTTCAGCGATCAGAAGGACTACGCGGAAGCGTCGCGGCGTCTCTCGGACAAGGACTTCCTGGTGGTGCCGTGGGAGGAGCCGAGCGTGGCGTTCGGCGGGCATTACAACATCATGTGGCCGAAAAACGTGTTCTGGTCGAAGCCGGGCTCGATCGGCGGCGGCCGCGGCGCCGCTCCCGGAGCCGCGACACGCCGCTGCCGTTCGAAGAAAACGATCCGACGTACGGCAAGGTCTACCACACGGGCAACGCGGAGAAGTGCAGCAACTCCTCGATGCCGAGGGCGGGTACTGGTATCACGCGCACCCGCGCACGAAGTCGACGGCCGGCTTCCCGGACGCGACGTGGGGCACGAAATATCTGAAGAGCGATCGGTACCTCGGCGTGGCGTTCAAGCCGGGCATGGGGCAGGACAACTCCGAGGCGACGATGTGCGCGTGGCGCTGCTTCGACGCCGTCGACACGATGAACAACATGAACGCCGGCACGGGCATCGGCCCGAAGTTCGTCATCGCCGACATCGACACGTACCGCAAGAGCCCGGAAGACGACACGTACGCGAACTTCCCGGTCAACTACCTGAAGCTCGACACAGTGCCGGGGCCCGATCAGGACTGGAGTCCGGTGCTGAAGGCGATGCGCGACGGCAATTTCTTCGTGAGCACCGGCGAGATTCTCATCAAGAACTACGCGGTCAGCGGCACCGGCACGCAGCGGACAATCACCGCTGACGTCGAATGGACGTTCCCGATGGCGTTCATGGAGATCGTCACGGGCGACGGGAAGACCGTCAGCAAACAAGTGATCTCCGCGACCGACATGCAGGCGTTCGGAACGAAGAAGCTCTCGCTTCCGTTCAATGCCGCCGGCAAGAAGTGGGTGCGGTTCTCAATGTGGGATATCGCAGGCAACGGCGGCTTCACGCAGCCGCAGTGGCTGACAGGCACGGGGACGACGAACTAACGAAAAACGAAAAACGAAGAGCGAAAAACGAATAAGCCGTTTTTCCTTACACGGTTCTTATCGGTAGAACGGCTGCCAGGTCAGCCACCGTGGACCGTACCGAGGTGGAGGTGCGCCCACTTCCAGCGCGCCCAGGTCCGGGGCCTTGCCCTTGAACACGTCATTGACGGTCGGAACGATGACGCCCGCGTCCACGGCCTTGCTCGTCGGCTTCAGCGCGAAGTTCAGATCCATCGCGTGATAGACCGCGTGACGCTGAGCCGGGTCGGGAGGAGTCAGTTTCTCGAAGATGTCGAAATCGACTTCGACGCTGTGCGTCTCCTGGCCTGTGGCCGCCCGCAGATCCGACAGCGTCGCGAACATCTTCCAGTCATCGGTCTGTCGGCTCGTACAGCCGCTGACCTTTCTTCGGGCCCAGAAACGCGTATTGGTCTTTCACGCCTTTGTTCGGGCGGAAGCCGTTGTAGTCGGTGCTGAAATCGTCGGTCGCATTCGCAGCCGGCAGGATGCCGCGGCCGGGAGTGTCGCGGCCGAGGAACAGGTTGTTGCGGAAGTGCATGTTGGCCGACGGGTCGCCGACGATGTGCTCGCCGATGATGGTGTTGTGGTAGACGAACAGGCCCGCCGGCTTCGCGCAGAACTTGAACGCCACGCCGCTGGGCACGTGATAGAGGATGTTGCGGATGAAGTAGATCGGCCCGCCGAACACGGGCTGTGCGCTGTAGCCGCCGTGGGCGGCGTTGACGCCGCGGTTGTTGAAGACGCGGACGTTGTGGACGCCGCCATCGGTCTCGACGAAGTCGTCGCCCATCATGTGCATGTCGTTGTTGTAGATGTCGATCGACGAGGCGCGGCGCTCGGGATCCTGTTCGGGCGTGCCGTAGGTGGAGATGCCGATGCCGTCGTGGAAGTAGGCGATCGCGTTGTGGGCGATGACGTGGCCGGGCCCGTAGACTTTGACGGCGTAGTAGCTCGTCAGCAGATGCGAGCCGTAGGGGCCCGCGCTGGCCCACAGCGGACCGGTCCAGCCGACGAGCCGGAAGCGGTCGTCGCGGCCGAGGAACAGGTTGTCGGCGATGTAGAAGTCGCTGGAGCCGGCGTACTCGGTCCAGACGCCGAAGCCCACGTTTTCGAAGCGGCAGTTCTTCACCGTCAGTCCGACCGCGCCGAGCACTTCTTTCTGCCCGGCGAAGATGGCCACGTCGGTGTTGCGGAACGTCAGCCCGTCGAAGATGTGATAGCTCGAGGCCATGACGTCGAACAGCCGGTGGTTGCCGTCGCCGTCGAAGATCACTTCGCCGTCGCCGGCCGCCTTGATCGTGATGGGCTTCTCTTTCGTGCCCTTGAGCGTCAGCGACATCGAGCCATCGAACGGCGTCATCATCGGGTCGACGTAATTGAACCGCTCGGGTTTGTAGAGGCCGGCGTGAACGAGGATGGTGTCGCCCGGTTGCGCGCGCCGCTCCCAGACGACGCTCCAGTCGCCCAGCCCGGCGCCGTAGTAGGCCTGAAGAACGCTGGTGAAGCTGGGCTCGATGCCTCTGGCCCTGATAGTCGGGCGGGTAGACGTGAAGCGTGCGGCCTTCCTTTGACGGCATGCGGCTCGGTGCGCGTCGTCACCCTGACGACGTGGGTCGTCTCGCCGGTGGCGCCGTCGGGGTCGGTCGAGCTGGAACCGGCACTCGTACTCGGTGCCCGGTGTGAGATTCAGGATGCAGCCGGCGAAGCCATCGGGAACGGTGTAGTCGAGATTTTCGCGCCGGCGGTAAATGTTCTCGCCGCCGATGCGCACCAGCGGCAGCGCGTTGCGCCATGCCGATTCGCCGACGGCGCGGAACTGCACCGTGACGCTCGCGTTCCGGTTCGCGTCGCCGGTGATCGCCCATTCGAAGCCCACGTTCAGGAGCGTGGGGTGCTCGACATGAAAGCGCCCGGCCTGAGTCGCGTTCGGGACCTGAGTCGAGCTCTGAACTTGAAAGGCGGCGGCCAGAAGCAGGGTCGAGAGCAAATAGGCCCATGGCCGGGATCTTACATGAGCCCGGCAGGGTTCGTTGGACGGTTAGAACGGGAATCGATAGCTCGTTCCGACGAACGTCTCTGCGGTCGACAACCCCTCTCCTGCCAGGTTATGCAAGCGTACCCCTCCGCGCACGTGCAGCCGGCTGGTGATTCGTCCCGATACCCCGGCGATGATCGTCATGTTGGAGAGCGCGCGGCCGTGGCGGCCGACCGGCGACGAAAGGATCGACATCAGGAGCTCGCACCCCGCTGGGGCGCAGGTCTGCACTCCGCGATTGCTGAGTTGACCAAACCCGCCGCCAACGAACGCGCGAACCGGGCGTCCTCGCGCGAAATGGTAGGTCGCTTCCGCATTGAGGATGCGCCGGCTGCGTTCCCGGACGGCGACGTCGATTCCCGCAAGCGCTCGAATCGCCGGATCGTTGGCCTGATCGAATCGAGAGTCATGCTCCACTGAATAGTGCCAGTCCTCGAGCGGCAAAACCGCGAGGCGCACCCCGATTTCGACGCGCTCGTCAATCCACGCGGTTGCCCGCGCGGCCCGCAGCGTCCCGGTTTCGTCGCCACAGAACCCGCTCGAGTCGCCGATGCACCCGCGACTGATATCCACACCAACCTCGACAGCAGTCCATTGAGCCGCAGCCGGAGTGGAGATGATGAGGAGCGCGAGCACCTGAGCCATCTCTCGCATCGGGGTAACCCCTTTTGGGTACAGATGCGCGATACGGCTGGGTTCAGGCTCAACAGAAGGAGCGCCGGTTGAGGAGACTTCTAGTGTCCAGGAATCATGATGTGCGCGGTCGACGTGCCCGCGTTCATGATCCACGCTCCGCCCTGCTTGTTGTTGTCGGGCAGACCCATCGACTGCGCCGTGGCGCCTGGTACCGCGACGGTGGTGTGCGCTCGAGCGCGCTCCCGGTCGGCGCCGCCAAGGTTATAGAACACCGAGCCGAACTCTGGCTTCACGCGGGTTCCGTCCTTTTCCGCCGCATCGAGCAGCGCCTGCTTCTTGTCGCCCTTCGCTTCGAACTTCATGTTCTGCGCAACGCGGTCGAGATTGGCGATGCTGGTGCACTCGAGCGAGAACGGCTGCTGACCGGGCTGTCCCGAACGGTCGTAGCAGACCAGACGGTTCGTGCCCTTCCGCAGCGTGTCGTACGTGAAATCGGGCTTCCACTTGATGACCGTCGCCCCCTCGCGCTGATTGGCCGGCGCGGCGAGCAGCGGCGTGTCGATGTCAGGCGATTGAGCGAACACGCTGGTCGAAAGGGCAAGAAGACCAGCGAACATGAGGGCTTTACGCGTCATGGAAACCTCCAGGGGATGCGTCGTACGCGACGACATCGGAAGGAAGATAACATGGACGCGAGCTTCGACGTTCTCTCGCCTAACCCCTGGGAAGGGAGGTCTCAACCCTGCCGTTGAAATCGGCGCCCTCAGAGATCGCAATTCTCGGCGCCGCAATTTTCCCGGTCACGGACGAAGTGTTCTGAAGCGCAATGTTCTGGCCCGCCGTGATGTCTCCGCGAACCGCCCCTTCGACGATGACTGATCTGGCCAAGACACCAGCCATGAGCTCCCCGGTCGGCTGTACGGTCAAGACGTGTTCGTGGAGATGGATTTGACCTTCAACGCGACCGGCGATTCTGATGTCCTCGGAAGCGCTGAGTGTGCCTTTGAGGAAGACCGTTTGACCGATGCAGGTTGCCATTCTGTTCTCCGGGTTAGTGTCGACGACCCATGCGCGGCTGCAAGACCGACGCCGATCGAATCCACGCGGGACACGGCTTCATATCAACGTCCGACGTGGAGAATGGGTTCAAATCCGAGCGGCACATTACAGAACTGCGCACGATCAGCGCGTTCGCCGCAATAGCGAAGGCCGCGATAAACTCTACGGGATTAGAATTCTTCGAATACGGAGAGATGGCCGAGTGGTCGATGGCGGTGGTCTTGAAAACCACTGAACCCGAAAGGGTTCCGGGGGTTCGAATCCCTCTCTCTCCGCCAACCTTCGCTCGCTTGCTCGCCACTGGATCGCGAGCTTCGGTTGGCAAGCCAATGGGAAGGCTGAAGGCACCGTAGAGATCGCAAGATCCGTAGATCGACACATCCTCTAGTTAACCGATCCGCGTCAGAACCGCGAGTTCCGATACCCGTCGTTCAGCTGCAGCGACTGCACCGAGCGATTGAAGATCTGCCGATACTGGTTGAACTCGCGCGCGGGCGCGACGCCCACCACAAAGAACAAGCTGCCATCGTTCAGCTGCGTCGTATACAGCGCGATGCGCTCCGGCTGGCGCGTGACGTCAGACACGTTGCGTCAGCACCGTCGCCAGGCCTCGCCGTCCTGCGAATGACGTTCTGGAAGCTGCCGTTCTGGCGAAGGCTCGGGTTGCTCTGCGCAAGCCTCTGCATCAGCTGTCTGGTCGCCGTGCGAAGATTGCGCGCGTTGCTGGCCTCCATGCCGACCTGCAGGCCGTGCGTGAAGACGCTCTGCCCCTGATAGTCGCCGTAGCCGCCCTCGGGCGCAAACGTCACCGAGTTGTCGCCCTGCAGCTCGCGCCAGTTCGACGGCACCGCGAGGCGGAAGAGGTTGCCGCCGTCGAAGGTCTGATACCGGCCAGAGGGCGGCTCGACCTGGCCGACCTGACCCGCGGGATAACCCCGTCGTCGCGGCCGGTGCGCCGATTGCCGCCGCCACCCTGCTTCATCACCTGTTCGGTCGTCGGCGCCGGCGCCATGCGCTGCAGGCGCGACTTCACTTGCGTGAACTCGGCCGTGTTCCGAACCGGGTTCGTCACGCGGAGCTGCGCCGACTTCCTGGTTATCGCCTCGTAGCGATTGCCGGGGTTCGGATGGCTGCTCATCCATTCGGGGCCGCCGCTTCCGCCGCCCTTGGCCTGGATCGTCTGGAACATGTTCGCCATGTCGCGCGGGTCGTAACCCGCACGCGCCATGATCTGCGCGCCAAGCAAGTCGGCCTGCCGCTCGTATTCGCGGCCGTACTTCAGGAACGCCGTGCCGAAGCCGAACTGGCTGACCCGAGCGAAATGGCCTGGCCTGCCACGCCGCCGAGAATCGCACCTGCGATCTGTCCAAGAATCGAGCCCACCTGATATGGTGTGGCCTTGCCCGCCTGCGCGGTGCCGTGACGCAGCGCCACGTGGCTGATTTCGTGCGCGAGCACGCCGGCCACTTCGCCTTCGTTCTTCGCCGCCTGCATCATGCCGCGATTGATGTACATCGGGCCGCCCGGCAGCGCGAACGCGTTCAGGTCGCTGACGTTGACGACATCGAACGAGTAGCGGAACTCGCGATGCTGGAATTCGGCGGGGATGGCCTGCGCGAGCCGCTGGCCCACCCGCTCGACGTAGTCGTCGACGCCGTCATCACGAAGGATCGGAAGCTGCTGCTCGACTTCGCGAGCTGCCTCGCGGCCGGCCTTCACGTCCTCTTCGACCTGTATTTGTTTTCGGGCGCAACAATCTTCGTCTGGCCGAAGACGAGCGAGACCGACGTGAACAGCGCGACGACCGTAGCGGCTGCGCGTGTGGAAGCATGGTGATTGAATCGTTGAAGCATAATCACTGTTTAAAGCAGGGTACGTGCCAAGTCAATCAGAGGCGCAGGGCGGGTTTTCGAGCGCGCGTTCTCCTTTTCAGGACAGACCCGGAAGTTGTGATCGCCACCTACAGTACAGGCGTCCGCGCCCGGTAAAATTTTCCGTCTCGGGTCCCCGAACCGGCCCCTAAGTGATTGAAACAACGCCGCCCAGCCTGGTACGCTGGTTGATACATACCTGCCTGGCACACCCCGGTCATCCAAGGAGGAACGATGAAACTTGTCACCATATTCGGTCGCCATGATCTTTGCGCTGAGCGCGTCGGCGTCTATCGCGCAAGGTCGAGGCAACGGCCAGGCGAAGAAGACCACCGTCAGCGGCCCGAAAGCAAGCGCCGGCAAAGCCCGCGAAGACGTGCCAAAGCCGAGACACGCGTCGTGAAGACGGAGACGCGCGCAGCGAAAACGCACCGGCGAAAGCGGAAACCCGCGCCGCGAAGGCTGAAACGAAGGCTGCGCGGAAGTCGGGCACGATCCGACGACGACGACCACGACGGTCGTGACGCCAACGACGCCGACGACGCAACAGTGAAGAACCCGAAGCTCGAAGCGCGGCTGCTGACGCTGCTGCCTGCCGGCACGAATATTCAGGACGCATCGCAGGGATTCAAGAACTGGGGCCAATTCGTCGCGGCAGTGCACGTCTCGAACAACCTGGGTATTCCGTTCGCCGATCTCAAGGCGGCGATGACGGGCCTTGCGCCGGGTGCCACGCCTGGCACCACAGTGCCGACGACGACCCCGATGTCGCTCGGGCAGGCGATTCAGTCGCTCAAGGGCACGACGACGACAGCGCCGGGAACCTTGTCGTCGACGAAAATCCAGAACGAAGTAAAGAAAGCGGAAGACGCCGCCAATCGTTGATCTGCGACGCAGCCCGTGACAGCAACTAAGGTTGCTCGTCGCGTTCGTATTCAGTGTCTGTGCGCTGCCGGCCCTGCATTCGCGCAGGGCCGGAGCGAGACCGCTCCCGGACAAACGAAAGACAAGCGTCGAAGAGTTCGACGCCGAGCTCGAGCACGTCCTCGATCGCTCTTCGCGCGCGTCGCAAAGCGGCCTCGCGTCTCCGGTGACAGCGACGACGTCGACCAGCGCTCCCGCCGCATCTGCAAACTCGGTCATCTACTACGGATCGTGGCTCGACGATGCATCGATCGTGGCGCCGGGGGATGTGTGGGTCGGGCTTGCGACGGGATACTGGCGCGGAGACAGCAACAGACAGATCGACGCGCCGGTCGTCAGCGCCGCCGTCGGTATCACACCGCGTCTGCAGGCGGGCGGCGGCGCCTCGTTCTACCATTTCCGCGATGCCGAAGGGATTTCCGAAAACGGATTCGGCAGTTTCTCGCTCTACGGAAAGTTTCTCATCGCCGATCCGTTGCGACGCGCCGAATGCGATCGGCGTCGCGGTGACGCCGCTGCTCGAATTCTCGCCCGGCAGCGAGGCGCAAGTCGGATGGGCGCTTCCGGTCAATCTCGAAGCACGCCGCGGCGACTCGCGCATTTACGGATCGGCGGGTTATTTCTCGCGCGGATCGATCTTCGCAACCGTCGGCGCGGATATCCCGATCAGCTCGCGCGTCTTCATCAGCGGCACGTTCGGCCAGTCATACGCGCGCGCAGGCACGCATCAGACATCGCTCGGCATCGGGGCGTCGCTCGGCCTGACGGCGACAAGCGGCATCTTCGTCGGGCTCGGCCAGACGTTCATGCCCTCAGCCATGGGACCCGGCGGAGTCTCGCTCGCCGGCGGCATGTCGTTCCTCCTTCCACAGCCACAAAAACCTTAAACAGAACGAGTTACACGAAAGTGAGGCGCGGGAACTCGATTCGAGCTCCCGCCGTCTAATCACGTGTATTTACCGGTAGGTATAATCGGCTGCTTCCCGAATGGTGTTCACCAGCAACATGAACAAAGTCATAGACGTCCAGCAGGCAACATCCGCGGAGCGAATCCTCAGCACCGCCCTCGATCTCTTCGCCGTCAAGGGCTACGACGCGACTGCGGTGCGGGAGATCTGCGAAGCCGCCGGCATCACCAAGCCGACGCTCTATCACTTCTTTGGAAGCAAGGACGGCGTGCTTGCAGGCGCTGGTCAACACGGGATTCCGGCAGTACCGCGCGATGGTGGACGCGGCGCTGGACGACGCCCGGCTCGTTCGAGGACCGCGTGAAGGTGCTGGCGCGGTCGGTGTTCGAGAGCGCGAGCAGCAAGCCGCTGTTCTGGCGCTTCATGCACAGCGTCATCTGGGCGCCGCCCGGCACGGCGCTGCCGCAGACCGAGAGCTGCACGCAGTTCTACGACGGCGTCGTCGGCGTGCTGGCAGCGGCCGCCGAGAAGGCGGTCGCGCGCGGCGAGATTGCGCCGGGGCCGACCGATGCCCGGATGCTGATTCTGATGGGAGCGATCAGCGAGGCCGCGACAGGCTTCGTGATTGCGGGCAAGCCGGAGCTGACGCCCGAGCTGGCCGACGAGATCGTCGAAACGATTTTCGACGGATGGAAATGACTGGCAGCGTTATGAGAACGGCACTCATTCTTCGTCGCAAGCATTCGTGTCTTCTTCACCGGCATCGCATCGGCCCAGCCGCTGTCGCGCGCGGACGCGGTGGCACAGGCGCTGGCGTCGAACCCGACAGTGAAGCTCAGCCTCGAGCAGGTCGCGCTGCTCGAGGGCCGCATCGTCGAAGCGAAAGCCGACGCGCTGCCCGACATCACGTGGAACACGCTCGCGATGCGGTCGCGCGATCCGGGCCTGCTGAACAGCCCGAACTTCGACGCGTTTCCGCCGGAGTTCCGCGACGCGCTGCGCCCGCTGCCCGGCGAACGCCTTCTCGACGACGGCCGATGTCCGGCAGACGCTTTTCAGCTTCAAGCTCGGGCAAGGCGCTCGAAGCGGCGCGCGTCGCGCGCAGCGCGGGCGAGCAGGACGTGCAGCGCGCGCGTCAGGTGACGGCGCTCGACGCGATTCGCGCCTACAACCAGCTGCTGTTCGCCATGGAGCAGCTGCGCGTCATTCAGAGCGAACGTGCAGTCGAAGCAGACGCACGTCGACTACGCGCGCAACCGGCGCGCGGCAGGCGTGGCGACCGAGCTCGAGGTGCTGCGCGCCGAGGTCGATCTCGAGAACGCGCGCGCCGAGGCGATGCGCGCCGAGAACGAAGTGTCCGGCGCGCGCGCGACGTTGAACACCGTGATGCTGCGCCCGACGAGCGACGCCGGTCGTGCCCACCGACACGCTGGCGGTCGTGCCGTTCGCGGCCGAATTCGACGACGCGGTGAAGGAAGCGCTGACGGCGCGGCCCGAGCTGCAGCTGCTGCGGACGCAGGAGCGCGTGCAGGACCTGCTGGTCGATGTCGCGGCCGGCGACGCGAAGCCGAGCGTCGAATTCAACGGCTCGTACGGCTTCGCCGTGCGGCGGCCCGAGAATCTCTTCAACCCGGACTTTTCGCGCTGGTCGGCGGCGATCAACGTCGAAGGTGCCGCTCTTCGACGGCTGGCGCACGGCCGGCCGCGTGGCGCAGGCGCGCGCGCAGCGCAATACCGTGACGCAGCAGATTGCGGCGCTCGAGAATCAGGTGCGGCTCGACGTGCAGACGGCGTTCGACGCGCTGGCGCTGGCGAACCGCACGATTCAGGCGGCCGAGCTCAACGTCGCGCAGGCGCGGCGGGCGAGCGAGATGACCGAGGCGAACTACAAGCTCGGCGCGGCGACGCAGCTCGACGTCGTCGACGCGCAGCAGGCGCTGCGGCAGGCCGAGAACATCCGCAATCAGGCGCTGTACATGCACGCGAATGCGCGCGCCGTCGCTGCGGTTTGTGATGGGAAGGGATCCGCTCGAGACGAACTGACGCATAGAGCAGAGAGCAGAGAGCAGAGAGCAAAGATGCAGACACATGCACACGCAACTTATCTTCTGATCCTTGCATTGGCCGTCGCTGCGGCACCGCCGCGTGCGGCGGGACCGAGGCCGAAACGCCGGCCGCGGTCGAAACCGAGCGCAGCATTCCGGTGCGCACGGCAACCGTGCAGACGCGCGACCTGGCCGAGACGCTGTCGCTGACCGGCACGCTCGATCCGCGCTCCGAGGTCACCGTCGTGCCCGGAGATCTCGGCGCGCCTCGAGCGGGTGCTCAGGAACGAAGGCGATCGCGTGGCCCGCGGTCAGCTGCTCGCCGTGCTGGACGACGCCGACTTCCGGCTCGCGCGCGATCGCGCGAAGGCGAATCTCGACGTGGCCGAGGCCAATCGCGCCCACGCGCGTGCGGAGAAGGATCGCGCCGACAGCCTGCTGAAGACCGGCGGCATCACCGACAAGGATCATCTGTCCGCGCAGGTCGCGGTGCAGGTGGCCGAAGCGTCGCACGCGCAGGCGCGCAGCGAGCTGGCGATCGCCGAGCGGCAGCTGGGCCGATCGCAGATCACGGCGCCCATCAGCGGCCGCATCGCCAAGCGTCACGCCGACGCCGGCACGATCGTCGAGTGCCGGCACGCCGCTCTACACGATCGTCGACGATTCGGTGTTCGAGTTCCGCTCGTCGGTGGGGTCGGGCGATTTCGGCAAGGTGAAGGTCGGCGAGACGCGTCGTCGTCACCGTCGACGCGCTGCCGGGCTTCGTGACCGAAGGCGAAGTGAACCGCATCGCGCCGCAGGTCGATGCGCGAAGCCGCTCGTTCGAAGTCATCATCCGCGTTCCGGGCAGACCGGAGCTCGTCTCGGGGCTGTTCGCGCGCGCGCAGGTGAAGGTGCGCGACGTGCCGGACAGCCTGACGGTGCCGCCGGCGGCGCTGCTGCGCGACGGATCCGATCCGACGAAGGCGCAGACCTTCGTCGTCGTGAACAACAAGGCCGAGCGCCGCGACGTGCTGGTTGGCGTCGAGGTGCCCGACGCGGTTCAGGTGACCAGCGGCCTGAAGGCCGGCGAGGTCGTCGTCGTCGATCCGCCGAGCGCGCTCGGGCCCGGCACGCAGGTGCAGGTCGAGCGCGGACGGCAAAGCGGGGTCATAAGCCATGTTTCTCAGCGATCTCTCAATCAAGCAGCCGGTGTTCGCCACGATGATGATGGCGGCGCTGGCCGTCCTCGGCCTCACGTCGTATCAGGCGCTGAAGGTCGACCTCTTTCCCGACGTCGAGTTCCCGGTCGTCACGGTCACGACGCGGTACACCGGCGCGTCGCCGGAGACCGTCGAGCGCGACGTGACGAAGTTCATCGAAGAAGCGGTGAACACCGTCGAAGGCGTGCGGCACATCGAATCGACGTCGCAGGAAGGCCTGTCGAACATCGTCGTGCAGTTCAACGTCGGCGTGCCGACGCTGAACGCGTCGCAGGATATCCGCGGCAAGGTGGCGGCGATCCGCGGCGAGCTGCCGCGCGAGATCGACGAGCCGATCATTCTGCGCATCGATCCGGCGTCGACGCCGATCGTGTCGGTCGCGGTCAACGCGCCGACGCTGACGCCGCGCGCCGTGTCGGACATCGCCGACAAGCTCGTGAAGCGGCGGCTCGAGAACGTGCCGGGCGTGGGCGCCGTCAACCTCGTCGGCGAGGCGAAGCGCGAGATTCAGGTCGTCGTCGATCGCACGCGGCTCGAGTCGTACGGCCTCTCGCTCGTGCAGGTGGTCGATGCGCTGCGCACGCAGAACGTCGACGCGCCGGTCGGGACGGCCGATCGCGGCGCGACGGAAGCGATGGTGCGCGTCGCCGCTCGAGGAACGATCGGCCGCGCAGATCGGCAACATTCCCGTCAAGCAGCTTGGCGACCGCACCATTCTCGTGCGCGACGTCGCGCAGGTGATCGACGGCGTCGAAGAGGCGACGAGCGTCGCGTTCGTCAACGAGCGGCCGGCCATCGCGCTCGACGTGCAGAAGCAGGCCGGCGCGAACACCGTCGGCGTCGCCGACGGCGTGCGCGAGGCCGTCGCCAGGATGCAGCCCGAGCTGCCGCCCGGCGTGTCGCTGCAGATGGTGCGCGACGACTCGACGTTCATCCGCGAGTCGATCGAAGACGTGCAGGTGACGCTGGTCCTCGGCGGCCTGCTGACGGTCTTCATCGTGTTCCTGTTCCTCAACTCGTGGCGCTCGACGGTCATCACCGGCCTCACGCTGCCGATCTCGGTCATCGCGGCGTTCATCGCCATGCGGATGTTCGGCTTCACGCTGAACGTGCTGACGCTGATGGGGCTGTCGCTCGCGATCGGCATGCTGATCGACGACGCGATCGTCGTCCGCGAGAACATCGTCCGGCACATGCAGAAGGGCAAGGACCACCTCGACGCCGCGCGCGAAGGCACGGCGGAGATCGGCCTCGCCGTCATGGCGACGACGTTCACGATCATCGCGGTGTTCATCCCGGTGGCGTTCATGGGCGGGATGGTCGGGCAGTTCTTCTACGAGTTCGGCATCACCGTGGCGGCGGCCGTGCTCGTGTCGCTGTTCGTCAGCTTCACGCTCGACCCGATGCTGTCGTCGCGCTGGTACGACCCGGACGTCGAAGAGGATCGGCGGCGCGGCTTCGTCGGCCGCGTGCTGCAGGCGGTTCAATCGCCGGTTCGACAGCCTGCACGGCTCGTACGAGCGCACGCTCGACTGGTCGCTGCGGCATCGCTGGGTCGTGTCGGCGGTCGCGCTCGTCGGCGTTCGTCAGCGCGTTCCCGATTCTCGCGATGCTGGGCGGCGACTTCATGCCCGACTACAACCGCGGCGAGTATCAGGTCGCGTTCAAGGCGACGCCGGGCGCGACGCTGCGAGAGACGGCGCGATCGCGCGCAGGCAGGTGGTCGCGAAGCTGCGCGAGCTGCCCGCCGTCGAGTACACCTACACGACGATCGGCGAAGCCGGCTCGCAGTACCGGCCGGTCACCGAAGGCGCCGACCTACGTGAAGCTGAAGCCGCACTCAGGCGGCACGTTCAGCGAAGTGCTGCGCGCCGCGCGCGAGAAGGTCGAGCAGGTGCCCGGGCTGACGTTCGGACTGACCGAGGCCGGCGCGTTCGGCCAGAAGCCGATTCAGATCAGCGTGCGCGGGACCGAGATCGACGAGCTCGATCGGCTGTCGCGCGAGCTCGTCGCGGCGATGCGCCAGATTCCCGGCGCGGCCGACATCGAGAACAGCCTCGAGAAATCGAAGCCGGAGCTGCGCGTCAACGTCGATCGCCAGCGCGCGAGCGATCTCGGCATTCCCGTCTCGATGATCGCGGCGACGATGCAGGCGGGAGTCGTGGGCAGGTGGCGACGACGATCCAGGACTCCGTCGGCGACAACCACGACGTGCGCGTCAGGCTGCGCGCCGATCAGCGGCGCTTCGCCGAAGATCTGTCGCGGCTCACGGTGCCGACGGACAAGGACGACGACAACGGCGACAAGATCCTGAAGCCGCTGAGCGAAGTCGCGACGGTGTATCCCGGGACCGGGCCTTCGTCGATCCGCCGGCGCGACCTCGTGCGCGAAGTGCGCGTCTCGGCGAATACCGACGGCCGGCCGCTGCAGGAGCTGTCGAACGACATCAACGCGGCCGCGGCGAAGCTGCGCATGCCTCCGGGCTACGACGTCGTCGCCGGCGGCGACACCGAAGAGCTGGAGATCATGTTCAGGAACATGTTCCAGGCGCTGATGCTCGCGGTCATCTTCATCTATCTGATTCTGGCGTCGCAGTTCGGATCGTTCACGCATCCGCTGGCGATCATGCTGTCGCTGCCGCTGTCGCTCGTCGGCGTGGCGGTGATGCTGTATTTCACGCGCGACACGCTGAACATCATGAGCATGATCGGCCTCATCATGCTGATGGGGCTCGTCACGAAGAACGCGATCCTGCTCGTGGACTTCACGAACCAGGCGCGGCGCGAGGGGATGTCGCGGCATCAGGCGCTGCTGCAGGCCGGCACGACGCGTCTGCGGCCGATCGTGATGACGACGCTCGCGATGATCTTCGGCATGCTGCCGCTGGCGTTCGCGATCGGCGCGGGCGCCGAGATGCGCGCGCCGATGGCGCGCGCGGTCATCGGCGGCCTGATCACGTCGACGCTGCTGTCGCTGCTGGTCGTGCCGGTCGTCTACACGTTCCTCGACGACTTCCGGCCGTCGATGCTGTGGGGCTGGATGAAATGGTTCCGGCGGGGCGCACGCGCCACCGCCCCGCGCGTGGCAAGAGCCGAGAGCTGAGAGCTGAGAGAGCTCTCGGCTCTTCGCCCGTTGCTCTTCTGTTTCCCCTTGTATCCTATGGCTACGCCATGAAAGTCGTCGTAGCCATAGGCCTCGGGCTTCTTCTTCTTGCGTCTCCCGCGTTCGCCCAGCTTCAGCAGGGAACGATCGTCGGCTCGCTCGTCGGACCGAACGGCGCTTCCATCAGCAGCGCCCAAGTCACGCTGATCGATCAGCTCGGCAACGCCGTGACGACGGTCACCGCGGTCAACGGCCAGTTCCGTCTCACGAACGTGGCGATCGGCAGCTACTCGCTGAAGGCGGAAGCCCCGCCGTTCGAAGCCATCGTGCAGACGCTGACCGTCGCCGATGCGCTGCCGATCACGCTCGAGCTGAGGCTGTCGGCCGCGCTCGCCGAACAGGTGAACGTGACGGCCGAAACGAACCAGCCGGTCACGACCACGACGCGGACCACGCTCGCGGGCGACGCCGTGCGGCGCGCGCCGATTCGCATCAGCAGCCGCGGACTGCAGGATGCGATTGCGACGACGCCTGGATTGGCGACCGAAGACAACGGCCTGATGCACGCGCGCGGCGTGGACGACGGGTTTCTCTATGTCGTCGACGGCGTGCCGATGTACGAGCGGATGGACAGCGTGCACGGCGTCGCGCCCGATCCCGAAATGGTCGAATCGGTGAACGTGATCGTCGGGCACGTGCCGCCGGAGTTCGGCTTCAAGTCGGGCGGCGTCATCGAGGTGCGGACGTCGACCGGCAAGAGCGACTCGTGGCTCGGCAACGTCAGGCGACGACCGGCAGCGACGCCACGCGCCAGGGGTCGTCGGTGTTCGGAGGGCCGCTGAGTCCGTCGACGGCGCTGACGCTCGGCTTCTCGGGGCAGCGATCGGACGCGGTTTCTCGATCCCGTTCACCCCGACAATCTCCACAACGGCGGCAACGCCGCGAACGCGACCGCCGAGTTCAACTGGCTCGCGTCGCCGTCCAACACGCTGTCGGTTGTCGGAGGCGTCGAGCCGATCGAGCTTCGACGTGCCGCACAACGAAGAGCAGGAAGAAGCCGGCCAGGACCAGCGGCAGACGAATCTGCAGACCTGGCAGACGGCGTCGTGGCAGCGCGCGTGGTCGGGCAACACGGTGTCGCAGGTCGCCGGTTACCACCGCTCGGGATCGGCGGCGCTGCTCGGCAGCGAGCGCGACACGCCGCTGTTCATCAGCGCCGATCGATCGCTGCGGCGCACCGGCGTGCTCGGCAGCGTGACGCATCATCGCGGCAAGCACGTGCTGAAGGCCGGCGTCGAAGCCGCGCGCTTGAGCCTGCACGAAGACTTCTCGTTCTTCGTGACCGATGAGGACGAAGGCGAGGAAGCGGATCTCAGCGAAGGCGCGCTCGAGCACGACGAGGACGATCCGTTCGTGTTCGGCGGCCGCGCGAAGCCGACGCTGTTCGCGCTGTATGTCCAGGATTCGATTCAGTTCGGCCGCGGCCTGACGGTCGATTTCGGCGTCCGCGTCGATCGCACTCGCATGCTGGTCGAGTCCTCGCAGTGGAGTCCGCGGCTCGGCGCGGCGTATCACGTGCCGGGCACGGCACGATCGTCCGCGGCGTCGGTCGATCGGTTCTTCCAGCCGCCGCAGGCGGAAAATCTGCTGCTGGGATCGTCCGAGCAGGCGCGCGAGCTGTCGCCGTTCGTCGACGAGACAGGCGGCGGCGAAGAGCTCGAGCCGGAGCGGCAATGGGCGACCGAGGTCGGCGTCAATCAGACGCTCGCGCGCGGCGTGCGCCTCGACGTGGCGTACTGGCGCCGCCGCGTCGAGAGCGTGGGCGATCCGAACGTGCTGTTCGGCACGACGATCATCGTCCCGAACGCGATCGCGCGCGGAGAGGCCGACGGCGTCGACGTGCGGCTCGACTGCCGCGCCGTCGCGGCGTGTCGGGCTATCTCAGCTACACGAACTCGCGCGTCGTGCAATTTCGGTCCGGTGACCGGAGGGCTGTTCCTCGAAGACGAAGTCATCGAGATCGCCGACGGCACGGCGTTTACGCCCGACCACGATCAGCGCCACGTCGGCGCGTTCGGCGCGAGCTACGATCACGCGCGCGGCGGCTTCTGGGTGTCGTTCGGCGGACGCTACGAGAGCGGCACGCCGCTCGAGGTCGATGAGGACGAGCTCGACGAGCTGATGGAGCGGCCGGGCAGCGAGCTCGTGGATTTCGAGACCGGCCGCGTGAGGCCGCGGCAGCTGTTCGATGTGATGGCTGGCGCGCGGCTGTTGCGAGCCGGGCGACGCGAAATCTCGCTGCGCGGCTCGATCCTCAACCTCACCGGCGAGCGCTTCGCGTACAACTTCGGCAATCCCTTCAGCGGAACGCATTTCGGTCCCGGCCGCACATTTCAGATCGGGATGCAGGTGAGACTTGGCCGCCGTTCACCAAGCCCTTAGCTCTTACCCCTGACCCCTTACACCTTGACCCTATCAGGAGGATACCACATGCCGCGCTATGCCGATGGATTTCTGCTCGCCGTTCCGAAGAGGAAGCTCGCTGCGTACCGCCAGATATCGCGGAAGGCTGGGAAAATCTGGAAGGAGCACGGTGCGCTCGAGTACGTCGAGAGCGCCGGCGACGATCTGAAAGTGAAAATGGGCGTGCCGTTCACGAAGGCCGCCAAAGCCAAACCGGCGAAGCGGTCGTGTTTTCCTGGATTGTCTATAAATCGCGCGCCGACCGCGATCGCATCAACAGGAAGGTGATGCAGGACCCGCGGCTGGCAGCATGATGGACCCGAAGTCGATGCCGATCGACATGAAGCGGATGGCGTACGGCGGCTTCCGAGTCATCGTCGATTTGTGAGCGCTAGATGTCCGCGAGCATCTCTTCGAGCGACGTGTAGCGCTCGAGGCGTGCGGCGGCCGTCGCGCACAGGTTGGCGCTCGCGAGCCCGGTGTTCTCCGCCAGGAAGACGATGTAGTCGGCGATCGCCTTCGCGAAGTTGAGCCGCGCCTCGTGGCTGATCGCGTAGAAGCGCGCGCGCTGTGCGTACCCGCGGGCGAGTGATCGCCGAGCGCGGCCTTGTCGGGGCGGCCGCCGGCGGCGAGCACGTACAGGAAGTTGTACTCGAAGAAGAACATGTGTTCCGGGCTCGGCGGCAGCGCCTCGAGCGCCGCGCGGCACGACGCCGGTGAGTCGAACAGATCGTCCTGCGCCGGCGTCCGCCGGGCCGACGCCCAGCGCGTCGTGATGAACGTGCGCGCCATCTTCTGCTCGGTCGGCATCGCTGCTGAACGCGCCGGCCAGCGCCATGTCGAGCGTGAAGCGGTACCAGTCGCGCCACAGCGCCGCATCCTGCGGATTCTTCGAGTCGACAGCGCCACGCCCATCTCGTACGTGTAGCGGCCGCTGGTCTTGATCTCGAGACGGCCGCCGGTGACCGCGCCCATCACCTGATAGTTCTCCGCCGATTTTCCCGAGCCGGAGTGGAAGCCGATGCTCGCGTCAAACGCGCGGCACACGGCCCACTGCTTCTCGATCAGCGCGCGCAGCGCCGTCGTTGTCGGGATACGGCGTGTTCTTCTGAAAGCCGAACGCCGGCGCGACGAAATTGATGCGCATGCCGAGCGCTTCGCACAGCGACAGCATCACGGCGGTCGTTTCCGGGGTCGTCAGGCCCGGCAGCTCGTCGATCGAGAGCTCGCGCAGGTATTGCGCGGCCGGCCTCGGTCGTGAAGGCCTTCTCGCGCGCGGCGCGGTACTTGTCGTCGCGCCGCTTCATCTTCTGAGCGCCGGCCAGACGTACGCGAGCAGCTTCGAGAAGTCCGCTTCGTTGAGGGTGAGACCGACCGACGCCACGCGCGCGCGCACGCGATCGACCAGGTCCGCGGGCACGTGCGCCTTCACCCACGCCGCCGCGTCGTCCGGCGCTTGCGTCTGCGCGAGCTCCGGCGAGAGATCGAAGGTGATGTAGCTGGCCAGCACGCAACCGCGGACCAGCGCGTCTTCGCGCGCGTCGAACTTGCCGCCGATCGGCTGATGATCGGCGTTGAAGCTCCACGCGATGCGCCGCGCGATGAAAGCCGGTCTTGAGCTTCGACGAGCACGCAGCCGTGGCTCATGCCCTCGACGCTCTGGCCCTGATGCCCTTCGGGCACGCTCGTGCCGATGAACGGAAACGGCACCGTGTCGAGCCGGCCCTCGAGCATCGCGTCGACGTCGTAGACGAGCTCGCGCGGAATGCTGTTCTGGTTGGCGGTGACGCCGAGGTTCAGCGCGCTCATCGCCCAGTCGACCGCCGGCCAATGCAGCGTCGTGAAGCGCGCGCCGATGCCGAGCGTGCTGCGGCCGAGATTCGCGCCGGCGTCGGAAAGATCGTCGAGCCGGGATCGTGCTCCTGCACCGCGTTCTTCAATCGAAGCAGATTGTCCCACGTCGCGGGAAACGACGATGGCTGCCGTCGCCGAGCGCGACGCCGTCGTCGAGCGCGCGCTGCCCGTCCATGTCGCGCGGCTCAGCTTCCACGCGCAGTCGCACGTCGTCTCGTCTTCGAGGAGCGACCCACGCCCCGCTGCGGTCTCGAAGCGGCTGTTGGGCCGCTCCTTCACCGAGCTGTCGCTCAGCTTCGCGCGCAGCGCCGGCCAGTCGAGACAGAAGTCGGGACTGATGCAGGGATTGTGCGAGATGCGGATGTTGTTGTCGAGAAGAAACCGGTTGATCGCGCGCATCAGATGGCCATGGCGTGGAAGCCGCCGTCGACGATGAGCTCTTCGCCCGTGATGAAGGAGCCGGCCGCGTCGCTGGCGAGCAGCAGCGTCGCGCCGATGAGCTCGCGCGCCTCGCCGAACCGATCCATCGGCGTGTGCGCCATGATGTTGGCGATGCGCTCGGGCTGCAGAATCTTGCGATTCTGCTCGGCGG